>JAVBWO010000001.1:0-222811 GCA_036677375.1 Bacillota bacterium
CAAAGTGATTGCCGCCGTCAAAGTCGTTTTCCCGTGGTCTACGTGACCGATGGTCCCGATATTTACGTGGGGCTTCGTCCGTTCATACTTCTGTTTGGCCATTTTGCTTACCTCCTTAGCATTACCACAAGATATTATTTTTTTAATCATATATTTTGTCTTATCCCAACAAAACTACACAGCGTTATTTTATAGCATAAAGCCTGTAATGTCAAACAATCTTTTTATAAATTACAAAAGATTTTTCGTTTATCCTTTGATTTTTTTCTATCAAACTATTATTGCTTTCTCTCAAATGTTTGATTTGCGCTGTTAGGAGCAGTTTTGTGGTAAAGCTTTACCAATGATCTCCGAAACGCCGGTATAACCATGGCTTTCCAGCCATTGACCTAATCCCTCTACGATTTTAGGAGCGGTATAGGGATCAATCATGGTACCGGTACCGATGGCAATGCCGCGGGCACCAGCCATTAGGAATTCCACCGTATCCTGAACGGAAACGATACCACCCATACCGATCACCGGAATCCTCACCTTTTGCGCCACCTGCCAGACCATCCTGAGAGCAATGGGGCGGATCGCCGGACCGGAATAACCGCCGGTCTTATTATACAAGAAAGGTTTGCCTTGTTCCACATCAATGGACATGGCCAAAAAAGTATTAACCAGGGATACGGCATCAGCGCCGGCTTCTTCCACCGCGCAGGCAATCTCTACAATATCAGTAACATTAGGGGTCAGCTTTACAATCAGCGGTAGCTTGGTTCTTTTGCGCACTGCTTTGACCAGGGAAGCCGCTACCTTGGCATCGGTACCAAAAGCAAAGCCGCCGGAGGCCACATTGGGACAGGAAATATTGACCTCAAGACCGTCGATCCCCGGAACCTCATCGAGCCGGACCGCCATAACCGCATAATCCTCCACCGTTCGTCCGGCAATGTTCACCAAAACAGCCAGCCCCTGTTGGGAAATCCAGGGGATCTCCCGGTTCACCACTTTTTCCACGCCGGGATTCTGCAATCCTACGCTATTAATGACTCCGGCAGATCCTTCTAAGATTCTGGGCACCGGATTGCCAGGACGCGGTTCCAAAGTCGTGCCCTTCACCATAATGCCGCCCAAACGGCTCAAGGGGAAAAGGTCTGCCAGTTCCCGGCCATAACCGCAAGTGCCGGATGCCAGCATGACGGGGTTTTTCATTTTAATGCCGGCAATTTCCACACTGAGATCAGTCATGCCACACCACCTTGCTGCCATCAAAAACCGGCCCTTCACAACAGACGCGTTCCATTTTTTCCACATCATTCTCTCTGGTCTTGCAGACACAGCCCATACAAACGCCGTAGCCGCAGCCCATTTTTTCTTCCAAAGAAACCTGGCAGGGAATCCCTGCTTCCTGTGCTTGTTTGGCTATCTTTTCCATCATGATGCGGGGACCGCAGGTGTAGACACAATCGAACTTCTGCGATGAAATTTCTTGTGCCGAAAAGTCTGTTACCATCCCCTTAACGCCCCGAGTACCATCTACCGAAACGATCATGACGTCCGCACCCAAATCCATTAATTCCTGATACGCCAAAAGCGTCCTGCCCACGGTGGCGCCCAAAAGAAATTTTAGCTTGATACCTTTCTTCAGAAGGGCTCTGGCCAAAGGCAAAAGGGGTGCGATACCCACACCGCCCGATGCGATCAAAACACTTTTTGTGTCCTCCGGGATGGTGAACCCATTGCCCAAGGGCCCCAAGACGGAGACCTTGACGCCGGGCAAGAGAGCAGACATCAGCGCAGTTGTTTTCCCTACCACCTTATAAATGATACAAAAACGGCCCTCCTTGGACATGATCGCTTCAAATCCGAAGGGCCTTCCCAAAAGCGGATCCATTCCCTCAGAGGGCCTTAACATAATAAATTGCCCCGGCTTTGCCAATGCGGCAACGGCGGGACAATCAAGTTCCATATTATAAAAACCTTCCGTTATCATCGTATTATAGACGATTTTTGCCCACACAGCTTCCATAACGCTCCTCCTCTCTCAAATCTCATATTATTATACACTGATTCCATAAAATAATAAACAGTTTTTTTGCCTTTGTAAAGGTTATTTGCGGATGTCTTTAATTTCAATTTTGTATTAACGAGAAAGAAAACAGCTTCCGCTAATAACGGAAGCTGCTTAAAACTACCTTTTAATTATAATAAAAATTCATTTTTGAGCAATCGGTTCTCAGAGCGATCTATTCAAATTCATAGGCCAATTTGGGATTTCTGGCCGCCTGCACATCGTCCATCCGCCGCACATAGGTAGTGGTAGGCGCTTGATGCAGCGCTTCGGGATTTTCTTTGGCCATTTGGTATATCTTCAGGAAGATGTCGATGGCTTCGTCCAAGGTTTCCTTGGTTTCCGTTTCCGTAGGCTCAATCATCAACGCTTCATGAATGATCAAGGGAAAGTACATCGTAGGCGGATGAATCCCGAAATCCAAGAGCGCTTTGGCCACATCCATAGCCGATACGCCAGTCTCTTCTTTTAAACTCTGCAGAGACATGACAAATTCGTGCATGCAGGGGCCCGCTTGAGGAATGTCGTAAGTCTGAGCCAAAGCTTCCCGCATATAGTTGGCATTGAGCACCGCATTTTGGGAAGCTTCCCGCAAGCCGTCGCAACCCAAAGACAAAATATAAGCCAGCGCTTTGATGCAAACCAGAAAGTTGCCGTAAAAAGCCTTGACACGGCCAATGCTTTGAGGCCAATCATTGTTGAAGCGATAAGCGCCGTCTACCTTTTCCACCACAGGTTTAGGCAGGAAGGGCGCCAAGAAGTCTTTGCAACCTACCGGGCCGCTGCCGGGTCCGCCGCCGCCATGAGGCGTAGCAAAAGTTTTATGCAGATTCAGGTGGATAACGTCAAAACCCATATCGCCAGGACGAACCATACCCATAATCGCGTTTAAGTTGGCGCCGTCATAGTAAAGCAGGCCGCCGGCATCATGGACAATCGCCTGTATCTTTAAAATATTCCGGTCAAAAATACCCACTGTATTGGGATTGGTCAGCATCAACGCAGCGGTATCCGGTCCTACAGCGGCTTGCAGGGCTTCCATATCCACCAAACCTTCCTTAGTGGAAGGAATATTGATAACGGAAAATCCATTAACGGCGGCATTGGCGGGATTGGTACCATGGGCGGAATCGGGAACAATGATCTTCGTCCGCTGGGTTTCGCCTTTGGATTTATGATAAGCTTTGATCAATTGCAGCCCGGTCCATTCGCCGTGGGAACCGGCGGCCGGCGCCAGGGTAACAGTATCCATGCCGGTAACTTCACAAAGGGTTTCCTGGAGCAGGGACATAGCCGCCAAACATCCCTGCACGGAGCTTTCGGACTGCAAGGGGTGGATTTGGGTAAAACCGGGCAGGGCGGCCATATCTTCATTAATCTTCGGGTTATATTTCATGGTGCAGGATCCTAAGGGGTAAAATCCGTTATCTACCCCAAAAGCCTGACGACTCAAAGCCACATAATGGCGCATCAGGTCGACTTCGGCCAATTCCGGCAGATTCAGCTTGGTTTGCCGTTGCAACTCTTTGGGCAATTCTACTTCGGGAACGCGACCGGCGGGCAGGCTGACCGCACGATGACCCGGTTTGCTTTTTTCAAAAAGCAATTTCATGGGAGCTTGCATTATGCCGTCACCTCCTGTAAAAGTTCCACCAATAAATCAATATCTTCTTTGCTGTTTACTTCGGTGACGCACCAAAGGATCTCATTATCATTTAAAGGCAACCCGCCTAAGATTCCCTTGCTGGCCAAGAATTTATCAACCTTTTCGGTGGGAACCGGGCAGGTGGTAACAAATTCGTGGAAGAAGGAATTGTTGTATTTTAATTGGAATCCGGGCAATGCGGTGATCTTTTCCGCCGCATAGTGTGCTTTATTCAGGCAGAGCGTGGCAGCATCCTGCATGCCGCAAGGCCCCATAGCAGCCATGTAGGCGGCAACGGTCAAAGCGCACAACGCTTCATTGGAGCAAATACTGGAGGAGGCTTTTTCCCGGCGGATATGCTGTTCTCTGGCCTGCAAGGTCAGAACATAGGCGCGGTTGCCGTCAACATCCACCGTTTCCCCGACAATACGGCCGGGCATCCGGCGTACCAATGCTTCGGTACAGGCAATAAAGCCAATGTAAGGGCCGCCGAAGGAAAGAGGCAACCCTAAAGGCTGGCCTTCGCCAACGGCGATATCGGCGCCGGCTTCTCCCGCTGTTTGCAGAATAGCGGCGGCAATGGGATTCACACCCATGACAAAGCGTGCTCCGGCAGCATGCGCCATCTCGCCCACGGTCTTGGCGTCTTCCAGCACACCGTAATAATTGGGCTGCTGCACATAGACTCCGGCAACTGTGGCATCTAACATCGTCTTGAGCGCATCCAGGTCTGTATGACCGTTAACTGCGGGAACCAACACCAAGTCAATATCCAAAGCAGACGCATAGGTGGCGGCGACTTGCAAAACATCCGGTTGGGTAGTGGAAGAAACCAGCATTTTATTACGTTTCCGTTCTTTGCACATGGACATGGCCTCCGCCATAGCGGTGGCCCCATCATAGAGGGAAGCATTGGAAACAGCCAGACCGGTAATCTGGCAAATCATGGTTTGATACTCAAAAAAGGCCTGCAATATTCCTTGGCTGATTTCAGCCTGATACGGCGTATACGCCGTTACGAATTCATTTCGGTTGGCAATATTTTTTACAACGGCGGGAATAAAGTGACTGTAGGCGCCGGCGCCACGAAAGATAATCTTAAACTGAGTATTGAGGTCAGCCATTTCCTGAAGGGTAGCAGCCACCTGCATTTCCGATTCGCCTTTCGGGATGTTTAAGAGCTCTGTCAGCCGCACCTCTTGGGGAATTGCCTGGAAGAGATCTTCAATATGCTGCTTGCCCATGCCGGCCAGCATTTCCTGTCTTTCCACCGGAGTATTGGGTACATAGGAGGTCATGACTATTCCTCCCCTAACAGGGCCTCATAGTCGGCAGGAGAAATCAACTCTTCGGTACCGCTAATGCCGCTTAATTTCACAAACCAAGCCGCATAAGGGTCCTGGTTGATCTTTTCGGGATTATCCAATAAAGATTCGTTGATTTCGAGAACCGTACCGCCGATGGGGCTGAATACATCGGAAACCGCCTTCACGGATTCCACGTCGCAGAGGGAATCGCCAACGCCAAAAGCATCGCCTTCCTGAGGCAGATTAATAAAAACGATGTCTCCCATAGATTTTTGCGCATAATCGGTAATGCCTATGATAGCAGTGTCTCCGTCAATTTTAACCCACTCATGATCTTTGGTATACATCAAATCTTGCGGTAAACTCATTTCATTCATCCTCCTAATTATTTTATTTTTTGTAGTAAAACACAAAGTACTGTGGAAAACCCTATTTCTGTCTTTTATAGAACATCACCGGAATGACTTCGGCTTTTAATTTGCGTCCACGCACTTCCACCTCTATCGTATCGCCTTTTTCTACCTTGCCTACGGCAACCCGCGCCATGGCAATGGCATAACCAAAGGTAGGAGACATGGTGCCTGAGGTTACAAAACCGATTTCTTCTTCCCTTAAGAAAACCTTATCACCGTCACGGCTAATGCCACGGTCAAGCAATTTCAAGCCGATCCGGCGGTAACGGGGTGTGGCGGCTTCTATGGCCGCTTTACCGATGAAATCCGCTTTGTCCATTTTCACAAACATAGACAAGCCGACTTCCTTGGGCAAAATATCGTCGTCCATTTCATGCCCGTAAAGAGGCATCCCGGCTTCCAGCCGCAGGGTGTCTCTGGCGCCCAAGCCGGCGGGAATAAGACCGTCCTCTTTTCCCACTTCCAGAAGTTTGTTCCAGAGACCTGCCGCATCGGCAGTTTTGCAATAGATTTCAAAGCCGTCTTCCCCGGTATAGCCTGTTCTAGAGACCAAGCAAGGTACGCCGTTCACCATTACATGATCGATAAAGGTATAATATTTTTCAGGAATCCCTTCCTGAGGAGTGATTTTAGCCAGGATTTTCTCGGCCAGAGGCCCTTGCAGAGCCAGCTGAGCGGTAGCATCCGAAACGTCTGTCAATACAACGTCGCCGAAAACATGATCTTTTGCCCATGCATAGTCTTTATCACGGTTGGAAGCATTTACAACCAGAAGATAACAATCCTCACTTTTTTTGTAAACCAGCAGGTCATCAATAAACCCGCCTTTGTCATTGCAGTAAGGACTGTAGCATACTTGCCCCGTCGCCAATTGAGAACAGTCATTGGTGACCAAATGATTGGCGTTGGCCAAGGCATCCGGGCCGGTCAGTTCCAGCTCTCCCATATGAGAAACGTCAAAAAGGCCTGCTTTGTTCCTTACGGCATTATGCTCGGCAATGATCCCCATGCCATACTGTATCGGCATCAAATAGCCGGCAAAAGGAACCATCTTTCCTCCGGCAGCCACATGGCAATCGTAAAGCGGTGTTTTCTTTTCCATCATCTTTCGCCCTCCTTAGAAATCAATCAACTAAAACAAAGAGAGACGCATCCTTATGAATGCGTCTCTCCAATCTACTTAACATAGATATCAGAGCCTCGTCCGGACACGTTCCTTTTGCCTGAGAGCTTTTACGCTTCGTCCCCTTCGGCGCTGTCTTATGATGACAGCCTCTCCCGCATCCATCATTCGAAATATAAGATTTCCCATTTGTTGTTTAATTATAAGTGTTATCCTAAGAATTGTCAATATATAAAGTGTCAAACTTTTCTAATATTTCATATTTATTAAGTTTTTTTCACAAATATACACAAAAGCTAATAAAAAGAGACGCATACCTTCATGCGTCTCTTAGCTATCAGCAGATATCAGAGCTCCATCGCGATGTGTTCCTTTTGCCTGAGAGCTTTTACGCTTTGTCCCCTTCGGCGCTGTCTTATGATGACAGCCTCTCCCACATCGTTCAATTGGAATATTGTATACGCATATTTTAACTAACTCTATGCCACCTGTCAACCCTAAAATTTAAAAAAATTCTAGAATTTTTTTAAAAACAAGAAAGGCATTAGCGGCGGCGGGGCGCTACGTGTATGGCCTCGCCCACCACATCTTCAGCTGTTTCCAAAACGGCTTCGCAGAAAGTGGGATGGGGATGAATGACATGAGCGATATCCGCCCGGGTCAAGCCTTTGGCAACAGCCAACGCCAGTTCCCCAATGATATCGGTGGCACGCTGGCAGAATAATTGGGCGCCCAGCACTTTTTCGGTCTCATCATCCACCACCAGCTTGACAAAGCCTCTGTCTTGACCTTCGATCATGGTTTTACCATTGGCTGCCATGGGGAATTTTCCGGTTTTTATCTTGTATCCCGCTTTTTCCGCCTCATCGGCACTGAAGCCAACCGTGGCGATCTCAGGATCCGTATAAATACAACTAGGGACTACGGCTAAATTGACATGACTTTCTCCTTTGGCAAGCATCTCTATCAAAGCGGTACCCTCGGCGGTAGCAACATGAGCTAGCTGAATTCCGGGAATGACATCGCCAATGGCGTAAATTCCCGGCACATTGGTACGGAAATTTTCGTCCACTAAAACCATGCCGCGGTTGGTGGCAACCCCTGCTTCTTCCAGCCCCAGGCCCTGGGTATTGGCACGCCGGCCGATGCTCACCAGTACAAGATCGGCTTCTACGCTCTTCAGCTCTTCTTTTTGTTTAAAGTCGCATTGGATGCCACCCGGCACAGAGCTGATCTTTTCCACCATGGCGCCGGTAAAGATATCCATGCCTTTTTTCTTCAAGGTTGAAGCCAATTGGAGAGCGATCTCCCGATCTACGGTGGGCAGGATTCTGTCCATGGCTTCAATGATCGTGATCTTGCTGCCGAAAGCGGCAAAAGCCGTGGCAAATTCCACACCGATAACGCCGCCGCCGATAATAGCCAGGCGCTGGGGAACCTCTGTCAAACCGGCCAACATCTCATCACTGGTATAAACGCCCGGCATCCTGATACCTTCAATAGGAGGTACAGAAGGGATCGAACCGGTAGCGATCACAATGTGCTCACCCTCTATTTCCGTAACGCCTTCCTCATGGTTAATCCGAACCATACCGTTGCCGGCCAGACTGCCGGTGCCGTTATAACGGGTGATGCCGTTAGCTTTCAAAAGCTGTTCCACGCCGCCCCTCAGCTTATCCACCACAGCTTCTTTGTGTTGATATACTTTATCGATATGCAGGGCCGCCGGCGGCGATTCAATGCCGATCTCCGCAAAATCCTTGGTCTTATCCAATAAAATAGCGCTGTGCAGCAAGAGCTTGGTGGGAATGCAGCCGCGGTTTAAGCAAGTGCCGCCCACCTGACGGTTTTCCACAATCGCTGTTTTCATTCCTGCTTTGGCAGCCTTAATGGCGGCGGGGTAACCGCCGGGACCTGCGCCAATCACAATGATGTCATATTTTTCCGTCATTTGATAACCCTCCTTAACCATCCCGGTCAACCTGACCCGATTGGCTTTGCTCTCAATTTTTATTAAAGATTCATGAACAACAAGCCCGGTTGTATCTGCCCTTGATGCAAGCTACTGTGTTAAAAGCCTTCCTCATGCAACAGCCCCTGAATATCACGAACCCAGGGCATCCATTCTTGCCGGGCCGCCAAGGGTTCCAAGACATTCTGAAATGCCTTGGGCCGCAAAGCCACGCCGTTTAAGGATGCCGCTATATTCTCGATAAACCGCACGTCCATAGCGTCGGAATTTACCTGGGCAAAGACCACTTTCCCTTCTGCCGTTTGCAGACGGATCTGGATATCCCCCCAATTGAAGCGGCGCCCAATTTCAACCTGAAACGCCTGGTTAATGCCTAGCCGAAAATCGCGGGAAGCGTATTTTTCCGTCAGCCTGGCAATCCTCTCTTGATTCAGGTCGGATTCATGCCACGTTTCAAAACTGCCTTGGCCATAAATTGCGGAAAAGCTGGCGATCAGCTCCTCCTTCATCCAATCGATGGATAAATCGGGGCAGTAATCTGCCAGATTAGTGACCCGGGAGCGCACGGAATCCACTCCTTTTGCCTTGATCTTGCCGGGATCTACCGAAAGGTAACGCGGTATTTTCGTCATATCGGCATGCACCAAAATGGTGCCGTGATGGTATGCCATGCCGCTGCCATGATAAAAAGCATTGCCGGAAAACTTTTTCCCGTCTACGGTGATATCGTTCCGTCCGGTCTGTTCCGCCTCGATGCCCAGCATCCGTACGGCATCTAAAATGACCTTGGTCTGACGGTTCAAATCATAGTCTCTTTCGGACATGACAAAAGTAAAGCACAAATTGCCCATATCGTGATAGACGGCGCCGCCACCGGAAAGACGCCGGGCCAAAAAACCCTGTTCCGCTTCCAAAAGCCCCACCTGACACTCTTTCCAAGCATTTTGGTTTTTACCGATGACCACGGTATGCCGGTTCTGCCACAGATATAAAAGGCAGCTGCCCGGCTCTACCCGCTCCAGCAAATATTCCTCCAAAGCCAGGTTGTGATAAGGGTTTGTGATTGCAGTATCGAGCACCATACATTTTGAGATCATTCAAACATTCCCCCATCATAAACATTTTGTATGCAAAATTACTATTTCATCTATAGTAATTCAAAAATCGCCGTTTGTAAACACCTTTCCCAAAAATCTTTTATGCAAAATTTAATGTTTTTTATACAGCTTCTCTTTCAAACTGACTTTGATAAAGCTTGGCATAAAATCCACCGCGCGCCAACAGCTCCTGATGCGTGCCTTGTTCCACCACGTTACCCTGGACCAAAACCAAGATCAGATCGGCATCCCGGATGGTGGAAAGCCGGTGCGCAATAATAAAACTGGTACGTCCCTCCATTAAGCTGCTCATGGCTCTCTGGATCAAAACTTCCGTCCGGGTATCTACCGCGCTGGTGGCTTCATCCAGGATCAGAATTGGCGCATCCGCTAAAATAGCGCGGGCTATAGTGATTAATTGGCGCTGCCCCTGGGAAATATTGCTGGCGTCTTCGTTGATGACCATATGATAACCATCGGGCAGCGTCTGGATAAAGTGATGGGCCGAGGCCGCCGAGGCCGCCCGTATGATCTCTTCGTCCGTGGCATCCGGTTTCCCATAGGCAATGTTTTCCTTGATCGTGCCCTGAAAGAGCCAGGCATCCTGCAAAACCATCCCGAAAAATTGACGCAGGTCATGACGGCGCATCTCCCGCACATCCACGCCGTCAACCAAAATAGCGCCTTGATTCACATCATAAAAGCGCATCAAAAGATTGATCAGAGTGGTTTTGCCGGCGCCGGTGGGACCTACAATGGCGATGCGCTGTCCAGGCTCCACATGGACGCTGAAATCCCGAATGATTTCCTGATCCTCACGATACCCAAAAGTTACATGGTCAAAATCCACACTGCCGGACACATCTTGCGGTTTCAGGGGAACCATGTTCTCCGGAACTTCTTCGGCTTCCCCCAAGAATTCAAAGACCCGTTCCGCCGCCGCCATGGTGGACTGCAGCATATTAAAGATCTGCGCCAACTGAGAAATGGGCTGGGTAAACTGACGGACATATTGTATGAACGCCTGTATACTCCCCACCTGGATGGAACCTTGAATAGCCAAAAAGCCCCCCAGTACACAAACCGCCACATAACCGATATTGGAAACAATACCCACAATGGGCATCATCATGCCGGAAAGAAACTGCGCCTTCCAGGCTGCCTGGTACAGTTTTTTATTTTCCCCACGAAACGTATCGATGGAGCGCTCTTCGCCGTTAAAGGCTTTCATCACGCTGTGCCCGGCATACATTTCCTCCACATGGCCGTTCAAAGAACCCAAAGCCTTTTGCTGCCGCCGGAAGAAGGTCTGTGATTTCTTCATCACCGTCCTGATGGAAAGAAAGGTGATGGGCAGAATCAAAACGGCGACTAAGGTCATCAAGGGACTAATAAAGAGCATCATAAAAAAGACCCCGACAACCATGGTGATACTGGTAATCATCTGCAACAGCCCTTGTTGCAGGGTGGAGCCGATGGTGTCCACATCATTGGTGATACGGCTCAAAATGTCGCCGTGGCTGGTGCTGTCATAGTAACGCAGAGGGATGCGGTTGATCTTCAGGGAAATCTGCCGCCGCAGCTGATACGTAATTTTCTGGGTCACTCCGGACATAAAATAATTCTGCAAAAAGGAAAATAGGGAACTGGCAGCATATAACGCCACCAAGATTAAAACAATCTTACTAATCAGGGTAAAATTAATACCGCTTTTCGCGTCCAGCATGCCCCGGAAAAGTTCCGTGGTGATATTACCCAAAAGCATGGGCCCCACGATATTGAAAACCGTGCTGAGTAAGGCAAAGATGACCACCATCAGGATGACCCAGCGGTAGGGCTTGGCATAGGAAGCCAATTGCTTCATGGTGCCTTTAAAATCTTTCGGCTTTTCCGCCGGCATCATGCCGTGGCCGCCGCCTATGCGCGGTACGTCGTGCCGTCTTGTTTCATTGCTCATGCCAGTTCCTCCTGAGAAAGCTGAGAGTAAGCGATCTCCCGGTAGACCTCGCAGTTGTCCATCAACTGCCGGTGCGTACCGATTCCCGCGATCTCGCCGTTTTCCAATACCACAATGCGATCCGCATCCATAATGGTGCTGATCCGCTGAGCCACAATTAGAATGGTGGCGGTCACTTCTTTTTTCAAAGCCTGGCGCAAAGCACTCTCGGTTTTAAAATCCAAAGCGGAGAAGCTATCGTCAAAAATCAGTATCTCCGGCTTTTTGGCCAGTGCCCGAGCAATGGAAAGCCGCTGTTTCTGGCCGCCTGAAATATTGGTAGCATCCTGCGAGATGCGGGAAGCCAGCCCTTCGTCTCTTTCATCGATAAAATCGGCTGCCTGCGCAATGGCGGCTACCCGCCGCAGCTCTTCATCGGCTGCTTCCGGCGCTCCGTAGGCAAGATTTTCCTGTATGGTACCGGAAAACAGCATGGCTTTTTGTGGTACATAGCCGATCTTCCGCCGCAGCGTTTTTTGCGTCATTTCCCGCACGTTCACGCCGTCTACCAAAAGACACCCCCCCGTCACATCAAAAAAGCGGGGGATCAGGTTGACCACGGTGCTCTTGCCGCTTCCCGTCCCGCCGATAATGGCGGTGGTCTCCCCTGGACGGGCGATAAAAGAAATATTTTTCAGCACCGGCGCTTCGGCATCGGGATAGGCAAAATACACCGAACGAAACTCCACCTGCCCCGCCATATCCTGCCGGGGCGCCTGGGGAGCTTGGGGATCGGAAACAGTATTTTTACATTCCAATACCTGGCTGATCCGGACGGCGGAAACCGAGGCCCGGGGCAGCATGATAAAGACCATGGCAACCAAGAGAAAAGACATCATGATCTGCATAGCATATTGGATAAAGGCCATCATATTGCCAACTTTCAGAGTCCCCGCAGCAATTTCTCCGGCGCCCACCCATACCACCGCCACCATGGTGAGGTTAAAGATCAGCATAACCGCGGGCTGCATGGAAAACATCATCCGGTTGAGGAAGATATTGACTCTGGTCAGTTCCCGGTTGACCCCATCAAATTTCTCTTCCTGATAATTTTGAGTATTGAAGGCTCTGATTACCCGCAGTCCCGACAGGTTTTCCCGGCTTACCAGGTTTAATTTGTCTACCAAACGCTGTAAAATCTTAAATTTGGGCATGGTGAAAATTGCGAGGCAGGCAATAACCGCAACGAGAAATGGTATCGCCACCGCCAGAACCCAGGTCATGGAAGGCTGAGTCTGCACTATTTTCAAAACAGCACCAACACCGAGAATAGGCGCCATCAAAACGATCCTGAGCAGCATCACCATCACCATCTGAATCTGCTGGACATCATTGGTGGTGCGAGTAATCAGCGAGGCCACGGAGAACTGATCAAATTCCCGCAAGGAAAAGCTTTCCACCTTGGTAAACACCATATCCCGCAGATCCCGGCTAAAACCTGCCGCCACCCGGGAGGCAAACAAACTGACTCCCACGGCTGCCAATGCTCCGGCCATGGTAATCAAAATCATTTTTACGCCAACTTGTAGGATATAAGTGGTATTGCCCTGTACAATACCGGTGTCCACAATGTCAGACATGTAATCGGGTAAAGTTAAATCCACCATCGCCTGACAAAATACCAAAACGACAATCAGAACGATGATCCCTCCATAGGGTTTCAAATATTTTAAGAGTTTCCTCACGCTATCCTTTGACTCCTTTCTCGTGCTCCATTGCTGCAGTCACTTTTTCCAGCAATTCCTGGAATTTGCGGCTGTCCTCTTCTCCCAGCACCTCCATGACCGTCGCGGTGGTCCGGCAAAACTGTCCAAAGGCATCCCGCGTCATCTGCTGCCCCAGGGGAGTCAATTCCACCGTAAAGCGGCGGCGGTCAGCGGGAGAAATGACACGGCGGACATAGCCTTGTTTTTCCAAGCTATTCAGGATTGCCGTGACGGCGGGCCGCGAAATCAACATTTCTTGGCTGATCACCGATGGGCTGGGCCACTTCCCATGTTTCCGCTTGAAATGACCCACATGAATCATGACGCCGATCTCAGGGGGCTTTAATGGAAACCCAGGACAAGAAGGCCGATAATAATGTAAAAAACGGTGGATCAAGTGGATCATCGCAGTCAGCCTTTCGTCCTTTTCCGTTTTTACTGTTTTTTCCGTTTTCAAATTTTCCATACCTTCCGGCATTGAGCATTCTCCTTTAATTCAGATTTTTAATTATTCACAAACTTAATTATATCACCAAATCTTTGCAATACAAGAATTTTTTAATGTATTTTCTGTGAAGCCTGCTCCGGGACAAAATAGGAATGCGTGAAGGACGTCTCTAACTGACCATGAAATGTAAGTGTCTAGTACACTGCATCATCTAAAATTGCGATATAGCGGCGAGGATGTTTTGTACAGAACAAGGCGAAGGATAGAGAAGTACTTTATTTATTCTCAATTAACGACAACGCAGTATTACGCAAAACAGACCGCCGATGACACAAGGATTCGGCGTTACAGTGTACGAGCATGCTCATTAACGGCAAACCTATAACCGTCTGTTTGAAAAATGATTGCGATTCTTTACAACCTATGGGCAAAACCGTCTCAAGCAAACAAAACAGGCCGGTGTTTGATCAAACGCCGGCCTGTCAATAAATTTTTTAGTTTATATGAAATGAGTTATTCAAATAAATCCGTGGTAAAATAGCGTTCCGCCGTATCCGGTAAAAGCGTAACGACACGGCTTAAGGGCCCCAGTTCACAAGCCAGCCTAATGGCAGCCCATACATTGGAACCGCTGGAGATGCCAACCATTAGCCCTTCTTCCCGTGCCAAGCGCCGTGCTGTTGCCATGGCGTCTTCATCCCCCACGGTAATGAGTCCGTCAATCAAAGAAGTATCCAGATTCACGGGAACAAAACCGTCCCCGATGCCCTGCTGCCGGTGGCTTCCGATGGCTCCTCCGGACAAAATTGCCGCTTCCGCCGGTTCCACGGCATAAGCCCTCATTTGGGGCCAGGCTTCTTTCAAGCGCCGCACGGTTCCCGTAAAAGAACCGCCGGTGCCGGGGGCGGCTACAAAAGCATCCACCGTTCCGCCGGCTTGTTCCACGATTTCCGCCCCAGTGGTTTCATAATGGATTTTAGGATTATCCTGGTTTTCAAACTGTTTCAGTAAAAGCACTCTCGGATCTGCCGCAGCCAGCTTTTCCGCCGCCTGGATGCAGTTGGTGAAGGTTTCGGTAATATTGGAACCCACCGGCGTCAATACCACCTCAGCGCCATATCCTACTACCAATTTTCTTCTTTCCTCGCTCATGCTCTCCGGCATGAAAATCTTAGCCTGATATCCCATAATGGCGGCGATCTGCGCAATGGCAATCCCTTGATTGCCGCTGGTGGCTTCCACCAGGACGCTATCTTTTTGCAAACGCCCGTCTTTTAAGGCTCCCCGAATAAGACCATAGGCCGTCCGGGTCTTGATGCTGCCGCCTAAGTTTAAGTTTTCACATTTTACCAAAACCTCTCCGCCGCCTTCCGGCACTAACCGGTTCAGCCGCACCAGAGGAGTATTTCCCAAAGCTTCTAAGATATGCTTGCAATAATGTCCCATTTCACACCTGTCCTTCAATTCCTAGTTACCTACTATGTTAGGCACAACCCTATGTATATTATACGCCGCAAGGCATTTTCCTGCTACCGCAAAAAATTTATAGCTTGGCCCCAGTTTCCGCGGCCAAAAGCCGCGACAATTCGGCTACCGTGCCCTCCATTGGCACGAAGGCCTCTCCCGCAAGATACGTGACCTTTGGTTTCAGCTCATAAACACGGTCCTTAGGACAAGTGAAAGGATCCTCCGCCAGGATCATAAAATCCGCCGTTTTCCCCGGGGCCAGAGTGCCCCGGACATTTTCCTCATGCAGAGCATACGCGCCGTTTTTTGTATAAGTGCAAAGTGCCTGGTACATGGAAAGGCTTTGCTCTGGGATGGGAAATTCTACCATACCCTGGATCTGCAAAAAGGGATTGATTTCCTGCACCGGACAATCGGAACCGCCGCAAACCACGATGCCAGCGTTAAAAAGCGTGGCCAAAGGCACCTGCCTGGCGATGATTTCCGGTTCCAGAAATTTTTCATAGCTCTTTTGGTAATGGCTGTCAAACCAGGTATAACCGGGCTGCACCGTTACCAGGAGATTCAAAGCCGCCGCCCGCTTCACCTGATCCGCAGTGGGAAATTCGAAATGATCGATCCGATGCCGTCTGCCGTCGCCGCCTGCCGGCAATAATTCTTCAAATACCTGAAGGATCTCTTCGATGGCTTCGGTGCCGATGGCATGAACCGTTATTTGATAACCAGCGTCAAGTCCCGCGCGTACCATTTTACGGCAGTCCTCATAGGAATAATAACGGTGACCGAAATTGGCAGGCTCATGACGGTAAGGAACCTTAAAAGAAGCGGAGCGGGAGCCAATGGAGCCGTCCATCTCCCAACAACCGCAGCCGCCCAATCTTTTTTGCGCCATATAAGGCAGGTAACAGGCAGCTTTTTGAGGATCGGTGTACTGTACGAAAAGACGAACGCCGATGGGAAGCTTTCCGACATATTCCACCATGGTTTTGGTAGGCAGATCATCCGGGGAATCTCCATTGCCGTCTAAAGCACACAAGCAGGTGATGCCACAGGCAGCCGCCTCGTTGACAAAAGCGGCGATGCCCTTGGCCTGGTGGCACGGTTCCTGCTTCGCCGCAATAAAATCGGCAACCTTGCCTTGATTGAACTCGAATTCCGCTCCGCACAAGATACCGTTATGATCTTCGGGATCAATCCCCAGGGTTTGCAAAACCGAGGTGGAATAAGAACCGGAATGCAAATCCATGCTGTAGATCACCACATCCAGCCCCGGCGCCCAAGCATCCAACTCAAAACGGTTAGGCAACCGCGCCTCCTCTATCGATGCAATGATATAATTATTGGCCACTAAAATGCCTTGTGCGTCCGCCGCCGCTTTTCGGATCATGGCTTCCACACCTTTCAAGTCATGGGGTTCCAAACGGTCGTTTACCACATGGCTGATATTAATGGCGACGCCATGAGCGTTGATGGCGTTCAAAAGATGCAAATGGCTGTCAATAAAACCTGGCAGCACATAGCCGCCCTGCAGATCGACGGTCTCTGCCGCTTCGGGCAACTGGTTCTTATCATACAACCCGATGATTTTGCCGTCCTGAATGCCCATGGCCCCAAAGGCTTTGCCTTCGGCTTCCATGGTATAGATTTTCCCATTATAAAAAAGTTTATCAATCATCCCGATATCTTCTTTCCCCATTGTTCTTGTTAATTTCTTAGGTTATATTTTTATATTTTTCGCTTTTGTAGATATGGATATGGAACGGCGGTTTGACTGGAAGTGGCGCCGTGACAGCATCAGATAGACATCTGTTATTTTTTAAACAGTTTCTTCGTTAAGCTTTTAAACTTTTACGGGAATAGCCTGCGTGAATCCCTATCAAAGTGATATCCTAAGAGCCTACCCATTATTATAATCCGGGGCCAATAAAAAAGAAAGTAAATGATACCGTGTGGTATCAATTTCCAAAAGATGGTTAAAAAAGTGTTTTCAGAGAAAGCGGACGCCACACAATAAAAAACGCCTGCCGCATGGCAAAAAATGCCACGTGAATAGGCGTTCCCCAGCAAAAAACCGGCCATTCACCCGGTGTTTACCTGTTGTTTACCTGTTGTTTCTGCAAAATCCTGCAATCACTTACCGATATGATCTGAATGATTGATTATTATGCAAAAGGTTCAACCGCCAAAGCCTGTCGGTCATCCGGTTATGATTGAGGCAGCTATGCCCCAGAATGATCTTCTCCGTACTTTGCTTGGCAAGAGCCGCGACTGCTTCCTGATAAGCCATGGGCTTTTTTAGCGGGATCTCCTCTATCTCCACGATGTCTTTCACATCTACCATGTCTACCATGTCTACCATTCCGTCGGAATGGGCCGTTTCCAGCGCATAGGAGGTCTTGCCACATAATTGGATGATGCCCCCGCCGGGGAGTTCAAGCAGCCGCCGCAAAAAAGGCACCACTAAATCGCGGCTAATCTCCGCCGCCAAACGGGGGCCAACAATGCCGGACGCCGCCAAAGGATCGCTGTAAGAAATGATTTTGGCACCGTTTTGCTGTGCAAGAAAAGCATATTCTATGAGCAATCCTGTGTAACGCTGAAAGAAGCTATCAAGGATTGGTTTTTTCGAACGCCAGGCGAGAAAAACCTTTTCCATGGAAACCAAAAGATCGGCTGTACTCAAAAAACCTGAGAGGTTGAGACAGGGAACGTATCCCATGGCCGCCCCTTGGGCAATGGCACATAAAATCTGCCTGATCCGGCCATTTTCGGAAAATCCGTCAAAAGAAATCCCGGCAAGCTCTACCACATCATGGCAGATATGTCCCTGAACACGCAAGCCATAGCGGTCTTCATAGCCCGTGACGCGAGCGCCCAAGGCTTCCGCTTCCGCTACGCAATCGAAAGGCAGTGCTAAAAGAGGGCTGCCGGTACTGTCCGCCATTGCCGCGGCCAGAAGCGCCATGGGCGCCGCCGAATCATAAGCAGCCGGCAGCAGGTGGCCCCACCTTTCTAAAATTTCGTCACTCAAAACATTATGGTGTATCTGACACGGATAGTCCTGAACCGTCATTATCATCACCTATTCCCGGTTGTTCGTCACAACCTCCCAATTTTGTTTGGCTTTGCCTGGTTTTGCCTTTTAAAACCGCATGCATTTTACGAATAGATCCTCATACCCTTCCAACTGCGCCAATTCCACATATTGGGTGCTTTGGGCAATGGTTTCCGCTTTTTCCCGCTCCTTTGGGGAGAGCAGGCACATGTAAGCACCAGATTTCGAAGTATTACCCACATAAGTGATACGCTCTTCCAGTTCCTTGGGGATCAAGCCGGCTCCTGTCAGACTGGAGGCTTTTAAATGGGCGCCGAACTGGCCAGCCACCAAGACCCGCTCCAGATTTGCAGCTTTAAGACCAGATCCTTCCAGCAAAGCGTAAATACCGGATAAGATGGCGCCTTTGGCCAGCTGCACCTGGCGGATATCCTGCTGCGAGAGATAAATGCCATATTTTCGATCCAAGAGAAAGCGTTTTTTGCCCTCTTCCACTTCCACCAAAGGATGCGTTTGTAAGCGGCCGCTTTCATGCAGAATGTTGGCCCGGCGCATTTCCGCTATGGCCGACAACAAACCACTGCCACAGATCCCCTGGGGGATACCGCCGCCGATGGTTTCATAAGCCACCTCGCCCCCGGTGATCGCCACATCTTCCACGGCGCCTAAGGCGGCTCTGGTACCGCAGCTGATATTCATGCCCTCCAAAGCAGGACCCGCCGCGCAGGAGCAGGCCAAAAGCCGGCCTCTCACGGATAAAACCATCTCGCCATTGGTTCCGATATCAATAAAAAGGATATTCCGCATATCCTTATAAAAACCGCAAGCCAGGATCCCGGCAGTAATATCGCCGCCGATAAAGGCGGATACGATGGGCAAACAATAGACCTGACAATCAGGAGAAACAGGCAGCCCAAGCTTTGTGCCCGGCAAAGTCAGCGCGCCATGGAAGGCCGGTTCATAAGGAGAGACCCCTAATCCCCTGGCATCCATTCCCGCCAGAAAGTGCAGCATGGTAGTGTTTGCTGCCACGGTCACTGCATAAACATTTTGACCCGTGACGCCGCATTCATGATAAAGCTCCTGAAAGAGCCTTTTCAAGTCCAGCAGGATGGTTTTTTGCAAAATCTCTGTACCCATGGTATGGCTCATCACATAATGGATGCGGCTGATGACATCCTGTCCGAAGGATTTTTGTCCGTTGAGACAAGACATGCTGGTCATCTCCTCGCCTGTAGATAAGTCCACCAAAGTTGCTACCACCGTGGTGGTACCGATATCTACGGCGATGCCATAACAGCGGTGGACGGTATCTCCTGTTTCTATGGACAAAAGTCTCTTGCCTGCCCAGACCAGAGTATTGCCTTCCCCGTCCAACCGTTTATAAATCAAAGATTCTTTGTCAAATGGCGGCAGATAGCCGCTGCTGACGATTGCGCCTACGCCTTGTTTTTCCGGCAACTCCACAATAATATCATGCTCCACCTGATAAAGGCATGCCAAACGCCAGCCCGCTTCCGTCTCTTCCTTCGTAAAAAAGGTAGCTTCGCTATCCTTAAGAGGCTGCACTATGTCCCCCAGGATGCGTACTTTGCACTTGCCGCAACAACCCATGCCGCCGCAAGGGCCTTCCACTAGATCATATTGGGAAAGAACCTGGTACAGATTATCGCCAGCCTTGCAAATTAACACCGTATCCTGATCGCAGATGGTAATTTGAACGGTCTCCATCTTATTGGCTAAGTTTACGATATCAGCTATTTTTTTGATTTTTACCATGAAAGCGCCTCCTTCCTCCAATGCTCAGGCGGCTTCCGCCATCACCTGCCGCCTTTCATTTCATACTAATTCCTAGGCTTCTCGATCTTTTATCTTTTCTTTTTATTTTACCTTATTCATTACCAAAAAGCGAGAATAGATAAGAGCCCCGATTGATTTCCAATCAACAAAATTATTTTCTGACTTCCGGCAATCACACAATTTGTTGATTTTAAAATTACTAGTT
Organism: Bacillota bacterium; assembly: GCA_036677375.1. Taxonomy (GTDB): domain Bacteria; phylum Bacillota; class Dehalobacteriia; order UBA4068; family UBA4997; genus JAVBWO01. Next base: position 20,294 of record JAVBWO010000001.1, read on the forward strand.
TTTGATATAACTGTTTTAATAACTCTCTTCTTAAGAAAAAAGCATCTGTCTTTTTCACAGATGCTCAACTTGCCTTATTTTGATAAGGATTCTATTCGTCCACAAAACGATAGCCCACGCCAATCTCCGTCAGAATAAAGCGGGGATTGGTCGTGTCCCTCTCGATCTTGCGGCGGATATTGGCCATAAACACACGCAAAGACTGGGAATCCGCTTCCTCCTGATAGCCCCAGACTTCTTTGATGATGAAACCATGGGTCAGGACCCGACCGGAATATTGTACTAAAAGCGCCAACAATTTATATTCCATAGGAGTCAGATGAACTTCTTTTCCTTCCACCCACACTTTACGCTTGGTAAAATCAATGGTAAGAGTATCCAAAGTAAAAAGCTCATTTTTAACGATCTTGGGTTGCGCTTTACGCAAGGCTACCCGAATTCTGGCCAGAAGCTCACCGATATGAAAAGGCTTGGTCAGATAATCGTCGGCGCCGCCGTCTAAGGCCTCCACCTTTTCTTTTTCCTGTCCCCGTGCGGACACGACAAGGATCGGCACCTCCGAGCTCCGCCGGATCTGAGCCAAAACGGCAAGCCCGTCCATATCCGGCAAGCCAAGATCTAATAAAACAAGATCCGGCTGTTCATTGAGAAAAGCGGAAATTCCCGCCACGCCGCTGCAAGCGGTCTCATATTGATAACCGTTGGTTTTTAAAGAAATCGACAGGAAATTTAAAATATTTTTGTCGTCCTCAATGATCAAAATCTTGGATTGCGGATTCATCTTCTATTTCCTCCTTTGCGAGAGGAAGGGTAAAGCGGAAGGTAGCGCCACCTTTTTCATTGTTGAATGCCTCAATGGTGCCGCCATGGGCTTCCACGATGGCTTTGCAAATGCTCAAACCAAGACCGATACCACGATGAGCGTCGGTTTTTTCCCGCTGCGCCGCTACAAAGCTCTCAAAAACCTTATCCAAAATATCCTCTCTGATACCGCCACCGTCGTCGGAAACCTCAAATACAATATGGCTTTCTTGCCGGTAAGCGTTTAAAGCAATACTTGTCCCTTCCCGGGTATGCTTAATGGCATTATCCAACAAATTGACCAAAACCTGAACAATCAGATCACTGTCCATAGGCACCAAGAGAACCTCATCCGGGATCTTGATGGTCAGCTTGTCCGGTTTGGACAAATGTTTGATCCGTGAAACGGCCGCAGAAACCACATCATCAACAACTTCGTTCCGTTTTTCGATGATCAGTCTGCCGTCCTGAATACGGGTCATATGCAAAAGATTCTCCACCAAATTGTTGAGCCAGGTCACATCTTTCCCGATATCGGTCAAAAGGCCGATGACCGTTTCCTTATCCAGGCTGTCGTAGCTGTCGATGATGAAACCGGCAGACCCGGCAATAGCCGTGAGCGGCGTGCGTAGGTCGTGGGAAATAGCCCGCAGTAAATTATTGCGCAGCTTTTCCTTTTCGATTTCGATCTTGCCTTCTTCCTGCTGGGAATAAAGGGATTCTCGCTCCAGTGCCAAGGCCATCTGGGAAATCACCGTATGAACGAAGATCATTTCCTCCGACTCAATATCCTCGTTTTGACAATAGACGGCTAAGACGCCAAGAGCCCGCCCATTGCTGATGATGGGGAAATACTTCCACGGGGAAGAAGGATAGTAGCTGGTACCATAACCGCAAACCATCATATTGGCATAACACCACTCGGCAGGCACTTTATTTTCGATAACAGTCGGGTCGGGAAAGTCCTCCTGGCGGTAATAAGCATCCTCTAACTGCGCAAAATTCCGGGCGATATAGATGAGGCATTTCCTATCCTGCACCAACGCCAGGCTTTGAATGCCATAATCCACAATGTTGTCCACGCCGGAAATATTTAAGTAGCCGCTGCTGATCTCATAAAGATGACTGGTCTGGGCTTCTTTCTGCCGGGAAATCCGCACTTGTTTTTTCAACCTGGAAGAAATGGTACTGGCAATCACCGCTACAATGAAAAAGATGAAGAAGGTCAGGATATAGTTAGGATCGCTTACCTCAAAGCTGTAAAGCGGCTGCGTAAAATAATAGTTAAAACTGAAAACGCAGATCACCGAGGCCAAAATACCCCAAAAATACCCTCCGGTCTCAATGATAACGATCAAAACGCCAATGAGATATACCATCAGGATATTGCTCTCCATGATGCCGGCCTCGCCTAAAGCCAGAGAGGTAATAATCGCAAGCCCTACAATGAGAAGGGTCTTAAAAAGATAGCTCGCTGTTTTATTCTGCTTTTTCCCTTTGTCCAAGATATCAAATCCTTTGCCTGCCGCTATGAGAAACCACGACATTTTTTATGATCTGGGTACTACCATTTATTTTTTGCAAACCTTCTCCAAACCATTTTTGCCATCGGCGCAAAGCCGAATGGCTGCCAGAATCACCACATAAATCTCCAGACGTCCTATAAACATTCCCATGATCCCCGTCCATAAAATGCCGGGACTGGCGGCCGCACCCATAATACCTACCGAAAGCCCCACGCCGCCTAGGGAAGAAGCAAATTCAAATAAGGCGTCGCCGACACTATAACCAAATCCGGTCAAAATCATAGCGCCTATTAAGAATACCACCAGATATAAGAAAACGAAAACACCGATATCCCATTTGTCACGGGGGGTCAAATATTGATCTGTATTGGGGCGCTTGATGCGGTCAGCCCGGACAACTCTTTTGTTGGACAATTTATCCCGGATGATCCATACAATACTTTTCAGCATGACATAGACCCAGTATTGTTTAATGCCGCCGGAAGTGGAGCCGGCACCGCCGCCGATCAGCATTAAAATAATCAATAATAAAAGAGCGGCGGAAGGAAAAATTTTAATGCTAGATACCGTTTGAAAACCGGTGGTGGTAAAAGCTGACACGCCCTGGAACAAGGCGATACGCAGCGACTCAGAAAAGGCCGAGCCAATATGATTGGTCCACAAAACCAACGCCAGCACAGGAATAAAAGTTACAATGAGGAAGAGCAAAAACTGCACTTCACAATAGCGGGTAAAATTAGCCACCTTACCACGGAGCAAATACAAATGGGCAAGAAAGCTGGTATTACCCCACAGCATCAATAAAATGGAAACCATTTCAATGGGGAAGCTATGATAATGACCGATGCTGTCCGGTTGAGTGGAAAACCCGCCGGTAGCCACAGCTGCAATGGAATGATTCAAAGCATCAAACCACGGCATGCCAAATATGATGTATAATACGGTGCCCGTAAGAATATATCCTGCATAAATCCCCACAATCATTCTGGAGGATTTCAGTACATTGGGCAGCAATTTATCGGAATGTCCTTCCGCATTATACAAACGCATACCCAGGTTGTCGGATAAAACAGATAACATCACCAAAACCAGACCGATGCCGCCAAAAAAGTGCGTAATGCTTCGAAACATCAAAAAAAGATGAGGCGTCTTCGTAACGTCAATCACGGTAAAGCCGGTGGTGGTCCAACCGCTGGCAGCTTCAAAGACCCCTTGGGTAAAGCTGTATTGGCCTGTCAGGATAAAGGGCAGGCTGGAAAAGAATACGGCGATGATCCAGGCCGATACCACGATCACCGCATCCTGGTTCTGCTGCAGGTTGCCTTTTTCTTTGCCCTTGATGAAAAAGGTCAAGAGATAACCTAGTAAAATTGCAGATACGCCCGGAATGATAAAATATTGGGCATAAACGATCTCTTCCGGGAAGGCAATCAAGAGCAAAAGGGGCAATAGAACGATCCCGCCCACTAACATGGTGACCCCGCCCAGGTACCCAAAGATGAGCTGATATTGGCTGGCGGTTTCATTTATCTTATCGAGCATTTCACTTTTTGCCTCCTGTGATGGCGGCGATTACCTGATTTTGCTTTTCCGGCGCAGACAGGATGATCACCTTGTCATGGGGTAGAAGCTCCGTTTTACCGCTGGGAATAATAATATTGCCACCCCGCAAAACACAGCCGACAATAATATCCTCCGGAAGATCAAGGTTCATCAGTTGCTTATGGCAGACCGGAGCCTTGACATCAATCAGAAGCTCCGTCAGAATAATTTTATCCTGTTCCACCGGTAGGCTATTAATGAGGCTTTCGATGGTAGAAGCCTGCTCAATGGCATTGGCTACCATATAGGTAGCGCTGATGGCCGTATGGACTCCCAACTTTTTGAAAATATCCACGTTGATGGGGTTAGCCACAATGGCCACATCGCGCCGGATATGAAACAGCCGCTTGGCTGCCTGGCAAATAGCAAGATTATCCGCATCGCTGGGTTTTAAGGCGATGATTAAATCATAACCATAAACACCGGCGTCCTCTAAAACATAATGCTTACCAGGGTCCCCATTGATCACTGGTATCTTGTGGGCTTCCGCTAAATGTTTGCAATAAGCCGGGTCATCGTTGATGACCACCAGGTGGTGCTTTTTTTTCAACAGGGAACCAATGAGGAAGTCGGCTTTGTTTTTTCCTCCGGCAATGACGATTTTCATGTCTTATTCCTCCTCCTCCAGATGAATACCACTCAAGCGCTGAAATTCCTGAACAGATAATTTGGCGGGATAAATCGCTTTGATATTATAACCATCCAGGATCTTCTCTTTCGAGGTATCATGCAGTCTGGTAAAAACTTTGTCAATGCCGCAGATCCTGCTGCCGATCTGAGCGATCATACAGTTGGCATTGTCATCGTCTGTAGCCGCCACCAAAATATCGGTATGATTGATGCCGGCTGAAAGCAAAGTATTATAATCCGTGGCATCTCCTTCCAGCTCAAAACCGCTGAAATTCAAAGGCAGCCGACGAAAAGAATCCTTATCTTTATCAATGACAATCAAATTGTTGCCCTGCTCGGAAAGAGAACCTGCCAAAGAAGCCCCCAATCGGCCGCAACCCGCTATGATTACGGTTTTTTGTTTTTTTAACAGCATAAAGCACTACTCCTTTCACTTCAGCCTAATAAAATTTTTACTTGGTGGAGCCACGCCGATTTGCCTTCTATAACCCGATAACGCTTCTGGCAGCAAAGATCTCATGATTAGGGTTCCCTCAATTACCCTTTTATTTCATCATATCATCATAATATTTTATCATCTTGCTTGTAAAGATGCTGTTATGTTTCATCCCTTTGATGTTAAGATTCTGTTAAGATTTTATCGAAAATATGTATTACCATTTTTTAGTTTTCCTCTTGACAGCATATTAAAACCTTGTTATTCTATACATAGAATTACGATGCATTGATTAGCGAGGAGGTTTGAGCAGTGGTCAGCAAAGAATTGATCAAAGGCAGTACGTCCATCTTGATTTTATCCCTGCTTTCCGGTGAGGATATGTATGGTTATCAAATGACCAAAGAGCTTTCCAAACGTTCCAACGATATTTTCAATTTGAAGGAGGGTACTTTGTATCCTCTGCTCCACGTTTTAGAAAACGATGGCATGATCACCTCCTATTGGGAAGACACGGCAGCGTCCCGCAAACGGAAATACTACCATCTTACCGATGTGGGCATAAAATTACTGGCGGCAAAAGAAACAGAATGGCGTATTTTCAGCCAAGCCGTTGACCGGGTGATTGGAGGTGATTCTCTTGAATGCCTCTGTTGAGCAATATTTGGACGCAGTATGTACGGAGATCCGTTACCGCAAAGCCCATGCCGTTATCCGGCAGGAAATAACGGGACATATTGCCGATTTGCAGGATGGCTTTATGGCGGAAGGAATGAGCGAGGAAGAAGCCGTCCGCGCCGCCATCAAAGCAATGGGCGATCCCAAAGAGGTCGGCCACAAACTGCACCTTGCCCACAAACCTAAAACGGAATGGAGCATTTTGATTCTTCTCCTGCTTTTGGTGGGCGTCGGCTTCTTCACACTGATTCACTATCAAGGGTTAACGGGCAGTGCGGTCTATGGCAACCGGATTCTAAAACAGGGCATCGCGCTCTTGCTGGGAGGCGGTCTGGCAGCGCTGCTTTATTTTATCGACTACCACAAGCTGGAGAAGGCAGCTTTACCACTTTACCTTTTCGCGACCCTTTTACTGTTTTTGGGACAGACCTTCGGCCTCTCCTTAAACCAAAGAGGGAGATGGTTCTCTTTTTCATTCTTCAGCGTTGATATTACGGCCGTTGCTTTTTGCCTTTACCTTATTGCCTTCGCCGGCGTGGTTTTGCATGGATACGGCGAAAAGAGAACGGCTTCCCCTACGGCTGTACGTACTGGTTTGGTCTTTCACATCGTTCCGGGTAGTCATGCAAGTTTTGTTCTTCTCTGTTCTTTGGCCCTTTTTGCTTCGCTGCTGCTTTCCGCTTCTTCCCTCATAAACGGGATGTTCATGGGCTTCTCTTGTCTATCGATGCTAGCCGTTGCTTTTAAAAACCCGTCATACGGCGCAAACGGCCGCCTGCATCAGAAGCTTCTCTGTGGCAGTGTCGCCGGAGTTTTTCTCCTGGCAGTCTTCTTTATGATGAGCGGCGCCCCTTTTCTATGGCAGCGTCTCATGGCTTTTTTAAATCCTTTTGCTGACCCCGCGGGAACCGGTTATATGGGTGTGCAGATCCATCATATTCTCAGTCAAGCGCAAGCACTGGGCAGCGTCCCACAGGACACGCTCTTCTTTACCGCCCAGGACGGCATAGCGCATCTTGTCTTACCAGATGCCAATACAGGGCTGGTCTACACATACATCATCGCGGTTTTTGGTTGGCTCTTTGCCGTTGCTTTAGCCGCCGTGATCGGGCTTTTGCTATGGCGAATGGTTCGGGCCTGCTACTGTCTGCATGACGGCTACGCGCAATTATTAACAACAGGCATCATGACTTTTTTTGCTTTGCAGTTTCTCCTCAGCCTGTTAATGAATGTCGGCTTATTTCCCATCACCGGTATCAGCCTCCCCTTTATCTCCTACGGCGGCAGTATGATGGTAACGGATTGCGCTTTACTGGGCCTTTTCTTAGGGATTTACCGCCGCAAGGATCTGATTGCCGTTACCGCGGCAGCCTAAATTTAAATAAGATGCAGCTACTCTACCCGAAGGGACAAGGATGAGGGAAACCCGTCTTTGTCCCTTTTCAGCCGCTTTTTCTCTTCGGTTTGATGCTGCGGCGATTCACAAAACGGTAAAACTTTACCTAAAACAGTGCCCCCCGTGGTTGACATCCCGTCCTAGCTGTATTATAATGTTTTTAATTTCATACAACAGGGGTGCTTGCATGGGCAGGCTGAGAGTAGGCGGATTGTAGCTTTAACCCTTAAACCTGATTTGGATAATACCAACGTAGGGAGTAACATTAATTTTAATTTTTAATTAATGAGATATACCGAAATGGGATATCTCATTTTTTATTTTATATCTATCGATAGACTATAGCACAACGTAAAGGAGAAACTATGCAAAACAAAACAACAAACTTGAGTCAGTTTATCCTCTGGTTCGGGGCGGCGGTTTCCATCGCCGAAATTCTTACCGGAGCCATGCTTGTCCCCTTGGGGCTTGCCAAAGGCTTTGCCGCCATTCTTACAGGACATATCATCGGCGCCGTCATCCTCTATTTGGCGGGTACCATCGGCGCGCAAAGCAAGCTTTCCGCCATTGAGTCTACCCGCATTTCTTTTGGCAAATACGGCTCTTTCCTGTTTGCCGCTTTGAATATCATCCAGCTTTTGGGCTGGACCGCGGTAATGATCTTAAACGGTGCACAGGCCCTAAACGCCGTTTCCGGTAGTCTGTTTCATTTTACCAATGAAACCTTGTGGTGCATCATCATCACCCTTCTGATTGCTTTATGGATTCTTTTAGGCATCAAAAGCTTCGCCAAAGTTAATCTGGTGGCAGTCAGCGCCCTGTTTGTTTTAACCGTCATCTTGGGCATCACCGTTTTCAGTAAAAGCGGTGCCAATCTGCCTTCTTTTACGGAATCCATGTCTTTTGGCACGGCGGTGGAACTGAATGTGGCCATGTCCATTTCCTGGCTCCCCTTGATCGCGGACTACACTAGGAATTTAAAGAAGGAAAGAACCGGTACCATATGTAGTATACTGGGCTACTTCTTAGGCAGCAGCTTTATGTTCCTCATCGGCTTGGGGGCTTCCCTCTACGCAGGAACTTCCGACATTGCCAGCATTCTTCTAGCCTCCGGTCTGGGCTTGGCGGCTTTTCTCATTGTTCTGTTCTCCACTGTTACCACCACTTTTTTGGATGCCTATTCCGCGGGCGTCAGCTCAGCCAATTTCAGTAAAAAGATCAATGAAAAAGCCGCGGCTCTTATTGTCTGCGGCTTAGGCGCGGTGCTGGCCATCTTTGTACCCATGAGCCAGTATGAAAATTTCCTTTATCTCATCGGTTCCGTTTTCGCACCGCTCTTTGCCATTCTGTTGACGGAATATTTTATTTTGAAGATTAAATCCGTCAACGATCACCAGCTTCTTAACATGAAAAACATCTTAATCTGGCTTTTGGGTTTTGTTGCTTACCGGCTCCTGGTGCCTTACGATTTCATTTTGGGAATCACCTTGCCGGTGATGGTCGGCGTCAGCCTTGTATGCATTTTCATTACTTTTATTAATGGAGGAGTCAAATCATGTTCGAAAAGATCTTAAAGAATGTCGTGGCAACTACTCCTTTGGTACACCACATCACAAATTACGTGACGGTCAACGACTGTGCCAATATGACCCTGGCCTGCGGCGGTTCGCCCACCATGGCGGACGATATCAGGGAAGTCGCGGATATCACCGCTATCTGTAACAGTCTGGTGATCAATATCGGCACCTTGAATGAACAGCTCATCCGTTCCATGTTTGCCGCCGGCGAAAAAGCCAACGCACTGGGGCATCCGGTTATTTTAGACCCCGTGGGAGCAGGCGCTTCGCCGCTGCGCACCGATACCATATTCAAGCTGCTGGAGAAAATCAAATTCAGCGTGATTCGGGGCAATATCTCGGAGATCAAAACCGTCTATGCCGGCAGCGGCAGCACCAGGGGCGTAGATGCCGCTGCCGGTGACGCTGTAACGGAAAAAACCCTTGACGCGGTCATCGCATTCATGCAAGAATTAAGTCAAAAGACCGGCGCGGTCATTGCCATAACCGGTGCCATCGACCTGGTGGCTGACGCCCGTCGCGCTTATATCATCCAAAACGGCCATGCCATGATGTCGAAAATCACCGGCTCCGGCTGCATGCTTACTTCGGTTATCGGCGCATACTGTGGCGCCAATCCCGAAAATGTTTTAGAAAGCACTGCCGCGGCCCTTTGCGCCATGGGACTCTGCGGGGAAATCGCCTATGAAAAGACCATGCAAACCAAAGGCGGCACCGCCTCCTTCCGCACCTATCTCATTGACGCTATGAGCAAAATGGATTGGCCTACCCTCAAGGGAGGCATGAAAATTGAAACTCGATAGCGCCGCCTTGCTCCTTTATGTGGTTACCGACAGGAGTTGGCTGGGCGGCAACTCTTTCTTAGATCAGTTGGAAGAAACGCTGCGAGCTGGGGCCACTTTTTTGCAGCTCCGGGAAAAGGAGCTGCCCTATGAGGAATTCCTGGCGGAGGCTCAAAAGGTCAAAAAGCTGACCGTCCGTTACCAAGTTCCTTTCCTGATCAACGATTCCGTAGAGGTAGCTTTGGCCTGTGACGCCCACGGCATTCATATCGGTCAGGAGGACAGGTCGGCCTCAGAAGTACGAAGCTTAATGGGTCCGGACAAAATCTTAGGCGTATCCGTCCAGACGGTGGCTCAGGCCATTCAAGCAGAACAAGACGGCGCCGACTATCTGGGCGTAGGCGCCGTCTTCAGCACCGATACTAAAAAAGACGCGGTGGACGTTCCCTTTGCCGTTTTAAAAGAGATCTGCCAGAGCGTCCGCATTCCCGTGATCGCCATCGGCGGCATCCATCAAAACAATATGATGCAATTAAAAGGCAGTGGCGTCGCCGGTGTTGCCGTGATCTCGGCCATCTTCGCCCAGCCCGATATCTCGGCGGCCACCCGACAGCTGGCACGCTTGGCGAAGGAGATGATTACCTCATGAACCGCTATGCCATTTTCGATCTGGACGGCACCTTACTGGATTCCATGTCCATCTGGGACAATATTGGCGCCAATTTCTTAAAAAGCAAAGGCATCAACCCGCCGCCGGAACTGAACCAAGCATTGCGAGATTTGAGTCTGGAACAGTCGGCTCAGTATTTTATCAACCGTTTCGGCATGCCCGAGCCGGTTCAGGTTATCATGGCTGACATCTTGCAGATGGTACGGGATCAATATTATTACCAGGTGCCGCTCAAGCCAACCGTTCCCGCTTTTTTAGAGCATTTGAAAAAGCGCCGCGTCAGAATGGCCATCGCCACCGCGTCGGAACAAGGTCATGTGGTAGCAGCACTGGACCGGCTCAAGGCATTGGATTACTTTGAATTTATCCTCACCTGTAACGAGCTGGGCGTGGGCAAGGATGACCCAACCATTTTTCTGGCCGCCGCTCAAAGATGGAAGGCGTCCCCTGGAGAGATCACCGTATTTGAAGACGCCCTCTACGCCATCCGCACCACCAAAAAAGCGGGTTTTTATACCGTGGGCGTTTTTGATGCTTATGCAGTGCGGGAAGCAGCGGAGATCAAAAAGACCTGCGACCGCTATATCATGGATTTTGCCGAGCTGATCCAAGAGGATTAAAACAGAGGCCAGTTAAATTTATTATAGAGAATCCCTTTGCCGCCATACTCTACCCAACATGCCAAAACTCAACAGCAAAGAGGACTTAGAGCGAGAAGCGCGGCAAACCATTCGTAATCATGAAATACCGAAAGCAAGAAACGAGGCAAATTGGATGAAAAAAGTATTGAGCATTGCCGGTTCCGACTGTAGCGGCGGCGCCGGCATCCAGGCGGATATCAAAACCATCACCGCTCATAAATTGTATGCCATGACTGCCATCACTGCTTTAACAGCACAGAACACCACCGGCGTTTTCGGGGTCTTTGAGACGCCGACGGATTTTGTCGGTCAGCAGATCGACGCCGTGATGACGGATATTTTTCCCGACAGCGTTAAGGTCGGCATGGTTTCCTCCGCTCAGATCATTGAGGTGATAGCGGCAAAGCTTAGGCAGTATCAGGCCAAAAATATCGTGGTAGATCCCGTGATGGTCGCGACCAGCGGCAGCAAGCTTCTGAATGATGATGCCCTGGATGCCTTAACCCGGCAACTGCTTCCTCTGGCAGATGTGATCACCCCTAATGTCCCAGAGGCGGAATGCCTAGCCGAAATGATCATCCGCAGCAAAGCGGACATGGAGCGAGCCGCATTGATCATTGCCCAACATTACGAAGGCAATATTCTCATCAAAGGCGGCCATCTGGCCGACACCGCCGATGACCTGCTTTATAGCCACGGCAGCCTCATTTGGTTTCCCGGTGAGAAAATCAAAAATCCCAATACCCATGGCACCGGCTGCACTCTCTCTTCCGCCATTGCCTGTAACCTGGCCTTAGGATTGGATGTGCCGGGAAGCATCCAAAATGCCAAAGCTTATATCACCGGCGCTCTCCGGGCGGGATTGGACTTGGGACAAGGCAGCGGGCCTTTAAACCATTGCTTTGCTATGGCATAACCTTAAAAATTTCAAACCATAAAAAAATGGAATAAGAAATAGCAAAGAGCTGAGAAATGACTTCTCAGCTCTTTTAATATGCCTTGATTGAAAATGATGGATTCTATTCGTCTGTCCAATGAAGGAATTCAGGAGGGATGGTATCTGTAATAAGCTTTTTCAGGTAAGCATAGGAAAAATTCGAATTTTTGGCCCGAATGCCGTGCTCGGAAGCCAGCTCCTCTGAATAGGAATCCCAGGGGATGACCCGGACATTGCTGTATTCTGTGCCGTACTGGGTCACCAAAGGAACAAAAGATATCTCGCCCAAGGTTACCGTTTTTTGCTCGGGATCAAAGATAAGCTGTGCCCGCCCCATCCCGCCCAACATAGCGGCGCTCTTGTTCTGTGCTGAAACCAGGTTGCCTAAAGAATAAAAAACCAAAGTCTTGCCGCCGTCCGGCCGCTCTAAAATCTCCATAGTCTGTATGACATGGGGATGGGTCCCAATGACCACATCCACCCCCAGATCCGCTAAATATTTTGCCAGATCTTTTTGTTCCTGGCTGGGGGTCATTTGATATTCGTTGCCCCAATGCATGCTGACTAAGACGATATCCGCCGTTTCCTTTGCCTGTAGAACCTGTTCCTTTATTTTTTCTTTATCGATATACGAGATCTGCAACGAACTGCCTTCCGGTAAAAACAAGCCGTTGGTACCATAGGTATAGGCCAAAAGGGCCACCTTTACGCCTTTTACCTCTAGTGTGGGGGTATCGGCCGCCGCCTTCTCATCCATGGCGACCCCGGCCAGAGCAATATCTTTTTTACCCAGCCAGAATCTTAAGGTGGCATCCATTCCCTCGCTGCCTTTATCTAAGATATGATTGTTGGCATGGCTGATCAGGTTGAACCCCATATCATAAAGCTGGTCGCCCACTTCTTGCGGAGAATTGAACATCGGATAAGAAGAGACACCGAGGGCCGCTCCGCCCAGGGGCGTTTCCTGATTGACAAAGGCTAAATCGGACCGGCTCACATAAGGCGCCAGCAAAGTATAAACGGCGGAAAAATCATAACCGTCGCCGCCAGAGGCCGCTTTGGCCTCACGGTAAATGGGTCCATGTATCAGATCGTCCCCCACCGCCACCAGATTCAGGGTAACAGGAGGTAAGGGCGACTGCTTGCTGACCTCCTGGGACGTTTGGTCACTGTTATCGGATGCCGGCGACTCTTCACCTGTGTCGGAAGCGCAGCCGGTACTGCAAATTGTCACACACAGCAAAAGCAGGCACAATAAAAGGATGCTCCACTTTGTTTTTATTATTTTTCTCATTTAACCAAAGAACCTTTCCTCATTTGCTCGTTAGTAGACAATAAAAGTCTAGTAGAGGCCAAAAAGCAACTTGGCGATCTCGCCCCGGGTAATATGATTGGCGGCACCGATGGAGCCGTCGCTATAGCCGTTGACAATGCTCAGGGAAACCAGATAATTAATATGCGGAGCCGCCCAGGCTGGGATCTTAGCGGCATCGGTAAAGTTGGTAGCAGTAACAGCATAACCCCTGGGCAGGGACTTGCCGATTACGGTCATAACCTCCCGGCGCTGGATATTGTCTGTGGGGTTGAAAGTCGCTTTGCCATTGGCGGCAATACTGCCGGTCATGATCCCTTTAGCATAAGCGGCCTTCACCGAAAGCAGGGCCCAGGCCGGGATCTTGGCGGCATCCGCAAAGGGCAGTTCCACATCTATGCCGGTATCCAAGCCCAGATACCGGGTGATAATGACCGCAAATTCCGCCCGGGTCAAATTGCGCTGAGGATAAAAATAATTTTTGCCATCCTTTGTGGTCTCGCCTTTAATCATATTGTGTTGATACATAAACTCCGCATATTCCTTGGCCCAATGGGTAGAAGTATCCTGGAAAACCGTAGTCTGTGTGGTTCCCACCGGGAGATCTAGAGATTTACGGACCAGATTGCCGCTTAAATCCGCCGCCACAATGGTAACACGGTGTATGCCAGCAGTTAATTCGGGTGTGGAAAAGGCAATAGCCCCCGTCGTCTTATTAGTGGTGAAAGCAGTGTTTTGCCCATCGATAAAAACGGTAATATGATCCGCTGCTACGCTATACTTGCCACCGTCGTCTGTTACTTTGGCGGTAAGAGTCACCGTGGCATTCTCTTGCATATTAGACGGGTTGCTGATAAAAGAAATGGCGGGCGGCGTGGTATCAGCAAGAGATGAGGAGGATAAAAGCATCTGATCCAGATATGCCGTGCCCGATTCGGCGCTGCCTTTCTCCAGGGATAGACCGGTAAAGGAAGCGGCACCTGCAGGAATGGCCACCGTCAGATACTGATACGTTGTATTACTCAAGGCAGCGGCAAAGGGCGCCGTGAGAGGCAAGCCGTTGGCATCTTTAAAGTAGGCGGTGAGACCGGTATCCGACCCGTCTCCCATAACCCAAAGGCCCAAGCGGATATAGCCTGAGACAGATTTCTCCACGGCAAAAGGCAAATTGACGCTGTCGCTTTCTTCGAAAGCATAGGCTACTTTTAAGGCCTTGTAGCCGTTGTGTACTAAATCAAAGCGGGAAGTCAGGCTGAGATCGGCGCCTTCTGCGGCATCAAAACCCAAGGTATCTTCAAAATCAGCCAAGACACTGGTCGTTTGGGCGGTCCCTAGGCTGACGGAAACCGGAATGGTGGTTTGACAGCCATTATAAGAAACGGTGATGCTGCCGCTGCCCATACCGGTATCGGCGGTAAAGAGGCCCTCTTGCGTGATACTGCCGATATCGCCTGTCACCTTCCAAGTCAGCAGGCTGTCCTGAGAAGCGATGGCAAGATTACGATAAGAAACGGCCGCATCAAGGTCTACCGACTGTCCGGTGCTTAGTGAAAGGGAAGTCACAGCGCCGGCTCCTTGTTTCACAGCAATGCTATCCACCGATTTCAAGATAAAAATGTTGTGACTGCCGCTTATGCCATGATCGGCACTGGCTTCCATGGTAGCGGTTCCCGTCTTGGTTCCCGCAATAAATTGATTGCCGGAAACGGTTCCCATACTGTTTGCGACTTTATAAGTAATATCATCGGGCAAGTTCGCCGGATAAAAATTCTCATCCGCCGCTTTCACTGTAAAGGCAACAGCCGCCCCGGGCAAGACATATTTCTTTTCCGGGTAAAAATACAAAGCAGCAGCTTCCCCTATGGCTTTCCTATTATTGACCAGCATAATATAATTGGCACAGGCCCGCAGGCTACCGTCGGAAGGACGGTTCACCACCGTGGTATTGCTGTCGCCGGGATACTGTACCGCCATGGCGGAGGAGCCGCCGCCATCTAAGTTAATGGCGGAAACACAGCCCAAATCCTGCAATTCTGCCGCCAACTGCTCCGGATTCATCCCAATGCTGAAGCTGCTCTGCCGTCCGTCCACCTCATAGAATACGACGGTACCGTCTGATTTGATGCCGGCGGCGCTTCTGGGATTGCTACCGGTAGGATTGCCTGTGGTATTGACCACGCCGTCGGTCAAAAGGCATTTACCTCCCACGGCAAAGACCACATCTTGCCATTGGCCGCTGGCTGCTGTGGTATTCAGGATGACGGTATCTCCTACCTGATAATTGGGGATATTGCTCACTGGACCGTTGGCAGAAACGGTAAGCACCATCTGATTGGCACCGATGGGCGTGGAAGTGCTGACAGTTTCCCTGGAAACTACCTGAAGGCTCACTGAACTGTTGACAGTGACAGGCGTATCGTCAAGCCGCTCCAAAACAATATTGGTGCCGGCGGAAGAGATTCTGGTCTCGCTGCTGAAATTCCTGTCCAAAAGGCAAACCGCACTTTTGGAACGGGTCTTATTAAAAGAATTAACGGTCACGCTGCCGGACAAGCCGGAAAGCGTCATGCTGACGACAGGTTTGCCGATAATGGCGCTGCCGTCTTCCTTAAAACCGATGGCATATTGCCCGTCATTGGAACAAACCAAAACGCCGTCGTTTATAACCAAGCCGATGGGGATGCCGGTTGCTGTATCGAAAAAATCGGCATTGATACCGGCAACGACTTCTTGGCCTGTACTTTCCACATAGTCTTTCACATAATTGATGGTAGATTTCCCATAAAGGCTCTTGCCGTAGGCTACGATAGGAGAAACGCCGCTATTGGGCTTATATTCGATATAATTCACTTTTTGGGAGCCGCTGGCATTCTCGCCGTCCACAGCATAATAAATCGTGCCCTGCCCCAAGGGATAAGAGATGGTACTGCCGGAAACAATGGCCATTGCCGCGGAGGCAAAGACCAAGACCAATACAATCGCAACAAAGAAAATCCCTATCAGTTTTTGTTTTTTCATCAGTGCCATCAGACCTCCAAGTGTTTTTTACGCAGCGTGTTCACGGAAATGTTCGGGTTTCGCGCTGTTTTTATGCCAGACGCTATCCCACAGGAATACCGGCGGTATTTCCAGAGGGAGCAAAACCGTGTGGTAAAAAAAGAACGTAGAAAAAACAGCCGTTGCGTGGTAATGTGAACATACTCTGAAGCTTATTATATCACGGGAACAAGAACATGGGACAACGAAATCACTCAAACCCCATCGTTTCATTTTAATATACCAATAGACGCCGGGCAGCATCAAAAAGTTACGTCAAGCAGCAAGAAAATTTTTACATAAAAGGAACCCTAAAAAGAACAAA
Source organism: Bacillota bacterium (assembly GCA_036677375.1). Lineage (GTDB taxonomy): Bacteria > Bacillota > Dehalobacteriia > UBA4068 > UBA4997 > JAVBWO01. The sequence continues at coordinate 36,643 of JAVBWO010000001.1, forward strand.
AAAGACCGCTCCCTCTTAAAAAGTAACAAGAAGAAGCGGTCATCTCAAGATATGGATTGAACTTTATTTTTTCAAAGGCTGTGCCAATTTCTTCAATTCTTCATCGACGAATTCACCGTTTTCCAAGATCAGTTTCCCGTCAAAATAAACGGTGGTATTCAAAGAAACGGCGTCAGAATGGGAAGGCCCGTAAACGCCTTGGGGCGGGATCAAATTGGGGCCAATGCTACCGACCCCCCAGGTGGTGGAGCCCCATACCCGCTGATCCTGTAAAATATCCCCGGTAATGGAAGCGCCGGGATTAAAACCAAAGCCGGCATGGGCGATATGCAGCATTTGTGGATGGTTGAAGCTCTTCATCCAGGCTTCATAGGCGGCGGCCTGACGTCCGCCTTTTATTTTTTCGATAACACCTTTTTTGACATGTACGGTCACGGCAGAGCTCAACGCACCGATATCGGGAGCCACCGAACCATCCAGGACAATGACGCCGTTTAGAGTTTCCAGATCCGGCGTCCAGGCTACCTGACCCGCCATCATGTGTGTGCCGGGGGTATCGGCATAACCCAATTCGCAGGAAACCGGACGTTCCGGCAGATTGACAAACTCCACATCTTCCCCCGCCTTACTGGTCATCCGCATATGTTTGGTATTTCTAACCAGTTCCGCCACTTTTTCCAAAAGCAGCTTCATTTTGGGATAATCCACCTTGCCGATGCATTCCACCATGCTGCTGACATTAAGACCGGTAAGGTTCATATAGCGCAATTGGGGATTTTCTTTTTTGGCGATGTTATAAGGCGTGGAAAATAAGAGCCATTGATGGTTAAATTCCACCCAGCAGTCCACCTTGCACAAAGCGGCGGCCAGAGAATCCACCGGTAACATGGGATCTGCCGCCAAGCTGACGCCTTCCGGCGTAGGAAGCCAGATGACCATGGGCTTGCCTCCCGCCGCATAAACGGCCTGCGCTGTAGCGTTTACAACCCGAGGATCGCTCTGGGTATCCGCAGTAATGGCAAAAGTCTCCCCTTCTTGCACTTTAAACATTTCCCGCACCAGCACTTCAGCGGATTTGGTCAATTCATACTCGTAAAGAAAAAATGTATTCATATTCTTACCTCCGATGTCAAAATTTACATGCTTGATTTGCTAGGATTTTTATCTATTTTGATTATAAGATATTTTTACATTTTCGTCTTTGTGGGCGATTTTAAAGAAAAGACTTGTTCCTTGTACTGCAGTACAAGGAACAAGTCTTTTTCATCATGCTTTTTGATGATTCGGTTGGGTCAGGCGCGGGAACCCTTATTTATTTTCCAAGTTTTTATTTTTTTGCGGGAACAAAAACCGGATGGATTTATAAACCAGGAAAAGCAGGAGGGAATTCAATCCCGCTTTGATCAGATTGAAGGGGATGGTTACCGGGATCAAGCCGGCCACCACCACATCATGGGGCACACCGAAAAAATGTACCGTGAAAATCAGATTGAGCGGGATCATGCAAAGGGTCATGGCCAAAGAACCCAGCACCAAGCCTAAAATCATGCTCTTATTGTTCTCACCCCGTCTGTAAACCAGAGCCGCTACCAAGATCAGGACTCCGGAAGCACAGAAATGCATGATCAGGCCGATGATGCCGTTGCCGCCTAAAAAGAAAGCTTGAATGGCGGAAGCAACAAAAAGGATCTCCAGTCCGGCTGCCGGACCCAGCAGGAAGGCACCCAAAAGGATGGGGACATCCGCCATATCATATTCCAGATAGGCCGCGCTGGGAAAGATCGGGATACGGATCAAAAGCACCAATACGATGGAGACGGCGGCCAATACCCCCATCTGTGTAATACGCAGGATCTTCTGGTGCTGGGTGTTGCTGCTCAAAGATGTACCGGTTTTTTCCATGTTTCATTTCTCCTTTGTGCTATCCCTGGCAGTCAACAATTTTTTATGCGTACGCTAATTGCATAAAAAAACCACAGCAAAATGCTGTGGGGGCGCAAAGACACCTTGACTTTCTTCTTCCATCCGGACTATACCGTCGGCTTCGGAATCACACCGAGATCAGCTTGCGCTCGCGGGCTCGTCGGCTCATAGCCGCATTACCGCCGGTGGGGAATCGCACCCCGCCCCGAAGATAGCATATTCTTTATTTTTAGCGTTAAACCTATTATATTGCCACAAAGAGTAAATGTCAAATTTTTTTAAAGTAAATCAATCACAATGCTCTTGCGTTTTCGCAACTTTTCCCGGCGACTCTTATCGTGCCACCTACTTCCTACGAACACTTTGGTTTTCAGCGCGTTTTCATGTAGCCGTTATATTCTGATCCCTCTTTTTATTAGCTGCGCTTTGGCGTATAATAGAAGCAGGTACAGAACAAGGAGCGAATGCGAGTGACAACAGACAAGAAAAAAACCGGCGTTCAATTCGAAGGCAAAGAAGCTTATGTACAGGAAGTTTTTCGGGAGATCGCTCCCGTATATGATAAAGCTAATATCATCCTCAGCTTAGGGCAAGTACAAAAATGGCAGCGCTTTCTCGTGGCAAGAACAGGTATCCAACCGGGCGGCTCCGTCCTTGATGTGGGTTGCGGAACCGGTGAGATCACCTTGCTTTTGGCAGCGGCGGCAGGCGAAAAGGGCCGCGTCATTGGCTTGGATCGTTCCCCCGCCATGTTGGCCATGGCAAAAGAAAAGAGACCCCATCAGCCTTTGCCTCTTTTTATGGAAGGAGACGGGCTGGCGCTGCCTTTTTTGGACGATTCCTTTGATGTCGTTACCTCCGGTTTTACTTTAAGAAACGTCACGGATATTCCTCTCTTTTTGCTTGAGATGGCGCGGGTGGTACGCCCCGGCGGCAAGATCGTTTGCCTGGAAGCGGCGCAGCCGCAAAATTTCCTTTTACGCTGGGGATTTCGTCTTTATTTTGGCCGTATTGTTCCGCTTCTCGGACATTTTTTTGACAAAGGCAAGGAAATCGGAGGACGGCAGCCGGCTTATACCTGGCTGCGTGATTCCATTGAGGATTTCCCTTATGGGGAGGAAATGGCTGCTGTTTTTCGGGATGTGGGATTACAAAATGTCTGTTTTTATCCTCTTACCTTTGGTGTAGCCAATATTTATGAGGGAAGCAAAGGTTAACCTTAAGCATCTTTATGGCAATCTGTCCTGTCTTACAACAAATATCTTTTTTCAGTAATACATGATAGTATCGGCAAGTTAATAATTTCTAAGATATCATGGCAAGGAAAGCCAAAATAGCGTAATTTTATCTGAATTTTCTCATATTTCTATCTTTTTATTAAAATTTGACCTTGAAAAGCATGATTTTGCCGTTTTTCGTCATCTTTTGCGATTTTTAATGCCAGATTCCTTCTGGCCTTATCTTGACAAAACACCACAATTGTTGTATTTTAAATACAAATGATATCTGACAACTGTGCTGTTTTCGAATGTTCGAACAGTCACGGTTTTACTGTTTTCTTACCGGAATTTTAGCGCAAAAATACGTATCATAAAAAGCACCTGCAAATACGAAATATGGGAAACGGGCGTTATGCGGTATTCTGAACACGCCCTAAGGGAGGGAGAATATGACTGCCATACCCTTATACAAGCAAATCGCCAACATCCTTCGCGACAAGATTGCCGCAGGTGAATTTTCCGAAACCGACCGTCTGCCCAGCGAACCGCATCTGGCACAAGAGCTGGGCGTAGCCAGAACCACCTTGCGGGAGGCTCTTTATCTTCTGGAGGAAGAGAATCTCATCCTCCGCAAAAAAGGTGTCGGCTCCTTCATCAATCCTCATGCCGGACAAGTTCCGGCGGGCATTGAAAAGCTGCAAAGTTACACCAAATTTCTGACGCAAAGGGGTTATGAGACCAAAGAAAAATTGTTATCCGTCCGGGATATCAAAATCCAGCCCCTGGTTGCCGCCAAGTTAAAAGTACCGGATGACTTTTCCGGTTATATGGTGGAAAGTCTTTATCTTGTTAATGGTTGTCCCGCTATTTATTGTTGTGATATTGTGCCACATTGGCTCTTAAAAGAAAGCTGCTTTCTTGAAAAAATTGACTGCGGCGGATCTCTGATGGAGTGTTTACAGGAAGCCTGCCATATTGATATCCACTATACGACCCAGCGGGTACAAATTATTTTAGCGGATTCTCCGGTATCAGATATTCTGGAAGTGCCCTCTGGCACGCCTCTTTTGCAAATGAAAGGATTTGCTTATGATGGGCAAGATTGCCCCCTTTACATGCTGAACAATTACTTTAAGAGCGATTTAATTGAATTTACGATCATTCGGCGTAAATGATATTGTCATTAAAATGCATAAAAATAAAAAAACCCTGGGTTTCCTTTTTTGGTACGAAAGAAACCTCGTACACTGTAACACCGAATCCTTGTAAACATCGGCGGTCTGTTTTGTGCATAGCATATGGGAATACATAAAGGATCCCTCAATCCTCCGCCTTGTCCCACGAAGACTTGCCGCTATATCACAATTTTAGATGTTACAGTGTATGAAGATTTTTTTGACCGGCTTGCCAAAAGAAAAGTGTTCACCTGTAAAATTACCTTTACAATTCCATTCGGTTTAAGCAATTTTGTTAAAAAAATATGCCGGAGATACGGCATATTTTTTTAAATCTTTTCCTTATTTATTATATATAAAACACGTCTTATTATTGATGCAATTACTTCGCCATGTTTTTGTGGTAGCTTTGCAGCGATTGCACACCGCCGGCATCTTTCCCCTGTTTTTGCAAAACAGCTTCGATACCGCTGGCGCAAGCATAAGCCGCCGCCGTTGTCGTGAAATAAGGAATCTTATATTTAATGACCGCTTTGCGAATATAAGAATCATCCTCCATGCTGTCGGCACCATAAGGAGTATTAATGACCATGGCAACGCTTTTGTTGGTGATAACATCCACAATGTTGGGGCGTCCTTCGTTGCGCTTTTTAATCTCTTCACAGGGAATATCCCTTGCCACCAGAAATTCTTTGGTGCCGGCAGTGGCCATAAGCTCAAAGCCCATTTCCACCAGTTTCTGCGCGGTAACCACGATCTTCTCTTTATCCGCGTCCGCCACACTGATGAACACCTTGCCGCTTTTAGGCAGCTTGCACTGCACTGCTTCTTGGGATTTATAGAAGGCTTCCCCGAAAGTCTTGGCTAAACCCAGAACTTCGCCGGTGGAGCGCATTTCCGGACCTAAAACCGGGTCGACTTCCGGGAACATATTGAAAGGAAATACTGCTTCTTTGACTCCGTAATGCGGCAAAGCTCCTGTTACCCGGTAGCTGCTCAAATCCATTTTCTCGCCTTTGGCTGTTTTCATGATCACCTGAGTGGCAATGCGGGCCATGGGGATATTGCAAACCTTGGAAACCAAAGGCACCGTACGGGAAGCACGGGGATTGGCCTCGATGACATAGACCTTGCCGGCAGCGATGGCGAACTGTACGTTGATAAGACCTACAACACCCAACGTTCTTGCAATCTTCTCGGTATACTGCCGGATGGTGTCCTGATGCTCCGGCGAAATGGAGATGGGCGGGATGACACAGGTGGAGTCGCCGGAGTGGATCCCGGCCAGCTCGATATGCTCCATAATAGCGGGGACTACCGCCATATGCCCATCACAGATGGCATCGGCTTCCGCTTCGATGGCATTGTCCAAGAAGCGGTCGATGAGGATAGGTCGGTCGGGGCTGACTGCCATAGCCTCTTTCATATACTGTTCCAGCTGCTTTTTATTATGAATGACCTCCATACCCCGGCCGCCCAAAACATAGGAGGGACGGCACATCAGGGGGAAGCCGATGCGGTTTGAGATATAAACAGCTTCTTCCAGGCTGGAGGCCATATCCGCGTCAGGCATGGGGATGAAGAGCTTTTCCATCATGGCGCGGAAAACGTCTCTGTCTTCGGCCATATTGATAACGCTGGGAGATGTGCCCAGGATATTAACCCCGGCTTTTTCCAACTGCGCCGCGATATTAAGTGGAGTCTGGCCGCCAAACTGCACCACCACGCCCAGGGGCTTCTCTTTATGATAGATGCTCAAAACGTCTTCTGCGGTGAGAGGCTCGAAGTAAAGACGATCGGAGGTATCATAGTCCGTGGAGACCGTTTCCGGGTTGCAATTAACGATAATGGTCTCATAGCCCATTGACCGCAAGGTAAGCGCTGTATGAACCGCACAATAGTCAAACTCGATGCCTTGCCCGATCCGGTTGGGGCCGCCGCCCAAGATCATAATTTTGGACGCGCCGCTCTCCCCTTTGCAAGGAACCGGTTCTTCAATCTGCTTGTAGGTGGAATAGTAGTAAGCTTCATTTTCCACACCGCTGACTAAGACCTCGTCGTAACGCTGCACGATACCGGCCGCTTCCCGTTGCTCCCGCAGTTTGTCCTCTTCCACATGGAGCCGCTTGGCTAAATATTGATCGGAGAAACCCATTTGTTTGGCTTTTTCCAGAAGTTCGCAAGGCAGTTCTTTGTCGCGGTATTTTAAGATCTGTTTTTCCAGAACCACCATTTCGGCGATTTGTTCTAAGAAGTAATGTTTCACTTTGGTGATTTCATGGATCTGGTCGACGGTAGCACCCTTGCGAATCGCTTCGTAAATGATGAAATAACGTTCACTGGTCGGCTCTCTCAGGAGATCGATAAGCTGACCCAAGGTCATTTCATGGTAATCTTTAGCCCAGCCTAAACCGGAGCGGCCGTTTTCCAGGGAACGAATGGCTTTTTGCATCGCTTCCTGGAAGTTTTTGCCGATACTCATGACTTCGCCGATGGCTTTCATTTGGGTGCCCAGCTTATCCTGGGCGCCTTTGAATTTTTCAAAGGCCCAGCGGGCAAACTTGACTACCACATAATCGCCGGATGGCGTGTATTTTTCCAGGGAACCGTCCCGCCAGTAAGGGATCTCATCCAAGGTCAGGCCGGCAGCCAACATGGCGGAAACGTAGGCGATGGGGAAACCCGTCGCCTTGGAGGCCAAGGCGGAAGAACGGGAGGTGCGGGGGTTAATCTCAATAATCACTACCCGGTCAGTTACCGGGTCATGAGCAAACTGCACATTGGTGCCGCCGATAACACCGATGGATTCCACAACGGCATAGGCATATTTTTGCAGGCGCTCTTGCAATTCCTGGCTGATGGTAAGCATGGGAGCCACGCAGAAAGAATCGCCGGTATGGACGCCCATGGGGTCGACATTTTCGATGAAGCAAACGGTAATCATCTGGTTTTTAGCGTCCCTAACCACTTCAAGCTCCAGTTCTTCCCAGCCTAAAACGGATTCTTCCACCAGGATCTGTCCCACCATACTGGCGGCAATGCCTCTGGCGGCAACAGTCTGCAGCTCTTCCATATTGTAAACCAAGCCGCCGCCGGTACCGCCCATGGTATAAGCGGGCCGGATGACTACCGGGAATCCCATCTGCTGCGCGATCTCCATGGCTTCTTCCACGGTATAAGCAGGCGCGCTGGCCGCCATCTCAATCCCCAATTGGGACATAGCTTCCTTGAAGGCGATGCGGTCCTCGCCCCGTTCGATGGCGTCGGCTTGCACTCCGATGACCTTAACACCGTATTTTTCTAAAACACCTGTTTTATATAGTTCTGCGCAAAGATTAAGAGCGGACTGCCCCCCTAAATTGGGTAAAAAAGAATCGGGACGTTCTGTCTCGATAATTTGCGTCAACCGCTCAACATTCAACGGTTCAATATAAGTGATGTCAGCCATTTCGGGGTCTGTCATAATCGTGGCAGGATTGGAATTAACCAATACAACTTCGTATCCAAGCTTCCGCAATGCCTTGCAGGCTTGAGTACCGGAGTAATCAAACTCACAAGCTTGGCCGATAACGATTGGGCCTGAACCAACGATTAGGATCTTTTTGATGTCTTTTCTACACGGCATAATGCATCATCCTTTCTTCATACTCTTCAAGCTTTTGCCCTAAAATTTTTATCCTGCCTAGTTTATACCTTTTGATACAAAATTGCAAGAGTTTTTTCTTGTATATTTTTGCCGCAAATATGAAAAAAGATACATTATTTTATTTTATTATAATAAGGAAATTTCTTGACAAGCTCTCATTTTTATCATAAAATATTCTTTGAAATATGTCTCAAATAAGACAGTTATATGGGGTGTTTTATGCCGAAAAAGCACATCGCCAACTATACATCCATCGCTGCCCAAACCTTTTTTTTCAAAGGTATCCCGGAAACCGAGGTAGCGGCCATGCTTGCGAGATCTGGCATCACGCTGGAAGAATTTCCGCAAAATACCGTTATCTATGATCCCAAAAGTTATCGCCGCAGCTTGGGCATACTAGTCTATGGCAGCGCTTTGGTTTCTAAAAATGTCGGCGGCCACCGTATTATCATGAGCCGATTAACACCGGGCAGCCTTTTCGGCGCAGCAGCCCTTTTCAACCAGGAAGCGGTATATCTGACCGAGATCAAAACCGATGCGCCCACCAGCGTTATTTTTTTGCCACAGTCTGTGGTGCGGCAGCTTTTTCAAAAGGATTTTCGCTTAGTAGAAAATTATTTGACTTATCTTGCGGAGCGCATTCGTTTTCTGAATCAAAGGATCGGCAACTTTACGCAGTCTGACAGTACAGGCAAGGTCTTACAGTATTTAGAGGAACATGCCCACGGCAGGACGTTTACTCTGAATATGAGTTGGACGGCTTTCGCGCAAGCCCTGGGAATCAGCCGCGCTTCCTTGTACCGTATTCTGGAAGAACTGGAGGATGTTGATTGTATCGCCCGTTCTCATAAGACCATCACCCTGTTGACGGAAAAAGTAGAAAAATAAAAAGGAGCCAATCAGACATGAAAAAAATTCTCGCAGCATTTCTTTTGTTGGGTTTACTGGTTTTTGGCGGCTGTGCCGCTACCCAAGAAACGCCGTCCTCGGAAGCTAACCCTCAACCGGCGGCGAAAACCGCCGTCAATCTAATGGCGCTTAAAGGGCCCACCGGTATGGGATTGGTAAAACTAATGTCGGACAACGAAGCCGGTACCGTTAAAAATCAATATACGATCACTTTGGCCACAGCTCCCGACGAAGTAGCCAGTAAAATTATCAGCGGCAGCTGTGACATTGCGGCGGTTCCCATCAACTTAGCCGCCGTCCTTTACAATAAAACACAGGGCGGCATCGCCATGATGGCCGTCAATACATTAGGCGTACTCTCTGTCATAGAACAAGGGGACACTATCCATTCCATTGCCGACTTGAAGGGAAAAACTCTTCTGGCTACCGGTCAGGGCGCCACACCCGAATATATTTTAAATTATCTTTTAACGCAAAACGGCTTGGAGCCAGGAAAGGATGTCACCATCGAATATAAAACAGAGCACAGCGAACTGGCTACTTTACTTTCAAGCGGCGAAGCAACCTTAGGCATGCTGCCGGAACCGAATGTAACGGCAGTTCTTTTAAAAAATACACAATGCCGCATTGCTTTGGATCTCACACAAGAATGGGCAAAAATCAGCCCGGATACTCCTTTGGTACAGGGCTGCATCATCGTACGGAAAGAATTTCTGGACAAAAATCCTCAGGCGGTAATCGACTTTTTAGTAGAATACAACGCCTCAACAACTTATGTGAACAATAATCCCCGGGAAGCTGTGGATCTGATCGCCGATTACGGCATCGTCGCCAGCGCGGCAGCCGCTTTCAAGGCGTTGCCCAATTGCAATATTGTTTGTCTGACCGGAGAAGAGATGTTCAAAAGCGCCGATAATATGCTGAAAGTACTTTTTGCAGCCGATCCCAAATCGGTTGGCGGCGTGCTGCCAGACAACAATCTATATTACTTTCCCCAATAATAATAAATGAAGGAAGCTTTCCGAAGTCATTTAACACACTTCCATTACTAAAAATAGCGGCTGCGACCAAATCGCATACCGAAAGAGCCCGGAGAATTCTTATGATTAAAAAGCCTTACAAAAAATGCATCAAAATCCTTCTGGTACTCCTTTTTTGGCTTTCGATATGGCAATGCATTGCTATGCTCATCGGCAAAGAACTTTTAGTTCCCACGCCCTTCCAGGTCATTTGCCGTTTTGGACAGCTGGCGGCCACCTTCGGCTTCTGGTATACTGCCTTGATTTCCCTGTTGCGGATCTTAAGCGGTTATCTGGCCGCTTTGTTTTTCGGAACCATCATCGCAAGCCTAACTTGCTTTTCTTCCCTTGCGGATGCGCTTTGCCGGCCTATTTTGAGCATGGTGAAAGCCACACCGGTGGCGTCTTTTATCATATTGGCTCTTTTATGGCTGAACAACGGCATCATCCCCGCTTTTATTTCCTTTCTCATGGTGCTGCCCTTGGTTTGGGCCAATGTTTCCCAGGGTATCCGGCAAACTAATGCCAAATTTCTGGAGGTAGCGTCAATGTTTCGCTTTGGCAAAGTTAAGACATTTCGCTGCGTCTATGTGCCTTCCGTAATGCCTTATTTCATCAGCGCCGCCACCACCGGCCTGGGTTTTGCTTGGAAATCAGGTATCGCCGCCGAAGTACTGGCAACTCCCTTGGTATCCATTGGCACCAATCTTTATGAATCCAAGATCTATCTGGAAACGGTTGATCTTTTCGTCTGGACAGCTTTGGTGGTGGTCTTAAGCATGATCCTAGAAAAACTCTTGATCGCCGCCATCGGGCGCATTCATCGGGGAGGAGAAATGCTATGACGATCCTATTGGATAACATTACTTTCGGTTATCAATTTCCTATTTTAAAAAATTTCTCTCTTACCCTACCGGACGAAGGCATTTTTTGTTTTTGTGGCCCCTCCGGCTGCGGCAAAACGACACTTTTTTATTTGCTGGCAGGATTAAGAAAGCCCCAATCCGGCACCATCACCGGCCTGGGGCATCGAAAGATTGCGATGACCTTTCAGGAGAACAGGCTTTTTCCTTGGTTCAGCGCCTGGGGAAATATTGCCGTGGTCAGCAATGATGCCACCGCCCAAAAATATTTACAAGAAGTAGGACTTACAGAAACAGCCAAACAATATCCATCCCAACTATCCGGCGGCATGCAGCGCCGCATCGCTATTGCCAGAGCATTAGCCTATGGAGGCGATGTTCTGCTTTTAGACGAACCTTTTCAAGGCCTGGACACAGCCAACAAACTCCGTCTTATCCCGCTCATTAAGGCGGCAGCCTCCTTGGTACTGGTCATCACCCACGACAGGGAAGATCTGGCACTTTTTACTACAGCGGAATGCGTCTACCACCTCAGCGGCCCGCCGCTAAGGGATTCGATTTCAGCAGATTCACAGCCGGACAAAGAATTATAAGGTTTCGTCGATCATTTATTCAGTTCTCTATAAAATTGACAAAACCCTCAACTCCCATATACCATAACTGCCAGTGAACAAACAAGTAAACAGAAAAAGGGCCGCTCTTTAAAGAGCGGCTTTCATTTTTTCGCGATAACGCGGGCCGGTTTCCTTCATTTTGAAGGTCACGGCCGCCGCTAAAACTGATACCAGTGAATATAATAACAACGTTGATTTAAGACTAAATACTTCCCCCAGGTAACCGCCTAATAAAGGAGAAACAAACGCCGCAAAATAACCAAAAGAAAAAATAAAGGAAAAGGCAATCGCTACCTTGGCAGGCGTCATTCCCTCAAACTCCATGGGCATGGTAAAAAGAGCCGGCGCCCAGCCGGCATTACCAAAGCCAGCCATGGCCACACCAACTACCCGCCAGGTTCCCGTAGTACATACCGCCAGGACAGTGCCGATACAAATCATGAGATGCATAGGCCAGGTAAAAGGTTTGCGCAATCCCGTCTTGATCATCCATAAGCCGCAACCCACCCCGGCAATTATTCCCGCTACCGGGAAAATAGCCGTTAAATTGGAGGCCTGTGACAGGCTTAAGCCCACCTCTGTCACATAATAGGTTGGCAAATAAGAGGAAAGAAAATTGAAGCTCCACATATCACAGACATCCGCAATACAAAGAAGCCTGACCTCTCTGTCTCGCACTACACTGCGCAGCATTTCCAGCCTTTTGTCCCGGTTCCTCTGCGCCGGTTGTCTGACCAATTTAGTCTGATTGCCTAAAACAGCCCATAAAATAGCAATGACCGCCATACAAGCTCCGTAGACAAACATGGACAACCGCCAAGAGCCGCCCAGGGAGTACAAAAGCGGGACTGTTGCCGTAAAAGTGATGGTAGTAGCAATGTAAGGCAGTGCCGAAAAAATAGTGTTGACCCAAGGGCGCTCCCTTTCCGGAAAATTAGTCATGGTAAGAGTTGCATAAACAGGCACACAAAGCCCCATGCCCAGACCTACCGTTAACCGTAGGATCAATATATCTATGTACCCGCGAACTAAAACCATGGCAAGCTGCCCTGCCGCCATCAGTACAATTCCCGCAAAAAAGATATATTTGGCGTCAAGCTTTGTGCTTAAAGGACCGCTCACCAGCCCCATTGCGCCAATTGCTAAACACACCACCGACACCAATAGCCCGCCCTGCACAAGATTGATATTAAGATCTTTCAGAATGACCGTCAAAATTGGCGAAGGTGCAAACCATAAAAGGTTTTCACCTAAAACAGCCAAAAGAATGACGGCTCCCGTCACCCAACGCAAAGGGCTGTAGGTAATTTCCGTTTTCATGATGACCTTCCTCAAATCATTAAAGATATGCCCCCTCCGGATGTTTGAGACAACCGAGGGGGCGGCAATCTTACTGCGCTGGGACTAATCCGATACCTTAGCCATTGCAATATCCTCATATCCTACAATGACCTTGTAATAACCGCAAAGCATCTTGTTAACTTCTTCATTGCCGGTATCTACGAAAAGGCTCTGCCCGAAGAGGGACAAAAGCTTATTTTTACTAGAGACAATAATAATATTTTCTTTCCCCACCCGGCGGATGACTTCGGCACTAATCTGCTGATTACCACGGCCAAAAATATAGCCTTGGCCACCAATAATGGTAACAACGATCTTTGTCTTGCTATATTGATCCAAAGCGGCTAAAATTTCTTTTTCCGTCACATCGCTGGCAATAAGCTGTCCGTTATAAATTAAATCTACACCCAACAATGTATTGGGGAGACCAATTTTCTGCATAATCTCTCTTGTGGTGGAGCCGGGGCCAATAATATATAACGTATCGGGCAATAACGTATCCACTACATAATTAGACATCATTTCAATGGAGGATGCCTCGCTGAAGCCTCTGCCGCTCTTTAGATTCTGCACCATTTTCCGCTCATTGGGAACTTGAAGATAGCCATAAAGGCGGGCCTGCACGACACCTTGACGGAAAAGATCTTCATCAATATCCATTACTTCCGCTTCACGGGTTTCTTTCACTTTGCCCTGAACAAACTGGGCCATTAATTCACCTGCCGTACGCGGGTTCACCGCATAAACGGCAGAGTGTATCTTGCAGCCGGCGGGAATCCCCAAAACCGGGATGCTATTGCCCACGGCATCCATGATATTACGGGCGGTACCGTCACCGCCTGCAAATAAAATCAGATCTAAATTGGCATCCTTAAGCTCTTGAGCAGCACGGATCGTATCCTCAGGCGTGGTGGAGCCGGGCGTGATATGGCCTAAAATCTTAGCCTTCATCCCTGCCGCTTCCACGATATCCGCACCCATCTCCCCGGGATATGTGTAAATTTCCAACTGGTCTTCTACCGATTTTAGGACATCTAAGGTAACCTTCGCCTTTTTCGCGCTTTCGGGCTTAGCGCCTAAAGCCAATGCTTTGGCTAATGTTTCGGCACCATCACTGCCCTTCAATCCTACTCTACCACCGATGCCAGCTACGGGGTTTACAATAAACCCTAATTTCTTCATGCGCCTCACCTTTCCTCTTTCAATGTTGGCACACTGTGCTTGTCCAAAAGTGTGCCGCCTGTTAATTGGCATTTAATAAAATATATATCAAAAAGTCTTTAAATCCAGAAAAATAAAAAATTATATACTTAGGGGCATAGCTATGCTATTGTAACATAGCTATGCCCCAGATTTGTAAAACCATACACTTATTGTTGCAATTATTGAGCGGTCCAGCCTCCATCAATCGTTAGTTCGGAACCTGTGGTAAACATGGTTTCATCCGATGCCAGATAAAGGTCACCATAAGCAATATCCATAGGCTTGCCGATATAGCCAATGGGGTGTTGGTCTCCGACTTTTTTGAAATATTCGGCAGGGGTCATTCCGGAGTCAGCCGCTTCTTTTTCCGTTAAGGCTGTATGTACATAGCCCGGATGAACCGAGTTCACCCGGATTTTATACTTATGAACGCCACAGGCCAAAGCCGCTGATTTTGTTAAAATGGTGACACACCCTTTTGACGCACAATATGCAAATAAGCCCGGCTCAGCAATTTGCCCGTCAATGGAAGAGCGATTGACGATGGAGCAATTCTCACCATTATCCTTCATGTATTGAATGGCATATTTGGTGCCAAGAAATACACCGGTGGCATTGATGCCCATCAGCCAGTTCCATTCTTCCAAGGTGGTGCCTTCAATATCTTTTCCTAAGGAAACACCAGCATTATTTACCAGAATATTAAGCTTACCGTATTTTTGGATTGTAGCGTCCATAACTTGTTGCCAGTCGGCTTCCTTGGATACGTCAAGACGCATAAAAGTTGCCTCATTTCCTTCTTCTTTGATACGCTTTTCCAAATCAAGGCCCGCTTTTTCATTGACGTCGGCTATCACAACCTTTGCGCCTTCTCTGGCAAAGAGTGTAGAAGTCGCTTCACCAATCCCCAAAGCACCCCCGCTCACAATCGCCACTTTATTTTCTAAACGTCCCATAGTAAGCCTCCTTAGTAACAATTATTTTTAAGCTACAGTAGTACTAAAAATACAGATCATATTTTAGAAATCCATTTCTCCATCCGGAGTGATGATATGAACTTTTTCTTTCCGCCATCTGATTCCAATCATCCACAGCCAGAGGACACCGCCGATGGCAATATAAACGGCGAAACCTTTCCAGCTACCGATCCCTTGGCCTATGGTGCAGAATACGGCGATGACAATACTGAGAACCAGGGAAAGTACCCGCATGAACATGCCGCCGGCCAGGTGATAAGGACTCTGCCAATTGGGGTGCTTAATTTTGATGCTGATTGCAGACCAACTGGTCATGGCATAAGCAACCGCGCAGCCGAATGCCATCAGGTTGAAGAAATCATAGATGAAGGTGGTGGTATTCATCATCAGCAAGAAAATGATGCAGATCCCCAAGAGGAGAAGGTTGGGGAGAATGGGTTGTTGGTGCTTATTGCAATAAGCAAAAGATTTGGGCAGGAAGTTTTGCATGCCCATGGCATAGATCATACGGACAGTGGAAAGCCAGAAGCCCAATAAGCAGGTACCAATTGCGCCAATAATGGCGCCGAACCCATAAATAACGGACCAGACCTTCCAACCCAGGAGGTTTTCCATAGCCGTCATGGTCAGGAAGGAAACCTCGCTGCCGTCCGGTGCGGTTAACAGAGTATCATAAGGAGCAATACCGGCAACTGCAAAGAACAATAAACTATAAATAACACCGCAAGTCACAACAGAACTCCAGATCGCTTTGGTACTGTCCTTAATGGGGAAGTCGCCTTCCTCGATCAACAGCGGCACCGTTTCAAACCCAAAGTATGGCGTGATAATCAATCCTAGGCCAATGACCCAGCCTCCAATCCCACCGTCACCAATAGAAGACCGGAAGAAAGGAGTGAAGTTAGACCAGCTCCAATGACCGGAGAACAAAAGTGCAAAAGTGGTGATCAAGCAAGCGAGAATTGCCATGATCAGCATCGCCAACTGGATTTTACCAGCCAACTGAATATCCCACAAGCTCAAAATACAATAGATACATAACACAACAATCCCCCAGAACATGATACCGCGTATGCTCATGCTTACGCCAAAAACACGGAAGACCCATGCCAGGATCGCCATGACGGCCGCCGGGGGAACGTTGATATAGGCCAATAAGATCATCCAAGAAGAAAAGAACCCGGCGGTCTTATTGATACCAACGGTATTATAAATAAGTTCGGCACCTGCTTGTGGAAACATTGGTACTAATTCACAATAAACAAAAGCGATGGGCATAACGGCAATGGTCATTAAAGCAAATGCTAAGAAAGTACCGGGGCCGCAATAAGCAATAAAAATGGTGTCCCAATAACCAACGAATGTAAAAATGGCGCCAGTAGCGATTGCATAAACATAAATCCATTTCAAGCCTCTTTTTAGTGCTGTTTCGTGGTGCTGTTCTGCCATACTAATAGTCCCTCCTTTTTTTACACATACACCTACAGAGAAAATTCCAACTTAACAGATTGCCCTAACAGACTAGATGGGCGGCTACAACAGACTGGACCAAAGTTGTTGTACAGCTCAAGGAGTTTGGTAAATTAGAAACCATCATGACCATCTATACATTATATCATTTTTTATAAAGCTAATAAATGTTATGTTTGATCATGCGAATCATGTCAAGATTTTGGGATTCCCGCCGCCGACAGAGAAACCTGTAACGGCGGGAATCTGCCAAAACTCTTAAAAACGGTTACTTAAATCAAATTATTTGCCACCAAATTTCCGTTGGTAAGCTTTCCAGGTAAGAGCCCACTTACTGGGATCATCCAGCTCTTCTTCGTTAGCCCGTTTATGGATAACGGAATTGTAGGGAGCGTTCTTAACCATGTCGGGATCTGCAAAAGCTTCCGCCGCAACGGTCTTGACAACTTCACAATATTGCTCGATGTCTTCCTTGGTGTAGGTTTCGCAGGGTTCCAACGTCATGGGTTCCGGAATCACCCAAGGATGGTGGGAAGACCAGAACCACGGAATACCATAGTCAAGCATGCGGCGGTTCATATCATCCGAACCAACGTCTACTTTGTTCTTGATTTCTTCGAAGCTGTAACGGATCTGTTCCTGACGAACAATGCCATTGCCTTGGAAGGCGCTGGTGAGACCAGGAATGGCTTCCATGATCTTCTGCATATAGTTGTTGTTGATAACGGAAATATCGGCGCACTCACGCAGGCCATCAGCACCCATCATCATGCACCAAGAATAAGCTTTGATCAAAACGGAAGCGGGAGCGACGAAGTCACGGACTTTACCGATGCTTTCCGGTCTTTCATAATCCAGATAATATTTCAGGCCGTCAAATTCAACGGTAGGAGTAGGCAAGAATTTAGCCAAGAATTCCCGGCAGCCGATGGCGCCGCAAGCGGGACCGGAACAGCCGTGAGGGGTACCAAAGGTTTTATGAACATTGAAGTGGCACATATCAAAGCCGGCTTCTTTGGCGCGGGCAACACCCAGGAAAGCATTGGCGTTGGCTTGGTCATAGAAGCACAGACCGCCTACACTGTGGATAATCTCGGTGATCTTATCCGCATTGGGATTGTAGATACCGATATCTTCCGGGTTGGTCATGAAGATAGCGGCGGTTCTTTCGGAAGCAGCCGCACGGATGGCTTCGATATCGGGAACCCCGTGTTCATCGGGCCAGATAGTGATAACCTTATAACCAGCGGTCGCCGGGGTAGCAGCATCACAGGGGTGAGAGAAGATGGTGGTAATAACTTCGTCTCTTTGCGCAGCTTCACCGCGGGAAGCATGATAAGCGCGAACGATAGAAGCCGCGGTATAAACAGCGTGGTTACCACCGCCAGGTTGTAAGGAGAATTTATCCATACCGGATACTTGTTTGACGACCGTTTCAAAATCATAGATCATCTTCAGCATCCCTTGAACGGTATCGGGATCTTGGTCGGGGTGAATATCAGCGAAACCGGGTTCGCCGGCTAAAGTTTCACAAAGCCGGGGATTGTACTTCATGGTACAGGTACCTTCGCTGATATCATTGGAGATATTGGAACCCATGGTTTCTTGGGAAAGGTGTACCCAGTGTTCCAAAATTTGTTTTTGAGCCACTTCCGGCAGGCCCAAAGCGGATTGCCGTTTAACACTGGCAGGCAGCTTGGAAGCTACATCGCCAACGCGGGCTTGGATTTCTTCTTCTACCGCGGGAGGAATGATCCCTCTCAAACCGGGAGTAGATAATTCATAAATTATTGGTTCATCCCAACTCGCTTGATGGAAATTTTTTCTTACTTTCATCTTCGCCATGCAAATTCACCCTCCGTCTTATAAATTTTCGTTCATTTCGAGTCGATTAAGCACAGATGCGTTTCAAGGCAGCAACTAATTGATCGATATCTTCCAGGGTGTGAACTTCCGTTACACTGTAAAGTGCGCTTTGACCATAGACTGGGAAGTCAACGCTCATATCTTTGCCGCCGAGAATATCATAGGTCAAGAGTGCTTTGTTGATTTCGGCAACAGTCTTGCCGGTGCCGTCGAAATTCACGAGGAAATCGCAATAGCTGTAAGCATCCAAGGACATTTTCACGCCGGGGATCTCAGCCAATTTTTCTTTCGCATAAGCAACTCTTTGGAGGATGCCTTCACCCAACTCCTGGAAGCCTTGAGGACCCATGAGAGCCATATAAACACCGGCTACAATGCCATGCAAAGCGGCGCAGGTGCCAATGAAGTCTTTCCCTTTTTCACGGGAAGCATAGGAAGTTCTTTCATAGAAAACTTCACCGAAACCATATTCGCCTTCTTTAGTGGTTCTGCAGATCCCAAAGAGCAGGGAAGGATATTCACCCATAAATTCTTTATCGTCTTTGGTGCAGATAAAACCGCCGACGCCGCCGCCATAGCTCATATGCAAACCGAGGGGTTGCAGATCACCAACGGCATAGTCCGCGCCATAAGCGGCGGGAGCTTCCAGAATACCTAAGGAAGTGGGATCAACGCCTACGATAACCAAAGCGCCGGCCGCTTTCGCCAGTTTGGTGATTTCCGCGGCTTGGGTTTCAATAGCGCCGAGATAAGTCGGATTTTCAAAATAAACAGCTGAGGTCTTATCGGAAAGTTTCGCTTTCAGGTCGACCAAATCCAAGAGGCCGCTGCCTTTATTGAAATCAACCTCCACAACAGAGATTTCAGGTTTGCAATAATTTTTTACAACTTTTAAACGACCGGGGCTCATGCAGCCGGCAACCAGGATTTCCCTTTTACCGCTGGTACGGCAAGCCATGCGGCTGGAGATCGCAACTGCGTTAGCCCAATCGTACGTGGGCGTGTTGCAGGCTTCAAAGCCGGTAAGGTCGCCCAGCATGGAGCTGGTTTCAAACAGAGCTTGGAATTTACCATGGTCGGAATAGGCATCGCCAACATAAGCGGTAAGGAATTCATCGCGGCCCATGATGGTATCGCAGACTGCCGGCACATAGTGGTTCCAAACACCGCCGCCCAAAAAGCAAAGATTGTTTTTGGCGTTTCTATTTTTATTTAGCAAGCCTTCCACATGGCGTTGCAAGGAGCATTCGGAAATAATAGGATCCGGTAATTGCATTTTCCCATGAAAACGTAAATGATCAGGAATTTCCTTATAAATACCTTCGGAACTTTCCATGCCCAAGAAATCAAGCAATTCTTTTTTGATTTTGGGCTCAGAATTTGGTATATAAGGATGCACATATTGTTTTTGGCTCATTCAGACCACCCTCCAGTTTCTTTTCAGAATTGTTTTTGACTGCTAAACTACCAAAAAAACCTAACCTGAACCTTTTTAAAACGGATACGACGATTTCACCTCCTGCTGTATGATATATTTTACAACTATAACAAGAAATACTTTTTTGGCGGGTAACTCTACAAGATCTAAAATCTCTATAGCTTGTCCACCTAAATCATCGGCTGATTCAGAAAAATCTGAATCGCCATAAAATTGACATTAAAGAATTCACCATAAGTGCCCAATTTACTTTTTCCAAATCAGCACGTTTCTTTGCAAAGCATTACTTGATATGTAAATTTTACAATATAATTTTTAACAAGATATCGTTATTGTATTATTTTGCACTATACTTATATTTTATTGTTTTATTTTCTGAAAAATTGCAATATTTTTTAATTTGTTATATAATTGATTTAACGTCGAATTTCAAAGCACCAGACAGATATTTCAAAATGGGGTGATAGGATGCATACTATTCTTCTTGCAGATGATGAAGTGATCGAGCGCACCTTCCTTAAAAAAATGTTCCAGAAGTACAGTAGTACCTTTAAAGTTGTGGGCGAAGTCAACAACGGCTTGGCAGCTATTGATTTTGTCGCTCAGCACTCCCCAAACATTGTTATTATCGATGTCCGGATGCCGGAGTGTAACGGACTTGAGGCTACCATGTCCATTAAGCAAACCGCTCCCAGCACCATCATTATCATCAACAGCGCCTATGCGGAATTTGATTTTGCCCGGCAGGCCATCGTTTACGGCGCCAATGATTATCTGCTGAAACCGGCCCAGGAGGATGTCATTATCCCGGCATTGCAAAAGGCGATCGCACAGCAGCAGTCCCAGCAGAATCCGTTTCAGCAGTTCTACAGCCGCCATGCGGCGGAGATCGACTATCCCTATCATTTGGAATCAGAGATCCTCAATGCCTTATCCATCCATGAGGCCCATCTTTTACAAAATAAATTTGAAGAACTGCTACAATTTTTCCGAAATAAAAGCTATTCTTTAGACAGTTGCCGTATCTATCTTTTGAATCTTCTCTTAAACATTCAGAATTCTCTAAAGAGTAGCAATATTCCTGTTTCCCTTTTGGGTCTTCTTAATACCAACCGATACTTAAAAGAACTTTCCGCCGCACCAACGTGGCTCGCGGCCTTCACTATATTGGAAAACTACCTGCAGCAATTATTGAATCTATTGGATAGCAGCAACCTGTTTACCCAAAAGTGCTCTGCCACTATCATGAATTACATTAAGCAAAACTATACACACAAAATTACCTTGGAAGATCTGGCGGAGCATATGCATTTCAGCCCCGCTTATATCTCCCGCATCTTTCATAAAGAAACCGGCACGACTCTCAATTCTTACATTAACCGTTACCGCATCGATAAAGCCAAAGACCTATTGGAAAATTCTCATCTACCCATCAAGCAAATTGCCGTTATGGTAGGATTCGGTAATATTTCCCATTTCAACCGGGTCTTTAAAGAAATCACTGGTAAAGTACCTGCCGAAGCCAGAAAGGTGAGGGAGGGAAAACATTTTGAAACAGAAAATTGATATACGGGATCTGGTCACCACCGATTTTCAAAAAGACATTCAGGACTCCTTTGCCTACGCCACCGGGCTGGGTGTTGTCTTTACCGACAGCCAGGGCACCCACATCGGTCAAGGCAGCAACTTTTGTGCCTTCTGCCGGAAGATCAACGAAACCGAGGAGGGCATGCGGGCCTGTTATCTTTCGAATTATTATGCCTCCATTATCGCCATGCAAAAGCGGCGCCCCTACATTTATCATTGTCATTCCGGCTTAATCGACATGGGTATCCCGCTGATCATCGACAATCAGATCATTGGCTCTATCATGGCGGGACAAGTCCTCTGCACCAAAGAGGATCTTTACAAAGACAATAAAATTCCTATTACCAGAAACTGGCTGGAGGATGAAACCCTGCGCCAGCTGTACCGCCGCGTCAAGGTGTATCCCCAATATAAGATCGAGGCTGCCGCGAAAGCATTGTTCAATATTGGTAATTATATCGTGCAAAATCATGCGACAGGTCTGATGCGCCAGCAGCTGGCAGAAAACAAACAGCAACTGCTGGCAGCGGAAAAACATCAGGTGGAGATAAACCATCAATTAAAAATCGCGGAATTGGACGCCCTGCAAAAACAGGTAAACCCACACTTTATTTTTAACACCATCAGTTCCATCAGCCGCCTTATCTCCTTAAAGGAATATAAAAAAGCAGAAGACATGTTGAATTCTTTCGCTAAGATGCTGCGTTACAGTTTGTCTTCCGCCACCACAGCCATCTCTTTGCAGCAAGAGATCGATTATATTACCCAATATCTTTCTATCCAAAAATACCGCTTCGGCGACCGAATCGATTTCAAAGTGGATATCCAACCGGACATGTTAAACCTGCGCATTCCTTTCTTCTCACTACAGCCTCTGGTTGAAAATGCCATCGAACACGGCATTAGTCCCCTGACCCAAGGAGGTCTTTTGGAGATCCGAGGTTACGCCAAACAAAATGAGTATATTCTAACCATTACCGATAACGGCAGCGGTATTAGCGTCGAATGCTTGACCCAAATCAACGAAACCCTTTATTCTCCTGGAAAAAAAACCGATGTTTCTCATGTAGGAGTCTATAATTCATATTCCCGTTTCAAGATTCTTTTCGGAGACAGTTTCTCTTTTAATATCAAAAGTAAAAAAAATGAAGGCACCCAGATCACCATTACCATTCAGAAATAAAATCATGCACTTGCTCATACCTTTAAAAACCGGCCTTTGCGGCCGGTTTTTTGTATGTCGAAACAGTCTTTGGGAATCTGGACAAAATTGGCAAACTGTCGGTTGTCCTTTTCCAAGGATACGTCTAGGATAAGAACAGGGAAAAAGGAACCGGACGTTCCGGCAGCTTAGCAGAAACAAATCAGAATCCACGCCTCTCCAGTGCTGCTGATATTAGGAAACCGGTATCAAAACGAAATAAACAAGTACGAATTAAGTAAGGAAACCAAGGCCGCCGGAGTTTTGCAGGAACTTTTCGACCCATTTCGGCATCTTAATAACGAGCAAATTTATGAATCTGTGAGGAAAGTAAAAATGGCAAATGTGAGCAATGAAAAACGGAACGATTTCACGAAAAAGAAAAAAACCAAGAAACATTCCCTGACAGGAAAAATCTTAGCTGCCACACTTACCGCTCTAGCACTTTGCGGCATCCCTTTTACCGCTCTGGCCGCTACCGGACAGGATACCGTCATCCTCCATCCAGGCGCAAAACAAGTGATCATCAATGGCCAAGCCACTGTAATAGAAGCCACTCCCTACGTTGAAAAAGATACTACCATGGTGCCTTTACGGTTTTTATGCCAAGATATTCTAAAGGCCACCGTTAACTGGGACAGCAAGACCAAAATCATTACGATCACCAACTCAGAGCAAACCATATCCATCGATACTGTGACCGGCAAGATCACCGCCAATGAAAAGGCATATACGCCGGCTTTGCCCCCGGTGGTGAAAAATAATTATACGTTTGTTCCCCTGCGCATGCTTTCCGAGCTTTTCGGCTGCACCGTTCATTACGAAGGCTCCACACAAACCATCACGGTCGTGACACCGCTCCCGGCGGTAACCGTCAAGCCCGTGGCCCTGGTTATGCTACCCCAAAGCTGGACCCCCGGACAAGAGCTTATGATCACCGATTTAAGCACCGATCCTTCCGGTCTTGCTATTACGGAAAAGGTCTGGACCATCACGATAGACGGCAAAGCCACCAATGTCACGAATCTGGCCCAAGCCTTGCGCAAAGTGGCGGAAGGAACCTATTCCTTGCTCTATAAAGTAAAAAATGCTGCCGGCGTCTGGAGCGACGCCTATACCGTCTCCCTCTACGTCATCCCCAACAAACCGCCGGTGATCACAAGCCTGACCAACAACATGACCAAAGTCGCTGTCGGACAAGCTCTGGATCTCACCTATGAAGTGGAAAACGAATCCTGGGAAGAAGTCACCGGTTACCGTTGGAGCTACGGTTATACGGAAAATGGCGTTGAAGTGGTGAAAAACGAGAAACCCCGGGCTTTTTTTGCTGCCGGCGATGTTACCGTTTATCTGACGGCTACCGACGCTTTCGGCAATACCAGTGAAAAATATGCTCTCCCCATGCATATCTCGGATACGGTGAAAGCAACGGAAAAAAGTTTCAAATTTAACAACCCTCTGCCGGGAGAACTATTTCTGAACCTGGATGGCCAAAATTACAATAACGTCCCAACAGCCTCCCATACCGGCGGACAGGTGGGGGATGTGACTTTACTGGTCAGCAATAATCCGGAAAAAGTCTACAATTACGGTATCCTTTATCAGGATACCATCGCAGACCAAATCCGGGTTTATTACCACCACATTAACGCTACCGGCCAACCAATGCAGATCAGAGTCAACGCTTACAATCCTACCGATGAGCCAGTCACCATCAAGAGTGATCAGACCGGACTGGCCGGGCCTTCCACCGATGTTAACCAAGCAGGCATGCAAGTCATCTACAACTATCTAATGGACACCTCCCCGCATGATACAATTACTTTACAACCGGGCGAAACCGCAATCCTCAACGCCAATCAAAAACTTCTGGCTTATGATGAGGTCACTACGGGGATTCTGGATCTTGATTGCAGCGGCATGGCGCAGATCATGATCGTGGCGATACCGCAAGGAGCCAGCGCCGCCCAATGGCAGTCGCTCCAGGTATTGCCCAAAGATGGATCTTATGTCCGGGGAGTTTTCCCCAATGCCGATATCCATATCGATGTTACCGCGGGTGGCAAAGAAACGGAGAAGCTGCCCCTCGGCCGTTCCGACACGTACAATGGTTACTTCATCGGCGGCCATGACGCCACCACCGGAAATGTTCTTTTCAACTATGGCAATTGGGGCGTCGTACATACGATAACCATTACGGCCAAAGAACGCACCGGCGTCTGGCTGAACCCCCGAGGCAGTATTTTCCGCGGGGTCTTGCTTTGGGGTGACCAGCCTTGTATGCTGGCTAACAGCGGCATTCTGCTCAGCAGCCGGGAAGGCGTCATCCTGGGAACTATTGAAAAAGGACAAAGCCAGACCATCACCTACATGGTGCCGGGTGGTTCCGATTCCCCCGTTCTTCTGGTGCTGGAACCGGAAAGTCAGTGGTAAACTTTTTGCAGAAATTTGAAAAGATTAAATGATTATAATCACCTAAAAAGAGAACGCAATGATCTTGCGTTCTTTTTCATACCCTTTCATCAAACAACGCTCGATAATAACAGAAGAATTTTGGTAATGCTTTAGCAGGAATTTTGTCCAGTTTTTGGGACTAACACCAGCTAAAAAAATCAATTCACCAAAACTGTTTTCAGCTACCACTGCTACAAAAACCGTAATTTAAGAAAAAACTTTACATTTTACAAAAACTTTACATTGATTTGCTTGTACTTTTACACACTAATAGTAGGATAATACCGTAAGACATGAAGAAAAATAAAAAGATTAGAACCTAGGAGGCAAAAAATGAAACAATCTTATAAAAAAATGCTTACAGGTAGTATCGTTGCTCTCAGCTTACTGACTTTAGGTGCTTGCAGCGGCAATACCCAACCCCCTTCCGGCGGAACTTCCGGTAATCAGGAAACGACCGCCCAAGAAACACAAGTCGTCCAGGTCATCGGCTCCACCTCGGTAGAACCTCTTATCACCGCTTTGGCCGACCAATTCTCCAACAAAAACGGCAATATCCAAGTACAGATCCAGGCGCCGGGGTCTTCCGGCGGTATCACTGCCGTTAACGAAGGCTCCGCCGATATCGGCATGTCTTCCCGAGAACTGAAAGGTGATGAAACAGGTTATGGTCTTACCACCCACACCTTGGCGTTGGACGGTATCGCAGTGATCGTCAATAAAGACAATCCCATTTCCGACTTAACCAGTGAACAGCTGAGTAAAATTTTTGCCGGAACCATCACCAACTGGAAAGAAGTCGGAGGCCCGGATGAAGAAATCCTCTTAGTCATCCGCGAAGCAGGTTCCGGTACCCGCGACGCTTTTGAAGAGCTGCTCAAACTGGATGAGGTTGCCGAAGACAGAGGCATCATCGCCGACAGCACCAATGCGGTTTCACAAAACATCGTAGGGAAAAAAGACGCCATTGGTTATATTTCCCTGGGCAGCTTAGACGCCTCCACCGTGAAAGCAATATCCGTAGACGGCGTTGCTAGCACCACTGAAAACGTCATCAATAAAACCTACAAACTCTCCCGTCCCTTCCTCCTTTTGACCAAAGGTACTGTTTCCGCTCCCGCCCAAAGTTTCCTAGACTTTGTCTTATCCGATGACGCGCAAGCAACGATCACAGAAAAAGGGTTTATCTCCGCAAAATAACCTGTCGCAGCACTCGTAAAATTGCCAAGGATAACGAACGAGTATAAGGAGCAAATCCATGTCGCACATTACACGTGACAAATCCAAAAGTGTAAAGAGGGTCTTGCCAGGCATGGCGGAAGGCAGCTTCCGCCTTTGTGCCTGGCTTTCCCTCTTGGCCCTGGGTCTTATTTTAGGCTTTCTTGTGATTCAGGGGACTCCCGCTTTAACCAAGATCGGAGTTTTTAATTTCGTCTTCGGTACCGAATGGAAGCCAAAAACCGACCTGTACGGCATCCTGCCCATGATTACTGCTTCCCTTTTGGCAACCTTGGGGGCCATCGTCTTGGGCGGTACCATCGGACTTTTTGCCGCCTTATTTTTAGCGGAGATCGCACCGCCTAAGACCGCTTCCTTTTTCCGTGCCATGATCAATCTTCTGGCCGGCATACCCTCCGTGGTATACGGCTTTTTCGGGCTGGTTGTCATCGTTCCGTTTATCAGCAATCATCTGGGAGGGCCCGGCAACAGTCTTTTGGCCGGCATCCTCATTTTATCCGTTATGATCCTGCCTACTTTGGTCAGTTTAAGCGAAGCTTCCCTGCGGGCCGTTCCTCAAGAGTACCGGGAAGGCAGCCTGGCTCTGGGAGCTTCTCATATCCAAACTATCTTTAAGGTCACCATCCCCGCCGCCCGTTCCGGCATCGTCGCCGCTTTTATCTTAGGCATCGGCAGAGCCATCGGCGAAACCATGGCTGTGATCTTGGTGGTGGGCAACCGGGTGGCTTTCCCTGGCTCCATCCTGGACCCGGTGCGCCCCATGACCGCCAATATCGCCATGGAGCTGGCTTATGCCACCGGCTTGCACCAGCAGTCCCTATACGCCACAGGCGTCGTGCTTCTTCTATTCATTGTGATAATTAACCTGGCAGCCAATATCCTGCTGCATGGAAGGAGGAAAAGCTAATGATGCCCACATCCAGAAAAATCAAAGACCGGGCTCTGTTATTGTGCATCTGGATTTCCGCCTTTTTGACCATCGGCTTCTTGGTGCTGCTTTTAGCATATATCTTCATACAGGGATTCCCCCACATCAATTGGGAGTTCCTCTCCTCCCTCTATAAACCGGGGCTGGGACAAGAGGGCATCCTGCCTATGATCATAGGCACCCTTGCCTTAATCGGCCTTACCCTGTTGATCGCAGTGCCCGTCGGTATTTTTGCCGCCATCCACTTAAGCGAATATGCCAAAAAAAGCAAAGGTCTGGCTCTCATCCGTTTTGCCACCGAATGCCTGGCGGGGATTCCCTCCATCTTATACGGGCTTTTCGGTTTCACCTTCTTTGTAATCTTTTTACATTTTAAAATGTCCATTCTCTCGGGCGCCCTCACCTTATCTATTATGATCCTTCCGCTTATTATTCGTGCCACCGAGGAATCATTGCAAACTGTACCCATAAACTTCCGGGAAGGCAGCCTGGCGCTGGGCGCCTCCAAACTGGCAACTCTTTTCCGCATCATCCTGCCGGCAGCCGTCCCGGGTATCCTGGCGGCGGTGATTCTATCCATCGGCCGGGTAGTGGGAGAAACGGCGGCTCTCTATTATACCGCCGGCACCATGCCCCAAATGCCTGCCGGGGTCATGTCCTCCGTAAGGAGCCTAGCCATCCATCTATACCTTTTGGCTAAGGAGGGCTTGGATCAAGGTCAGGCCTTCGCTACCGCCTGCGTCCTCATTATTGCCATTCTTATCATCAACGCACTCGCAAGCGGCATCGTCAATTATTTTTACCGTCGCAGCAGCGGACAGGAACGTCAAAGTATTTTAGCAAAAATTAAACGTTTTGGGAGGATGACTCCTGATGGAAAATAATTCTGCGCTTCAAGCATCACAAATCATCATCCGTACGGAGCAATTGAATCTCTTTTATGGTACTTTTCAGGCCTTGAACAATATTAATCTTGATATGAAAGCAAACCGGGTATCGGCTTTGATCGGTCCTTCCGGCTGCGGTAAATCGACTTTTCTAAAGACACTGAACCGCATGAACGATTTGATCGAAGGGGTTCGCGTGGAAGGCAAGATCACCTTTGAGGGTCAGGATATCTATGATGATAAGGAAATCGACGTCACCCTTTTGCGCAAGCGGGTAGGCATGGTCTTCCAAAAACCCAATCCTTTTCCTATGTCCATTTATGATAACATTGCTTACGGTCCCCGTATTCACGGCATAAAAGATAAAAAAAACCTGGACCGGCTGGTGGAAAAAAGCCTGCAGGCGGCGGCCTTATGGGATGAAGTGAAAGACCGCCTGAAAAAAAGCGCTTTGGGTCTCTCCGGCGGGCAGCAGCAGCGGCTTTGTATCGCGAGGGTTCTGGCGGTAGAACCCGAGGTGGTATTGATGGATGAACCCACCTCCGCTTTAGACCCCATTTCCACTTCCAAAATAGAGGATTTAATGGTATATTTAAAGCAGCATTATACCATTATTATCGTAACCCATAATATGCAGCAGGCAGCCAGGATCTCCGACGAAACCGCTTTTTTCCTTCACGGCAAGGTGATCGAATTTGCACCCACCGACAAGCTTTTCAATATGCCCCAAGACAAAAGGACGGAAGATTACATTACCGGACGTTTCGGTTAATAGACAAAACATTTCGGAACATCCAAATAGAAAAAGGCTTTCAAGAAAGGAGCGCCAATATGCGAGTAACGTTAGACAATGATATGGAAACCCTGCATCAAGAGATCATTGCCATGAGTACTCTGGTGGAAAATTCCATTGAGAACACCATTGCAGCTTTAAAAAAACAGGATGAAGCCCTGGCCAAAGAGATTATGGCCGGTGATGACGCGGTGGATGCCGCTGAAAGAAAGATCGAGCAGCTTTGCTTAAAAATCATTACCCGCTATCAGCCGGTAGCCAGTGACCTGCGGCAGGTCAGTGCTGCTTTGAAAGTTATCACGGATCTGGAGCGGATCTCCGATCACTGTTCCGATATCAGTGAGATCATCCTTCTTCTGGTGGGGCAGCCTTTCTGCAAGCCTCTCTATGATATCCCCCAAATGGCGGATATCACCCGGCAAATGGTACGGGATGCGATCAGTTCTTATATCCAGGCCAATGAAGTATTAGCGCGTCAGGTCATCAAGCGGGACGACGAGGTCGACAACCTTTTTACCAAAGTAGTATTTGATTTGACCCAGCTCATCACCGCTAACCCTTCTGTCGCGAGCCAGGCCATCGATCTGATCTTCATTACCAAATACCTGGAAAGAATGGGAGACCACGCCACCAACATTGCTGAATGGAGCGTCTTTTTAGCTACCGGCATCCATCCCATTCATACCGACTTACCGGTTTAATCTCTCAAAATCAAGGAGGATTGCCTATGTCCCGCGAAAGCATTGCTATTGTCGAAGACGAACATGCCATCGCCCGCTTATTGCAGATCAATCTGGAAGCCCAGGAATATCATGTTACCGCCTTTGGCAAAGGCGAAGATTTTCTAGCGGCGGCAACCGGTATTTGGCCAGATCTTTTGATCCTGGATCTTATGCTCCCCGGCATTGATGGACTAGAGGTCTGCCGCCGGATCCGTCAAAGCAAGCAATACGGCAACCTTCCCATTCTCATGCTCACCGCCAAAGGCGAGGAAATTGACAAGGTGCTTGGCCTTGAGCTGGGTGCCGATGATTATATGACCAAACCATTCAGTATCCGGGAATTGATCGCCCGGGTCAAAGCACTGCTCCGGCGCAACCAGCGGCTCTCTGCCGTGGCGCCGGCTGTTTTGTTCTGTGGCAATGTCCGTCTTGATCCGCAAAGCCTCCAGGTTCTTTGCGGCAAACAAGAGCTGGAGCTTTCCAAAAAGGAATTTCAGTTATTGGCCGCCTTGATGGAGCATCCCGGCTGGGTCTTTACCCGAGAGAACCTGCTTTCCCAAATCTGGGGTTATGAATATACCGGCGAAACCCGTACTTTGGATGTACACATGGGTAATCTCCGCCGCAAACTGGAGGAAGCCGACGCCAAGGATTGCGTCATTGAAACAGTGCGCGGCATGGGATATCGCATCAAAACACCCAACCAAACCTAATGAATTATTAATTTAAAGAAGGTTCGCCATGAGAAAACGTCTGATGCTTATGACTATGGCCGTCATTTTATTGGCGGTCACCATTACTGGCATCGTAATCGGCGGCAGCATGAAAAGACTGCAAACGGAAACCGCCAAAGCACGCCTTACCGATGTCACAAGCCTACTTTTGGTAGAAGCGGAACAAGTGCCGCCCGATGACCTGGGCGACATGGCGGCCGTTTGGGCTGCTCAATTGAACAAACAGAGCGCTAGCGCTGCACAGGATGAGGCGGACATTCCATACCGCATCACCATCATCGCGAAGGACGGGACCGTGCTGGGTGATTCCGACCTGTCCCCCGCCCTTTTAAGCAATCACGCAAACCGGCCCGAGGTGCAGCAGGCTTTTGCCACCGGCTATGGCAGCGATATCCGCAAGAGTAGCTCGGAGTACACCAATTATATGTACGTGGCCATGACCATACCCGGCCGGGAGCGCCTAATCCGGGCCTCCTTTCCCATGCTGGAGCTGGCTAAGTTAAACCGGGTCATCTATCGTTCCACCGCACTGGGGATCTTCTTGGCCATCCTTGCCGCTTATTTCCTTAGTTTCTCTTTGTCTAACCGTTTTTTACGTCCAATCTCACGCATGCGGCAGGCGGCTTCCATGATCGCCCAGGGCAATTACGATCAGCGCATCAACCGGGAACCCGATGAGATCGGCCTTTTAGCAGAAGATTTTAACCGGATGACCGAAACCCTGGCCACTACCATCAGCCGGGAAAAGGAGCATTTAGCCAGCATCTCCTCCATTCTGCAAAGCACGTCCACCGGCATTCTGGCCATAGACAAACAGAATCGAATCACCCAGATCAATCCTGCCTTTGCCAGCTTTTTCGACTTGCCCTGGAAAAGGGAAATGGTAGGACATCCTTTCACGGATTTCACAAGAAACAGCCAACTACAGCAGCTCACTACCGCTACTCTTGCCAGTGGAGAAAACCAGGAGACACAATTCGCCGGCATCCGCGTCCTGCAACTAACCACAGCCCCTATCGTTGCGGAGGGCCAGATCAAAGGTGTAGTCGTTGCAGCGCAGGATATCACGCGCCTGCGCAAGCTGGAGGATATGCGCAGCGAGTTTGTGGCCAATGTTACCCATGAACTAAAAACACCCCTTACCGCCATCCGGGGCTACGTGGAAACCTTGCAAAGCGGCATGATCCAAGACCCCGCCGTCATCAAAGAGATGCTGGAAATCATCGATATCCAAAGCCAGCGGCTACAAAACCTCATTGCCGATCTGTTGGCTTTATCGGAGATTGAAAACGGCAACATCAAAATCAACGATACCTTATGCGATGTGGGGGAGATCATTGACACACTGTTCAAGGATATGCAGCCTGCCGCAGCCGCCAGGGAGATCTCTTTAACTGTTCAAAAAGCAGGCGATCTCCGGCTGACGGCTTCCCGGGAGCACCTCTACCGAATGCTGGCAAATCTCATTGATAACGGAATCAAATATAACCGACCCGGCGGTACGGTAGCGATGAAAGCCGAAGGGCATAACGGCATTTTAACCCTAACCGTAGCGGACGATGGCATCGGGATCTCTCAGGAACATCAGAAACGGATCTTTGAGCGTTTTTACCGGGTAGACACGGGGCGTTCCCGGGAAATGGGCGGCACCGGTCTGGGACTTTCCATCGTCAAGCATCTGGTACAGCTTTATGGCGGTTCCGTTTCCGTGGAAAGCAATCCCCAAGACGGCACCAGGTTCACCATTCGTTTGCCCCAATAAGATTTCGAGCTTCCCCGCATAAGACCATCCATTTGGTGCAATCCATCAAAACCCTTAAAGGGAAGCTTTCTTCCAAAAAATTTTTTTATAGCAAGAAGGCGTCGATATCGTTTGTCGACGCCTTCTTACTTGGGAGCTTATTACCGCGATGCCCGCAGAATAGAAAGCCAAAGGCTTTCTATTTTTTGGGACACAGCATCCTGCTTAAATGCCGCTACACGCTTTCCCTCTTTACACCGGTGCTTAGGTAGGATATAATAATTTCCGAAAAGGGATATAAAGGAGACTATCAATGTGATCATTTATCGACCCAAGGGTGTTTGTTCTCAGGAATTCCGCTTTACCCTAAAGAACGGCATCATTGAAAATATTCAGGTCATTGGCGGTTGCGACGGCAATCTGAAGGGAATTTGCTCCCTTCTTACCGGTACGGAAGCCGCTGAGGCGGTAAAACGGCTGAAAGGCATACACTGCGATGACAAGAGCACTTCCTGCCCCGATCAGCTGGCACAGGCTCTGGAACTTGCCTTAAAAAAGAATCTGGCCTGAAAAATAGAAGGGTTCTGCCTGTAACCGGTTCTTCCGCCCATGGCAGACAGGTACACGAAAAAAGAACCGCCAAAGAGAAATTCATCTATTGCGAAACATAAAAAAGGAGCTGTGAGAAATCTTACAGCTCCTTTTGATATCTTTTCAAATATTACATTTGCGGGCTTTGGGTTATATGGGAAATTTTATAAAAAAATTGCTAAGCTCTCCGCCTTTATTTCTTTGGCAAGCTTTTCTTTATGCTTTTTCTTTTTATCCGGTGCCAAAGTCATAAGCTCCGACTCGATAAGATTCTCGGCGGCTTTTTTTAAATAGCCGGACATGGCGGATAATAAGACGACCAGCATAGCAGCATCACGGCCCACCAGATCCCTTTTTGGCAATAAGGCCTGGCACACCCTGGTAAGCTTATCTTTTGCTTCTTCGCGCTGCTTCGTATATTCCTGATAAAATTCCAAAAGGTGCAGTTCATTATAATTCAAAGCGGTCATGACATCTTTGATCTCCTCCATGGCCAGAGACTGCTTCATGGTGCAGACCAATAAAATTTGTACGATCTGCTCGGCGGTATATTTTTTCCCTTTGACCGGAGTGATAAGACCTTCCTTGCTGTAATTGTTCACCATAGCCTTGGTAAGGGGTTTGCCTCCTTCCGCCGTTATATAAGGTGCAAAAAGGGTCAATACCTGATCCATATATAAATCGATCTGCGGGATGTCTTCCAAAACAAGCTCCTGGCTATGCAAAGCGTTTTGAAAAATTTCCATTGCTTTATCTTTTTCCACAGACAGTACCTCCAGATGCTTTTTTATTTTTATTATAAAAAATAAAATTTAAAATTGCAAGACATTTTATTTTACTTGCACAATAGAATTATTATTGCTATAATATGTAGTGTAATAAACTACGTATCGATATAAGGAGAATGACATGTTGAGCCTCTTTAAAAATGCACGGGAACCCATGTCCAGTTACACGCACTTTCTCGGCGCTATTTTCTACGTTCTGGCAGGAGTATTGCTTTTGATCAAAAGCTTTGGGGACAATCGTCCTACCGCCGTGATTCTTGCAATTACCGTTTTTGTGATTTCTTTGGCCGTTTTATACAACGCCAGTTGGATCTATCATTATATCATCACTACACCGGGAAAGACGATCCACTGGCGGAAACTGGATCACTCTATGATCTATGTGCTCATTGCAGGGACCTATACGCCTATATGCATCTATTATTACCCCGGACGCGGCGGAATCATCTTTGCCCTTGTCATGTGGACCCTTGCATTGATAGGGATTACCATCAAGTTGTGCTGGTTTCAAGCGCCCCGCTGGCTTTCCACCGCCATGTATTTGGCTATGGGCTGGGCGGCTATTTTTAATTTCAAACCCATTGTGCTGCAAGACCCAGGAGCACTGGTCTTTTTACTTCTGGGCGGCGGCGCCTACAGTATCGGCGCGGTCATCTACGCCTTAAAAAAACCGGATATTTCCGCGATCATCGGGTTCCATGAATTCTTTCATCTTTTTGTCCTTTTGGGAACTTTCTGTCATTTCTTATTGATGTGGCTCTACATTGCCTGAGAAAAAGATGCCAAGCCGAGACTTGCCATTGAACAGTAGATATTGCCGGTAGCCGGCAAAACCTTCCTCAAACGCAAAACCCTCCTCATAAAATACAACAATACCGCAGGTGTGTCTAGAGACTCATCTTGCGGTATTGTTCGCGCCGTGTTTTTTACACAAGTTTTTCTAAAATAATTTTATTTTATCGTTTGATTGTTTTAATAGGCTTTACAGGTTTATCAGGCTTGACGGGCAACGCCGGTTTTTTACGGTTATACCACAAAAGGCCTAATCCCAACAGGACTCCCGCCACACTCACCAGCATGGCCGCCCGCAAATTGCCAAACATAAGGCTGTCGGTGCGGAAGCGTTCTATGATGAAACGACCCGCTGAATACCAAATAAAATACCAGGCCAGGATATCGCCAGTCTTCCCTTTTTTCTTCCTGCTGCAGATGGCCAGAATCATAAAACCGGTGATATCCCAGATCGATTCATACAAAAAGGTGGGGTGACGCCAAGCGCCGTCAATATACATGGCCCACGGTACATTGGTTTCGTAACCATAGGCCTCCTGATTAAAAAAGTTGCCCCATCGTCCGATACCCTGAGCCAAAACAAGCCCAGGCGTTAAAATATCGCCCCAGCGCCGAAAGCTTTGACGATGGGAATGGCTATAGACCAATAAGACCAGGATGCCGGTGATAACGCCGCCATGAATGGCCAGGCCTCCTTCCCAGGTCCGGAGGATCTCCCCGGGATGGGCGCTGTACCATGACCAGTTGAAAATCACATAATAAAGCCGGGCGCCCAGGATCCCCAATGGTACGATCCATAAAAAGATATTAATCAGATGATCCGGGGACAAGCCGTTTTTTTTCGTCATATGGTTGGCCCAAAAAAAAGCCAATATCATTCCGCTGCAGATCAATACGCCGTACCAACGAATGTTAATAACTCCCAACTGCAAAGCAATCCCGCTATCCGGCAACGCCCATCCCTCATTTCATTGCTAATTTATCATAAAGATTATATAATAAAACTAATTTTACCGCTACCCTTTTTCATATAAGCCACAAATCTTTACACCACCCCTTTATAAGATCGAAAGGAGGCTTTCATGAACCCAAGACAAGGTTTGACCTGTTCCATTGTCGCCGCTGATGGTAATGATACGCCGATGATCCGCCATTTATGGGAGTCTTCGTTTCAGGATGATCCTCCCCAATGGGTAGAGCATTTTTTTCAAACCATTTACCGGCCGGAAAATGTTTTTTTATTTCAAATAGAAGGGGCTGTGGCCGGAGCGGTGCATCACTTTCACACCCCCCTTACCATTCGGAACCACTTGTGCCAAGGCACCTTCTTTTATGGACTCGCCGTCCATCCGCCTTATCGGGGCATGGGTGTGGGAAGGCTTTTGACCCGCCATATTCTGGAGGAGGCCGCCCAAGAAGGCAGCGGTATGGTTTTGCTGGTTCCGGCCATCCCCGGTTATTATGAGGCCTTGGGATTTGACTGGTGCTATGGCCTGCATTATTACACCTTTCCTTTGGAAGGGCTGGCCAATGCCCCCGCCGTGACAGGCCCCGCCATCCAATGGGGCGAACTTCAAGAGGTTGCAGATCCTACCCAATGCTGGCAGGCTTTTGATCATGTCTATCGCACCTGGAGCTGCTCCTGGCAAAGCCGCGCTTTGCGGCAGGCGGAACGCTGGCATCATTTTTTTCAGGATATCCGGGGCGAAGGCGGCTCTTGTTTTCTTTTAACCCAGGGGAAGGAGCCTGCGGGCTATCTCACGCTATGGCAGAAAGGCGACACCATTACCATCCGAGAAATGGCCTGGAGCAACGCGGACGCCTGCCGCCGGCTTCTTTATACCTTATGGCAATATCGTTCCCAAGCCCAAACGGTAATCTGGTACGCGCCCCCTGACGAAAAAGAGGCTATCTTCCTGCCGCGGGAGAAAAAAAGCTATTTGGCGCGGAATTTTATTTTAGGGCGTATCACCGAAATCGCCCTGGCCTGCCAGGATCTGCCCGTGCCGGATCTTGGCCCAGGAGAGCTTCGCATTAAAATCCATGATCCACTCCTGCCGCAAAACGAAGGCCTATGGCGCTTGTCCTGGCAGCAAGGCCTCTTAAACGCAGCAAAGCTTTTAGAAGGCGATGCGGATCTTGCCATGGACATCGGTGCTTTCAGCGCCTGCTGTCTTGGCTATTACCGTCCCGCTTTTTATCATTTGCAGGGACGCATAACAGGAAAGGAGGCGAGCCTTGCTCTTTTTGAGCAGCTCTTTCCTCCTTGCATCAACTATTATTATGACTACCTGTAGATGGTTCTATACGCATTCGTCCCGCTCCAGGATGACCCCCACCGGGCAGTGATCGGAACCCTGCACCTCCGGTAAAATGAAACTGTCCAAGACTCTCGGCGTAAGGTCGGTCTGGGAAAAGAAATAGTCAATCCGCCAGCCCACATTGCGCTCCCGCGCCCGGCTTTTCACATCCCACCAGCTATAATTTCCACCTTCTTCGTGAAAAATGCGGAAGGTATCCTGAAAGCCCGCCGCCAAAAGTCGGTCGATCCATTGCCTTTCCAGCGGAAGAAACCCAGAGATCTTCTCGTTTTCTTTCGGCCGGGCCAGATCGGTGGGACGGTGAGCGGTATTCACATCACCGCAGATCAGCATATTTTGCCGCGCCGTCACGAAATCCAAGGTGGCGTCGTAAAAACTCATTTTGTAATCCAGGCGCTCCTGTGAAGAACCGCCGTTGGGAAAATAACAGTTAAACAAAGTAAAGTCCGGGTATGCCGCCACCAGAACACGCCCTTCCGCGTCAAAAACAGGGATACCCATACCTGTCAGTACCGATTGCGGCTTTTCTTTGCTGTAGATGGCCACGCCGCTGTAACCGCCCCGCTCCGCCGCAACGAAATAGCTGTGGTAACCGGGAATATCTTGGATATCCGCCGGCAGCTGATCTTTTCTGGAACGGGTCTCCTGCAAGCAGAGAATATCGGCATCCAAGGCAGCCACCGTGTCCAGAAAACCTTTCTTTGCTACGGAACGCAAACCGTTGACGTTCCAGGAAATAATCTTAATCTCAGTCAAAACCGCACCTCGTTTCTGATTGCTGCTTGATTCTTTGTATTTTATATTTTCGCCATACAAGGGAGATGTCCTGCCCAGGATTTTTGGTGCGGACGCAGAATAGAATATAGAAATATTCATTTGGAAGGGGCAAAACAATGGGTAAATTAGCGGATCTGATTGCTTCCGGCTTTGGTAATAAGGAAGACTATAATTGCGCCGAAAAGATCATATACGGCGCCAACATCGTTTATGATCTAAGTTTGAGCAAAGCGGCCTGCAAATTAGCCGCTGGTTTCGGCGGCGGTTTCGGCATCGAACATACCTGTGGCACACTGGCGGCAGGCACCATGGTACTTTCGCATCTTTATGTGAAAGAGCGGGCTCATGAGAGTGATTTCATCAAGCAAAAGAGCGAGGCTTTTCTACACGGTTTTGAGAAGAAAATGGGCAGCATGATGTGCGATCAACTGAAAAAGCAATATCGCACTGAAGACAAGAAATGCTTCGACGTCATTTATGCCGCAGCCTTGATGCTGGATGAGGTCACCGGCAACTAAGTCTTATCAAAGCGCAAGAGCTATTGGGCCTTTGCGCTTTTTGATTTGGCAAAAGCAATTCAGGGCCAAAGTTCTCCCGGTGTGCATTGGAAACATCTACTTTGGGGATCATTCATGATTCATAAAAGGATACTCAAATCCTTACACGGGGTTAAGCAAATAAAAAAAGACGGGGTATCCCGTCTTTTTTCAAATTATTAATAATGACAAACTATTCCGCTTCAAACTGATCTTTTCCAACACCGCACTCCGGGCAAACCCAGTCTTCCGGTAAATCCTCAAAAGAAATGCCTGCCGGAATATCATGGTCCTGATCACCGGTAGCCGGGTCGTAAATGTACCCGCATACAGCGCAGCCCATTCTTTGCATATCAGAATCCCCCTTTATTTCCCTATCATTATTGGGTTTTGCGATATACTTATCATATATAAGTGTCAGTAAAAAATCAACTAGAAATCTTTAATTTTATTAAAATATTTATCTTAGCCAACACATGGCATTACTGATAGCGGCAAACTCTTGTAAGGTCAAAGTTTCACCCCGCCTGTTGCCGTCAATACAGGCTTCCCGTAATATGGTAGCCGCACCTGCTTTGTCCAAATGTAAGCCGGAGGCCAATGCATTCAGCAAAGTTTTGCGGCGCTGTCCGAAGGCAGCAGCGACAACCTGAAAAAAAAGTTCTTCGTTATGAACCGACACAGCCGGCCGTTCCAGCCGTTCTAAAACCACCACGGCGGAATCCACCGAAGGACGGGGCTGAAATACTGTGGGCGGCACGGTAAAAGCCGTAGAAACCGCCGCACGATACTGTATCGCAACGGAAAGCGCGCCGTATTCTTTGCAGTCTGCCGCCGCCGACATCCGGTCGGCAACTTCCTTTTGCACCATCAGAACCATACGTCGCCAAGGGGCGCCATTCTCCAAGAGATGAAAGATCAGCGGCGTGGTAATATAATAAGGCAAATTCGCCACTACCACAAAGCCGTCCCGGAAATGACCCTTTTCTTGCAGGCTGCTTAAAAGATATTGGTAATCCAACTTTAAGGCATCGCCATGACATAGCGTCAGCTTGCTATTGCCGTGAAAGAGCTGCTTTAAAATCTCGATTAAAGCGGAATCAATCTCCAAAGCCACAACATGGCCCGCAGTGCCTAAAAGCTCTTGGGTCATGCCACCCAAGCCGGGGCCGATTTCCAATACGATATCGGTTTCGTCAAGCCGGGCAGCGGCAATAATACGCTTCACCACGTCCGGTTCCACCAAAAAATTCTGACCCCATTTTTTACGCCAGCGAAAATGGTGCCCTTCTATGATCTTCCTAGTAGCGGAAGGGGTCGCGATTTTTTGCTGCTCCTCGCGCTGTTCTGAATTTTCTTTTTCTTCTACTTCTTCTGTCATGATCGTCATGATAACGCCTCTATTAATCTAAAACATATAGTTTTACTCGCTTAACACCCCATTTTACACATTCCGCCTGGGTGGGCAGACAAATATCAATGCGGTTATTTTTGATCTTACCACCGGTATCCGCCGCGATGGCATAACCATAGCCTTCCACATAGACTCTTGTCCCCAGCGGGATGACACTGGGATCTACCGCGATCACACCTACTTTTGCAGGCAAACCGCTTTTGGTGGTACCACCAGCCACATAGGCTGTCGCAGTCACCGACAACGCCTCTTTGGTACTGAAATCCACATTGGCTAATGCAGCATTGCTCTGTTCTTTTGTGCCGTAGGCAACAACCCGGCTGACAGGGCTGCTGATATTCCGGCTTACCAAAAGCTGCCGGTCTGTTTCCACACCGTCTTGGTAAACCACCTGCCAAGTATTCTCTGTCACGCCGGCTCTGCCCCGAACCAAAACTCTGGTGCTGCCGATGACAAGCCCACTGTCTGCTTTGCGGATCTCCTGAGGATTGGTAAGAGCTTTTTCTACCCATTCTTTCATCGTGATGCGCACAACCCGGATACTGCTGTCTGCGGTAAGCAAGCTGTCGGCAGCCGGAATCACCTCATCCATCTCACCTAAAGAAATATCCGCCTGATGCAAGGCATCTCTGACGGTTCCCGGCAAAGTAGTGACGGTCTTGGTATTACCGTCCGCCGTAATCTTGACGTCAATGGCATGGGTGACAGTGAGGGTCATACCATCCTTAATGGGTGTGGTTTCCGAGGGACTCACCGCGTCATGAGGTCCTAGTTGAATACCGGCCGCTGTCAGATATTCCCCGACTGTAGAAGCGGTGGTAAAAGTATTCTTTCCTTCTTCCTGATCACAGGCAACCGTGATATCCCGATACATCCATTGTATGCCGGCAAAAACCGACCCTGCAAGCAACAAACAAACAACAACAAACAACAACATGTGATAGAGCCACAATCGCTCTGGGTTAACATTTTTAAACATAAAAACCTCCCGTTTTGGCATACTCTCCTCTATTTAAAGTTTATTCAATAGAGAGAAATTTTGCCCTATGGGCGAAACGTGTTCCTCTATTTTACTAAAAAAAGAAAGGAATGTCAAATACGGGATGTCCTATGCATGACAACAAATAATGATAGCAGATATTTTATGCAATCTGATAGATTCTTTTGGCGTTCTCCGTGGTGATCCGCCCGGCCTCAAATAAGGTGATGTTATGCAGTTGCGCAATCTTCTGCGCCACCAGCTCCACTCGCGCCGGCTCGTTGGTCTGCCCCCGGAAGGGATGAGGCGATAGATAGGGGCAATCCGTTTCAATAAGCAAATGTTCCAGAGGCACCTTGGCCGCCACCTCCGATAACTGTCTGGCATTGCTGTAGGTCACCGGCCCGGCAAAGGAGATATCAAAGCCTAATTTCAAGCATTCTTGGGCCATTTCCCAACTGCCGGAATAACAATGCAGGATACCTCCTTGGACGCCGGACATCTCCTTTTTTAAAATGTCCATCATATCGCCGTGGGCGTCCCGGTCATGGATAACAATGGGTTTTTTAAGCTGCCTGGCCAGATCCATTTGCCGGACAAAAGCTTTTTTCTGCACTTCCCGGGGAGACAGATCCCGGTAATAATCCAGGCCGATCTCACCGATAGCACTCACAATAGGCAATGCCGCCAGCTCGGCCAGTTTGGCAAACATGCCGTCATCCAAGGTTTCGGCATCATGGGGATGGATTCCCACCACCGGTGTTAATTGAGCGTATTTTTCCGCCAAATGCACGGCGAAAACCGAAGATTTCCAATCATATCCCACCACCGCCATATGCCGCACGTCGGCTGCCGTCGCCCGCTCCAGCAACTCTTCCACATGGGGCGCCAGCTCTTCGTCGTTCAAATGGGTATGGGTATCGAAGAATTCCATAGAGGTACTCCTTCCAACAATAAAAAATCATCTTTCCCTTTAAGCAGATGCGTATTAGTTTGAGCTTTTAAAGACAAGCTTCGTTCAAAGCAGAGAACAGGGGAGCGGCTTACCGCTCCCCTGGGTTATCTTTTGACCCGTTTTTTATTTCACGCGGCCACCGGCAATGATATCCTTGACTTCCACAACCTCCAGCTTGCCACTGTGGGAAGCCGCCAAAAGCATGCCTTTGGATTCGATGCCGCGCAGTTTGGCAGGTTTTAAGTTAGCGACCAGGATGACATTCTTGCCGATCATCTCTTCCGGCTTATAATGCAGGGCGATGCCGGAAACAATGGTCCGTTCTTCATCGCCTACTTTGATTTTCAGTTTCAGAAGCTTGTCGGCTTTTTCCACCTTTTCACATTCCAAAACCGTAGCCACCCGCAGATCGATCTTAGCAAAATCCTCAATAGTGACCTCCGGCAGGATTTCATCAAATACCGGTTTTCCCGCCACCTGTTCCGCAGGCTCTTCCGCATCTCCCACGGCTTCCTCCAAAGCCTTCAAATCAATCCGGGGGAAGAGGGGCTCGCCGCGGTTAATCTTAGTACCGGCAGGGAAACCGCCCCAAGCCAGGCTGTTCCAGGTGTGCATTTCGCCTTTTTCGGCGATGCCCAGCTGCTGCCATACTTTTTGCGGCAGCTGCGGCATGACGGGAGCCAGCATGATGGTGGCAAGACGCAACACTTCGGCGATGTTGTAAAGTACCGTTTGCAGTTTTTCCTTCTCGCCCCCTTTGTTCAGAGCCCAGGGAGCGGTATCGTCCACATATTTATTGGCTTTGCCCACCAGCTTCATAATGGCGGTCAGGCCACCCGCAAAATCCATCTTATCAAAATATTCTTCCACCAGGGTGGGAGTTTCTTTGGCTAAGGCAATCAAGTCCGCGTCAAATTCCGTAGCGGCGCCGGGGCCTTCCACCACACCTCCGGCAAATTTATCCATCATGGAAGTGACCCGGGAAAGCAGGTTACCGTAGTCATTGGCCAGATCCACATTAATCCGGCTGGCCAGGGCCTCCTGCGAATAAACAGAATCCTGCCCATAAGCCATTTCCCGCATGAGAAAATAGCGGACGGCATCCACGCCATAACGCTCCACCAAGACCACGGGGTCCACCACATTGCCCTTGGA
Organism: Bacillota bacterium; assembly: GCA_036677375.1. Taxonomy (GTDB): domain Bacteria; phylum Bacillota; class Dehalobacteriia; order UBA4068; family UBA4997; genus JAVBWO01. The sequence continues at coordinate 78,901 of JAVBWO010000001.1, forward strand.
TTTTGACATCTTGCCCGAGTCCAAAAGCACCCAGCCGTGGGCCAGCACTTTTTCCGGGAAGGGCAAGCCTGCCGCCATCAGCATGATAGGCCAGATCACGGTATGGAAACGGATGATGTCCTTACCCACCACATGGATCTGAGCCGGCCAGAACTTCCTGTACAGGCTGTCGTCCGCCGTACCATAGCCCAAAGCGGAAATATAGTTAATCAGGGCGTCAAACCAAACATAGATGACATGCTTTTCGTCAAAAGGCACTTTGATGCCCCAGTCGAAAGTGGTTCGGGAGACGCAAAGATCTTCTAAACCCTGCTTTACAAAGTTGATCATCTCGCTTTTCCGGCTGGCAGGCTGAATGAAATCAGGATGCTCCTCAATGAACTGAAACCATTGATCGGCGTATTTGCTCATACGGAAGAAATAGCTTTCTTCCTTGGTCTTTTGCACGGGACGGCCACAGTCGGGGCAGGTATTCCCCTCGCCCAGCTGGTATTGGGTGAAAAAAGTCTCGCAAGGCGTGCAATACCAACCTTCGTATTCCGATTTATAGATATCACCCTGGTCATAAATCCTCTGGAAAAGAGCCTGGGCGACTTTTTTGTGCTTCTCATCGGTGGTACGGATAAAATCATCGTTTTTGATCTCCAGGACCTCCCAGAGCTTTTTGATTCCAGCCACAATGCCGTCCACAAATTCCTGGGGTTCAACGCCCGCTTCCTTGGCCCGGGTCTGAATCTTTTGACCGTGTTCGTCGGTGCCGGTGAGGAAATAAGTTTCAAAACCCCGCATTTTCTTATAACGGGACATGCTGTCGGCCGCCACCGTGCTGTAGGCATGTCCAATATGCAGGTTGCCGGAAGGATAATAGATGGGGGTCGTGATATAAAAAGTCTTTTGCTCAGTCATTGATTTTGCCTCCGTTTTTATGCTTTTGCCGCCGGCGCGTTTCGTTATAATTCATCAAAAATAAATCTTGCCGGTCTTGCGGTATTGCGTCCGCTTGCCGTTTTACACTATCTTTATATTTTAACCCATTTTTGTCATAATTTGCAAGAAACTGCTGCTATTTTTCTTGATTTTTCTCTAAAATACTACGGTACAGATCGTTGGCTGCCACATCATAGCGGGCGGCTACTTCTTTCGCCGCCGCCTTATGCTTCATACCGCCGGCCATCAGCCGCCGGACTTCGGCAATTAAAGCCAATTGATCTGGCTTTTCTTTGGTATCTGCCGCTGCCGGAGCCAGTACGATAGTGAATTCGCCCCGTACCGGAACCGATTGAAAATAAGCCAGAATTTCCATTAAAGTTCCCCGCTTGATCTCCTGGAATTTTTTGGTGAGCTCCCGGCAGACTGCTGCTTGGCGGCTACCGCCCAAGATTTGTGCCATAGCTTCCAGGGTATCCGTCAGGCGGTGCGGCGCTTCATAAAAGACCAAAGTGCGGTCTTCTCCTTTCAGCTTTTCTAAAGTTTGGGAACAATCCCTGCCCCGGGGCAGAAACCCCTCAAAGGCAAAGCGTTGGGTGGGCAGACCGGAAAGCATCAAGGCCAAGATCAAAGCGCAAGGGCCAGGAATACCGTCCACCTCATGCCCCGCTTCGACGGCTGCCGCCACCAGCTCCCAACCAGGATCAGAAATCGCGGGAGCACCAGCATCTGTGACCAACGCCACAGTTTCCCCCACAGCTAGATGTTCCAGTAAGATATCTTCCCGCTCCTTGCGGTTATGCTGGTAGTAGCTAAGCATCGGTTTTTTGATCCCAAGATGATGCAAGAGAAGGCCGCTGTGGCGGGTATCCTCCGCCGCGATGAGATCGGCTTCCCGCAGGGTTTCTGCCATGCGGGGAGAAATATCTGCCAGATTGCCGATAGGGGTTGTTACCAATACCAATTTGCCCATTGCCGCCCCTCCTTTATGTTTCCTTCGGGTTTCTGATCTTGCAGCGCCGCCGTTTACTCAAAATTCTCTATTCCGAAGGCTTCTATTGCCGTTTCTTAACGATTGCCTTAAAAGTTTTTATCTATTATTGCCGGTATTGCCGCCGGTACGGCCCGCGAAGATCTCTTTCATAGCTTTAGAATATAAGCCCGGTTTTTCGTAGACCATGAGCGTGGGTTCCACGTGCAATCCGGGGCGGCCGCCGCGAATGCCCTCTATCAAGACCAGGTTGGGCGGTTTGTCAGGGACCGGCTGTACCAGCTTCAACCGCTTAGGAACCACGCCGTACTCTTCCATGAATACACAGATCTCCGCCAAACGGGTGGGACGGTGCACCAACGCCAGGCGCCCGCCGCTATTTAAAAGGGCCGCTCCTTCCCGTACCACATCCGAAAGTTTACAAAAAATCTCGCTCTTGGCGGCGGCCATGGCCGGCTTAGGGCTGATGCGTCCGGCATCGGCCAGGCCATAGGGCGGATTGCTCACCACCAATGAAAAATGACCTCTTCCCAAAAGGGCGGAGGCCTCTTTCATATCTCCCGTCACAATGGCAATCTTCTCGGCCAGACCATTGCCGCTCACATTGCGCTGCGCCAGATCGGCGATGTCCGGCTGGATCTCCAGTCCGGTAAAGGATGCTTCCGGCGCCCGGCACCAAAGCAAAAGGGGCAAAGCGCCGTTGCCGGTACCCAAATCCACTACCGTATCTTTATTTTTAATGGTAACAAAATTGGCTAAAAGTACGCCGTCCAAACTAAGTGCAAAAGTATCTTTCTGCTGGATCAGCGAGAGCTGCCGCCATAAAAGGCTGTCGGTTCGCTCGTTTTCCGGCAAGCATTACCCCTCCTCTTTGGAATGCTGCAAAAAGGACATGCAGAACATACAATCCCCTTGCCGCGCTTGGGCAAAGTGGGAAGGGCAAATATGGAAACCGTCGTCATATAAAGACGCAAGCGCGTCATGTCCTTCCGTTTGTAGGGTTTTTAAAGATACCCTCTCCCGCAACAGGCTGTTTTGTTCCTCCAAAGCGGCTGCCCGGAACCTGAGTTCCTGCAGTTCCTGGAGAAGGGACATCATTTTCTCTTCCAATTGTCTGATATCATCATACAGGGACAATGCTTAGTCCTCCAACTTTTTCAAATCTTCCAGGGAAACATCTTCATCGAAATCCAGCAGATTGGCTGGATTTCCTTTCTGATTCGGGCAATTCTTTTTGCACGGCGCGTCATAGCTCTCATATTTGAGGCAGCACATCAAGCGGCCACAGATACCGGAGATCTTAGTGGGATTTAAAGACAGGCTTTGCTGCTTCGCCATGCGGATGGAAACTGGCTGAAAATCGCCCAATACCGAATGACAGCACAGTACCCGGCCGCAGGTGCCGATACCGCCCATCATTTTCGCTTCGTCGCGAACGCCGATCTGTCTTAACTCGATCCTGGTACGAAAAATGGAAGCCAGATCTTTGACCAGCTCCCGAAAATCCACCCGTCCCTCGGAAGTAAAGTAAAAAATCACTTTATTGCCGTCAAAGGTATAGTTCACCTCAATAAGCTTCATAGGCAGATTGTGGGCTCGGATCTTTTCCAGGCAGATATTAAAGGCTTCCTTATTTTTTTCTTGATGCAAGCGATAGGACTTAGTGTCTTCTTCCGTTGCTTTGCGCATGACGCTTTTCACAGGAAGAGTCAGCTCCTTATCGGGGACTTCCCGGGAAGCCAGGGCAACCCAACCGTATTCGATCCCTCTTGCTGTTTCCACAATCACCGGGTCTTTATACGCTAAATCCAAATCGCCGGGATCAAAATAATAGATTTTTCCCGCGGTGCGGAAACGGATTCCAACAACTTTCACAATTTTTACCTCCCATAATTCCATATCCCAAAGACACCGTACAGGATGCCAAAATATAATTTTCTTATTTTAAAATGATTCATGCTATCTATGCTAAAGCTTTTTTAAGCAAATGTCAATCAATGTCTATCTTTTCGGGCCAAAGCAGCCAATTTCAGCAATAAAACATCCAAAAGCAGCTTACTGTTAACATTGGCCTTCAACTGCATCATGGCCTCCTCCACCCAGCCGGCCGCCAAAAGACATTCCCGGCCGGAAAATGGCAGGTATTGGGGCCTGCTGCAACACAAGACCGCGGCCTGCGGCACCCAGTGACATACCGCGCCGTCTCTTAGCAGGACTAAAAGCTGTTGTAAAAAAACCTCCACGCCCGAACGGTCCTCCCGTACCTGGTCGGCAAAAAGCAGCACCTTGCTGTCCGGCATTTTGTTCAGATCCGAAAATAAGCCAGCCGCCAAATCCGCCATTACGGCGGCGGCTTCCTGCTCTGCCTCTTGACCATTCATCTTCACCCAGGTACACCGGGAAAGAATGGTGGGCAGCAGGCTGTCGCCGTTTTGTGCCGTCAAAATAAAAACCAGATCCGCGGGGGGTTCTTCCAAAATTTTCAAAAGGCTGTTGGCGGCAGCCAGCTGCATAGTGTGCGCATCATGGATGATGACCACCTGCCGACCCCCCTCGTAAGATTCCAGGCCCGCCAGACGCTGCATTTGCCGGGTCTGCTCAATGGTGACGCTTTTAGCCTTGCCGGCATTGGGCTCTAAAATCTGTAAATCCACATGATTGCCGTCGTCCACTTTATGGCAAGATGCACAGTGACCGCAGGCCTGGCCGTTGAAGGGCTCATGGCACAGCAACCCTTTCGCAAATAGGATGGCCTCTTCCCGAACAACCGGGGTAGGTCCCGTCAACAACCAGGCATGACTGATTTTATGTTGCAAAATCGCTTTGACTAAGATATCCTGCACAGTCTTTGGCTCCTTCCCGCCTGACGCCGTAGGGCAAAATCGGCTTTCATTATATGGTTTGCTCTACACCACGCTACCGCCACAAGATGCCTTTTTGCTGCAAGCGGCGGATCACTTCCTCCCGAATAGCGGCTGCTACCTGTTCCGGCGGCTCGCTAGCGGCAAATACCGCCACTCGGCGGGGCGCTGCCGCCGCGATAGATAAAAATCCTTCATAGACTCTACGGTGAAAATCCAAAGTTTGCCGCTCCATTCTATCAGTTGGCAAAGCAGTCTTCGCAATACGGTCGAATCCTTCTTCCGGCTTCACTGCCAAAAGCACGGTCAGATCGGGTTGCAGGCTACCGGCGGCCAAATCGTTCAATTGCGCCAGCACCGCCAGGGAAAGCCCGCGGCCATAACCTTGATAAGCCAGGTAGGAGTCAATATAACGATCGCAAATCACGATCTTTCCTTGGCGCAAGGCCGGCAGCAAATATTCCTCCACATGCTGAGCACGGTCAGCGGCATACAGCATCGCTTCTGTCATGGGAAACAAATCAGTATTTTCCGGGTTCAGGATGATCTGTCGGATAGCGCCTCCGATCTTCCCTTCTCCCGGCTCTCTGGTAATCAAAACATCAAAGCCTTCTTTTTCCAACCATTCCGCTAAAAGTTTTACTTGGGTGCTTTTCCCGGCGCCCTCCGGCCCTTCCAAGGAAATAAAAAATCCTTTATTGTTCTTCATTGATCACCCAAAGCGCAGCCGGCTCCAAAGCAGCTAAGCCCTGCACTTTCCCTCCTTCGGCCAGGTTTTTTCGGATCACTTCCACAATCGTTTCATCAATCAGCTCGCCCAAACCCACCAACGGAATTCCCGGCGGATAAGGCATTAAGGCGGCGGCGGCGATTTTGCCTGCCGCCTCTGTCAAAGGAACCTGCACCATATCGCAGGCCAAGGCTTCCCTTGGCAATAAAGCAATCTGCGGCGGCGGCCAAAAAGTTGGCAGCCAGTTTTTCTGGGGCGGCTCATTTTCCAAGAGCGCCGCAGCGTTCTTGCAGGCTTCAGCCAATCTGTCAATGCTCTGGGCAGTATCACCAATGGTGACAAATAAGATCACGCTATGCGCGTCAGACATTTCCGGCTCAATGCCGGAACGCCGCAAAGCGCCGGCCAACTGTTGGCCGCTATGCTCGGCGCGGCTGGTCAAAACCAACCGGGTTACATCATAATCCGCCACCGGGGAAGGCCAGTCTCCGGCACCCAGGCAATACAATCCTTCTATAGAAGCCAGCCTGCGGCGGGCGTTAGCGGCATTCTCAAATAAGTTTGCCGCCAGAGTATCTTTCTTCTCCTGCCACATAGCCCTGGTAGCATCCAAAGAAGCCATCAAAAGATAAGAAGGGCTGCTGCTTTGCAAAAGCCTCAGATATTTTTCCACCGGCAGCGAAGTGTCATTTTGCAGCAGTACCGCCGACTGGGTCAGGCTGCCCATGGTCTTATGCCAGCTCTCAACGATGATAGCGGCGCCGCTTGACACAGCGCTGTCCGGCCAGCCGGTAAAAGCGAAATGACTGCCGTGAGAAGCGTCCACAACGGTAGGAATCCCGGACATAGCAGCCGTTTCCACCATGGTTTTCAAATCATTGGTAATACCATGAAAAGTGGGATGGACACAGACCAACGCTTTGGCATCGGGGTTTTCCCGGACGGCCTGAGCTACCGCCGCCGGTGCAACCCCCAGAGGCATGCCATATTTTTCATGATAAAATAACGGCAGCCAAACGGGCTCCGCTCCTGAAAGAGCTAGGGCTGACCAAATGCTGTTATGGGCATGGCGGGGCACGATGATCTTATCCCCCGGACGGCAACAGGCCAAAATGGCCGCCTGTAAGCCTACGGTAGCGCCGTTAATAAGAAAATGGGCCCGCTTTACTTGGCACAAGGACGCCAGCAGTTCCTGGGCCTCCCTGATGACACCGGCAGGCGCGCCCAGGTTATCCATGCCAAAAACCTCGGTAATATCATATTGCCAAATCTTTTCCCCCCATGCCGCTTTTAAAATAGGCGGTGCGCCAATGCCGTATTTATGTCCCGGCATATGAAAGGAAAGAGGCGGATCGCCGCCGTATTGCATCAGAGCTTCCGCTAATGGCGCTCTCTTTTGATCTGCCATATAAAATCTCCTGTGACCGTATTTTGGGGGAAGCATGAGGAATGCTATCCTTGTTCTCTATACGAAAAGAATCTGCAAGTCGCCGCAAAACTCCACTCTTTAACATTCTGAAGGCAAGCCGCTCTTGCTATTTATTATAGCATCTTTTGCCCTTTTTTCGCTATAGCAGGAAAAAAGGGTTTTTTGTCAAAATAGTTCCGAGAAATACCGTAAAAGTAAAAAAGGAGAACAAGCATGCGCTTATTTATCGGAATTCCCTTTCCCATGGAGCTTAAATTCATGCTTAGCGAAAAACAGGAGGCTCTGAGACAGTATTGTCCCCAGGGCAACTATACAAGAACCGAAAACTTTCATCTCACCCTGCATTTTTTAGGGGAATATGCGGATGAAGATATAAAAAGGCTCAGGGAAGTCCTCAGCCGTACCGTGCAAAATACAAAACCCTTCCTATGCACCGTTTCCGGCTGGGGCGCTTTTCAACGGAACAAGGAAGCCATTATCTGGGGAGGGGTTTCCCGCGGCAAACAGGAGCTTTCTCAGCTCTTTTCTGATCTGGAGAGCCAATTGGCCGAAGCAGGCTTTCCTAAAGCGGATAAAGGCCTGTCCCCGCATATCACTTTGGCCCGCCGCCTCCGGCTACCCATGCCCATTCAAGAGTTAGCCCAGGAATTGCCAGCCATCATGGCGGACTTTCCGGTAACTGCCATTGCCCTATTCATCAGCGAGCGGGATGAACGAGGACTCCTGCGCTACCGCATTCTAGCCGAAGAAAAGCTGGGCTAGCCATCCATTTCTGCCTTTTTATGGCTGCAATACGGCACCATAAAAAAAGCGCCGGCATCGGCGCTTTTTTTATCAATCTATTACAGACGGGAGAAATCCAAGGTGGCAAAATAGTCTTCCAGCGTTTCTCCTCTGCGGATGCGTTCCACCGTACCGTCTTCTTTATAGAGCAGTTCCTGGCAGCGCAGCTTACCGTTGTAGTTGAAGCCCATAGCGTGGCCGTGGGCGCCGCTGTCATGAATGGCCAATAGATCGCCAACGGTAATCTCGGGAAACTTACGGTCGATGGCAAACTTGTCATTGTTCTCACAAAGGGAACCAACGATATCGTAAACGTGGTCGGCAGGCGCATTTTCTTTCCCCATGACGGTAATATGGTGATAGGCGCCATAGAGAGCCGGACGCATCAGATGGGCCATACAAGCGTCCACACCGATATAATGTTTGTAAATATTTTTTTCATGGATGGCCCGGGTCACCAAAAATCCGTAAGGCCCCGCCATCATCCGGCCACTTTCCAGAGAGATCCGCACATCGCCCAAACCTGCGGGAACCAAAATCCTTTGAAATTCCTTCTCGACTCCGGAGCCGAAAACCTCCAGGTCTACCGGCTCCTGTTCCGGGCGGTAAGGAATGCCGATACCGCCGCCCAAATTAATGAATTCCACTTTAACGCCGGTTTGCTCCTGTACCATCACCGCCAATTCAAACATCATGGTGGCAGTGCCGATCAAAAAATCCACATTCAATTCATTGGAAACTACCATGGTATGGAGGCCGAAACGGCTGACGCCTTTTTTGTGGCAGACAGCAATGGCTTCAATAACTTGCTCCCGGGTAAAACCGTATTTGGCCTGTTCCGGATGTCCGATGATGGCATTGCCACCTTCGCGCAGAGGTCCCGGATTATAACGGAAGGAAATGATGTCCGGCAAGCCGGCGCACTCTTCCAGAAAGGCGATGTGGGTGATATCGTCTAAATTAATGATAGCCCCCATCTCTCTGGCTTTGATAAATTCGGCAGCGGGAGTATTATTGGAAGTAAAGCAGATGGCCTCCCCTTTGATACCGGCTTTTTCCGATAAGATCAGTTCCGGCAAGGAACTGCAATCGGCGCCACAGCCTTCTTCTTTAAAAATTTTTAAAATATAAGGATTAGGCAACGCCTTCACGGCAAAATGCTCCCGAAAACCGGGAGACCAGTGAAAAGCCTTATTTAAACGGCGGGCGTTTTCCCGCAGCTCTTTTTCCAAATAAATATGGAAAGGCGTACCGAATTCTGCGGCAATCTTTTCCAAAAGCTCCTTTGTGAAGGGTACTTTTTTCATACTCATCTTGCATCCTCCTGAAAAGCATCTATTCAGCTTGTCCTACTAAACTTAACAAAATTTGCTTAAAGTATATTATATCTCATTTTACAAGGTCTGGCAAGAGACACGGCCCCAGTTCAGTAAGGCCTGCGCTGCTTTGTCGTCCCATTTTTCAAAAGATAAAACGGGAATGATTCCTTTGGCGTTCCAATCTTCTTGGCGGCTGTTGTTATAGGCAGCAAAAGCGATACCGGCATTCACTGCCGCCACGGCATCAATCCAAGCATCGCCAATGGCCAACCAAGCACCAGACGGCAAACCGGGAAACTGCTCCATGACATGGAGTACACCGTTGGCCTGCGGCTTCAAACAAGGCACCTTGCCTCGACCCGCCACGTAGGAAAAATACCGTCTGATGCCACATTGCCGCAAAGCATCCTCCGCAGCTTCATGTAGATTATTGGTTAAAAGCGTCAGATAAAAATCTTCTGCTAAAGTTTGCAGCAAGGCGGCAGCCCCCTCTTCTAATACCGCCTGATGCAAGCCTTCCGATTCGATTTCAGCTATTTTTTGCCAAACCGCTGCTTCGTTCTCCGGCGGCAATCCGTTTTCAACAGCCAGATGCATCAATTGGGATGTCGGCATACCTTGCCAGTCTCCGGGTAAATATCTCCATTGCCGCAACAGTTGTATGGTGCTTTCTTTCATATACCGGAAATCAATCCGAGAAGACAAGATGGTATTGTCCATATCAAAGATGATGCCCGTTTTTTTCTCCATATCCCGTCCCCCTACGTTTTTGCTTCATCTTTTTCCTTTTAGCTCATGAAAAAACCGATCAAAATGATTAAGATTTTACCGATTTTTTATTTATTATAACACATCATTCCCAATAAAAAAGCATCCGGCCGGTAAAAAACGGCGGGACGCTTTTATTTTTCTTGATTTTCTTTTAGCAATCTAGGTTATTTTACTATTTCATTTCATCCAGCGTTAAACCGAAAGAAGGACCGAATTCCCGAAGGAAATAGGCCACTTCCGGCATGGCGGTGAATTTACTCAGTTCATGATAAACGGCTTCCTTGGCCACGGCAAATTCGCCGTTGCCGCCCGCTGTTTCCTCCAGACATTTTAAATAAGCGCAGATCTTATCCGCGGCCTTGACCAGATCTCTTTCCTCGCCCGGTGGCGGCGAAAGAAAATCTTGGTAATCCGCCTGTAATTCATCGGGAAGCATCATGGAGAGCCTCGCTTTGGCGTTAGCTTCGATATGATGATAAGCGCTGCGGATATTGTCATCGGCATATTTCACCGGCGTAGGCAGATCGCCTGTCAGCACCTCGCCGGCATCATGATAAAGAGCCAGCACCGCCACGCGCCCGGCATCCGCCTGGCCGCCGTAAAACCGGTTTCTGATCAGCGCCAAGGCATGGGCCACCATGGCTACCTGCAAGCTATGCTCTTGGTTGTTTTCCTCTTGAATATTCCGCATCAGGCTCCAGCGGCGTATCAATTTTAAGCGGCTCATATAAGCAAAAAAGTGATGCATGCTCTCATCCTTTTCTCTGTTCTTATTTTTCATTCTCATCCGATCATGGGGGAAAACATTAAATGAATCCCCTGTGTTCCCACAGATATTGAAGAGATTTTTCTTTAAAGTCTTAAAACAATATAAAAATCGAAACCGGTCCGGTGATAAGGGTCAGTACAGACTAATCCTCCTGATTTTCAAAGAAAGCCTGCCAGTTTTTCCCCGTAGGAGTAGTGGCCAAGCCGCCGCCGGCGGTTTCCCGCAATGTGGTAGACATCAATTGCCCTACCTGACGCATGGCTTCCAGCACCTCGTCGAAAGGAATGATGCTGCCCACGCCGGCTAAAGCCATTTCCGCGGACACAAAAGCATTGGCGGCGCCCATGACATTCCGTTTACTGCAAGGGCATTCCACCAAACCGGCCACCGGATCACAAACCAAGCCCAGAATATTCTTGATGGCCATAGCGGAGGCGTCCAATGCCGCCGGCACCGTGCCACCCATCAATTCCACAACAGCTGCGGCAGCCATGGCGGAGGCGGAGCCGATCTCCGCTTGACAGCCGCCTTGGGCTCCTGAGATACAAGCATTATAAGCAATGACGGTTCCAATGGCACCGGCGGTCAAAAGGCCGTTTACCACATCTTCATCGCTAAATTCATGGTCATCCTGTAAAGCAAGGAATACCGCCGGCAAAACGCCGCAAGCTCCTGCCGTAGGCGCCGCCACGATCTTGCCCATCGCCGCATTGGTCACACTGGCCGCCAAGGCATAAGCCGTAGCTCTAGTCAGCGTGCCGCCGGCAATGGCTTTCCCCTCCTGGTAATGCTGCCAGACCCTGGCGCCCTCGCCGCCGATGATATGGCCATGCCAGCCCTCTTCCCGTAAGGGCCGCGTGGCGGATTCCTTCATCACCTGCCAGCTGTATAAAAGCTCCTGGCGTATTTCCTCTTCTCTTCTGCCGCTTTCTTGTATTTCTTCCTCCAAGGCCATTTGATAGATGGGCAATTGTTTATCCTGCCATAATGCCATAATTTGTTTTGCTGAACGCAATTTCGCTTCCTCCTATCTCCCAGGCACACGCCTTGCTTTAAGTAAGAGCCGGAATCAGGCGCACCATTCGCACATTTGGCAAAGCCGTGATGGAATCGATTACCCATTTTTCCGGCATCTGATCCACTTCCGAAACCAGAACGGCATGCATGCCCCGGCCGCTGCGGAACAGGCGCATGGTCGCTACATTGACACCGCTGACCGCTAAAACGGATGTGATGCCGGCCACAACTCCCGGCTTATCTTCCTGGAGGGTAATGATGGTGGCATACTCGCCGCCAAAGGAAACCTCCATGCCATTGATATTGGTCACCAAAATAGCACCGCCCCCCACCGAAGAGCCCTGGATGCTGTATTCCGTTCCGTTTTCTGTGGTGATCTGAAAAAGCACCGTATTAGGATGAACATCCCCTAAGTCCTGCTGCTGAAACTGATACTGCAGACCTTTCTCGCGAGCAATCTCTTCCGCGTGCCGAATTTTTTCATCATCGGGAGCCATGCCCAAAAGCCCCGCCAACAGTGCCAGCCTAGTTCCGTGCCCTTTACCGGTGGTAGCAAAAGAACCATGTAAAATCATTTCCGCTTTGACAATGGGTTCTCCCACAACAGCGCGGGCGGCCAGTCCCAGCCTTACGGCGCCTGCCGTATGGGAGCTGGACGGACCGATCATCACAGGCCCGATAATATCAAACAAAGTATATTGCGTCATCAAGAATCCTCCTTGCGTCAAGGCAGACAAGCCATGCAACAGATACTATCCAGTATATGCCATTCATAAAAAATTATAATGGATAACATACAAAATGAAAAGATTGTTGATAAAAAGAACTTCATTATCTTCTATGTTTTTCCAAATCTGTTTTTGTTATTAGTAAAATCTGTTATAGATAGAAAAAGCCGGACAAATGCCATGCACAAGCATGGGGTCTGCCCGGCTTTTCTATTCTGTATAATTTAATACCAAGCAGCTTCCCGCTGCCCACTGACAATGACCTTAAGACGGCCATGGCTCATCATTTTAATAAAGACATCCACCAAAGCGGGATCAAGAGCGGTACCGCGATAGTCGTATAAGATCCGAAGCGCATCCTCGTTTCTCAAATGTCGGCGGGTACGCAAAGCATCATAGACCCAAACCACTGAAAAAATACGGCAACCAAACGGAATCTCTTCACCGGAAACACCGCGCAGGCCGCTGCCATCCCACCGCTCATGATGATAATAAAGCAATTTGGCCGTACTTGCCAGATCAGGCACGCATTCCAAGATACTGGCACCGATCTCGCTATGGTGCTCTTCGGCAGCGTTATCTTGATCGCTTTGGTTATTAACTCCAATCATTCCGATATAATGGGTCCAGCATAGCGTACGAACCTCCGCCATGCGGCAGGGCTCCAGATGCACCGCTTCACAAAGCATAACGGCATAATCCCAAAGGCGTTGGCTTTGCGCTGCGTATTCCCCATTGATTTCCTCACGGGGGGGTTCTTTGCGGTGCCAAGACAAACGGGCAACAGCAGGCTTGAAATTTTTGGACTTCTTCGGTTTTTCAGTCGTCAGGCCAAAACTTTCCCGTTCGGCGCACCATCTCTTATAAGCTCTGGCCGAACCCCATAAAAGCATTAAGGCCAAAAGTAAAAAGCGGATCGCAATGCGGTAAAGGGGAACGTCGGTAAAAAGAGCGCTCATCATGGTGCTGCCAATGGTATAGTAGGCAAAAAATACCGCATCTAAAAGCCATAGAGCGATCCCAATCAAGGCACCGGCAATCACCGAACTCATATAAGCCACGCGCGCTCCTCCTTTAATCAATATATCTGGTTTACCAGCCTTTTTTAATACTATATCTTGTGAGTCTAATTAAAAATTTGTATTCTACATTTCATATGTCAAATCCTGCTATAAAAAGAATATTTTTAGGATTTTTTTGTGTTTTTACATTATGATTTTTCTTATTTGTTGCAAAAAAGAGTTTTTGCAAGAACCTCTGCATATTTATGCAATTTCGGCTTGCATTTTACCTAGGAAAGGCACTATAATGGGGTTAACGATCAATAAAATCTTTTGGAGGTGCCCTTGATGTTTAAAGTACAGACCCTGAACAAAATCGACCCTATCATTAACCAATATTTACCGGCAGAAAAATATGAGATCGCCAATGAGATCCCAGACCCGGATGCTATTTTTGTCCGCAGTGCCAGCATGCTGGAAATGACGATGCCGAAAAGCCTCTTGGCGATTGCCAGAGCCGGCGCCGGCACCAATAACATTCCGACCCCGGCTTGTAGCGAGCAAGGAATCGTCGTTTTTAACACTCCTGGCGCCAATTCCAACGCCGTAGCAGAAATGGCTATCTGCGGTCTCTTTTTGGCTTCCCGCAACGTTTTTACCGCCGCCACCTGGACCCAAGGTTTAAAGGGCAACGGTGATGAGATCGCTAACCTGGTGGAAAAAGGGAAATCCCAATTCACCGGTCCCGAAGTCAACGGCAAAACCTTGGGAATTATCGGCTTAGGCGCCATCGGTGGCAAATTGGCCAATTATGCCATTGGTCTGGGCATGAACGTGATCGGTTTGGATAATTATATGACCGAAGCAGCCAAAGCAGCCTTAAATCCAGCTGTTAAAATGGTGACCAGCTTAGATGAGATTCTGCCGCTTTGCGACTACTTCTCCTTGCACATTCCAGCCACTCCCGAAACCAAAGGCAGCTTCAATAAAAACGCTTTTGCCAAAATGAAAAAAGGCGCCCGCCTTTTGAACTTTGCCCGCGCCGATTTGATTAATGTGAACGATTTGCTGGCCGCTTTGGAAGAAGGCACTCCGGCTCATTATGTAACGGACTTTGCCTCCGAAGCCATTTTGGACAACCCCAAGATCACCGTTATCCCCCACTTGGGTGCTTCCACGCCTGAATCCCAGGTCAACTGCGCCGTTATGGGTGCGGAACAGCTGAGAGATTTTCTGGAATTGGGCAATATTGTCAATTCCACCAACTTCCCCAGTCTGTCCATTCCTGCCGGTAGTGGAAAACTCCGCGCCACCGTTGCCTATCAAAAGGATAGCGATGCTTTGACAAAAGCTTTAGCCGTCATCGCTCCCGCCAATTATGTTTCCGCCGAAAGAGGCAACGTCGGCTATGCCATCTGTGAAGTGGATTCTTGCGTTTCCGGCAAATTAGCCGAACTGGCCGCCATTCCCGGCGTTTTGAAGGTTCGCGCCCTGTAAGGCTTAAAAACCATAAAGCCATCCCGGCAAGGGATGGCTTTTTCATTTATCAGAAACATTCAGAAGCATCAGGAGGCCTTTTCATGGAATATCCTACCCCTTTGGTTCCGGGTATCTTTATAAACCGACCCAACCGCTTCATCGCGGAAGTACTCATTGACGGGAAGCCGGTTATCGTCCATGTACCTAATACCGGACGCTGCCGGGAGTTGCTACTGCCCCAAAGCAAAGTACTGCTTTCTCCCGCCGCCAATTCCAATCGGCGCACCCCTTACAGCCTGGTGGCGGTCTACAAGGGAACACGGATGATCAATCTAGATTCTCAGGCGCCTAATAAGATTATCCTGGAGGCGCTGCGGGCCGGGCTGATTCCCGCAGACGAGATCCGTCCGGAATTTTTCTGGGGCAACAGTCGTTTGGATATCGCCTACAAGCGGAAAGGGCAAATGGGCTTCATCGAAGTCAAGGGGGTTACTCTGGAAGAAGATGACATCGCTTATTTCCCTGATGCGCCCACCTTGCGAGGCGCCCGTCACATTCAGGAGCTGATTCTTGCGCAAGAACAGGGCTACGCCGGTCATCTTTGGTTTGTCATCCAGATGGAGGATATCAAGCACTTTCAGCCTAATGATCAAACCGATCCCAGTTTTGGTCAGGTGCTGCGGGAAGGGGCGAAAGCCGGCTTGGACATCCGGGCTTGGTGCTGCCGCTGCAGCCCTCAGAGCATCACCTTAGATAATGAGGTACCTGTTATCCTCTAAATTTTAAAGCAGGAATTCTATGGATGTCAGTTTTTTTCTGGAAGCTTTCCCTTAGCGGCTTATCCTTAAAAACTTACCATACTTTTTTTCAATTGCATCTGATTTGGCTGAAGTAAAACCTCAGAGCTGTCTTTAGTTATCATAAGGCTCCCGCTTTCTGCGGGAGCCTTATTGACGCTTATTTTTTTTTGGCTGCCAAGGTAAGAACGACCATCCCTTCCTTCTGGTCAACAGTGACTTCGCCAGGCTGGCTGAAACCCAGGTAAACTACCGCCGTATCCTGCCCCTCCACGGTAGCCAAACGAATGGCTTCAGCCATGGTCTCATAACCCAACTGCCGCAAGGATCGGGTCTTAAGGCCAAATTGATCTAAAACCGCCTGATCAAAAGTAGTTCCGCTGATCAGTAATTCAACGGCATAAGCACCTAAAGCGGGATCAGGCCCAACACCTTGGACTCCGTAGGTATTCTCTCCGGCACTTAGGATCTTCCACTGTACTTCGGGCATCGCCCCTTCGGTAAGTGTCAGGGTTACCACGGTTTGATTGGCATCACCCTGCAAAGAAATGTCATTTACCAAGATACCGGCATCGCCGCTAATAATACCGTCTCTGCCACACCAGCAAAAGGCCAGAATCACCAAGATCACCAAGATCAGCAGCAAAAGATAGCGTTTCCGAAAACGAAATTTTTTCCTTTCCCCTTTTTTGTAATCTTTTTTCACCATGGCGGCACCTACTTTTTTATTATTCTACCAAAAAATATATGCCATGGTATGCCCCTTTATAACCAAAGGCAGCAGAGGGATAACCCATCGCCGCCTTTTTGTTTGCCCCTTTTCTTTCCTTTTGTTTCTTACTTATTTATGATAAGGTTCGCCGCGGTTGATCTTGAAAGCGCGGTAGATCTGTTCCAATAGAACAAAGCGCATCAATTGGTGCGGGAACGTCATGGCGCCAAAGGACAAAGCCATATCCGCCCTGGCCAAAACCGCCGGTGACAAGCCCCAGGATCCGCCGATCACAAAATCGATTTCTTTTTTCCCGACCATGGCCAGCTCTGCCATTTTCTTCGCCAGTCCTGGCGAAGAAAGATTCTCTCCGTCAATCGCCAAAACAATGACATAATCTTCCGCGCCGATCCTTGCTAAAAGTCTTTCCCCTTCCCGCTGCAAGGCCCGGTCGATCAGGGCTTGCGCTGCTCCTTCCGGCACCGCTTCGTCCGCCACTTCAACAATAGTCGTCCTTACCATAGGTTTTAGCCGTTTCAAATAATCGCAGATCCCGTCCTGCACATACTTTTCCTTTATTTTACCAACCGTTAAAAGCTGAAGTTGCACAACCTTCCTCCTCAAAGTGTTATTTATTTACATGCTTTATCCGTTCAACTCAGCCAAAGTTACCTCAAACTGCAATTGCTTCGTACCGCGCTGTACTGTAACGGTTACCATATCGCCAATCTTCATAGCAAAAACGATCTGCTGCAGCTGGCTGCCGCTTTCGATTTTTTCACCATTTACCGCAGTGATGATATCATATTGCTCCATACCGGCCTTGGCAGCGGGGCCGCCTTGCTGCGGAACCACCAGCACACCATAATCCACAGATAAATTATTGTATTTTGCCAGTTCCGGTGTGATATCACGCACGATGCCGACGCCTAAAGCGGGCCGCAGCACCTTGCCGTATTGTTCTAAGTCGGCTACAATGATCTTTACCTCATTGGAAGGAATGGCAAATCCCATGCCTTCATAACCGGAAGCGCTGACTTTAATGGTATTAATCCCGACCACTTGCCCCTTCGCATTGACCAACGCGCCGCCGCTATTGCCAGGGTTAATCGCGGCGTCCGTTTGAATCAGGCGGAATTGCAATCCTTCAGAGGTCTCCAAAAGACGGTTTAAGCCGCTGATCCGTCCCTGTGTTACAGAACGGGCAAAACGGGAACCGCCGGGGTTTCCAATGGCTACAGCCAGCTCTCCTACCTTCAGATTGTCGGAATCGCCCAGATCCGCCACTACCAAATCCTTAGCTTCTTTAATTTTTAATAAAGCCAAATCCGTTCGGGAATCATTGCCTACCACGGTGGCGTCCACTTCACTTCCGTCATAGAGAGTTACTACAAGACGGGAAGCACCCTCGATAACATGGCTATTGGTCACAATGTAACCATCTTTCGAGATGATGACGCCGCTGCCGGTGCCCTGTTCCACTTCTGCTGTACCACCCTGAAAAAAGTCGGAGTAAGTATCTCGGTTGCTGATACAAACTACAGCAGGAGATACCTTTTCCGCGATATCCACAACCACATCGTCATAATTGACAGTAATATTTTGAGTGCCCGAATTGCCGGCGGTTTCCTCATCTCTTGCTGATGGGGCATTATTTTGACCAACCTGCCCCAAAAGACCGGCTTGCCAAGCGCCAATCACGACAACACCACCCAAAACAGCCGCAACAAACATTAGAACTAAAACCGTTAAAACGCCGAATCCCCTGCGGTTATTGCCTTCATTATCATCACGATAAAACATATATATCTCCTCCAATATTAAAAATGTTTCCCAATATGATGAAGCAAGCAGCTTACCCTGTCACAACTCTGTTGTTATATTATTCCCATGCGCCTGCAACTATTAGCAGTTTAATATTCTTTTTGATACTTGCAATTCCTGCCGTT
Source organism: Bacillota bacterium (assembly GCA_036677375.1). Classification (GTDB taxonomy): domain Bacteria; phylum Bacillota; class Dehalobacteriia; order UBA4068; family UBA4997; genus JAVBWO01. The sequence continues at coordinate 97,164 of JAVBWO010000001.1, forward strand.
TTATGTGATGAATCAATGAATTCAAAAAAATTCCCGGCGAAAAGCCGGGAACCTATATTTTCTTCTATGTTTATATTTTATAGCGTTTCACCGCAAAGACCCAAAACGAACTGTCAATCAATACACCATGGTTTGGTCAATATCAATATACTTTCCTTCCTAGATGCAACTTACCGTGCATATACTGCAACTAATGCAGGAAACATCAATAAAATCATGATCCGTTTCTTGTTTGGAATTTAGCATGGGACAAAGGCCTGCGTTTTATACAAAAAAGCTGTATCAAAGTTCTCGGCAACGCCGGATTCAATACAGCTTTTTATTCATATTAGTTTATGGCAAAAAATCCAAAGGATCCTGTGCTTTGCCGTTGACCCTTACCTCAAAGTGCAAATGGGAGCCGGTACTGTTTCCGGTACTGCCCAATTCTCCCACCTTTTGTCCTTTGGTTACAGAATCGCCCTCAGAAACCGACATTTTACTTAAATGCGCATACCAGGTAGCTAATCCGCCATCATGGTCAAGCTTGACAATATAACCATAACCGGCCAGCCAACCCGCATAAATTACGGTACCGGCGGCGGCGGCTTTCACAGTGTCACCTGTTTCACCGTCAATATCTAAGCCGGTATGGCCGCGGTAACCACCAAAATAACAGGTCAAGAGGCCTCGTTTCGGCCAACTGATACTGCCCTTGCTGGCAGCAGTGCTTTCGCCACTACGAGAAGCAGTGGTCAAAGCGCCACCTACAGCAATCACCCTTTGTAACGGTTCTTCCAGTACTGTGCTGGCGACCCGTTGACGGGAGACCTCCCGCCCATTTTCCTGCACAATGGTCAGAGTGACTTCTTCCTTTCCGCTCTTCCCCTCCTGTGTTATCTTCTGGGTACCTTTCGCGGCTTTACGATCCGTAACATATTTCGTATCATAAGTAATATCGTTGGTCTGTACCTTTTGCAAAACAGTAACGACATTCAGCAAAGGAACTTCCTGGGCAACAACAATTTTATCATCTACCATCACGGAATTAGGATTCAAATCAGGATTGGCGCTGATCAGATCGGCAACAGAAGTATGATGAGCCGCCGCAATGCTCCATAGGCTCTCGCCTTTGGCAACCACATGCACTTCTTCTTTCACTTCCGGCGTCACCAGAGCCTGGCAGGCTTCCTCTGCCGAAGCTACCTGACTAATACCACACATCGAGGGAACCAAATCCACCTGCTGGCGGAATTTTACATCCAGAGCACTCACATTCTCATTATCAGGAACATAGCTGTCTTTGATTCTTTGCAGAACCCTTTCACCGATTTCAGTGCTGCCGACATAAGTCTTTGTTTCGTCGTCTACCCGGATGGCAACACCGACCACCATAGGTGTTAAAATATCATCCAATATGGCTACAGCGTCATCCGCTTTTTTAGTCAAAGCATCTTTTGTCTTAACCTTAACAATATCAAGCCGCTGGGCAACATAAACATCTTCGCCAACCAGACTGGATTTTTGATCCAAATATGTATTTACGGCCTCTTCCGCTGTTTGCTTATCCGCCATGTAAACAACCGGACGATCATTGACATTGATAGCATAGGCACGACGTCCTGTATCAACGGCATCCAGCATATTGATTACACTCAAGACCCCAAGAACCGATATCAGGGAAATCACCAAGGTTTTATTAATCAATCTCATATTGCCCGATAAAATATTCTTTTTCTTATCGTTTTGCAGAGCTCCGTCCGCCAAAGCCAAAATGTTGTTTTTTAGGAGCTTGGTAAAACACGCTATTGGCCGTCGTTCTTTCGGTTCTTCCATTCGCTCACATCACCGCCTTGTTGAAATCGCATACAACAAAAACTACGTTTTTTATTATAACACAAAAAGCAATATTTGGCAATTAGAAGTGTTGGACAAAGAATTAAAGAGATTGCTGCTATATTTTATGCATTTTAGAGGAAGATAATGACATATTCACCCAAAAATCACAAATTTTTGCAGAAATAAATAAAAAATCACCATATATCAAGAGTTATTCCTGATTTGCATTTTGGTTTTGCCGTAAAAGCTGCCGCACCGACAATCCTAAAGCATATTGCGTACGGAGCTTGGCCAGTTGACAACCAAAATCATATGGGATAGCAATATCTCCGTTAAAAAGCTCCGCATTGGCATGACAGCCGCCGCTGCAATAAAAACGGGCCCAGCACTTGCGGCACTTCTCTTTGCTGTAAACATGGGTGCCGCGAAATTTTTCCACTAATGCATTATTGATAACGCCTTCGTTTAAACTGCCCAGACGGTAACCGTCTCTTCCCACAAATTGATGGCAGGGATAAAGATCGCCTTCCGGTGTCACTACCATATATTCGTAGCCCGCGCCACAGCCGGTAAGGCGTTTGGGCAGACAGGGGCCGTGCTCCACATCCAAATTAAAATGAAAAAAATCAAAAGGATCGCCTTCGTCTATTTTTTGCTGATACAGATGGACAAGTTTTAAATATTCCCTATCAAGAGCAGGCAGATCCTCCGGCGTCAGCTTCCAGGAAGCGTCTTTTTCCACCACAGGCTCCATGGAGAGCCGCCGCCAGCCCAAATCCAGCCAATGACGGATATCTTCCACAAAATCCAAATTGCGGCTGCTGTAGGTTCCCCGTACATAATAGTTCTGAGAGGGCTCCAAAGCGATATGCCTTGTGATGTTGTCCGTAATCAGATCGTGGCTGCCGCCGCCGCCCGGAAACACCCGCATACCATCATGAATGGGTTTTCTGCCGTCGTGGCTCAAAACAATGTTGACTCCATACTCCAGAAGCCACCGGGAGATTTCTTCCGTCAAAGACACCGCATTGGTGGTTAAGGTGAAGCGAATCTCCTTGCCGGTATCCTCTTTACGGCTTTTCCCATATCGCACAGCTTCCTGCACCACCGGCCAATTCATCAGCGGCTCGCCGCCAAAGAAATCCATTTCCAGAAATTTGCGCTTGCCGCTATGCTCCAAGAGATAATCAATAGCTCCCTTGGCCACCTCTAAAGGCATATTTAAGCGCTGCCCTCCAAAATTCCCTGTTCCGGCAAAACAATAACGGCAGCGCAGATTGCAGTCATGACTGATATTCAGGCACAAGGATTTTACCTGTGCAATCGGCGGCTGATACAGGCCTTCATATTCATCAGCGGTGAAAAGCAGCTGGGATTCTTGCATTTCTGCCAGTTCGCTTAAAGATTCCAAAGCCTCGCCCGTTAAGGTACGGGCGGCATCCGCAAAGCGGCCTTCTGCCGTCTCTAGCGCCGAGAGCGCCGTAACCGCAGAAGCATCAATAACAAATATGTTGCCGCTGTTCACATCCAGCAAATACCATTCCTCATCAAAAGAAAACCAATGAATATCCGTCATGGCGCCTTGAGGCAAATCGGTAAATCTTTCCATCATAAATATTTCCTCATTATTCTTTTACGATTTCTCTACTTAGCCTAGCTGTATAGAATAAAAACAGGGCTGTCTGGTCATGCCAGGCAGCCCGTGGGGTACTTTGGGTTATTTTTGGCAAACCTGATTCCCCACCGTGCAGGAGGTCTTGCAGGCAGACTGGCAAGAGCTTTGGCAGTTGCCGCAGCCGCCGTGTACGCTGCTCCCTTTCAAGGCGCCTTTTACAACTTGCTGGATATGCTTTTTCATATTGATCGTCCTCCTAACCATCTGTGCTATTCATTTTAACTAAATTGTTTTTTCTCTATAAAAAGTGGAGCGGGTGATGGGAATCGAACCCACATAACTGGCTTGGGAAGCCAGCGCTCTACCACTGAGCTACACCCGCATGAAAGGTCAGCCGCCGGGCTTGCCGACGGCTAATGGTGACGCGTAGGGGATTCGAACCCCTGGATGCCAGCGTGAAAGGCTGGTGAGTTAAGCCGCTTCTCCAACGCGCCGTAATGGTGAGCCATAGACGCCTAAGCGCCGCACCCCCCGATAAAAGTCATATGCTCAATTCCTCAAGCGAATCGCTCAAGAATCAAATAGCCACTAATAGATTTTATAGCATCGGCAATAAATTGTCAAGAGTTTCCCTTTTATTTCACCAAGTAATAATCCATAACCCCTCTTAACAAGCCGGACAAAAAAAGCCGGCAAGGAGAATCGCATCAGCGCTCCTTTGCCGGCCTAAGTTAACGAAACAAAATGAAACTGAAACGGTTATTTGCCGCAGGCGGTAGCTAAAGCCTTTAAAGTAGGCTCAATAAACACGCCGTTATCTAAAATTTGCACGCCGTCCAGCCAAACGGAGGAATTGAGACAAGTGCCGTCGCCGTGAGAAGCAGCGTCGCCCAAGCCGCCTTCGAAGTAACTGCCCTGTTGGCCGAAGCCCCACTCGGTGCAGCCCCACATACGTTCGTCTTCGCAGCATATCCCCATCAGCTTAGAGCCGGGATTCACGCCGTAGGTGGCATGAGCCAGATAGTACATTCTGTCGTCATTCAATTTCTTCAGCCAGTTCTTCATAATGTCGGCTTCTTTACCGCCTGTGATCTCCATAATACGGCCTTTTTCAATTTTTAAGGTGATAGGAGTCTTTAAGAGACCGATATCCGCTTCACCGCCGCCGGAGAAGGTGCCGTCGAAAACGATGGTGCCGTTAATGGACTCTTCCAAAGGAGCCCAGGCGATGTTGCCGGGAAGGAAGTGCGGTCCGGGGGTGTCGGCACTCAGCTCGTTGGTCACAGGGCGGTCGCCGTTTTCAAAAGTAACGTCGGTACCGGCAGGATTGGTCATGCGGATTTTTTTCGCATTTTTGGTCATTTCCACCAATTTGTTTTGGAATGCCGTCTGGGCTTCAAAGTCCATGGCGCCGATGCAGCGGCAGATACAAGCGGTATCTAAGCCGCCCAGGCACAGATAACGGGTACGGCCGTTGGTGATGGCTTTTTCCCAGGGAGTGCTGTAAAGCAGCCATTGATTATTAAATTCGATCCAAGCATCCGCTTCAGGAATACAAGCTTTTAAAGGATCTGGCAGATAGGGTTCCGTGGTCTTCCCATAGCCCTTAGGCGTGGAGTGCCAGGCAACCATCACCTTGGCGCCGGCAGCTTCCCCTGCTTTGGCACACTCTTCCGCAGGGCGGAAATCAGTAGCGGAATCAACCGTAATCAGTAAGCTTTCGCCTTTTTTTACTTTCAGCATATCAACAACAATGATATGGGCAGCTTTGGCTACTTCTAAATCTAAGCTGGTAGGCATTTTATAGATCTCCTTCCAAAGTTTTATTGATTAGTAATCATTCCAATTTGCACATATGCTTTTTCAGGTTTTCGCACTCGTAAGCAAAACGCTTTAAACAAATTGATGCTGCAATCTTCGCCCAAAGTTCCTCCCTTGATTCACTTTCCGACTTTGGGTACCTAAAGGATTGCTAAGACCTCACCTCCTAAAAATTCATTTTATGCCGAACTACATGCTTTTGGTAGAGCAAAACAAAGAGATCCCTCTTGTTAAAGTTGGAGCGGCTTTAACAGCAACTATGACAAAGGATGCTCCGTGATTAATCGACTTATGCATAGCCGGATTTTTACGGTACCAAGATCATGCAAGGATCGGCGCATTAGGCTTTTGCCTATAAAACACAAAAGAAAAAACTTTGTTAAAAAATCGGCTTCCGCACGATGGTCTGCCGGCGATCCGGGCCTACGGCAACAATACTGACAGGAACACCGGAAAGCTCCTCCAACCGTTCCAAATATTTTTTCGCATTTTCCGGCAGTTTCTCGTAAGTGGTGCAGCCGGTGGTGTCGCAAAGCCAGCCGGGCATCGTTTCATAAATGGGGCGGCACTGTTGCAATGCGGTTAAAGAAGACGGGAATTCATGGACGGTCCGGCCGTCGCATTCATAAGCGGAACAAATCTGAATTTCCGGTAAATCATCCAAAACGTCCAGCTTCGTAATGACCATATCTGTCATACCGTTGACCAAGACGCTGTAGCGGGCTACCACTGCGTCAAACCAACCACAACGGCGGGCACGACCGGTGGTTACGCCAAATTCAAAGCCCTTTTGCCGGATGGTCTCTCCCATTTCATCCAGTAATTCTGTGGGAAAGGGACCGCTGCCAACCCGGGTGGCATAAGCCTTGGCAATGCCGACGACCTTATCAATCTTGGTAGGGCCGATGCCGGCGCCTGTACAGGCGCCGCCGGATGTGGGATGGGAAGAGGTTACAAAAGGATAAGTCCCGTGATCGATATCAAGCAATGTTCCTTGCGCTCCCTCAATAAGCACTTTTTTATTTTGTTCAACCGCTTCATTGATGGGATAAACGGTATCTGTCACATAGAGCTTGATACGCTCGGCATATTCCCGAAACATAGTCAGAATCTCATCTTTATCACAGGACTCAAGGCCGGCTGCTTCTAAAATAGGATTTTTCTCCCGCAGGTTATATTCTACTTTAGCAGTAAACAAAGCTTCGTCAAAGAGATCCTCCAGCCGGATACCGCACCTTGCTACTTTATCGACATAAGCAGGTCCAATCCCCCGTTTGGTGGTACCAATCTTGGCATCGCCTTTTTGGGTTTCCTGCAACTCATCCATGCGGTAATGGTAAGGCATAATCAGATGCGCCCGCCTTGAAATCAACAAATGATCGGTTTGAATGCCCTGAGCAGACAGGTTGTCTAATTCCTGTAAAAGCACGCCCAAATCTACCACGACACCATTGCCGATGATACAAGAAACGCCGGGATAAAGAATACCGGAAGGTACCAAATGCAACTTATAGGTGATACCTTCGGAAACTACGGTATGCCCTGCATTGGAACCGCCTTGGCAACGGATCACCATATCTGCCTGCTCACCTAAAAAATCAGTGATCTTTCCTTTGCCTTCGTCGCCCCATTGGGCGCCTACAACAACTGCTACTGTCATATAAGCCACTCTCCTTCCATTTCAGAGGGATTTATTTTCTTTTTATGGTTTTTTGTTCATGACATTTCGAAAAAAAGAACGCCGCATAAGGAAAAAGCTGTAAACGTACACAACTTTGACCTCCTTGCCAGCGTCACTGAAACTCCACGTATTATATTACCACAAGAAACATCTCATGTCAAATCCTCCCTGCCCTTTTGTGTTCGATTTCTTATGACTGAAGATTGTTTCAAATTGTTTCTTTGCTCTCGTGCGGCAACCATTTTCGGTTTTGTTTCAAATTTTATGCTTTATTTATAACAATAAATTATATCCGAAAGCTAATAAATAAGCACAAAAGGACTTTCTTATCGATATGATTTTTTTGATGTAAAATTGATGTTTTTCGAAAAAGGCAGGAATTTGTTGCTGAAAAGAGAATTTCAGTATGTTACCACTCAAACGGGTTTTAACAGAATTTTATAAAAAAAGAAACACTGACACATATTAAATCACAAAGGAGGTTACGTGATGCCTATCGTTCAAGTTGAGATCATGCCGCGTACTACCGAACAGAAAAGGGCTATGGCCAAAGAGGTCACCGAGGCCATATGCCGCACTTTAGGTTGTCCTAAAGAAGCCGTCAGCATCATCATTCGGGAAATGTCGGAAGACACCTATGCGGTGGCAGGCGTTTTGCACGGTGACAAGCCTAAGGCATAAAGCCTGTCCCGCTGTGAAATAAAAGCAGAATTCTGTGATGGGAGAAAAACATGACGGAAAAAATAATGAATGAAAAAAACTGGCCGGAATTTCTCGGCCGCGATCAATTGGTGGAACATTTGCATATTAGTCTGGAAGAAGCATCTCCCGGCTATGCCAAAACCAGTATGGTGGTAGAGGATTGCCACTTAAACGGTCTGGGTTTCACCCAAGGCGGCGCGGTGTTCACTTTGGCAGACTATGCCTTTGCCGCCGCTAGCAATGCCTGGGGCACACCTTCTGTGGGGATTGCTAATAATATTTCCTACATCAAGTCGACTCCCAAGGGCGCACAGCTCACCGCCGTTTGTCACGCAGACCATCAGGGCGGGCGTATCGGTCAATATACCATCAGCGTCACGGATGAAACGGGTGACCTGGTAGCAAAATGTACCGCTACCAGCTGCCGCGTTAAACAAGCAAGGAAATAGGAAACTCCCTATTTCTATTATAATCAAACGATAATCAAAATCAGAGGCCACCCTTTTTGAAAGGGGCGGCCTCTTTATTCAAATCTTTTGATTCCGACGCTGGCGGCAAGATCCCTTTTGACGGTACCTACCTCCATCTTTTCTCTTGTACATTTTTATGATGATTTACAATGCGTAAAATCAGAAGGGAACCAACTGCCAAACAATTGGTTCCCTGCCTATCATAAGATGATTAAACTTTTTACATCAACATTGCCGTGAGCGCCTTATCCAGCCGCCGGCTTTGTCTTTTACGCACATATAAAATGACCGGGAAGAGGTGTTTCGCTTCTGCCGTGGTCACCTTTCCCGCCGCATGAACACAAAACCTTGAAAATGCAGCTTGCTGTTTCTGCGGTAGCTTAATCTGTCCAATGACTTTACTAACTGCGCAAACGTCAAAATTATTTGTGGTTTTGCAGCCAAGGCATCATATCGCGCAATTGCTTGCCAACTTTTTCAATTTGATGATCTTTGCCGGCTTGCGCCAAGGCATTGAATTGTATGCGTCCGGATTGATTTTCCAAGATCCAGTTGCGGGCAAAAGTACCATCCTGAATTTCAGTGAGGATCTTTTTCATTTCGGCCTTGGTCTCAGGGCTGATCACGCGGGGACCGGAAATCAGGTCGCCCCATTCCGCCGTATCGCTGACGGAATAACGCATCATACCGATACCGTTTTCATAAATCAGATCGATGATCAATTTGGACTCATGCAAGCATTCGAAATAGGCGATCTCCGGCTGATAACCGGCTTCTACCAAGGTTTCAAATCCGGCGGTGATCAGATGAGAGATACCGCCGCATAAAACAGCCTGTTCGCCGAAGAGGTCGGTTTCGGTCTCTTCTTTAAAGGTGGTCTCGATAACGCCAGCCTTGGTGCAACTGATCCCTTTGGCATAAGCCATCCCCTTGGCTCTGGCATTACCGGTAGCATCCTGATAAATGGCCAATAAGCCCGGCATGCCCACGCCTTCCACATAGACCCGGCGGAGCAGATGTCCGGGGCCTTTGGGGGCAACCATGATGACGTCTACATCCGCGGGAGGCTTGATTTGTTGGAAGTGGATATTGAAACCGTGAGAGAAACCTAAAACCGCGCCGCTTTTCAAATTGGGAGCGATCTCATTTTTATAGACAATTGCTTGCAATTCGTCAGGCAGCAAAATTTGTACATAATCGGCGCCTTTAACGGCTTCCGCCGCACTAACGGGAGTAAAACCGTCTGCAATGGCTTTTTTATAGTTGGGGGTGCCTTCTTTTTCCCCGACCACTACGTTTAGGCCGCTGTCCCGCAGGTTCTGCGCTTGCGCATGACCTTGACTGCCATAACCAAGAACGGCAATTTTAAATCCTTTTAATACCGCTAAATCCGCATCGTTGTCATAAAACATTTTTGCCATTTCCTTTACCTCCAAAACTTTTACTTTTGTAACTCATTTGGGTAATAAGCTTACGGTTTATTGAAATTATCCCAAAATCATCAGATAATTGCCCAAATCAGCTCCGCGGCAACCCGCCGCCATTTGTGATTACTTTATATTTTACACCACAAATAAACGTTCTGCAATACTTTAACTGGTAAAATCCAGGCATCCCCAGAAATAAGTAAGGGAAACTATTATATGGGAGGGAATTGCTCCGTCAGATCCATAAACATTGTATACCGTTTATCAAAACCCAACTTTTCCGAACAGCCTGCCGGGCCGTTACGGTTCTTGGCTACAATGACCTCAATGATGCCGCTGGGGGCATCCTCCTCCCCTTCTTCCCCTTTGGGGCGGTTTAAGAAAAGAACCACATCGGCGTCCTGTTCCAAAGAACCGGACTCCCGCAGGTGCGAAAGCAGGGGCACTTTTTCCCCGCCCTGCTCCGCTTGCCTGGATAACTGAGACAAAGCCAGAACCGGCACATCGAGCTCCTTGGCAAGCCCCTTAAGGGAGCGGGAAATTTCGGCAATCTCCTGCTGACGGCTCTCCACTTTGCGGGTACTGTGCATCAATTGCAAGTAGTCCACCACGATCAGATCAAGGCCTTTGTCGCCTTTCAGGCGGCGGCATTTGGCGCGCATCTCCGCTACCGAAGTTCCGGAGTTGTCGTCCAGATAAAGTCTTTTTCCCACAAAACCGGCCAGGCTGTCGGATAATTTGGCGATATCATCAGCGGAGATCCGGCCCGAACGCCATTTGGACTGATCCACCCTGGCATAGGTACAAAGCATGCGCTGCGCCAGCTGTGCCGCGGGCATTTCCAAGCTGAATACGGCAACCGAGCAATCGTGCCGCACACTGGCATTGGCGGCAATATTCATGGCAAAAGAGGTTTTCCCCACAGCCGGCCGCGCCGCTAGAAGAATCAAATCGCCTTTTTGCAGGCCAGACAAATATTGATCCAGATCCCGGAAGGTGGGAATACCGGTAATACCATCGGAAGATTTCAAATCATCGATGCGCTGGAATTCCGCCATCATCACCTGGTCCGCAATCTGAAAACCTTGGCGGTTGTTGCGATCGCCCACTTCATGAATAATGCTTTCGGCATCACCCAAAAGCTCCAGGCCGTCCCGGCTGCCGTTGTAGCCATTTTCCACCAATTGCTGCGCCGCCTGGATCAAAGCGCGCTGCAAGGCTTTATCCGCTACGATCTTGCCGTAATGGGCGGCGGAAGCGGCGCTGGGCACTTCGTTGGTCAGCTCCGCCAGATAACCCACGCCTCCCGCCTGCTCCAGAAGCCCTTTTTTTTGCAGGGCTTCCATCACTGTTACGATATCGCAAGGGATATGGTTTTCGTTTAAATCCAGCATGCAGCCAAAGATGGTTTGATGCTCCAGACGATAAAAATCGGACGGACGCACATATTCCAAAGCGCTGTAAATAGCATCGCCGTTTAAGAGACATGCCCCCAGCACCGCTTTTTCCGCTTCCATACTTTGGGGCGGCATCCTTTCAGGTAAGCCCGTCATCGGTCTTGCCTCCTTTGATGGTACAGTTGATGATAAAGTTGACGGTAGAGCCTTATTGCTCCGCCATGATGGACAGAGCATCTTCCACACCGGATACCGTTTTAATCATCACATCCGTCAAGCCCGCCGGGATATCCGGGGCATTTTCCGAGGGCACCAGGATCTGACGCATTCCCGCCTGCCGGGCGCCATAGATCTTTTCGCTGATACCGCCCACCGGTTTCACCTTGCCGGAGAGGGCGATCTCACCGGTCATGGCGGTATCCTGCCGTAGTTTTTTTCCTGTGATAGCGCTGTATAGGGCCAAAGTGCAAGCCAAACCGGCGGAAGGACCGTCGATATTGCCACCGCCAATGACGTTCACATGAATGTCGTAATCCGTTAACTGCTGGCCGGTCAAACGCTTGATGACCAAAGTGCTGTTGAATACGGCGTCTTTTGCCATACTGCCCGCCGTTTCATTGAAGCGCAACTGCCCCTTGCCGGGTTGAGCGGCCGGTAGAGCCACTGCTTCAATCTCCAAAACCGTGCCCAGGTAGCCATAAACCCCCAAGCCGAATACACGGCCCTGCTCATAATCATCTTTACCGAGAGCCGGTGGGAAAGGGGAAAGTCGGGCGGCCTGGGCTACCGCTTCGATATCCTCCCTGCGAATCTCCGGATGGAACTCTCCCCGGCTCAGCGCAAGGCCGTAGGCATCGGTCAAAAGTCCCACTCCTTTACGGGCTTCTCTCGTATAGGTAGAGATCAATGCGGCCATTTCCCCGGGGCAACTGATCTCCAAGCGCTTGGCGGCCAGAAGCACCGCCTGAGCAACTTGCTGAGGGGTCAAAGGCTGAAAATAAACCTCACTGCACCGGGACCGGATAGCGGGATTGATTTCCTCTGGACTTCTGGTGGTAGCACCAATCAAAATAAAATCGGCAGGAGCGCCCTCCGCAAAAAGCTGGCGGACATACTGCGGCACGTTGGCATCATCCGAATCAAAATAAGAGGATTCAAAAAAAACCCTTTTATCTTCCAGTACTTTGAGCAGCTTATTCAAAAGCATAGTGTCCATTTCGCCGATCTCATCAATAAAAAGCACTCCGCCGTGGGCCTGGCTGACCAAACCCATTTTAGGCTCCGGCACGCCGGAATCCGCCAGATCCCGCCGCGCCCCCTGGTAAATTGGATCATGAACCGAACCGATCAAGGGGTTGGTGGCATCCCGGGGGTCCCATCGCAGGGTATTGCCGTCAGTTTCTACAAAAGGCGCTTCGGAGCCGAAGGGAGTGTTCTCCCGCTTTTTGGCCACCTCCAACACCAACCGGGCGGCGCTGGTCTTGCCGACGCCAGGCGGGCCGTAGACCAAAACATGCTGGGGATAAGGGTTAGCGATTTTAGCTAAAAGCGCCGTTACCGCCGCATCCTGCCCAACAATTTCCGTAAGGCTCGTGGGACGCTGTTTCTCACTGAAGGAGGACGAAATTCCTTCCCGATCCATCCTTTTCAATTGCGCTAATTGACGCAGGGTATAAGAATTCTCCGGGCCGCCTTGCTCCTTCAAGATCTGTTCCTTGATCTCCCGGACATACTCGTCCTGTTTGTCCGCCATACGCTGCTGCACCAGTTGATTGATATTTTCTTCTGTAGCCTGCCGCGCCCACTGGTCGGCCAATGCCGCCGAAAGTTTTTCCAATATCTTGGGCAGTGCTTTCAGTTTCGGTACGGTTTCTAAGGTGGGATCCTGATAGATCACCCGCTCCATGCCAAGCACCCGTTCCGGCAGGCTTTCCGAAGCCAGCAGATCCAAGGCTTCCACCTTGGCCGCCCGCAACACCAGACCGTCGGAACCCAACATGGTGACAATCAAATCATAGAGCAGGGCAGCTTCCTTTTCCGGGCTTTCCATCTTTACCATATCAGTATTTTCTTTTTTTCGGAACACCAGTCGTATCCTCCCTTTCCCGACCCCTGCTGTGCCGGGTCGGCCGGTGTTTAATTAGCAACTACCTGCACTAAAACTTCTTGATGTACCTTAGGATGGAGGCGTACGATCACTTTATACTCGCCTAAAGACTTGATGGTCTCATTTAACTCGACTTTTCTGCGGTCGATTTCTACGCCGGCCAGTGCGGAAAGAGCTTCCGCCACTTCTTTATTGGTGATGGAACCAAAAAGGCGACCGCCTTCTCCGGCTTTGCCTTGTATGGATACTGCAGCATCCTTCAGCTTCAGGCCTAGGGCTTTCGCCTCATCCAATTTCTTTTCCTCGTTGACGGCGACCCGCTGTGTTTCCTTTTCCAAAGCGGCTATATTGGCCGGGGTGGCTTCTACCGCCAGTTTGCGGGGCATAAGAAAATTCCGCCCATAGCCGTCCGCCACCTCTTTGACAGCCCCTTTTTTGCCCAGGGCCTTGACGTCTTCCAATAAAATGACTTTCATGTTCAGCGCCGCTTTTGCGGCTTGCCTCCCTTCATTATAATCAATTCTTCATCTTTCCCTAATTACTGTTCATATCAATATTACTGTTTTTTCCCAGCTCCGTATAGAGCGCGCAAATCAAAAATAGAATTTACTAAACCGAGAAGCATTAAGAAAAAGAGGAAATATTGAAAGAAAAAAATAAAAAGTATAATCCAGATCGCCTTGGAAAAAGGCGTGGGAAATCTCTTCCACATCCACACCACAAAAGCAAGACCGTAAACAGCCAAAATAGGAGCCATGATATAGGTCATATTCAAAGCAACGGTATTCAACAATGCATAATCCAGCCAACGGCTCAAGGCAAGTGCAGTCAGGCCGATAATAACGCCCCAAATCATCTGCCAGGGCATGCGCCATTCACGAAAAGGCAAAAGATGGCTAAACTGATAACCAAACCGTTTTAAGAGCACTTTATCCAAAGCATAATTTACCATAGCAGCCACCATGGTAAAAATAATAAAAGAGGCAGGCAATAACAGTTTCAACCATTTTATCAGGGTTTCCCGCATTTCCGCCAAGGTCATACCGGAAGCCTTCAACAAATCGTCCAAACGGCCGGCTTGCTGGTACACATCCAAGAAGCCATCAACATAATTCTGTACTGCCGCCAATAGCTGCCCAACGGAAATATCCCCCAAAACAGAGGAAAGCACCAAAGTCAAGCCGGCGGAAACCGCTGCTGCCAGCGTACCGATCAAAAGGGTCCTACCGGCTGAGACCTTCTGCAGGAAACAGTAGCCAAAAACAAGACCAACACCGGCCATATTGACAACTAAGAGCAGACCCTGGGCAGGCCCGGTCAAAAGCACCAGCAAAACAGCGGTAATTACCGTTCCTATGATGCCGTAGCGCAGTCCGTGTCGAAGAACCAATAGGGTCAGTGGTAAAGGCCAAACAAAATATAATAAAAGTCCTACTCCCGGCAAAAAGAGGCTGGCAATGCCTAAAAGAGCGGCAACCACCGCAAGCAGCGCACCTTCCGTTATGGCACGGGTGGTGGAAAACCACGGCGGGCTTTGTCTCTGGCTTTTTCCGGAACAAAATGGCGCTGGGTCGTCGGTTTCTGTTTTTATCTGCACCGTATTGATTGGTGAGATTCCCTCTTGCCCGGCTTCTTCTATCTTTTTCGCTGCCATTTCCGGCTTGTCTCCCCCAGGCAGCGGCCCTTTTTCTTCTGTCATGGCATGCTCCTTGCAATAGTTTTGTTCATTAAGATCATCGGTTCCTATAGCATAGGTTTTCGCAAAATATTTTCCCTACAGTATCCTGTGCATAGCGGCAACAAATCTTAAGATTTAAGATTACGCAGGATCTGACAGTATAACTTCGCTCATTAAGGCAAATTTTCCTGCCGCTCATCTTGAAAGAAGAAGCGAGGTGAAGAACACCTCGCTTCTCATTATTCTGCAGTATAAGGCAATAAAGCAACAACGCGGGCCCGCTTGATGGCTTCGGTCAAAGCACGTTGGTGTTTGGCACAATTGCCGGAAAGCCGACGAGGTAAGATCTTGCCGCGTTCAGTCACATATTTACGCAGGCGGTTCAAGTCTTTGTAATCAATATAATCTACCTTATCAGCGCAGAAACTGCAAACCCGACGGCGGGTACGGCGGTTTCTGTTACCGCGGGGACCTCTGTCCCGTCCTTCGGAGCGGTCGCTTTTTTCCATATCGCTCATGAATTTTTCCTCCTCAATGATTAAAAGGGCTTAAAAGGGAACGTCATCCTCATTGATCGAAAGACCCGGCTCTTCATAGGTACTGCCATAGCTACCGGTACTGCTACTACCCTCTTTCGGAGAAAGGAACCGCACATCTTCCGCAACCACTTCCGTGACACTGCGCTTATTGCCTTCTTTATCCGTATAATTCCTGATCTGCAAGCGGCCGTCAACAGCGGCCAGCTTACCTTTGGAAAGGTAGTTTGCACAATTTTCACCTATTTTGCCCCAAACAACGATGTTAATAAAATCGGTTTCCCGCTCGCCCTGAGCGTTCTTACGATTTCTGTCTACCGCCAGGGTAAACGTTGCCACCGCTGTGTTATTGGTTGGGGTATAACGCAGTTCCGGGTCACGAACCAGACGACCGATAAGGACTATGCGGTTAAGCATCTTTCCACCCCTATTCTTTTGCAATCAGTCATTTATTCAGGTAATTTTGTAACGAGATAGCGTAAAATTTCATCGTTGATTCTGAAATTACGCTCCAACTCGGCGGGCAAACCGGCATCGCCGTTGAATTGTACCAATACATAGTACCCTTCACGAACTTTGTCAATTTCGTAGGCCAACCGCCGTTTTCCCCATGGGTCCACTTTGGTCACCTCTCCGCCATTGGATTGGATGAGCGCATTGTACTTCTCAACGAAGTCACGGTAAGCTTCTTCTTCATAATTGGGTTTCATCACATAAAGAGCTTCATAACCGCGCATATCCTTTCACCTCCTCCCTTTGGACTAACGGCCCCAATGCACAGGCATTTTATGGGGCAGGGACTTCCCTAAAGTCTTGTGACAATTACAAATTATATCATAGCTATATGTTTTTTACAAGCTTTTTTATCCCTTGGTTCACTCGGTTTTTATTAAACTAAAAGGGGAACCCAAACTTTTTTGCCAACTTCAGCGCAACAAAGCCTTGCGCTTAAAAGATGGTTTTCTAAATCCCTGAAAATTTTTCTGTCTTCCCTATCTTCTACTTTTCCGGACCGTTGCAGTGAATAACTTCTTTGACTCTTTTCTCCAAATCGCTCCTGGGCAAAAGCACCTGATGACCACAGGTTTCACATTGCAAACGGAAGTCGACGCCGCAACGCAGAACCAGCCACCGGCTGCCGCCGCAGGGATGCGGTTTTTTCAAGCGCAGGCTGTCGCCCACTTTTATTTGCAGATTGCTCATGTCTTTTTTCACCTCTAACGGACTGCTTCCTCCGGGGGATTTTCCGCCGCCGTTTCCCCGTCTAGCTCCGCTGCCTCATCCGGGATTGCCTCAGCCTGGAATTGTCGCATAGCCGCCTGAACTGCCGCTTCCACAGCCCATTCGCCGCCGGCATCAATGGATTCCAAAGCTGTCTTGGCCTCTTCGCCGCCGAATTCTCCCAAGGCGGCGGCCACAGCCGCCCTTACCAGGAGATCCCCATCCTGGCATAAAGGCTTCAACAAAGCAACACCTTCCGGCAACCGCCAGGCTTCAATGGCGGCAATGGCCGCGCATCGTACTGCGGAAACTTCATCCTGCAATGCTTCGGTAAGCAAGCCGAATGAGCAGTTTCCAGCAGGCATCTGTGCTAAAACCTGTAGGAGGGTTTCTTTGGTTTTGCCGCCACTTTTGGCAAAAAGGGCTTCCATGGCTCGGATGCCCGGCCGGCCGCAAGCCGCCAAGGCTTCTCCGGCCCGGGCGGTTAAATACTTATTCGAATTCAGCAATGCTGTTAAAAGCAAAGGTACCATTAAAGAATTCTCAATTTTGGGCATCAGCGCGGCTGTGGTAGCCGCAGCCCGGGGCGTTTCATGACGCAGGGTCTCCACAAGACGGCGGCGCAGATCATCATTTTGCAGCCAGGGCCAAAGAGCCGCCAAAGCGGTCTCCGCATTTGGATCTTCTCCTAAAAGTGCAATGATCTGGGGACCGCGTTCCTGCCTGAGCCAAACAGCGGCGGCCATCTCCCGCTGGCCTTCCTCCAAAGACGGCCAAACCTTTACCAATTCCGCCATGGCTTCCGCGGTGGGGGTTTCCGTTTTCGGTTTTCCGGCTTTGGCTTTTACCGCTTCTTCCCGCATGACTTCTTCAATGTCTGCTTCCTTATTGTTCTTGTGCTTTCTTCCCTGCACGATCATAAAGATAAGCCCAATGACGATCACAAGACCGATGCCGGCAGCAAGCAAGGTGTTTTCACTTATCCAGGCAGCCATCGTTTACCCCCCTGTTTCCAAGATTTATACAGTCAGCTTTTTCCCTGCCTTTTTCAAGATATCCACAATCTCATACATATTGCCTATCCGGCCTACCGCTAATTTATCTTTGATGCCGTAGAAATCCAGACAAGTGCCGCAAACCACGATTTCCGTGCCGTTCTTGGCCATTTCCCTTAAGCTTTCCAAAACAGAGGAACCTTGGCAGGCTAAGGTCACACCTCCATTGACGATAGTAACCCAACGGGGCGCTTCGTCACTCACCGAAATGGTGTATAAAAAGCTCTTCATTAAAATTGCACCCAAATCATCGTTACCATGGCCAAAGGTCGTGGAAGAAATAAACAATGCCAAATCTTCGTTTTCCCTGGTCAACTGGGGGGACAAATCATTGATCATCCCTACCACAAAAGGACTGCCTTTGCTGATGGTCACCTGATATGTGCCGCTGGCTTCTTTGACCTCCACCGGCAGGGACATCCCTTCCGCCAAACGCACTACATTATCCCGGGCGATGGTATTGTCCACCAAGGTTACCACAACGCCCTCCGCTATGGCTTCCAAAGCTTTTTTGGTGGCGATTACCGGTTTGGGGCATTCCATTCCCCTGGCGTCAACTTGTTGCATTTCCATATCAAGACAACACTCCTTTACTACTATATCGTTTATTGCAATCTCATTTTAATCTTTTGACGAAAGGTTTTTACAGATCCGTATTTGACCAGGGAACCCGTTCAGCTGTCCAATCACGGCATAAAACACGCCAAGCTTGTTCAATTCCTCCCGCAAAAGCATCGCCTTTTCCGGCGGTACCGCCATCAGGAGTCCGCCGCTGGTTTGCGGGTCTACCATGCAATCCAAAACATTTTGGGGAACATCCGGATCGGCCACGATTTTTTCGCCCAGATAAGCCCTATTGCGGTGGCCTCCCGCCGGAAGTAAGCCCATATTGGCATACTCTAAGGCCTGGGGCCAAATGGGAAGAGTATCCGCCCAAACTTCGGCGCCGCAGCCGCTGGCATCCGCCAGTTCCCATAAATGGCCCAAAAATCCGAAACCGGTGATATCGGTGGCCCCTTTAACACCGGCTTTTATCATGCAAATGGCGCCGTCTTTATTGAGCGTGGCCATGCCCTGGGCCACGGGAATGGCTTCTTCCATGGTCAGCAGACCGCCTTTTATCGCTGTAGCAATGATTCCCGTGCCTAGTTTTTTGGTCAAAAACAACAAATCTCCCGGCCTGCCGCCGCTATTGGCGGTAATATCATCGGGATGGGCGGTGCCGGTGACGGACAAACCATATTTCGGCTCATCATCCTCAATGGTATGCCCCCCAATGAGAAGGGCTCCTGCCTCTATCACCTTGCTTACACCGCCCAACAGGATATCCGCCAGCACTTGCTCACTCAAACAATGGGGAAATGCCGCAATATTCATCGCTGTAATGGGTGTCCCTCCCATGGCGTAAATATCGCTTAAGGCATTGGCGGCGGCAATCTGTCCAAACAGGTAAGGATCGTCCACCATAGGAGTGAAGAAATCCAAAGTCTGAATGATGGCCAGATCCGGCCGCAAACGGTAAACGCCCGCATCGTCATAAGTGTCGGAACCTACTAATAAGTCAGGGTGGCTAAAGCGAGGCAATTTCTTCATGATCTTGCTTAGGTCCTCCGGACCCCATTTCGCTGCTCAGCCGGAGGTCTTTGCCATTTCCGTCAGTCTTTTCGCCAAGCCAACCACCTCCTCTCGAATTCTTTATTTAATAAAGGTTTCAAACTTTTCCGTACTGTCAGGAGTTTTCATTCCGATAGGGCAAACCGCGAGACAGATGCCGCAAACCTGTTTGCCAAAGCTGTGCCGTGTCTCGGCCAGCCACTTGGAACATGCCGGCGCATCCAGCCGCATTTCCAGGGGTTGTCCCGGTGCAAAACGCACCCCTTTAATGGCGTGAGCAGGACAATGATCCCTGCAAGAGGTACAATGTTCCGGACAGCCAGACGCCAGCGGAGTTCCCGGGGTAAGAGGCGCCTGCGTCAGCACCGTAGCCAACCGCAACCGCGGCCCCACCTTGGGATTGATCAAACAAGAGCTCCTGCCGATCCAGCCCAGACCCGCCAAACTGGCTGCCAACCGGTGGCTGAAAATACTGGCCAATTTATCTTCCCCCACCCGCTGGGAAGCAGGAATCGGAAAAGACCGGTAACCCTGTTCCTCCAGAAAGTTGGCCAGCCGCATCGCCATATCGTCCAACCGGGCGTTCAGCACATCATAATACCGTAAATAGGTATGGGTAGGTCCCACCAAAAGCTCGTTCACCACCTGCCGGGGAAAATAAAGACCCATGGATACCGCCCTGGGATATGCTTCCCAGGCATCGCCGTATTCCAAAAGCAAAACATTCTTTGCTTGAGTCAGATCTGCCACGCCGAAAAGATCGGCTCCCAGCGCCGAGAGATACGAAAGAATTTTCGTTTCATGAGACGCATTAAACATTTTTGCCCATCTCCGGCGATAGCGTTTTCACATCCGGCAAGGTCAAATCCGGCAATTGAGGCGGATTTGCAGCAATGCGCAAGGCCCATACGCCGATTTTTTCCACCCAAGGCAAAACATAATCCGAGGTGGCAAAAAGCTGAGAAAGCATCGGCCAAAAGCCTTCTGTTTTTCCTGCCGCAAAGGTAGGCGCCAGCCACAAGGAAAAAGCCGCAATCACCAGCGTCATGACAAAAACGCCGGCGGCCACGCCTAAAATTCTGTTAAAAAAACCTAAAAAAGTCAGATTCAATACTCTGGAAACCAAACTCACTAATAAATGGATCATAAAATAGATCACCGCAAATAGGACGACAGCAAGTACCAGTTCCGCAATATGCCCCGGTACACTGCTGCTGTAAAACAGCTGCTTCAGCAGAATCTGCCAGGTATTGGTGGCGGAAGACGTTGTTGCCGCCTCAGGCAAAAGCTTGATCAGGTAGGGGACTAAAACTGCCGACAGCCTTCTTGCCAAGAGAATCGCCAGGAAAATACCACCGATTCCTCCCAAGATACGCAAAAAACCCTTATGCCAGCCCCACATCATCGCCAAGATCAGGAGAACGCCCAGGATAATGTCACCAAGCATCGGCTTACCTCCCTCCCAATTGTTATTTATTATTTTCTGACCTGACCATCCCCGTTAATAATATATTTGATGGTGGTCATGGCCAAAAGACCCATAGGACCCCTGGTATGCAATTTCTGCGTACTAATTCCCATTTCCGCGCCGAACCCATACTGAAAACCATCGGTGAAACGGGTGGAAGCATTGACATAAACAGCGGCGGCATCCACCTCCCACTGGAAGCGGCGGGCACGGGCATAATCCTTGGTCAAAATGGCCTCGCTATGGTGTGTACCATAAGTTGCAATATGATCTATGGCTTCGTCCATGCTGGTTACTACCTTCACTGCCAGAATCAGCGCCAAAAATTCCGTTTGATAATCCTCTGCCACGGCGGGGATGCCTTGCGGCAGATAAGCTGCAGCTTTCGGGCATACCCTCAGCTCCACCCCGGCCGCCGTCAGCCGTTCGCCTACGACAGGCAGGAAATCGGCGGCAATCTTTTCATGCACCAAAAGAGTTTCCGCCGCATTACAGGTACTGGGACGCTGCACCTTGGCATTATAAACGATCTCTACCGCCTGAGCAATATCCGCTCCCGCATCTACATAAATATGGCAATTCCCCACACCGGTCTCGATTACCGGTACGGTGGCATTGGCAACCACAGACTGGATCAGTCCGGCGCCGCCACGAGGGATCAAAACATCTATGTAACCGTTTAAACCCATCATTTCCTGGGCCGTTTCCCGGCTGGGGTCGGCCACCAGCTGGATGCTGCCTGCCGGAACTCCGGCATTTTCCGCCGCCAGGGCCAGGATCTCTGCTATCGCTTTATTGGAATTCAAAGCATCGCCACTGCCCCGCAAAAGTACGGCATTACCGGTTTTGAGGCAAATACCGGCGGCGTCCGCCGTCACATTGGGACGAGCCTCATAAATGATGCCAACCACGCCAAGGGGTACGCGAACCTGGCCGATTTGAAGATTCTGTGCACCAAACCACATGCCATCCACCTTGCCAATGGGGTCGGTCAAAACGGCTAAAGCCCGCAAGCCGTCCGCCATATCCTCAATGCGCTCTTCCGTCAGGAGCAACCGATCCATAAAGGAAGCGGACATTTTCTTTTCTTTCGCAGCCGTCATATCCTGTGCATTGGCTTCTAAAATAGTCTCTTTCCGATGTCTCAAAGCATTGGCCATTGCCAATAACGCAGCATTTTTCGTATCGGTAGGCAGAATAGCCAGCTTCCGGGCGGCGGCCTTCGCAATCTTCGCCTGGTTCAGTAACATTTCCTGCTTATTTCCCACAATTTGTTTGTTATCCATAGAATTATGCCTCCTTGCATTTTAACAACAAAAAATCTACACAAACAATATTATACCCGCAAAGAAAGATTATCCCGATGAATGACTTCATCCTCGGCGGGATGTTCTAAGATCTTGGGAATATCCTTGCTATGATGCCCCATAATCAAAGCGATATCCTGCGAGCTGTAGTTTACGAAACCCTTGGCAATCTCTTCCGTGCCGCCCATGACGCTTACAATGTCACCCCGGGAAAAACAGCCCTCCACTTTAATAATACCGCTTGGCAGGAGACTGGAGCCTTTTAGCCGCAACGCTTGTTCGGCTCCGCTATCCAAAAAAATGGTTCCCGCCGACATAGCGCCAAAAGCCAGCCATCCTTTCCGCCCGCCCAACTTGTGTTCCTTGGGCATGAAGAGGGTGCCGGGACATTGTCCCTGCCAGAGCTTTTGCAAATCAGCAGGATTATCCCCATTCATCAAGACCATGGGAATCCCTTGATTGCCGGCAATACGGGCCGCCGCCAGCTTGGTACACATACCGCCGGTGCCCAGGCTGCTGCCGGCGCTGCCGGCTACAGCAATGATATCGTCTGTAAGCTCTTCTACCAACGGAATCAGTTGCGCGGCTTTATCCTTCCTAGGGTCAGCGGTATAAAGGCCGTCAATATCGGAAAGCAATACCAAAAGATCAACCCCTAAAAGCCCCGCCACCAAACCGGCCAAAGTATCGTTATCACCCAGCTTGATCTCTTCAAAGGCAACGGTGTCATTTTCATTGATGATGGGAACAACACCATAATCAAAAAGTGCACACAGAGTGTTTCTGGCATTCAAGTAACGTTCGCGCTGGCTGAAATCCTCCCGGGTCAGCAAGACCTGGGCCACCGTGACGCCATATTCCGAAAACATTTTTTCATAGGTCTGCATCAAGAGGCCCTGTCCGATTGCGGCCAACGCCTGTTTTTGCGCGATACCGGAGGGCTTTTCCGGCAAACCCATCCGGCCCATGCCGGCGCCTACCGCCGCCGAAGTCACTAAAACCACGCGGCGCCCGGCGTTGACCATATCCGACAGCTGCCGGACAAGCTGTTCCATGCGGTTGAAATTCAGCTTGCCGCCCACATGGGTCAAGGTGCTGGTGCCTACTTTGACAACCACGCTTTCTGTTTTTTTTAAGATATGAGAATAAAGCTCATTTTGTTTTTTCATTTTTTCACCGTTTACTTCTTATTTTTCGGTAGTAAATCTCGCCCACCGGAATTTTCCAATACAGTTATTGCTAAAATTATTTTTCATTCTGTTGCCCCCGGTTTATAAGAGCCGCCGCAAAACCGGCGCCAAAACCGTTATCGATATTTACTACCGTTACACCGGCAGCGCAGCTGTTCAGCATCGACAAAAGAGCGGCGATGCCGCCAAAACTGGCTCCATAACCGATACTAGTCGGAACGGCGATCACTGGCTTGCCGGCCAAGCCTCCCACCACGCTGGCCAATGCGCCCTCCATTCCCGCGACCACAACAATGACGCGGGCGGCTTCCATCTTATCCCTGGCCGCCAAAACGCGGTGGATTCCGGCCACTCCCACATCATAGAGGGCCTCCACATAAGCGCCCATGGCACGGGCTGTCAAGACCGCTTCCTTGGCGATTGCCATATCGGAAGTACCGGCGGACAGAACCAAAATATTGCCAATGCCGGGCGAACGATCCCTCCAAAAAAGAATCATGCGTGCCTCGTCATCATATTCCGCAGCCGGCAGAACTTGCTTTACCGCCTGAAAGGTTGCCTCGTCCGCTTTGGTTGCCAAAAGATTATGGTTGCTTTTTACGGCCAAATGTGTCATAATTTCAGCTGTTTGCCGGGGAGTTTTACCGCCGCAATAAACCACTTCAGGGAAACCGCAGCGCAGCTCCCGGTGATGATCGATTTTGGCATATCCTAAATCCGTATAAGGCAATTCTGCCAAGAGCTTGGCGCCTTCTTCAACAGCCAGGCTCCCGGACTTCACCTGTTTCAACAGATTCGTTAATTGTGATTTATCCATCGGTATTGTCGGAATTCCCCCTTGTCTATATGCCCCTTTGCCTATTAAGGTATACTAACCATAAATTATTCGCTGTTTCTTATAACATATCCTGTTACCTTGCAAAAAGTTCTTTATAAAATTCCTTTATAGATTCTAACCAATATTTTGTTATCCGCGATTCATATGCTATAATGGAGATAACTTATAAACGGAGGCAATTGTTCATGAAATCGAATTCACCCGCCATGACCGGCGGAGTTTATATTCTCCTGGCTGCGTTGCTGTGGAGTACCTCTGGCATTTTTACTAGGGCTATTGCAGGGCCCCAAATGATCGTCGTGACTTTACGGGCGGCCAGCGCCGGGTTGGCCTTGGCGCCTTTCATTAAAATTAAAGAGATTCCTTGGGATCGCACCCTGTTAAACCTGGTTTTGTCTTCTGCTTTTACCAGCACCACTTTCCTTTTGGGAATGCAGATGACTTCCGCCGCCAATGCGGTAGGACTCCACTATACGGCACCCCTTTGGATTTATCTGTGGACAGTAAGTCGAACCCGCCACGTTTCCTGGCGGCAGCTTTTACCCATGGGAATTCTGCTAAGCGGCGTGATTACCTGCCTTTTTGAGCCTTCCGATGGTTCTAATCAATTGGGCAATTTTATTGCTTTGATTTCAGGGATGGGGTTTGCCTGGCTAACCGTTTCCATCAGCAACCTAAAAGGTGGTAACAATCTGGGCCTTATTTCCATTTCCAATCTTTGTTCTCTCCCCGTTCTGTTTCTCCTGATTCCAGGAGATGCCTTTTCGCAATTTGCCGCATTGACCCTTGAGCAATGGGTCATCGGAGTATGTTTCGGGGTCTTCCAATTAGGAATTTCTTTTACCTTCTTCTTCAAAGGCATGAAATCCGTAAATCCGCAAAAAGCAACCATTCTCAGCTTAGCGGAGCTGATTTTCACACCCATCTGGGTATTCCTTTTCATCGGCGAAGTGCCTTCCATTTATGGCGGTATTTGCTGGATTCTTATTTTAGCGGGCCTTATTTGCGAGACTATACTCAAACCGAAATGGGATGACATCCAACCCACTGCCAAGGTGACTGCCTGATGAACCGTTTCGTATAAGAGCCTCCGTCCTGTCCTTGAATAACAGGCCGGAAGCTCTTTTTTATTATAACCGGAAAGCAGCCTCTTCGCAATCTTAAAAACGATTCTGATAGAAAAATGAACATAGCAAGCAAGATCACAAGTGAAACCCGAGGTCAAAAATAAAAAATTACAAGTATATCAATGACAGCATAAAACATATTTAGAAAGTCACCAAATTCCTCTGTCTCCCAAGAACATCAACAAACCCGCCGTATAACGGCGGGTTTGTTGATTTGAGTTACTGGTTATTTGTTTTTAGCGGCAGCCAACCCATCCAAGATCGTTTCCGGCGTGATAGGGAATTTGGTGAAGCGGAAGCCCGTGGCATCTTTTAAGGCGTTCAAGATGGCGGGGGTAATAGAGTTGTCGGCGGGTTCTCCAACCCCCTTGGCGCCATAAGGGCCAAGGCCACCGCCGGATTCCATGATGCAGAGCTTCACTTCAGGAGCATCCAGGGAGGTTGGTATCATATAAGTAGAGAATTTGTTTGCTTTGGTGATACCATTTCGACATTTCAAATCCTCTTTCATATACCACATACAATAGATGGCGCCGCCTTCCAGTTGCCCTTCGCAGCTGTTTCGGTTGACGGCCTTACCCACGTCATAGGCTGCCACGATACGGCGCACCTCATATTCTCCGGTTCCTTCATCCACCGCAACCTCCGCCGCATGAGCGGAATAAGTGAAATCCGGCAGAATCCGGCCACGAATATTGTTCAGATCCGGCACTTCGGTAAAGGGCGCATTATACTGCCCTTCATTGAATAATTCTTCACCGTCGTTGGAGACATGCCCGACTACGGTAACAAAATCAATATTGATGTCAGGATTATTAATCACATAGGCTTTGTTATTGCCTAAATCCACATATTGCGGTTCCACCCCTAAAAGCTTCGCCGCTTTTTGGATAATCCTATCCCGTAGGGGTTTCACGGCGGCCAAAGCCGCGTTTCCTGACATATAAAGCTGGCGGGTAGCTGTAGTAGTGCCGCAAAGGGGCGTCATATGGGTATCCATAACAAAAACATGCACCCGTTCGATGGGCAGACCCAATTCTTCCGCAATAATTTGACATAAAACGGCGCCTTGCCCGCCGCCTAAGTCCGGAACCCCGGCACGAACGGTGACGCTACCGTCCAATTCGATACGCAAAGCCACTCGGGAGGAGTCATGCATAAAGGTCAGACGGCCATAGCTCATCATCCCGATGGCCATGCCGCGGCCGATCTTTTTGCCGTCTTCGGTATATTCTTCCTTGGGTCCGTAGGCTTCCAAGCCGTTCCAGGCCATATCGATCAATTCTTCCAAAGCCACATGGCCTTCCGGAATAAAGCCGGTGGAAATCTCGTCGCCATTTTTCAGGCAATTAATACGGCGCAACGCTCGGGGGCACATGCCCAGAGCTTCCGCCAGTTCGTCCATTTGGGATTCATAACCTACATTGACCTGCGGTACGCCGAAACCCCGGTTGGCGCTGGTAATGGTATTATTGGTAAAAGCGGAAACACTGTTCACTTCCACATTGGGGATATCATAGCAGCCCGCGGCATTGATGGTAGAATACATCTGTACCCAAGGAGTCAGGCACGTATAACCGCCGGCATCCAGTACAATATCTACCTGCTGAGCAATGATCTTGCCGTCTTTGGTCGCCCCGGTCTTATAATGCATCTTTTCCGGGTGCCGCTTGCTATGAACCTCCAAGGATTCTTCCCGGCTCCAGATCATCTTCACAGGTTTTCTAGTTTTCCAAGCCAACAAAGCCAGATAAGTCTCAACGGTAATGTCTTCCTTGCCTCCAAAGCCGCCGCCCATGGGAACGCCCATATTGCGCACTTTATTTTGCGGCAATCCCAAGATTCTGGCAATGGTACGGTAATGCTCCAATACCTGGGTCCCTACACGCAGGGTGACGACATCGTCCTGATCTACCCAGGCGCAGCCGCACTCCGTTTCCAGATACGCATGATCCTGGGCAATCACTTCATAATCCCGCTCAACGATAACATCCGCTTTGGCAAAAGCGTCTGCCGTATCGCCCTTACCAATATGGGCCCGCATGACCAGGTTGGAATCATCTTCACCGGACACCAAATAAGCTCCTTCTTTCAAGGCTTCTACCGGGTCGTAGACCCCTTCCTGCACTTCGTATTCCACTTGAATCAGCCGACATGCTTCCTCGCAAAGCTCTTCGGTATCAGCAGCCACCAAAGCAATGGCTTCCGCTTTACAGCGGATTTTACCATCAGCCAAAACTTTATACAGGCCCTCAAAGCCGCCGCCAACATCCCGCATCTGACCAAATTTGGTAATGTCGATATTGTGGGGCACATCTTTGGCCGTCATGACGCAATGGACGCCCGGCAAAGCTTCCGCCGCGGAGGTATCGATGGATTTCAGGATAGCGGCCGGATATTTGCTCCGCAAGGCCTTGCCGTAGATCATACCAGACATGGTAAAGTCATCGGAATACAGCTGCTCTCCTTTAGCCTTGGCCCAGGCATCATGTCTGGGGACAGGACGGCCGATTAATTTTAAGTTTGCCATTTTACCGCGCCTCCCTTCCCAAGTCCTTGGCTACTTTATAAATGGCGTCTACGATCTTGACATAGCCGGTGCAGCGGCAAAGATTGCCGGAAATGGCTTTTCTGATGGCTTTGCGGTCGGCAATGCCGCCATTATTGATATATTCCTTAGCAGCCATGATCATCCCCGGCGTACAGAAGCCGCATTGAATAGAGCCGCATTCCACAAAAGCCCGCTGCAGCATATGGCCAATTTCATCTTGGCCGTATGTTAAACCTTTGGTAGTAACAATATCAGCTCCTTCTACCTGAGCGGCCAAGGTAATGCAGGACTTCATGGTCTCACCGTTAATCAAGACGGTGCAGGTGCCGCAATCGCCTTCCTCGCAACCGCATTTCACATCATAGTTGCCATGATCCCGCAGCATACGCAAAAGGCTGGTTTCCGGAGCCACTTGATATGTGGTAGGTTTGCCGTTTAAAATAAAGGATACTTGAATACAATTGCTCATACTATTTTACACCTCCCTGGCCCGAGCACTCACAAGCCGCTTTCAGAGCGCGTGCCACCAAAACAGGAGCGACTTGACGGCGGTATTTTTCAGTTGCGCGCAGCCCGCTGTGTGGATTGATATCGGAAGCATTCAAAACAACGCCCATTTCGTCCAAAAGGGGCTGGGTGATCTCTTTGCCTTCCAAAACTTTTTCCGCATGGTAGCAACGTGTAGGATAGGGACTCATGCAGCCCATGGCGATTCGAACATCGGTAACTTTATTACCGTCATATTCGCAAGCTACCGCCACATTGGCAGCGGAGATGGACATGGCATTACGCAGGCCTAGCTTGATGAAAGCGCTGTGAGAGGTTTTCTTGAAAGCGATCTTGGTCAAAAGCTCGTCGGCTTCCCGAATCGTGGTATCCTTGCCGCAAAAGAACTCGTTGAGCTGGATATCACGGGAAGAACCTTTTTTTTCTAAGGTAATCACCGCCCGCAAAGCCAAAAGAGGCGTCACGGTATCCGCGGCTGGACTGGCATTGATAATGTTGCCGCCCACGGTGGCACTATTACGGGTAGTGGGGTCAGCAAAACTCAAGGCCGCCTGCCATAACCCGTGCGCGTATTTTTGAATGATCTCTGAAGTCTCCAAATCTTTGATAGTGGTCAGCGGCCCCAACACGATCTGATCGTCTTCTTCCCGGATGCTGCGCAATTCCTTGATAGAACGGATATCCAACAAGGTCGCATCATTGATGCGCCCCTCCCGGATGCTGGGCAATATATTGGTGCCGCCAGCAATGACTTTGACATCTTGGATCTCCGCCAAGGCGGCCAGAGCGCCTGTTTTATCCGTTGCTTTCACATAACTGAAATTTTTCATCGTGTCCCCCCCTAACGTAAATGCTATGCTTCTCTTACTTGCCGGGCTCGGCAGATTCTTGTTTTTTTTCGGCAGCTTGCTGTACCGCTTCCACAATAGCGCTATAGCCTGTGCAGCGGCAGAAATTGCCCCGCAGATAATCCCGGATCTCTTCCTCACTGGGGTCCGGATTGGCGTTTAAAAGAGATGTTGCGGAAACCACCATGCCAGGAGTACAAAATCCGCACTGAATGGCGGCCTTATCAATAAAGGCTTGCTGCACATGACTAAGCTTCCCGTCTTTGGCAAGACCCTCCACGGTGGTAATATCCCAGCCGTCGGCAGACACAGCGGGAATCAGGCAAGCCAACTGCACTTGACCATCCACCAAAATGGAGCAAGCGCCGCATTCCGCGATACCGCAACCATACTTGGTGCCGGTTAAAAATAATTTATCACGCAAAACATTTAAAAGGAGCTCGTTACTATCTACATCTAATTCGTGCCATTTACCGTTTACTTTTATATTAATATGATGTTTGGCCATTACAGATCACCTCCTGTACGTTTCCAGGCAAGCTCTAAGGCATTCGCCATCATGATCTCTCCCATCGCTTTGCGGTATTCCGCCGTGGAACGGTTATCGTCAATGGGTTCGATGGCCTGGGCCGCCTCCTGGGCAATCCGGGCAAATAAGGCTTTGCTTGCAGTCTCTCCCACCATGGTTTGAGCGATATCCGTCATGAAAAGCGGTGTTGCCGCCACGGAACCCATGGCAAGAGCGGCCTTTATGATCTTGTCGCCTTCCCGCACTAAGAGAGCGGTAACGCTGATCTTGGCAATATCCGCTTTGACCCGGGCTTTTTTCAGAAATGCCGCTCCGGTATTTGCTAAAGGAACCGGTAAAATGATCTCCGTGATCATTTCATTGGCAGCCATGACACTTTTGCCGGGCCCAATAAAGAATTCTCTGGCGGCAACCAAACGCTGACCCGTGCTGCTTGCCAGCTTCACCCGTCCGTCATAGACCATGACAGGTCCTGCGGTATCCGAAGCGGGGCTGGCATTACCGAAGTTGCCGCCGATGGTGCCCATATGCCGCACGGCAATGGCCGCCATGGCCTTCAGCGCTTCGAGAAGCGCCGTATATTTTTCAGAAACAACCGGGGCTTCCTCAATGGCCGCCAAAGGCGACACCGCGCCAATATGCAAATCGCCGGTTTCTTCTTCCTGGCTGATCTTGGTCAAAGCAGGGATCCTCTTAATATCCATCATGGTGGAAAGAAGGATCGGCGCACCCGTCTTCAGCTTTACAATGAGATCGGTGCCGCCGGCCAAGATCTTAACGTCTTTCTTTTTGTCCAAAATGGACAACGCTTCTTCTAAAGTTTGTGGCGCCACATAGGTATAATTGATTGGCAGTATCCTTGTATTCATTTTTTCACCCCTTTTTTTACAGGCAAGCTTCCTCGCCAAAGCGCTCGGCTCTCAATGCGGCTAATACTTTTTCCGCCGTAATAGGCAACTCATAGAAACGGATGCCGATGGCATTGTAGATCGCGTTTGCGATAGCTGCGGAAACGGAAGCCAAAGCCGCTTCGCCGATGCCTTTGGCGCCGAAGGGGCCGGAAGGCTCGTAAACATGGCAGATCTTCACCGTAGTCTCGGCATTTGCCGGCATCTCGCAGGCGGTAGGCATTTTATAATCTACCAGGAGGCCGTTATTTTTCAGTTTGCCGGTTGTCATATCATATTTCATATCCTCATAGAGAACATAACCGAGGCCGCGGTTAAAGGAGCCGACCAATTGCCCTTTGAAAAGGTCGGGGTTCATGACGGTACCGCCATCGCCATATATCAGCACCCGGGGAATGGTGATCTCGCCGGTCACGGTATCCACCTCCACCTCCACAAAGTGCGTAACAAAGCAGGGCGGGCAATTTTTCTGGCGGTAGCTGTCGGTATAAGCGACGGTACCCCAGCTATTGATCTGGGCAATCTTCGCTACTTCGCCAATGGTAATTTTTTTATCATGATATCCTTTGGTGTAAATGACGCCCTGACCCAAGGCTTCATCGCGGACAATGGTCAGCTCTTTGGGATGCTCCAGCAGGATGCGGCCGGCAAATTCCAGGAGCTTTTCTCTGACTTTGGTCGCCACGTGGTAAACAGCGGCGCCGCCACAATAAATGCCGCGGGTAGCATGGGTGCAAACGTCATAACCCGTATTCATGGTGTCGGCAGGCGACATACCTACCATATCCAACGGAACCTGAAGAACATCGGCGGCAATCTTAGCCAAAGCGTCCCAGGTACCGCCGCCATGATCATTGACGGGAGTGATCACATCAACGGAACCGTCTTCATTTATTTTTATCATACAGCTGGAGTAGTCGATGACTTCCCCTTCTTTGGGACCGCCGGTGCCGGAGGTATGGAACCCGCGGGCCACACCGATGCCCCGGCGTTTCTGGCCGCTCTTCTCGGTATAAGGTTTCTTTTCGTTCCAGCGAAAGGTCTCGCGGCCGTCGATCAAAGATTCAGCCACACCGCTGGATTTAATAATGGAACGGATGGTGGGACCCTGGCCCCAGAATTCATCGCCGATGCCGCGGAAGTTTTGAAGCCGGAATTCCAAAGGATCCCAGCCGTTATCATTGCAGATAATATCCACCATGCTCTCAATAGCGAAGTTGATCTGAGGGTTGCCGTAACCTTGCATGGCACAACAGGGCACCTTATTGGTATAAACAGCAGTCCCTTGAAAACGGATATTATTATTATATTTATAGAGGGAAGCACCCCACCCTGCCACACAGCCCATATAAGCCAGGGGCTGCACCTGATGGGCGCCAAAATCCACCAAGGCTTTGACATCCAAAGCGGTGAGTATGCCGTCTGCCCCCACCCCCAGTTTTACGGTAAACGTGGTGGGATATTTATGGTGACTGTAAAAATCATCTTCGCGGCTGGAAGCCAGTTTTACCGGCTGCCGCGCTTTCATGGCCAAGGCCGCGCAAATAGGAACGACCGTATTCATTTGAATACTGGAGCCAAAGCCGCCGCCGATGGCGGTCTTTTTGATATTGACCTTGCTTAAAGGCAGGCCCAGAGCCGTTCCTATAATATGGCGCGAACCGTGAATGGTTTGAGTGGTGCACCACACCGTAATGCCGCCGTCCGGTTCCGGCTTACAGGTGGCGCTTTTGGTTTCCAACTGCGCATGGTAAATACGATTCAACGTGAAGGTCCGCTCATAGATCTTTTTGGCTTTGGCAAAACCTTCTTCCACATTCCCTTCGTCAATATTGCGCAAAACGCCAATATTGTTTTTTGGGATGACTTCTTCACTTCCCAACCAAATACGGTCATAGAGTTGAGGCGCACCCGGTTTCATGGCATCTTCCGGCGTGAGCAGGGCAGGCAATACCCGGTAATCGACCTTAATCGCTTGCGCGGCTTTCCAGGCCAGTTCCTCTGTTTGGGCAGCAACGGCGCAAACCGGTTCGCCGTAATGGCGCACTTTATCAATGGGCAGAACCGTACGGTCCCGGTAGGTTGCCGCGGGAACACTAACGGAACGTTCATTGTAAACCACGGGATTGATGTCATCCCGGGTCAGCACCACGGCGCCCATGGCTTCGGCGTCTTTGGTATCGATGTTGACGATATCTGCGTGAGGATGAGGACTGCGTACAATTGCCGCATACAGCATATTCGGGAAGGACACGTCCGAACTATACTCCATGGCGCCTGTGACTTTGGCAATTCCATCTTTCCTGGGGGTATTCATTCCTACAACATGGGTTTCTTCCATATGTTCCATATGTTCGAAATTTTCCATGCTTTCCATGTTTTCCATATGTTCCATGGGTTTCATCAACTCCTTACCGTACCCAAATCTTTTGGGTAACCCTTTGGTTGTTTGGTCTTGAATCGCATTTCCTGTTTCAGCAGCTATTTGGTAATTCTGGTACCGGCCTTTCCTTGCAGTGCTTCAGCCATTTTTTCAGGACAAGTGATCAAAGCTTCCTTGCCGCCCTTTTCCATAAAGCTGATGACCGCGCTGATCTTTGGCCCCATGCTGCCTGCGGCAAAGTGTCCTTCCCCGGCATATTTCTTTAACTCGGCAACAGTCACAACGTCCAAATCTTTTTGATCCGGCTTGCCGAAATTTAAAGCAACTTTGTCAACTGCGGTGGAGATAAAGAACAAGTCAGCCCCGATGTCATAAGCCAACAAAGCGGAAGCATAGTCTTTATCAATGACCGCGGCCTGCCCGGAAAGCTGATTATCTTTTTTCATCACGGGAATGCCGCCGCCGCCGACGCTGACAACTAACAAGCCTGCATCTACCAACATTTTTATAGTATCTTTTTCCACAATGCTCATGGGTTTGGGGGAAGGAACTACCCGGCGCCAGCCGCGACCGGCATCTTCCACGACAACCCAGCCGTCTTTTTCCTTCTTCTCCATGGCTTCTTCTTTGCTCATGAAGCTGCCCACCGGCTTGGAAGGCTTTTCAAAGGCAGGGTCGGCAGGATCAACTTCTACTTGTGTTACAACGGTAACCGTATCTTTGTCATGAATGCCCCGGCTAATCAGTTCGTTGCGCAGGCATTGCTGAATCATGTAACCGATATTGCCTTGCGTCTCGGCGCCGATCCCTTCCAAAGGAACCATAGGCAATTCGCCGGCCGCCAATTCACAGCGGCGCAGGCCGAAACCGACTTGCGGGCCGTTGCCGTGGGTAACAACCAAAGTCCAGCCCATTTCAACCATATCCGCCAAGTGCCTGCAGGTTTCTTTCACTGCGTCCATTTGATCCATCATAGAGATTTTATTTTTATCGAGAATGAGGGAGTTACCCCCAACAGCAACAACAGCGACTTTCTTCGTCATCATTGTTTCCCCTTTCAAGTTCTTTTCCAGTAAACAGTGCGCCCAAGCACACCGGAGAAACAGCAAGTCTTTGGTTTTCTCCAACAGCTTGCCTCATCAACCGTACGGCCTCTTCGCTCTATACGTGATTCATTCCAGGAAGATTGTTTGTACTCACCATCCAAGGTTTTGCCGTTTTGTTGCAGTTTTCCATTACATCAGCCGTTTGCGGTACGACTGATCAGCTTTTTAAACCAAGCGGCACTCCTATCAACCAAGACTTTGGCTTAAATAGCGTTTTAAAAAACCAAACGGCATTTTGCTATGTCCGACCGTTTGCGGAACGGCGGAAAGAGGGAGGTGCTTTAACCGCTTAACCTGCGGTCAGAACCAACCCAGATAGCAATTACCTTATCAAAGGACTTTATCACCACGGTTCCGGCCGTTTGCGGTACGGCTGGAATTTGTCCGCCGGCTAAGGCTTATACCTCCGTGGTGAATGGTGAAACCAAAAAATTGACCGTCTTCCTTTTTGGTATGCGCCGAATATGGAAAAACAGTAGAGGGAAAACCTCTCTCCTGCACTGTTTGCATCCAAGTATCCGGTTATTGGTTAAAAAACACCACATGTGATAAATAGAAAAACACCCGTTTTGCTGTTTATCAACATTTGCATACGGGAATACGATTGACTTAAATATATTCTATCAAACTTTTCAGAAAAAATAAATAAAAACTTTTTAAATACTTTTGTATTTTTTAAAACCCTAATTCTTCTTTGTTTTTTGAAACCAAAGGTCTCGGCCAGAACAAACGCAAAAAGATATGGTGACCGCTAAAGCTAGCACACTGTAATCTAAAACTGTGATACAGCGGCAAGGATGTTTTACGCAGGACTAGGCATAGATTGAAGCATCCTTTATGTATTCTGATTGACGACAACGCAGTATTGCACAAAACCGACCGCCGATGCATACAAGGATTAGGTATTACACTACACTTAAGTTTCAAAACGAATGCTCAAACCAATTTTATAAAAAAAGCGCCCCGGACATAGGTCAGGGCGCTACTTAAGCTCCGCCAAATTTGGACAGGCAACAATAACATCTATGAAAAAACAGGCAGACTACTGCAAAACCACCGTACCCTCTTTCTCAAAGGCCTCTTTTGTTTTTTTAGCCCAAGACAGCATGGTTTCTCTGGTTTGAGGAATCAAAACAATAATCAACATCACCAGTAATATGATCATTAAGATCAACGCTGCTCTTTTCATGGATGTCCTCCCCTTATCTTATATTTACAGTATAACTGCTTTTGGTTGTACAATGTGACACATTACTACTCTTTTTTTTAAATATTTTCAAAAACACCTTTGCGGTGGGCCTTTAAAAATCCGCCACAGTAGGGATCATTGCCCAAAAGGACATGAGAGGAGTAAAGACACGCCATAATTACCTGATCTGTAGGATTAAGGATATAGGCGTCCATTCCCATAGTCATAGTCTGCACCAAAAAAACGCGGTTTAACCATTTTCTATTGGGCAATCCGAAAGAAACATTACTCAATCCGCAAATACAATGAGCCTCGGGATAGGCTGTTTTCAAGGCTGAGACTGTTTCTAATACATCCTTGGCAGCATGGTCGCAAGTACCTACCGGCTGCACCAGAGGATCAAGATAAATATCTTCCAGCGGGACACCGGCATCAGTCAAAGTCCCCACCAGGCGTTTGCCAATGGCAAAACGTTCTTGCCAGCCGTTGGGGATACCGTTATCTCCCATGCAAAGGGCAATAATCTTCGTCTTATATTTTTTTAACAAAGGCAATACCGAAGCAATACGCTGGGCCTCTCCCGTAATGGAATTGATCATGGGCTGTCCCTTTTCCACCAAAGCCAAAGCGCGCTCCAAAGCCTCCGGACGGGGAGAATCCAGACAAAGAGGCAAATCTACCGCGGACTGTACCGTTTTGACCAGCCATTCCAGACGCTTCGGCTCATCATCGACAAAGGTTCCGCAATTAACGTCGATATAATGAGCTCCCGCTTCCTTTTGTGCCACCGCTAGAGCCTGAATGGCGGCAGTATCATACGCCTCTATGGCCGGTTGAATGGCTTTACGGCTGCTATTGATTAATTCTCCTACAATCAGCATTTTGTGTATCCCCTTTCATGATAAAAAGCGGGCTAAAGACATAATAAACGGCGGCAAAGATCCACCGCTTCCGCCGCATCAGCGGAATAGCCGTCGGCGCCGATCTGTTCTGCATAACCTTGGGTAACCGGAGCCCCGCCGATGATGACCCTTACCGCTTCCCGCTGCTTTGCCGCCTGTAAGGCTGCGATCACCTTGGTCATTTCCGGCATCGTAGTAGTCAGCATAGCGGATAGGCCTAAAATCTCCGGCCGGTATTTTTCAATGGCCGCCATGATTTTTTCCACGCTTTGGTCGGTGCCTAAATCGTGTACTTCAAACCCGTTGCTGTCCAAAAGCATCGCTACCAAATTTTTCCCGATATCGTGCTGGTCGCCTTTGACCGTACAAATCACTACCGTGCCCAAACGGAGCGCCTCCCCTTCCTTGAGACGGGGCTTTAAAAAATCCGTGGCGCGAGACATGGCCCGGGCACACATCAGCACTTCCGGTACAAACATCTCCCCACTTTTAAACAACTCGCCTACTTTGGCCATCCCGGCGACCAAACCGAGGTTGATGATATCCATGGGATTTTCGCCCTTGCACAGCAACTCTTCCACACCAGTCTGTACGCCATCAAAATCTCCATCAATCAAACGCTCGGCTAATTCTTCAAAGTTTGTCATGGGTTACCTCTTTTCAATCCTTCATCTTTTGTTTTTTCTATTTTCGCAAAATACCGCGGGATTGTCAATAAAGTAACAGCAAAGTAAGCCATATCTCTTATAATTGCTTGATGGCTTCCCTAGCCAGCTCGTCGCAACGGTTGTTCTCTGCGTTGTCGGCGTGTCCTTTCACCTTATGCCAAGTAACGGTGTGGATATCGGCTAATGCCAGAAGCTGCTGCCACAAATCTTGGTTTTCCACCGGTTGTTTCTTCGCATTTTTCCAGCCGTTTTTTTGCCAATTCGTCAGCCAGTTTTGCTGCCAGGCATTAACCAAGTAAGCACTGTCGCTGTACAGATCCACCTGGCATGGCTCTTTCAGGGCCGCCAAAGCAGCAATGGCCGCTTTAAGCTCCATGCGCTGATTGGTGGTATGCGATTCAGCTCCCGACAGTTCTTTACGGTGTCCGCCGAAAAGGAGGACTGCGCCAAAGCCCCCGGGGCCGGGATTGCCGGAACAAGCCCCATCGGTATAAATGATAATCTGTTTTTGCATGATGATGATTCCCCCGGATCTTTTTTTTATTAGTTTCGTCCAATACAGGAAAAATCCCTGCATTATTTATGAGGAATTCCAGCCGGTTGGCAGGAAAAAATCAGCGGATAGGGAATTTTATTTAAGTTATATTTATTTTTGAAATGGTCTCCAGAATAGGAAGGGGAAATGCCCATGACGGAAACAGACTATAGCAAAGAGTTAATGGAAAATTCCAAAGTGGCGAAAGAAGCCGCCAAAAGTGCGCGGGAAGCGGCGCAGGCAGCCGAGGAAGCAATGGAATATGCCCGACGATTAAAGGAAGAGGCTGCGGAAATCCCGCCGGACAACCTGGAAGCCAAAGAAATGGCGGAAGCAGCCGCTAAGGAGGCTGAGCTTCAAGCAGCAGCCGCCAAAGCAGCCGCCGAGATGACACAGGGGTTCTGGCAGGAGATGGTGGAGGCTTATACGCAAGAAGCCCGGCGCAAATCAGCCATGGACGCCGCCAAAATACAGGCTCAGGCGGCAGCTCAGGCAGCCAGGGAGGCCAAAGGCAGTACGCAGGCCAAGATCCTGCAAAACAGGCAAATGCTCCTTGCTTCAAAACTGGAAACCTTGCGGCAGAACGCCGGCCAGGCGCAGGGAAACGCCAAATCCTTGGATGAAAAGGCAGCCGATGCCGCGGCTCTGGCGGAAACCACAAAAGCTTTTTTAGCCAACAGCGGCGAACAGCAAAGGCACATTCTGGAAGAGATGAAACAACTGGCGCAAGATTTAAAAGCCAAAGAAGTCGCGCTGACAGAAACTCAGGGTGCGGTAGAGATCGCGCAGGAACGTTATGATGAGGTGAGCCTCAAATACAGCGGTTACTATAAGGAGTTGGAGGAGGCGGTATCGGAAAGCAAACAGCTGGAGGAAACCGCTAAAGAAAAGGAAGCCCTTTTAGCTAAGGTAAGGCAGGAAGCGGAAGAAGCAAGGCATTTAGCGGATGCCGCCTATCAGAAAATGAAAGAGATCGAGACTGCAGGCGGTGAGCCGGCCAAAGAGACCGTAGAAGTAAAAAGCAGGCTGGAGGACGCTTTAAACTGTCATCAAACGAACACGGCAGCCCATGAAGAAATGGTTCTGCGATTACAAACCGCCGAAGCAAAGCTTCTTGACTTGCAACAGCAAATCAAAGAAGCAAAGGAAAATCTGCCGGAGATAGAAGAAGAGGCGGCAAACCTGGCAGCACAGTTTGCCACCGCCTCCCTCGCCGCCTGGGAAGCAGATAATGATATCGCCAAGACGCAAGGGGAGATCGAAGAGATCCAAGAACATATTGCGGATATTCAGGAACGCATGCGCATCGCAAGCCAAAGGCAGGAGCAGCAGGCCGCGGGAGATCCAGACAGCTCCCCCGGACAGGAAGAGCTAACCACCACAGACAGCACCACGTCAGGCATGGCGGTAGCCGCCAAAGCCCCTAAAAAAGGCGAGGTGCGTGAGAAAAAAGAATCCCATAGAAGTCGTGGCAAAACAGCCTTAGGATATCTTCTCTGCATTATCATCGCCATTGCCTTAGCCTTATTGGTGCGAACCTATTTCTTTCAGGTGACACAGATTATCGGCACTTCCATGGTGCCCACCCTTTCTTCTTACGAACGGGTCATCACCAATAAAACGGCTTATTGGAACCAGTCGCCTCAAGTCGGTGATATCGTGATCCTGGAAGATCCCGCTAATCTGGGCGAACCGGCCTATGTCAAACGGGTCGTCGCCGTGGGCGGCGATACCATCAAAATCGATAACGGCAAAGTATTCGTTAACGGTGTTGCCATAGAGGAACCCTATCTGGCGGAAGGCTGCATTACCAACGGCCTGGTGGATACGGTAGTGCCGGAAAACACCATCTTTGTCCTGGGGGATAATCGCCCGGAAAGCAAAGACAGCCGTGATAACAGCATTTCGTTCATACCTTTGGAAAAAGTGGAGGGCAAAGTGGTTTGGGCCATTTACCCCTTCGACCGCTGGGGCAGCATTTATTAACATAATCACAAAACCCGGCAGCTTATGGCTGCCGGGTTTTTTATTATGATGACGGAAATCAATTTTTGTTGAGATAAACAAAAACGTATCCCGGTTCGCTCATGATTTCTGACAAATACAATCGGGGTCAATGACAACAGGAATCTTTTCCGCCTCCAAGTGAAGCCCATCCAAATAAAACAAGCCGCTTTTATCGGATGACAGTCCCAAAACCAGCTTAAAGACCTCCATGGCCTGCAAAGCGCCAAAGATGCCGGGTGTCGCACCTAAAATACCGTCTTGACTGACGGCCGACGGCTCCGGGGCGCTTACCGCTCCGCCAGGGATCAGACAACGCAGGCAGGGAGTCTTGCCGGGAATAACCGTCATGACCTGTCCCGAATATTTGTAAACGCCGGCATGCACAAAGGGGATCTTTTGCGTGAGACAGGTATCATTCAACAAGAAACGGGCAGAGAAATGATCCAAGCAATCCACTACCACATCATAACCGTGAAAAATGGCGGCGGCGTTTTCCGCTGTCAGGTATTCCTGGAAAACCTTGAATTCCGCATGAGGATTTTTTGCTTTGAGATGCAAGGCCGCCTGCTTGGCTTTGGGCAATCCCAAATCGCTATCGCCATAAAGGATCTGCCTATTTAAATTGCTAATGCCTACCAGATCGCCGTCTACAATGCCGATATGACCGATACCCATAAAAGTGAGATAAAGCAAGACAGGCGAACCTAGGCCCCCGGCGCCCACAACCAACACCTTGGCGGATAACAGCTTTTCCTGCCCTACCATGCCCACTTCGCTCAAGGCAATATTACGGCTATAGCGATTTCCAAGCTCTCCAGTCAGCATGTTTTCTCCTCCTAATAACCCAACTCTTCATTGATCAGGACTACTGTGACATCCGTTAAAAAAGAGGGGCGTTTCATCAGGGTATAAATCCGGCAGCTGCGCCGGGGGCTGTTGCAATCCATGCATCGACCCGTTTCCTTGCAGGGATTGGGGGTATTGAGGCGTTTGGCGTTTAAGGGCGCCGCGACCTCTTCCAGTCTTTTTTCCGCTGCGGCTAAATCGGGAACAATTTTATTGACTCCTGCCACAACATAGACTTTTTCCGGCCCATAAATCATAGCCGCCACCCGGTTGCCATTGCCATCCACGTTAAAGACTGCGCCCTCTTCCGTGATGGCGTTGGCGGACGCCATATAAGCGTCGGCAAAAAAAGATCTCCGATATAATGTCCGCAAGTCGGCTTTCTCCTCTTCCGTTGCCTCCCAATGGCTGATCACCTCCACCCCCTGCTGACGTAATCTTTCCGGCAACTCCAATTGACGCAAGGTAACAGAACCGCCCAAACCGACGCTTTGCCCTGCCGTGATTTGCTGAAGCAGCCAATCCGCGGCCTCTTTTCCGGTAGCAAAGATTTCCGCATGAAAACCGTTATGTTTGAGGGCTTCGGCTGTATTTTGCAGTTTTTCCATTGACATATCGCCAATCTCCTTTTTTGTTTTATCTCCCCTATGCTTCACTTCCCGGCTGCCGGTTTTTTTATCATTTCATTTCCGCTTTTTCATGGGCTTTGTTTGTTGTTGGTTCTTACAAACGGTTGCGGCTTTCCGCCACCGTTATCTTATTCCTGGGCATCCCCAGTGCTTAACGCCTGCCAAAGTGCGCCGTTGTCATTAATCTTATCAGCCAGATCCACATAACTGATGAAAACCTGATCGTATTGGCCACCGTCATAGGGCCCGATCAATAGGGCAAGGCCCTCTTCCTCCAGCAGAAAAGGGGTTTTACGTTGGGGCCAACCGGCTTGTGCCATCATGTCTAATACGTCTTTTTGAGGATCCTGTCCTAAATTTTCACACTGGCTTTGATAGGCGTTCCTCGCTTTTTCTACCACTAAGGGCTTCCAACCGCTCTCGAAAAGATTCTCTAACCGAAAACGGTCGCCGCTTTTTAAGTCCACCACACAGGTACTGATGGCTACATTGTCCTGCTGTTTTTGAATATCTTTGGTTTCCGTGGTATATTTTATTTCCACCAAAGAACCCAGACAGGAAACGGTAAAATCTCCCCGAATGATCTGCAGATACTGCCCTGTCTCGCTCAGATAATTTTCTTCGTAATCATCCAGACACCATTCCTGAAGCAAACTATTCAACCCTTTATACTCTTCTTTACCCCGATAAATCTGGGGGAAGGACATTTGCAGATACCAATTGGGCGAGAAAAGCTCTGAAACCACGTCCCAGGAGTCAAAAATGGTCGCTTGGCGGTATTGCTGGCGGAAAATTTCCCTACCTTGCACATCATAATAAAAACTTTGCGGGCCATCGCTGTAAAAAAGCCCGCCTCTTTTTTTCAGACTGTAGCCACCTGCGATACGGCTACCGGCAATTTCCTTGCCCTTACGATCCAGAAGATAGCTTACGTTGGCTTCCTGAATGCCCAAAGCGCCGTCCTCCCATATACCCCATTGGCAGACCACCGCCTCCGAAAGCTGGTCCCCATCGCTGTTATAAAGTGTCCAGGGCCCTTCTGAATTGTTGGCAAAAGCAAACAGGCCTTGCCCCAGGTTATTGCCTTGTACATAATCCGCCGGAACCAAAAAATGACCTTCGGTATCAATCAGTCCATAGCCACTTGCTGCTTTTACCACTGCCGCACCTTTTTCAAAAGGACCTGCAACATAGAAGTGGGCCGCTACCGCCACGGAACCGCTCGCGGCCATATAGCCTAACAAGCCGTTTTCATCCTGATAAACGGCAAAACCACCTCCGGCATTGCTGATAGAAACCCGGCCTAACAACTCCGTACCCAACATGCCGTCTTTTTTCAATATGAAAACCCGGCCTTCCTCGGTTTTAACCAAAGGCGTTCCGGTTGCAATCTGACTGATGGCGGCATAAATTGGCTCCACCACAATTTCTCCCCGGCGGTTGATCAATCCGTATTGCTCCACACCGTCTTTCCGGCGGGTGAAGGGGGCCAGATCTCCGTTAAAAGTACCGATACGTCCATCCACACCAAATACCTTGGCGCCTTCATCGTCATAAAGACTGCTGTTGTTACCGTTTCCGGCGACCATATAGCCATCCCGGTATTCTTTTACGATGGTACTGTTGTCTAGAGCGACCACCACCTTGCCCCGGCGGCTAATGGCTCCGTACTTACCGTTTTGTTCTACCCAGGCCACCTGGGCTCCCTGGTAAAAAGGTAACGCCATTTCATACACTGGGGCTACGGCCCAATTGCCTTCATCATCCAGATACCCCCATAATAAACTGCCGTCCGGCTGCGATTCCCACATAGGATATAATTCTTTTGCCACATTTGTTTCCTCTCCCAAGATGCTTTTCCCAGGGTTAGGATT
This sequence comes from Bacillota bacterium, assembly GCA_036677375.1. GTDB lineage: Bacteria > Bacillota > Dehalobacteriia > UBA4068 > UBA4997 > JAVBWO01. The sequence continues at coordinate 139,718 of JAVBWO010000001.1, forward strand.
CACCGGTTGATTTTCAGGAAGATTGTGCCAGATTACTGAGCCGCCTACCAAGACAAAACAGACGGCAGTTACGCTGACTAAGGTAGCTGCCCAGCGTTTTTTTGTCATTCGCATTCTATTAATACTCCCTCTTGCTTCCGTATTTTTTACCGCTATTGTATTATTATTCTACCAAAGACCTGCCGGAGATACAAGACAGGCCGCCACATGGAAATGACGAAAGCAAAAAGCATTCGGTTCCCCAAAAAAGAAAAACCTGGCAGGATCTGCAATCATGATCTGCCCGGCTTCTCTAAAATTTAGTTTTTATGATATTTTTCGGTTATGGTATATGATACTGCGGCAAATACGCAACCAGCCGCTAAAGCCAACGGCAATCAAATAAATGCTTAAAATCAAAAGCGCTTCTTCAAAAGAGAGTTGTACCAAATGTCCTTGGAAGCCCATGATCCATAGTGCCAAGCCGATCAGTAAAAGTATGCCGTACAAGACCGCTTTTTTTTTGATCTGCTCCGGAGGCCACAGCGCTTTCTCTTGTCCCGCCAGCCTTTTTTGGGCTGCTACTGTCATAAGATAGCCGGAACAAACCCAAACAAAGGACGCGATCAGAAGAGGCGCCACCAGCCACAAGTTTGGCGCTTTTATCTGCCAACGGTACAGAAAGGTTAAAATGATTGGGCAAATGGCAAAAAGCGCTACCATTACCAGGACATCTTTTTTGCCGCCTTGCCGCCAAAGGGCTTTCATTTCTTTAGCGGCCCGAAACAAGCCCCATAGACCGGCCGCTAAAATCGCAATTAAAACAACGTGACGCATACGCTATACCATATCATTTTGCCAAGTGGTACTAACATCGGGATAAGCCAAAAGCCGTTTGGCAAAAACATCTCTGATACGGCAGCAACCTTCCTCGGTCGTAGATTCGAAGATCAATACCAGCTCCGGCAAGTTAGAGGAAGCCCGCACCAAACCCCAGCCGTCAGGGAAAATGACCCTGGCGCCGTTTATAGTGTTAACATTGCTCTCGCCGAATTCTTCGATCAATTGCCGGGTAATAGACTTGACTACCTGGTATTTCAGATGGTCGGGGCAGGCGGCTTTGATCTCTGGGGATGTAACATAACAAGGATATTCCTGCATTAAAACAGACAACGGCTTCCCGGCCTCCGCCAAGGAATAACAAACCAGGGCGGCCGCCAGCATGGCATCGTCATAGCCATAAGCGCCTTCCGCCACAAAAATATGTCCACTTCTTTCACCGGCCAAGGAAGCTCCTTCTTCTTTCATCTTGCGCTTGATATAGGAATGGCCGGTACGCCACATAATAGGAACGCCGCCGTGAGCCCGGATATCTTCTTCCAAAGCCTGGGTGCATTTTACATCGTATACCACCTTAGCGCCCGGTTTTTTTGCCAAGATATTACGGGCTAAGATCATTAAGATGCGGTCGCTCCAAATATTGACGCCGTTTTCGTCCGTGATCCCCAACCGGTCGCCGTCCCCGTCAAAGGAAAATCCCACTTCTCCCTTGATATATGGATGGGTTACCATTTCCGCCAAACGTTTCCTTGGCTCCAGCTCGGAAGGATTGGGAAAATAGTGGGGGTAGGCGTCATCCGGATCACAGTTCAGTTGAAAGGTCATGCAGCCCAAGCGCTGAAATAATTCCCAAGCGAAAAGACCGGCGGCGCCGTTTCCGGCGTCCACCACCACCCGCAAACCGTGGTTTTTTGGCATGGCCACCCGTTCGACAATATCGCTCAAATAAGCTTCCCGGATATCGGCTTTTTCAATCATACCGTCACCGCCCACTACTTGAGCATGGCTTTCTAAAATCTCATACAGCTCTTCCAAATCTTCCGGCCCCATGGTGGTGGAAAAATCATATCCCAATTTGCAGCCGCACCAGCCGTTCGGGTTATGGCTGGCCGTCACCATCATGATCCCCTTGGAATTCAAATGGTATTGTGCAAAATAAGCCGCCGGCGTAATGCAGAGTCCGATATCATAAACATGACAACCACTTTCTGCCAAAACCTTTGCCGCCTTTTCCGCAAAAATGGGGGAAATACTGCGGTTGTCATAACCTACCACAACCTCTTTGACCCCTCTGCGGGAAAGAAATAAGGCAAACGCTTGAGCGATAAGGCCAATGGCGACTTCGTCCATCTCGCCGGGACCTACCCTGCCCCGGATATCATATTCCCGGAACATATACCGCAAGTGACTAGTCAATTAATCCCCTCCCTAATTTCGTTAGGTCTATTATAGCATACTCGGCCATTCGTTTTATAGACCAGTTTTTATGATTTCTAGATTTGTTTTACACCTGTTGCACCTTGATATCTCACTTAAAAGAAAAGCCCGGATTTTTTATATCCCATTCATAATTTTTATGTTATAATAAACTTAATTTATTAGTTGGAGGGTTCATATTATGACTAGTTTGAGGCAGTTGGAGATTTTTGTGAAAGTAGCGGAGGTAGGCAGCTTTACGCAAGCTGCCAGCCAGCTTTTTATTACGCAGCCTGCCATCAGCTGGCAAATTAAAAATCTGGAAGAACAGGCAGGCGTTCCGCTTTTCCGCCGCCGGGACAAGAAATTAGAATTGTCCGATGCCGGCGAGGATCTCCTTGCTGCCAGCCGGGAAATCTTGGCTATTTACCGCCGGGCGGAGCATTCTTTATCGCAATACCGAGGTTTAGAAAAAGGGACTTTCCATATAGGCGCCAGCACCATTCCTGGGGAATATCTCTTACCCAGGATTCTGCCGGACTTCTGCGGGCAGCACCCTAATATCGATATTCGGGTTTCCATCGGCGCCACCGGGGAAATGCTGCGCCGTCTTACCACCGGAGAATTGGATATGGCAGTGGTGGGGGCGGCTTTGGATCTCCCCGATGTCACCTATATTCCTTGGCTGGAGGATGCGCTGGTAGGAGTTGCTTCTCCCAAGCTGCGACTGCCGGAACCTCTATTGATGGATCAACTGACGGCTTTGCCCCTCATTGAACGTCAGGAAGATTCGGGTACCCGCATGGCATTAGAAGATGCACTTTCCCGGGAAGGCTTAAGCTTGGCCGATTTTGCCAGGCATACCATTTTAGACAGCAATCAGGCAGTACTCAGCGGGGTTACCGCCGGACTGGGCATTGCTTTTATCAGCTTGTGGGCGGCAGCGCCTGCTCTATCCCGTCAGGAATTGCAGCTTCTGCCGGTGACACCCTTCCCCTGGAAACGCCGGTTCTATATTGCTCAATGGCGGCCATTGTCGGAATCGCCGCTTTTGGCTACTTTCCGGGAATACCTCTTAAATCACGCTGTTGATTTGCAGCTTTGATATCATTGGGGCGGGCCGCTGGCCCGCCTTTTGTTTTTAAGGATGATTCTTAAGCCTTGACGTTATCCGCAACATGGGGTAGAATAAAGATTGTTTCTTGTGCTTGTAGCTCAGCAGGATAGAGCAACAGTTTCCTAAACTGTGGGTCGCACGTTCGAATCGTGTCAGGCACACCACCAAAAACCATGTGCGGGATTTAAACCTGCACATGGTTTTTATTCTATTGATCTACTTGAAGCAAAAACGATTTATATAATGAGAGGGAGCAATGATATATGTATGTCCTTTCTTTCATAATACCGATTCTCCTTTGACGAAGTATTGACATTATTTTAACGTCATAATAAAGTGCCGTGAAGATCTCTAAAAATTAAAGCTAATTTTTTTGTAATTTTCCGTTTATATACTTTGCTGCGATTTGATCATCCGTTGCAAGATAAACGATGCGTTCCAAACGCTGCTCAATCGTTAACCCGACGGTACGGTTGATTTCTTCGTCATCCATAACAATGGCGTTCATTTCAAAACCCGGCTCAAAACTACCCACTTTGCCCCAGAAACTGCCGCCGCCTTTTGTTGCCATATAAAACGCTTCCGGCAAAGTCAGCGGTTTTTGGTTTTTGTCAATCAGCACTGTATATAATTTTGATACTTGAATGGCGTCAGAAATAGCCCTAAAAATCGAAATGGAAAAGCCGCCGGCGATATCGCTTCCTAAACCAAGATTGATTCCCCGGTCAAGGATTGCGCGTACGGGAGCGATTCCATTTGATAAATTCATATTTGATTGAGGGCAATGTGCAAGATAAATGCCGTTTTCCTTTATTAAGTCAAGTTCTGCTTCCGTAGGATAAACACAATGCGCCATAATGGTTGGCACATTTCTTCCGAACAAGCCGTATTGATCATAAACATTGCTATAACATTGACATTCCGGATGCAATTCCTTGACCAGTGCAATTTCGGCCTTGTTTTCAGACAAATGGGATTGCACAGGAATATGATATGCTAATGCTATTTTGCCTATAGATGACATAAGTCCGGCTGTGCAAGACGGTACAAATCTTGGCGTTAATATGGGCTTTGTATTTTTAAATTTTTTTAAAGCATTTTCAAGCCATATTTTTGTATCAGATATGGATTCTTGCGTAGATTGCATCAAATTGCCCGGACTGTTCCGATCCATATTCACTTTTCCAACGTATGTATGTAATCCTGATTCCTCCAGGAGATCCATGAGGATATTGGTTGCCTTGACATGTAAAGTGGCAAAAATAGCGGCATGGGTCGTCGCGCTTTTTTTTAATGTATGACAAAAGATTTCGTAAGAGGATCTTGCATACTCCTCATCCGAATACTTCGCTTCCTCTTTAAAGGCATGTTCTTTAAGCCAAGGTAACAAATCCCGATCCATTCCCAGCCCGCGGCAAGCAAATTGAGGCGCATGAGTATGTAAATCTACCAGGCCTGGAATAATCATTTTATCTTCGTAATCAACAATGTCTATGCCTTCATAGCGGTCCGGAAGTTTTTTTAAAACTTCTACAACAACTCCGTCTTGATATACAAGATATCCCTTTGCTATGACCGTAAATTGCTGATTCGTTTTCGTAAAAATGATATTTCCCCGCAAAGCAAATACATTATTTTTAGTCAAAATTGTCACCCTTTAATCATTCGTCATATACACAGTTTTAGAATAATACTTTTCTTGGTTTCTGGCAACCATTTCCATTAAAAACAGCAAACAATGAGAGCTTTGTCCGGGTATCCTATTTTTCAGGTAGGAAAACCAGACAGTGCAGATGAAGATTTTTTGTATTTTGCAAGTTTACACTTGACGGGGGACCTTGTTGCCACTATAATATGTAGCGTGCTACAATAAAAAGGGGGCTGAGCCATGGGACCTATGGAACTGAACAAAGGGACCGGGTTTATGATAAAACTCATCCATGATGCCATCAGTGTAAAGGCAAACAGCCATCTTCAGGAATATGATCTTACTTTATCCCAGATGCGCGTTTTGGCCTTCCTTGGTTCACGCCGCGGCGAACCGGTTTCTCAAAAGGAATTGGAGAAAATTTTCCACGTGAAGCATCCCACAATGATTGGGATTCTGCGGCGGCTTGCGAATAAAGGCTTTGTGCAAAGTACTGTCAATCCGCGGGATAAACGCTCGCGGGAGATACGGCTGACGGAGAAAGGCAAAAATGTGCAGACAGAAATGATGTTGAAACCACAGCAATTAGAGCGCATCATGCACCGCGGCCTGTCGGAAACACAAATTGTAGAGCTCTCTCAAATGCTTCAAACAATCTATCTAAATATCATAGAAAGTTGATCACCGCTCAAAGCAACCAAAAAAGCGCCTGACCACTTATTATTTTCATACCAATATGTAGCGTAATACAAAACAAACGGGGGCAACAATATATGATCAAAAAACTCATGAGTTGTATCAGGCAATATAAAAAAGATTCCATTCTCACACCAATTTATGTGATGCTGGAAGTCGTGATGGAGGTTATCATCCCGCTTTTAATGGCGAGTCTGATCGATTTCGGGATCGATAAAGGCAATATGTCCTATATTCTAAAAATGGGCTTTGCTCTGCTCGTTTTCGCATCCTTTGCCTTGTTTTTCGGAGCGAAGGCCGGAAAGCGTGCGGCTACCGCTTCGGCAGGATTTGCCAGAAACCTGCGCCGCGACATGTACTGCAATGTGCAAAACTTCTCCTTTTCCAATATTGACAAATTCTCCACGGCAAGCATCATTACCCGTCTCACAACCGATGTCACCAATGTGCAGAACGCTTACCAAATGATCATCCGCATGGCGGTGCGGGCGCCGATCATGATGATATTTGCTCTGATCGTTTCTTTCAGCATCAACGTGGAGCTTTCCCTCATTTTCCTCTGCTCCATCCCCATTCTCGGTTTAGCCCTCTACTTCATCATCAAAAACGTACATCCCATTTTTGTCCGCGTGTTTAAGACCTATGACAAGTTAAACGGCGTGGTAGGAGAGAACCTAAGCGGCATCCGGGTAGTAAAATCCTTTCACCGCGAAGAATATGAAAAAGAAAAATTCTACGGCATATCGACTACCATCTACCAGGATTTTTCCAAGGCGGAAAAGATCATTTCTTTTAATATGCCGCTGATGCAGTTCTGCGTATACGCTTGCATCCTGCTTGTTGCCTGGTTTGGCGCCAGAATGATCGTGGCTTCCGGCGGCGATCCCGCTTTGGGGCTGAGCACGGGGCAGTTTATGAGTCTTTTTACTTACGCCATACAGATTTTAATTAGCCTGATGCTGATTTCCATGGTATTCGTCATGATTATCATCTCCCGCGCCTCCGCGGAACGGATTGTGGAGCTTTTGGATGAGGAAAGCGACCTTAAAAATCATGCTAACCCCGTTTGGTCGGTGCCAAACGGCGAGATCCGTTTCGAAAACGTTTCTTTCAGTTACCACAAAACCGCCGATAAACGCTGCTTAGACCAGATCAACCTGACGATAAAATCAGGGGAAACCATCGGCATATTGGGCGGCACGGGTTCCGCCAAAACCAGCCTTGTGCAGCTGATTCCCCGCCTTTACGATACGGTGTCCGGCAGGGTCCTGGTGGGCGGCGTCGACGTAAGGGAATACGATCTTGAAACACTGCGCAATGCGGTGGCCATGGTGCTGCAAAAAAATGTGCTGTTTTCCGGCACCATTAAAGAAAATCTGCGCTGGGGCAGCGAAAACGCTTGCGATGAGGAGCTGGTCCACGTTTGTCAGTTGGCGCAGGCGGACGGCTTTATTCAAGATTTTCCGGAAGGCTACGATACTTATATCGAACAAGGCGGCACTAATGTATCGGGTGGTCAGAAGCAGCGGCTTTGCATTGCCCGCGCCCTCTTGAAGAATCCAAAGATCTTAATTTTAGACGATTCCACCAGCGCGGTGGATACCAAAACGGACGCGCTGATCCGCCGGGCGCTGAAGGAGCAGATTCCCGACACCACAAAAATCATCATTGCGCAACGCGTGGCCTCGGTAATAGACGCCGATCAGATTATCGTTATGGACGACGGCAAAATCAGCGCGGCGGGAACCCACGATGAGCTGATGCAAAACAGCTCAATTTACCGCGAGGTTTATGAATCTCAAGTGGAAGGAGGCGGCGCGCTTGAATAAGCAAAACGGAAAAATGTCCAAGGGCAAACCCAGTAAAGCCACCACAAAAAGATTGCTTTCCTACCTGAAGGAATACCGATTGCGTTTCACCGTCGTACTTTTTTGCATTGTTGTAAGCGCCGCCGCCGGCGTGGCTTCCTCCCTGTTTTTAAAAACCTTGATTGATGATTATATCACACCGCTTTTACTTGCGGCGGCCCCTGATTTTTCAGGGCTTTTGCGCTTGATCATCGTCATGGGAGGCATCTTCTTAATCGGTGTTTTGGCCTCTTTGTTTTACAACCGGACGATGGTGGTAATTGCCCAGGGCATCCTCAAAAAAATCCGCGACGAGATGTTTTCCCATATGCAGACGCTTCCCATCCGGTATTATGACACACATACCCACGGCGATGTGATGAGCCGTTACACAAACGATACCGACACGCTCCGACAGATGATCACCCAAAGCATTCCGCAGGCTTTTTCGTCCGTTGTCACCATCACCGTCGTATTCTGCGCCATGCTGTATCTAAGCGTTTGGCTGACGCTTTTTATCGTTCTGTTTTTGTTTATCATGATGAAAATCATCGGGAAAATCGCGGGAAAGAGCAGCCAGTATTTCATCAAGCAACAAGCATCTCTGGGGGATGTGAACGGCTATATCGAAGAAATGATCAACGGGCAAAAGGTCATTAAAGTTTTCTGCCATGAAGAAAAAGCCATTGAAGCCTTTGATGTGAAAAACGACAACCTTTGCCACAATGCCGACGAAGCCAATAAATACGCCAATATCCTGATGCCGATTATGAACAATCTCGGTTATATCCTCTATGTGCTGCTGGCGGTTGTGGGCGGCGCCATGGCCATCGGGGGAGTTCCCAATATCGGGCTTACGGGAATCAATGTGGTAACCCTGGGCATGATTGCTTCCTTTTTACAGCTTTCCCGCAGCTTTATCCAACCCATTGCCCAAGTGTCGCAACAGTTTAACGCCATCATTATGGCGCTGGCCGGCGCAGAGCGTATCTTTCAGTTCTTAGACGAGCCAAGCGAGACCGACGGCGGTTATGTCACGCTGGTAAAAGCGAAATATGAGAACGGCGTTTTGACCGAGACGGAGGAGAATACCGGGCTTTGGGCCTGGAAGCAGCCTCAGGAAGACGGCCACGTGATTTACACCCAGTTAAAAGGGGAAGTGCGCTTTTACAATGTGGATTTCTGCTACGAAGAAAATAAGCCGGTGCTGCATGACATTACCCTTTACGCAGAGCCGGGACAAAAGGTTGCCTTTGTCGGCGCCACCGGCGCCGGTAAAACAACCATCACCAATCTGATCAACCGCTTTTACGATATCGCGGACGGCAAGATTCGTTATGACGACATCAATATCAATAAAATCAGAAAAGCGGATTTAAGGCGCTCTCTCGGTATGGTTTTGCAGGACGTCAACCTGTTTACGGGAACCGTGATGGAAAACATCCGCTATGGCAACCTCTCCGCAACCGATGAGGAATGTATTGCGGCGGCGAAACTGGCCAATGCCGACGGCTTTATCCGTATGCTTCCCAAAGGATATGAAACGGTTCTTTCAGGCGACGGTAGCGGTTTGTCACAGGGACAAAGGCAGCTGATCTCCATTGCCCGCGCGGCGGTTGCCGACCCACCTGTGATGATCCTAGACGAGGCTACCTCTTCCATCGACACCCGTACCGAAGCCATCGTGCAGCGGGGCATGGATTCCCTCATGCATGGCCGTACGGTATTCGTCATCGCGCACCGGCTGTCCACCGTACAGAATTCCGATGTTATCATGGTGCTGGAGCTGGGCCGTATCATCGAGCGGGGCAGCCATGAAAAGCTCATCGCCGAAAAAGGCAAGTATTATCAGCTCTATACCGGCGCCTTTGAACTGGAGTAGTAAGGAAAATTTGCCGGTAAAATACCCAAAAGCCTGTATAAAGCGTTGCTGTGATTTCATATTACAACAATGCAGTATACAGGCTTTTTCATCTTTGTTCCCTTGTGTCTTTGTGTTTGTACTGTTGCAGCCGGCGCCGAACTACTCACAGCCGGCACAACGGTGGGATGCCGGGGAGGAAAGGGGTTGTCTTCTCTCCATTTAACAATCAAGTGGCTCTTAAAGGGATCTTTTGCCATATCCTGTTCCATCTTGAACGGGCAGCTTATTTGATCGCCAGAAAAGCTTCTTTCAGAGCATTTACATCGTCTTGATTGACCAAAAGCCGGGATTGCCCGTTAAAGTCAACCAAATACCGGTTGGCGTCATATTGGGAAAGCGCCAAAGTCATGGTCTGGAATGTCTGCGTATTTCTGTGGAATACGATCTTGACTTCCGGTGCTCTGTCGGACGGGGCATGATCGGTATGGTCTTTTGCCTGCAGCGCCAGGATGCCGTCAAGGAACGCGTTAACCCTTTCCGTATCGCCTTTGCCGCCATCAACTTGATAAGAGGCGGTTTCTTCCGCTTTACCATCTTGATCGGTAGTCTTTGTGCGGTCAAAACCGATTGTTATGCTTTTGCCGTCAATGGTTACATCCAGGGAATCCACGGTGTCCCAATCCATGAGGCAAACATCATCCGGCTGTAAGGAAGCATAGCTTGCCGAAAGGAGGGCTTTGGCAACGGTAGCATTGACTTCATAAATCATTTGAGAATCTTTTAGTTTAGCATAATAATCGTCTCCGGTTTCATTGCCCAGCAAAAGATCAAATGTGCGGTCATATTCCTTTTGCTCCTTAACGGCATTGCCGTCTTTATCTTTTTTGCCGGTATCGACATCAACGGTTTCCTGATAGGCAACGGTTACTTCGGCTTGCGGCTGATCCAGTCCATAGGAAGCAAGTTCCCCTGCCGCTGCATGATAATCCACACACTTCACCCATTGGAGATTTGACACATTGTCTTCCAGAGCCTTTGTTTTATCTGTACTGACAGGGGTAAGACTGCCGTCGTCTTTCACAAAAAACCATTGATAGCTGTCCGTATAAGTGATGCCCTCGCCAGATTCTTTATAAATCAGCTGAACAGCTCCGTTTGCCTTCTCGATGGCAAACGATTGCGCATCGGCGATATTGGGGATTTGATCCATGGCGAGCAGATCGTCCAGACGATAGGAGAAGGCGGATACGAGACTGTCGCCAACCATATAAACGGTATCGCCGTCATCAAGCAGCATATAATATTCTTCCGACACGGCATTCTGATTTCCCAGCAAGAATTTGGTTTTGTTGCCGTCGGAAGTCAAAAGGGTTATGGTGCAGAATGGTTGATCCAGCCCATAATCCGATAATGCCGCTGTTTCGGTTAGAGCGCGTGACGCTTTTACATCCGAGACAGCAGAAAGCATAGACGCAGGGAAGCTTTGATCGAGAGGAAAGGTCTTGTCATCCTTATCACTCCAGCTATCGCCTGATTTCACAAGTGTCACGGCTTTGCCGTTATAACTCCAGGAAATCTCGGAAACGGCAGATGTGTCAACGGTTGCGACGGAAACGGACGCATCAGCATCTTTGGCTGATTCCGCCGTCATAACATGTGAAAGGGTCATATATCCTGCCAATACCAATACCAACCCACCTATAAGAAAAACAAATTTTTTTGCCCGCTTCATTTTCATTATCTGCGTTTCCTCCTCACCATGATCCCAAGAACCAAAAAGACCACCGGGATAACCCCAACCATCATAAGGCTCCAAAAAGAACTGTCGACGGAGGTCATCGTCAGATGTTCATCAGAAAGGCGCTTGGAATGGATGGAGATATTGCCTTCCCTTTCACACATCCAGTCCAATGAATTAATAAACAAATCAAGGTTGGCGCCCGAAACCATTTGATTCACAGAGTCGTCCAGCATATAACCGGTTGTGTACCATAGGATATTGGTTTCCCCCTTTGTTTTTTTACTGGCATCTCCGCTATTTACGGTTTCGGTAATAGCGATTCCCAAAGAAAACGGACCGTCAAGATCCCCCGCTTCTTTTTCCATGGTGGTGATATTATAGCCGTCGGCTTTGGCGAATGCTTTGTCCGAAGTGGTCAACAGATTTGTGATGGTCACCGTGTCACGGTAATCGTTAAGCTTAACGATTCCTTGGGCAATGGGCATTAATACGTTATATCCCTTTTCCAGCAAAGGAGATGTGATGGTATGGTCATTGATGTTGGGCAACAGATAGTGGTTGTATCCGTTGACGCAATGGGAAGAATCCCCTTCAAAGACCAAGCCGTCCACGGTTTTTACGCCGTAATACGCCATAAGAGCCGCCAAATCGGGCATATCCTTGTCCGAGTAGTTGGTAATCAGCAGCAAATTGCCGCCGCTTTCAAGATATTTTAAAATCACATCTTTTTCCGCTGTGGAAATGTCGGAAGCCGGGCTGCTGATTACAAGGCATTCCGCATCCTCGGGTACGGTAGCCGTAGATAGGAGGTTTAGACTTTCCGTTTTAATATTCTCTTTTGCAATGGCGTTTTCTACCACTGAGTTCAAACTTTGTTCGCCATGCCCGGACAGAATATAAATTTTTGGAAGGTTCTCATTGGTGACATAATCAATGGCACTGGTCAAACAGCTTTCGCCATTAAACTCCGTGGTCGCCAAACCGCTATTGGAATAATAATCGCTGTAATCCGACACATAAATATCATAGTAACTGATATATTGGCTGCGCTCGCCGCATACCACAACGATGCTGTTATTATAGACGGCATCGCTGGTATATTGCTGAGCGAAATTGGGGTAAACCACAGGGTCTTTGACGGAAACTTTTATTTTACCGCTGAAGTCTTTATATCTGTTCAGAAGCTCAAGCAAAGTGGCATCTTCCTTGCCGCTTTGCGCCAGCAAGTAAATATCTACTTCATCTTTCAGTCCGGATACCAATTTCTCGGTCTGATCGGAAATGGTAAAAAGATCGTTTTTTGTAACGTCAAATTTGGTATATTGGGAGGGAATTGCGCTCACACACATCATTATAACAATGGCGATGGCTATAACAACAATAGAAGCAAATGTACTATAGCTGCCAACATGGAAGGACCTGCTTGTAAACAGCGCTTTGATAAGCTGTTGATCTATTTTAAACTTGTCTTTGTTAAAGTAAAAGAAAAAGTCTTTTTTATCTTCAGCCTTTTTCATCAGTTCCACCTCCTCTTCTCAAGGGACTGCACCGTGAGAAAGACTCCGATGACGATAACCATGAGAAAATAAACAACCCCCGTCAAATCAAATATCCCTTGAAGAAAGTTTGAGAACTGATCGAAAATAGAAAGCTTCTCCATAATCTTCGGAAACAATCCTTCCAGTTTTGTGGAAGAAACCAGCATCAGTATAAAAAGACCCGCCTCACAAATGGCGCCGAACATCACTGCAAACAATCCGTTTTTGGTCAGCAATTTGATAATGATTGCCAAAAGAACAATTGCCACCGTGATGGCAAAAAAGGAAGCGCCTGCCGTTTTTGAAACATAATCGGCAAGATTCGAAATGTAGTAATTGATCAGCAGGACAATGAAGCACAATACGGCAGCCACGGCTTGGCTTTCCGTAACCGATGAAATAAACATGCCGATTGCAATCAGCGCCGCGCCTAAAAGATAGAAGCCCACGATACTGCAAAATGCCGACAGTAAATTGACCGAACCATACATGGAAAGGATCATGGGGTAAAAACATATGATCACTGTGGGAACCGCTAAAACCAAGAGCATCGCAAGATACTTGCCCAAAACAATTTTTGTCATGCTCATAGGCAAGGTATAAAGAAGCTGATCTGTTTTTTGCTTCCGTTCTTCCGATATGACGCGCATGGTCAGGACAGGAATCATAATCAGATAGATAAAATCCATATTGCTCATGACATATTCAAAGCTGGCATAAGAGCTTTTCAGATTGATAACCATGGTATAGATTCCCACAAAGAGCAAAAGAAAGGCTACAAATATATATCCGATCATTCCGTTAAAATAGGATTTGACTTCCCGTTCAAATATTGCTTTCATCTTCCGCCTCCTCCTCATGAATCATATTTTCCGCATCCGGCACATATTTGTCAGAGGTCAATTCGATAAAGATATCCTCAAGACTTGCCTGTACCATATTCATCCTGAGAATGGGAAGGCACGCATCACAGAAGGCAAAAAAGATACTTTCGCTGAGATCCACATTTTTTTCGGAAGAAATTTTGACTTCCGCCGTGTCATCTGTTTCAGAATCCGTATATACGATTTGCCTGATTTGGTCGATACGTGATAAAGCCTTTTTGACTTCATCCTCGGTGGCCTTTACCTTTAATTCAATGGTGGCGGAACCTGCAAAAAGGTTTTCCAGATTTTCAGGCGTATCGCAAGCCACAAGCTTTCCCTTGGAGATAATCATGATCAAATCACAGACTGCCCGCACTTCGGAAAGGATATGGCTGCTCAGAATAACGGTATGGCTTTTGCCAAGCTGTTTGATCAGATCCCTGATTTCAATGATCTGTTTCGGGTCAAGTCCGATGGTAGGTTCATCCAGGATAATGATTTCCGGCCGTCCAATCAGCGCTTGCGCAATCCCCACACGCTGCTTATATCCTTTGGACAGATTTTTGATCAGTCTCCCGGAAACATCCTTGATCTGCGTGATGCTCATCACTTCCTGCAGATCCTGTTCGGATTTTTCCACCCCTTTTGCCTTGGCAACAAAAGTCAGGTACTCCTTGGGGGTCATGTCCTGGTATAAGGGCGGCTGCTCCGGAAGATATCCAATCAGTTTTTTCGCTTTCCCCGCATCTTCAAAAATATCATATCCATTTATCAAGACATCGCCGGATGTCGCGGCCAAACAACCGGTTATGATATTCATCGTCGTGGATTTGCCTGCGCCGTTGGGTCCGAGGAAACCATAGATTTGCCCTTTTTGAACCTGAAAGGTCAAATCTGAAATCGCCGTTTGGTCTCCATACTTTTTGGTGAGATGTTTTACCTCTATCAATGTTTTCATACCTCCTTCAACAAAATGCTGTTTTGCTTCAGACTGTGTAGGGGCAATCCTTATTTGCACAATCATCATAAAATATCAATATCAATAAATGATGAAGTTTTTGTATTGACACAGTGAATTTAATTTATATAAAAAAGAAACAGCCTCAAAAAGCATGGCCCGCTCCTATGTGAAAATGGAACTAAAAATACGACAGGAGAAAATCAAACAGATGCGACACTGCTTTATTATGTGAAAAATCCCAACGCATCTTTTCGAAAGAGGCGTTGGAAAAGCATCTGTTGCACAAGCGTTTTTCTAAAAGCAATGCATATATGGCCATCACAACTTGGGGAAGCATCATGACCAAAACATTGCAAATGCTTGATTTATAAGGAAAAGAGTTGGCAAAACATCAAGAAGCCATTATAATGATCATAGATCATTTTATTTGCATGACTTTTAGCCATGCGCTTATGGCGGATCAATTACTTAAAAATCAAAATCAGATCAACATAGGAATCAGGCGATTTCGAAAATGGCTCAGCGCGGGGAAACCTGTCCCCGCAGGGCGTTTTGCCATCTTCAAACCACTTTTCCTCAACATAAAGACTCTGTATTTATGTTTGGTTGATACACGAATTGATGATGAAGAAGTAGAAAACGGATCAATAATCATAAAAGGAATATGCGTCATGGAATTTTGGTTTAAGCTGCTCCTTTTAGCTATTCTAGCCGGTCTGGCATGGTTGATTCACCGTCTTGCCAATGATGAATCATACCAAAAAAGCATGCATGCTCTTAAAAATCTTTTGGCAATGATTTTAGGCTTTGCCACTACTTTTTTTCTTCCCCAAGTCTACCTCTTTATATGCAGTTATACCATAAGCCTGGCTAGCCTGACAGAAAACACGGCAGCCGTCGTTTTGTCTGGTTTAAGTATTGCCGGCTCCGTTGCTTCGGTAATTGCCGGCATCTATGTTTATTATTTTCTTTGCAATAAAACCCGTCGGGGAGGAAAGCTCGGCTATCTTTTATACGGGTTAGATGCGGTTTTCTGTATCATCAACGCCTATGAGCAATTTTTTCCCGCCGGCAACAGGATTGCCGATTTGGGATGGGTTGCGGCATTCGTAGCCGGCCTTGCGGTTACAAGGAAGCTTTGCGGTGATTTTTGCCGCTATATTGCTGGCGGCAACCGGGATTAGCGCCGGATTGACTGCCTCAACTACCGTTTCAGACAGACCTTCTTTTGATCATATCAAATCAACTAATTTTAAGTGAAGGAGGAACAAACACTATGAGTCATCTAGTGGAAAACGTATATGAAAGCTGAACCAAATCTACCGCCGCAGGTAATTGAGGATATCGCACGGCTGCAATCTTACGGCTGGCCTGTTGGCATCATTGGCAAACTAATACGCCGCAAATATGGCATTACCATTACCAGAGCACAATTCAATCAGGCAAAAAAGTTGATTTGGAATCAATTGAGCAAAGATGAACAATAAACAAAAACCAAGTCCCTCTTTACAGAGAGGCTTGGTTTTTTGCTATGCTTACGACCTTTTTTGTCGGCATAAGATCTCTATGGTATGAAAACGTCGTTCTGAATCTCCGGCTCCGGCGTTGGCTCCAGTTTTTTCTTGGTATACTCCTTTAAGAGCTTGCTGCAAACAGCCAGAAGCGGAATGCCAACAAGTACGCCGGCGACGCCAAACAAACCGCCCCCCACGATAACGGCAAAAATAATGCCGATGGCGGAAAGCCCCACATGGGTTCCCACCACGCGGGGATAGATAACGTTACCCTCCACTTGCTGCAATACGATGATAAAAACCAAAAAGATCAATGCTTTCATAGGCTTAATGGCTAAAATAATCAAGGCGCAGGGGATGGTTCCCAGAATCGGCCCGAAGATGGGAATGATATTGGCGATGGCGATGGTAGCACTGATCAAAAGCCCATAGGGCATCCGCAAGATCAGAACTCCTATATAGCAGAGAACACCGATGATGACACACTCCAACAGCTGTCCCGCAAAAAATTGATTGAAGGTTTGATTGGTTAAAGAAGCAACCTTCAAAGTTCTGCCGGCAAACCTTTCCGGCAAGACTGCACGAACAAAACGCTTCATTCCGCCGATCAGTCTTTCCTTATTTGCCAGCATATAAATAGAAAGGATGAAACCAACCAACGTGCTGAAAATTCCAGAGGTCACGCTTACGGTAATAGCCAATACGCTGTCCCAGATATTACTGAAGAAATCGCCCAGATTTCCGGTTAATTGTTGCCAGTTGCCGGATGCCAAGGCTTGCAGCTTCGGCCCCAATTCCTGCACAATGGGAATATCCTGCACCAGTTTGGCGACGGAGTTAGCATAATCGGGCAGACTGCGAAAGAGCATCGTGATGCTTTCGACGAATTGTGGCACAAGTATAACAACAATAAAAGTAACGATCAGGCCCGCAATGATCAAAGAGAGCAGTAAACAAATGGGACGCCGCATTTTCAGCCAACGAGGGTTGTCTTTACGGTTTAGCCTGGCAAAAGCCCTTTTCTCTAAAAACCGCAGAAGCAGATTTAAAACAAAGGCTATGACGATACCATAAATAAATGGTCTTAGCACGCTAAAAAATATTTGTATTGCCGCTGCGATCTCCTTGATATATACCAAAACCCCAAAAAGCAGTACGGTGTAAGCAATTAGAAGGAGCCACTTGCCTATGGGCTTTTTCTCCATGCGGTAACAACCTTTCTTTATTGTATGAATATATTTCTGAATATATTTTTTCTATTAAGCTATATTATAACACAAACAACCCCTATATCATACGTTTTTTCACAAAAAGGTATCCGGCATCGCTAAAACATCATTGTTTTTATGACGTAATCGCATTTTTGTTACCATATCAGAAATGATATATATGCCATTGTGCCAATTAAAAACTTATGATACAATATATCAAAACATTAAATCATAATTTTGGAAAGGATGCTGTAAAATGCGTTCAGCCCAAACCGATCTTTTTGACTGGGGCAAAGAAATTACTTCCTATCACCTCCCGCGCTGGGCCGAGCTGCCTGATATCAATCTTTATATGGATCAGGTGGTAATCCTTATTGAAAAACAGCTTGGCGTCTTCCTTTATAAAGAGGGGGAACGCATCATCACACCGGCCATGATCAACAACTATGTCAAACTGGGGATGATCCCTCCTCCGGTGAAAAAACGCTACTGCCGCACACATCTGGCTTATTTGATCATGATCTGTCTCTTGAAACAAGTGCTGACCATTTCAGGTATTAAAGATCTCATCGGCCATCAGATACGGAGCCGTACTCTGGAGAAGTTTTTCGATTATTTCTGCCAGGAGCAGGAAAGGGCTTTTGCGGATGCCGCCGCACAAGCCACACAAGATCCAGCCATCCTTCCCAATGAGGAGGATCAATTGATTTTGGAAAACTTATCTCTAAAAATGGCCGTTCTGGCAAACGCCAGCATTACGGTAGCAGGTAAAACCATTGATCTGCAAAACCGGGAGTATCAAGAATCCGGCAATCCGCAAGATACTGCGGGAAATCTTAAGCCGCCGGCCAAGCATGCTGCCCCGATATCTGTCAAAAAAACACCGCAGAAGCCTTAAAGCTCTCCCATTTTGGAGGCACTCTTTTGTCAAGCAAACCCAACAGCCCAACATTGCCTGTTATGAATAAAGATCCCTTGAAGCGTCAGATGCTTACAGGGATCTTTTTATTATGACATAACCATTGGGATGAAGGTTAACTCAAAGCGACAAAACCATCTTTGCGCATCATCCCCGCGATCAAAGGCTTTGGTTCCGGTTTTTCTTCTCCGATCATGATGGCGGAAGCAAAACTTGCCGCGCCCTTTTCATAACGTTCTGCCGTAGAAGTATGTAAGAATGCAAGGGGTTCCCCTTTTTCGACAGGGTCGCCGCTTTTTTTATTTAAAACGATCCCTGCGGAGGCATCGACCTTTTCTCCTCTGACCTGGCGGCCCGCTCCTAAAAGAAGCGCGGCATTACCGATTTTTCCCGCGTCCATAAATCGAATACAACCCGAGCACTCCGCCATTACCGGCCGGATATAAGGAGCCTTAGGCAATCCCTCAGCAGAGGTCAGTGCCGCGGGATCGCCTCCCTGGCATGCCACCATTTCCAGGAATTTGGCCCAGGCGGCGCCATTATCCAAGAAAGCTGCCGCCAACGTTTCCCCCGCCACAGGCGTTTCAGCTTTATGACCCAAAAAAAGCATTTCTCCCGCCAAAGCCAGGCACAACCTGCGCAGATCCTCCGGTCCGCCTCCCTGCAAGACCAAAGCCGCTTCTGCCACCTCCAAGGCATTGCCGACGGCACAACCTAAGGGCTGGTCCATAGCGCTCAAAACACCTGAGACCTCCTTGCCCATGGTGCTGCCGATTTCTACCATCACACGGGCTAATTCCCTGGCATCCGCCAGGCTCTTCATGAAAGCGCCGGCGCCGTATTTGATATCCAACAAGATGATATCGGCGCCAACAGCCAGTTTCTTACTGAGGATACTTGCGGCAATCAGCGGAATGCTGTCAATGGTGGCGGTGACTTCCCGCAAAGCATACAGCAGTTTATCCGCCGGCACCAGATCCCGGCTCTGGCTGATGATAGAAAGCCCGCATTGCTTTACCGTCTGAAAAAATTCTTCCTGGTTCAGCTCGGTTCGAAAACCGGGAATACTTTCCAGCTTGTCGATAGTACCGCCGGTATGGCCTAACCCCCTGCCGGACATTTTAGCCACTTTAAGACCCGCCGCCGCCGCCAGGGGCGCCACGATAAGGCTAGTCTTGTCGCCTACGCCGCCCGTGGAATGCTTGTCCGCTTTTACCCCGGGGATCATGCTGAGATCCACCGTTTTACCGGAATGAAGCATGGCAAGAGTCAAAGCGGTAGTTTCATCCCGATCCAGGCCCCGCAGGAAGGCTGCCATCAAAAGTGCCGCCGACTGATAATCCGGGATCTCTCCTTTCACATAACCGCTGAGCCAAAAGTCCATCTCTGCCCGGGTCAGTTTGCCGCCGTCGCGTTTCTTTCTGATAAGCTCATACATCCTCATATCATGACCCCCTCGGGCGGGCTTCCGCTTATGAGAGAGCGTCCGCCCGCTTTTTCTCGCTTTTTTGCGTTTTTCTATTCTTCATCGTGATATATGACCTGATTTTTCCCCTTGGTTTTAGAACGGTACAATCTTTTATCGGCACAATCGATCAAGGTGTTCAAAGCAGGTTCTCGCAGCTCTGCGGCAAAAGCCATTCCCCAGCTTAAAGATACCCCTATTTCCTGCCCTTTTACAAAAATATTTTGCGTTTTTTGGGCAATATCCCCAATCCGCTGAATGGCCACATTCCGTTCAATATGATTCAAGACCAGTAAAAATTCATCGCCGCCTATCCGGGCCACAAAATCCCCCCGGCTTTCCCGGACGTTCTTTTCCAGAAAATGGGCCACCGCACATAAGACCTGATCTCCTACTAAATGGCCATAATTGTCATTGATGCCTTTAAAATCGTCAATATCGGCAATAATGACTGCCAAAGTACCGCTCTTCTCTAAAGGACTGCTGATCAGACCCGGGAACACCTCATTTAAAAAACGCCGGTTATAGACCCCGGTCAAATCGTCCGTTATAATGAGTTCATTAAATTTAACGACTCTGTCAATAAATTCGTTATACCCTTTGCCGTCCAACACAGTATTTTCCGTCACATTTGTAATCATTTCCATAATTAAATTTAAGTTGTCTATCTTAATATATTTAGCAATTATATAATAAATTTCCTGATCGGCAAATTCAAATTTTGTATAGCTTTTTTTGTCTTGTGCCGCCTTGGCTGCAATACAGTTCTTACAACGGAGACTCTTCCCCAAAACATGATAACAGGGATACGGTTGGGGAATATAGCTCGAAAGCTCAGGAGACAACTCATATCCCACGCAATGAACCGGATCGACCAGGCGTACGGTTTCAAAAACATTCTTCAAAACGGCTACCTCTTTCTCCAGTTCGGAGAAAGTATAGTGCTGTTTCATCTGTTTTATTGATATTTGATTGTTTTGTTCTATCTTTTCCATTGTGCACCATCCTTAAGGGTCTTTTTTGCAAAAGAGTCCATTGTTACATCTATATGCGGCAGGTTTAAAGTAAATTCAATGGTTTCCCCCGGATAGGTGCTGTTTTTCCCTTCAATAAACTTAACGCAGCCTTTTCTTTCAATTGATTTTTCTTTTTAGGCAAGGCCTGCATGCCGATTAAAAAACAATCCTATTATTATTTTACAATATTCTCAACCATTTGTTGCAACTTTTTAATACTTAAATAAGAAATATTCTTATTTATCTTGACTGTCACACCAAAATCAGTTATCCTAACATTAAGGTTATTTTGTTTTTAAAGATATTTTACATCGGAATATGTTGAAAAAAGGGATACTGTATTCTATTCACCAATAATAGATCGCCGCTATCCCCAGTTTAAAATCGAAAGGAGTTTTAACCATGAGTTTATGTGAAAATCCCAAATTTTTTATTTGCAAGCATTGTGGTAATATCATTGGCATGATTCACAGCTCCGGCATACAAGTAGTTTGCTGTGGCGAACCCATGACCGAATTAGTGGCCAACACCTCGGATGGAGCTTATGAAAAACACGTTCCTGTCATAGAAGTGAACGAAAATAAAGTGACTGTGTCCATTGGCAGCGCGGCCCACCCTATGACTGCCGAGCACCACATTGCCTGGGTCTATCTGCAAAGCACAGCCGGTGGCCAAAGGAAGTGCTTGGAAGTAGGCGCCGAGCCTAAGACATGCTTTACCCTTTGCGAAGGAGACAAAGCGATTGCCGCTTATGCATACTGTAATCTGCATGGCTTATGGAAAGCAGAAGTTTAGTGCGTTTCGTTTTGCCGCATGTGTGTTCCAGCGTTAAACCGATTGATACGATACCGACGCTTTGGGAAAAGAGCATTTTACAGCCAATGGATTAATGAAGAATTGGTTTCTGATGACCAGAGTTGCATCGTCTAAGGTTATTGGCAAAAAATCCTTGGTTTCTCTAAAAAACAGGTATGCGTGATTCGTAACCAGTGCCCCCCGCTAAGTTTGTAACCGATTTGTTCCTCCAATTGATAAAAACATAAACATTAACCGCTAAAGACAAGCCTTTTTATGGTTTGTTTTTAGCGGTTTTTATTTTAATTTACGGCTCTTTCATATTTTTGCTGCCTAAGAATTTCAAAAACCTTTTCCTTTCATTCACATATCAAACACATTTTAGTCACACAAGCCTGATAAACTTAAATAAAACAAGAATTAATACTATTAAATAGTTGATAAGGGGGTCTTCCGTTTGAATACAAAGCATGTAACAAAGATCTTGCTGGATGCCGCAATGACCGCTTTGTTCTGTTCGCTGTTATTTGCCTTTGAGACAGGGCTTACTTACCATGAAATCGCCGGTATCGCCATATTTTTTATGTTTTGCCTGCATATTTCCTTAAATTGGAAGTGGGTCAGAAAAGTAACTGCTACTTTTTTTCGCCCCGCGACCAAGAGAAAACCCAAATGGATGTATCTTCTTAATTGGATGCTCTTTGCCGGCATTTGCCTCATAACCGTGACCGGCATTCTGATCTCTCAGGTTGTTTTCCCAACCATCTCTCGGAACAGCGCGGTATTGGTATCCGTGCACCGTCTTGCCGCTTACTGCTGCGCCGGACTTTTTAGCACCCACATTGCTTTGCATGCAAAGTATCTTGTTGCCTCCGTTAAACGGATTGTTGCAAATTTCCGAGAACCCGCGGTGAGACGGGCCATAACCTGCTTCCTAGCGGTAGGCGCCATTGCCGCGGTGCTTTATTTCCCTATGGCGGCGGGATTCAATTCACGCTTTTATGCAATTTCTGATCTCTCGAGAGCCAATACGGTGCAATTGGAAGATAATCCTAGCGCTACGACAGAAAAAGATACTCATGATACCACTAAAGAAGGCGATGAAGATGAATCAGGCAATGCTGCTCTCCAACAAACACAGGATACGTCCGATACGGTCAGTTTGTCCGATTTTCTCGGCGGTATGTTTTGTACCGGCTGCCATAAGCACTGTTCTTTGTTAAGCCCTCAGTGTGGCAAAGGAGAACGTCAGGCCGAGGCAGCCACAGCCGAATATCAAGAGCAATACGCCAATACCGCACTTGCCAATTGAGAAGCTACCGTATTGCATTGTTTTTGCAAATCAACCATGCATAAAGAAAGGTAGTCACCATAAAAAATGACGGGGGTAGTTCATTCACTGCCCAGATTTGCAAATCTTGTGCCTTTACCCTTCCATATTTTAAAAACGACTGTCATTGTCTTACCATAGTACAACAAATGGTGTATAATACTGAATAAAAGACAAAACACAGAAACCTGGAGGGAAAGACCATATGGAAGCGGTCATGACAGAAGAACAGATCGCGGCTTATTTGCACAGGATCGCTTATACAAAACCGGTGCAATTAGACGGAGATACTTTAAAAGAACTGCAATATGCCCACTTAAAAACAATTCCCTACGAGAACTTGGATATTTTAAACGGCATCCCTATTTCTTTGGAACCCCAAGACCTGTTTCAAAAAATGATTTCAAACCGCCGGGGCGGCTACTGTTTTGAGACAAACGGCCTATATAGCTGGTTTTTAAAAAGCCTTGGCTTTCCGGTCACGAATTTTGCTGGCCGCTTTTTAAAAGGATACCAGGGAGAACAGATGCGCCGGCACAGGGTCTTAAAAGTAGAAGCCGCCGATGGTGTGTTTTTATGCGATGTGGGCGTCCGCTCGGAATCGCCACGGCAAGCCCTGAAACTAGTCGAAAACCAGCCGCAAACAGACGGCTTCGCACAGTATCACCTAACCAAAGAAACTTTTCTGGGTTGGGTTCTCTGGCAAAAAGAACCAGGTAGGGAATGGACCAAGCTGTTTGCCTTCACGGAGGAGCCGCAATTGGACATTGATTATATTATGGCTTCCTTTTATTGCGAAAAGCATCCGGATTCGATCTTCAATAAAATTATTAAATTGGCGATTTTTCACGATACCGGACATATCGCCTTAGACGGCAGCAATCTGAAATTTTTTGAAGGCCCGGAGATCGTCAAGCGGCAGGAATTGCAAAAGCGGGAGGATTACGACTCTGCCGTTCAAAATATTTTCGGCATTCAGGTGGAAGAAGACTGTAAATTCCACTGAAACTCGGAACATTGTTAGAAACCGTGTGAAAGCTTGCTTAATACCAGATGCAAGGTCATATTGATACAAAAAGTTCCCCGGACGCCGCCTGATATAGCAAATAATAACAACAAAGACCTCCGTAAGGCTATGCGGAGGTCTTTTCTATAATTACCATGCGTTAAATCATTGATACTAATACAATGCCGGGATATCAGACAATAACCCTTGCATCAATCAAATTTGCCTTTTGCAGCAGGCGCAGCACCATGGTGGCAACTTCAGCTCTGGTAATCGGATCCTGCGGCCGGCAAAATCCTGCTTCTCCTACCACCAACCCAATCTTCATCTCATAAGCCGTACTTTCTTCCGCCCAGTCGGAGACTTTGTCACCGTCTTGAAATTTGGCAAGCTGTGCCGCTACCTCTACCGTTTTGATTGTCGTATCCATCCCCGCAATCTTGGCTGCTCTGGCGGTCATGGCCATGGCCTCCTCACGGGTAATGGTGCGGTTCGGCTCAAACAAGCTGTCGCTCACCCCGGCTACGATACCATATTGGTTGGCGGTTCCCACGCAACCGGCATACCATGCGTCTGAAGCCACATCGGTAAACTGGTCATTGGCTTTGGGAGAAAGGCCGAGGGCCCGAACCATGACCGCGGCATATTCTGCTCGTGTGATACTGCGGTCAGGCTGGTAATTGACCTGATCCACCCCAAAAACGATGAGCCTGGCACCGGCTTCGTTGATAGCGGCTTCCGCCCAGTGTCCCGCCACGTCACGGAAGGTTTTGGGATTCCAGATGACGCTGTATACCGAATTGGTCAAAGAATTGATCTTCGCATAATATACACCGTCTATTTCCGTAATTTCCGTGGGCACATGCCGGATGGCGCCATCCGCGCTCCGCATAATGCCGGTTGTGATTTTAGTAGGATCAACGTCCGTGGGAATCTTGATCAAACGTGATACATAATGATTGAAGTCCGTGACCGTTACGCTCTTGTCGCCGTAAGTTGCCGTGACGGTAAATTCCACAGGCGGGACAACGATGCTGTAATTGCCCGCTGCCGCCTCATCATTGATCCATTCCACATCCGCCTCCGAGGCATCGGCTATAGTCACTTTTACTTTTATGTCCGCAAAAGAAACTGCCTCGCCAAGAGATTGGGCGATATCGTTAACTTTAATCTCTTGTGCGGGCAAAACATAAGTAATATCCGGCGTCCTGATTTCCAGGGTCGCATTCTTGTTCTCCATGTCCTTTACTGTCTGCCCGGTCAGTTCCCCAATTACGGCATCAAATTTTTGATTGACGGTAATAGAAATGAAAGCATCGTTGTCCGCTTTGGCCAGCTTGGCTGCCAACTTATCCGGGTCAACCGTAACGGTGGCAACTGTTTTGCCGTCTTGTGAAGTCACGGAAGCTTTGGCTAAGCCGCCTTGCAAATCCCCATTGACACTGATGTCTATACCCGTTTCATCAGAAGTATCATCGGGTGAAAGAGGCCCGGAGGAATTTACTCTGGGAATCACCGTCACCTGACAGTGTGCTTCAAAACCACCGTCTTCCGTTTTAGCTGTAATAGTCGCTATTCCTAAAGCGACACCGGTGACCTTGCCGGTTTGATCTACCGTAGCAGTACTTTCAGCGCTACTGGACCAGATTACTTTCTGGACGCTGGCATCGGCAGGCGCTAAGGTGGCTTTCAGGGTTTCCTTCAACCCAACCTGGATGCTGGTCTCCGTCTTATTTAGGGAGATGCCGGTGACAGGAGTCGTATACAAATGGATAAAATCACCGCTGCTGTCTCTTTCCGTATCAACTGCCCAGGGAATAAACAGAACGTTGCCGTCAAAGCTCGCTTCAATGGCGCCCGCATCGTTCAAGCCCCAATAGTTCAAGGTGGCGTCCACCTGTTCCTCCACGGTATAGCCGCAGGAAATACTGATGGGGTTATCATAGATCTCATTTTGATGCAGCGCCATGGTCCAGGCACCGCATTGTACGCCGATATCATTCTCATAGATCTCATTGTTCTTGATGTCAAGGCTAACCTGATTTTCATATATGCCATAGTGGCAGCCGGTGATGATGTTGTTTGCAATCGTCACTTCTCCTGCCATGACACAAGATATGCCGTTTCCTAAACCATGTCCTACCTCCCCTAAGCCATCAATCACATTGCCCTCTATGACGATCCCTTCACAACCGCCGATCTCGCCGATGCCGCCGTCGTAATAGGTGCCGGGGTCATATTCGTCTGCATTGATGATGCCTTCCACGATATTGTTCTTAAACGTTACATTGTCAACCTGTATTGCCTCCAAGGCAATAAAACAATTGTCATCCGGCGCAAATCGTTCACCGGTGACTTTGCAGTCTTTCACTGTGCTGTCTTTAAAATCGCAACCGCCGGTAAAAACCACACCGGTCTGCGATGTCCCGTTACGGTCAAGAGTCAGCCCAGAAATGGTAACCGATTCGGTATCGTGTACCCAGAAAATCGTATCGCAGTGCGTTGCTCCATCAACTGGTGTGACACTGACAATGGTATTATCAGAGTACGAGCCGTTTCTTGAGCTATTCGCTCCTCTGATGGTAATGGGTTTTGTTACTTCGATCTCTCCTTGTTCCACATAATTGCCTGCGGTTACATAGATCAGAACACCGTCATTGGCCGCGTTGATCGCCTCCTCTATCGTAGCAAAAGCATCTACCCCCCAAATATGTCCGCCGCAATTTTCCTCCGTGTACTCGCTGCCCACCCATATAACCGTTGGTGGCCCAGCAAAAGCCATGAATGGCACTAAAACTAAAACCACAATTCCCAATATGATCATCAACAGTACGAGCTTCTTCCCAATATCCGGTTGTGGCCTTGTCCTAATTTCCAACGATAATCCATCTCCTCTCTTAATTTTTGATATCAAGTCCTTGCTTGAACCCTGTTAAATGAATCCCGCTAAATGAACCTTGCTATCTATTGTATAATATGTGGGGTCAAGCTCTAGGTGACAGGAAATTGTCCGAGCCTCAAAAAAGCAGATATCACTATAAATTGCCCCAGGCTTTCATTGAAATAATTATACTTAACATATTTTGGCATCCCCTTCTCACCGGAAACAAGAAAACCGTGCTGCTATCAAGCACGGTTTTCTTTCAAATAAATTTTTTCTTTAAGCCAAGCGTTTCCTTGCTAAATCTATTCTGCTGTTGTGATTAGGAATTCTCACTCTTTTCAATAGTCAACGGTTAAATACTTCATGATAGCGTTTTAGCATAACCGCAAATGCCTCGCGGGTCAAGGGTTCCTGCCACTTGCAATCATTATTTTCGTCACCTCTGATGATTTTGTTTTCAACCGCCCATGCCGCGGCATCCTCCGCCCAGCCGGCGGGCTTGCTTTTTTCAGACATGTTTGTATCCTCCTTTGTTAAGCCTTCCTTAAAATTTTCCCATGCGCTTTTGTCCTCTACGAAGGGCGCCGGACAGTTCTTACCGGTCACATCATAGTGCCGCAATATGTTGGCAACAGGGATATGATATTTCGTCATAAGGATCTTAACCAATAGGACGGCATTGTCAACCGTCTCATCTTTAAAATAATATTTGCCGTTTCCGTCTTTCCGGCTGCAAAGCTCCACTCCTAAGCTGTTGGGATTCCGGCAATAGCTGTTCCTATAAGTCTTGGCGCCGCAATGCCAGGCCGTATCGCCGTCTTTAATGCTTTGCCAGATCTCATCCTCATCCACGAAATAATGTGCAGAAGCGCCCACATCATTATTGGCAAAGTAGTTGGCATTACCCCGGGCGGTGTCCCCGTTATTGGCGGTGTAATGAATCACGACGTACCGGATACCGCCGGTACGGCCGGGCCGGTAATTAGCGCCATTGCATTGTTTAAAATTAATATCCATGCGCCATTCCCCCCTTCTTCCTTAAGCCGTTTTTTCCGCCGCTGCTTCGGTCAAAGCAGATGCCGCCGCATCCACCGCCTCGTTCATTTTCTTAACGGCAGCTTCGATCAAGGCGTCTACGGTATCGTCCACCGTGATGTGTAGCTTTTCCAGTAAAGCAATCACAAAGGCCTTTTTCTTTTCTCCCAGGCCAGAGCCATGGATAGTTTGCTCCGCCGCGGCAACGGCGGCATCCACCCACCCGGCAATAAAGGAAAAGTTCTTTGTATTTAGTAAGTTCTTGAGATAAGGCACTCCGAATTTAAGTAAGAATCCCAATGCCAGCACCAGAACACCATCCAGGAGATAAGCCGTTATGTTTTCCACTGCTCGATTCCCTCCTTATTTTAATCTTAGCAATCAACATCATCATTTTTTGTTTCTTTGGGCTTGTCCGGCCAGGAATTATTTTTGCTGAGATTTTCCAAAACCGCCTTGACAGCGTACAATGCAAAAACCCCCAGGATCTCTGTGGCGACCACCTTGCTGAGCGTCTCCGCGATTTCCTCCTTACCCAGATAAGCCAGCCAATAGGAGCACCAGATCCACGCCGTACCATTTGCCATAAGCCAGACAACAATTGCTTTAGAAAAACTTAGTTTTCGTAATCGCAACCAATACAATCCCTTTCTTTGTTTTATTTTATTACCCATAATTTTTATTCAGGCAACCACTTCCGTTACACCAGATGGAACTGTCCATGTGCCGGAAGAAGTATAGGTAATAGAATATTCTCGCGGATGATAGCCAAACACAATGCCTTGCGATTTTCCCACATCATTCTCGATCGGCCGCAAATACGCTTTGTTGATCTCCGTACCTTCCTCCGTTACCGTACCCAGCACCGGGGTCAGGTCGGATGTATCCGCCGTTCCGGGCAGCTGACTCGGTTGGCATCGGTTAAGATATTGTACGATCCTGTCCTTCACATCCCATGCTGAAAAACTCATGCACCCATCACTCCTTTTTAATGTTTTTTTCTTGCTTCAAGTAAGTAAAGGTTGTATTGTGAGTACATCGTATCACGCCTGCTACTACAGCACACCGGCAGTTAACGGACAATGGCGGCCATTTACCGGCATCCTTTCAGCCACGAGAATTCAAGAGCTCGCCTTGCCAACAAAAAATAACGCCTTCCATAAATTTCACCAGAAAAACCAAGCACTTCTTTGAACAACATTAGCAACAACAGTAAGCAAACTAAAATCGATCACAATAACTAAAAGAAAGCCCGCACAGAATCAAATTTCCCATTCTGTACAGGCTTTTATACAAGATGTTAATAATTCACTTTAGAAAAATTACTGACTGTTATTCCCACTTACAAAGATAACCCCAAAGCATTCCGTCGCTTTATTCAACAGGGTTCGCTTTCTTATGACCGCGTTTGGCACCTCCCTGGATTGCCGGTACAGGCTGTACTTCGTTCTTCGGGAAGTGCTGTTTTTTGCCCTTTGCCTCATCGCCGTGGGACGCTTCGGGATCAGGTCTCCGCATGCCTGCTTTTGCCATGGGAAATGCCTCCTATCTTTTGGTATTGGGTCCCAGTGCCTCTTTTTTGGCGTTGTGATTTTGATTCTGATTTTCTTGGGTGATAGGAATCTGGCCTTTGGCTTTTTCCATGCGGGCATTTTTATTATCCGGTTGGCTGTCCTTTGTCATAGCGGAACATCCTATCCGTTTTCATAGGAATAGTATGCCAATCTCTCGCAGAATTCATACCAACACGCTATGCCCGCCATGAAATACAACTGGCGGCCTTTCCATCATCCACTTACTCCTGAAGTACCGCTTCCCCCAATACCTCCGCGATATTGCCGCAGATCACCAAATTGGCTTTGTTATCATAAGAAGTTTTGCTTTGATTGATCAAAACAAGCTTCTTTCCTCTGTAATATGCCACCAGCCCGGCTGCGGGATATACGGAAAGGGATGTGCCGCCTACAATAAAAACATCCGCTTTTTCAATATATTCTACGGCAGCTTCTATCACTCGGGTGTCCAAAGCTTCCTCATAAAGCACTACTTCCGGTTTGACGATACCGCCGCAGGCATCGCACCGGGGCACGCCCTGGGTCCTTAGGATATCGGAAAGTTCAAAAAATTTATGACATTCCATGCACCGGTTTTTGTGCACCGATCCGTGAAGTTCTAAAACATTGCGGCTGCCTGCCATCTGGTGTAATCCGTCTATATTCTGCGTAATCACGGCTTTCAGTTTGCCGGCGTCTTCAAGCTTTGCCAATGCCAGGTGCGCGGCGTTGGGTTTTGCTTCCTGATAGATCATTTTATTTCTGTAGAAATCAAAAAACTCCGCCGTATGTGTCATAAAAAAAGTATGGGATAACATCTCTTCCGGTGAATACCTGCCAATGCCTTTTTCATGATAAAGACCGGCGGCACTTCTAAAATCAGGGATATTGCTTGCCGTGGATACGCCTGCTCCCCCGAAAAAAACGATGTTCTGAGAGCTCTCTATCATCTCGCTCAACCGATTGTCCTTCATACCATCGCCTCATTTATTTGATTCATTTTTTTAATATGCTTTCGCTATAATAAGCGCATTATAACACAAATTGAAACCCAACAAAAATTTCTCGCTCAAACTTAGCCTTTCTATTTCTTGTCTTTTTCGCTTCCCCCTTGGCGTAGCTTCCCGTATGTCCGATATATAAAATCCTGTCGCCAAAGGTTCCCTGCAACCGTTCTACCAAATGTCCTAACCATTGCAAATACTATATCGTACTCCTTTTACTCTCCTTTTATTTCACGCTGTACCTTCTTAGGCAGTTTCGCAAAAACCAATTGATACGACCGGTCACAGAGATCCATCAACACTGGTTCCGGAACTGCACCATCAAGATAGATGGAGTTCCAATTCGCTTTGTCACAATAAAAGCCCGGTACAATATCCGGATACTTTTCACGCAGCAGCTCGGCCAGCGGCGGCTCACACTTTAGAATCACCATCTCCCGCCCGTCGTGAGGTTTGTATTTGGGGTCGGGCTTGCAAACAGCGGCAAACATTTTGCCTCGCACCAAATAACGCTGCCATTCCCATTCCATCTTATAGTCCCGCTCCGAACCCGCTTTTCTCAGCAGATAACTGTCAAGCCATTGGTATTGATTCATTTTTTGCCTCCTTTGCAGATACGAGGAAGAGAGAGCCCTCGCGGCGATAACCGATTTTTTGATAATACGCATCCGCATCCACTTTGCACCCTTACTCACGATAAGGCTCATAAGCGCGTTTTCATCTTCTATCCGGTATTTACGTATTTCCATTGGTTGTTTCCTTTTTCAGAACAACTGAAATCCTTTGCTTTAGTATAACACAGATTTGTTAAATAGTGGAAACGAAGCGTCACCGGATAGACGTACCGATGGCGCTTCGCATTTACAATAACCAACTATTTGAATTTAGAATTTAAATTCATGCTCCCAATCAAAACTGCCGGATTCTTCACAGCTTTTCGGCCAGTGCGCACACCAATGGGGAACACCAGGGCTCTCTACCCGATCGAGGCTGGGGGTATAAGGCTTGATGTCCAGGACAGGCGAACCGTCTTCGGCGTCAATCCAGGCAAGGCCGATGGTGGTGCTGCCATGATCAATATAGATGATCTGTGCACAGGAAAGAGCGATGGGGTTAGGCCGCATGGGCGAACGGGTGGCAAAGGTACCTAAAATAGGAGGGGCGGTTTTGTATGGCGATTCTTCGGTTAAGCTTTTACGCATTTCATCGTTGTCACAGCCCGAAAACCACCATAAGACATTCACGTGTGAAAAGCCGTTCAATCCCTGCATAGCAGAAGCATACTCCGGCTCTAGAACAATTCGGCATTCTCCTCCATTTGCCCATACTTTTCCAATCTGTTTTACGGTAAACTCAGTCATAATCAATCTCCTTTATATGATGATTTACGGTACCGTTATTACCAGTATAACAGTCTGTTTTTATACTTCAAGAGGCTTTTTGATAAAATTTCTTAAAAAATAAGCCTGCTCTCTTCGGTCTTCATTCTACCGAAAGAAAGCAAGCCCACAACAATAAATCCCTTTAAAAAAGTGGAACCCCCTTTCATGATGGCTAACATTCAAACGGCAACTACCGTTTAAGGATGAACGGCATGGTATAATGCCAGGCTGTCTGTCCATTTGCCCTCCTCCGTACTGCCCATGACCACACAAATATATAATTCCTTGTCTATATTAGCGGAGGAAACCAGACAGCAGCCGGCCTTTTCACTCTTTCCGGTTTTTAAACCGGTTGCGCATTCATAATAATAGGGACTTTCAGGATTGATCAGTTCATTGGTATTATAATACGTTACCTCCTGACCGCTCAGCCAAACATCAGAAGCTCGGTAACTGCCGGCAATTTGGCGCAGGATAACCGACTTCAAAAACGTCTTCGCAATGCATGCAAGATCCTGTGCCGTCGTGTATTGTCCTTCCGCATCATAGCCGTCGGGGGTGATAAAATTTGAATGAACCGCGCCAAGATCGGCAGCCTTTTTGTTCATTGCCGTCATGAAGGCAGTGAGAGCTTCATCTATGGAAATATAATCATCTTCGCATATTTCCCTGCCCGTAAAAACGGCAAGAGCATAAGCGGCATCGTTCCCGGAGGGCAATAAGAGGGCGTCTAATAATTGATGGATCGTCAGCTCGTTTCCGGGGTACAGCCACGCCCTGGAAGCATCCTCAGCGATTCTTTGTACTTCCCGTCCGATCAGAACCTTGTCGTCTTCATCGCAGTAATCCAAAACGGTTAAGGCTGTGAGCATTTTGGCCGTGCTGGCCGGGGCAATTTGCTCTTCGCTTTCTTTTTCGTATAATACGGTATTGGAGCTGATATTCCATAAATAGGCATTCTGGGCATTTAAATCCACTGAAATCTTTTGGGCTTCAGGTATCTCGGATGGCTGTACGGAAATTACAGTATCGCCACCTGAGGCTCCGGGATTTTGCAACTCTTCATTGTTTTTAACAACTCCAGTGATAAAAACAGAAATCAAAACAAATACTGTAAGAACGGCGATACTGCCCGCATCATGATACTTTCTGATCCATTTCCCGTCTTTCTTTTTAAAGATCCCGACTTTTTTGCGAAGCATCGGGGAAAAAAATAACAACGCCTTTCCGATCAAGTATCCGAAGAATGTTCCGACTGTATTTAGAATGATGTCGTCAATATCCGTACTTCTTATGCCAAAAAGCTGCAACAGCTCAATGAGGAACGATAATGCGGTTCCTGACAGCAGTACGGTCACAAGCTTTTGCCCTCTATTAAAAAGCAAAACCAGAAATACCCCAAAAGGGACAAACAGGATCATATTCCCCCAAAAATTCAGCGGATTGGAAAATGCCGTATCTAATACTTTAAACGGTATCAAATTGATACCGTCGCCCAATTGAGGTATGGAAATAGCGGAACCCGGTGATACCGTTAATGTAAAAACCGCTGTCAGGTATAGCGCCGTTATTAAAACCATTATCCTGTGAAACCAGGTGATGCGCTCATCCCGAATGCGAAATCCTATTTCGGATATCAATAAAAACAATAGACTTGCCGTAAAACCCGGGAAAAGGTATCTCGCTACATTCAGCATATCAAACAACCTCCAAAATGAATTGTCCCTTTTATAGCACCATTCTACCGAAAAGGCACAGAATACACTTTAAGTTGAAGTTGTTAAATTATTAAGAAAAAATAAAGAAGTCCTTGAGATTTTACGAGTATTAGCAGACTTCGCCTGCCCGATTGCAAGGTGCGGTTGGCAGAGTAATGGTAAACACCGTATGGGCAAGATCGCTTTGGGCCTCTATCGCACCTCCGTGGAGCGTTATGATATCACGGGCTATGGCAAGGCCTAAACCAGCGCCGCCTGTGGCGGTGGAACGCGCATCGTCCAGCCGGTAGAATTTTTCGAAAATTGAACCCAGTTTTTCCTGGGGGATGGTTCCCGCATTTTCAAATTGGATCACAGCCATATGATCCTGTATCTCTGCTGTAATCGCAATGGTGCTGCCGGCATCGCCGTAAACAATGGCGTTTTTTAAAATGTTATTAAAAACTCTCGCCAATTTATCGGAGTCGCCATAGATCATGAATTCCTCGGCAGCATGGATCTCTACTTTCTTACCGTTTGCGGAAAGCTGGGGATACGCTTCATCCGCCATCTGAACCAGCATGTAATATAGGTCGATGTTTTCTTTTTTCAGCGGAACGGCTTGGAGATGATAGCGTGTGATCTCAAAAAATTCATTGATCAGGGTTTCCAACCTGTAGGCTTTGTCTAGCGTGATATGAACATATTTTGCTCTTTGCGCAATGGGCATATCAGGGGTTTCGTCAAGCAGACTCAAATAGCCAATCACGGAGGTAAGGGGCGTTTTGATATCGTGCGCCAAGTAGACCACCAATTCGTTTTTGTGCTCCTCGGCTTTCTGCGCTTCTTCGGCCCGTTTTTTCAATTTGTCTTTGACCTGATTCAGCTTTTCTTCCATAAAAGAAAGCTCGGGGCTCATAGCGATTTTATACTGAGATTCTTCCGCCAGTTGATCTACGCCTGCAATGATTTCATCAAAATACCTAGTAAACCATGTTAATGAAAAACGGAATAAGATCACGAAAAAAATAATCATCGTCACCATCATGATAGTATCAATATTGTTTCTCACATAAGCGCCATAAATAAAAACGGCGTCCTCCCACGGCAGGCCATAGATTTGAGAAATCAATTGAGTAATTCCGTTGCCGATATATCCTCTTCCCGCAGAGCGCAAAAATAAAACAATCACGATGGCGATTACAAGAATAAGCAGCGTTTGCAAAAACATTTTACGGATCAGTCTGGCATAGGGTTCGCCCCGTAAAGTCTTATTTTTCAATTTTGTAGCCAACCCCCCATACCGTCTTTATATACTTCGGATTTTCTACCGTATCGTTCATTTTTTCCCGCAAATGCCGGATGTGGACGGTGATGGTATTATTGCTTTTGCTGAAATACTCATCACCCCAGATTTCGTGGAAAAGCTGTTCGGAGCTGACCACATTGCCTTTTTGCTCACACAGAATGCGCAAAATCGCAAACTCTGTAGGTGTCAGGGAAAGGGGCTTTTCGTTCAGCAAGCATTCGTGTGTATTGACGTCAACAACCAGACCGGAATGAGTAATAACCACCTCCTCCTGCGCCAGGGCGGCATTGTATTTTTTATATCGCCGTAATTGCGCCTTTACCCTTGCCACCATTTCCAAAGGACGAAAGGGCTTTGTGATATAGTCGTCAGCACCCAGCGTCAGCCCCGTGATTTTATCCGTTTCTTCTTCTTTTGCGGTCAGCATAATAACAG
This sequence comes from Bacillota bacterium, assembly GCA_036677375.1. Lineage (GTDB taxonomy): Bacteria > Bacillota > Dehalobacteriia > UBA4068 > UBA4997 > JAVBWO01. The sequence continues at coordinate 174,786 of JAVBWO010000001.1, forward strand.
GATAGCAATGCTTTTCCCTGATCTTCTGACAAATCGCAAAACCATTGCCATCGGGAAGCATAACATCCAATATGGCAAGATCGAGATTGGTTTCCGCGATACACTTCAGGGCCTCTTTTGCTGAATAATATTTGAAAACGGTATAATTCTCGTTTTGCAAATAAACCTCCACTAAATCTGCGATTTCCCGTTCATCGTCAACAATAAGGATCTTATTGCTCATAGTTGTAGAGCTCCTTTCAAGCGGGTTTTGTAATATATTATTTTACTAAAATAATCCTTCAAACATATGATTTATTCCTTGTAAAAAAGTTAAGATTTTCCTAAGGCATGCGATTTATTTCATTCTCTTACCAGATATGCAAACCAAAAACTGCCGGTGAGATCTGCGGTAACATCAATCGCTGTTTGCACATTATCCCATTCTCGCTCATGTAATTGATAGGATATCGTAATTTTCTAAAAAAATGTAAAAAACTATTGACATTTTTATACTCTGTAATATAATAAATGTAAAACATGTTTTACATTTATAGGAGTGACTTTTATGAAAGACTTTCGCAAGATGGATGAAATGGAAATGTATATTAACCTGAAGGCAATCAGGCTGGCATGGGTTTACGGCGTTTCTTTCCTAATCATATGGATAGGCTACGGTTGGATCAAGACCGAGCTGTTTAATGGAGTAGCATTTATCCTTATGTCAACTCAGCTGGTGGTGTATTGGATGGTTCAACTCTTTTTAAAATGGAAGCTTGGTAAAGATGAAAAATAGTATCAAAGAAAGAAGAAAAAAGCTCGGATTCCGGCAAGAGGATATGGCGGTGGCTCTTGGCGTTACCAGACAGACCATAAACGCCATTGAAAACGAAAAATATAACCCTACTTTAGAGTTGGCGATGAGACTGGCATTACTACTCAACACCACTGTCGAAGAGCTTTTTGAACTAGATTATTGACAGCAATGGCATAAAAAGCACCAAACCTTTTGCGAAAAAAAAGATTTTCATATGGGCAGGTTCTTTAGCAGCCATTTTTGCCTGGCTTCATATCTATGATACACAGGAAAGACATCAGCCAGAAAGGCGTTGTTCAATCTATCGATATATTACCATGATTCGAAGGCCAGATGTTTGAATACGGAGGCGTTTGGGGTATGAAAAAGGGGTTTGGGAAGCGCTATGATAAACCGATGGCAGTTGCCTTAGGCATTCTGACGATTCTATTCATTGTTCTGGCATCCATTGACAAGGACTTTTTCAACTGGGCATTTGCACGCCACCAAAACCAACTAAGTTGGTATATACGGCCGCTTTTTCTAATACCGTTTTGCTTTTTCGCTTATAGAAGAAGCTGGTGTGGAATTTTCGGAACGATATTCTTGCTTTTGACCAGTATGTTTTGGTTCCCCCAACCCGCTTTTGTAAACGATCAGGTAAAGTCTTTTCTGGAAATGGAACAAGCATATCTAAGCGGTTCGTGGGGCGTCACAAAAATTCTCATAACTTTGCTGGTTCCAATATCGCTTTCCGCATTAGCTTTGGCATTTTGGAAACGTAGCCTTTGGCTTGGAATATCAGTTATGATATTGATAGCCGTTGCCAAAATGCTATGGAGCGCAGTATTTGGCGGCGCCTCGGGAAGCTCTGTTATGCCACCCGCTATCCTGGGCTTAGTGATCTGTATTGTTTTGATTCATATAGGATTTAGAAGGCTTGAGAAGAAAAAAAAGAGTTGATGTACTGTATTTCAATGCTATTTTGGCAGGTTAAAACTGTTTAATATATTATGATCGACAAAAAAACAATCATATAGCAAATTCTTGACATAAATTACAATAAAAACAGTATGCCCCCCTCTGGAGCATACTGTATGATTGATACATTCCTAATATCGATCCAACTTGTTTTATGCGTAGCGCTTGTTTCCAAAATAAAATATCGTAAAAAGCCCTGGACCGCAATGCGCCCCAATAACAACACCCAGGCTCGTAATCGTTACTTTGGATACCGTTGGAAAGGTCTCGAGCACCTTCTGCCGCATGAATTCCGCATCCTTCAAGCAGTCTGCGTGGTTGATGTATACCTCTTTACCGTCCGGTTCAGTGAAATCCTGCTTCATCCTATCTAGTATATCAAGCAAAGCTGCCTTCCTACCGCGAACCTTGGAGGCAACAACGAGTTTCCCTTCATCCGATACATAAAGGACAGGCTTTATGGAAAGGAGTGATCCTACCATGGCGGCGGCATTGGAAACACGCCCGCCCCGTTTGAGATAGTTGAGGTCATCCACCGTGAACCAGTGCATAATTTTCAGTTTGTTGGCTTCCGCCCACTCTATTGTTTCGTCGTAGCTTTTACCCGCGTCTCGCAACATGACCATATGATGCAACAGCATGCCAAGGCCACCGGAAATGCATAGGGTATCCATAAGATAAAAGCGTTGGTTGGGATACTCTTCCTTGATCTGCTTTGCCGCTTCCTCGGCATTGATAAAAGAATGGGAAATTTGGCGGGACATATCGAGGAATATGACGTCCTTCCCCATCTCCATGAGCCCCTTGAAGAATTCATGATAGGTATAGGTGTTGATCATGGAGGTGGTCATCATCGCGCCTTCTCTCATGCGCTTATATGTATATTGTCTCGTCTCTTCTTTGCAGTCGTCGTTAAACAGCTCATTATCCATTGTATAGGTGTAACTGATAAAGGGCACTTCATGCTCGATAAAATATTCCGCCGGAAGGTCGGCGGTAGAAGCCGCGGCAATTATAAAGTCTGTCATCTTGATCCTCCTGATGCGATAATATAGTTTTATTATATAGAATAATTGTTTCAGTGTAAAGTAAGATATATGACGTCTATTAAGCATATATCTTAGGGCAAATTACAGCTAAGGTAAATTACCTAATTTTTTCTATCAGTATACAATGTAACGTTACGTATTACAAGCAGGATTTTGGCGCTTAACTTTATTTGTCGTATTTACGGAGCTATTTCTTTGTTTTTCCTTAAAAGCATCCACTCTTGACGCAATATATTCCTGCACCTTATCTCTAGGGATACCAAGAGAACCCGATAATTCACCAAAAAGCAATTCCTCTGCCCGCTTCATAAATTTTTCATCCACTTGGCCCAACTTGAGGCTTTGCTGCTCTGCACATTGCTTTTTTGCGTAAATAGACATGGTAAGTTCAATTAAATCCGCGCAATTATGTGTTCGATGGCATCTGCCCACATTTCATATGAAATCCAACCTCGAAGCAAGTAATTAATGGTGCAAGTATGTTCACTGATATAATAGAAATAACGGCCATAAAAAATGCAAATTCTCTCTTGTCTCGCGGTAATTTCATATAAAATTCCACAATTTGTCTCCCTCATTTCTCTTTTAATTTCAAAACCGTTTAAACAAAAAAAGAGCGCGAGATCAAATAAATGATCTCGCGCTGAACCATTATACGCGCTTAAACAATTTCACAACAGTTATTCTAAATGAAGATTTGAAATTTTGCAAGCAGACTTTTATTTTATTTATTTTATTGATTATCTAGTAATTGGGCGGTACAATAAATTAATAGATTTCCTTTTGTGAAATATGGAATATAGGAGGAATTATGTATAATAATGATACCGTTTATTATCCGTATGATGAAATGACTACTGTTTTACTACCGGTAACATCAGGATGCTCCTATAACAAATGCGTATTTTGTTCTATGTATAAAGACGAAAAGTACAATGAAGTTCCATTTTCGGATATAGAAATACAATTATTAAATGGATATATCTATACTGAAAAAATATTTTTAACAGGCGCAGATCCTATGTCAATAGGATTTGATAAAATGAAGCGATTACTGGATTTGATACATCAGTATTTGCCGTATTGCGCGCGTGTAGCCTCATATGCGTCCATAAAGAGTATTGCCAAATATTCAGTTGAGGAACTATCCGTTCTTCATGACGCGGGGCTTAGACTACTCTATATCGGTTTTGAAACAGGTAGAGATGATATATTAAAATTGATGAAGAAAGGCCATACGGTTAATGAAGCAATTAAACAAGCAAAGAAACTGAACGAGGCAAAAATACCGTTTAATTCTATCATTATGTATGGAATAGCCGGTAAAGGCGAATCTGTGGATAACGCAATTGCAACTGCTAAAATGATAAATCAGTTTATAACAAATAAAGTTATCACCATGAACCTAATAGTCTTTGACGAAACGGAGTTAAACAATATGGTAAAAAGAGGTGATTTTATTCCTCCATACGGAAACGAAAGATTAGAAGAAATAAGAACACTTTTAGACCATCTTGAACCTAAACAACCAATGATATTTGATACGACACATCCAACAAATATCATTAAGATAAAAGGCACATTGATGCAGGATAAAGAAAGATTAATTAATGAAGTAACAAATTATATAAAAGTTCAGTAATAAATGATAAAAAGCTTAGCATAAATCTATGCTGAGCTTTTTTTATTTTGAAGTAATAACAATACTGATTGGAAACAGCCAAAATTAACCGGCAGCTTTGTAAGATCACAAAAACAAAGAGCGCATTCATTTCCGATGACGTTCTCATAAAGATTCTTTATCCAACCACTATGAATATCGTGTAAAATTAGACGATGGTGATTGTGACTGGAGTACTATTCTGATGTCGCTCCGTGTCCTGCTTCGCCATGTGGCAGGTACCCAATGGGGCAACAAGAAATACATGAATATGCGGCATCTGGAGGTTATGGTTGACGATGCTTATATTGCCGGTTGACTTTATCCTGCCAGAGACTACAAACCAATTTGCGAAACATTCTTGACACTACTGGTTTAAGAGATAAAAGAGAAATATTTACCAGATGTTTTATTATTATTAAGTGTTGTTTTGTGTACCCAATATTGGCCTCTAAAACTTTTTATTTGCAAAAGTTTTAATAAATTAAATCACAAAATCATCTATGTTATAATATGGACAAATCATCACTACTAGGGGCCCATATAAAAGACACAATCATTATAATTTACAAAGGAAATATACGAAATCATTTCTTTTTTTAAGTTCATTTTGATATAATGCTAATAGTCTAATGAAACAGTACCAGAATATCTTATTTTGACACGCTTTAAGACGCTTTGGCCAATTTAATCTGCGAGGGACACAGTGTAGGATTTCCGGTCCAACAGATAAATGTTCCAAGCAATTTGAACATTCATCTGCTGTTGATTAAGACGCAGGTCAATTTCAAGCAACTCACACATTTTTGAAAAACGATATTTAACGGAATTGTAGTGTACATGAAGCTTGATTGCCGCCGCTTTAAGCTTCCAATCAGAATCAATGAGTGCTTGCAGGGTTTCCAATAATGCAATATTATACCTTTTTTCGTGTTGAACAAGGGGCATGATATATTTGTCTACGTATTCTTTTGCTTCACGTGTTGACTTGATGTTTTGTAACAGCCGGGAAATTCCTTGATCTTCATAAAAAAGAACGCAGTCAAAACGGCCAGATTGGTATCCCAGATTGATAGCATTTCTTGCCTCTATAAAGCTTTTGGATATATCCCGTATTTTCTCGCAATAAGAACCAACACCCATGGTGCTGGTGAATGGAGTTTTTTCGCCAGGAGATTTCTTTGCGTCGGCAAAAACGCTTTGTAGCCGCTCGCGCAGGCTCAGCCTCTCGCTTTTGCTCGGCAAAATAATAAAGGCAATGTAATCGCTCTGTTCGTAGTGTAGTACAAATTGGAATCGGTCTAAAATATGCTTGATGACCGTGTTGAAAATTTGCTCTTTATAATATTTGTGCATTTTCGCTTTGGTTGCATCAAATTGATTGATATACGTTCTTTTGTAATTGTTTATATCCACAACCACTACCACGCCACCATTGGCGAAGTTCCAGTTATAGAGGTTCGCCCGATTCTGCACCTCCTCATTGGACTTTATATTGTCAAACAAAAGGTCGGCCAAAAATTGTTCTCGGTACCGGTCCTCAATGGCCCTGTTTGACAAACGGGTCTGCATACGGATGATCATTACAATGCTGGCATACTCCAGTGCGGTTTTAATCACATGGTCGGAAACATTTGTTTGTCTATTATCGTAAAATATTTTCCCATAGGTTGTGTTTTGATTTGCTACCTCATACACGCACACGTCTGGCGCCGTAAATTTGGACAAGCAACGATCCGTGTCGGATTCTGCCTTAAGCCGTTGGGAAAACACATCTTCAAGGTTTGAAAAATGCAACTCATTAAAACATAAATCCAAGAAAACAACTGGCCGTTGCAAAAAGGATTCTAAATAAGAAAGCGTTTCGGAAATGCGGCTGTTTGATATGGCTAGGCGTATGAACAGATCGTGAATCTCTTCCTGTTGTTTCAGATATTTGTTGTTTTCATCTAAAACACATTGCATTACCGGCAGAATGATTTCAGTCCAGGGGAAACGGTCCGGGATGTGAATTAGCGGAAGATTTACTGAATTGGCTGCTTCAATCACCCAATCGGGAAAGGAGCCAATAAAGCGGTTTGTCTTGATACCAAAAGCAGCCACATTTGCGCTTGATAACTTGTGTATCAGTGTGGATAATCCACCCACATCATCCTTGAATACATAAGCTGTTGTGATCAGAAATTCGTTTCCACGCATCCAATTGTAGATATCGGGTGCATCCATGACAGAAACATTGGTAACTTTGTTTGACAACCCCTTCGCACCGGCAACCAGTCTGAGTTCCTTGAGTTCTGGAAGTTCCAGCATTTCACTCACTATCAAGTAAACCCCTCCTAACAAACGCACGCTTGCTTCCCAAACCGTATCAAAATGCCTAATTTATAAAAATTATATCACAGGAATTGTCGTAAGTCACATAATTTATTTTGGTTGCATTCCCCCAAATTATTAAGATTGCAAATGACAAAAAGAAACAAAACAACAAAAAAATCTTGCGAAATTTGTACACTAAAAACAATTTAAAAAAAACTTTGTATTCAGTGGCTAGAAACAACCGTCAATTTTGAGTTTTGGAGTATATTTCTGTCGTGCGGAAACTTTGCTACAATAAAGCTACTATAGTAGTTTTTGCTTCGGCCGGGCATCATTGTGGGGTGTTTATACCCCAAACGATTCTGAATTTTTTCGCATTTCTGTCATTGCATAAAAAGGAGTGAAGTATATGGATTTGCAACAAATATCAAATTCCGCAATATTCTGGGCACTATGCGGCATAACTGTATCGATTGCACTGTTACAGACCATTTTGTTCCTGCGAAAGGCAAACAGCACTGCAAAACTGGCCCAAATTTCGCCGGACATTACCAAGCAGGCATTGCGAATTGGGCTGGTTTCCGCTATTGGCCCAGCAATGGGCGTGTTTATTGTAATGGTTGGCTTGATTTCTTCGCTGGGTGGGCCAATGTCATGGATGCGTCTTTCCATCATTGGTGCGGCAGCTACAGAACTAACTGCGGCAAATTTATCCGCACAGGCGGCAGGAGCTCAATTGGGCGGAACCGGCTTCACCATCACCGTCATGGCGGTAACCTGGTTTGCCATGGCGCTGAACGGTGCCGGCTGGCTGGTTATGACAGGAATATTTACCCCCAAGCTGGAAGCGTTACGGGACAAGGTGAGCGGCGGTGACAATAAGTGGCTGATTGTACTGAGTGGGGCGGCCTCCTTAGGGATCTTTGGTTATCTATGCGATAACGAAATTGTCAAGGGATTTAGTAGCGCCTTGGCTACAGTGAGCGGCGCCTTGTGCATGGTATTTCTTGTGAAAGTGATTGTCCCCAAATTTCCCAAATTGATGGAGTATTCTTTAGGAATCGCAATGCTGGTCGGAATGGCGGCGGCCATCACCCTTGACATAGTGACCGTATAATAAGTAGGAGGAATATGATAATGGAAATGCAATATCTGCAAGATTGGAAGAAAAGCTGTGTGCGGATTGGTACGCCGACAAACCTGCTTGCCGCCCTTACCGCCTTTATCCCCGCGATCTGGCTTTGTGTCAGCTATAACTGCTGGCCCGATTTTGGATTGGTCATGAAAGCCTGGGGGCTGGTTGCGCTTTCTTTTGCCGCGTTGTATTTTGTCGAGCCCATCTCCTATTATGCCTCCCTTGGCATGTCTGGGACGTATTTAAGTTTTCTATCCGGAAACATTGGCAATATGCGCGTGCCTTGTGCAGCCCTGGCACTGGATACAACAAAAAGCAAACCGGGAACTTTACAGGCGGAGGTGGTCTCTACACTGGCGATTTGCGGCTCCATCTTTACCAATCTGCTTTTTACAACGCTTGCAGCACTGGTTGGCGTTGCGGTGGTCGCCATCTTGCCTAGCTTCATATCTGTTGGCCTGACCAAATATGCAGGCGCGGCAATTTACGGAGGTACTTTCGGCAATTTCGCCTTAAAAAACCCTAAAGTAGCAATGTATTCGCTGGGATTCACGTTGATTTTAAAACTTGTTTTGGCGCCTCCTGCGTGGGTTTTAATTGTAACCTCCGTGTTTGGCAGTATTCTTGTCGGCAGGTTTTTTTATACCAGAGGAAACAAGAAAACCGTGGCTTAATAAAGGGGGACTTTTGAATGGATAAAAAGTATGAAGAAATCCAACAGTATATTGTTTTCAATAGAAGAAATTTGCACCAGATTCCCGAAGTTGGCACTGACCTTCCTTTGACAAGAGATTACATTTGCAGGGAACTGAATGCGTTGGGAATACCTTACAAGTTGAGTTCCAAGGATTCCGGTCTTGTTGCTACCCTCGGCTTTGACCGTCCCGGCAAAACCATTGCGTTGCGCGCTGATATGGACGCCCTGCCGGTAACGGAGGAGACGGGGTTGCCCTTTGCTTCGGTGCATTCGGGAGCTATGCATGCCTGCGGGCATGACGCTCACATGGCGATGCTGCTTGGTGCTGCGAAACTTCTTCTGGAGAAGAAAGAAGAGTTGAATGGGTCAATCAAACTGTTTTTCCAAACGGGAGAGGAGTCTGCCATTGGTGCTGAGCTCCTGATAGACGAAGGGTGCATGGAAAAGGTGGATGCCGTATTCGGCACCCATATTGGTCTGATCATGGGAAAAGATTATCCCAGCGGCACAGTAATTGCTGTGCCTGGATGCTGCATGGCATCCTATGACAAATTCGTCATCCATGTAGAGGGAAAGGGGATTCACGGTTCTTCTCCCGAAGGCGGCGTAGACCCTATTCATGTTGCAGCACAGATTGTTATTTCCCTGCAAGAGATATTGGCACGGGAAATAAAGGGAACCGAGGCGAGGGTGTTGACCGTCTGCCGTATTGAAGGCGGGCAGGTGTACAATGTCATTCCCAATGAGGCAGTTTTGGAGGGAACTATCCGGGCAGTGGACGATAAGGTCCGCAAATACATGGCCAAGCGGATTGAGGAAATCGCCAACGGTATTGCCACTACCTTCCGGGCAAAGTGCAACGTCGAAATCGTATGGGGAGCACCTCCGGTAGTCAACGATCCCGAACTGGCCCAATTGGTTGCTAGCGTGGCAGAACGACTTATCGGTAAGGAAAAGGTTATCACCCAGGTTCCCGCGGCTTCCATGATTGGTGAGGATTTCGCCTATTATCTTCAGAAAAAACCCGGAGCGTTTATTCTGCTTAGCTCGGCGGATGCTACCAAAGCTACCGATATCGGACACCACAATCCAAAGTTTGATGTAGATGAGGATGTGATGTGGGAGGGTGCAGCGTTGTTTGCCGGAATTGCAGAAGAGATGTTGAAATAATGCAGGGAATGGACTACATCATTATTTATGCCTTATTGATCCTTCTGATGAGCTTCTTCTTCATTGTTCTCCCAAACAAAAAGAGGCACAAAAGGGTGCAGGAAATGCATAAATCGATTCGGGCAGGAGATACTGTTATCACCATAGGCGGAGTGATTGCCACAGTGATTGAGCTAGAAGAGGATACCCTTACCATACGGCGTTATCGTCTCTTTCGACTGCGGATACCGTACCGGTACCGTCGATATGCCCCGATACGATGTGCCCGCCAAAACGGCCGTTCACCGGCAGGGCGCGCTCTAAATTGACCGGGCTGCCTGCTTTCAGATCCCCAAGTGAGCTGCGGCTTAGGGTCTCGCTCATCACGTCTGCCGTAAAGGTGTTGGCGCTAAGACCTGCGACGGTCAGGCAAACCCCGTTCACCGCCACGCTGTCACCCAGCTTCAAATCATCAAAAATTACTTTGCCCCGGATGGCCAGGACCGAGGATTTTGCGCCTTTTTGGACGGAGCGGACCTCACCTTTCTCCTCAACGATGCCCGTGAACATTTTTGATCACCTCGCTCTCAATTAAAATATCATGTCCTAAAACCGTAATTTCCTGATTCGCCAAAAGAAAAGCATCGTCAGGCACCGTCACGCCAAGGCCCCCCACGGGACTTTTGGCATTTACGCCTCCGAAAATTTTTGGGGCGATATAGGCCTGCACCTTGTTGACGATGCCGCTTTGCAATGCGGCGTCATTTAAAGTAGAGCCCCCTTCCAGTAAAACGCTGTCGATATTTGCTTCACCCAGCCACCGCACCAGTTCGTTTAAGTCAATATGCTCTCCCTTCTTGGGCAGGCAAAGCATTTTACAGCCGGCGTCGATAAAGGGCTGCTGTTTTTGAGGTTCGCGGCAGGCGGTGGCAAGGTAAGTGTTTACATCCTTTGCTGTTTTTATGATACGGGATGCAAGCGGCGTGCGCAAATTGGTATCACAGATAATCCGAATGGGATCCCTGCCGCCCTCGATACGGCAGGTCAGCAAGGGATCGTCAGCCATCACGGTACCCACCCCTACCATGATGGCCGCATATCTTTGGCGGGACGCATGGACGTGGCACCTTGCCTCTTCTCCGGTGATCCATTGGGATTGGCCTTCGCGGGTGGCGATCTTGCCGTCCATGGTCATGGCATATTTCATTACCACAAAAGGCGTTTTGGTTTTAATAAAATGAAAGAACACCTCATTTAACTTATCACACGCATCCTTTAATACACCTTCGACGACCTCTATGCCGTTTTGCCGCAATATCGCTACGCCTTTCCCTGCCACCAAAGGATTGGGATCTTGCGATCCGACGACCACCCTGGCAATGCCGCTTTTAAGGATCGCCTCCGTGCATGGTGGCGTTTTCCCATAATGGCAGCAAGGTTCTAAAGTGACATACATCGTCGCCCCGGCGGGAGATTTCACACAATCAGCTAAAGCGTTTCTTTCCGCGTGGAGCTGCCCGTATTTTTCATGATAGCCTTTGCCGATCACTTCGCCGTCTTTCACGATGACTGCGCCAACCATCGGGTTGGGATTGACCAAGCCAGCGCCTTTTTGCGCAAACTCTAATGCTAGCTGCATATAGAAAAGATCATTCATGCTTTGCCTCCTAAAAAATAAATGCCTCAAACAAAAAGCGTTCAAGGCAATTTTAAAAACGTTGCAGATACGGACAACCGCTTATATCGGCAAAATAAAAGCTCTGAAATGTTTTAACATTTCAGAGCAGAAATGGCCAATGAATATAAGCACGGCTCGTGCCATATACAATGTTTGCATCTTCTTTCATCCAGACTGTACTGTCGGCCTTGGAATCACACCAAGTCATACCTTGCGGCTCGTGGGCTATACCACCGGTAGGGAATTTCACCCTGCCCTGAAGATTCTTATTTAATTGCTTGCAATATAGCACAAAGTTCTTTAGATGTCAATGTTTAGATTTTTACAGGATTTAAACCATATCGTTTGCTTAAAAAGCAACGTCAGGCATCTTTACAGATAACACGTATTATAATTGTGGCGAAGCAAGACATTCAGCATACAAACCCCACACGCCCAAATTTTTTTATTCAGCTTTCTATGGACAGCATCTCTATAATAATATGACTACCATCTTCGTGCATCGTTTAACTTATATACAACAATGCTTTTTTCAAGGCTTTCCAATAATGCCAAAGACAAAGATAAAATTAATCAGGTGCGGCATTTCAAAAGGAGAATAACCCAACAGCTCTATGATCTTATTCTTGCGGTGAAGCAGGGTATTTCTGTGTAAATACAGTTCTTTTGACACGATACCGGCATCCATATTATTGTTAATGAGGCAATACAGGGTCTCCACCAAACTGCTCTGGTGCACCATGTCATAATGCACTAAGGGGGCAATCAAACGTTGGCACATTGGCACAGCGGCGGCATCTTCCTTCATATTGCGCAGTTTATGATAGAACCAGACATCCAGATAAGTCGATACCCAATTCTCGCCGTAATATTCCCGGCCTAAGATCGCCGCCTGGAAAGCCTGATTGTAGGCTGTGGGGATATCCGTAATATTCGTAAAAGAATCACTGATACCAACAGAAACTGATAATTTATCATTGAGCTTGAAAAGCTCCACGATATTTTCGCCAATTCGCCGCAGATCCAAGGTATCATTCTCATTCCCCAGTAAAATAATGATGGTATCGCTGCGCCAGATCACTACATTGCTCTTATTGTAAAAAAGGATCAGCTCTCTGATATTGGGCAGAACGTATTTTTTAACATAGCGTTCCAGCTCTCTTGCTTTGTCCTGGCTCGCCGCCTGTTGGATGGAGTTGACATTCACCACCACAGCATTGTTTTTTGACTGGATATCCAGCCCGACCTCCTGGCCGCGGCTGATAGCCACCTCCGCCGAGCGGAAATTCCACACCAAAAGGTCACCGATATAATCCTGCAGATAACGCTCTTTGATCCCCAAGAGCTTATCTTTGCGGCTAAATAACAAAGTACAGGTAACGCAAAGGTGCTCCATCAATTCCAGAAGCTCTTGGGTCACCTGATTTTCCCAGCACTCCACCACAATAAAACCAAAAAAGCTCTTTTGAGACTTGATCAGATAAATCAGGCGCAGGCCGTCTTTACTTTGCCATAAAGCATATCTGTCCTGGGCGCACTGGGTGCTGATGCTGCTGAAGTTTTCTTTGATATAGGTGATCTCCTCATTGACCTTTTCATGGCTTTTATTGGAATAGATGCAGGTATAATAGATGTCATAATAGGAGATGCCGCGTTTTATTTTTTTGGATATATTGTGGAATACCTCATAGATATCGTCCTCGTTGACGATCAATTCCAAAAAGTCATTGCGAATATTGGAATAGCTGTCGGTACGCTGCCCTTCTTCATGGTCTTTATCCTTCATCAAGGTTTCGATGATAGGATTCAAAATATCCACATAAGAGCGTTCCGACTTGGCAATGATGAGAGGGAAATGCAGTTCATTGCAAAGTTCTACCACTTGTGGGTCCATTTCTTTGATCCACATATCAATATGACAAATGATTAGACCGCAGCAGCCGGAATCCGCCAAGGCTTGTATCACTACTTTCTGCATCTCCACATCTTCTTTAATGGCATAGAAAGAGGTGATATACAATTCGTTCTGGATGACCCAATGGGCAATCTTGGACTCGGCTACTTCCAAAACGCTGATGCTGTTAATGGGATTATCCAGCCGGTCACGGCCGGCAATGACCTTGGCGCCGGCCAAACCGCCAAAGGTAATGGCATTTCTTATCGTCAGTTTCACAGCGATCCCTCATTATATTTATTGATATCCTGATTGGTCAAAATGCAGCTGCATTAGAAAGCGCGGTCGATCTCCAGGATGGCTAAGACATAGATTTTAATGCTGTCTAAGAGATTCTGAATGGAAACGCACTCATCCGGCATGTGCTCTTTGCCCCGGCCTCCCTCAAAAGGCAGGACGCGCCCGGGGAAGTGAGGCCCGTAGGCTACGGCATTGGGTAAAAGCCGGGCATAAGTGGCGCCCCCTTCATAAAATGGCTTTTTATCGTCTTTTGCGATACGGTTATAGATCTCGGTCATTTTTTGTACGATGGGCAGCTTGGGATCCACATATCCGGGGGAGGAAACGCTGTTGGCTACAACTTTAAATTGAGCCGCACTCATTTTAGAACCAATGGTTTCCAAAAGATCTTCCGCTTTGACACTAATAGGGAAGCGGATATTGAAATTCAGTTCCAGACTACCGTTTTCTTGTAAACTCAAAAGTCCCGCGATATGGGTCAGCTTACCGGTCTCGACATCTTCGGCGGCAATGCCCAAGCTTTCACCGTAATAATCTTCCAGGAATTCCGCGATGCTCCCCAATGCGGCTTTGTCTTCTTTTGTCAGCAAACTGGCCTGTGCCAGCCCTTTGCATAATTTATGAATGGCATTTTCCGAGCCTTCCGGCCAAGCGGCATGGGTAGCCTTGCCTGTTGCTATAATCTTGGTTCCTTTCTCCGCCGCTTCCGCCTTCAAACCATAAGGTGCTACAGCCGCCTCCGCTTCCTGTAAGGAAACGCCTTGCAGAACAACATAAGCCCGATCCGGCACCATATTGGCGACCAACCCGCCTTTGATCTCCACAATACGACCACTCGTCTTGGGGGACTGCACCGTCACCCTGAGAATGCCTTTTTCGGCATAGCAAACGGGAAATTCCGCGTCGGAGACGATGGAAAAAACAGGGAGCTTGGGTTCCGCCGCGATATAATAGGGCAGATCCGCCATGCACTCCTCTTCACTGCAACCCATGACCAGGCGCAGGCTGTGCTTTAAGGGAATACCTAGTTCTTTAAAGCACAGCATAGTATATAAACCGGCCATGGCCGGCCCTTTATCGTCATTGGTGCCCCGGCCAATGATATAGCCGTTTTCTACTACCGCCTGATAAGGCTCGTAAGTCCAACCGTTGCCCGCCGGCACCACATCCAAGTGGGAAAAGATGCCGATCTCGTCTTCACCAGATTCATAGCGGAGCGAACCGCAATAATAATCATAATTTTTTGATGTGAAACCTAAGTTTTCCCCGATCTCCAAAGCGGCGTCCAAGGCTTTGGCGCACCCTAGACCGAAGGGCTTGCCCTGCTCCGGTGGAGCGCTGACGCTTTCGATATTTACCAAGCGAATAATGTTTTTTACGATTTCATCTTTTTTTGCCGCCAGAAAAAGGTCGATTTTTTCTTCCAAATCATAATCTGCCATAAAATCTCACTTACCTTTCCTAAATGATTTGATATTTACTATGCTGTAAATTTTACCTTTTTTACCAGGCACCGCATAAGCAAAATAATAGCTGGCACAAACCAGTATATAATGATCGAGCAATACCGGTCTCCCGAACAATTCATTATGATTGATATGTGCCAAAGACTAGGTGCTTACTCCCTATGTGCCACAAGATTTTCTCTTGATATAAATTAGCGATATTGTTTATAACATTTAGGCAAGTTTGTGCCGTTCTATCTTCCTCTATTATCACATTTAATTTGTGGCTACAGATTGCTAAACATCAACACAGATGTTTTTAGGTCCGCCTCCTAAAAACTCTTATTACATTGCCAACTCGGATATTTTGAAATGAAAGTGAAAAAAAGGGGCACCTCGCATGATGGAGGAAACTCCCCTTTATCTGTGGTTTATTTATGTGGTGTTTTACCAACCCTTTCGGCTAAAGCTTCTAATTGTGGTTCAACAAACACACCATCTTTGAGAATTTGCTTTCCATCTAAATATACACTGCAATTAAGACAAATACCATCGATATGGCTTTTCGCCTCTCTAGGCGCTCCTCCGGAATAACAAGACCCTTGATGTCCAAAGCCCCATTGAGTACTGCCCCAAACCCTTTCGTCTTCCGTGGTGCAACCTTCCAACTTTGCATTGGGGTTGACACCGTAGCATACATGTGCTGCTATGTACATATTGGGGTCGTTTAACTTTTTATAGTATTCACGTAAAATATCAGCCTGTTTTCCACCTAAAATGTTTTTGATCCTGCCCTTTTCTACCTCATACAACAATGGTTCTGTTAAAAAACCCAAATCCGCTTCTCCACCACCACTTATAGTTCCGTCAAAAGCAATCATACCATTTATGCTATCTTCTTGTGGCGCCCAACCAATCTGTCCAAGCAGAAAGTGACCGCCCGGCTGATCATACATTATCTCATTAGCAATCGGTCTATGAGGATGCATCAAAAAGCTTACATCTGTGCCTGCGATATTAGTGATACGAACTGCCTTAGCTTGTTTTGTCATCGCTGTTAAAGTATCTTGAAATTCTTTTTGTGCAGCAATATCTACTTCTCCGATACAGCGAACAATGCGCTCTACACCAAGCCCCCCCAGCATAACCTGTCTGGTCCTATTGTTTGTTACTGCCTCATCCCAGATCGGCGAATACAATAACCATTGATCGTTCAGTTCGATCCAAACATCGGTATGGCTGGCACCAGCAATTAGCGGATCCGGCAAATAGGGCATGGTCAAAGCCCCGTATCCCTTGGGGGTACTATGCCAGGCAAGCATTACCTTTCCCCCTAGCATTTCAGAAACTTTGGCAATTTCCTCCGCCACTCGAAAATCAGCTTTGGAATCAATCGTAATCAAAACACTTTCTCCGCTTTTCAGTTTCACCTGATCATGCATTAATTTATACACTGCTTTCGCTAGTTCCAAGCTATATGAATAAGGCATATTATTCCTCCTCAACCTTTATTTGTCATCAACACAGCTTTGAATTGCCCGCACGATTTTTTTATAGCCAGTACAACGGCAAATATTTCCAGCCAGCGCAGACTTAATATCTTCTTCGCTTGGATTTTCATTTTCCCTAAGCAAAGCAGTGGCTGACATAAGCATTCCCGGTGTACAAAAACCACATTGCACTGCTCCTTCTTCAATAAACGCTTGTTGTAATCGATTCAATTGTCCATTTTCCATCAGACCCTCTACAGTTTCGATATAACTGCCCTCTGCCTCAGCCGCTAATATCATGCAGGAATTTACCGCTTTATTGTCCATAATAATGGTACAAGCACCACATTCTCCATAACCACAAGCTTTTTTAGTTCCCTGAAAGCCTAGATTATCTCGTATAACATCCAGTAAAATACTATTATCATGGATTAAAATTGTTTTAGCTTCACCATTAAAATAAAACCGTAAAATACGTTCCATTTCTCCACCTCCTTGCATAATATGTTTTTCATCTCTGGTAAAAAATTTGGTGGGGCCAAATAGTTTTTCTATACAAGAGTATTGACCTCTCCTATTTTCAAGCACTTGACATCAACTTTGGCTAAGCGGAATAAAGAATTGTAATGGCACGTTTCGTTAAGGCTTCTACCACTTCCCTGCGGTAGCTATCACTGGCACGTATATCGCTAATAGGATTGGCTTCCATCTTTGCAACTGCAGCTATCGTAGAAAAATCAGGAACATTGGCAGATAATAGCATCTGCTCCGCACGATGGCTGCGTATAGGGCTTGATGCAACCGATCCCAAGCCGATTCCAACCTTCCGGCAAATACCACCCTCCATAAGTAAGGCTACAGCTACACTAGCAACAGCAATGTCCATACTTTGCCGTACTCCTTGTTTTAGATATAGACTTTTCATTCTTCCGGCTTCGGCCGGTAACAATATAGCTGTAAGCAAGTCTCCTTTTTGCAAGATTGTCTTGCCACAACCAAGAAAGAACTGTTCCAATGGCATGCGTTGAATATCACTGTTACTGGTAATCTCCACATCAGCACCCAAGGCTAGCAACAGTGGTACAGAATCTGCTGCGGGAGAGGCATTGCATATATTTCCACCCAGCGTCGCACGATTGCGTATTTGTTTTGAACCGATAGTCGCAAGCGCTAGCGGAAGTGTGGGTTGGAAATCCGCTACCAAAGGTGACGCAATAATATCACTGATTGTTGTAGCCGCGCCAATGCGCAACCCCCCTTGCGTAGTTTTGCTAATTTTTTTCAGTTCAAACAAAGACGCGAGACTAACCAAATCGTTCGCTAAAATTTTGCCTTCTTTTAATTGATTAACAAGGTCTGTCCCACCAGCTAAAACTTTATGCTCACCTGGTTGCTGCAAAAGGTTCAAGGCTTCCGCAAGCGTAGTTGGTCTTTGATAACAGAAATCAATCATTTTTTCCCGCCTCCTTTACACTGGAATGTTTTATCTTAATAGCTTGCAGGATTTTTTCCGGAGTATAAGGCAGAGAATATATAGGCGTATCAATGGCATTGCATACCGCATTCGCTACTGCTGCCGCAGCGGGAATAAAAGATGGTTCGCCAATACCACGCGCGCCGTAAGGACCATTCGGGGCAGGAGTCTCCACAAATAACACTTGAATATCTGGCATATCGGCGGCAGTGGCCAGTTTATAATCATTAAGCTTAGGGTTACAGACGCAGCCTGATGCCGGGTCGAGTTTTATTTCTTCAAACAAAGCAGTACTCAGCCCCTGAACAAATCCACCTTCTACTTGGCCTTGTGCTGTAACAGGGTTAATAACGAGCCCGGCATCATGTACGGCGACTGCACGAAGCACTTTTACGGAACCGGTATCCCGGTCTACCTCTACTTCGGCAAAATGAGCACCATAAGCGGGACCGATACCAGCGCTGTTCCACATAAACTTACCTAAGACCTGTTTGGGTACGCCGCCAAAATACACTTCATGGCTCACGTCCGCCATGGTAATGACCCGCTCCGGGTGATCAGCAAGCCATATCTTACCTTGTTCATATATTAATTTATCTTCTGGACCACCCAATAATTGAGCAGCAATAGGGTCTATCTGGCGTTTGGCATCTTGTGCGGCTCCCTGTATCGCCCTGCCGCCGATGTACACCTGCCGCGTGCCATATGTCCCTACATCATAGGGAGTAAAATCGGTGTTGGTCTCAGCAATTTTTACATCTTCATAGCGCAGTCCAAGCTCTTCAGCAGCAATTTGTGCAAAAATTGTAGAACTGCCCTGTCCTATATCTACGGAAGCTGTCATCAGCGTTACCGAACCGTCACTATTGAGCTTGATAGTCGCTGCGGTTGAATCAGGAGCACCCGGGGGGATGCTACTACTGCAATAGGCAAAAGAGGCCATACCAATACCTCGCAGTACATGTGCATGTTCCTGCTTCTGCTTCGCGTTTTGATACCAGCCAAAAGCTTCCGCCCCTTGTTTTATGCAATCATCAAGTCCTATTTTAGTTAAATCCCAATGGGTGACACGATCCTCATCTCCAGACTTAATGGTGTTTTTCAAGCGAAATTCTATCGGATCTATGCCCAAATTCTTTGCAATCCGATCAAAATGATTTTCATTGATAAAAAACATCTGCGGATCCCCGAAGCCCCTGTACGCGCCGCCCACCAGCGCATTGGTATAAATCAGATTTCCGGTGAAGCGAATATGTGGGACATTATAAACATGGGACCAGCAAGTTCCTGCAATATATGGGATTGCCAAACCATGAGAACAATAAGCACCATTATTAACATAAAGTGTAGCCTCACGTGCAACGATTGTACCATCTAAGTTTACGCCAGTCTTGATATGGGCATAAATACTATGCCGAGTACGAGAAGATATGATGTCCTCTTCCCTGTTGAAAATCAATCTTACAGGACAGTAGCTACGCAAAGCTAAAAGGGCACATATAGGTTCAGCTACAATTTCTTGCTTACTACCAAATCCTCCACCCACTGAAGGCATGATAACGGTAATATTTTCCTCCGGAACACCTATGGAAAGTGCCAAGATTCTTTGTAGTGGATACGGTACCTGTGTGGAGGACCATACTGTCAGCCGGTTATTTGGCTCCGGTTTTACCACACATCCATGGGTTTCCATCGTGCAATGCTGGATGATAGGAACAAAGTAATCGTCCTCAAATACTTGAGCCGACTGCTTGAAACCTTCGTTCACATTGCCAATATCTACAGAAAATACACCAGTTACATTGTTCGGAAAGCTATCCTGTATAATCGGCGCTCCCGGCTTAATTGCTTCTCTAGGATCAAATACAGCAGGCAATTCATCATATTCGATCTTAATAAGGCTTATTGCTTTTTCAGCAATATCCTCTGAAACAGCCGCCACCGCTGCCACAGGTTCACCATAATAACGTACTTTGTGATCGAATATATAGGTGTCTAATGGTGCAGTATCTACGGGTGTACCACAAGTAGTAAAAGGGATGTGGGGGACATTTTCATGGCAAATCACCGCTTTTACGCCAGGCAAGCATTGTGCTTTGCTGATATCAATGGATCGTATCACTGCATGAGCGCATGTACTACGGAGCATTTTACCATAGAGCATATTAGGGAAGTTGATATCACAGGAATATTTTGCCGCTCCAGTAACTTTCTCTGTTCCGTCCACGCGCGGGACGCTGCTGCCAATAATATTAAATGACTTCTTAAGAGTTTCAGTCATTATTTCCCCTCCTAAAGCCCAGGTTTTAATTTCGTCACATTATATCATGTTCGCTCTGCAAGCCATAATATGATGGCCAGTCCGAGCGAACATGATATGTCTAAAATATTTATTTTATTTCTTGCTGCAATCTTTTTGCAAAGGGCGCATAAATCTCTTGGCTTTCAAAGATATCCCGATACTGCAGGGCACCTGCTTGGATAATGAGGGCTAATTCAATACTGCGCTTAGCTAAGGTGCGGCAGGCTTTTACGGAAGTTACAGCATCAAGGTCGCCAGCTTCATATTGCTTTTTGAGGGCATCCTTGTCTATTTCATTAGATGTCCAGCCTCCAGCGCCGATATAGCTTTCCCACATATCGCCTGTGGCATACACGCCGCCACTAACATAGGCGTGATTCATCAAATCGGTGAGGGTATGCTCCTGGCCTGAAAAAATATGTATGCCTTGGGCGATACCGCCAATAACCTTCATCGTCTTGGGGGCCATCATATTATAATAGGAGAACTGAGTATTGCCGAGGCGGTCCATAAAGCATCTCATTTGTCCGGGAATGGTCATGTGGTATACAGGAACAGAATAGATAATGACGTCCGAGTCTACCCATTTGTCGCGTAGCTCTTGGAAATCATCTTTGATGATGCATTCACCGCCCAGTTCCGCACATTTGCCGCAGTTGAGGCAACCGGCCATTTTTTTCCCGCGCAAATAATACTTTTCAATTGACACTTCTTGTGCTGTCACCTCTTGCGCACCAATCACCGCTTGATCCATTAGGAAATCCGAGTTTCCACCCTTACGGTTACTGCCGGAAATAAACAAAGCTTTAATCATACTACATCCTCCTTTTTAGATTGTGAAGTACCTGCTGCAGAAGCTTTTGCAGGTTGCCGTAAAACCAATTGCTCTAAAATAATTACAAAGAGCATCGTTGCCAAAGATGGCGTGGTTAACAGTGTGGACAGCCATTGCGGCACATTGGCCCAAAAATCACTACTAAGGAAGGAAAGACCCATTGCTAAAAAGAGCGAAAAACCGCAAATAAAAGTCTCCCTAGTACCGAAATTTTTTAATCCAGACCAAACACTAGCGCCTACCGCAATCAGCGGAGAAGCAAAACCTAATAGGATCGCTCCGGCCAAAACTGCAGGGATAGCTGCCATGAAGCCAACCACTTTGCCAAGAAAACTCAATCCAATGAAAATAATAGCTGCAACATAGATGGGATAGCGAGAGGCAACACGTGTTAATACGGAATAACCAATATTTTCCGAATAAGGAACTAGGGCCGGTACGCCAAAAATACCGCCTATTGAAGTTTCAATCAGCCCGTGTACGGCAAATACTTTACGAATCTGCTTTGAATCCACATCTTTACCCACCGTAGCAGCGATACCTTGTACATTCCCATAGCAGAGCATAGCATTGAACAGTGCCACAATTGTCATCATTACCAACAGCTCTATTGGAGGCATAGAAAAACCATAGGGGAATGGATGAGGATAAGTAAATACTGGCATATTTGTGGCTATAGTCCAGTCAAAATTCCCCGTAGCAATGAAAATAATGTAGCCAATGACCAAGACGAACAAAGCCGGCAAGGTTGCTAAAATACCTTTCCCTTTCACAGAAAGCCAGCCGCACAACAGGGCCAACAAAATGCCCATGATAAAGGGCCAGCCGCTACCTTGCGCCGCCAAGGAAGATGCGGCCAACGCCATTACGGACAAGCCCAATGACATAATCATACTACCTAGAACCAACGGAGTCCAAACCTTACGGATATATCCAATAATACCAACATAACCCAAAACGGCGACAATAATACCTGCAATGATAAAAGCATTGTAGGCCTGAAAACCATATTCTCTACCTGCCAAGGAAACTACGGACAACACGGCCAAAAGCGTTACTGCACTGGGAGCCGACATTGCGCCCAGCCGATGCCCAGCCGATGCTTGAATCAGAGTTGACACACCCATGGTAAATACCACATTGGTAATAAAAATCGTTAAATCCTCTGTTTGCATATTTGTGCCTACTCCAATAATGGAATATGCCCAAATAATACCATACACCATAAATAAAGCCCACTGTACTCCATACAAAATTAATTTTTTTGCCTGCATCTTCTGATCCACATCATAAATCATGCCTGATTGCTGACTCATTAAAACACCTCCCCAAAATCATTCCGGATTGTTCTTCTCGGTATTACTTTACCAGCGTATTGAACCGAAAAACATGCTTGGAATTGCTTCTTGATGTTATGGCAGTGTTCGGTTGGCATATAGCTGATTTCACCGACCATAAAAGTTTTATAAATCACGCAAAATATTTGAGGGCAAATTATCAAGAAGTCATCTTTTAGCCTTCTAACAACTACTGAATTTCCAGATACATCACCATATTTTCAGCAGCTTCTACCAGAGGCAAATAAACTAAAACACCTCCTTCCTTGTTATCCCCCAAATACATCCCTTTGATATTTTTACAGCTCTATTTCCCACTGGTTTTTTGGAGGTACCAAGACCAAGCTCATTTGGTAGTATCTTAACCTTAACCATTCCGATTACAGTAACTTTTCATACTTAAAGCCATAACTTGCCGCCTATGACAATCATGCAATCAATAAGCTCATCCATTGGCACTTAGATAATTTGCTTCATGCTATATATAACAAAATGGGGGCTTTTGAATCTTTTCTAATGCTCTATCAAACATATCTTTTAAAGCAGCACTATGAAAAATAACATGTAATGGTCTGATAAAAGTCAGCGGCTCTATTACATAGAGACCTTCGATACCATGTTTTTCCACCAGAAATTCCTTGACCCCCTTATCAAATACACCAACATCCACTTCCTGATCAGTAATAGCACGTAGTAATGTATCCGCACTGGCATAAACATGTTTAAGGTTCGGTGGCAAATGGTCTATTTCATAACAATTAGTATATCCTTCGACAATGCCCAAACTTAATTCACGATCGGCAATGTCATGATAGCTATTGATTCCTAAGCTTTTATCAGTACACAACACTTGAGTTTCCGCATTGCGTAACAGACGGGAAAACTGAAAACGTCGAAGACGCTCCGGCGTGGGTTGCACTTGAAAAGCAACGTCCAATTCTCTTCTTTCCAACATTTGCTGTATCTCGCTCCATTCCTTAATTATGTACTCACTACGTAACCCCAGATAATCAAAGGATTTTTTTACCATGTCATAGTCAACGCCGCGCAAAGTCCCATCTTCTGCATAATATTGATATGGAGGAAAGGGGTCAGCCCCAACTTTGATTACTATATCCCTGTACATTTATCTCTCCTTATTCAAATGATTATTTGATTTTGTCAAATACTATTTTCATTTGTAGTTTATCATAGAATCTAATGTTATGTCATTGGGCACACAATGCCGATTTATTATCTACATATTATGCCTTTGCACAACAAGGATAGCGAACAGTCACCTCTAATACCTTCTTTTTAAATTTTGACTAAATAAAGTCTTGCAATATTACTGTGCTTCAATTTTCATATTGCTTTCGGCTTCAAAATATCTTCCAACACCCCAGCAGCCATCTCATCTGCAGTTTTTATGGCATGCGAATAGATATTTGCCGTCGTTGATGTCTGCGCATGCCCGCTCGATAAAATATTGTTCTTAGAAAAACCGTCTTAACCGACACTTTTATTTACTTTTCGATTTTCTTATAAATATCAACCCAATATCAGCCTACCTTTTGCCTATGGTGTATCTAGGGCCCCCATAAATGCTGTCACAAACAGTTTCTATAGGGATTGTCGCCTTTTTCATCCATCCAATCACTATAATCCAATCTTACTTCTATTATGGTAGATTGCCATGGCGACTATCTGTTTCAGATTACATACCGCCAGTTTATTTGCCGGACCGGTATTTTTATTATAGTTGTTTTCCGATAAAGGCGGTATGAAGGACAAAGAAGTCAAGATAAATAATACATAACGATTCATTTGAATTGCTATTACCCTTTCTCATTTTTTAAGTGTTATTGGCATAATCAGAGAAGAAATAGACAAATCCTATACAAAAAGTACCTGCCTAATTATTATTAGACAGGTACTTTCCGTTTCTTTTTATCCTGCACGATCACTCTAGCCATTCTCATCACCGCCAATAGGCTCAGAGGGTAAAGCATCAACTTCCGGCAATATAACAACGCCTGTTTCGGTATGATCCCCAGGTGCTCTGCTGTTTCCGGCCTTATCTCTATCACCCAGCATCCCCAAATGTTTCATGAGCAACTCCAATGCTTTGACCTTATCTGCAAACTTAACTTCTCGCTCTACAATAACCCCATCTTCCGTAGGGATACACTTGACTTTGACAGATGATATGGCCGCTGTGTCATCCCGTGTTGCATCGTCTCTGATCGTAGCATCAAAAGCATCAACAACATCGGGAGGATTGAGAAATGCAATGCGCGCTAATTCCCGTACTACCCGATCAGCATTAACGCCTGTGCGTCGGCTACGCTCTGCCAGGGCTCTGTCTATATACGCGCGAACCTTAACATTTGCCATCAGCCTTGCCGCCTGCTGGTCTGCACTTCGTGGTGCATATCCTGCCCGGATCGCTGCCTGCCTGCCGTTTAGATCGATCAGATATTCATTTACAAAGACTTGTTGTTTTACCGTAAGCTCAATCATTGCCTCTCATTCCTCCCTTCTTTTTACTCAACTTACCATTTAAATAGAGAGAAAACGTCAAAACATATGCCAAAACATACAAAGAAGACTGCTCAAAAAAGCAGCCTTTTTATTATCCGGGGTTTTCTTGCTCATAGAGCCGTTCCAAGGATGACGCCAGCGTGCAGTATTTATAGCCAGACAAATTTGCACAATATCGCGCTATGTATTCAGATTTTTGCTTGGCGGAATAAAAATCCAGATGCCCGCCTTCACAACATAAGGATCGTTTATTGTCATATTTGTAATATGGACAAAAATATGTTTTGGGCATTGCGCTTTTCCCCCTCTTGAACAGGATTCTGATTCTTTGCCTGTTTCCGGCAACACGAATACTCGCCCATCCCTCTCCGCATTACAGATTTCTTTCAAGCGGTCCAGGGGAATGCCCTCAACCATCTTGAATATGCTGTCAATAAGTTCTTTTTCGCTTTGGTTCAACAATACTGCATAAGGATTTTTATTGATTCGCATATTATGCCTCCTAAAAGATACTTTCCTGTGCCCAATCCGGCGCCAAAGGTGTTTTAACCAATTCATTTGTCCCTTCAAACACATCCACCTCAACCCTGGGCTTGGCAGAATAATACTTCCCAAATGGTTCCCGGTAAGCCACCACCTGGCTATCGTCACGCCAGCAGATCCCCTTCAGGGCGTCTTTGATGGCCTTGAGGTAATTATCCAGATCCGGCTTTGTGGTGGGCCTGATCTCCCCTCTCTCGGCGGCGGCAGCCCGCTTCTTGCTCATGCCGGAAGGAATAGGCCGGTATATCCTCACGCTTAATTCCAAGGGCCCCTCCAGAGGAGTTTTCCCCTGCATCTGGTTTGCCGCAGCCAGCTTTATGTAATCCTTATAGTCCCGGCTCTTGGCCGGATCATAAGCCCGTACGAAACCACCGGCCGTGCTGAACTTCGGCCTGCCCTGGGCAACCGGCTCGCCGTAAACTACCAATGTGATCTCAGTCATCTATATTACCTCCCTATACCCAAAGTATATTTGTCAGCCTGCTAATCGCCTTTTCATATAGATCCGGAGGAAGGTTTAAGGCTGTGATCTTATGTTTTAGATCTTCATAAACGTGATAGTCTCGTTTGGGAGCTTTGGCCGCTTGCTTAAAAACATACTCAAGAAACTGCTCTTGACTATCCATCGATATCCTTCCTTTCCGGCCAGGGTAGATCCTCATCCTGCGCCACATCGCAAAACCGCTGATATTTTCCATCAAAATACAAATCACAATTTCCAACAATGCCAAACTTATTCTTTTGTAACTTGATCCTCGTTGCTTCAGAGGGCTCCGCCGGGTTGTCCACCGACGGCCTGCTGAGCAGAAAGATGTAATCGCTGCCGTCTTCGATGCTGCCGCTGTCTTTCAGGTTGAACATGGAGGGCCCGTCTCCTTGCCGGTTCGCCGTACCCACCCGGTTAAATTGGGATAATATGCTGATATGGCAATTTATTTTCCGGGCAAATTGTTTGTACCGGGAAACGATGTTCGCCAGCTCCTCGTTACGGCTATTGGCCTTTTGGATCGTGCGTACCAATTGCACATAGTCAATGACAGCAAAATCCGGCTTCAGCTCATACAAGATACTGCCTTGCTCCTCCACTGTGAAAACATCGTCAAACAGGTAAATGTTGCCGCCTTTTGCCAGCTCTATTAGCCTATTTTTATACTGCCGAAGTTGTATTTCCGGCAGAGTTTTTTTATTAATCTGACCGTAGTTGATCCCGCAAGAGTTAGATAAAATCCGTTCCCATAGCTGTGTCGTACTCATTTCTAAAGAAAAAAACGCTGTTTTCTTTCCGGCCTTGGCGTTACGGAGCAGGATATTTAGCAATAGTGCCGTCTTGCCCGTGCTCGGCTTGGCGCCCCAGGCAGATATATTTCCTTGCCGTAAACCTCCTGTGGCAAAATCGATCATACGGTAACCTGTTAAGATCCTGCCGCTGTCGGAGGTTCCCTCAATCTCCTGCAATACGGCTTCCATTTGAGCTTCCGCCATGCCTTTATAATCCCGGCTTACTTTATCGCCTTCATCCTCGGCTGCTGCTTGCAGCTCTGTCAATATACCGTCCGCGTCTGCCGCCAGCACTTGGTTCAGCCTGCTTTTGATCCGGCGCTCCCGGCTATAAATCTTCATGCGCTTGGCAAAAGTAACGATATCCAGACACATGATTGTCGATTGATTCAGCTCCAGAAAAGCATCAAGGACGCCTTCGCCGTCAAGCAGCTTGCCTGTGTCATACCGGCCTTTTTCTATGTATTCTGCCCTGGCCGCAAGAAAGATGTCCCGGTAGGCCAGGTTCATAAAATCACTGCCGTCCAGGAGGGTAAATACTTGATCCGCTTCTTTTGCTCCGGTTAATATTCCAGCCGTTACCTGCTGTTCGGCAAATAATGCATCCTCATTATGTGGCACGGCCTTCCGCCTCCATCTTGGCTTTCTCTTTCGCCTGCTCCGCCATTTCAGCCCGATATATGTCTTCTAACCTGGGAAAATGATCTTCCGCCGCCTTTGGCTTACCCTTCTCTTTTGGCTTGTCCCGGCCTTCCGTCTGCCACCTTTGTAGGATAGCCTTCACATAACCCAAGTTGCGGCTTCCGTTGTCTGCCGCGATCTTCATGGCTTCTTCCACCCACGCCGCTGAATAAGTATCCAGGAGATCGGGGATTTCCTCGCACTCGTAGGGGCTTAAGGGCCGGGCGTTGATCTTCTCCCAAATTTCAACCAGCTTACCAACACCACCACCGCCACCGGTTTTTTCTTCTGGAGGAGTAGGGGTAGTATTATTTACTTTTCTTTTCTTTACTTTACTTTTCTTTTGTGGAGCGTAATTCAATTTCGGGGGGTCATAATTGGTATTTTCCGGCTGATAATTCGATTTTAGGGTAACGTAATCAAGCCCTGGACTATCTTTTTTGTCCAAAAGCCAGAATTCCCCTATAACGGACTTACAAGCGCGGTCAGCAATGACTGCGTAATATCTCTTTTGAATACCTCTGCTCGTTAAGATTTGCCACCTATCAAACAGCCCTTTATCAAAAAGACCAATTTGTAAGCAGTAACCGACAGCTTCTTCAACTGTACCGGAACCTACGCCACCGCCCATCTTCCTTGCGGTCGTTGCACTATCGGCGAAGCCCCACGGGTAGTAATATCCTTTTGAGCCGTAAGCCCTTTGGCAAAGATAGAAATAAATGCCGAAACCGACCCATCCATGGGCATCCAGCAGTTTGTCTATCTTTGTATCACTGTCAAATATATCAACCGACCACCCTGCATAATCAATACGCTCTTTGGGAGGACGGCCTGCCATCCTATTCCTCCTCTCCTCATATTACACAGGGCGGCGTCCCGGCGCACCGCCCCAGCCCGGCTTGATTCAACAACACTTCATGTTTATATCTTCATGCCGCCTATTGCCGGGATCAACCAAGCGGGCAAATAGCGGCCCGCCGGCGGCCATTGGGTTCACAAAGGCTTATACCGATAATTGATTCATTTCTTTTTTATGGGCGAAATAAAGCTGAAGATAAGCGTAATGCATCTTTTTGGCAATGTTCTTGATCTTACCGAACAGCGCCTCGTCAATCAAAAAGTCATTGGCGGTGCTGATGGTCAATTCTTCTCCAAAGATAAACTTGATCGTCGCCTCGGGATCCGTCTTCGCGGGACAAGGCTCTTCCATATTCTGAAACTCCAGCTTTTCCTGGGCGGCTTCTTCCCATATCGGGCTGATGGTCATGATGATCGGAAAACTCTCCTTAAGTAAAGAAAATTCCAGATGGTTCTTATCGCAAAGCTTCTCCATTTTGCTGTGCTGCTCTTCAAAATTTATAAAAAGCCCATCGCTCATAATTGCTTACCTCCTTTTGATCTACAATTCTTCAGGGCGGCATCCCGGCTGAGCCGCCCCTATGGCCTGAATCCTTCTATGTTGTCAGCTTATGGTCGCCGGGGCCACGCTGCTATGGCCGTCTTCTTCCTGACCTGGCCGGATGATCTCGCCTGTCTCTTCATCCACCACGGTATATTCCGCGTCAATGAAGCTGTCAGGAACGGCGTACATATCCTCGGAAAGCTCCTTCTTAATACCCTCATCGGCAGTAAGTGCGATGCGAACAAAATCGGACTTCAAGGGGGCATATTTCAAAGTTGCCTTCAACACCGTCTTCTTGCCCATTTCCTCAAAGTTCTTGGTCCAGGGGCTATAGGCGCTGTTGTAGCTCTGGCTGTACTTTTGGGCGTGGTGCCTAACATCTTCCACGCTGGCCACCTGGAAGCCGTAGCCGCCATCCTTGGTCTTAAACATGCCATAGAACCAGACCGGATCTCCACGGTTTATTTTTGCCGGTACGTGTTTTAGGTCCGCATGTAGGCCGTATTCAAATTCAAAGACATCGTTTTCATACACCGTATGGGCCTGAATGATGCTGACCTCTCCGCTGCGGTAGGCAAGATCGATGAGGCCCTTATACCCCAGCTGAAACTGGCATTCCAGGATGCCTTTATTTTTATACGGGATCAGCCAGGCTTGTCCCAGGGGCGTGTTTGGTTCCAGGCCAAGCTGCGCCGCCTGCATCATGGCGCCCAAAAAGCTCTGGGGCGTGGTATGCGCCAGCTGCGGATTGGCGGACAAGGCCGATAGGGTGATCCTGGTGAACCGTTCCGGCGTGATTACGGAAGGTAGGGCCTTGGCAATCTCCTTTTCCATGGATTTGATATAGTCTTGCATGGTCTTAGGCGGCTTTTTCTCCGTCATAGCCTTATTGGCTTCCGCCGCTTTTTGAATGGTATTCATGCCTCTTTCCTCTCTTTCACTTCGAATTTCCTGAAGCTCGCGACGTTATAATAATCCTCTAACCCGATACCGGGGTTCTCCTTGGCAAAGGCCTTCACATCAAAGTTGCTCCTGGTCTGCTTCTTCCACTTTACCAGGTAATTGCCGCATTGGCCCAGCTCTTCTTCTCCCAGGTCTGCCTTTAACTGCTGCTCACACAGCTCTTTTCTCTGCTCCAGATCCTTCATGGAATCCTTGATCTCCAGGTATTCCCGGATCACCTTTTCACGGCCAAAGAGCTCCACCGGCGTCAGGTTATCGATGCTATCGGCATAAATGGTAGCCAAGGCTTCCGACGTGGCCGGCAGGCCGTCTACAGGCGGCGGCGCGTCCTCTTCCACATAGCGCCAGAACTCTTTTTCCGCCTTCATGAGCGCGGTGATCTCCGCCTCGTCCCGCTCGATCACATAATGATAGAACCCTTGGTTCAAGACCAAGACCGCCAAATACCAGCGATCGGCACCAGTGACGGCCATATAGTGGACACACTGGCAGTAATGGCTTTCCGGATATTCGCCGTTCTTGAACCTTTTAAGATTAAGAATGCTGGTGGTCTTACACTCCAGCCCCGCGTTCTCCCCCACGATCCAGCGGTCGATATTGGCATGGGCGAAGGGATAAGCCGGGTTCCGTAACATAGCCGTCTTGCGGCGGCACCTCTTACCTGTGGCTTCGGTGAAACGCTCAGCCACATATTGCTCCAGATCCCTGCCCTGCCGCATGGCCTCGTTATCCGGTTTCTCCGGCAGCCGGCCGGTCTTGTCCGCCCAGACCGTATACGGCGTAGACCAAGGGTTTAACCCCATAATAGCCGCTGCGTCTGAACCGCCTATCGACCCGCGCCGAAGTTCCAGCCACTCTTGACGTTCCATGGTTATTCCTCCCTGTTTTCATCCCAATAGGCTTCCCGCCGGTCCTCCGGCGCTTCCTTCTCATCCTGGCACGTCATGCAGCCTGTACATTCCCCACCGTATTTACAGATCAGGGCCATCGTTCACCGCCTCCGGTTCTTTCTCTTGGGCCAATTCCGCCAGCTTCGCGGCACATCACCGGCAAATGCCGACATCGGCCGCCGTCAGGATGCCCTTGCTGCTGCCGCAGACCACGCACGTCGTCTTGGCAGGCTTCAAAAGAATGCCGTTGGACACCACCTCGATCTGCATCAAGTCTTCCGGTTCGATATGGTAAGCGGTCTGGATCTCCTTGGGGATCACGATCCGGCCCAGGTTATCTAATGCTCTTGTCATTCCACGCATTGACAGTCCTCCTATCCCGTGATATGATGGATTTAGTTGATTTAATCGCTGCTTTGGCAGCCCGCCGCCTACATCTGCGCTAACAGATTGGGCGGCTTTTTCTATTTCCATACAAATGAATTTCTTAGGATTCATATGCTCACCCCCACCAGGAAACCCATGATAAAGCATGTCCATCCCACCAGGGTCATGATAAATCTTATGTCCGATTCTCGCCGCAAAGCTCTCATGCGGCGCCTGATTGCTTGTTTGACCTCCAGTTCCGTCATGGCGTGGCCTCCTCTTCCAATTTGTCATCAATCACCCTTTGCAACAACATCACCCTTGCCGCCTGCAAGGTAACCGAATAAGTATCCCAGCTATAGGTCTGTGCATCCCTCCCGATTTGTCGGAAAAGGTCGTCTTTCCAATCGATCAGAGCGTCAAGGTCTTTCTGAGTGATCAAGAGATCACCTCCCTTTCTGTTATGTTTAATCTAAGTCTTTAAAAAGGAGTTAAAATTGACAAACCTTTTAATTTACTACGGACAGCTTACATGAAGCGGACATTGATCAGGAGTATCTTTGCGAGCTGATGAAGAAGTCCCGTTCTTATATCTGCTCTCGCATGACTGCTAAAATGCCTTGGACCCAAGACGACCAGTATTTTTTAATGGATTTACTAAACATTCCCTACAACTGCATGCATGAGTTTTTCCCCAAAGACGGAAAACCGGTAGCACCTCTACTAGAAAACAAAGGTAATGGTGTTGATATCCTAGTGGCTTTAGCAAATGCTATCTTGCAAGCAGTTAAGTAAAAAGATATTAAGTAAATTACACCGCCCTTTCTTTGGTCATTGGGCTTGACTACATTCCAAAATCAAATTACTTTCTTTCTTTTTAACAATCCTGGCTGCTTTGCAGGCGGATCATATTGTGAAGCTTGAAACCATTCCTCTGCATCATCACTGCGGATCAGAAACTGTCTGCGATTTGGTCTTTGGGCCTTTAAAGCCCCGCAGTGTATGGCAGCGTCTACGGTGTACCGGCCTACCCGATAACGTTCCACAACCTCTTTGACTGTCAGAATTTCTAACATTGCACGTACCTCCTTTCTATACCGATTTGTTTCCTTTAGGACACTTCTTCATTAAAAAAAATTGGCCCTGGATCATCTAATTGCAGATATTGCATTGCCCTGCTTATCTCTTTTCTTTTGAACTCGGTTTTCCCGTTCATTTTGCGAGACAGTGCTGACTTGCTAATCCCAAGAGCAGATGCAAACTCGTTCATGTTTTTTCCTTGCAGGACCAATTGTGCTCTTAAACGATTATATTTCATTAGTGCTATCCTCCTTTGTCCGAAAGTGTCTTTTAAGATACTTTTATTATAGCATTCTTGCTTTGGTTGTCAACCCCTTTAGGACACTTTTAAAGTCGCTTTTCAAAAAAATGTTGCATAAATGACACTCTTGATATACAATGAATCCGTAGGAGGGTATAATAATGGAAATAAAAGATAAATTGGCTGAGCGCCGTAAGGAACTTGGTTTAACCCTTGAAGAAGTAGGAGAAATTGTCGGCGTCGGCAAAAGCACTGTTAGAAAGTGGGAAACCGGCGACATTGAAAATATGAAAAGGGACAAAATTGCATTACTGGCAAAAGCTTTAAAAGTGTCTCCCTCGTTTATTATGGGAATAGAAGAATCGAATCTCCCTAAAAACGCTATCCCCGTAGGGGCGGTAGTCAATATCCCCATTGTAGGCCGGGTGGCTGCCGGCCGCGGATGCTACACGGAAGAAGATATCGAAGGGTACGAACCTATAAGTAAATCATGGATCGTGCCTGAAGAAAACTATATTTTCCTACGGGTAAAAGGTGATTCCATGTGTCCTAAATTTATCGAAAACGATCTTCTCTTAGTCCAATGCCAGACATCGGTAGATCCCGGTAGTTTTGCGGTAGTGACTATTGATGACGAAGATGGCGTAGTAAAAAAGGTTAATTACGGACCGGATTGGATAGAACTAATCAGCGAAAACCCTTATTACCCGCCTCGCCGCTTTGAGGGTGCAGATGTATTAAGGATAAGAGTTGTTGGCTTGGTTAAAAAAATGATCAGGGAAGCTTAATAAAAAAGCCCCTCCGGTACTGCGAATACCGAAGGGGTCCATGATAAGGAGCGCATTGGTATGCACCCCAGACACAGGACAAGTATACCAAAAGCACTCCTGAATTACAAGAAAAGGAGTGAAAATCGTGCCTACTAAACCACAAAAGCTCGGAAAAGAAAACTGGGCCATTCGCGCCACCTGGAGAATAAATACCGTTCAAAAGCAAAAATACAAGTCAGGCTTCCCTACGGCGAAGGCCGCAAAAGATTGGGCAATGGACTTTGAAAAACAGCAGGAAGGCGCGCCCCTGGATTCTCATAAAATGCTGGTTTGCGAAATGTTGGATCTCTGGATCGCCGCGAAGGAGCCTTCCCTTTCTCCTAACACTGTAGATAGTTATAAAATTCAAATCGAAAAGACAAAAGCCGTCATTGGCAATATGTTGGTACAGAAAGTGCGTGTAAACCATTGCCAGGAAGTTATCACCGCACAAAAGAGAGACGATAAAGAGATCACAGACACCACCATCAGGTACTTGGGCCGCGTGATGCATGCGGCTTTCGAATATGCCTGCAAAATGCAAATTATCAGCATAAATCCCTGGCAGTATGTCGATCTGCCGGAAATAACCGAATATACTCCCACCGTGTTGTCCGCAGCCGAAGCAAGGGAACAGTTACTTTGCCTTCAGCACCAATTACACCCGTGTTATATTCCGGCGCTCATTTCTCTTCTCTTGGGTTGCCGCCGCGGAGAAGCTTTGGGCCTGCGCTGGTCCGATATCGATTTTAAAAATAATACGGTGACGATTACCAACCAGTACACCCGAAGGGGCAATAAGGGGGCCATGCACCGGGACACCAAAACAAAGAAAAGCCGGCAGGTTGCATTACCGGCATTCTTGGCCAAAGAGCTTCTGGAGCATCAAGAACGGCAGCAGGCTATTGCCATCAAGACCTTACAAAAAAGCGGTGGTGAAAAGGTGGATGGCTATATCGAAACCTATGTTTGCGCTAAAAATGGACAACTCCCCAACCTTAACACTTTTACCCGTAGGTTCAATTCCTTTCAAGAAGCCAATGGATTTACCAAATGCCGTTTCCATGATCTCCGCCACAGTTTCGCGGAAATCCAATTGGAGTCCGGTACAGATATTAAAACGATCCAGGAAATGCTTGGACACGCTAAAATGTCTACGACTACCGATATGTATTTGCATGATAATCAAGACCGAAAAAAACGTGCAGCAAAAAAAATGGACAATATCATGCAACTTCCCAAAGAAAAAAAAGGAACAAAAAAAGCCGCAAAATAAGCGGCTTTTATTTTTTATCGGAATTTTAATGTAATTCTGATGTAATTGACATTAAAAACGAAAATAAAAAAGGCTTTGCCAAATCGGCAAAGCCCCTGTTACACTGGCGGAGAGATAGGGATTCGAACCCTAGGTACAGTTTCCCGTACACATGATTTCCAGTCATGCACCTTCGACCAACTCGGCCATCTCTCCATGGTGCGCAGTTTTACTGCGACCTTTGTATTTTAACCTTTTTCAAAGTTTTTTGCAAGTATTTTTTTGGCCTCTTTTATTTTACCAAAACTTTTAACAGTTATACTGCCTTTTTCTTGAAGCCTGCTTGTTTTGTATGATAAGTACGGGCACTCTGCACTAAGGTCACGCCAAACAAGGTAACGATACCTCCCCAAACTATACCGGAACTGATATGCTCACCTAGAAAAACACCGCCTAAAGCGATAGGTACCAATGGGTTGATATAGGTATAAGTCATTGCTTTGGCGGGAGCCATGTGATGTACCAGGTACATGAAAGCAGAATATCCCACGATAGAGCCAAATACAATCAAATAAAGGATAGACCCGATCACCGCCCAATCAGCTTGGAAGGCTAAGCTACCATAAAGAAAGCGGCTTATCACCAATAAAGCAATTCCACCGGATAAATGCTGAATGGCAATATTTGACCAAAGGGAGCCTGAAGCAGGCGTCCTGGCGGCAAGCAAAGAGCCCACCCCCCAAATGATTGCCGAGGCAAAGAGGCCAATCAATCCTTTGACCGATACCGAGCCGTAAACCATACTGGGCCGGCAGATCAAAAATATGCCAAAACAACTGACCAGCATGCCGATCCAACCCTTGCGGGATAGTTTCAGGCCATTGGGCAAACAAGAATCCAGAAGAGCCGTAAAGATGGGCGTCGTTGTTAAAAGCAATGAACTCACTCCGGCTTCCATATATTGTAAAGACCATATCAATGCACCATTGGAAAAAAGGAAAAAGCAAATCCCCTGAATAGCGGCATTTTTCACATGCCGCGGTTGATTAGGCCAGGATTGTTTTCTGATCAAAACCAGAATCACAAGAAGGACGCCTGCAATGGTATATCGGATTCCTCCCGCTAAAAGAGGTGGCATATGCAAAGCGCATGTGCGCAGCCCCAAATAAGTAGACCCCCAGACAATCGCCACCGTCCAATAGGCCAGGATCGCTTTGGGATTGTTCGTACCAAATAATTTCTGCCACATAAATTTTATTTGCATCACACATCGGAGGCTTGAAACGCCTCGCCCTGTGCATTATTGCTCTCCCTATTTCCATCAGTTCAGTCAATCATTCTTCTTCTTGCTCTTCAGGGAAGATACCAATACAATATTCCATAATTTCCCGCCGTCTTACGATGCCGATAAAGGTACCATAATCGTCAACCACGGGAATAAAGTTCTGCTCGGTAGCCCGCAAAAGCAACCGGCTCATCTTTTCTCCAATGTTGACGGCCTGCACCTCTTTGGAACGGGGGATATCCCGCAATCTGATCTGTTCAGCGTCTGCAAAGGTAAAGCCGGGTTTATTCTTAA
The DNA here is from genome assembly GCA_036677375.1 of Bacillota bacterium. GTDB lineage: Bacteria > Bacillota > Dehalobacteriia > UBA4068 > UBA4997 > JAVBWO01. The sequence goes on from JAVBWO010000001.1 coordinate 210,913, forward strand.
TCTCCCACAATAAGTCTGCGGCCGTAATGGTAAAAGTATATTTCCCTTCCGCATCTAAAACAGGAACCGCTGTGTAGCCATGCCTCTCCATCCTTTCCATCGCCTGTCTCAAGGTACTGCTGTCGAAAAGCCATACAATTTCACTTTTGGGAATAAGGAAAAAAGCAAGTTGCATTTATCCATCCTCCTCCTGCGTTGAAATATTACCGACTTCATTGAAACGACTGCATAATCTACCAAAAATAATTACCTTAATTTATAATTAATTCTTCAAAGAGAGACGAAGCTCCTGCCTGATATATAAGCTCACAAGGAAAACACAAAATTGTTTTATATTGGCGCACAGTTTTATTGTCGTACCATATAAAGAATATCCTCATCTGCTTGTAAAGCATAACTCCCCACTTGATCCAGAGTAACGGTAGCGTTAAATACATGTTCCTCGGTAACAGCTGAAATACTTCTTTTGGCGGAATAACGACTGTTATCGTTATTCATTAAATAATAAAGGCATAATTGAGCCTGGCTATCCAGACTATAACCTTTGATGGTAACGCTGTTAGCTCCGGTAATCAAGGGCCGGGACTTTATCAGAAAGGCCCGGGAATTGACAAATTCCGCCGCCGCATACCAAGTGCCGTCCTCTCTTTGCCAGATTCCGACTCCTAAAAAGTGGCACAAGGGATTCATAATATTGGCCCGGTGTTCCGATGAAGCCATCCAGGCATCAAAAACTTCCTGCACATTGCCATAGCCGGCGGCAATATTTTCGGCCACCGGAGGCAGGCCTGCGCGGCTCGCCCGTTGCGCCGTATTGCCGAAGCTTGCGGATTGATGGCTAAAAAAGTCGTTCGTGCCCATGTCTTTACATTGGCGTCGCCCCATCTGCGATAATTCTTCCACCCAAACCAAAGGCTCAAGACCTTCCGCGGCTCGGGCTTCATTACAAAGCTCCAAAAATTTTGTCTCTTGTGTCCTGTCCCCCGTGATAGTCCCTAACTCCGTCTGGGGAGACGTGGTGATCTGTACCATATTTAAAGAACCAATCCAATTGACCTGCGCCTGGAAAGCCTCTCCCACAAAACGCAGGGGCACCAGGGTACGGCCATTGTAGGTTTTTGCCGGCACATCCAGAAGGATAGCGGAGCCGTTTAAAGCGGCATGTCTTGAATTTAAGGTCATGATCAAAAGCAACCTGTTATTTTGTATGGTAATCCGGCTTGTAGCGGCATCATAATCCACCTGTGCATCCAAGGCCTCGGCACAGGCACGCAGCGGGATCAAGGTACGATTGTCCTCCAGCCGCGGCGGTACATCCATAACAAGTGCGCTTCCGTTAACCCAAACCTCAATATTACCGGCAGCTTGAGCGCTCCCCGACCAGATAATATAAACGATGCTTACACATAAAATGGCAACAAAGAGTACTGTTGTCCACTTGTTTTTCTGTTTTGTTTCCGGCTTTTTTATCAACTTTGTTTTCATTTGCCCCACGCGCTCTCTGCCAATCCGCCTTGCTCCTGGGCAGGCAATCCTATCTCCTCAAAATGGGTCTCATGATTCTCACGCGACCCCTGGTATAATTTGGCGGGGGTAATGCCGGAAGCCATAAAAAGATTCAACGTACGCAGCATATCCTCAGGGAATATCTTAATGGCCAGCCCGCAGCTGGCAGATAAAGCTGAAGGCAACGGCATGACCAAACAGGGCACCTCCGCCAACAGCAAAGCCTTTTCACCGGCAATCACATTCTGCATATTCGAAAATAGAAATACCACAAAGACTTCCGCTTTTACTAAACTCACAATTGACCCCCCATTTTCATACTCAATTATTATTTTAACTCTTTTTACTTCATTTTGCTATAGAATTTCCTGGCAGCACATAAGACATTTCATGGCTTTTCTGCGGCCTCATGAATAAATCGCCTCTTTAACGCAAAAAAATAACATGATATAATGAATTGGAAATCCTGGTAATCTCAGCCCATTTTGTTAGGAGAACTTCATGAATAAATTATTGCAGTTGGACATAAAGATTTTCCGCTTCATCAACCAAAGATGTCACTCCGTTTTTTTAGATATTGTTATGCCTTGGTGTACCCTTTTGGGAAGTGCCGGCTTTTCTGTTATCATTTTTTTTCTTCTCACTATTGTTGTGCCAAAGGTACATGGCACGACTTTGTTTTTATCTATGTTTATCAGTCAGTTCCTCACCCATGGTATCAAGCATCTTGGTAAACGGATGCGGCCACATCTGGCCCTGCCGGATACGCTCTCCGATTTGCGGCCTTCTTTTTTCGATCCTTCTTTTCCCTCGGCACATACGGCCGCCGTTACCTCTTGGTGCGCCACAACCGCTTTCTGCATTCCACAGTCCGCGCCATACCTTGCCTTTGTTGTTCTTTTAGTGGCTTTTTCCAGGATCTATATGGGACAACATTATCCTTCTGATGTAATTATGGGCGCAATCATCGGCATAGTACCCGCAGCTTTGATCTTTTTAATATAACAATTAATTTTTAAATAATTTCAACCCTTTTGGGTATATAATAGGCAGTAGAATAAAATGCCTATTTGCTTCTAAAAATATATAAAAACCAGAAAGAAGGTCTGTTCCATGCAGGATCCCCGCATTGCCACACTGGCCAAAAACCTTGTCAATTACTCTACCGCATTGAAGCCGGGAGAAAAAGTCCTCATTGAGACTATTGGTTTCGAATTGCCCTTGACCAGGGCTTTAATCAATGCCGCCTATGATGCGGGCGCCATCCCTTTTGTTGATATTAAACACGGTGACGTTCTCAATACGCTCTTGAAGCGGACTATCCCGGAACAACTGGATGCCATTGCCCGATGGGAATGCACCAGAATGTCAGAGATGGACGCCTATATTGCCGTCCGTGCCCGCGACAATATTTTTGATCTCGCCAATGTGCCGGCGGATAAATTAAGCCTTTATGACCACCTATGGATGCACAAAGTGCATCATGAGATCCGGGTTCCCAAGACCAAGTGGGTAGTATTGCGCTATCCTAATGATTCCATGGCGCAGATGGCCGCAATGACCACCGATGATTTTGAAGATTTTTATTTCCGTGTCTGTAATTTAGATTATGCTAAAATGTCCCGGGCCATGGAGCCACTGGTGGAGCTTTTAAACAAGAGCGAAGAAGTTCGCCTGGTCGGCCCTGGACTTGACCTTGCCTTCTCCATTGCCGGGATCCCCGCCATCAAGTGTGCCGGTGCCTTCAATATCCCGGACGGCGAAGTCTACACCGCTCCTGTGCGTGACTCCGTAAACGGTAATATCACCTACAATACACCTTCCATCAATGAAGGAATCACTTTTGAAAATATTCATTTCCGCTTTGAAAATGGCCGCATCGTGGAAGCTACCGCCGGTGCCAACACTACCCGGCTCAACGAAATCTTGGATCGGGATGAGGGCGCCCGCTATATCGGTGAATTCGCTTTCGGCGTTAATCCCTATATCTTAAAGCCCATTAACGATACTCTTTTTGATGAAAAAATCATGGGAAGCTTCCATTTTACCCCCGGCGCCTGCTATGATGAAGCGCCGAATGGCAATGAATCTGTTATTCACTGGGATCTGGTTCATATCCAGACCCAAGCCTATGGCGGCGGTGAAATTTATCTGGACGGACGGCTGATCCGGAAAGACGGCTTGTTCGTTGCCAAAGAACTCTTGCCTTTGAATCCGGAAAACTTGATTTAGATATCACACACATCAAAGGGGAAGGAGGCTGCTATGTCACATCACAAACAAATATCCCTCACCTGCAACGGTGAAAGCTATACCATCCCACAGGATATTACCCTGGAAGAAGCACTATCCTATGTACCATCCCGAGACCCTTTACCCATTGCCGCTTTAGTGGATAACGTTCCCCGGGAGATGTCCTTTCGGCTGCGGAAAAACTGCCGAGTCATCTGGCTGGATTATACCGGTCATTTTGGCAGTTTGATCCATAAACGGAGCGTTTCATTCCTGCTTTATATTGCAGCCCGCCGGTGCTATCCCCAACACAAGCTTTATGTTCTCCATAGTTTGGATAAAGGTCTCTACTGTGAGCTGCGCGGTGAAAAGCTCCTGGGAAACGCCAATTGGTCCATTCTGGAAGAGGAGATGAACCGGCTGGTTCAGGCCGCCATCCCCATCTCCCGTTGCGAGATGGAAAAATGGGAAGCCATTGATTTCTTTTCGGAAAACGGCATGGAACATAAAAGTCAACTGCTACGGAATTCAAGTGTCACCCATGTAACCGTTTATCGTTGTATGGAAGAGGCAGAATGCCTGTACGGTTTAATGGCGGTGAATACTTCTTATTTGTCCGCTTTTAAACTCTATGGTTTTGATCAAGGATTTATTTTGGCAGTGCCCAACCCGCGTGATACCGGATTCCAGCCCACTTCACCTCAGGAACCCAAACGCTTACAGGCAATCCTAAAAAGTTATAACGACTGGGGAAGGCTATTGGGCGTGGATACTGTTTTAGGGATCAATAAAAGCATCGACAACAATACCTATAACGACCTTGTACTCATCGCGGAAAGCATGCAGCAGCGGATGCTTCATTCCATTTGTGATGAGATCTTTGCTACTTTCCCTAAGGTGAAGCTTTTGCTTATTGCAGGGCCTTCCTCCTCTGGTAAAACTACTTTTGCCAGGCGGTTGGCAATAGAGCTGCGCGCTTTGGGGTTAAAGCCCCTGACGATTTCTATGGACGATTACTTTATTGATCGCGATGCGACTCCCGTGGATAAGGAAGGGAATTTTGATTTTGAAAGCATTGAGGCTATTGATCTGCCGTTATTTAACGAACACCTGGCAAAACTTATCAATGGCGAAGCTGTTGAACGGCCTCTCTATGATTTCAAAACAGGTACCCGAATGCTCCAAAAACGGGTCTGTGCCATGGCTTCGGATAATATTCTGATCATTGAGGGAATTCACGCCTTAAATCCCATTCTGACTACTTCTATTCCCGCTGAACAAAAGCGAAGCATTTATATCAGCTGCCTGACCCAACTGAACTTGGATCCTCTTGTCCCCATCTCATCTTCGGACAATCGTCAATTAAGACGTATGATAAGGGACTTTCGTTCCCGTAACACTACGCCGGAGGAAACCATTATGCGCTGGCGTTCGGTACGCCGGGGGGAAAATAAAAATATCTTCCCCTTTCAGGAAAATGCCAATTTTTACTTTAACTCTTCTCTTATTTATGAGCTGCCGACCCTGCGACCTTTGATTGATTCTCATCTGCAAAAAATCGGGCCGGATTCTCCTGCTTATCCCGAAGCACAGCGGCTGTTAAGCCTACTGCAATACTTCATTCCCGCTGAGCCTCGATGCATCCCGGCACATTCCCTCCTCCAGGAATTCCTGGGCAATAGTTGCTTTGAGGAATAAAAAAACAGCAAGACCTCCCAAACGGGAGGTCTTGTTTAGTGTCGGACGCTTCTTTTTCCGATTAATATGAAGCCGCTCTTTTGGTATGTATGAGAGCTATTCTACCGCGCCGGCCCATTTGCCGCAACGGTCGCCCCAGGCAGCCACCAGTTTGCCGTCTAATTCCACCTTGATGACCTCGCAATGGTTGGGGCAATCGCCGCATTCGAAGCTGGTGGGCTCAAAATCCATGTTCAGCATATCAAAGCCCCTGAATTTACTGGGCTTGCCGCTTTGATATAGCATGTCCTTTGCCAGCAAGGCCGCGCCCAAGGCCCCCATAACATCAAAGTTTTCCGGAATAATGATCTCGTGCTGCATTTCTTTTTCAAAGGCGGCGCGAATCCCTTTATTGGCAGCTACTCCACCCTGAAAAACATAGGGGGGCGATAACGTCTTACCCCGCCCCAAGTTGTTGATATAATTACGAACAAGCGCTTCGCAAAGGCCTTTCACAATCTCACTTTTGGAAAAGCCGTATTGCTGCTTGGCAATCATGTCCGATTCTGCGAAAACGGTACACCGTCCGGCAATCCGCACATCCCGCTTGGCTGATAAAGCATGGTCGCCGAATTGTTCGATAGGGATCTGCAAGCGTTCCGATTGATGATCCAGAAAGGAACCGGTACCGGCGGCACAAACGGTATTCATGGCAAAGTCCACCACCACCCTGTCTTTGATCAAAATGATCTTGGAGTCCTGTCCCCCGATCTCAAAGATGGTGCGCACATCGGGCACTTCATGAATACAGGCAACGGCATGAGCCGTAATCTCATTTTTTACCACATCGGCGCCCACTAAGATACCAATTAGCTGCCGTCCGCTGCCGGTAGCTCCCACACCGCAGACCTCAAGATCCGGTAGATCCTGCTGTACCATAGCCATACAGGCCTTGACCGACTCCATAGGCTGCCCGTTGGTGCGGGCGTAACGGCGAAATAAAATTTCTTCCTGCTCATTCAAAACCACCACATTGGTGCTTACGGAACCCACGTCAATACCAAGATAAACTTTGGTCATCATACCACCTCTTTACGAATCTTGCCGACCTTGCGCGCTCTTAATAAATCGATAAAAGCCTCTACCCGTGTGAGAATATTGGCACGGCCTGTTTGTTCATCCAAGGACAAAGAAAGAACGGGAATATCCAAGTCGCGGCTCATAGCGGGAATAATACTCTGACTCATCAGCTCGGGCAGGCAGGCAAAGGGCAGCAAATGCACAATGCCGTCCATACCCCTTTCCTTAAATTCCACGATCCAGCCCATATTTTCCCTGGCATGGCCGCCAATTCCAACACTAAAATATTCAGTACCTTTTTTTCGTACAAGCGCTTCGTGAGGATGGGAAATGCGGTGAGGGATCAGGTGAAAATCAACATAATCGGAAAGATGCTGGGAACGCTGCACCTCGCAGCCTAATTCGCCCAAACGTTCTTCCATTTTCATATTGATGGCGGACTCCATCACCACATAGATCTCGCCAATAATGCCAACTTTGATCTTTTCCGTTTCCGGTACGGTAATCTGATTGATATCATTGATAATACCCTGAGACTCTATGCGGACTTTCTCTAAAGAAACCAGATCATTTGCCCGATCAACCATACTTTGGATCTCAGTCCAAGCTCGGGTGGACGCGCCTTTTTGCACTTCATAGGCACGGCATACTTGAATCTGCCGTTCCATTTGATCCAAAATCTTAATTGCACGGTAGCTGGTTCTCACTGCTGCCGCCAGTTGTCCCCAGGAATTTTTACCTTTTAATTTTTTCAAATTATCTATCGTGCCGCCGGGGTTTTTAAAAAAGCTGTCAAAGATGATAAAATCCAGATCGTAGCCCATATTTTTTAAAATCTTCTGCTGTATTTCGCCATAGAATCCGGCACGGCACGGTCCATGGCCACCAGAGGAAAGAATGGTATCCGCACCTTTTTCAATGGCTTCGATATATGTACCCAGTAGAACCTTCAGGGGGAAGCAAGCAAATTCCGGACTGTATTTTACCCCCAAGTCCACAGTATGCTGGGTCGGTTTAGGCGGCGGAATCACTTCATGCCCCAGTATGGTGGCTATCTTAGCATATCCTGCCGGCGAACCCATATACGGGAAAGTCAGTTTCATGTTTTTCCCCCCTGCAAGTGTTTTTACTATTGTACGAGCTCTTTTCTGATTTATGCTACAGGATTTGATCTTTTTCTTTTTTTCAACATATCCACAAAGGCTTCAATCCTGGTCTGCAGGTGATTTTCACCGGTATGCTCATCGACACGGATGGTCATAAAGGGTTTATGATAAGTATCGGAATCAATTTCCTGGTATTTGCCCACCAAAGAATCGGGACCGCAACCAAAAGCTGTAACATGGATGACGCCGTCCACCCGGTCATCCTTGAAGAAGTGTTGTCCCGCACCTAGCACTTTGTTGGAGAATGTCCAAAAAAGTTGCTTTTTCATGGCAGCAATTTGTTTTTTGATATCCTTATTCTCCAGCATCTCAAAGGTTACGACATTGGTACCAAGCTCTTGCAGCTTTTTGCCGATTTCCATACTGACAAAGGGATCATAAATATCATAAACATAACCAATGAGACCGATGGTAATATCATTCTCCCATTGCCGACGGTCAGGCAAAACCGGTTTCCGATAAAGCGTCAAAGCCTCGCTGGCCAAATAGCCGCGATGGCAGATCTCTTGGTAACGCAGCCATTCGTCCTGGGCCAATGCCATGGCGTCCCGAAGGCGCCAATAAGACAGTTCGCCAAAAAAAGGATCGCTGCGCCAAGCGTCCAGATTGGCCAAGTCATCATGGCTATCGCGGATATCGGGACTGATTACTTTCCCGTTTAATTCCGGGAAAGTGAAGCGTACCATATCGGGCAAGCCGAGAAATTTCGGACAGAAGGTAAGACCGTCCTCCACCGAAACCATGCGGGGAACAAAAAAACGGTCTACCTTTTTTTTCTCAAGGTCAATCATGTGACCGTTAAAAATCTTAATCGGAACACAGATCTCCGGTACCGAGACCTTGATACCTTGATCAACAATAGCTTTATTGGTGCCGCTCGAAAATACCACTTCATGGCCCAGCGCTTCAAAAAGCCCCCGCCACAGCGGCATATAATAATAATACAACAAGGCTTGGGGAATACCTACACGCATGAAGTCATTCCTCTTTCCGTTTATTCATTAAGACTTTTTCAATAGCTGAAACAACCTTCATCGCTCTTGATTGCCGCTACCGGTTTGCGGGACAGAAAGATCTCGCCGGTGCGGATGATTTCAATAATGCCGTGCTTGTTCATTAATTCACAAAAGGCGTCAATCTTGGTAGATTCTCCGGTGATCTCGATCACGATAGATTCCGGATGAATATCGATGATCCTGGCCCGAAAAATATCCGCCAGGCTGATAATATCCTGCCGGGCATCCTGAGACGCCCATACTTTCAATAACGCCAATTCCCGGGCCATGTAATTGGTATCGTTGGTATCCATGACTTTTACCACAGTGATAAGCTTTGCCAAGTGGGCTTCAATCTGCTCCAGTTCATCCTGATCCGCCACTTCTACCACCAAAGAAATACGGGTGATCTCAGGCTCTTCTGTGGGCGAAGCCGCAATAGAGGCAATATTATAGCCGCGGCGGGAAATCAATCCGGATACGTGGGTCAGCACGCCGGGCCGGTTTTCCACCAAAACTGCCAGTGTTTTTTTCATGACTGCCTCCTTTTTATTCCATCATCTGGTCAATGGGCTTGCCGGGCGCCACCATTGGCATAACATCCTCGTCATCATCCACTCTGGCGTCGATCATCACCGGACCAGGCGCCTGCCGGGCCATATCCAGCACCGACAAAAGATCATTGCCTGCCGTAAGCCGGAACCCTGTGCAGTTCATGGCCTCCGCCAAACGGGCGAAGTCCATATCCATTTCGTGTTTGGAACAGGAATACCGTTTGCCGAAAAAGCAGCGCTGCCATTGTCGAACCATGCCTAAGCCACGGTTATTCAGAACGACGACCCGGATAGGTAACCCCAATTCTGCCGCGGTAGCCATTTCCTGGCAGTTCATCATAATGCTGCCATCACCTGTGATCAGCCAGACTTCTTTTTCCGGCATTGCAATTTTAGCCCCAATGGCCGCCGGCAGGCCATAGCCCATGGTACCCAAACCGCCGCTGGTGATAAAGCTGCGGGGATGGTTAAAAGACATATATTGTGCAGACCACATCTGGTGCTGGCCCACATCGGTAACAATAATCGCCTCGCCGTCCAAAAGACTGTCCAAGGCAATCAAAACCTCCTGCGGCATGAGCTTTCCGCTGACGCTCGGGTTGTAGCTCAATGGATGCTCCTCTTGCCAGCCGGCAATGGTTTTATGCCAGGCTTCCAGATTGCCGCATACGGCCTTTTCTGTCAAAAGCGGCAGCGACCAGGCGAGACTGCCAACAATACGGTAATCCACTTTAATATTTTTATTGATCTCCGCCGGGTCAATATCCAGTTGGGCGATCTTGGCATAGGGCGCAAAGTGTTTGGGCTGGCCAATTACTCTGTCACTGAAGCGCACGCCGCAAGCTAAAAGAAAATCACACTCCATCATGGCCATATTGGCGGCATATTGACCATGCATCCCCACAAGACCCAGATGGCGCGGATGTTTGGTGGGGAAAGCTGAAAGGCCCATTAGAGTAGTCACTACAGGGATCTGTGTTTTTTCCACCAAAGTTTTCACAATCGGTGCCGCTTCGGCCAGGATCACTCCGCCGCCTAAAAATAACAGCGGCCGCTTGGCTTTCGCCAAATAGGTTAAAATACCGAGCAGAGCTTCGTCATTGCCTTCTTCCTTGGGATGATAGCCAGGCAGGGAAATTTCATTGGGATATTCAAGATCCGCTTTTTCCGTCAGAATATTTTTGGGGATATCGACTACCACAGGACCGGGACGACCGGTCCTGGCGATGTAAAAGGCTTTTTTCATGATGTGTGGCAACTGCGACAGCTCACGAACCATAAAGTTATGTTTTGTAATAGGAGTCGTAATCCCGGTGATATCGGCCTCCTGGAAAGAATCCTTTCCCAAAAAAGCTAGACCTACCTGGCAGGTAATACATACCAAGGGCACCGAGTCCATGTAAGCGGTGGCAATACCGGTTACCAGATTGGTCGCTCCCGGCCCGCTGGTGGAGATACATACCCCCACCTTGCCCGAGACTCGGGCATAGCCATCGGCGGCATGAACCGCACCTTGCTCATGCCGGGTCAAAATATGATTCAATCCCGCACCATACAATGCGTCATATAATGGCAATGCCTGCCCGCCGGGATATCCAAAAACGGTATCCACGCCTTCGCGTTTCAGGGCGTCTATGACCATTTCAGCTCCATTCATCAACATTAGATTCCCTCCACATCGTTCTATTCATCTCCAGATGTTATACTCTGATAGGTTTTTCCGGTTAAGGCAGCATGCTCCAATGCGCTGAACCAGGGAAATCTAACATTCTTCACATAACATCTCTCAACTGTTTTGTAAACGATATTATATTATTTAGACGCCGATCATGATTGCGGCTATTTCTGCAACAAACAAAGGATTCCTCCTATTATTATGTATTTTAACACTACTTATCGACACTGGCAACACAACTTTTTATAGAAAACAAAAGGAAGCCGTCTTTCATTTCATATTTTCCCATAACTTTCCAGAAAGAACTGGGATCTGTCAAATAATTTTAGGTCAGGCATAGTGCTTTCCAAGACCAGTGCTTTAGAAGAAACTTTTTAACTGTCTTGACCTGTTTTGTCATGGTTTACCCATAAGCCCGATGGCATCCTTCAAACTTTCATCAAAACACTCCAAATTATGTGCCTAAAATCTCTTTTGCGTTTACAAAGCCTTATTTTGCCAGTGCTTTCAACACAGATCCGTTGATCCCAACCCCTTTTGTTCTTGTTTGGCGACTGGGCACGCGTCAAAACACAACGTGAACCGATACGGCTTATCAAGATCAATATATATAAAAAAACAGGGCATCCGCTTATTACAGATGTCCTTTAACAACTATTTTGGCGGGAGCGTGTGCGAATCGAACACACCCGACGCAGGATCACTACGTCACAACTGGATTTGAAGTCCAGGCCGGCCACCAGACCAGATCCGCCCCCACGATTTTTCTATTATATCATGTCTCAACCATCCAAGTCTATACATAATAAGGGGTTCTCTGCTTTCAATCTATTGTAAAATTTTATTTCATCAAAAATTTTATTTATCCGACTAATTGTTACAAAAAAGCCTCCGCAAAACTGTACCGCGCCAAGATTGACGGACACGGAATAAAAAGCCCTATCGTAGGATATCAAAGAATTACACAGCCTGGCGCCGTTTTTCGAGTGGTGTCAGGCTGGTTTTTGTCTGAAT
>JAVBWO010000002.1:0-155548 GCA_036677375.1 Bacillota bacterium
GCGCCATTCCATTCCCTTTATATCTGTCCATTGTCTCTTCATTACAAAACCCCCGATCGTAGTTTTATTTTCCTACGTTCGGGGGCTCTTTTGCAATGTCCGTTTTTTGTGTCGCGGTACAGTACACCGATCTCCCGGGGCTTTGTGTTTTAATCTGTGGGTGATCAAGTTGGTTAAAGTTTGATCCCAAGCGGCTTAAGCGCTTGCTCCGTCAAAACTAGTCGTGATGTTCGGCGGCTTCTGCGATTTCCCGAGTCTCATGAACGGTACCACGCGGATGCTCCGGCGGCGCATAAATGGAATATAATTTTAGCGGACTTCTTCCCGTATTGATTAAATTATGCCATTTACCGGCGGGAATGATGAATGCAAAATCATCGAATACTGGGACTTGAAAATCCAGTCTATCTTTTGTGTTTCCCATTTTAACAAGCCCCTGGCCTTCTTCAATGCGTATAAACTGATCAAGGTATGGATGAACCTCCAAACCGATTTCATCTCCTACATCGATGCTCATTAAGGTGAGCTGCAAATATTTTCCTGTCCACAAAGCGGTTCGAAAAGTATCATTTTGTTTTGTAATCTCCTCGATGTTAACAACAATCGGCTGCGGTCCATAATCTTTTACATTTGATGTTGAATAGTTGGACGTTTGGTTATCGCTACGATTACTTGAATTATTCAGATACATATTTCATGATCCTTTCTGTAGTATACTATATCTATCATCATTTTATGAAATGCTTTAAATGAATGTGCCTGTATATGTAGCAATATCTAAAAGGTCAAGGAACCCTTTTGTGGTATTCTTGACCTCTTTTAAAAAGATACGGTGCGCCGCCAGAGCTTCATTGCCGATTCAGTGAAATATGATTCCATTTAGAAGTATTTCAACAAAGCTAAGGCAACGATAAGGCGTAAAGCCCCTGCGATTTCCTACTGTATGCCATGCGATTCTACACGATTCTACCTCCAAGGAAATGATTATTCGACAAAAACGGCAGTATTTGAAAAACCGATTTTTATGTCTAAGATTTGCAGATTTTGCCTTATTAAAGGCGAATGCTTTTCCTCCTGTTATAAATAGTGTAGTATAATGATGAGAGCGGGAGAGCCTGGTTTATGGTTTTCGAAAGCGCTGTGTTATTGCCATGCACTCCAGGCCTTTTGTGATATAAGTAGATAAAATAATTGGCAGCCGGCGGCTGCAGAGCTGCTTGTATGGTACTATTGAAGGAGTTGTGATTTTGAATAGAAGCATATTACCCGATGGGCTATGGCAATGGTTCAAGGATTTGTTGCCGGAAGGCTATCGCACAGGAGAACCGGTTCCGAAAAACAGTCCGGACTATTTGAAAGAGTGCGCTGAAAAAAACCGCCAGATTGCATTGGTTATCGTTGCCCTGGCATTGGTCATGGAAATTTTTATGGTGTTCTGTTATGGGATGCAAAAAGCTTTTTTCAAAGAAACCCCCTTTTTCCCGCAGTATATCTATTTGTATCTCTCCATGATTGTTTTCGCTTCGCTTTTTCTCATTTTACTAAACTTCAAGACAATAAAAGAGTCTTCATCCAGGCTCATGAAGCTGGAATATGTCATCCTAACGGTATTTGGCATATGGAGCGCGGTCTTTTCTGCTTTTGATGTTATCAATGGATTTTCTTCCTATTTATTTGTTCAGTTGATGATAATCAACTCCTTATTTTTCCGAATGAACCCAGTGAAGCATTGTGTGATCAACGGGGTAAGCTTTTTAGTTTATACCGTTATGATCTTAGTGGGAAAACTTGGCCTTGTCATCACCTTCTCGGAATTGATTAATCCCTTTTTCATGCTGGTTGCCGCCTGCGCCTTGATTCTTTTACATAACCGCATCAGGTATTCAGCTTATCGCAACCGGAATTTGATCAAGGAACAGAACAAACAACTGGCCTATTACGCCAACTATGATTTTTTGACGAAGATTCCCAACCGCAAATGGATTATGGAATATTTTGATCAGATCTTGCTGCAAAAAAATGACAATACCGCCTGTATGATGATTGATATCGATAATTTTAAATTGTATAACGATACCTATGGCCATATCATGGGAGACAGCTGCTTGATCAGGCTTTCCGCGGTAATGGAAGAATATGTTTTGAATCAAGGAGGCAAGCTGGGCCGCTATGGCGGAGAGGAATTCCTGGTTTTGTTTGTCAACCAGGAAGAAGAACGTATGATCGGCATAGCCAATGAACTGGTTCGTTTAATAAGGGCCGAGAATATTGAATTTGCGGACAATGGCGACTTTGGTGTTGCCACCATCAGCATTGGCTTATGTGTAAAAAATGAAGAAGAACCACTGGATCAGTACGCCATGCTTTCCTTGGCGGATCAAGCATTATACCGGGCCAAAAAAGAAGGGAAAAGCAAGATATCTCTCTACCGCAAAGAAGAACAGCACGCAAGCGTTTCCTAAAAGCTTTTGGGGTATCAATTTTATTTCAGGTAAGCATATCTTAATTCTTATGACGAAAAACCGGCCGAAATCAGTTCATGGGCTTGGCTGACGGATTGACGCTTAACATAACATCCTGTGGGAAGAAGGATGTTGACTTATAGTGAAAACCAAGGCGGCGGCAGCGAGCGGAAAAAATTGACGCAGATTAAAATATCAGGGCATATGTCCTGATATTTTTTATATGAATGTCATATTTTTCGGTTTTAAAGTGCAAGCTATATTAGGTGTAGCAATACATCAAAACGGTGATAACCGCGCGGGAAAGGGTAATGATTATGGAGCTTTTACATGTTTTTTTCACTTCTGTCGGTTCTATCACGGCACTTTTTTTTCTTACGAAACTAGTGGGAAACAAGCAAATGTCACAATTGAGCATGTTTGACTATATCACAGGCATTTCCATTGGTTCGATCGCGGCTGAAATGGCTACCGCCCTGGAAGATTTCCCCAAGCCTTTGCTTGCCATGGTGGTTTATGCCTTGCTTACGGCTTTTATATCCTATGCAGGTTGCAAATCGATAAAAATGCGCCGCTTTATGACCGGCGAATCCCTGATTCTTTTGGACAAAGGCAAAATCAATGAGGCAAATCTCAAAAAAGCCAAGCTTGACGTAAACGAATTTCTGGCGCAATGCAGGATCAACGGTTACTTTGATATCAATGACCTGGAAACATCCATTTTAGAGCCTAACGGCAGGATCAGCTTTTTGCCTAAATCTGAGCAGCGTCCTGTTAAACCCAGTGATTTAAATCTTATACCCCCCAAAGACAGGCCGTTAATCAATGTGATCATTGACGGCGTTGTCATGACACAAAATCTGAAAGCTACCGGTAATAATGAGCAATGGCTGAAAAAGCAGCTGCACGCCCAAGGTATCTCCAAAGCGTCCGATGTTTTTCTTGCCACCTGTGACTGGGAAAACCAACTTAACATTTATGTCAAGTTTCAAAAAAAGACCCACGGGGATATGTTTGAATGATTGATATACCAGTTTTTGGGGCAGGGTTGCCAGTACCTTGCCTTTTCTTTTTGCCAAAAAAACATAACCTCAAAAAAGTAATATTAGTTTTGTCCTACAAATGTTGTGAAAAAAGGACATCAGCTTTTTCCAGTTAGGTCTAATTTTACTTGACAAAGGAAGGTGATTCGGTATATTATTAATTAGTAATTTACTAAATTACTAATTAATCTCTGTTGGGAGGCATTAATAATGAAGATTCCGACCACATTGAAACATAAGCCTGTGATCGTTTCTGAAAATTATGAGAATGTAGACGGCAGGATGGCTTATCATTCCGATGCCAAAGGACTTTCTTTGGGACTTGCGCAATGGAACGATCGGGGTAAGGTGGATATCTCAGCCAAGGTTTGGCGTTATACAGGAGAGAAATGGTCCAGGCAATCGGAAGAACTGCCTTTTCACCGGGTTATAGATCTGGCAATTTTGGTATGCAGGGCCCAGCAATATTTTCGGGAAGCCTACCGCTATGATAAATTTTATGACCCGCAAAAACCAACCATCGACCGTATCGGTTTGCAGGGTGACGCTATGACGGTGGCCGTCTGTACCGATAATCCCATGATTGATGAGGATATTCGCTTATTTTCCCGTGTGCTCAGCACAGATGACGAATTGATGGGGGAACGTCTGGCCACCCTGGCCAGAATCCTGAAAGAAATGGGGTATTAAAAAATTGGAGAAAATGGATAAAGAGAAAAAGAAAGCGCTCATTTCCGCTTATAAGGAGCGCAAACAAATCGGCGGCGTTTTTGTAATCAGAAATACTGTGACCGGGCAGATGCTTTTACTTTCCACCCTTGATCTTCAGGGCGCTAAAAACAGTTTTAATTTTACCAAAAAGGTAGGCGGCGGCTGTTTTCATATGAAATTGCAGGAGGTATGGAAAGAATTTGGCGATAAAGCCTTTGAGATGGAAGTCTTAGAAGAGCTGGAAAAACAGGAAACGCAAACCAATAAAGAGTTCCGTCAGGATATGGATCTTCTGGAGGAAATGTGGCTAGAAAAGCTCCCTGCCGAAGCGCTATATTAGGCGCGGCACCCTAGGGATTCCATTGATGATGAAGAAATAACAGATAAACACGGCTCAAAGGAGTGATTTTTTATGGATTGTATCGCAAGATTTTTGAATGATGAAGGAAAAATCAAACAATTGCCATCTAAACGTGAGGCAAAATACGTTGTTTTGACCTATCTGGCCGGGCAATTTTCTTGTGATAAAGATTATACCGAAAAAGAAGTAAATTCCGTTATCGATTCCTGGCATACTTTTGGCGATTATTTTTTATTACGGCGGGAGCTAATCGATTGCGGCCTCCTGTGCCGGACGCGGGATGGTGCCCGGTATTGGAGAAAAGGAGAAGAAATTGCGGAAGAGGAAAAACAGGACTAAAGCTAGATAAAAAGTAACGTTTTATTATCGGGTAGTTGGCACTTCGCCTCATGCTCAGCGAGAGAAGGCCATCAAGGCGGCCCCTTTTTACGACGTGCAATAGATTTCGTTGCGCTTTTATATTTTTTTACTGCAAGCTTTCCTAAACGTTCCTGTTCTAAAAAAATGGCTTATATCAAAAAAATATTCCTTCTAGCCGCACAGAGAAGGAATATTTTTTTACAGCTACTTCCTGTAAAAAGCCTGCGGTATCTGGCATTTTTTGGATAAAGGTTTTCTTGCCATGAGCCTGTATGAAACCGGGAAACTGCGGCAATGTTAAGATAAGACGGTTCATAGGAATGGTAACCTGATCCGGCACCGTTCTTTTACGGTAATATAAAATAAAAGAGCAGATTTTAGTCCCAGGTAACGCAATTAATTTCACAACAGTTTATTGCTTTTTGTGCGGAAATATGAAATAATGAATTGATATTTCCCAAAAAGAAAGGTGTGGTGTTAGGGTTGGAACAAAAGCTGACATTGTATGGCTTTAACAACCTCACAAAAACACTTAGCTTCAACATCTATGATGTTTGCTATGCAAAAAGTGAGAGAGAAAAGAAGGATTATATTGCCTACATTGATGAGCAGTATAATTCGGAGAGATTGACCAAAATCTTGTGCGATGTAACAGAAATGATCGGCGCTCATGTGCTGAATATTTCCAAGCAGGATTATGATCCGCAGGGTGCCTCCGTTAACATTCTCATCGCGGAAAGGACGCTTGCCATAGAGCATATCGACGAATCCTGCAATCAGGGGAAATATGCTATGAGCCAACAGCATGAAACTGTCCATGCGCATTTGGATAAAAGCCATGTTACCGTCCACACTTTCCCGGAGCATCATCCCGATAACTCCATTTCCACTTTTCGTGTAGATATCGATGTATCTACCTGCGGTAAAATATCACCGCTGAATGCGTTGGATTACCTGATAGACAGCTTCGATTCTGATATTATCATCATTGACTATCGGGTGCGCGGTTTTACCAGAGATGTCGAAGGAAAGAAGTATTATATCGACCATAATATCGCCTCCATTCAGGATTATATAGATGACAAGACCTTGACCAAATACGATGCCATTGATGTGAATGTCTATCAGTCCAATATCTTTCACACCAAGATGCTCATTAAAGAAATTGAACTGCAAAACTATCTTTTCAATAAGGACGTTTATGAGCTGCCGCCCAAACAGAGGCTGGAAATCTCGGACAACCTGAGGAAAGAAATGATCGAGATATTCAGCGGCATGAATATCTACTAGTTGTGAGGGGGATTGGAATGAAAAACCTTTCACAGCAGAATGCTCCCATATACGAGGCTTTGGAAAGGCACCGCCTGAACCGCGTCGTTCCTTTTGACGTGCCCGGACACAAGGGCGGCCGGGGCAATAAGGAGCTGACGGATTTTTTAGGACAGAATTGTCTGCGGGCGGATGTCAATTCCATGAAGCCTCTTGACAATTTGAGTCATCCGGTCTCGGTGATCCGTGATGCGCAGAGACTGGCGGCGGAAGCCTTCGGCGCCGCCGACGCCTTTTTTATGGTTAACGGCACCACAGCCGCCGTACAGGCTATGATCATGGCCGCCTGCAAGGCGGGGGAAAAGATCATCATGCCGCGCAATGTACACAGGAGCGCCATTAATGCCTTGGTGATTTCAGGCGCTGTTCCCGTCTACATTAACCCGGGTATTAACAAAACATTAGGCATTCCCCTGGGGATGTCCGTTTCCGATGTGCAAAAGGCCATCCAACAAAACCCCGATGCCAGGGCTATCTTTGTTAACAATCCTACCTATTACGGAATTTGTTCCGATTTAGAAAAAATCGTGACTTTGGCCCACCGTCATGGCATGTTGGTTTTAGCGGACGAAGCCCACGGCACCCATTTTTATTTTGGTGACGCCATGCCCCTTGCCGCAATGCAAGCGGGAGCGGATCTGGCGGCCGTCAGTGTTCACAAGACCGGCGGTTCCCTGACCCAAAGCTCTATTTTACTGTGCGGCGGCAAGATGGATTGCGACTATGTCCGTCAGATCATCAACCTGACCCAGACCACCAGCGCTTCTTACCTTCTTTTATCTTCTTTGGACATCGCCCGGAAAAATTTAAGTCTGCACGGTCACGAGATGTTCCAAAAGACACTGGAGTTTGCCAACTATGCGCGTTCGGAGGTCAATGCGTTGGGCGGCTATTACGCCTTTGCGGAAGAGCTGAAAAACGGCGATACCGTTTTTGATTTTGACAATACTAAGCTCTCTGTGCACACCCGGGATATTGGTCTGGCCGGCATCGAAGTCTATGATATTTTACGGGACGACTATGGCATCCAGATCGAATTCGGCGATATTGGCAATATCCTGGCGATTATCTCCGCTGGGGACCGGGCGCTGGAGATCGAACGCCTTATTTCCGCCCTTTCCGAGATCAAACGTCTCTATGCCAAGGACAAAACGGGCATGTTCGACCATGAATATATCAGCCCGGAAGTGGTTCAAACGCCACAAAAAGCCTTTTACAGCCAAAAAAGATCTGTTGCCTTCGAGAAAAGCGCCGGCGCGGTCAGCGGTGAATTCGTTATGTGCTATCCTCCAGGCATTCCTATTTTGGCGCCGGGTGAAAGGATCACCGAGGAAATCCTGCACTATATTTCTTATGCCAAAGAGAAAGGCTGTTTTTTGACCGGCACCAAAGATATGAAGATCGAACGTGTGAATATTGTGGAGGGCGATTAAATGGATCTATGGTATACGGAGCAGCACGCCAAAGACGTGCGGTTCTCCATCAAAGTCGATAAGCAGCTGGCATGTGTCCAAAGCGAATTTCAACGGATCGATGTTTTTCAGTCCGGAGAGTTTGGCAGGATTTTGGTGCTGGACGGCTTTTTGATGGTGACGGAAAAAGACGAATTTATTTACCATGAAATGATCACCCATGTGCCCATGGCGGTGAATCCCCATATTAAGAAAGTCCTGGTCATCGGAGCCGGCGACGGCGGCGTTGTGCGGGAGCTGACCCGTTACCCCGGTGTGGAATGGGTGGATATGGCGGAGATCGACCAAAAAGTAGTGGAGATCTGCAAGGAATACCTGCCTCAGACGGCGGGGAAATTAGACGATAAGAGGGTGCACCTGTATTTCGAAGACGGCCTGAAATTCGTCCGTACCAAAAAAGCGGAATATGATTTGATCATCGTGGATTCCACCGATCCCTTCGGCCCAGGGGAAGGATTGTTTACCAGGGAATTCTATGGCAACTGTTATAATGCTTTAAAAGAAGACGGCATTCTGGTGAATCAGCACGAGAGCCCCTATTATGATGAAGATGCTGCCGCCATGCAGAGGGCTCATCAGAAGATCCGGGGCATTTTCCCCATCAGTACGGTTTACCAGGCGCATATTCCCACTTATCCGTCAGGCCATTGGCTGTTCGGCTTTGCTTCTAAAAGATATCATCCTGTTTTGGATCTCAATGATGCGGTCTGGACCACTTTGGGGCTGAAAACGAGATATTACAACACCGATCTGCACCGGGGAGCATTTGCCCTTCCCACCTATGTAAAGGAGCTGCTCAGTGATGAATGAGAGGAATCAGATACCTGAGATGAAGCAAAATGTCCATACCTTTATCGGCTGTGACAGCGGTTATACGGAAAGCGAAACGGTGATCTTCGGCGCGCCCTTTGACAGCACAACCTCTTACCGGCCAGGCGCTAGATTTGCCAGTGCCGCCATCCGCAATGAAAGTTACAGTATCGAGACCTACAGCCCTTATCTGGATCGGGATCTCACCGATTTTGCCATCTTTGACGGCGGCGACCTGGAGCTTCCCTTTGGCAGTCCGAAAAGAGCCTTAAAAGTCATCGAAGAATATACGGCGCGGATTCTCAAAGATGATAAGCTGCCCCTGATGATCGGCGGCGAGCATCTGGTCACTTTAGGAGCGGTGCGCGCCGCGGCGCAAAAATATCCTGATCTGCACCTGATCCATTTTGATGCTCATACCGATTTGAGGGATGATTATTTGGGCGAGACTCTATCCCATGCTACGGTGATGCGGCGTTGCTGGGAGCTTTTGGGAGACGGCGCCATTTACCAATTCGGCATCAGAAGCGGCGACCGGTCGGAGTTTGCCTGGGGTACGGAGCATGTCAAAACCTGTAAATTCGATTTCAGCGGTCTTCCCGCCGCTATCAAAGAACTGGCGGGGAAACCGGTTTATTTTACCCTTGATCTTGATGTTTTAGATTCCGCGGTTTTCCCGGGCACCGGCACGCCGGAAGCGGGGGGCGTCAGTTTTCGGGAGTTGCAGCAAGCCATTGGCGAAGTTGCCAAATTAAACATCGTAGGGGCGGATATGAACGAGCTGTCTCCCGTCAATGACCAGACGGGAGCTTCTACCGCGCTTGCTTGCAAGCTGCTGCGGGAATTGCTTTTGCAGATCTGCCCAAAATAAAATTCGGTATGATCAACATTATTATACCAACGATTATCATTCCATCAATTATCATACCAAAAAAGGAGGAAGCAAAATGGGAAAAGCGTTGATTATCGGCGCCGGCGGCGTTGCCAGTGTTGTGGTTCATAAGTGTTGTCAGAATCCGGAGGTCTTTCATGAAATCTGCATCGCCAGCCGGACCCTTGCCAAATGCGACGCGCTGAAAGCAAAGCTCGACGGGGGCAAGACCAAGATCCAGACCGCCCAGGTGGACGCGGATCAAACCCAGGAGGTCATCGATCTCATTAATCGGTTTCATCCGGATATTGTTATCAATGTGGCGTTGCCTTATCAGGATCTTACCATTATGGACGCCTGCCTTGCCACAAAAGTTGATTACGTGGATACGGCCAACTATGAACCGCCGGATACCGCTAAATTTGAATATAAATGGCAATGGGCCTACCGGGATCGCTATGAAAAAGCAGGGATCACCGCTTTGTTGGGCAGCGGCTTTGACCCGGGTGTTACCAGTGTTTTTGCAGCTTATGCCCAAAAGCATTATTTTGACGAGATCCATACCATTGATATTTTAGACGCCAATGCCGGCGATCACGGCTATCCTTTTGCCACCAATTTCAATCCCGAGATCAATATCCGGGAAGTTACAGCCAAGGGCAGTTATTTTGAAAACGGACGGTTCATTGAGACGGAACCCATGTCCATCAAACGGGTATATGATTTCCCCGAACTGGGCGAAAAAGATATTTATTTACTGCATCATGAGGAAATGGAATCCCTGGCTTTAAACATCCGGGGCATCAAAAAGATCCGTTTCTGGATGACCTTCTCCGAAAGGTATCTGACCCACCTGAAAGTGCTGGAAAACGTGGGCATGACATCTATCGAGCCCATTGATTATGAAGGGCGCCAGATTGTGCCCCTGCAATTTTTGAAAGCGGTGTTGCCGGATCCGGCTTCCTTAGGCCCCAGAACCAAAGGAAAGACCAATATCGGCTGCATCTTCCAGGGCACCAAAGATGGTAAGCCTTTGACTTATTATGTTTATAATGTCTCAGACCACGAGAAATGCTATGCCGAGGTAGGCTCCCAAGCCATTTCCTATACCACAGGCGTTCCCGCCATGATTGGCGCCATGATGGTCATGACCGGCAAATGGAAGGAGCCCGGCGTCCATAATATCGAAGAATTTGATCCCGATCCCTTTATGGAAGCCTTAAACCGCTTTGGTCTGCCTTGGCAGGAAAGTTTTTCTCCTAAGCTGATTGATTAAAACCGGGGCAGGTTTCTGAAAAGAGCTTTTCCCAAGGTAAAACTGTGAAAGCGAAAACCAAGGAATCTGAGGAAACGCCGCCCTTAAACGGGACGGCTCAATAAAATTTGTAGAACAGTATGCAGTTTGGAGATAAGGAGAGCTTGATGAAACAAGAGGAAACCGTCATTGATTTCAGCGCTTTGCCGACGCCGTGTTATGTTGTGGACGAAAGATTGCTTAAAAAAAATCTAGAAATCTTACAAAGTGTCATAGACCGTACGGGTTGCCGCATTCTTCTGGCGCAGAAGGGATTCTCCATGTTCTCTTTGTATCCCATAATCGGCCAGTATTTAAGCGGCACCACGGCAAGCTCTTTGTTTGAGGCGAGGCTGGGCTATGAGGAAATGGGCAAGGAAGTCCATATCTATTCTCCCGCTTATACAGAGGAAGAATTTGATGAGATTTTGTCTATTTGCGACCATATTGTCTTTAATTCCTTTGCCCAATGGCGGCGCTTTAAAGATCAAGTAAAAAACGCCAATGCTAAAAATACGG
Source organism: Bacillota bacterium (assembly GCA_036677375.1). GTDB lineage: Bacteria > Bacillota > Dehalobacteriia > UBA4068 > UBA4997 > JAVBWO01. The sequence goes on from JAVBWO010000002.1 coordinate 11,233, forward strand.
CGAGAAGAATAGAATGTGGCATCCGCGTCAACCCGGAATATTCCGAAATTGAAACAGATCTTTATAATCCCTGTTTTAAACATTCCAGACTGGGTGTGACCCTGTCCAATTTTGAACCGGAAGCGCTTACAGGCATTGACGGCCTGCATTTCCATACCATGTGTGAGCAGAATTCCGATGTTCTGGAGCGCACCGTCCGGGTGTTGGAGGAAAAGTTTTGCTCTTATTTCAACCGCATGAAATGGATCAATTTCGGTGGCGGGCATCATATCACAAGAGCCGATTATGACCTGGAAACTTTGATCAACTGCATTCTCCTGATTCAAAACAAATATGGCGTACAGGTTTATCTGGAGCCCGGCGAAGCGGTGGCTTTAAATACGGGCTTTCTAGTATCCAAGGTGCTGGATATCGTCCGTAACGACATGGCGGTCGCTATTTTAGATACTTCCGCCGCCTGCCATATGCCGGACGTTTTAGAAATGCCTTACCGTCCCAATATCCTGGAAGCGGGTCTTCCGGGAGAACTGCCTTTTACTTACCGTTTGGCCGGTCCTACCTGTCTCGCGGGGGACGTTATCGGAGATTATTCTTTCCGGCAGCCTTTGAAGGCAGGCGACCGTCTGGTATTCTGTGATATGGCCCATTATACCATGGTCAAAAACAATACGTTTAATGGCGTCAACTTACCTTCTATTGTTATACATCATGAAAAAGGCGACATGGAGATTGTCAAGCAATTCTGTTACGGGGATTTTAAAGGACGTCTTTCCTGATGGCTTATGTAATTGAATGAATAGAGGGCCGTTTTTCAGATGTAAATAGAGATGTAAATAGATAGGAGGCGGTTTCGTGCTAGCAAAAAGCGAATTGGCTTATTTGTCGGAGCATTTGTCCTTTTGGGAAAACCTTTCTAAAACGGAACAGGCTGAAATTGGGAGCTGTGCTTTTATGACGACTTACCCTAAAGGGCAAGTGTTTTATAGCGGCAACAAGGAGTGCCTTGGACTGGTACTTCTGGAATCCGGCCAGCTCCGGGCTTTTATCTCCTCGAAGGAAGGCAAAGAGATCAGCCTCTACCGCCTTTTGTCTTTGGATATCTGTATTTTATCCACCTCCTGTTTGATCAAGAATCTCAATTTTAATATTTCCTTTGAGATAGAAAAAGAAAGCAAAGTTTATGTGATCCCTACGGTTTGTTTTCATAAAATCAGTGAAAGCAATGCGGCGGTAAAAAACCTTTCTCTTGAGTTGATTTCCGCTCGCTTCTCCGAAGTGATGTGGGTCTTCGATCAATATGTCTTTGGTTCGGCGGCACAGCGTCTGGCTGGCTTTTTGTTGGAGCATGCGCAGCTTGAGGCGTCCGATACGTTAAACATCACTCATGAATTTATCGCCAACGACCTGGGTACTGCCCGGGAAGTGGTAACAAGGCTCTTGAAGCATTTTGCTACGGATGGCTTAGTCTCTTTGTCCCGGGGTGCCATCAGGATAGAAAGTTATGAAAAACTAAACGAGCTCAGCGCTTAGCCGGGCTCGTTTTTTAGAGATTATGATTGATCACTGGTTTTGTGATGATAACACCGCCCGGCTGTGCTATGGCCGGGCGGTGCTTTTTATGTCTTAGCCGGGGAAAAGGCATAAGACAAAGGGAACATATTGGTTATATAAAGAGGGACATATCGGATTCTTCGGCATTGGCCAGCATAGCGGCTGCACCGCCTAGCTTGACGCCGTCAATGAGTTCTTCTATTTTCAGCCCCATGACATCCATGCTCATGGAACAGGCGATAAGCTCCACCCCATTGGCTATGGAAGCATTGATCAGGCTTTCCAGATCGTCGACATTTTTGTCTTTCATGACCTTTTTGATCATCTTAGCGCCAAAGCCTCCCATATTCATTTTGGAAAGGGAAAGCTTATCAGCACCTCGTGGCATCATAGCGCCGAACATTCTACTCATGAATTCTTTGGAAACGGCTACTTTTTCCGGCTTGCGCAGAATATTAAGTCCCCAGAAGGTAAAAAACATAGATACCTTGCGGCCCATGGACGCGGCGGCATTGGCAATGATAAAGGAAGCAATGGCCTTATCCAGATCGCCGGAAAAGACAATGATATTTTTGTTGTTGCCGCCGGAGTAATTGGCGCATGCCGGTGTACCGCCCTTTTGCACCAAGGCCTTGGATACGCCCTTTTCTGAACTGAGCCCAAGAAACGTATTGCCGGTTCTCCTGCACCAGGCCTCAATGTCGGCGCCGAAGGCAGGATCTGTGGTTTTGATCTCGATGGTATTGCCCAAAGCGGCGTTTTTGACTGTTTCGGCCAGCTTCATAATGGGACCGGGGCATTGCAGTCCGCAGGCGTCCAATTGGATGGTGACGGTACTGGGCGTGGGAATCATGGTCTCACTGTTCATCCTTACTTCCGGTTGTGATAAAGAAGGTGTTTGTACCGGCGGATGGGCACTTTTTCGAATACTGTTATAGAGACGGTAACCACCGGAAAGATTGTAGCAGTTATAGCCGTTTTGGCATAGGATACGACAGGCGATATAACCACGCAACCCGATCTGGCAGGTAACATAGACAGGTTTTGCCGGGTCAAGGCAGGAGAGATTTTGCCGGAGCTCATCTAAAGAAATATTGATAAATCCTTCAATGGAGCCGTTTTCGTATTCCATCTTGGTGCGCACATCCAAGCAGATTACATGATCGTTATGCGCCAGGCTGTCGGCTTCATGCCAATGGAAGATCTTTATTTTGCCGGTAAGAATATTTTCGGCAACGTAGCCTGCCATGTTCACTGGATCCTTGGCGGAGGAAAAAGGCGGTGCGTAAGAAAGTTCCAATTCTGTCAGGTCGAATACCGTCATATCGGCCCGAATGGCCGTTGCCAGGATATCCAGCCGTTTGTCCACACCTTCGTAGCCGACGATCTGAGCACCTAAGATTCTGCCGCTTCCTTTTTTAAAGAGTAGTTTTACTGACATATTGGTAGCGCCGGGATAATAAGAAGCGTGGGAGGCGGAGTAGGTAAAGGATTTTTCATAGTCCAAATTCAGCTCTTGGGCCCTTTTTTCATTGATTCCCGTAGTGGCTATGGTGAGGTCGAAGCATTTGAGGATGCCGGTACCTTGCGTGCCGTGATAGGCGCTTTCGATGCCACAGATATGGTCCGCTGCAATGCGTCCTTGCTTATTGGCGGGTCCCGCCAAAGGAATATAGCCTTTTTCTCCCGTGACATAATCTACGATCTCTACAGCGTCGCCCACGGCATAAATATTTTCATCAGAGGTGAGCATATTGACGTCCACAACAATGGCGCCGCGCTTGTTCGCAGCTAAGCCCGCTTCTTTTGCCAAAGTGCTTTCGGGGCGTACTCCCACGGCAAGAACCGCCATATCGGCGAGAAACTCACCGCTGCCCAATGTGATCTTTAGGGCAGTACCATCGTCTTCTATGGCACTGACGCCGTCGTTTAGGATAAGGTGAACCCCTTTTTGCCGGATATGGTTATGCACGTCCGCCGCCATGTCGTAATCCAGAGGCGCTATCACATGATCGGCGAACTCCACGATAGTCACATCAAGTCCTGCTTTGTGCAGGTTCTCCGCCATTTCGATGCCGATATAACCGCCGCCGACCACCATAGCGCTGCGGGGCTTGTTTTGTTCGATGTATTCCTTGATACGGTAGGTGTCCGGAATATTGCGCAGCGTGAAAACCTTTTCACTGTCAATTCCTTTGATTTCAGGTTTGGCAGGTTCGGCTCCCGGAGACAGGATCAATTTGTCAAAACTTTCCCAATAAGTCTCACCTGTTTTATAATCCATGACTTCTACCATTTTAGCTGTTCTGTCTATGGAGAGTACTTCATTTTGTACCCTGACATCCACATGGAAGCGGTCATAGAAGCTTTTGGGGGTTTGCAGGGTCAACGCGGACTTTTGCGTGATCTCGCCGCCAACGTAGTAGGGCAGCCCGCAATTGGCAAAGGAGATATATTCCCCTCTTTCAAACAGAATAATTTCAGCGTGTTCATCCAGCCTGCGCAGTCTTGCCGCTGCTGAGGCGCCGCCCGCGACACCGCCTACGATCAAGATTTTTTTTGCTTTGTTTATCATGAAAATCCCGCCTTTCTTCTCATGAATATCATCCGTCTCATAAGCACACTATTATAAAACGAATCAACATGATAAATTTGTTCAAAACAACTGGAAAAATTAGTATAATTTTTCTAAAAAAATTCTATCATGAAAAAAAATCTCATTCAGTGACAATATCACAGAGAGATTGGTGATTTTGTCACAGAACGGTAAGGCAAAAAAATTTATAATAGGGCTATAAAAAGAAAAAGGCACGCATCAATGCCATAAATCTTTGTTTTTTAAAAAAGGAGGATGAAAATAATGGTAGTGCATATCACGAAAGAAAATTTTGAAAAAGAAGTTATGAAATCGGATGTCCCCGTACTCTTGGATTTCTGGGCACCCTGGTGCGGGCCCTGCAGGATGGTGGGCCCCATTGTGGATGAGCTGGCAGGCGAGCTTTCCGGAAAAGCCAAAGTTGGTAAAGTGAATGTTGATGAAGAAACAGAGCTTGCGGCTAGCTTCCGGGTCATGAGCATTCCCACCCTGGCCGTAATTAAAAACGGCAGGCTGACCGCTCTTGAGGTGGGCGCCAGAAACAAAGCGGGACTGAAAAAATTGCTTGGCGTGTAGTGTAAGTGTGTCAAAAAAACGAGAACTTAAAAAGTTTAGGCGGTTATGGTTTCTTCATAACCGCCTATTTGTTTTATAGATCAGCAAAAATTCAGTAAGTTTGCTTATTTTGCCGAGTTCGAAGTCTTTATTGTTTTATTCTAGGACAAATTGTCCATAAAGTAAATAGGACAAATGGTACTAAGGTATAATGGTAACCGGTGATGAAAATGAAATTAAAGATCCGCGAAATACGGGAAGATCATGATATAACGCAAAAACAAATAGCGGCTTACTTGATGTGCGATCAATCTTTATATTCCAAGTATGAGCGGCAAGAAAGGGAGATCCCGCTGCATCTGATGATAAAATTGGCTCAATATTATCATGTGTGCCTTGATTATCTTGTTGGTTTAACCAGTGTAGAAACTCCTTATCCCGAGAAATAAGAGTGATTTCTTGTATAACAAATAGAAATAGGCTAAAAGGCGTGAAAACCCAAAGGGTTTTCACGCCTTTTAGCCTATTTCCCCATTCCTATGATTATGGCTTCTGAGGGCAGTTGTTAAAACTCCTTTTTCGATTGCCGGATCTTATGAAATAGCTTGTGATTTCTTAAAAAAACATTGTATAATATAAAATAAAGATGATTTCGGTCGAAATTAAAAAATGAACTGATTTTTTGTGCAGAAGGAGCTTATTATCAACAGGAATCTTGGGTAGGGAAGACAAACTTGAAATCCCGCAAAATGTTGATGTTGGATTGTGATAAATAAAGGAGTATGTGTGAATGGAAGTAATGCGGATATTTCAGATCAATGCTTTTGCCTTTTTTGTTCTGGTATTGATCTACTATAACGAACACAAAATGAAAGAGCCTATTTTTACACATAAGCTCTTTGTGTATCTTTTAAAAATAGGAATGCTCTTGCTGGTAATTGACTCGTTCGCCTGGCTTTTCAATGGGCAGCCTGGCACGCTGTATTATGAACTGAATGTGTTGTTTAATTTTCTACTCTATCTCTTTGCCGTAGTACCGGCGGCGTTTTGGCTCTTATATGCGGATTTCCAGGTCTACCATGATAAAAAAAGGATGCGCAGGATCAAGATTCTGGCTGTTTGCCTGGTTCTTATCAATGCAATCTTAACGATGGCATCTCTTAAAACCGGCTGGTACTTTTATGTAGACGCTAACAATGTATATCATCGGGGAGAATATTTCTGGCTGCATACTGCTTTAAGCTATGCCATGCTGGCGTATACTTCTTTTTTGATTTTTGTAAACCGTAAAAATATTGATAAAGAATATTTCCGGGCTTTGTTTTTATTTCCGGTTCCTCAGTTGATTGGCAGTATTCTGCAAATTTTATTTTATGGCTTGGCTCTGAATTGGAGCTGCATGACGCTTTCTCTTTTGATTGTTTATTTCTATATCCAGGATGTGGGCTTGAATACGGATTATCTTACGGGTATTTTCAACCGCAGGCTTTTGGACTATTATCTTCAGGAAAAAATCAAGTCCAGCACAAAGCAAAGAACATTTTCCGCTATACTGATTGATCTGGATGATTTTAAGCAGATCAATGATACCTACGGACATGATGCCGGTGACAAGGCGCTTCAGGAATTTGTCAAATCGCTGCGCAGCGGTTTGCGGAGCACTGATTTTGTCGCCCGGTTTGGCGGTGATGAGTTTTATGTTATTCTTGATATCAGTGATAAAAAAACCTTGAAGGAAGTGGTGCAGAGGATCAGGGATACGGCGGGAGGCGTGCGGCTGAGCCCGGGGATTCACCCTGTTGATTTTAGTATGGGGTATGATATCTATGACAGCGCTTCCGGTATGACAGCGGAAGATTTTAAACAGTATATTGACCAACTGATGTATGATGAAAAGAAAAGAAAGAAAGGCCACTGAGTTTTTAAAGGATGTTTTTAACCGGTTTTTACTATTTAGAAAGGCTTTTGCGATAAGGGCAGTTATGGCTTCTCTAAGGCAATAAGTCGGATATGATGGGAAAAACAGAAATCATTCTTGAATGTAAGAAATTTTCCCCATGGAGCAAACAAGTTGGTGGCATTGATAAAAGGAAAGCCCCGTAGCATAAGAGACGCTTCCCTTCGTACTCTCACTTAGATATTTTGCAAAGAGTCTTGGAAGGCCATGGGTCATGCTTGCGGAGCTTTTGTTGTTTTATTTTGCCTATAGCGGCATGTTTGGCCGCTTGCACCATTTTCTTCAATCGCTTTATTTTGATTTTTAGCCGGAACCGGGAAACTCTATCTGGTGGCGGACATATCAAATTCCGGGTTAAAGGCATAGAAGTTCTTGCAGTTCAGATTGTCTTGCACAATCCGTAAAGACTCCCCAAAACGCTGGAAGTGGACGATCTCTCGTTCCCGCAGGAATTTAATGGGTTCGCGCACTTCCGGATTGTCTACCAGGCGCAGGATATTGTCATAGGTGGTGCGGGCTTTCTGCTCCGCCGCCATGTCTTCCACCAAGTCGGTAATGGCATCTCCCTTCGAGGCAAAGACTAGGGAGGAAAAGGGGATGCCGGCGGCTGCGGTGGGCCATAAACCGGTGGTATGATCCACGAAGTAAGTATCAAAACCACTCGCTTTGATGGCTTCTATGGACAGGTTTTTGGTGAGCTGGTAAACGATAGCGCAAACCATTTCCATATGCGCCAGCTCTTCTGTACCTGCCTGCGAAGGGAAAACACCCCCCCTTTGCCGTGCTTAAAGCGGAAAGCGTTGCGTATAAGGCAGAGGCGCCGACTTTAAATATACTTGCGCAATGCCTTTGTCCTGCATGACGATCTTATCCAGGATGCCATTGTAAAAAGTCTCATCCAGAAGACTGCCGGATAACATGCCGTCCATGGCTTCTTCTATTTTTTCAACATGGCGGCGCAGATCAAAGCAGGTAAGGTCTTGCAGTTTTTGGCTTATGGTTTTATTTTCTTCTTCGTATTTTTGTTGTAATTTCAGAAAATCGTTTTGCACAATTTCCTGATTAATATAGAGATCCAGTAAGCGTTCTTTTTTTACGGTTAAGACTTTTTGCCGCTTTTGCAATTCTTCATATTTATGTTCAAAAGTACTTTGTTCCAGGACGGATTGGATCACTTTTTGCAATTGCTTTTTTGCCGCTTCCTTTTCCCAGGATAAGCCTTTCAAGGTTTGCGCCATCAGATCCAGCAAAAACTCATGGCTGGTTTGCCGCCCGCAGGTGCCGGGGTGCTTTTGACCCTGGGCCGCCTGGCTGCAACGCCAGGCCAGATAAATGCTGCCATCTTTACGCTTCTTCTGGCGAGGTGTAAAATAAGCTCCGCAATAACCGCATTGGATTTTACCGGAAAAACAATAACGGCCGGAATGACGGCTTTTGTGATTTTGTTTTCCTCGCCGACGGTTTAGCTCCTCTTGTGCCGTCTGAAAAAGTTCATGGGATATGATGGCTGGATGGTGCTGCCGGCAGATCACAAGCTCTTCCGCGCCTTTGTTTTCTTTTTTCTCATGGGTCAAGTAATTCGGTGTATAAGTTTTCTTTTGTACCAGATCCCCGGTATATTTTTCATTCTGTAAAATACGTAAAATTGCGGTATCTGTCCAACTGTTTGTATGGCCGGCCGTTTTAACACCGGCGGATCGAAGCTCTTCCGCAATGATATGGCTACCTTTCTCTTGATAGACAAATTCATGGAAGATGTGGCGGACGATCTCGGCACCCGCAGGGTTGACACTGATCCTGCCGTCTTTGACATCATAGCCTAAAAGGCTTCTGCCAAATACCACTCCTTGTTCCATACGGCGCTTTTGTCCCCATTTGACGCGTTGGGAGGTTCTGCGGCTTTCCTCCTGCGCGATAGAAGCCATAATGGTGAGACGAAGCTCGGCGTCGGCCTCCATGGTATTGATGTTGTCATTGAGGAAGAGAACGCCAACCCCTAACTCCTTCAGCCTTCTAGTATAAAAAATGCTGTCAAGGGTATTTCTGGCAAAACGGCTGATCTCCTTCGTGATCACAAGGTCAAAAAAGCCCGCTTCCGCATCATTGAGCATTTGCCGAAAGGCATAGCGGTTTTTGGTGCTTGTACCGCTGATGCCCTCATCCGCGTACACCCGCGACAGCTCCCACTGTGGCTGGCATTTGATATAATCACGAAAATAGCGCTCCTGGCTGACCAGGGAATTTGCCTGGTCTTCTTTGTCGGTAGAGACCCGGCAGTAAACGGCGATCTTTTTCATTTCGGTTTGGCCCCTTTTTGCCGAAGAGTCAGTTTTTTCATGGCTTCTTCCATCTGCTCTGGGGTGAGGAGGCGTCTTTGTGCCAAAGCGGAGAGTAAGGCTTTTTGAAGGATAAAAGTAAAATCCTGGTTGCTGTCAAGAGACACATTCGGTGTTTCGTCTTCTGCGCGGGGAAATATGGCGGGGTTTTTCAAAGGGAAACCTCCTTTGCGGAAATAGTGTCCCTTATTTTTATGTAACTTAGCTTTGCTCTTATACCTGTTGACGCCATTGCTTTGGCAAAATCTAACAGTAGAATAGGAAGGATATCTTCTTCTTTTATCGAATAAAATATAATTGATTTTGTTAAACAGGAGTGGTTGTCAAGTGCATTTCAAATCCCATATCAAAATGGCCGATTTTATCTTGATGCAGACCAGCGAATTTTTACCGGATCGTTTTTCCCGTTTTATGTTTCGCCTGGGCTCCGTGATTCCCGATATTTCATGGCTCATCTTAGTGCATCCCCATTTTGCCAAAAAATCCTTGGATTATATTGAAACGAAAATAGAAAAACTTCAAATGCAAACCAGTTATGGCGCCTATTCTTCCATGCAGATGGGCATTATCGTTCATTATTTGGCTGATTTCTGCTGTTATGCTCATAACCGCAAGCATATCGATACCTACCGTCAGCATAGCCGCTATGAATCGGAGCTGCAGCGCTATTTGCTGGATAATGTAAGTATCTTCATGGAGAAATATACCGCTGCGGAGGAACCAACCTTGGGGAATAATTGGGAGACCCGCAGTCTTATCGAGGGATACCTGCAAGACCACCGGCAGGGCGGAGCCGGTTTTGCCTGGGATATTGAAAAAGCGGTGGAGGTTGGCGCCGCCATTTGCATCAGCGCCTTTTGTTTTGCCAGACCATAATTGAACGGGGGTTGCCGTTTCTCATGATACTGTCTGTTTTTTTCGGGTTCGAAAGGAGCAGGCAGTTTTTATTTTTGCAGGGACCTATTTTCCTTTGCAGGTACCTATATCCGTTAAGACGCCTACCACTTCTTTATACGGCATGGTATATCTTTGGGAAAGGTAACGTTGGGAAGCTGCTAGTTCACCGTCAGGACCTCCGAATTGCGTAATGATAATTTTGGCGGCTGCTGCATCAGGTTTACTGATCTTTACTGGGTATTGCAGCATTTTTTCATAATTCCACATACCTTTAAGCCTCCCTTTCCCACGGCCAGGGTTTTTCTACCCAGGTCCATTTGTTTGTCACGGTTACAGCGTCCGCAGTAATAGGTCCGAATTGAGCGGTATATTCTTTTTGAACCTGATTGCTGTAGCGCTTGGCCTGATCATAGTAGGCAAGGGCATTGGCGTCATCCGGGTGGGTGTCCAGGTAGAGAGTAATGTCTTCTACGGCAAAGTGTGCGGTTTGCAGCTGTTTCATGAGCTTCGCTCTGTTGGTTTCGGCCATATCACTTTCCCCCCTTTCCTAAAAACGGCAGGTCTAACTGGGGAAAAATCGTCCCTTTTGCCAAAGCAGTGTCCACATCATAGGTCCCCATCCATTTTTGCCAAGGAACATAGGCCATGGCGACCGCCATATTATCGATGTGGGTGGCGGCGCAGGATGTTGTTTTACCGGAAACAGTGGCCGGTTGGTTGGATTTTTCTGCATATATTTGTGGCGTATATCGTTCCAAAATATATGTCCTCCTTTCCATTATCAATTTTGTATGGGAAGCGGCAGCTTCATAGACATTGTATGCACTGGAAAATATAGTGTGAAAGTCCAAGGCTAAGAAAGCAGGATTTTTCAAAATATCACCCTTGTATGAGGATTATTCAAAAGGTGATGAATTACTTACACAATATAGCAAGCCTTTCCTATTGAAAATGCAGGCAATTTATTCTATAATAGGACTGTTGCCAATTTATCTTTTTTAATAAAAAAAGGAATTTTTGTTTAAAATTAATATGTGGCAACCAAGAAGCGATGCAGGTCCAAAAGGACAACCGGAAGAGAGATATGGATAAGGGGGTGAAAAGCCTGCCCCAAAACAGCGTAAACAGAAATCGCGTTATTATCATTATTTTTTTGATTCTCGCCGCGTTGCTTCTTTCCGTTATCCTTTGGTACCGCCAATTATCCGGAAAGACGCAATGGAAGAGCGGTCAGTTTTTTATCATGAACACCGTAGTGGAATATGCGCTCTATGGCGGCAATGCCAAAGAAGCCGGTCCCGAGATCATGCGGCAATTGCGTGATTATGAAAACCAAGTTTCCTTGTATTTGAATGATTCTGAGATTGCCAGAATTAATCAAGCCGCAGGGGTGGCGCCTGTTGCCGTTTCAGCGCGCACCATGTCTACTTTAAAGACAGTGAAAAATTATTGCAGCTTATCCGGAGGTCTTTTTGATGTTACCGTAGCCCCACTGGTAGAAGCCTGGGGCATTACCACGGATCATCCACAAGTGCCGGATCAGGCCACCATCGACAAACTGCGGCAACTCATTCATTATCAGGATATTTTGCTGGATGAGGAAAAGCAAACGGTCATGCTCGCAAAAAAAGGAGAAGCCATCGACTTGGGCGGCATTGCCAAGGGCATGGCGGACACCATCGTTCGGGATGTTTGTGCCAAGTATGAGGTGTCCGGGGGGTATGTTTCTCTTGGCGGCAATATCATTACTATGGGCAAAAAACCCAATGGCAAGCCTTTTGCCTTTGGCGTCAAAGATCCTCGGGGAAAACCTACCGATTATATTCTTTCTTTGGAGCTTGAAGACATGTCTATGGCGACTTCCGGTGATTACGAACGTTATTTTGAGAAAGACGGCAAACGGTATCATCATATTTTTGACCCCCGAACGGGATATCCTGCGGATAGTGATCTGATCTCGGTTTCAGTAATCGCCAAAGATGGCGGGCTGTGCGATTATCTTTCCACCACTCTTTTTATTGCCGGGAAACAAAATTCCATGGCACTTTTGGACCGGCAAGATTTTTCTTTGATCCTCGTGGATCAAGCCAAGAATGTATATGTTTCCGATGCATTGCGCGGGAAGGTGAAAATACACGATCCGGCGGGAATCTATACATTTCATATAAATTAAACGTCTCAATGCCGGAATGCGAAAACGGGAGGAATCAACGTGTCAAAGTTATTGAAGAAGCATCTTAGCGGCGTATCCGTTCCCCATCATAAGGAAACGGCCACACTGGCTACGGTGACAATGCCTGTTCCCGATAAGGTGACCATTCCTATGATCCAGCATATGGGAGCGCCTTGCGAACCGCTAGTCAAAGTAAATGATCTGGTGAAGGTGGGACAGAAGATAGGGGAAAGCAGCGCTGCCTTCAGTGTGCCCATTCATGCCAGCGTTTCGGGAAAAGTCACAGCGCTAGAAGATTTTATTATGCCCACAGGCGTCAGAACCAAAGCGGTGGTCATTGAGTCCGATAAAGAACAGTCGGTGGCGGAATCGGTTACTTCGCCGTTTATCCATAATTTCCAGGAATTCCTGCAAGCGGTGAAGGAATCAGGCTTGGTAGGATTGGGCGGCGCGGGTTTCCCTACGCATATCAAACTGAATCCCAAGAATATTGACCAAGTGGATACCTTGATCGTAAATGCCGCCGAATGCGAGCCTTATATCACGGCGGATGTGCGTACCATCATGGAAGATGGAGAAGCCCTGATGGACGGCATAGAAGTTGTGATGAAACAACTGGATTTATTTCAGGCTATTATTGGTATTGAAGATAATAAGCCCGAGGCCATTGCTTACCTGGAGAAGATTCGCCGGGAAAACATGAAGGTAAAGGTATTGAAATCCAAATATCCGCAAGGCGGCGAAAAAGTTTTGATTTATGAGACCACCGGACGCATCGTTATGGAAGGCAAACTCCCTGCCGATGCCGGCGTTTTGGTCATGAATGTTTCTTCACTGGTTTTTTTGGCCAAGTATCTGAAAACAGGGATGCCGCTGGTAGAAAAGAAGCTGACCGTAGCAGGCGGCGCTATTGGGGAACCTAAAAACCTTTGGGTTCCTATCGGAACTTCTTATGCCGATGTGATCGAATTTTGCGGCGGCTATAAAAAAGAGCCTGCCAAGATCATTATGGGCGGTCCTATGATGGGGATCGCTGTTTATGATGATAGGTTCCCCGTATTAAAGAACAATAACGCAATTCTAGCCTTTGACAAAGAAGAAGCTAAAATTGAACCGGAAGGAGCCTGTATCCGTTGTGGCAAATGTGCGATGGCCTGCCCTTTCAACCTGATGCCGGCCGACATCGACCGGGCGCAGAAAGCGGGCAACGTGGACGAGCTTTTGAAGCTGAAGGTTCAGCTGTGTATGGAATGCGGCTGCTGTTCTTATGTATGTCCTGCTAAGCGTCAGCTGGTTCTGGCCAACAGACTGGCCAAGAAATTAATTCGTGAAAGCGGAAAGAAATAGGGGATGAATAACATTGGTAGATAAATTGATCGTTCAAGCCTCGCCTCATATCAGGAAACGTGAGAGCACCCGATCTATCATGCTGAAGGTGATCATCGCTTTGGTTCCTGCCGGCATTGCTTCGGTGGTGATATTTGGTTTAAGATCCTTATTGCTGATTGGCGTCTGTGTGGCGTCCTGCGTATTATTTGAATATCTTTATCGTTTATTAATGAAAAAAGACAATACCATCGGTGACTTGAGCGCGGTGGTGACCGGTATTCTTCTTGCTTATAATCTTCCGGTTGGGTTCCCGGTTTGGATGGCTATTATTGGTAGTTTTTGCGCAATTGTGATCATTAAACAATTATTCGGCGGTATTGGTCAAAACTTCGTTAATCCTGCTATCGCGGCAAGGGTGATTCTGATTGTGGCCTTTGCCCAGCCCATGACCACCTGGGTTATTCCGCAAGTAGCGGATGGCAGTATTATTACGGTTGCGGGAGCGACGCCCCTTTCGATTCTAACAAAAGGCACTACGGCGGGCATGCCCAGTTATATGGATATGTTTTTGGGTCTTCGGGGAGGATGTTTGGGTGAGACCTGTATCGCGGCTCTGCTTTTAGGCGGCATCTTCTTGATGGTGACCCGGGTGATCAATCCGGTAACGCCCATTGCTTTTTTGGGTACAATAGTCGTGTTGGCGTTGGCTTTGGGAACAGATCCTTTGTATCATTTCTTAGCCGGGGGTGCTGTTTTAGGCGCCTTCTTTATGGCGACGGATTATACGACCAGCCCCGCTACTACCAAAGGAAAGCTCATTTTCGGCATCGCCTGCGGTGTTCTGACCATCACGATCAGGATGTTTGGCAATTACCCCGAAGGCGTATCTTTTGCCATCTTACTTATGAACATCGTCACGCCTCTCATTGACCGGTCGTGCAAAACAAAACCTTTTGGAGCTGTTAAAGCAGCCAAAAGAGGAGGTGTGGCATAAACATGGAGAAAAAAACCCTTATCATGCCACCTTTGGTTTTGACCATTATTTGTCTGGTTGTTACGGTGGCTTTGGTATTGACTTATCAATATACCAAGCCCTATATTGAAGCGGTGACGCAGGCTACGGCAGATGCCGCCCGGCGGGAGGTTTTTCCGGAAAGCGGCGCCGATTTTACCCTACAGGATTTACAGATGGATGGGTTGGCTGATGCCTATGTGGCTACCGACAGCAATGGGGAAACCATCGGTTATGTGATTACTGCCGCCTCGAAAGGGTATGGCGGTTTGGTCAATGTAATGGTGGGTCTTGATGCAAAAGGAAATCTTACCGGGGTCAAGATGATGGATAACAATGAAACCCCCGGTCTTGGCAGTAAAGTAGGAGAAGCAAAATACACGTCGCAGTTTCTGGACAAAAACTACGAAACCTATAAGGATGTGGCCGCCATCAGCGGCGCGACCATTACTTCCACTGCCTTTAAAAATGCTTTGGCAATCGCAATGGATGCTTATGGCAAGATGTCGGGAGGTGGAAAATAAATGAACGCCATGAAAACACTGACCAATGGTATTATTAAAGAAAATCCTGTCTTAGTATTGATTTTAGGAACTTGCCCTACCATCGCGGTAACCACCATGGCGCAAAACGGTATCGGCATGGGTATTGCCACGATGATGGTTTTGGCTTGTTCCAACGTGGTGATTTCGCTTTTGAAAAATGTCATTCCCGATAAAGTCCGCATTCCCTGTTACATTGTGGTAATTGCCGGTTTTGTTACCATTGTCGGTTTTATCGTGAAAGCCTTTGCGCCTGATTTGGATAAGCAGTTAGGGGTATTTTTACCGCTGATTGTGGTGAACTGCATTATTTTAGGCCGTGCTGAAATGTTTGCCAGCAAAAACCGTGTGGGAATGTCATTTTTGGACGGCATCGGCATGGGCATTGGTTTTACCCTGGCCTTGTTTATGATGGGAACCATTCGGGAGATCATCGGTTCCGGCACTTGGATGGGATTTCAGTTGATCCCGGAAAGCGTCACGCCCATGGCCATCCTGAAATTGGCCCCCGGCGGTTTCTTTGTTTTCGGAATTTTGATTGCTTTGGTAAACTATATTACGAAAGGTAAAGTTATCAAAAAAGACATGGGCTGCGGCGGCTGTCCTAACGCTGCCCTTTGTGCCCAAGCCAGGGAAGGAGGCTGCCAATCATGAGTAGTTATTTTGCCATTGTTCTCGCGGCTATTTTAGTCAATAACGTTGTATTGGCTCAGTTTTTAGGAATTTGTCCTTTCTTGGGGGTTTCCAAAAAACTTGATTCCGCTGTCGGGATGAGCATTGCCGTTACCTTCGTTTTAGTCATTGCGGCTGCCGTAACCTGGCCTATCTATACTTTTTTGCTGTATCCCCATGATTTAGGCTATTTGAACACCATGGTATTCATTTTGGTCATTGCCGCCTTGGTTCAATTGGTGGAAACAACTTTGAAAAAGTATATCCCGGCATTATACAAATCTTTAGGGATTTACCTGCCATTGATTACCACCAACTGTGCTGTTTTGGGTATCACGCTTAAAAATATTGAAAACGCTTACGGTTTTGGGGAGGCTATGGTTAATTCCTTCGGAACAGGGGTCGGCTTCCTGCTGGCCATGGTTCTTTTTGCCGGCGTCCGTTCCAGGATTGAAGCCTGCGACGTGCCCGAATGCTTTAAGGGGATTCCTATTACCCTGGTAGCAGCTTCTATTATGGCTGTTGCGTTCATGGGCTTTTCCGGTGTGATCACCGGAATATTCGGTGCATAACCAATTAACAGGAAGATAGGAGTATGATAGCATGTTCGAATCATTTATGTTGCCTATAGTGTTGGTTACTGTCATCGGATTGCTTGCCGGTGTGATGCTGGTGATTGCCGCTAAATTTATGGCGGTGAAAACCGATGAAAGGCTGGTGGCGGTACGGGAGGTTCTTCCCGGCGCCAACTGCGGTGCTTGCGGTTTTGCCGGCTGCGACGATTATGCTGCCCATATTGTGAACGACGGAGTGGCAACCAACTTATGCACGCCGGGGGGCGCTGACGTTTCCCGGAAGATCAGTGAGGTTTTGGGTGTTGCATTTGCCGATGTGGTAGAAAAGCGCGGTATTGTGAAATGTTCCGGCGATTGTGACGCCACCCATTATATTATGGATTATCAAGGACGCAAGTCCTGCAACGCGGCTAATTCTTTTTTCCAGGGCCGGGGTACCTGCAGCCATGCCTGTCTTGGTTATGGCGATTGTGTTAATGTCTGCCAATATGACGCGATTCATATCGTAAACGGCGTTGCCGTGATCGACAAATCAAAATGCACCGGCTGCGGTATGTGCGCGCGCCAATGTCCAAACAATTTGATTGCGATGGTTCCTGCTGCATCTCACGTTTTTGTTGCCTGTTCCAGCACGGACAAAGGCGCTGTGACCCGGAAGATCTGCCGGAATGGCTGCATCGGCTGTAAAAAATGCGAAAAGGCCTGTGAGGCCGGCGCCATTACCGTCAACGATAATTTGGCCCATATTGATTCCGCAAAATGCACCAATTGCCGCGCTTGTGTCAGCCAGTGTCCCACCGGCGTGATCAAAGATTGCCTGAAGGCGCTGGAAGGTTCCGAAAATTAATGTTCCAAAGATTAATTCATTGCTCTTGCGGCATGATGTTACAGGGAAAAAATAATAAGGTAAAAAACAATAAAAAAGCCCCGGCATAGCCGAGGCTTTTGGTTTCAGTATGGAATACAAAATCTGTTTAGAATACGGGAACAACACTGACACCATATTTTTCCGTGATGAACTGGCGGGTTTCCTCTGAGGTCAGGGCTTTGACAAGAGCCTGGATCTCCGGTTTGGATTCATCGCCGGGTCTTACCGCCAGGATATTGGCGAATTCTTGTGCGTTTTCAGAATCGCTGGCTTCCTTAGTCAAAACCTTATCGGTGACATTGGCTTCCAGAGCATAATTGCCGTTGATGACGGCGAAATCAACATCCCCCAAGCTTCTGGGGATAGCGGCAGCTTCTGTTTCGATGATCTTGACCTGGAAAGGATTTTCGGTAATATCGGTGACGGTAGCTTCAAGACCCGCATCAGGATTCAGCTTTATAATGCCGTTAGTCTCTAAGAGCTGTAAAGCTCTGGCTTCGTTAGTGGTGTCATTGGGAACGGCAATTTCCGCACCGGCAGAAATATTTTTCAAATCGTTGCTTTTCCCGCTGTAAATACCAAGAGGCTCAAAGTGAATGGCGGCAGCAGAAACTAAATTGGTACCATTTTTGACGTTGAAATCATCCAGATAGTGTTTGTGTTGAAAATAGTTGGCGTCCAGTTCTTTGTCGTCTAATGCCTTGTTGGGCAATACATAGTCGGTGAATTCTTCAATTTGCAGGTCAATGCCTTCTGCGGCTAGAATGGGTTTGACAAATTCTAAGATCTCGGCGTGGGGCGAAGGGGTGGCGCCTACTTTTAATACGATGGGCTCGGTAGCGGCGTTCGTGGCGTCGTCGCCGGCAACGGCTTGTGTTTTGTCGGCGGCTGTGTTGCCGCAGGCGGCCAAGGCAAGGACCAGTAGGAGCAAAGCTGCGATGGCGGTAAATTTCTTAAAATTATTTTTCATGTAAACAACCTCTTTCTTTTTAAAATATTTGCTTGGCTGTTTCAGCCATTGCGTTTATCAATTTTTTTGGCAACTAAATTAAAAACAACTTGGATCATCTGCACGATGATGATGAGCAGTATAATGGTAATGATCATCATATCGGCCTGATAACGGTGATAACCGTAGCGGATGGCAACATCGCCAAGGCCGCCGCCGCCTACCGCGCCCGCCATGGCGGAATAGCCGATCAAGGTAATAGTAGTGATAGAAAGACCGCGGATCAAGGAGGGAATTGCCTCCGGTATCAGAACCTTGGAAATGATCTGCCAATTGGTGGCCCCCATGGTCTTGGCGGCTTCAATAACACCGGAATCCAGCTCTTCTAAAGAGGTTTCCACTAGGCGGGCCACAAAAGGCGCCGCGGCGACTACTAGGGGAACGATAGCGGCGGTGGAGCCGATCATTTTGCCCACGATAAGCTTGGTGAAAGGAATCAAAAACACCATCAGAATAATAAAAGGGATGGAGCGGCCAATATTGATGATCCAGCCTAAAACGGTGTTCAGCGTCTTATTGGGATGAATGCCGTTTGCTCCGCTGGTGACCATTAAAATGCCTAAGGGCAGACCGATGATATAGGCAAAAAAGGTCGATACAAAGACCATATAAAGAGTAGCGCCTGTCTCTTCCATCAACATAGCCCAGTTTTGATTGATCAAATCAAAACTCATTGTGCATCACCCCCCTCTATACTTAAAAGCATTCTGGCGATGGAACTTTTTGGGTTAGTTAAAATTTCTTTGGTCAACCCTTTTTCCACCAAGATACTGTTGTCTATAACAGCTACTTTATTGCAGATGGACTTTACAACACCTATTTCGTGCGTAATGATCAAAATGGTAACGTGAAACTGCCGGTTGATATCCTGTAGCAAGCGAAGAATGGATTTTGTGGTGAGCGAGTCTAGTGCGGAAGTCGGTTCGTCACAAAGAAGGATCTTCGGGTTGGTGGCCAAGGCGCGGGCGATTGCCACCCGTTGTTTCTGTCCGCCGGAAAGCTGAGAGGGGTAGGTATTGATCTTTTCTTCCAGGCCTACAAGCTTTGCCAAAAACTCCACCCTGTCTTTGATGGCTTCTTTCTCCGTATGCTGCAATTCCAGGGGGAAGGCAATGTTTTGGCCGACGGTTCGCTGCATCAGCAGGTTGTAACCTTGGAATATGACGCCGATCTCTTTTCTTAAGTCAAGGAGATCGCGGCCTCTTAAAGCGCCAGTATCTTTGTTGTCAATGATGATGTTGCCCGATGTGGGTTGCTCCAAAAGGGCGATACAGCGAAGCAGGGTGCTCTTTCCCGCGCCGCTCATCCCGATAACGCCAAAGATATCTCCTGTATGTACATGAAGATCGATATGATCCAGAGCGCTGATGTTCTCCGGCCCATGGAATACTTTGGTAAGCTGATTGATTTGTATCATGTAGACCGCCTGACTTTCTTTCGCTTCTTATTGTTAATAACAGTAAAATAAATAAAAAAATCTCGTCCTTGGATTCCTCCGAGGACGAGAGCAAATGCTTCGCGGTACCACCTCTGGTTTGTTTCAACCTCGCGGCTGAAACCTTGTCGGGTACGGCAGAGAACCTGCTTATACCCTATCGCTGTAACGGGCGACCCCGTCGTAGCCTAAGCCCTAAGACCTCGGTACGCAATTCCCAGACCATCTTCTGCCGCCTTTTGTTTTCTCCGTTCTCAGCTTACCGGATTCTCTGTAAAAACGCCGGGCGCATACTCTTCTATTCATCATCTTTAAGTTTATTAACATTTGCTGTAATTTTACTCCGGTTCTCACCAATAGTCAAGAAGAAATTATAAAATTTTAAAAAGTCCAGCTAATAGAGGGCAAAATATTTGATTGTCGAAAAAAGTATGATATAATGAAAATACTTTTATCCATCCAGGTCAGAAGGAGCATGATATGAAAGGCTTTAAGCTAGTTTATTGGTTTTATGGCGCCTTACTGGTTTTGGTTCTCTTGGTTACTTATACCGTTATTATGGTTGTCGGAGAGAATGTGCCTCTTGACAGTGAGAAGGTCCTTTCTTTGGATAGCGGCTGGTATTATCAGAAAGAAATGGGCGAGCAGCAAAGAATTGCTCTGCCGACGCGTTTGGATGTCCCCAAAGGGGAAACAGTAAGAATCTCAGGTATCCTGCCGGAAGATTATGAAAACGGTAGGACGTTATGTCTGCGCTCCTCCCAACAATCCCTGCGGATTTTACTTTCCGGGCAGACCATTTATGAATATGGCATAGACGATACACGACCTTTTGGCAAGGCTGCCGGCAGTGCCTGGCATTTGGTGCAATTGCCTGAGGGCTCTCAAGGCCGGATGGTCACTATAGAATTGATGTCCCCTTATTCAACTTTTTCCGGTCAGATCAATGCCATTAACTTCGGCAGTAAAAGCAGTATTTTGCTGCATATTATAAATAAACATATCATCGGATTCCTGATTTGTTTTTGTATTATGTTTTTAGGTTTGGCTTTTTTATTATTTTATTTTATCCTTAGAAAAAAGATACCGCAAAACAAAAATCTTTTATATTTAGGGCTTTTTGCTTTGTTGGTTTCGGTCTGGTCTTTCACGGAGACCCGTATTCCACAGCTTTTTTTTGCGAACACTTTTGCTGTTTTGCTATTGTCCTATTTACCTTTGATGCTATGCCCGGTTCCGCTTTTATTTTTTATAAAGGGCAACTACCTATCCCGTCATGCCAGGCTCTATCAAGTGATTTGCTTTGTTTTCTTAATCAACTTTTTTGTTTGCACCCTCTTGCAGATCTTCAATGTCGCCGATTTTTTGGAGACAGTTATCGTGACGCATATTCTGGTTTGCGCCAGCTTGCTGGCGATCTTGTGGACTTGTTTGGAAGAGGCTCTTAAATATAGAAATAAAAAAATTTATCTTTTTGTTTTCAGCTCCATAGGCCTTTGTATTTGTGTGGCTTTTGACATTTGCCGATTTTATATAGGGAGTTTTGAGGATAATTCCTTTTATTTCCGGATCGGCTTGTTATTTTACATTTTTGCCTTAGGGTTGGATACGATGGTCAAAACCGCTTCCATGATTTCTTTGGGCAGGGAAGCGAAGGCACTGAAACGCCTGGCGTACCTGGACCCTTTGACCAAGAAGAAAAACCGTACTGCTTTTGACCTGGAGATGGAGCATCTGCTGAAACAGCATGGGAACCCCGGTAATATTGTCCTTGTGGAATTTGATTTGAATTATTTTAAAGATGTCAATGATACTTATGGCCATAAAACTGGCGATGAAGTGTTGATCGCCAGCGCCCAATGCATTGACGAAGCCTTTTTCGGCATGGGGGAATGTTTCCGGATCGGTGGTGATGAATTTGTGGTGATTTTGCCGGATTGCGACGATGAGCAGCTGGCTCTTGCCTATGCCAGGCTGAAGATGCTTATGAGCGAATACAATGAAACACATGAAAATAAATTGGATATCGCCTGGGGTGACGCCCGTTTTGACTCGGAATTGGACAAAGATCTTTATGCTTTGCTTAATCGAGCTGATAAGAAGATGTACCAGCAAAAAAACATACGGAAGCAAGGCGAAGGATCCGCATAGCGGGAACCGCACCATCCGGCAGAAACCTGCCGGATGGTTTTTTACGTGTCGTTATATTTTGTTTTCTTTCCAAATTATTTGCTGGTAGATGCTTTTATGATCAGGTCTTTTCCCAAAAGTTAGATTTGTTTTTTGTTGAATTTGACAATGCCCAGCTACGGTGCTAAAATAAAATGGTTTGAAATATTTAAATTGGGATGAAAAATAATGCAGCAATATACGAAAACCACATTATGGAATTTATTGATCTTTTTGAAATGGATCGCGTTTGCTTGTTTCATTGGTCTCCTCTTAGGTGGAATAGGCTCTTTATTTCTTTATGTGATCCAATATGTTACGGCACTGCGCACCCAGTGGCCTTGGCTTTTATGGCTTTTGCCTCCGGTAGGTATCTTAATCGTTCTTTTGTATAAGTCAGCCGGCATGGGGGACGATAAGGGAACCAACCTGATGCTGGTAGCAGTACGTACCAATGAAAAGTTGTCTTGGAAAACGGCTCCTATGATCTTTATGGGAACGGTGCTGACGCATTTAGTGGGCGGTTCCGCCGGGAGGGAAGGGGCGGCTTTGCAAATGGGTGGCAGTATTGCCGCTCAAGTTGGCAGATTGCTGCGGCTGGATGAAAAGGATGAACGCACAATGACCATGTGCGGCATGAGCGCAGCTTTCGCGGCGATCTTTGGCACTCCCATTGCCTCGGCGATTTTTGCCATGGAAGTAACGAGCGTTGGCGTGATGTATTATGCCGCTATTGTGCCCTGTATGGTATCCTCCTTGGTGGGATATGCCGTTGCGACCTATTTTGGCGTTATTCCTACGCAATTTGTTTTGGAAGGGGTTCCTGCTTTTGCCATTCTCAATATGCTGCGGGTGGTGGTTTTAGCCATACTGTGTGCAGGATTAAGCATTTTATTTTGTGTGGCGTTGCGTAAAACCGGCAGTCTCTATAAAAAGTATCTGCCGAATCTGGTTTGGCGTATCACAGTCGGTGGCTTGATTTTAATTGGACTTACATATTTAGCGGGCAACGGAGACTATAACGGACTTGGTTCCAAGGTCATTGTTGCCGCAGTCAATGAAAGCCGGGCGGCGCCGGAGGCTTTTCTGATGAAGATACTGTTCACGGTAGCGACTTTAGGGGCAGGCTATAAGGGTGGGGAAATCGTTCCCGCATTTTTCGTCGGCGCTACTTTCGGCAATGTTGCCGGCGGTCTCTTAGGTCTCAGCCCATCTTTTGCCGCAGGTCTCGGTTTGATCGCCGTGTTTTGCGGTGTTACCAACTGCCCTATTACGTCGCTTTTCATGAGCATGGAGCTTTTTGGCCTGCAGGGGCTCCCGTTCTTTGCCATTGCCTGCGCCGTTAGTTACATGCTTTCGGGTTATTACAGTCTTTACAGTGAACAGAAAATTTTATATTCCAAGTTGAGGCCGGAATTTATTGATAAAAAGTCAAGTGAATAATACTAAAATAAATAAAAAACAAATTTGCCGGCTATTGCTGGACTGGTACGATGAAAACGCCAGGGTGTTGCCTTGGCGTTTTCATCCCACGCCATACCGGGTCTGGATCTCGGAGATCATGCTTCAGCAGACCCGGGTTGAGGCGGTGATCCCTTACTATTTGAGGTTTATGGAAGCCTTACCCGATGTTTTCGCTTTGGCGAACGTCAAAGAAGACGCACTCCTTAAGCTTTGGCAAGGTTTGGGCTATTACAGCCGGGCCAGAAATTTAAAAAAAGCGGCGCAGATGGTAGAGTCGGTTTTTGACGGGGTTTTGCCACGCTGCCCGGAAGAGCTTAAAAGATTGCCCGGTATTGGTGAATATACCGCGGGAGCCATCGCTTCCATCGCTTATCAATTGCCGGCGCCTGCCGTAGACGGCAATGTTTTGCGTGTGCTTTCCCGGCTTTTAACCTATAGCGGCGATGTGGGGGAGCCTGCCGTGCGCAGGGAACTGACCCAAGTGATTGAAAAGATCCTTCCGGCCAAACGGCCGGGTGATTTTAATCAGGCCCTGATGGATTTGGGCGCTACCATCTGTCTTCCCAACGGAGCGCCTCTTTGCGGCAGTTGTCCTTTGAACACGATTTGTCTTGCCTGTCAACAGGGAAAGCAGGAAAGCTTTCCGGTGAAAACGTCCAAAAAGCCCCGGAAGATCCAGAACAGGACTATTTTAGTCATAGTTCATGAGAGCTCGGTTCTTTTGGTGAAGCGCCCGGACAAAGGTCTTTTGGCCGGCATGTGGGAGTTTCCCAATCTTACGGGAGCCTTGACATTGACGCAAGCGGAAAACCAACTGCGGGAATGGGGCCTGACGGTGGTCACGGTGAAAGAATTGCCCCTGGCCAAGCATATTTTTACTCATATGGAATGGCATATGAGCGGCATCCTGATGCAGGCTGCAACTCCTTTGCCTGTGCCCGGTGGTTCTTGGGTCATGCGGGAGAATCTGGAAGATTATGCTATACCCGTCGCTATGAAGCCGTATTTGCCTGGGGCAAAGAGCCATGAAAACGCGGCTTCGGAGAAGGAGTAGTTGCAGAACGCAACGGTTTCCTATATAATTGCAATCATAGAATCCATCAATGACATGATATTTTTAGGGTATGACATGCCCTAATGGCAAGCGGAGAGGAGCAGTACGTTGAAAATCAATGAGTTGTTTCATCAAAAGAAAGTAGTCTTTTCTTTTGAGGTATTTCCTCCTAAGAGAGATGGCTCTATACAGACCATTTATGAAACTCTGGACGGTTTAAAGGACCTGCATCCGGATTTTATCAGCGTGACCTATGGCGCGGGGGGCAATAAAGCGGATAATGCTACTTGCGAGATTGCCTCCGCCATCAAGCATCATTATCATATTGAGCCTCTGGCACACCTTACCTGTGCGAATTCCACCAGGGAAGAGGTGAGTCGCCTATTGGAGCTGCTAAAAGAAAGAGGCATTGAAAATATATTAGCCTTACGGGGCGACAGGGTCGAAGGGCAGCTGGAAAAAAACGATTTCTGCCATGCTTCGGATCTGGTGGCGGTGGTAAGGGATTTTGGCGGCTTCAACATCGTGGGCGCCTGTTATCCGGAAAGTCATCCGGAAAGCATCGATTTAGACAGCGATATCGAGAACTTGAAACATAAAGTGGAAGCCGGTACCACCCATCTGATCACGCAGCTGTTTTTTGACAACGCGGATTATTACGCCTTCGTGGAAAAAGCGGCCAAAGCCGGCATCAACGTGCCCATTCAGGCAGGCATCATGCCTGTGGTAAATAAAAAACAAATCGAACGCATGGTGTCTCTCTGTGGCGCCAGCCTGCCGAAAAAGCTGGTGAAGATCTTAAGCCACTACGAACATAGCCCGGCGGCTTTAATGGATGCGGGCATCTCTTATGCGACGGATCAGATCATCGACCTCGTTTCCGACGGGGTGCCGGGTATCCATCTTTATACCATGAACAATCCTCAAGTGGCCAGGCGTGTCAGCGAAAGTCTTGCCAACATAAGAGAATGCATCAATGAGAAGGGTGCAGAACAAAAAGGCGGGGAATAAATTATGATTATTATCCTGAAACAACACTCCCAGCAGGAAAAGGTCCAAAAACTGATCGATAGTTTAAAGGAGAAGGGCTTAAGCATCAATTACAGCGAAGGCTCGCATACCACGATTATCGGTTTGGTGGGGGACACTGCCACCATTGATTTGGAAAACTTGCTGGCCATTGATATCGTAGAGAATGTTCGGCGGGTTTCCGAGCCGTATAAGCTGGCCAACCGGAAATTTCATAATGACGATACCATAATTGAGGTGGCGGGAAACAAGTTGGGCGGCGGCTTTTTCGGCGTAATTGCCGGACCCTGTTCGGTGGAGTCCTATGAACAGGTTTTGACCGCGGCGGAAAGCATCAAGAAAAGCGGCGCCAGATTTTTGCGGGGCGGCGCTTTCAAACCGCGCACTTCGCCTTATGCCTTCCGTGGCTTGCGGGCAGACGGCATTGAGATCCTTCTGGAAGTGAAAAAGAAGGTGGGCTTGCCGATCGTAAGCGAACTGACCAGCCTGAAATATTTGGATCTCTATAACGATGTGGACGTAATCCAGGTGGGCGCCAGGAATATGCAGAATTTTGAGATGCTGGCGGAACTGGGGCATTGCGATAAGACCATTTTACTGAAACGGGGCCTTGCCAATACTTTGGAAGAGCTTTTGATGAGCGCGGAATATATCCTTTCCGGCGGCAATTCCCGGGTCATTTTATGCGAGCGGGGCATCCGTACCTTTGAGACCGCTACCAGAAATACGCTGGATATCTCTGCGGTGCCTCTTTTGAAACAGCTGACCCATTTGCCTGTATTGGTAGATCCCAGTCATGCTACCGGTATTTCTACGTTGGTACGGCCTTTGGCTAAGACGGCTGTGGTGGCGGGAGCCGACGGTCTGATGATTGAGGTGCACCCTAATCCGGTGGCCGCTTTGTGTGACGGAGCGCAATCCATTACCCCCGCTGCTTTTGCAGAGATTATGAGGGATATCGGAGCCTTGTGCCGGATGGAGCAAAAAGAGTTATAGAAATACAAAAATTGCAATAGAGAGTCATAAAGGCTCATGAAGGTGAAACGATAAGGACGATAAGCCATAAGGAAAGACGATAAGGAAAGACGATCATGAAAATTGCGGTAGTGGGCTTGGGCCTGATGGGCGGTTCTATATGTAAGGCGTTGAAGGCAGGCGCCTCACACGAAGTTTGGGGCCTGGATCTTGATGCCGCTGTGGTGCGGCAAGCCTTGACGGCAGGGGCCATTGACAAGGAAATCGGTGTAGAGCAGCTTGGCGGAGCGGATATTGTTTTTATTTGCTTACCGCCCAAAGCAGCCATGGAGTTCCTGCTGAACCATGCGGCACGGTTTAAAAAAGGCGGCATCGTGACGGATATCTGCGGTGTCAAAGAGGCCTTGGTCTGCCGGGTGGAGCAGCCCTTGGCCGATCATGGTGTCTTTTATCTTGGCGCGCACCCAATGGCAGGACGGGAATGCTCCGGCTTTGGCGCATCTCTGCCCACATTGTTTGTGGGAGCTAGCCTTATTTTAACGCCCACGGAGCAAACACCTGGGTTTGCCGTTGATTGTTTACGGGCTTTGGCGGCGGATATGGGTTTCGGACAGGTGGTGCTCGCTACTCCGAAGGAGCATGACCGTATCATCGCATATACTTCTCAGCTGGCTCATGTGGTGTCCAGCGCTTATGTAAAAAGTGAAAGCCTCAAGCGGCAGCAGGGCTTCAGTGCCGGTAGTTTTCAGGATATGACCCGGGTGGCCAAGCTGGATGAAGAAATGTGGAGCAGCCTTTTTGCGATGAACCGGGAAAATCTGCTTCTTGAGTTAGATCATTTATTGCAACACTTAGGAGAATACCGGACTGCTTTGGCGGCAGCGGACGAGGGAAAAATGCGTGCCCTCCTGCGGGAAGGGCGCATCCTAAAAGAGAGGTCAATGGCAAAGCAAAAGCTGCGGCCCTGAGGGAAGCGGCTTTTTCATTGCAGGGTTTTTCTTTGATGGAGCCATAGATTTGGTGAAACAGGAAACAAAAACAGCTTCACGGTTGCCTTGGCACAGTATGTTTATATGTGTTAAATATTTAAAGATATTCTAAAAATCAAAAACCAATGAATGGTGAAGCGGTAGGATTTTAATGGTTCATGATAACAATAAAAATATCCTGCCAATTATTGGCCGCTTTCCAACAGTATAAGGTTTTTGCCGATTCCGGATACTACGCTTATCAACTGAAGGCAGGAGATAAGCGTGTCAAAAACAAAAATGAATTTAATCATTTATACGGGCGGAGGTCTTTCTTACAATTTGGTGGAGATTCTCTTCCGGGGTTATAGCCACTGGACCATGTTTTTACTGGGGGGACTGTGTGTTCTATTCCTTTATAAAGTCAGCTGCTATTTCCCCGCCAGGCCGTTGTGGTTTAAATCTTTATTGGGTGCCGGCTTTATTACGTTGATGGAGTTTAGCACAGGCTACCTTGTTAATATTCGCTTGGGCTGGCAGGTGTGGGATTATAGTTTGCAACATTTTAATTTATTGGGGCAAATCTCTCTTTTGTTCAGCCTGATCTGGTTTGTCTTGTCCGGTTGCGTTTTTGTACTGATCAGTACTTTGCAGAAGCGCTTTGCCGGCGGCGCTTGGGAATATAAAGAAAGCCGATAAGTGGGGCGGTAAAATATGGCGGCGGTCATCCGTGTCTATAAAAAAAGGCGTATTTTGGAACTTTATTATTCGGAAAAGCTTATTGCGTCTTTTCCCATAGCCCTGGGGTCAGAACCCTTAGGTCCCAAAATGTGCCAAGGGGATGGTAAAACACCGGAAGGGCTTTATTCTGTTTGCACCCGTAATGTAAAAAGTAAATATTGTCTTTTTTTAGGCCTGACCTATCCGAACCCGACAGATGCCAAGCAGGGCCTTGAACAAGGTCTTGTTTCGGAAACGGAATATCATGCCTTGCTGGAAGCCGCAGCCAGGGGGCAGCGTCCATGCTGGGATACGGCGTTGGGCGGCGCCATCGGGATTCATGGCGGCGGCACCTTGACGGATTGGACTGCCGGTTGCATCGCTCTCACAGATACGGATATGATTTCCCTTTGGCCGCAAACCCCATTGGGGACGGCGGTACATATTTTTCCTTAGAAGACTTATTGACAGAAATCAGGCCTTCTATTATACTGATACGAAGCCGGGCCGTTTGTGTTTGAGTGCAGGAGGCCTTTTTCTTTGGAAACTTTTTAGATCACGACAATTTTAAGGATAAATTGTCTGTATAATCAAAAAATAGATATAGCCTTTTACCTGATTGCAGAATATGGCGAGGGGGAGATAAGGAGATAAAAAGAATTTAAAGGGTTAATGATAGAAGATATTGCCATAAAAGCGAACTCACATAGAAAGCATTATAAAGCAATTAAAAAAGAAAGTAGGGTTATCATGCTGATTCGAGATTTCAACGCAACAGATTACGAAACATATCGTAACATGGCGCAGGAACTTTTTAATGGGGCTGCCGCGGTGCATGCTTTGCCGGAAACTAATTTTCAAAACACCTTTGAGCAGATCATGGCGAAAGGCCCCTATTTGCGCGGACTCATTATAGAGCATGAACAAGAGATTGCAGGTTATTGTCAACTGGCTTTTATTTATAATAATGAGATTGACGGCATGTATGTTTGGATGGACGAACTTTTTATCAAACCGGCATTTCGCAGCTTAGGCCTGGGAACCAAGGTGTTTCAATGGGTAAATGAAGAATATCGGGGCAAAGCAAAAAAAATCCGCTTTGAGGTTTCCCCGGATAATGTCGACGCATTGCGTCTTTACCGGCGGCTGGGCTTCCAAGAATGGCCCTATATTCAATTTACCAAAGATATTAAGTAAAATTTCGGCATAAGTTATTAGGGCATCTTATAAAATTAGTTAAATTCAATTACGGTATCATGATATCGTAAGACGTAAATGAGTAAATGGCAGGTAGCGATATGATACAAAGCATTGATGCTTTTTTGCTTGCAGCCATTCCGCGCGGTACTTTCGGCGATGCGGTGATGCCTTATATCACACGCCTGGGCAATATGGGTTTTATTTGGATTCTCATCATTATCGTTCTCTTGTTTTTTAAAAAAACGAGACGCTGCGGCGTCATTGCCGCCGGTTCCCTTTTGCTGTCACTTTTTTTAGGGGAATACGGTTTGAAGTTTATTTTTCATCGCCAGCGGCCTTTTTACAGCTTGCCGGAAGTACTGCTTTTGATCCCAAAGCCTTTGGGTTATTCCTTCCCCTCGGGGCATGCGGCGTCTTCTTTTGCCGCCGCATCCGCAATTTTTTATTGTAACCGTAAAGCGGGAGCGGTAGCACTTTTCTTAGCAGTGCTCATTGCTTTCTCCCGGGTCTATCTTTATGTTCATTATCCAAGCGATGCCTTGGGTGGAGCACTATTGGGTTTTTTCTGTACGGTGTTGGTGGTATTTGTCAAGAAGAAGTTGACCAAAACAAAGATAAAATAAGGATCGCCGCAAGCTTGCGGCGATCTTTCGCATAAATGCAATAACTTGAAGCATATATGTCAGATAAAGTCCATTGCTTTAGGAAATCTTTTTCAGCAAAGGTTCCGCGCAAGACAGAATTTGGCGGATATCAATCGGAAGAGATTTTGCCGGAATAAATGATATAAAAACAAAAATCAGGCCTCCTGTAACAAACAGGAGGCCTGATAAGTTTCTTGTGAAGAACCGTAGAATTATTCCTAAGGCTGCATGTAAGTTGATATATCGACAATAGTGGCGCCGGCGGCCGGTACCCGCAAAGGTTCTTTGGTGGTTTCACTGTATTGCATGTTCATTTCCATACTCATTTCCATTGTGTCGGGCATGCTGCAAGACATGGTTACCGCTACCTGATCACTGGTATTCTGGGACGCCACAATCTTCCATTGCCCGACGGTATCGCCTTTGGCCGTCAGGTTAAATTGATACGAAATGACTTTATCGTTTTTCGTGTTCAAGGTGCAATCGAAAGCAACGGCTATGTCGTCTTGTGTTGTCTCGAATTTGGCGGTATAGTTGGCACCATTTTTGGTAAAGGCGCTGTCGCCCATGAATTTTTCCGTCAATTCCAAAATTTGACTCATTTCGGCATAATCATCAATACTGGTCAAAGGTACCATATTGACAATCAATTTAAAATAATCTGTTGTGTTGGCACCCTTGGTGAGCTGCATCAGGTTGCTCATGGAGCCTAAACCGGCATCTTGCAGTATGGTGTTCATATCCATCATCAGCCAGGCGTCTGCCGATGCGCCCATGGTAGCGGATAAGAGAGGTGAGTGCATATAATACTTGCCGTCTTCCAGGTTGACGATATAATCAAAGTCAATATTTTTCAATTGCGCGAGCATTAAGTTAAGAGTAGGGTCGTTACGTT
This sequence comes from Bacillota bacterium, assembly GCA_036677375.1. Lineage (GTDB taxonomy): Bacteria > Bacillota > Dehalobacteriia > UBA4068 > UBA4997 > JAVBWO01. The sequence continues at coordinate 41,858 of JAVBWO010000002.1, forward strand.
CTTCTTCCGACAGACTTTGTAAAAACTTGGTAAGATCCAGACTTAGTTTTAGGTTCATCTCGGCGCTTTGGGTATCAGATAGGCCGCTTATGGTGCCTGACCCGCTGATCGGCATGACTGTGTCGCCATTCTTGACCGAGCAGTCCAGCTTCATATCGCCGGTAAAAGCGTAGGGTTTTTCAGAGTATTGCGCGTTGTAGTCCAGAAGTTTATCCATAAGGGTAAATTTACCATCGTAAGGCTGGATGAGCTTATCGGTGTCAATCAACAGGACAGTCTGATTTTCCTCATCCCAGCCTACCTTGCAACCGAAAGCCTCTGCCGCAAAACGGATGGGAATAAAGGTGTAGCCCTTTGTTTCAAAAGAAGCAGCGTCCGTTTTGACGGTGGAAGACACCCCGTTCTTGGTTACCTTCATATCGGTTTGACCAATGACGAATTGCAGGGTAACGTCATCCCGTACTGCTTTGACGGTCTTGGTGTTCGCGTCATAAGAAATGGTAGCGCCAAGACTTCCCAAGATATTGCGGAATGGGAGATAATTGCGGTCGTCCTTCATAATGGGGGACGCATCCGTCAGTGACAGGATTTTGCCATCCAGCTGTACGCTGACGGTTGATCCGGCGGCAAAAGCGGCGGTGGACAAGGTAAAAAGTAGCACAGTGGCTAAAAGCAGGGTAATCAATCTTTTCACAGAACGTTTCATTTCAAATAACCTCCTTACAGCATATCACATAATATCATCATACCACTATTATAATGGAAAATGATAAAATCTGTAGAGATTGAGTATAGAAAAATTTTATAGTATCATAAGCATGGTAAAATTTGCCTTATAAAAAGATCCGGTATTTTTATCTAGTTTTCTTTGCCCTGAAATATGATATAATGGTCGTTGGGCTATGGCCCACCGTATTCGCATTTTAAAAATAACATGGAAAAACGGGAAAAGAGGTGGCAGACATAAGAAAAAAAATACGTAAATTTTTACTTGTGGTTCTTGTGATTGCCATACTGATCTGGAGTCTCCCTTATTATGCCCGCTTCTCCATATCGCCGGACCGTTTGGTGGTGCAGGAAATTTCTCTTCCCTGCGATCAAAACACCGAAACGATGAACGGACTAAAGATCGTATTTTTCAGCGACACCCATATCGGGCAATATTTTGACGCTGCTATGCTGGAAAAAGTTGCACAGCGCATCAATGATTTAACACCGGATATGGTTATTTTCGGTGGCGATCTTTTTGAAAGCTATCAGGATTACCAGGGACATAACGAAGAAATCATTGCGGTCTTAAGCAATATTCAGGCCAAATACGGTAAATATGCCGTTTTCGGCAATCATGACCAAGGGGGCGGCGCTTACCGCATCTATGAGGATATGATGGAGGCGGGGGGGGTCCGGGTTCTGGTCAATGAAGCCTTTGTTCCTGAGGGCTTGCCCTGCAATATAATAGGTTTGGATGATTTTCTTTTGGGCAGCGGTGATATCTCTTTGGTGCCCGACCTGGTGCGACAGGATTGCTTCAATCTTCTTTTATGCCACGAGCCTGATGTTGTGGACGGCTTGTCGGAAAATGATATTGGCCTGGTCTTGGCCGGTCACACCCATGGCGGTCAGATCCGGTTGCCCTTTTGGGGTGCCTTGTCTTTGCCGCCTTTGGGGGAAAAATACGTGACGGGCCTTTATAGCAAGGAAGGCATGCCGCCACTTTTGGTTACTCAAGGCGTCGGTGTGACCAAGGTTCCTCTTAGAATATTAACCCCGCCGGAAATTGTTTTGATTCAATTGGAAGGAGAGAAAACGGAGTGAAAAAAATTGCCAGCTTTCAGATCAATCATTTGCTCTTGGAGCCGGGGCTTTATATTTCTCGGGTGGATGGCGATATCACCACCTATGATTTGCGAACCAAAAAGCCCAATAACGGCGATCTCATGGACGCCGCCACCCTGCATTCCATAGAGCACTTATTTGCCACTTTTATCCGGAATTCTTCTTTGGCCGGCGATGTCATTTATTTTGGGCCTATGGGTTGTCAGACGGGTTTTTATCTTTTGGTGCGCAATGCCGATAATCAGCAGGTATTAGACGAGGTGCGCTTGATCTTAGATCAGATCATTGCCTATGATGGGCCGGTACCTGGCAAAAGTCCTATAGAGTGTGGCAATTATCAAAACCTGGATCTGACGTCGGCGCAAAAAGAATGCCGCAACTATGCCAGCCTCCTTGCGAAATGGCAAACATGCGACATGGTGTATACCGGTTAAATTCTCCTTGCTTTCTTCCTGAAAATATGTTATCACATATATAGAAGTATATATTTTAATATATATTTATACTGGGATATCGTATAGATGGGAGGGAGTAAGATGCCGGATTTAACTGTCAAATACGAGATCATTGAAAAGATTGGCGTTCTTTCGGAAACCAAGGGGGGGTGGAAAAAAGAATTAAATCTGGTAAGCTGGAATGATCGGGAACCTAAGTATGATATCCGTGAGTGGGCGCCGGACGGCAGTCGGATGGGCAAAGGCATGACATTTTTCCGGGAAGAAATGAAGGCGCTCAAGGAACTCTTAAATAAAATCGATTTTGACTGATGATAAATCCGTCAAAAAAGCAGATAGCTTTTACTATCTGCTTTTTTATGTTATCACAGGTTACTAGCATAAAATCATGCGATGGACCGGTTGCCTTAAGTTAGAAGCTTTATGAAGAAATCAAACCGCTGAAATAAAGATGGGGAGTAAAGGCGGGGCAAAAGTAAAAATAAGATAAGCGATGAATAAGATCAGAAAAGCGGCAGCGGCAAAAAGATAAGTCGCCGCGCTTTTTCCGGGCTTTGCCGCCGCCCGTTTCCCGAAAAGCAAGCCGATAAAAGTGACAAAGAAAAAAATCCCGATATCAACAACAAGGCTTTCCAAGCCGGTCGCGCCGGTATAGGTGTAAAAAAGCATGATCATGGTGATGACAGCGCTCCAACAAGCGACAGCGGCACCCACGGCAGCGTCCTTCCAGGAGAGCTTTCTTTGCAAAGCCTGTAGGAGAAAATAGAAAGCGAGGGGCCAGAAAGCCAATTTACCATGTTCCCAAACCGATTCATTGATGGCGCCAAAGATTGCCACAATGGACGACTGATTTGTCCAATCGTAGACAAAATGCAACAAAGTGCCCAATATCCAGATGACGATGAGGGGAAACAGGAAATTCTTACAGTTTTTTTTCATTATTGCCTCCTTTTATCATCTGCAAAAAGCATCGTGGCGAATACACTCAGGTTTTTGCTGTTTCGGGAACGGCTTTCAGTTATAAACTTTATGCAGGCAGAGCCGTTCAAGACCCTTTAGTTTTCTTTTATACTATTATATGAGAAGGTGTGAAAAATACACCTTATATCTAAAATAAATAAGGATTCCGACAAAAAAGTTTTTTTCTTTTCCCGTTATGTTATAATATTATTGTTTGATACTTGACTATTTTAATTTTACTATTGATGTCAGGATGATATGGTATGAAAAAAAGATATTTTTGGGTTGCCTGCGGGGGAATTCTGGGCTCTTGGGTACGGTATGGCCTGCGGGATATTGCTTGGCTAAACGGAGCATGGCCCTGGCATACGCTGCTTGCCAATGTCTTGGGTTGTTTTCTTTTAGCGGCATGTTCTTTCGGACTGTTTTCCTGGGTGAGAAAATCACCAGGCCTGGCGCTTTTTTTAGCCGCCGGTTTTTGCGGTTCCTTGACCACTTTTTCCACCTGGTGCAAAGAGATTGTTTTGATGTGGCAGATGGGGCGGCCCTTGTCTGGATTGGCTTATTTGGCTGTTTCTTGTCTCTTGGGAACATTTGTGATTGCTTTGGCCGCTATTTCCCTGAAAGGGTGGGACGGTGATGAATTGGATTTTAGTTGGCATCGGTGGCGCCTGCGGCGCCGTGACCCGCTACGGGCTGGGACAACTGCTGGCGGCAAAACTGAATAAATCTTTTCCCTGGGCTGTTTTTTTGATTAATGTTAGCGGTGCATTTCTTTTAGGTGTGGTGTTGGGAGCAGAATTGTCCGGCGGCTGGCTCTTACTTTTGGCGGATGGCTTTCTGGGAGCTTACACCACTTTTTCTACTTTTATGGTGGAGGGTTTTGAACTTTTTGCCGGCAGGAAAATCCTGAATGCGGTATTATACATTTCGGGTACGGTTCTTTTGGGATTATTGGCCTTCGCAGTTGGTTTTGCCCTTTAGGTCTCATGCAGCGTATGGACATCCTTGCCATATGATACCGTTTTAGTGTCGGATACAACAAAAAATTTTCAAACGGGCAGGTTTCCCGGTATGAAACTTAATCTTACTTAGATGTTATTGGTTTGAATTTGATAAAAACGGAAAAAGCTGCCCCCGGATCCAACGATCCGGGGGCAGCGGTATTTTATCACTTGTTTACATCAATATAGCCGGGGTCATTGGGAATGATCAATGCGGCCACGAAATAGGCCAGAATTCCCGCTCCATAACAGAGGGCCAGCACGGCCCATATCAGTCGGATAATTGTGGCGTCAATCCCAAAATATTCGGCGAAACCGCCGCAGACACCGCATATTTTCCGGTTGGTGGTGGAACGGTATAGTTTTTTATTCATGTCTGTACCTCCTTTAAAAAGCAGTCAATGGCGCTATTTTTCGGTCTGCTGCATCTTAGCCCAGCTGTCTTTCAGGGAAACGATACGGTTGAAAATTAATTTCTCCGGAGTGCTGTCAGGATCGGTCATAAAATAGCCATGGCGCATAAATTGCACCCGCTCCCAGGCCATTGCCATGGCAAGAGAAGGCTCTACCAGAGCACGTCCGATGATCTTAAGGCTTTCCAGATTGAGATTATCCGTGAAATCAACCCCTTCTGTGACATCTTCCGGATTATCCACGGTAAAAAGATTGTCATAAAGCCGCACTTCCGCCGGTACGGCAGAGGCCGCCTCTACCCAGTGAATCGTTCCCTTGACCTTTTTGCCGCTGGTATCTTCGCCGCTTTTTGTGGTGGGATCATAAGTGCAGTTCAACTGGATGATATTGCCTTTTTCATCCTTAACGACTTCGTTGCATTGAATGATATAAGCATGTTTCAGCCGCACTTCGCCATTAGGGGTTAGACGGTAGTATTTCTTAGGAGGTTCCTCCATAAAATCTTCCGCTTCTATGAAAATTTCCCGGCTGAAGGGGAGCAGCCGTTTGCCCTGTTCCGGACATTGCGGATTGTTGTCGGCGGGGAGCATTTCTGTTTTTCCTTGGGGATAATTGGTAATGACTACTTTGATGGGGTCTAAAACAGCCATGACCCGGTAAGCGGTATTATTGAGATCATCCCGGATGCAGTGCTCCAGCATGGAATAATCGACCGTGCTGTTGCTCTTGGCAACGCCGATGCGCTCGCAAAAATCCCGGATGGCGGCGGCGGTATATCCCCGTCTCCGTAAGCCGCAGATGGTGGGCATACGCGGATCGTCCCAGCCGTTGACATAACCTTCTTCCACCAGGCGGCGCAGACGGCGTTTGCTCATGACGGTGCCGGTCAGGTTTAGTCTGGCAAATTCGATCTGCCTGGGGTGGCAGTCCACGGAAATATGATCCAGAACCCAGTCGTAAAGAGGACGGTGGATTTCAAATTCCAAGGTGCAGATGGAATGAGTGATTCCTTCCAAGGCGTCGGAAATGGGGTGCGCAAAGTCGTACATAGGATAAATGCACCAGTCGTTGCCTGTTCTGTGGTGTTCGCTGCGCTGAATGCGGTAAAGCACCGGGTCGCGCATATTGAAATTGGGAGAGCCCATATCGATTTTGGCCCGCAGGGTGCAGGCGCCGTCCTCGTATTTGCCTTCCCGCATGGCGGTAAACATTGCCAGGCTTTCCTCAATACTGCGGTCACGGTAAGGGCTTTTCCCAGGTTCGGTGGGAGTGCCCCGGTATTGGCGCATTTCATCGGCGCTGAGCTGACAAACGTAGGCATCGCCATTTTGGATAAGCTCTACCGCAAATTGATACATAGCTTCGAAGTAGTCGGAAGCGAAAAACATACGGTCATCCCAGTCAAAACCCAGCCAATGGACGTCTTCTTGAATGGAATTGATGAATTCGATTTCTTCTTTGGAAGGATTGGTATCATCAAAGCGCAAATTGCACAGCCCATTATAGAGCAGTGCCGTCCCAAAATTAAGGCAGATGGACTTGGCATGACCGATATGAAGATAGCCATTGGGTTCCGGTGGAAATCGGGTATGAACCCTGGGGCCGAATCGATTGTTGAGTAAATCTTCGTTGATTGCCGCGTGAACGAAATTAGCGGCGGTGAGTGCTTCCTTGTTTTCCATGTTTGCCATATTTTCCGTCATAACAGTGCCTCCGTCATCTTCTTCTTGCTCCCTATATTTTACAGAAATAGCTGGCTTTAGTCAATAAAATTACGGAAAGGACAAATATTTTACAGCACTTTGCTTAAAAATAACAGAATCGGGGAAAAACGGCAGCCTCTCCTAAATAAAAAATCTGGAGCGTCTGTTTTGCATAAAACAACAGTGTTATTCGAAGGGCATTAAGATACGGGTTGCGGGACGCCATACTTTCTGAATATTGCCAATAGTGTCTGTGTATCTTGTATTATTGCTTGATACAGGGCAAATGCTGCAAATTAGTGTGGAAAAAACAAGTGCTATGTTGTAAAATAAGAAGTGGTTTAGGTAGCAAAGTTGTCTTTGAAAAGAGAATAGGGGGTTGATCTTATGTTTCCCGATGCCAGAATTCTGGATGTGGATCTGACAACAGGAAAACTGGAAACAGTAATCATTCCAGGAGAAACGTACCGTCTTTATCCCGGAGGTTCCGCCTTAGCGCTGTACCTTATTATGCGGGAGATGGATCCCAAAGTGGATCCCCTCGGTCCGGAAGCACTGTTGGCTTTTACTGTGTCGCCTTTTGTTGGGTTGCCTTTTTCCGGCAACAGCCGTTTGGTGGTGTCTGCAAAAAGTCCTCTAACCGGTACCATAGGTGATAGCCAAGGGGGTGGCTATTTCCCGGCGCAGTTAAAAGCAAATAACTGGGATGGGATTCTTTTCCGCGGACAGGCAAAAACGCCGGTTTATCTGTACATCGAAGGTGAAAAAGCCGAATTGAAGCCTGCCGGTCATCTGTGGGGTAAAGGACTGCCTACTGCCGATGTGGAAGATCTTATCAAAACGGAATTAAACGATTCCAAGATTGAAATTGCCCAAATTGGGCCTGCCGGTGAAAATAAAGTCCGGTTTGCTTGTATTCTGAGCCTGACCAGCCGTGCTAACGGCAGAAATGGTATGGGGGCCGTTATGGGCTCCAAAAACCTCAAAGCAGTGACGGTAAAACGGGCCAAGCCGCGCCAGGCTTATGATAAAGAAGCCTTTGCCGCTTTCGGCCGCAATGTAAAAGCCGCCCTTGAGGCCAACGATGCTGTTTCCGGCTTGGGGCAATACGGTACGGACGGCGATACCGAGGGCTTCAGTGAGGAAGGGTTTCTGCCCACGCAAAATTGGCAAAAAGGTACTTTCCCGGAAGGCGCGCACAATATCACCGGTACCACGATGTATGAAACCATCTTGAAGGACAGGGAAACCTGTTATGCCTGTTCCGTCCGGTGCAAGCGGGCCGTGGAGATTACTGAGCGCGGCGTCACGCCCCGTTACGGCGGTCCCGAGTATGAAACGGTGGCGGTTTTTGGTTCCTACTGCAATGTCACCGATTTGGCTGATATCGCCGTGGCGAATCAGCTATGCAATATGTATGGCATGGATACCATCTCCGCCGGCGCTACCATTGCTTTTGCCATGGAGTGTTTTGAACGCGGACTATTATCTCCCGAATTGGTTGGGGGTATGGACTTGCGTTTCGGTAACGGGAAGGTCTTTGAAAAGCTTTTGCCTCAGATCGCTTTACGCAGCAGCAAATTGGGTGATTTACTGGCGGAAGGCAGCGCCCGTGCCGCTCAAGTGATCGGCCAAGGTGCCGAGGCCTATTTCATGGGGGTGAAAGGTCAGGAATTTCCAGCTCACATGCCCCAATGGAAGCCGGCTGTCGGCTTGGTCTATGCCGTTAATCCCTTTGGCGCCGACCATCAGTCCAGCGAGCATGACTTTGCCTTGGTTGCCCCGGAAGATTCCGAAGGCCGTCAGCGTTTGGCCTCTTTAGGTCTTTGGAAAGGATATGAAGATAATTATTCGTTAGATGACGAAAAAGTACGTTTTGCTTTTGAAAGCCAATGCTATTTTTCACTTTTAGATACTTTGTGTCTTTGCCAATTTGTTTGGGGTCCTTCCTGGGAACTTTACGGACCTAAAGACTTGATCAAGCTGTGCAAAGACGGCATTGGCTGGGATGCCACCATGGTGGAGCTTTTAAAAGTAGGAGAGCGGCGTATCAATATGATGCGCTGGTTCAATGCGCAAAACGGCTTTACAAGAGCTCAGGATAAACTGCCGGAACGCATCTTTGAGCCCATGCCGGAAGGCCCCTCGGAAGGCCGCAGGCTGGATAAAGAAGAATTTTATGATGCGGTTAACCGCTACTATGCTTTTGCGGGTTGGGATGCGGAAACGGGGAATCCTACCGAGGCGGTTTTGCGCCGCCTGTCCTTAGGCTGGCTCCTGGAGCAGTAAGCTTCTGGCATCACGTTTTGGATTGGAACCATGAAAAGAGGATCAGGTATGGAGATTATATTAAACGATCATCCTTTTTCCCTAGAAGAAGGCTGCCTGGTTGTTGACCTTCTGAAGTCAAAACAGTGCAAACTGAATATGACCGCGGTATGGTTGAATGGCCGCCAGCTTTTGATGGCTGAATATGATACGACTCCTCTGGTTTCCGGTGACAAGGTCAAACTCATTCGTCTTTTTGGCGGCGGGTAAGTGTTCGACTGAATATTATGAGGTTATTTGACGGGTTCTACCGTTTAAATAAGCATATTGAAATTCATGATAAGAAATGAGGTAGAAAGACGATGGCAACAAAAGAATTACGTGGAGTTTATGCAGTTATGACCACCCCTTTTACCGCCGACGGTCAAAGAGTCGACGATGCCGCTTTTAAAGCGTGCATGGATTGGCAGATCGAACAAGGGATTGCCGGCTTATGCCTTCTGGGCAGCACCGGGGAATTTATCAGTATGAGCGAAAAGGAAAGAAAAGAAACGGCTGAAATGGCTTTGAAACATGTCAATGGCCGCGTTCCGGTGGTCTTTGGTACAGCTGCTGCCACTACCAAAGAAGTGATCAATTATACCATGCATGTCCAATCCATCGGCGCCGACGGCGCTATGGTTTTACCCCCTTACTACTATGGTCCCCAACCCAATGAGATTCTTCAGTTTTACAAAGATGTCAGCGAAGCCGTCAGCTTCCCCATCATGGTCTATAACAATCCCTTCACTTCCGGCGTGGATATGAAACCGGAATTACTTGGTGAAATCAGCAAATTGCCCCACATGGAATATGTGAAGGAAGCCTCCAACGAAATTCGCAGGGTTCGCGAAGTGCAAGCTGCCACAGGCGGCGCTTTGAAGATTTTTAACGGCGGGGACGATATCGCTTTTGAAGCTTTTGTTTTAGGCGCTATTGGCTGGATTTCCGTTGCCGCCAATGTGATCCCCAAACAATGTCAACAGCTTTTTGACTTGGTTTGGGATGGCAAGATTCAGGAAGCGCTGACGCTTTACAAGAAGATCTTGCCTATCATCTCTCACTTGGAAGAGTGCGGCAAGCCTGCCCAAACCGTAAAGGCCGCTTTAAACAAAATGGGTCTACCCGGCGGCTACTGCCGGAAGCCCCGTATTGCGATTTTGCCCGAGGAAGATGCCGCTTTGACCGCGGTGATGAAACAAGTCGGGCTTCTGAAATAGTTTTTCTTCCATATTACCATTGTATGTATGAACTTGTATGTATGAACAGGGTCAAAAGAGAGCAAGCCTAGGCTTGTTCTCTTTTTTGTAAGCAGAATCGGTCTAAAAGTGATCCAAACGGTGAATCATAAAATAAGTCGTTTGTCAAAGCCGCCAGAAGCAAGAAAACCGCAAAATTTGCGCCGGAAATCCATAAATCATACAAATACCCCTTTGCCCAGGGTCTTCTTTTGTGTTATATTTAAAAGATAAGAAACCAATAAGGCGGTGTGTCTATGGAATTTACAAAAATGCACGGCCTGGGCAATGATTTTATTTTGATCAATGGGTTTACCCAGGAGATCCCTGCCGATTACAGTGCTTTAAGCGTAGAATTGTGCCGTCAGCATTTTGGCGTCGGCGCCGACGGGATCATTTTAACGCTGCCGCCTCATGGCAATGGCGAAGAAGATTTTATCATGCGGATTTTTAACAATGACGGTTCGGAGGCGGAAATGTGCGGTAACGGCATCCGCTGTGTGGCTGTATTTGCCTGGGAACAAGGGTTCTGCCGCAAAGAGGAAATGAAGGTGTTGACTGGCGCCGGGCTGATTTGTCCCAAGCTCTTCTTTGACGAAGCAGGCCGTCCCGAAAAGGTTCGGGTGGATATGGGGATGCCTCATTTGAAACCGGCAGAGATCCCTGTGCTTTTGCCGGGAGAAATGGTGCTCGGAAATCCGCTGATCATAGCTGAGCGGGAGCTTGCTATTACCTGTGTTTCCATGGGCAACCCCCACTGTGTTATCTTTGTAGAAGAAGATGTGGTGCGTTATCCGGTGGAAGCCTTGGGTCCCATTCTGGAAAAACATCCTTTGTTCCCGGCCAAGACCAATGTGGAATTCGTCCAGGTCCTGGCTCCGGATAAAATCAAGATGCGGGTCTGGGAAAGAGGCTGCGGCATTACCATGGCCTGTGGTACCGGCGCTTGCGCCTCGGCAGTAGCCGCGCAGCTTTGCGGCTTTACAGGTGAAGAAACCGAAGTGATCCTGCCGGGAGGTACGCTGCATATTGCTTATAAACCGGGAGAACACGTTTTCATGACCGGCCCGGTGCAAAAGGTTTTTCAAGGGAACCTTTGATTTTCTTTATTATAGCAATGTAAGGCCGGTCAAAAGCCGATTTTTATCATAAGAGTACCTTCGCCTCCAACACAATGATATACGGCGGCAGAAAACAAAAATAAAATATAGATTTACATAGATGAATCGAAGGAGGTTTTCAACGTGAAAGCAGAAGCACAAAGAGTACAGCACATCGCTCCCTATCTGTTTGCCCGAATCGAAAAGAAGATCGAGGACGCCAAAGAAAAAGGGGTGGATATCATCAGTTTGGGTATTGGCGACCCTGACTGCCCCACCGCCGAGTTTATTATTGAAGCAATGGAAAAGGAGATCAATAACAGCGTAAACCACCAATATCCTTCTTCCCAGGGCATGCTGGCTTACCGCCGGGCGATATCCGACTGGTATGGGCGGCGTTTCGGCGTGAGCCTGGATCCCAAAACCCAGGTGTGCGCGTTGATCGGCTCCAAGGAAGGGATTGCCAATATCAACTACTGCTATACCGATCCCGGCGACGTCAATTTGGTTCCTGATCCCGGTTATCCCGTTTATGGCGCCGGCACCATGTTTGCCGGCGGCACTTCTTATCTATTGCCTTTAAAAGAGGAAAACGGCTTTATTCCTGATTTGGACGCTATTCCCGAAGATGTTGCCGACAAGGCCAAGATTCTTTGGATCAATTATCCCAATAATCCCACTGGGGCCATTGCCGGAATGGATTTTTTTGAAAAAGTAGTATATTTTGCTAAGAAACACGATATTTTGGTTTGTCATGACAATGCCTATTCAGAGATGACCTATGACGGCTATATCGCCCAAAGCTTCCTGGAGACGCCTGGCGCTATGGAGGTAGGCATTGAGTTTAACTCTCTTTCCAAGCCCTTCAATATGACCGGCTGGCGCATCGGTTTTGTGGTGGGTAATGCCAGAGCCATCGGCACCTTGGCAAAATATAAATCCAATGTGGATTCCGGTGCTTTTCAGGCAGTCCAGCTGGCGGCAGCCAAAGGGTTAAACGACCCCAGAGGCGTCGAGTTCATGGAAAAAATGAAACACATCTACGAAGGGCGGCGCAATATCTTAGTAGGCGGCCTAAACAGCATGGGCTGGAATCTGCCGATGCCAAAGGCTACCTTCTATGTTTGGGCGCCCGTTCCCAAAGGCTACAATGCGGAAAGCTTTGCGGAAAAGGTTCTTGTGGATGCCGGTGTGGTCATTACCCCGGGCGCGGGCTACGGGCCTAACGGCGACGGCTATTTCCGCGCTACCCTGACGCAAGAGGAAGGCCGCATGCAGGAAGCCATTGATCGTATGAAAAAAGCCTTAGGCAAAGTTGCGTTTTAGGTTCTGCTTGTACCAAGAGATCAAATACAGCTGAATATCACAATAAAGGGCGTGATGGAATGGCGCTTCAGCAACAAAAACCTACTTTGGGTGTGGCTCTGGGTGGCGGATCCATTCGGGGATTTGCCCATATCGGCGTTTTAGAGGTTTTAGAGGAACACAACATCCGGCCTGATTATATTGCGGGGACTTCCATCGGCTCTGCCATCGGTGCCATGTACGCCTGCGGGCAGAGTGCCCACAGGTTGGCTCAGGTATTGCCTTATTTGAATTTAAAAACAGTGGTTCCGGTGCGGCCCCGCCGTCAAGGCTTTGTAGACGGCAAAGATTACCGGGAAATGGTAGAGCTTTTGACCTACCGCCGCAATATTGAGAATACCGATATTCCTTACCGAGCCGTGGCGGTGGACCTGATCAGCGGTGAAAAAATAGTATTGGACCAAGGCCCCATCGGGAAAGCCGTTCAGGCCTCCAGCGCGGTGCCCGGCGTTTTTATGCCGGTGCCCTGGGGTGAATGGCTGCTGGCGGACGGATTTCTTTTAGATAATGTTCCTACCGGCGTGGTGCGGGACATGGGGGCCGATGTGGTGCTTGGTGTGGATATCCGGCATTCCAGCCGCAGTATGCCGAAAAATATTATGGAAAACATGTACCGGGCGCTGGATATCGCTACCGGAACGCAAACGGTGGAGGAAGCGGATCTGGTGATTTGCCCCATTACAGAGCCAATCAGCGGCTTTGATTTGACCAAAGCGGAGCTTTGCCTGGAAATGGGCCGGCAGGCAGGATATAAAATGATTGCTCAGATTGAGGAGCTTTTGGCAAGAAAAAGAGAAACACAAAATAATTAGGTGAACAAAAGAAAAGAAGCCCTTTCGCTTTTTTCCGTAGCGGAGAGCTTCTTTTCTTTTATTCTGATCGACTATGCCTGCTTTAAGAGCTTTTCTTTCAAATGCAGATAGCGGTGGGTAAAATAAACGCCGTTTTGACTTTCCATGCGGGGAGAAAAAACGGAGCTGCGGCTTAAGGCCAGAACCGGTGGTCCTTGCAGCCTTTTGGCGATGCCCATGCCGGTGAATTGCTTCCACCAGGTTTCCGTATCCTGTATCAGTTTTTGTAGGGTGGGGCAAGCCTTTTCCAGCGCTTCTTGCGTACAGCCCAGCTTTTTAGCCAAGATGCCTTTATTGTACCAGTCCAAGATGTTTTCCGGGTTAGCGCTTTTTTCGGTAAAGGCGCGAATCAGGTGGTCATGATAAGGATAATAAAGCGGATCTCCTTTGCCTTCGTCCACCGCCTGATCCGGGGAAAGCTCCGCGCTGGGCGGAATGGTAATGGCCTTTTCAGGGATCAAGCCGGGATACTGCGTATTAATATAGTCGGCCAAGGCATAAACCTGATATTTCCATAGGTCGCCCAAGGCTGCAAAAAAGCCGGTGGCGTCACCGTACATGGTGGCATAGCCTACGGAAAATTCCGCTTTGTTACCGTTGCAGGTAAAAGCGCCGCCCCAAGCGGCGGCAACGGCAGCCAGAATTCGGGTGGAACGGTCACGTGCTTGAATATTTTCCCATACCCGCTGGGTTATGGCGAGATCGGGGAAAAGCTTCTGGATTTGATCCCTAGTTAGCTGGATACTTTCAGTAATGGGCACTACCTGGTAAGCGATACCTAGATTTTGGGCCAACTCCTCGGCAATGTTCTGCGTGGTTTCCGAATTATAGGGACCCGGCATATTAACACTGCGCAGATTTTCCTTGCCCAGAGCTTCCCTGTAAAGACAAGCGGAAACGGCGGAATCGATGCCGCCGGAAAGACCGATCACAACCCGGGAAATATGGCAGGTCCGGCAAAATCTACGGATCGCATAAACAATAGCCCGGTATAAAACGGCGATTTCATCTTCCGTTTCTATCTCCTGAACGGCCGGGATCACACCTTTTTGCGGCAGTGTGGCATAGATCAGATCTTCCTGGAAACTATTGCCATAGGCTAATATATCACAGCTATCGCTATAAAGAGTACTGTTGCCGTTTAAGATATAAATACTTTTTCCCGTATTTTGCACCCCAATGCTTTGCACATCGGCCAAAGGTTTTTTGGCGTCTTTGATTACTTCTAAAAGTTCATCCGGATATTGCCTGTTTTTATTGACCCAATAGGGTGCTGTTCCGATATGGATCAGCAGGTCGGCATTGTCGGCAGCTGCCATGGTTCTAAGAGGTGGCAAGGAAATCTCCAGGGTGTCGGCGCCGATCGCGCAGGCCAATGCCAGTTTTTCTTGCCCTATCTTTACATTTACGGGGGTCAGAAGCTGTCGGATGGGCAGGTTCAAGGCATCCGCCGCCTCCCGGGTGCCGGAAAAGTAAATTTCTTCATAACTGTAGGCGCCGCTTGCCTCCAGGTTTGTTTTAACGCGGCAAGGAAAAGGATGGTTGTCCTCTCCCATGAGAATACCGTTTTGTGCCACAAAGCAAGCATCGAAAAGGTGACCGTGCCACTGCCAGATGTTACCGAAAACCACGATGATATCAAGGCTTGCGTTAATGACTTTTTCGCCCCAGTAGGCGCAATCCGCTAAAAATGCTTTATCTTCCCAAGTACTGCCCAGCATATTGCCGGAAATGGCTAGCTCCGGAAAAATAATGATGTCGGCATGCTCTTTTTTAGCAGTCTCAATGAATGAAAGAATTGTCTCGGTATTTTCTTCGGGATGGCCCGGAATCACTTCCATTTGTGCTAAAGCAATCAGTACCATTTTTATTCCCCCCATTTCTTACTTGCTTTGTTTTTTAAATACATAGTAAAAATAAATTAGTTTTGCGTTTTGTATAAAAAAATAAAATAAGAAAAAAAGGATTTTTAATACAAATATATAATAATAAATAACTCAGGAGATAAACCTATTTTAATATGGAGCGCCACACATGACAAGTCTAACTTTAAAAGCCCATGCAAAAATTAATCTTGCTCTAGATATTATAGGAAAAAGAGAAGACGGTTATCACTTACTGAAAATGGTAATGCAAAAGGTTTCCCTATGCGATATGATTACCATAACCCGTTGTTCTCCCCCGGGTGGTTTGTCGTGTGATAACCCTTTGCTGCCCCTGGGAGAAGATAATATGGCGTGGCGCGCTTTTTCTTTCATGCGGAAGCAGTATGATTTGACCGGTAGCGCGCACATTAATATTGAAAAAAAAATTCCGGTAGCGGCTGGTCTGGCGGGCGGTTCCGCGGATGCTGCCGCTGTTTTGAAGGGAGTTAATCTTCTCTGGCAGCTGGGCTTGCCGGAAACAGCATTGATGCAGACAGCCCTTTTTTTGGGAACAGACGTGCCTTATTGTTTGCAGGAACGAACCGTTTTAGCCGAGGGTATTGGAGAAAAATTGACGGTTTTACCGCAGTTGCCGGGACTTTGGGCGGTATTGGCCAATCCCGGTTTCCCGGTGATCACGGGAGAGGTTTTCCGGCAGTTCTCCTTTGAAACCGTAAAGCACGCTCCCGATACCGACATGATGCTGGGAGCTCTGGCGCGGCATGATGTGGCGGGAGTTCTTGCCGCCATGGGTAATGTGCTGGAAAGCGTGACTTTAAAGAATTTTCCTGAAGTAGCCCAATTAAAACAGGAGATGTCTGATCTTGGCCTGCATGCCATGATGAGTGGCAGCGGTCCCACCGTAATGGGACTGACGGCGGATGGCGCTTTGGCCGAAAACGCCGCCAAGATTTTACAATCAAAATGGCCCTGGGTATTTTTAGCGAGAACAATTGAATGATATCAAAGGAGTGTGGATATGGTGAATGAAAGACTTTCTTCCATTCGACTGGAAGGCTATCAACCCTTGCGGGAAATGGTGCTCAACGTTTTGCGGGAAGCCATCATGTTCGGCAAGCTGTCTCCCGGCGAGCGTTTAATGGAAGTACAGCTGGCGGAAGAATTGGGCGTCAGCCGCACCCCGGTTCGGGAAGCCATCCGTCATTTGGAGTTGGAGGGCTTTGTGGTCATGATGCCGCGCAAAGGGGCTTATGTAGCCAGCCTGTCGGTGCGTGACATCGTCAATGTTTTTGAAGTCCGTACCGCTTTGGAGGTATTGGCTGTGGGCTTGGCGGCGGAAAGAGCCACAGAAAATGAATTGAAAGAGTTGAAAATCTTAAGCGATGGCTGTAACCGGACCTGGAATTCGGATACCAGCGAAGCTTGGATCAAAATGGATACCAGTTTCCATGATTTGATCTATAAATGTACCCACAACGACCGTTTGATCCAGATTGCCTCCGGTATCGCAGAACAAAATAACCGTTACCGGCGTATGTCCTTTGGCCAGTCTACCGTGCGGCAGGCTTCCGGTGATGAGCATTGCAGGATCTATGCGGCAATTGCGGAAAGGGATGTGGAAAAAGCCCGCCAATTAGCCCAGGAGCATATCGAAAATTCACAAAAAACCTTGTTTATGGTCTTGAAAGATAAATTGCAGGATTCTCCTCCCGTTGCATAAGCAGCTTTTGCTTCAGAATGCGTATCAAGCATAGAATAGGTGAGAAAAAACATCCGTAAATGAATTACCCCCATTTTGTTCATATGTGAAAAGTGATGGGGGCATTTTCATGTCCCGATTGACTCGTGAAGAAATCTATGATGCCATAATCTCAATATCCAACATTTTTTTATTAATCAGTAATAACATCACGAAGACCAATCGAATCTGCTGTTTTAAATATATTGATCAGAATGGGGTTCCGTTTGATTTAACGGTTTAATTTTACGACCTGTCTTTATGGTAGTTCGCATACATGACGGTATCCTCAAGCGGTTGGCGTCATACGTCAGGCAGATAAAATCCGGTCAATATCTTCTTTGTCTATTTTTTGATCTGAAAATCCCCGAGTCGTGCATCGTTGCTTTGCTAATTCCAAGAAATCCCTTTTGAAATTCCTCCATGCATGAAATACAAATAAATAGTAGAAAAACAGTGGTTTAATCGGGAACTTAATAATACCATTAATACCCATTAATTGCAATAAAGCTGTCCTCTTCATGAGGGCAGCTTTATTACTAAAAGGAAAACCGCTTTATGATTAAAACTGAAAAAGGGAGTTTTGGTCGAACTTAAAGTTCAGTTTAGAAACCTGGTTTGAAATGGGAAGTCGGATGTAAATAAAAGCTTTTTCCAAAAACGTTTTTTTGGTGTGGTTCAGGGCTGATCGGTGACAGGATCAGGCATTTTTCCTATGTAGGTCAGTATTGCTGTTATTGGCACATTTGCCTAATGCGTCCATCTGATCTTTGCCGGAAATCCCCGGTGTGGTCATATTCTGGGCATCTAGAATGATATTCAATTCCTCTTGTGTGACCATGCCTTTTTCCAGAATCAATTCCCGGACGGGACGGCCGGTTTTTTGCGCTTCTTTGACAGCGATGGAAATACGTTCATAACCAACATAAGGCAAAAGTGCAGTACAAATGCCAAATGAGTTGTCGACATAATCCTGGCAGTCCTGGGTATTGGCAATGATACCATTTAAAGCCAGCTCCCGGAAGACCCTAAGGACATTGGTGAAAATACTGATGGAATCAAAGATGCGGTAGACCATGACGGGTTCCATAACGTTTAACTCTAATTGTCCGTTTTCCACTGCCATGGAGACGGTAAGATCATTGCCGATGATTTGGAAACAGGTCTGGTTTAGAACCTCGCACATCACAGGATTGACCTTGCCGGGCATAATGGAGGAGCCGGGCTGGCGGGGCGGCAGTTGAATTTCATATAAACCACACTTGGGACCGGCGGCCATCAAGCGCAGGTCGTTGGCAATCTTGGTAAAGCTCAAAGCCGATACCTTTAAGGCAGAGGAAAATTCCGCCATTTCGTCTGTGTTTTGCGTGGCATCCACCAAATTGATGGCAGGGTAAAAGGGACGTCCTGTCAGTTTGGTAATGGCTGCCACAACTTTGATAATAAATTCCGGTTCGGCATTTAAACCGGTGCCTACGGCGGTTGCTCCCATGTTCAGGGATAAAAAATTCTCAGATGCGTTTTTGATCCGGCGAATGGCGCGGCCTGTGGCGCAGGCATAAGCGGAAAATTCCTGTCCCAAAGTGATGGGAACGGCATCCTGCAAGTGGGTGCGTCCCATTTTGATTACATTTTTGAATTCCTCGGCTTTTTTTTCAAATGAGGCTTTGGTTGCTTCAAGCTCTGAGAGCAGTTGCTCGGTTAAGGCTAAAATAGTCAAGCGCACGGCGGAAGGGAAAGCGTCGTTGGTGGACTGAGCCATATTGGCATGATTATTGGGCGAGATGATGTCATAACTGCCCTTGGGATATCCGAGAATTTCCAAAGCACGATTTGTGATAACTTCATTCATATTCATATTGATAGAGGTACCGGCGCCTCCCTGAATGCAGTCGGTAGGGAATTCGTCGTGCATCTTGCCATCCACGATTTCTTGGCAAGCCTGAATCAGGGCATTCCCAATGGACTGCTCCATGCGGCCTGTTGCCATATTTGCCTGAGCGCAGGCATATTTCACTTGCGCCAGGGCGGTGATCATTTCCGGGCGGATTTTTTGTCCGGTGATGGGGAAATTGCTGATGGCGCGCACCGTTTGTACGCCATAATAGCGAGAATCCTCAATTTCCACTTCGCCCAGAAAATCTTTTTCGATACGCATTTGGATTACCTCCTGTTATCTCCGTAAAGCTAGATCATTCAGATATATAAAAGATATGACATTATTGTAGCCGGAATGACGTATAAAATCAAGATGAATTTGCATAATTATTAAAAAATTATATAAAATGAACAAAAAAATATCTGGAAATTTAACAAAAAAGAGTAGCCGCGGGAAACGGCTGCTCTGTTCAAGGTTATGCCATAGGATTCTGCTTTAGAAATGAAAAATATCCTTATAACATGCCTTTGCGGGAAAGCAAGAACATGCTGACCAGGCAGGCAATGGCAGAAATGATCAGGATAATGCCAAAGCCCCAGTTATTTCCCATGGCAATGGGCAAGGTCACATTCATGCCGAAGAAACTGGCAATCATGGTTGGTATGGAAAGAATAATGGTAATGCCGGCCAGGAATTTCATGACGATGTTTAAGTTATTGGAGATAATAGATGCAAAAGCGTTCATGGTGCTGGTGGAAATGTTGCTGTAAATATCGGCCATCTCAATAGCCTGTTTGTTTTCGATCAAGACATTTTCCAGCAGATCCTCGTCTTCCTCGTACATCTTCAAATATTTGCTTCGCAAAAGCTTCTCCATCACTTTGTCGTTGGAGCGCAGTGAAGTAGAAAAATAAACCAGGCTTTTTTCCAAATTCAGCAGCTGAAAAAGCTCCTTATTTTTCATGGATTTATGAAGCTCCCGCTCAATCTCATCGTTTCTGCGGCTGATATCCCGTAAATATTTTAGATAAAGGCCGGTTTCCTTTTGAAAAAGCTGAAACATGAACCGGGTCTTTTTGAAAGTAGCGGAATTTTTCACTTTGCTATGGATAAATTCCTGTTCCAGGCCCATATCTTCCAGACAGACAGTAACAATAAAATCATCGTTTAGGATGATGCCCAAAGGCATGGTCTCATAAATAACTTCTGCCTGGCAGATGATGGGTACATTGACAATAACCATCATTTGATCGTCTTCCGCTTCTACCCGGGCCAGCTCCTCATCGTCCAAAGGATAATGGAGAAATTCCTCATAGATTCCGGTGTTTGCCGATACTTGCTGGATTTCTTCATGCGTGGGATGCACTAAATTAATCCAGCAGCCTTTTTCGATCTCCTGGGCAGGAACGATGGTCTGGTTGATAGTTTGATAAATGCCCAGCATTGCTTTACCCCCTTTGTTTGAAGGGAGCAGGCATCAAAAGCGCATCCACAGGGTAGAAAAGCAGATGGCGGCTCCCTTTTTTTTCAATTTTATTGGTACCTGACTACTAGGCCCGCTGTCCACTATGTTCCCCCCTTTAATTTGCACAGATAAAAAAAGAAAATGAATAATTCTTAGATTCCTCTTATATATTATCTCATTATAAACGATTTGAAAAGACGATTTTAAAAAAATTATATTTATTTAAGCAGCCCCATTGTATTTAACAAACAAATCTGAATATTTTTTTTGTTAGTTAAGCAGGGTTTTTTAAAATGAAAGCGAATTGTATTTGTGAATACAATATTCATGTCATATTGACACACATGAGGAGGACGAGAAAGATGGAAATCACCGATGTCAGAGTTAGGAAAATTTTACAAGAGGGTAAAGTAAAAGCTATTATTTCCATAACCATTGATGATGCTATTGTGATTCATGATATTAAGCTGGTGGAAGGTCAAAAAGGTTTGTTTATGGCGATGCCCGGCAGAAAGATAGCCGACGGGCAGTTTCGTAATATTGCTCATCCCATTTCTCAGGAAGTGCGTGACATGCTGCAAAATCTCTTGTTGGATAAATATCACGAAGCTTTGGAAAATGCTGAATTTCAGGGGGAAGTTCATCCCTTCCAGCAGGAAAATGTTTTGCAGGAAGTTGCTTATTAAAATAAATAATCGATCGCATCAAAAAGCATTGGCGGGAAACCGTTATGGTATCAATATGGAAAAGGAAAAACAAGTCTTGTATGGCACTCACAAAAATATCGTGAGTGCCATATTTCTTTGCATTTTAAAAAGTTGTAAATTGATACTTTTTATTATTATGAAAAACAACGGGCAATGTGCATTTAAAAAAGTGGTTTATTGGATCTTGTCTTTCTGATCCGTTTGTTTTTCTAACGGAATTATAATTTTCTTTTTCAAGAATCCTCTGCCCACCAATAAAATTATTTTGCCATCTTTCTCAATTTTTTTGATTGGTTTCCCCCATTCTCTTTCTAACCAGGCAATGGCTTCTTGGTCAGGAATCCCGATGAAACCAATGGCCGTCGCACTTTTTGGCATAACCATACTCCTTTGCCGTTTATTCATTCACATTTTACATTCGGATCAAATGGATGGAAAAAACCATATACCAATTCCTTCCTTCATGCATGATACCATAAAACAGTTAAAAAAGGGTAGAGTACTTTTTCGTCGGCCCCTGGGAGCAGTGGCTTTTTCTGGTGTCGGGGGCGTTGCTAGGACGTTGATGTGTAATTTGCTAACAAAAGAGATAAGATTATGTTATAATAGGTACGATCAAGTCCTAAAAGTTCAAGAAGGTCCAAAACAGGGGAGGATATGACATGAGGATTATACCAATCATATTAGCGGCGGGGAAGGGTACCAGAATGAAATCAGCCTTACCCAAAGTATTGCATAAAGTAGCAGGGAAACCCATGATCAGCCACGTATTATCCTTAGTAGAAAGCATATGTTCCGAACAAGCGATCCTGGTGGTTGGGCATGGTGCGGAGGAATTGAGCGCTTTTTTGGGGAACAGCGTCCGTTATGTGGTGCAGGAACCGCAATTGGGAACCGGACATGCGGTTATGCAGGGAATGCCTTTGGTGGATGCAAGTTATGACGGAGTTTTTGTGGTTTGCGGAGACACGCCTTTGCTGACGGAGGATACCTTGGCCGCCATGAAGCAAAAGTTCATAGATGAAGCGGCCGCCTGTATCATTTTAACCGCTCAAGTGGACAACCCCGCCGGTTATGGGCGTATTCTCCGGAATGCCGCTGGTAAGATTCAAAAAATTGTCGAAGAAAAAGACGCGACTCCCTCGGAAAAAACTATTGCGGAAATCAATACCGGAACCTATCTATTCCGGCGTACCGCTTTGGAAGAAGCCCTTCAGACCTTGAAGAACGAAAATGCCCAAGGGGAATATTATCTGACGGATACCATTTCTTATCTGGGACAAAAAGGCCAAAAGGTGGAAAGCTTCCTTTCCGCTGATTTTCAGGAGACCCTTGGCATCAACGACCAAATGCAGTTGGCTCAGGCGGATGCGATTCTGCGCCGGCGGAAAAATACCAGTCTGATGCAATCGGGCGTGACCATCACGGATCCTAACAATACCTATATTGATACGGATGTAACGGTGGCGGCGGATACGATTATCGAACCGGGCTGTTTTTTGCGGGGCAATACCGTCATCGGCGGCAACTGTCATATCGGCCCTTATTGCGATATCAAGAACACAAAGATTGGCAGCGGCAGCTGCGTGCAGCATTCGGTTATGTGGGATGCTGCGGTGGGGGAAAATTGTAGCGTCGGGCCTTTTGCTTATCTACGTCCCCAGGCAGTTTTGTTGGATCATGTGAAGGTAGGAGACTTTGTGGAGATTAAAAAATCCGAAATCGGACAGGGCAGTAAGGTACCCCATTTAAGCTATGTAGGGGATGCCACGGTAGGAGAGAAGGTCAATATCGGTTGCGGAACCATCACCTGTAACTATGACGGCTATGACAAACATCAGACTGTGTTGGAAGACGATGTTTTTATTGGCAGCAATACCAATCTGGTGGCTCCCATCAAGGTGGGCAAAGGTGCTTTTGTGGCCGCCGGTTCCACCATTACCGATGAGGTGCCCGCCGACGCCTTGGCTGTTGCCCGGGGCAAACAGGTCATTAAAGGCGGTTGGGCCGAAGAATACCGTAAGAAAAAAATTCAAAAATAAAATATTTTAAATATCTTGTCACAAAAACAGGGTTTCCGTATTCCATAACGAATGTATAACGGTTAGCAATTTATGCAAAAATCGCAAAGTAATTTCTGAGGAGGATGTTGGGGAATGAGTGCGCCGAAGTTAAAGATCTTTATGGGTAACGCCAATCCCAAATTGGCATTGGAAATTGCCGATTATTTGGGAGTGAGTCTGGGAGCTTCCAAGGTGTCCAGATTTGCCGATGGCGAGATCAAGTTGGAAATTAATGAAAGTGTACGGGGCATGGATGTTTTTATTCTACAGCCCACTTGCGCTCCGGTAAACGACAACTTGATGGAACTGCTCATTATGATTGACGCGATGAGGCGGGCTTCCGCCAAGAGAATCACCGCTATTATACCTTATTATGGTTATGCGCGGCAGGAAAGAAAGCTAAAAGCCAGAGACCCTATTTCCGCCAAATTGGTTGCTAATCTTGTCACTGCTTCCGGGACTGACCGTGTGGTAGCTTTGGACTTGCATGCTAACGCCATTCAAGGATTCTTTGACATTCCGGTGGATCATCTGCCCGGCGTACCGATTTTAGCGGAATATTATAAAGCCAAAGGCTTGGAAAATATAGCCGTGACCTCCCCCGATATCGGAGGCGTGACTAGGGCCAGGGGCCTGGCCCAACGGCTCGGCTGTGACTTGGCCATTATCGATAAAAGAAGGCCGGAGCCCAACAAAGCCGAGATTATGAACATCATTGGGGACGTCAAAGGCAAGACCGTTATTATGATTGATGATATGATCGATACCGCCGGTACGATTACCCAGGGCGCGGCAGCTTTGATTGAGCGTGCCGGAGCCAAAGAGGTTTTTGCCTGCTGCACTCACGCCATCCTGACTCCGCCCGCCATTGAGCGTATTGAAGCTTCTCCCATTCAAGAAGTAGTGGTTAGTAATACCGTTCCCCTGCGTCCCGAGGTACAGGGTCACAGCGATAAGGTGAAAGTGGTATCTGTTGCTCCCTTATTGGGAGAGACCATTATCCGTATTCATGAAAACCTTTCCGTCAGCCGTCTGTTCGATTAGCAGCCAAAATACAATGATACATGAAGCGCTACAGAAAAAGCGCCGTTTGCTGTTGTGCAAACGGCGCTGTCTTTGTTAATCGGTAGCTTTGGGTGGCGGTGGTTCAAAAGAGGTGTTTTCTTCAGGAGGCGGACAAAGTTCAATTTTTTCTGTTTTTTTGGCAGTTTTTTTCTCTTTTTTAGCCTCATTTTCATTCTTTTTATCCTGTGACTTTGTCGTAGGTTTAACCGCCGGTTTTTCTGCCGGTTCCGAGACGGGCGCCGGAATTTTCTCCCTTTTGGGTGCTGCCTTTTTAGGGATTTCTTCTTCCTTGGTTGCTTCCACCTGGATTTCCACCGTCTTGGTTTCTTCTGTCGGTGAGTTGGTTTCTACCGGCGCAGTTGGCTCTATTTTAATTTCGGCTGTCGGATTTTCGGAAGGACTGTCCTCGGAGCCGGGCGTTTCACTGCCGGAATCCGTGGGTTCTTCCGGGATTTCTTCATCCAACAACTTATTGATGGAGGCGGACAGGTTTTGCCCCAGGCGTCGTCCGGCTGTTACTGTGCTTTGCCAGGCCTGGCCGGCCTTTTCTTTCACTTCCGTTACCACCTGTTCCAACTGGCTTTCCCGGTTGATCAGCGCTTGAGCGTTGGCTGCTTCTACCATGATGGCCGCCCGGCCCATGGTAAGGAGGTATTGACCGTCTAAGGAAGCGCGTCCGGAGAGGGCATGGCCCTTGCCACCGATGATGTCAAGCTGGCAGATGGCGCCCGTTTTGCGATGAATGTGGTATTCCTCCATACGGCCCAGACTTACTCCTTGTGTTGTGATGATACGGGTGCCGTAAAGAGCAGCGGGACGTTCCAGGTATTTCACCATATGAGGCAGATTAGCGGCTCTGGCCACACTGCCCCGGTCAGCCACGATAACAGCGGCGTCACCGATATTGACAACCTTGTCAAAAGGAATTAGCCGAGCCTCCCGGCTCAGGCCTTTTTTCTCTACCAGAAAGGCAACGGCTTTTTTGGCCATGGGATCAATCAGCAGATCCTTCACATTGCCCAGAGAGTCTCCTTCGTTAATCGTGTATACCTCCATGCCGATGAGCTTTTTGGCGGCAATGCCAATTTCCGTGCTTTGTTTTTCCTGGTTATCTTGGTTATCCATGGCATAGACACTCCTTTGGCTTTTTTAAAAAATTTATGTTTAGAAGTGGCAATTTATGCGTTTTAATTGTAGCGGAACAGGGGTATCTTATGGTATAGTAACAAAGAGAAAAGGAGGGATGAATCATGAAGATCATTGCGGGTCTGGGCAATCCGGGATTGCAGTATAGCAATACCAGGCATAATGTGGGCTTTATGGTTGCCGATCTCCTTGCGAAAAGGCTGGATATCACTTTTTCCAGGCAGGCCTTCCAAAGCAAGATTGCGGAGGGGCGTTGGGGTATGGAAAAAGTTCTTTTGCTGAAGCCGCAGACTTTTATGAATGCAAGCGGCCAGGCTCTGGTGGAAGCGGTAGGTTTCTATAAGCTGGACTGGGAAGATGTTTTGATCATTCACGATGATCTTGATCTTTTGCCGGGGCAGGTTCGGGTACGGGCGAAGGGCAGCGCCGGAGGCCATCGGGGTATGGACTCCGTCATCACGTTATCCGGGACAAGCAATATACCCCGGATTAAAATCGGGATCGGCCATCCTCTTTTCGGCCAAGTGGTAGATTTTGTATTGCAGCCTTTGAATGGGGAGGATCTGCCTGTTATCGCTATGGCGGTGGAACGGGCTGCCGACGCCGCTATGGACTGGATCGCGAAAGGCGTGCGGGAGACCATGAATCTTTATAATGGATTGCCCGGCTGCGGGGAAAAAGAACTGGACGATACGGCGCAGAAACCGGCGTCGGAACAAGCCGGCAGCCAGGAATAAGACTGAATGAGGCGTAAAAGCATAAGAAGCGGAAAACCAGGAACAGATAAACGATTTGACCGCTATATTTCAGCGGCAGTTCACATATACTAGATGTAACTGGACATATACCGAGGAGAATCTTAAGCGCAGGGGCATGCAAAGCCGGGCTGCGCTTCTTTGGCGTGGTGGGGGAAGGGTTGATGCGAATGAGGGAAGAGCTGGAAGAAAAGTTGATGATGGGGCTTACCAATTTGCCGGAATACCGGCAGGTGTGGGAAAACCTGAAAAAGGGCATGAGCAGTCAAGTGATCGGCTTGGAACGATTGCCCCGGGCATTGTTTTTGGCTTCTTGTTATCAGAAACAAAAAAAAGCAATGCTGGTGTTAGCGGAAAATCAGGAAGAGGCCGTTTCCTTAAAAGATAATCTGGCCGCCTGTCTTCCCAAAGAAAAAGTTTTGCTCTTTCCCGATTTGGAACTTTTGCCTTTCGAGGTCTACGGCCAGAATAGCGAGGTTAGCAAAAAAAGGCTTGCTGTGCTTTCATTGCTTTCTTTAGGGGAAAAGGTGCTGGTGGTTGCCTGGGTTGATAGCCTGGCTCGGCGTTTGCCGCCGGCTACAGCCTTTCGGGAGCACCATATTCACTTGAATAATGGTGTCTGCCTGCCAAGAGAAAGGCTCACGGCAGATCTGACGGCAATCGGCTACAGCCGGGAAAGCTTGTGTGAGGTGCCCGGCAGTTTTGCGCTCAGGGGCAGTGTAGTGGACATATTCCCCATTAATGCCCAAAAGCCCTTGCGGATCGATTTTTTTGATGATGAGGTGGAAAGCCTGCGCTGGTTTGATCCGGCCAGTCAGCGGTCCGGCAAAATACTGGAAGATGTTTTTCTTTTGGCGCCGGCCCGGGAGCTGCATCCCGATATGGAGCTGATGGAAAAAGCGGCGCGTGTTTTAGATCTGGAAATCACCAAAGTGGCAAAAAACTTAGCGGGGATGGCGCGGCGTAATCTTTTGGACAGATTCCGCCGGTTTCCCGAATTGCTGCGCCAGGGGATCCTGGAGCCGGGGATGGAGCATTTTTTGCCGGCCTTCTATCCCGACGGTGTCAATTTGTGCCAATATCTGCCGCAAGACGGCATTTTGGTTTTAAACGAGCCGCAGGCCTTGCGGGAATCTTTACAGCAGAAGACCGCGGAACGGCAGGCCTATTATTATGATCTGTTGGAAGGAGGACAGCTTTTACCTTCCTTTGCGGATAATTTTTATGACTTTAATACGGTTAGGATTGCTTTCGAAAAACAGCCTATGTTGTCTTTTGCCCAATTGCCCCAGAACGGCGGTTTTCATTTTAACGGCAGTTATCATATTGAAAGCCGCGGCATTCCTTCCTATCAAGGGCATTTGGAATTGCTTTGGGATGATATCGCTCATTGGCAAAGGGAACATTACGAAATCTTTTTTGCCGCCAGCTCCACGGTGCGGGTAGATAAGACACGGGAGCTTCTTTTTACGAAGGACCATACCGGTATTCCCGTCTTGGAACGGGAATTCACCCAGGGATTTGAAAGCGCTGCCTTTAAGATGGCGGTGGTAACGGAAAAAGAATTGCTGGGGCAGGAAGCCAAGCCCAAGCGGCGTCCTTTGACTTCGGCGGGAGAGAAGATACAATCCTTTACCGATCTTACCATTGGTGATTATGTGGTGCATGTCCATCATGGTATCGGCCGCTACATGGGCGTAGAGCGGCTGCGGGTGGACGGTGTGGACAGAGATTATCTGAAGATCCAGTACGCCGGCGCCGACCGGCTTTTCGTGCCGGTGGATCAGATGGATCTGGTGCAAAAATACATCGGTAATGAAGGCAAGGCCCCCAAAATTTATAAAATGGGAGGCGCGGAATGGCAGAAGGTGAAAAACCGGGTTCGCGCCTCCGTACAGGATATGGCCAAGGAATTGCTCAGGCTCTACAGCATCCGGGAAGCGGCGAAAGGTTATGCCTGCGGCCCGGATACGCCATGGCAGCAGGAATTTGAAGACGCCTTCCCCTTTCCCGAGACCCCGGATCAGCTGCAAGCGGTGGCGGAGATCAAATCAGACATGGAAAACCCGCGACCCATGGACCGCCTCCTATGCGGCGATGTAGGCTATGGTAAGACAGAAGTGGCACTCCGCGCTGCCTTTAAAATGGTCATGGAAGGCAAGCAAGTTGCCATACTGGTGCCTACCACCATTTTGGCTCAGCAACATCTTAGGACTTTTGCGCACCGTTTGGAGGGGTATCCCGTAAAACTGGGTGTATTGAACCGGTTTGTCAGCGGTAAGGCTGTCAAAGAGACCCTGCGGAAATTGGAGAGCGGGGAGATCGATATTGTCGTCGGTACCCACCGGCTGCTCTCCAAGGACATCCGATTCAAGGATCTTGGTTTATTGATTATTGACGAAGAACAGCGTTTCGGCGTGGCGCATAAAGAAAAGATCAAGACCTGGAAAGAAAATGTGGATGTGTTGACATTGACCGCGACGCCCATTCCCCGTACCCTCCATATGTCTTTGGTGGGGATGCGGGATATGAGCGTGATCAATACGCCGCCCGAGGACAGGCTGCCTATTCAGACTTATGTGGTGGAATATCATCCCCATCTGGTGGAGGAGGCCATTCGCCGGGAACTGACCCGCAAAGGACAGGTCTATTTTATCCACAACAAAGTGGAGACCATCTACGGCGTGTCGGAGGAGCTTTCTAAGATGGTTCCTGAAGCTGTGGTGGCAGTGGCCCACGGACAGATGAGAGAGGGCGAACTGGAGAGGGTGATGCTGGACTTTATCGAAGGCGGTTCCGATGTTTTGGTATGTACCACCATTGCCGAGGCTGGTTTGGATATTCCCAATGTCAATACCCTCATCGTGGATCAGGCGGACGCCCTTGGCTTGGCGCAGTTGTATCAGTTGCGGGGCAGAGTGGGACGCAGCCACCGGCAGGCATTTGCCTATTTTACCTATCATCAGAACCATATCATGAATGAAAATGCCAAAAAGCGCTTAATTGCCATCAGAGATTTTACAGAACTGGGCGCCGGTTTTAAAATCGCCATGCGGGATATGGAGATCCGGGGTGCGGGTAATATTTTAGGGCCCGAGCAGCACGGTCATATCGCGGCGGTAGGCTTTGACATGTATTGCCGGCTGGTGCAGGAAGAGATGTCGCTTCTGGCCGAAGAAACCAAAAACGAGCAAAAGGCGCCGGAAAAAGGCGAACCGCCCAGACTGGAGCTGGCCGTGAATGCCTTTATTCCGGACGATTATATAGACGATGACGATACCGATCTGAAAATAGAGCTGTACCGCCGTATTGCCGGCATCGATTCCCTAGCTTCCTTAAATCTTTTGCAAGATGAGATCAGCGAGCGTTTCGGTAAGCTGCCGGAAACGGTAGCCAACCTTTTTGCCATAGGTGGTATTAAATATCTGGCGCAAAAAGCGTCGGTATCCTCCATTACGCAGGAAGCAAGCCGCGTCTTACTCTCCTTTCGGGAAGGACATCCCTTGACCGGCGAGATCTTATTAAGGATCGCTGCTGCTTTCGGTAATAAAATCTCATTTGAAAATAATAAAAAATTTAGCATCAAGCTTTTTTGTACGAATATGAAGCCGGGAGAGATGCTAGAGTTTATTAACAAGGTTCTTCATCAATTAATCACTTTATTGTAAAAGAAAAATGTGTTATAATAACAAAACATGGCTAAGAGTTTAATTTAGGAGGGAACGATTTGAAACACAACGTAAGCAAGACCATTGCCTTGATACTTTTGGTGGGAATGCTTTTTGCCGTTGCCGGGTGCGGGAATAACACCGGCAATATCAAGAAAGAGGATGCCGCAGTTGAAGTAGATGGCGTCAGAGTCAGCAAAAATGTGATGAACCTGTACTTTAAGCAGATGAAAGATTATCTTTCTTCTTTTGGGATCGATATAACAGATGAAAGCAATGCCGATATGCTTGCCATGGCGGAAAAGCAGGCCTATGACACATCGGTCAGCGCCGCTTTGATCCGCGTCGCCGCGGAGAAATCCAACATCAAAGTCGATAAGAAGGAATTACAGGATGCCATCGATAAACAGTTGGCGGCAGCTTTTGAAGATGACGCAGCCTACCAGGAATGGTTGACCTCCATGTCCATGACGGAAGATGATGTGAACTGGATCTGGGAAACGCAGCTCCTGGATGAAAAGCTGAATGCGAAATTCACTGAGGAAAACAAAATTGCGGAAGATGAAGCCAAGACCCTGTATGAGGCCGATCCGGACAAATATAATAAGATCGCCGTTTCTCATATCTTAATCGGCGCCAAAGAAGGCGAAGCCACCGATGAAGAAATAAAGGCCGCCGAAGAGAAGGCCAAAAATCTTATCAATCAGTTGAACAACGGCGCTGATTTTGCCGAGCTGGCCAAAGCCAACTCTACCGATACCGGTTCCGCTTCCAACGGCGGTTCTTATACTACAGAATTTACCGTCAACAATACCAGCTCCGACGGCACCACCTATGTTCCGGAATATGTGGCAGCCGCCTGGACTTTAAAAAATGTAGGCGATTATACCCTGACTCCTGTGAAGACCACCTATGGCTATCACATCATAAAGCTGGATACGCAAAAGATTACCTTTGACGCTTTAAAGGATGATATCATCAATACGGAGACCCAAGAAAAAGCTTCCGCCGCTTATAGTGATTATCTCGATGAATTGCAAAAGACGGCTCAAATTACGCAGCTGTGCGAATTCCAATATTACGGAAAAGAAGACACTACGGCGGATGATGGTACCGCAACAGATGAGGGGGCGCAACCCACTGACGACAGCTCGTCAGGCCAGGATACAAGCAACGGGCAAGATGCTACCACAGGCCAAGACAGCACAACCGATACCACAGAATAACTTTATTTTTTCCGTTGCAGCGGGGTTGTGATTTGTGCACAGCCCCGTTTTTGTATTTTCCAATAGGGTCACAAAGAAAAGGTGGCGGGCAAATGTTATGTTGGATTGGATCATAGAAAAAGAGGATATCTGGCAGCGTTTGCAAAGAGCTTCCCTGCCCATTGTTCTATACGGTATGGGAAATGGCGCGGAGAAAATCATGAATGCCTGTAAGTCCTATGGAATCCCTATTGCCGGTGTTTTTGCCAGCGATGAATTTGTACGCGGCCAGTCTTTTGCCGGTTTTTCTGTTCTAACCCTCCGGGAAATGGAGGCGCAATACGAAGAATTTATCGTTTTACTGGCCTTCGGCACCCATGATGCCGCGGTCATAGAAAAGATCAAGGCGCTGGCCCGACGCCACCCCTTGCTGCTTCCTGATGTACCGGTAGCGGGACCGGGTTTGTTTAATGCCCAATTAGTTCAGGAAAATTTGGCGGCAATCCGGCGGGTGGAAGCCGATTGGGCCGATGAAGATTCCCGGGAACTGTTTCATAATCTGATCAACTATAAACTCAGCGGCGAACTGTCTTATCTTCTGAAAACCTCCCCGCCGGAAGAGGCGTGGAGCCTTTTGGAGATAGGGCAGAGAGAAAGCTATTTAGATGTGGGGGCTTATACGGGGGATACCATCGAAACTTTTTTGAATTATTGCGGTGGCTGTTTCCGACATATCATTGCTTTGGAAGCGGACGCTAAGAATTTTGTGAAATTAGAGAAAAAGATAGAATACTTGCAGCTTGCCAATGTGGAGCTGCATCAAAAAGCAGCTTATTGCAGGCCATGCGAGCTGCTTTTTGACGCGGGGAGCGGGAAGGGTTCACATATTGGCAGCCAAGGGAAATCGGTTACGGCTTGTGATTTGGATCATATTGTAGGAGAGCGCACGGTTTCCTTATTAAAAATGGATATCGAAGGCAACGAGAGAGAGGCCTTGACCGGGGCTGAAAAAATTTTGCAGCGCTGCCGGCCCCGGCTGATTGTTTCCGCTTATCACCGGATAGATGATTTGTGGGTTATTCCTGAACAGATCAAAAAGATTGAGCCCTCCTATGCGCTTTACCTCAGGAGGCATCCGGCTTTGCCTGCTTGGGATGTTAATGTGTACGGGGAGGCGAAAAGGTAAATTATCGACTGAAATCGACAATTATTGACACAAATGTTAATTTTTGTTAAACTATCTTTAGGAAACCCCATATATTATTGTTATTCCTAATACAAAGCGAATAAAGGATTTTGGGAGGTGATATGTGCTAATAAATAACAAAAGACCCGTGAAAGAACAACAGCGAGATGTGATGCAAAGAAGAAATGAAGACACTTGTTACAGAAGTGAAAGACCTGCCATGTTATATAACGGGTAATAACGAAATAGATCCTATGACGGCCAGGGGAATATGTAAGGAAACAAGATTCCCTATCTCTTTTAAGGAACTTCAAAAAGCTGTCCTTAAGAAGGCATAAAATAAATTGCGGGGATATGGTGAAGGATTATAACCGTAGGTGTTCAAAATAAGTTGTGGGAGTCGCCTGACGCAAGCAGAATGGAGAAGCGGGGTTTGTGGGGGCAAACCGGTGCGCCATGGTGAAGCTTAGCGGGGGGAAAGGTTGGCAAACACACAGAATAGCTTCGGAGCAGGAAGATAGCAGAAAGGAAACGCAAAAATCTGTTGTCTTATTTTGGTTTGCGCATATTCCTGGCTCCGGAAATACGCTTAGTACAAAAAGCGGATGCCAAGAGGTTGATTCCGTATGAAGCAGACGAAGCGCTGATTGTTTAGGTTAAAAATAGAGGGGATTGTGGTTTGTTTTAAAGAATTCATACAAGGGCAAGACCTTGATTTCGATAATTTGGAACAGCATATGATTGTTTTTTACAGTCTTCAAAAAAATAATTTTATGCATTCCTTCAGCTAGCGCTTTTGCATGCTTGTCGGACAATTTTTGGCAAAATTTTCTTAGGTTTCTTTTTGCCATATTGTGCATAAATTTTTCCTGTAAAATGGATAATAAGTCCATAAAAAGCGAGTGGGAGGCAAGGTAAATGAAAGCAACCGGTATCGTACGGCGCATCGATGACCTTGGTCGTGTAGTTATACCGAAAGAAATCAGGCGGACTCTACGGATTCGGGAAGGCGATCCTTTAGAAATTTTTGTTGACCGGGAAGGCGAGATCATTTTGAAGAAATATTCCCCTATCGGTGAATTAGGTGATTTTGCCAGGGAATATGCGGACTCTCTTTATGAGGCTATCCATCATATTGTTTGCATCAGTGACCGTGACAGCATTATCGCCGTTAGCGGAGCAGGGAAAAAGGAATTTTTAAATAAACGTATCAGCCCTGCACTGGAAAGTGTTATGGAGAATCGGCGTACCTTCACTGCTACGGGTGAGGAAGCATTGCGATTTTTTGTAATTGCGGGTGAAGGCGGGGAGGTTCCTGCTTTTTCGGCGGTAATCGTTTCTCCTATCGTATCTCAGGGCGACCCAATCGGAGCGGTCATCATCGGCAGCCGCGACCCACAGGTTACATTAGGAGCTATGGAAAGCAAAATGGCGGAAACGGCGGCTGGTTTTTTAGCAAAACAGATGGAGCAATAACCTTTCATTCAACAAGAAATACCTTTCAACAAGAAATACCGGGAAAAGGGTTGAGATAGCGACTAAAATCACAAAGAGCAAGCCGGCAGTCTCTGACGGCTTGTTTTTTATTGCCAAAGGTTGGCCTTTGGGGCTACAATAGAAGAAAACGGTATAAAGAGGTGGCTTATGTCGAAAGAGGAACGTGCGTTAAAAGAATTGTTACAGATCATGAGAACCCTGAGGGGGCCGGAGGGATGCCCCTGGGACCGGGAGCAAACTCATGAAACACTGAAGAGGCATCTTTTGGAGGAGGCCTATGAAGCCATAGACGCCATTGACCAAAAAGACGAAAGCGCTCTTTGCGACGAGTTGGGTGACGTACTTTTACAGGTGGTCTTTCATGCCCAGCTGGCGGCGGAGGCGGGAGCTTTCACCATGGAGGATGTCATTCGGGGTATTAGTAAAAAAATGCTCTTTCGCCATCCTCATGTATTTGGCTCCCGAACTGATATCAATACGGCTGATGAAGTATTAGGCATTTGGGAGATCCTAAAAAGCCAGGAGGGTGAAAAGGACAAGCCCAAGGCTCTGATGGATATTCCCCGAATTTTGCCGGCGCTGTTGAGAGCGCAAAAGATTCAGGAAAAAGCTGCCCGGGTTGGCTTTGACTGGCCCCTGGTGGATGGGGCCTGGGATAAAGTAACAGAAGAGCTTGAGGAAGTGCGGGCCGCACAGAGCAAAGAAGAGCAAAAAGAAGAAATGGGCGACGTTTTTTTTGCTTTGGTGAATGTATGCCGCTTTCTTGGGATCAACCCGGAAGAAGCATTGGACAGCGCCAATGAAAAATTTCGACGCCGTTTCGGTTATATCGATCAAATTCGTCAGGAACAGGATTTGGAATGGCCGGATATGAGTTTAGAAGATATGGATGCCTTATGGCAGGAAGCTAAAAAAACAAAAAAATAGTAGTGGAGAATTCAAAATATAAAAAAATTCGAAATATTTTTTAAAATAGCAGGAAAATGCTGCTATCCAGCGAATATAGTGATATCGCTATGATTTCATAAATCGAATTCAATTTGAGGAGGGGATTTTTTTGAACAAAGCCGAACTGATTAGTAGTGTAGCAGAAAAGACCGGTTTGAGTAAAAAAGATGCTGGACAAGCGGTTGACGCCTTTATTGGTAGCATTACCGAAGCATTGCAAGGCGGCGAAAAAGTTCAATTGGTAGGCTTTGGAACTTTTGAAGTCCGCCCCAAAAAAGCCCGGCCCGGCCGCAATCCTCAAACTGGCGAAGTGATTCAAATTCCCGCTACTCAGGTGCCCGTTTTTAAAGGCGGTAAAGTGCTGAAAGAGACTGTTGCCGCTGGTAAATAAAGAATATTTCTATTAAAAAGCTGTGGCAAAAGGCCACAGCTTTTTTTGCAAGGATTGCTTTATATCAGCAAAAAGAACTATAATATAAATAAATACGAAAAACAAAGGAGAATTGTTGTGCGGCTGGATAAATATTTAAAAGTTTCCCGAATCATCAAACGAAGAACCATTGCCAAGGAAGTCTGTGACGCGGGACGCATTACCATAAACGGTCGTTCCGCCAAAGCGGGCAGCGAGGTGAAGCCCGGCGATCAACTGGCCATTGGCTTCGGTAGCCGGCGGTTGGCGGTGGAGGTATTGTCGGTGCCAGAAACGGTGCGTGCCGATCTCGCCCGTGAGCTGTATCGAGTGCTTTCAGATTCATCTGGCACTCCTTCTAATGGTGGCGTAGAAATAGATTGATCTACTACTATCCCAAGGCCGTTTGCAATAGCGGACGGTCTTGATACGGCAAGGATTGCTGCTTCAAAGTTCTTGATAGAAACAAAGATTGTAATATGCGACATCTTTGATAATGTGAATACACCTTGGCATAATAAAGCCTGGCTCCCACATATAATGGAAGAGAAAGCCAAAGAGAGGGAGGGAGCCATATGGGGGAAGCTCAGGTACATAAAGTGGTGCTGGAAGGGCGGGACCGCCTGGACATTCAAGGAGTAGAGCAAATCGATAACTTCGATGCGCAAGAGATTATTCTTTCCACAAATATGGGGAAAATGAAAGTCGGTGGTGACGGTTTGCATATCAGCCGTTTGGAATTAAACGACAGACAGCTGTGCATTACCGGCAAAATCAGTTCCGTACTATACATACAGGGAAGCGGTGACAAGAAGGAAAAAGGACGCAATCTCTTGTCCCGTCTAGTGCGGTGATACTGCTATGAGCATGGCCTACCAGCAGTTCATTCAAGCTGCCGCCGGTTTTGGTTTGGGAGTCCTGCTGGCGGTATCCTATGATATTTACCGGTTGATATTCCGTGGCAAAAAGGCTGCCTCCGCCCCGACCTTTGCCGGGGATCTTTTGTGGTGGTGCTTTGCCTTTTTAGGTACTTTTGTTTTACTGTTTTTTTTGACCTGGGGGCAAGTTCGTTTTTTTTTCCTGCTCTTCATGGCCATGGGCTTTCTCGTGTGGCACAGTTTTTGCAGTCGTGGGTTTCGTCGGATACTGGCTTTAATTGGCGAAGGTCTTTTTTATGGGTTTGATCGGTTTTTTAATCTGTTGGAAAAAATCCTAACGGTACTTTTATGGCCGTTTTTTGTTTTGATCCGCCTGGTTTATAGGATCTTGTATCTATTATGGCGGCTGATATGGCAGCTTTTACGTCTCATCAAAGGGATATTGCGGCTTTTTTATAAGTTACTGCAAAAAATTCTTCGGAAACTTCTGCCGCCCAAACCGCCGCCGGAAGAATAGAGATTTGTAATAATTTTGTACTTGATTTATCCACAGATTGTGGATATAATTGTGAATAACATCAGGGAAAATTGTGGACAAACTGTTCGTTTTCGGAATTTGCATGAATGACAGAGGGTTTGTATGAAACTAGAAATCCGTGGCGCCGAGAAATTGAGCTTTCGGGAGAAACAAGTGGTGGCAATGAAAGAGACAGGCCGTTCCTCAAGCGAGATCAGCCAGGTGCTGGGAATTTCTCAAAGCTCTATTGCTACTATTTATAACCGTGCCCGAACCAAGGGATATGAAGTCGTCATCGTCATCCCGGGGGAGATTTTGAACATTTCTGTACCGGAACAGGAGGATAGGTCGGATGAGTAAGAAAACGGAAGAAAAGAAAAAATCGGCGGAGAAAGATGAGAAACGCCGGAAGTTTCGTTTTGGCACGGTTCTTATTTTAATTGCCTTTGTTTTTGTTGCGGTGAAATTCAGCCAGCAATACCAGCGTATTGATGCCATGCGGCAGGAAGCCGAAAGTTATCAGGCGAAATACGATTCGCTTGTGGAAGAACAGGCAAAACTGAAGGAAGAAAAGGATCTGTTGAACGATCCCACTTATATTGAAAGAATAGCCCGGGAAAAGCTGGGACTCGTAAAGGAAGGCGAAGTTTTGGTCTTGCCTGCCGAAGAGAAAGATGATGTGGAAGAATACAACGATGATGTGGAGCCGGGAGATATCCATTAATTTTTTTGAACTGCACAGGATGCTGTTGACAGGGACAAAGTACAGGAATTATAATAATAACATACCATCTGAAAGCAGGGAGGCATATTTTTTATGGCAATTGCCGTCGGTGACATTGTAGACGGAGTAATCACCGGTATTACCAATTTCGGTGCTTTTGTGAAGCTCGCGGACGATTCTATTGGGTTGGTGCATATTTCAGAAGTCGCTGATACCTATGTAAAAAACATAGGCGATTTTTTGCAAGAGGGCAATCCGGTAAAGGTCAAGATTATCAATATAGGGGAAAACGGCAAGGTCGGCCTATCTATTAAACAAGCCATCGAAAAACCCCCGGCGCCGCCGCCCCGGCAGGATAATTCTTTTGAGGACCGCCTGAACAAGTTTATGAAAGACAGCAATGAAAAATTAGTAGCCTTGAAACGGCATCAAGAGGGTCGCAAAGGACGCTAAATTGCAAGACCGTTAAATCTTACGGTTATGAAAATACAAAAAGGAAGGCAAGACTGCCTTCCTTTTTATCGTTTTTTCGTTTGCCTCGGTTTTTATTTGAGATTACTTGGTTTGTTGAAAAGTATTTCAGGGAAACCATGGCTGAATTTAGTCTTGTGACAGCGGCGGATCAGTTTTATCGTTTTATTCCAACATCGGAGGAGGGCGTAAAGTGCGAGGTGCCATTGATATCGGTTCCAATACCGTACGGCTTTTGATCGGAGAAAAGGTACAGGATAAAATTGAGGTTTGCTGCGGCAGGGTGATCACCACGCGATTGGCGGCCAAAGATAGGAGGGCGCCCTTATCTTTAGAGGCAAAGAACCGCACCTTAGCGGCTTTATTATCTTTCCAAAAGATTTTGCAGGAGTGGCAGGTAACAGAGCCGCCACGTGTCATTGCCACCTCAGCGATGCGGGAAGCGGCAGACGGCGCTGTTTTTGCTGAGGAGATCCGGCAAAAAACAGGTTGGCCGGTTCAGATTCTTACCGGAGAAGAAGAGGCTGCCTTTTCCTATCATGGCGCCGCTTCTGTGGCAAGGCGCTCCTGTTTGGTATTGGACGTGGGAGGCGGTAGTACGGAGCTGGCCTGGGAAACTATTACCGGGAAGATCACCGGTAAAAGCCTGCCCATAGGAGCCGTGCGACTCAGAGAATTGGGGCAGGAATGGCAGAAAGCAGAATTAGCCGGTTTTCTGGCGCCTTTATGGGAAGGAGTACCACGGGCACTGCCATTGGTCGGCGTGGGTGGTACGGTCACCACCTTGGCCGCCATGGCCTTAGAACTGAAGGAATACAGCCGCCGGGCCGTAAGCGGTTATTGTTTCGGCCATGGGGAACTCTTGACATTGGGGGAAGCCATCTCCAGTTTGTCTTTGGCGAAGCGGCGGCAGAAATGGCCGCTTCTGCAAGACCGTGAGGATATTATCCTTGAGGGTCTGGCTATCGTCTTGCAGGTAATGGCCGCAGGCGGCATCACTGAAATCACGGTCAGTGATGCCGGTATCCTGGACGGCATCCTGCTGGCAGCGGAATAAGCATAGCAGAGCAAAAAGAAATTTGCAGTGAAAAGAACCGGTGGGCAAGAAAAAAGTTGAAAGGGCAAGAAAAATTAGCTACAGAAAAAACAGGAAAAGTCGTTTTTGCTGTGGCAAACAGTGGCGGATGCAGCATAACATAGAAATGAAGAAAACCGGCTTGCGGTGGCAGGCCGGTTTTTTTATTGTTACTTTTATTTCAGTAACCCAAAGTCTGTTTCAAACGTATGATGTTTGAAACAGGACAAGTTTTACGGGTGGTCATGATGACTTCGGATCGCTAAATATATAAAGTGTGCCAAATAAAAAACAGGTGGAACGAAAACTAGTTGCCTGTTACGCTGAAAAGCTGAAAGCAAAAGATCCCTTTGTGGTAATCGCCAGAAAGCCAAGGGAAACTTAGATAAGGGCAAAAGAAAGCAGCGGTCTGCAATATCGGAAGCATAGGAAAACAATTCAGCAGAATAGGGCTTTCCGTTAAGTTAATGTGCTGGGCTGTTCTGTAAGATTCTTGGCAAGAAAGACGTGTCTCACGCATAG
Organism: Bacillota bacterium; assembly: GCA_036677375.1. GTDB lineage: Bacteria > Bacillota > Dehalobacteriia > UBA4068 > UBA4997 > JAVBWO01. Next base: position 80,895 of record JAVBWO010000002.1, read on the forward strand.
ACTAGTTGAAAGGAAGTGCCGGAAGGAGGGTCCCCTTTGCATATGGATCATAGCTTACCCGTTTACAGCGTTATCATGGCGGGAGGTCCTGGTACCCGTTTTTGGCCCAAAAGCCGTAAGCGGCGGCCAAAGCAATTTCTTTCTTTAACAGGACCGGATAGCCTTCTTCACGCTGCTTTTGCCAGGAGCCGTCTCTTTGCGCCCTGGGAACGTTGCCTGATTCTCACCGATATCGATTATGGCAAAGAGGTGGCCGAACAATTGCCTCAGGTGCCCTCCGGCAATATTGTTTTGGAGCCGGCTAACCGGGATACCGCTCCGTGCATTGGATTGGCCGCTTGGAAGATCTTGCGTCAGGAGCCAAATGCCATCCTGGTGGTATTGCCTTCCGACCATTATATCGCAGATGAAGAAGCTTTCCGGGAAACAGTGGAAGCCGCCATTGCCTATGCTGCCAGCAGTGAAGACCTCATTACCATCGGAATCAGTCCCACCGCGCCAGAAAGCGGTTACGGCTATATCGAGAAAGGAGATCTGTTGCGGCAGGAAAAAGGGCGCAGCATTTTCCGGGCCAAACGTTTTGTAGAAAAACCTGCCAGGGAAAAGGCTGCGGCGATGCTGGAAGAAGGGGGCTATTTATGGAACAGCGGCATTTTTGTTTTCCGCGCCGATACTGTTTTAAAAGCGATCGAAACATATTTACCGGAGCTGGCCGGAGGACTTATGGCTATGATTCCTTATTTGGGTACAGGTGTGGAGAAAAAAATTCTAAAAGCCCTCTATCCTACCCTGCCTCGGATATCCCTGGACTATGGCATCATGGAGAAAGCGCCTAACGTTGCGGTGGTGCCGGGTAATTTTCTCTGGGATGATATTGGTACCTGGACGGCTTTAGCTCGTTATCTACCCAAGGATGAAGCGGGCAACTCCTGTCATCCCGCCAGCCGCAAGCTTTTAATGGATACCAGCGGTTGTATTGTAGAAAGCGACGGCTTATTGGTCGCCACTTTAGGCGTCCGTGATCTGCTGATCGTGGAATGGGGCGGTATCTTGCTGGTGGCGGATAAAAACTGCGCCCAGGACATCCGAAAACTGGTGCACAGCTTGGAAGAAGCCGGCTTGAAGGAATATTTGTAAAGGAGGGACTTCATGTACCGACCGGAGATGGAGGATATGGAGGAGCTGTTTACGGAGGCGCAGAGCCATTGGCTTTTACAAAACGCCACTTGCCGCAAAGCAGGCAGCGGCGTCTATCGTATCGATAACGGAACGGAAGCTTTTGTTTTAAAGCGTATTACTTTCCCGCTCTCCGAATATGCTTATATCCAGGGGGCGGTAAGACATTTACATGCCAGGGGCTTTCACCACGTCCCGGTGCCCGTTGTTACACAAGAAGGAACCGATTATTTATATCATAAAGAGTTTTATTATTTTCTGGCTCCCTGGCTGCCGGGAGACCAAGCGGACTATCACAATATTGCGGATGTGAAGACCGCCGGGCGCACCATGGCCCTTTTGCATGAGGCCAGCAGCGGTTATCGGCCTTATTATTATAAAGGTCGTATTAAATGGGGCGAATTGCCAGATACTTTTAACAGAAAGATTAGGGATATGGAAAGCTTTGCACAGCGCGCTCGGGCAAAATCTCTGCCGGGCCTGTTTGATGTCTTGTACCGGCGGCAGGTGGAACAGGCTCTGACGGACGCTAGGGTTGCCGGGCAAGGTCTTCCGTTAAGCTATGGGCAGGTCAATGCCCTGGAGGAAAGGCGGGGCGGCTTTTGTCATCATGATTTTGCTGCTCAGAATCTTTTGATAACGGGAGAAGAGGTAGCAAACGTCATTGATTTTGATTATTGTATCAGTGACTGTGCTTGTCATGATGTGGCAAGCCTCCTTTTGCGCATCCTGAAGCGGAATGCATGGCAGCTGGACGCTGCCATGAGTGGTTTTTTAGCCTATCAGGAAGTATGTTCCTTAAGTGCAGCCGAAAAAAGCCTGATTTATCATTTCATGCTTTTCCCGCAGGATTTTTGGCAGGCCGGCTTTGCCTACTATGTGGAGGGTTGGGTTCCCAGAGAAAAGCTGGAACGACGTTTGGATTTGTGGCAGGAGAACATGGAATCGCGCAGGATGGCTTTGGAACATCTTCGCCGGGAGTGGCGGCTGGTCTGCTGAATCGCCTGATGGAGGGGATAATATGAAAGTGGGCATTGATAGCAGGGCTGCCATCTGGTACCGCGGCACCGGCATGGGCACTTACACCTATCAGCTGATCCGCAACATCTACCTGATTGATAAGAAAACGGATTATCATTTCTTTTTGCCCAATGAACGCTTTCAAGGTTTGAACCCTTTAAACAGCGGCGTTTTTCACAGCATCGGGCAAACCAAGAACAAGTTTTGGGAAGAGATCGCCTCCGTTGCCATCGATCCCCGGGGGATGGATGTTTACCACGTGCCACAAAACGGTATCGGCCTGCCTAAAGTGAAAGAATGCAAGACCGTAGTGACCATTCATGATCTGATTCCCTATATCCTGCCGGAGACGGTAGGACCCGGTTATCTGAAGATCTTTCGGGAAACCATGCCGATGATTTTAGAAAGGGCCGACCATATTATCACCGTATCAGAGCATTCCAAGAAAGATCTCATCCGTTTGATGAAGGTGCCGGAAGAGAAGATCAGCGTCATCTATGAGGCCGCTGAGACCATCTATAAGCCGATCAACAAAGAACTGGCCAAAGCTCGCTTGGCCAATAAATACGGCATCCGGGAACCCTATATTCTTTATCTTGGCGGTTTCAGCCCGCGGAAAAACCTGGTTGGCCTTATTCATGCCTTTGCGCTTTTGAGAAAAGAATTGCCGGGTCCCTGCAAACTGTTGGTGGTGGGGCGCGAGAATCCTATGGTGGAGGCAGCAAAAAAAGCGGCTGTAAAAACCGGCTGTGACAAGGATATCCTTTTTGCCGGATTTGCGCCGATTCAGGATCTGCCTTTTTTGTATAATGGCGCGGAACTTTTTGCCTATCCGTCCTTTTATGAAGGATTTGGCCTGCCGCCTATTGAAGCTATGGCTTGCGGAACTCCCACCATTGTTTCTAATTGTTCTTCTCTGCCGGAAGTGGTAGGAGAGGCCGCGCTGTCCGTTAGTCCGGAAGACGTCTCTGCTTTAGCAAGCCAGATGCATCGTATTTTCAGCGACAGCCGCTTAAGGCAAGAGCTTTCCCGGGCCGGAATTTTACGCGCCTCGGAGTTTTCCTGGACAAAAGCTGCCGCCAAGACCATTCAGGTGTACAAAAATGTGACTTAAATTTTTGTAATTTACAACGTTTACTTTTTTGTATAAGCGTAGTATAATTATAAACATTACAATGGGGAAAAATTTGATGTCTTGATTTAAAATTGGACAAGCAAATAGATTGCATGTAAGACAATATTTAAGGAGGTTATCGTAATGTTGGATCCTAGAGAATACAAAGATTGGCAGATCGCGGAAGAAGCGGAACGCAATATGCCCCGTCCGGAAGATTGGGTTAGCCGGCTGGGCTTGGAGAAAGATGAGGTCATTCCTTATGGTAAGGTTGCAAAATTAGATTTTCTCAAAATCATGAAACGGTTAGAAAACCGTCCTGACGGCAAATATATCGAAGTCACCGCAATTACCCCCACTCCCTTGGGCGAAGGAAAATCAACCACCAGTATCGGCTTGATCGAAGGCTTGGGCAAATTGGGCGCCAATGTGGGCGGCTGCCTGCGCCAGCCCAGCGGCGGCCCCACCATGAACATCAAAGGGACTGCCGCCGGCGGCGGCAATGCCCTGCTCATTCCTATGACGGAATTTTCCTTGGGCCTTACCGGCGATATCAACGATATCGCCAATGCTCATAATCTGGCCATGGTGGCCTTGAATGCCAGAATGCAGCATGAATACAACTATGACGATGCGACTTTGGCCAAGAAGAACCTGCGCCGGCTGGATATTGATAAAAACCGCGTGGAAATCGGCTGGGTTATCGACTTTGCAGCGCAATGCCTCAGAAATATCATGATCGGTATCGGCGGCAGGAGCGACGGCTTCACCATGAGCTCCCGTTTTGCCATTACCGTCAGTTCCGAATTAATGGCCATCTTAGCCGTTGCTACCGATTTGAAAGACCTGCGGGAACGGATCGGCCGCATGATCGTAGCCTATGATAAAAAGGGCAATCCCGTTACTACCGCCGATTTAGAAGTGGACGGCGCTATGACCGCCTGGATGCGTAATACCATCAATCCCACCCTGTGCTGCACCAGCGAATATCAGCCTTGCCTGGTTCACGCCGGTCCCTTTGCCAATATCGCCATCGGCCAGTCTTCCATTATTGCCGACCGTCTTGGCTTGAAGATGTTTGATTATCATGTAACGGAGAGCGGTTTTGCCGCCGATATCGGTTTTGAAAAATTCTGGAATGTCAAATGCCGCTTAAGTGGCTTAAAACCCCATGTTAGTGTTATCGTTGCCACTGTCCGCGCCCTTAAAATGCATGGCGGCGGCCCCGCCGTGGTGCCCGGACGTCCTTTGCCGGAAGAATATACCAAGGAAAATCTCGGCCTGGTGGAAAAAGGCGTAGCCAATCTCCTGCACCATGTTTCTATCGTGAAAAAATCCGGGATCAATCCTGTTGTCTGCTTGAACAGCTTCTACACCGACACCCCCGCTGAAATCGAAATCGTCCGCAAAGCGGTGGAAGCCGCCGGCGCCCGTTTTGCCGTGTCCGAACATTGGCTGAAAGGCGGCGAAGGCGCCATCGAATTGGCTAAGGTTGTCATGGAAGCTTGTGAAGAAGAACCGAAATTGAATTACCTCTATCCTTTGGACATGCCCTTCCGTCAAAGAGTGGAAGTCATCGCCAAAGAAGTATACGGCGCCGACGGCGTGGATTGGACTCCTGAAGCGGAAGCCAAGGCCAAAGCCTTTGAAGCCAACCCCGAATATCGCGATTTTGCGACCATGATGGTGAAAACACAATTATCCTTAAGTCACGATCCCGCTTTGAAAGGCGTGCCGAAAGGCTGGAGACTTCCTGTCAGAGACGTATTGGTCTATGGCGGCGCCCGTTTCCTTTGCCCCATGGCAGGGACCATTACCTTGATGCCCGGCATGGGTTCCGACCCTGCTTACCGCAGAGTGGATGTGGATGTGGAAACCGGGGCTGTAAAAGGACTGTTCTAGTCGACTAAAGTAAAAGTAAACCTAAAGGTGTTGTAGGCAAATAAGCCATGGAGCCAATGACATTTAAGAAGTCTGACAGAAGCAATTACGAGAATGAAAGAAGGATGACGGCAGTGAGTGAAATGATGGAGATGTCCTGCAAGGACTTTATTGATGCGCTGGCTTCCTCCGCCCCTGTGCCCGGCGGCGGCAGCGGTGTAGGTTTTGGCGGCGCTATGGGAATGGCTTTGTGCAATATGGTCGGTTCCTTGACCATAGGCAAGCCTCGCTATGCCGAAGTTGAGGAAGAAGTGAAAGCATTGATGGCGGAAGGTCTGGAAATCCAGCAAAATTTGCTGGAAGTGATGGATCGTGACGCCATCGCATTTACGCCTTTGGCAAAAGCTTATAGTCTTCCTTCCGGAACAGAAGCCGAAAAAGCCCATAAGAAAAGAGTATTAACCAATGAGTCCAAACTGGCATGCCATGTTCCTTTAGAAGCCGCACGTTGGGCGGTGCGCGGTCTTGAGATCCAAAAACGGATGGCACAGATCGGTAGCCGCATGGTCATCTCCGACGTGGGTTGCGGCGCAGCCTTCCTACATGCAGCATTGATTGCATCCAGGCTAAATGTCATAATCAACATCAATGTTATGAATGACCAGTTTTTTGCAGAAACTGCCCGGGCGGAGGCCAACGGCCTGTTTATCCGGGGACAACAGTTGGCAGCAGAGATTTTAGCTTTAGTGGAAGAGCGGTTAAGCAAATAGACCGCCACCATAATGTTAAAGAAACCGGCTTTCGTAACTGGAAAGCCGGTTTCTTTTATATATTTTTTACTTGTCAGATTTCAATTGATCCGGTTTCCTGCTTAGGCTATAGGAGATGGCGGGCTTTGGCGATATGCTGAGCTGCTTTGGTAAGCAAGCGCCTGGAGGATCTGCCGCGAAAACGGTGGCGGATTGCTGTATTGCCGAAAGAATCCGTGATTCATTCGTAAAGCGAGGGCTGCAAGTATGCGTGTAATTTTAGCAACAATACAAAGAATCGCCTGTGAAACCTTAATAAATCGTGGGCGAGTCAGGAAACGGCGAGGGCCAGGCAGCACGGTTGCCTTTTCTTGCATATAATACTCAGAACAGAGTGATGACGCAAGGCAGTAAAAAATTCAAATGCATGTGGTTATGCCGTAGGTCGCGTTATACTGTTGCAGATGAAAATAGCGCAACGGCTTATTGTTTATAAAAACAGACTTTCTGCATCAAGTAGTAATTGAATTTACCGGATCATTTTGTTTCCACACACACTGTAGTCTATTTTAAGCAAAAGGGAGATTGCTTAAAAATTAAGGTGCTTTGCTGGCTGTTCTTTTGGATGCAATGCATATTATGGTCATAAGAAATGGTCTTGTAACTGATATCGGAAATTTATTTTAAGGAAAGCTGCCATTATGTTTAAAAAAATAAACAATAAACATGAAAAAAAATAGTGCATAAGGCATTCGGTTGATGTATAATTGCAATATTCAGTCAATTTTTGTGAGATAGAGAGGAGTTTTTTCATGGCGGATTATTCCAAACGTATGACCAATATCTCGCTGTCTTCCGACGTGGGGGATATGCTAGAAATATCGTCGAATCCAGAGGTTATTTCCTTTGCAGGAGGTTTGCCTTCTCCGGATACCTTCCCTGTGGCTGAAATCGCCGAGATCACCCGGCAGGTGCTGACGGAAATGGGCGGTTTGGCCTTGCAATATTCCACAACCCCCGGTTTCCCGCAATTGCGCCAGCAAATCGCCAAGCGTATGAGCAAGCTCTTTCGCCAGGAGATCTCCATTGACGATGTGGTGATCACCAACGGATCTCAGCAGGGCCTGGATCTCACCGGACGGCTTTTTCTGGATGAGGGAGACATCGTCTTGTGCGAGAGCCCTACCTACTTGGCGGCGCTGCAAGCATTCCGCAATTATGGCGCCAAGTTTGTGGAAATGACCACCGATGACGACGGTATTGTGGTGGAGGATGTAGCTCGGCTTCTGGAGGAGTATCCCAAAACCAAACTAATCTATGTTATTCCCGATTTTCAGAATCCTACCGGCAGGACTTGGTCTTTAGAGCGGCGGCAAAAATTCATGAAACTGATGGAAGGCCGTCATATCCCCATCATTGAAGATAATCCTTATGGTGAGCTGCGTTTCGAAGGGGAAATGCTTCCTACATTGAAGTCCATGGATAAAATGGGCACAATCATCCACTTAGGTACTTTTTCCAAGATTTATTGCCCCGGCTACCGTATTGGCTGGATGATCGCCTCACCGGAATATATCAAGCGCTATCTAATCTTAAAAGAAAGCTCCGACCTGCACACTTCCAGCATTAACCAGATCTGTATTTCCCGTTATATGGAGAAGTTCAGTCTGGATGATAATATCAAAGCTATTATTAAACATTACCGCAAACGCCGGGATGTGATGCTCGCCGCCATGGCCAAGGAATTTCCGGCGGGAGTGACCTGGACTCATCCTCAGGGAGGGCTTTTTATTTGGGTCACTTTGCCGGAGTATGTGGACAGTTACGCTGTTTTGGATAAAAGTTTGGAGCATAAAGTGGCTTTTGTACCCGGATTGCCTTTCTTTCCCTGTGGCAGCCATTGTAATCACATGCGTATTAATTTCTCCAATATGCCGGAAGACAAGATCCGAGAAGGCATCCAGCGGTTGGGTGAAGTGCTGAAAACTTCTTTTATCAAGTAGGCTTTCTGAAGTATTTCAAGAAAGCTCGAGAAGGGCAAAATTGGAAAATCTAATGGCGTTTCTGCGGCAAAAGAGCTTTACAATTTAATTTCCAAAAATTGAAACACAAAATGAAGGAGCCGTCTGCCGAAAAGACGTGTTTATCTGCAGCAGGCAACTGGCGGCTCCCTTGCAATTAAAGTATAAGCTGCCGGGCACTTTGCCTGGCATTTCATAAAGGCGAACTCTTCTTGAGAGCCTTTCTTTTTTTTGTAAAATCTTTATCACGTTATCATGTTAACGTAATATCTAAATATTGCAATATCGGCACAATCTGATATAATAGAAGTTACGAGTGGCTGCTTCCCACAGGGAAAGCAAAAAAGAAATCAAGAGGTTCAGAGGAGGTTTTTTTGTGACAGGCTTTGTAAGGGATTGTACCTTGGAGCTGCCCCCCGGTACCCCCGGCAAGACTTATGGGGAATTGCAGGAGGAAATGAAGGTTGAGCAGCTGGTGCTTTTAAATGCCAATGAAAATTGTGTGGGACCGTCTCCCAAAGCGATAGAAGCAATCCAGGCTGCCGCGGCTCAAGTTAACCGTTATCCCGATTCCAGCAGTAAGGTTTTGCGTCAGAAGGTTGCTGATCTATGGGGTCTCACCCCCGATATGGTTGCTTTTTCCACCGGCGGCGACAATATCCTAATGTCCATTGCCCACGCCTACTTAAACGAGGGAGAAGAGGTGCTTTTGGGTTCCCCCTCGTTCTTTACTTATATTTCCACAACCGTGATCATGGGTGCTAAGCTGGTAAAAGTTCCTTTGAAGGATTTCACCTTTGATTTGGCGGCTATGGCAGAAAGAATCACGGAAAAAACGAAGCTTATTATGATCTGCAATCCCAATAATCCCACCGCCACCATTGTGCGAAAAGCGGAAGTGGAAGCATTTATGAAAAAAGTGCCGGAGCATTGCATCGTCATCTTTGATGAAGCTTACGGTGAGATGGTGCAGGATGCCGATTATCCGGATGCTTTAGCTTATATGCGGGAAGGCAGAAATGTCATTGTCTTGCACACCCTTTCCAAAGTCTACGGGCTGGCCGGTTTGCGCATTGGCTACTGTATCGGTCCCAAGGAGCTCATTGCCCCCTTATACCGGGTGCTGGAGGTCTATCCGGTGAATTGCCTGGCTCAGGCTGCCGCCTTGGCGGCTTTGGAGGATACGGATCATGTGGAGCTGGTCAAAAAGACCATCTGGCAGGAGCGGGGGTATTTGGAAAAAGAATTTACCGCTTTGGGTATGACCTATGCTCCGTCTCAGGCCAATTTCATTTTTGTGGATTTAAAAGCACCGGCGGCGCCTTTAGTTCAGGGTTTGCTTAAACGCGGCATTGTTGTGCGTTCCGGCGAGGCTTGGGGTTTTCCCAACCATGCCAGAATCAGCGTAGGAAATCGGGAAGAAAATCAAAAACTCATCGCCGCCTTGCGTGAACTCAAGGCCGACTCAAAATAGCATTTGCATGAAACAGGAGGTGTCTTTGCGTGGCAAAGAAAATAGTAAGCGGTAACGAGGCCATCGCCTTGGGCGCGTTAAACGCGGGAGTGAAGGTAATCGCGGGATATCCGGGAACTCCTTCGTCCGAAGTGATCGGCAGCTTGTGGAAAAAAAATGATCTGGAAGGAACACATGTTGAATGGAGCGTGAATGAGAAAGTTGCGGTGGAAATCGCGGCGGCGGCTTCCTGGGCAGGGCACCGCGCCATGTGTACCATGAAAATGTCAGGCCTGAATGTGGCTTATGATTCTTTAATCGGCTTTGCTTATTCTGGCTGTCATGGCGGCCTGGTGATCTATGTCGCGGACGATCCCGGTGTTACCACCGGAATGTGTGAACAAGATACCAGGGGATTTGCCATTATGTCGGATCTCCCTATTCTGGAACCTGCCACTGTGCAGGAATGTTATGATTATACCAAGCTGGCTTTTGAGCTGTCCGAGGCTGCGGGGACGCCGGTATTTGTCCGGGGCGTCACCAATGTATCCCAATCCCATGCCAAGGCGGAGATCGGGGAGCGCCAAGCGCCGCCGGAGCGGGAACTTATCTTGGAAAAGGATATCAGCAAATATACCAAAGCCGGCGCCGTCCTGTGCATGACGCAACATAAAAATCTGATCGCCCGTTTGGAAAAAGCAGCGAAATGGCTGGTCGGCAGAGGCTTGAACCATCTGGCTTTGGGAAAAGCCGGCGGTTTGGGCGTCATCAGTGTCGGCGTCACCAATTGTTACGTGCCGGAAGCACTGGAACTGGCAAGAAAAAATGGTTGTCCTTTGCCGGAAGAGAACCTGACGCTCTTGAGACTGGCTTACAGCGTGCCTTTCCCCGCCTTTGAAATGAAAGCGGTTTTAGCCAACTGCGCTACTGTTTTGGTGGTGGAGGAGCTTGAGCCTTATTTGGAAAATGAATTGTACCGTCTTGCTTATGAGATGGGCGTCAAGGTGAAAATACTGGGCAAGAATAACGGTATTTTCAGCCGCATCGGCGAATATAATGCCGGAGTGATCGTGAAAGGACTTTTTGCCGCTTGTGGCAAGGAACTGCCTGATGCTTTGAGCCAATCCGCAAATGAAGCGGAAAAATTATGCGCCGCCCGGCCCATCGGGGTCTGCGCCGGCTGTCCGCATCGGGGCACCTTCCTTTCTATTAATCAGGCAATTAAGAATAAAAAATTAAAAAAAGATCAGGTGATGGTCACCGGAGATATCGGCTGCACCATTTTAGGCATGAACCCTCCCTTCCATACCTTATGGACGGAAGTATCCATGGGGGCCAGCATTCCCGTGGCTACAGGATACTGTTATGCCGGTGTTAAAACACCTGTAATTGCTACCATAGGCGATTCCACTTTCTTCCATGCCGGTATCCCGGGGCTGATCAACGCCATTCAGCAGAATGTGAATCTAACGGTAATGATCTTAGACAACGGTTGGACCGCTATGACCGGTATGCAGGTCAATCCCGGAACCGCTTGTGACTTCCAGAAGCCTGGCCAAAACCGTATCGATATTGTGCAGGTCGTGAAAGGTTTGGGGGTAGAACATCTTTATGTGGTGGACCCGTATGATTTGAAAGCGACCACCCAGGCAGTGGAAGAGGCCATGGACCTGTCCGGCGTGAAAGTCATTGTCTGCCGCCGGGAGTGCGCTATCGAAGCCGGCCGCCGTAAGGTGTCCTACGGCAAAATCAGAGTGATGGAAGCAAACTGCAACCAATGCAAGCTCTGTATCACTACCACAGGCTGCGCGGCCATTACTTTAGGGGAAAAATCCATTGAAATCGATCCCGCCCAATGCAATGGCTGCGGTATCTGCGTCCAGGTTTGTAACCGTGGCGCCATTGAAAAGGAGGGCTAAGACATGACCGATACTTATGATATCTTTATTGCGGGCGTGGGCGGTCAAGGCATCCTGACCATTGCCGAATTGATGCTGGAAGCAGCTATGGAGCAAGATATCCCCGCTAATTTCTATCCTACGAAAGGCATGGCGCAGAGGGGCGGTTTTGTCAAAGCGCAACTACGTTTAGGCCGTGACAATGTGGGTCCCAGTATGCCGGAAAAAAGCGCCGACCTGATTATTGCCATGGAACAGTCGGAGGCTCTGAAAGCCATCCGTTACGGAAAGCCGGGCGCCGATTTCCTGCTTTATGCTTCCGTTTGGGCGCCTACCGAGGTCATGCTGGGTCGTGCCCCTTATCCGGAGCTCTGCCAGGTGGAAGGGGAAATCACCAAAGCGGGCTTGCAATGCAAGACTCTTTTGCCCTCCGGTTTGCCGCGATTCAATGGCAAACCGGTACGGGAGAACATATATGTTTTGGGCGCTGCCATGAAGTATCTGGCGGCGGCAGGCATCATGACGGTGGAAGATATGGTGGACGCTATCGCCAATCGCTGGCCCAAGGCGGTGGAGGCCAATATGGCGGCCTTTGAAGAAGGCCTGATGGCAGCAGCGGCGCACTCCTGCAGCTGCAAATAGAGACGGGAAGGAATTTGTATCATGAATTTTCAGGCGTTATTTTCCCCGCGGGGCGTTGCGGTATTCGGCTCCGTGGCTCCGGGAAAGCTGGGAAATGTGTTATTAAACCGTTTAGTGGAAGGCGGTACGGAGAAAGTCTTCGCCGTGAATCCTAAGGCACAGGGCATAGGCGACATTCCAGGTTTTACTTCCGCCCAAGAGATCGAAGAACCTGTTGATTTGGGAGTCATCGTATCTCCCGCCGCTACTGTTTGCGGCGTGATGGAGGATTGCGGCAAGGCAGGGATTAAAGCGGTCATTATCATTACTTCCGGCTTCGCCGAAACCGGCAACCTGACAGGCGAGGCGCAGATCAAAGAGATTGCCGACCGCTACGGCATCGGTTTTATCGGGCCCAACTGTGCCGGACTTCTGAACATGCACCACGGCCTATTGGCGACCTTGGAAGCAGCGCCCCCCAAGGGCAAGATCGCGCTGATCTCTCAAAGCGGCTCCATCGGCGGCATCATGATGTCCTGCGCCGCAGACGAGGGCTTGGGAATCTCCAAATTTGTCAGCTACGGCAATGCCAACGGCCTAAACGAAATGGATTTTCTGCAATTTCTACAGGATGACCCGGAAACGGATGTCATCGCCTTGTATTTAGAGAATATCAAAAACGGCAGAGACTTTATGGAAGTGCTGCGGCAGACCACTAAGAAAAAGCCGGTGGTCATCGTGAAATCCGGCCGTACCGCCAGCGGACAGCGGGCAACCCTTTCCCATACCGGTTCTATGGCCGGTGCTGACGGCGTTTATGACGCTGCTTTAAAGGAATGCGGCGCCATCCGTGCTTCCGATATTGAAGAGCTTCTGGATATCTGCAAAGGCTTTGCCATGCTGCCGCCTATGGAAGGCAATCAGCTTTTGGTTTTGACCAATTCCGGCGGCCCGGCCATCATGAGCGTGGATGCCGGGGAAGAACGGGGCCTTGAGATCGGAGAACCGGCGGAACAGGTTAAAGACGCTTTGCGGCAGTTCTTAAAACCTCACGCCAGTCTAAAGAACCCCTTGGATCTGACGGTGGAAGGCACGCCGGAGGAATACTATAAAACGACGGTGACGGCGCTTCAGGATTATGATGCGGCCTTGGTGATTTATGTAGGGACGCCTTACCTCGTTTCCATGCCTTATGCGGAAAACATCGTAAAGGCCGCCAAGGCAAGCGGTAAGCCGGTCTTGAGCATGTTTGCCGTGGGAGTTGACCTTGAAGAAAGCAAAGAGTTTTTGCAGCAAAGCGGCGTACCCATTTACCGTACCGGGGAACGGGCTGTCCGCGCTTTGCAAGGCTTATGGCAATACCGGCAGTATCTGAACCGCCGGGAAACGCCTGTGGCGGAGCAAGCTCCGGCCGGTCGTTTGGAAATGCCTGTGGTGCCGGAACCGATGGCTATGACGCTTCTACACGATCACGGAATTTCCATTCCGGAAATGGCTATGACACATAAAGCTGGTGAAGTGGCTGCCCTTTGCCGTAAGATTGGCTATCCGGTGGTGATAAAAGTGGTTTCACCGGATATCATCCATAAATCTGATTGCGGCGGTGTCCGCTTAAATATTCAAAATGATCAGGAAGCACTGGCTGCCTTTACGCAGATGGAGCAAATCTGTCAAGGGAAACGCTTTGGCGGCGTGGTTATCTATCCCATGCTGGAAAAGGGTGTGGAGGTGCTTTTGGGCTTGACCCGGGACGTTCAGTTCGGACCGGTGGTGGTTTGCGGCCTGGGAGGCATTTACAGTGAGGTGCTGAAAGACATTGCCCTTAGGGTGGCTCCGGTGGGGAAGGAAACTGCTTTAGAAATGGTAAAAAGTCTACGCTGCTATCCTATTCTGACCGGGAGCCGCGGCAAGGAGCCCTTGGATGTAGCCGCGCTGGCGGAAGCCATCGCTAATTTCTCACAGTTGCCTTTTTTATACCCGGATCTTAAGGAGGCCGATTTAAATCCTGTCATGGTATATCCGGAAGGAGTCGTCACTGCCGATGTCCGGCTCCTGGGTGGGAAATAAACGGATTCTGTAAACAAAAACCCGGGGATACAGGTGGTATCCCCGGGTTTTTTGGTGTAAAATAAAAGAATGGATGCGTAAGGAGGCGATGACATGAAAATCGTCGTTTTAGACGGTTATACGGAAAATCCCGGCGATCTGTCCTGGGAACAGTTTGAGTGCCTGGGAGATCTGACGGTCTATGATTATACCCCGGGAGAGCTTACTTTGGAACGGTCTCTTGAAGCGGAAGCTCTGATTACCAATAAAACGGTGCTTCCGGCACAGATCATTGATGCTTTGCCGAAGTTAAAATATATCGGCCTTTTGTCTACGGGCTACGATGTGGTGGATATTGCCACCGCTCAAAAGCGCGGTATTCCGGTATCAAATATCCCCACATACGGCACGGACAGCGTCGCTCAAATGGTTTTCTCTTTGCTCCTGGAGGTGACAAACCAAGTACGGGTGCATCATGCGAGCGTCATGGCGGGGGAATGGAGCGAAAGCAGAGATTTTTCCTACTGGAAAACTTCTTTGGTGGAGCTGTCGGGGAAGACCATGGGATTTATCGGCTTCGGCAAGATCGGACAGCAGGCGGCGGATATCGCGGCAGCCTTTCATATGAATGTACTGGCTTATGATTTGTATCAGACGCCTCAGAACCGCTGTCATTTCCGCTATGCTTCCTTGGACGAGGTTTTAGCTCAGTCGGATTTTATCAGCCTGAACTGTGCGCTGACGCCGGAAAACAAAGGATTCATCAATAAAAACAACATTGCCAAGATGAAAAAAACGGCAGTGCTCATCAATACTTCCAGAGGGCCTCTGGTTAACGAAGCGGATCTGGCTGAGGCGCTCAACAACGGGCAAATCGCCGGAGCGGCCCTGGACGTTTTGGCTGTGGAGCCGCCTAAAAAGGATAATCCGCTTTTGTCCGCCAAGAATATTATCATAACGCCTCATATTGCCTGGGCGACTTTTGAGGCCAGAAAACGGCTGATGGATATCGCGGCTCAGAATCTGGCAGGCTTTTTAAAGAGTGAACCGATCAATGTAGTGAACCGGTAGTCTGATTTTGCGGTAAGCATTGCATCATCTGATGATTCTGGGTCAGGCCATCAGATGAAAAATACTAGATAGCGGCGGTTCGGCTCATAGAATAACGCCCAATGGCGGGAGGAATTTTAATGGATCTAAAAAAAGTGATTCTAATGCCGGATTCTTTTAAAGGCACCATGAGCTCCCAGACGATTTGCGGTATTATGAAAGAAGCTGTGCAGAAATTCTATCCCCAGGCGGTCATATGCAGCATTCCCGTTGCCGACGGCGGCGAAGGAACGGTAGATTGCTTTTTGGAGGCGCTGGCAGGGGAAAAGATCTTTTTGCCGGTAGCCGGGCCTTTTTTTCAAGAGGTGCAAGGCTTCTATGGTTTCATTAATCAAGACAAAACTGCCGTGATTGAAATGGCCGCCGCCGCCGGATTGCCGCTGGCTTCCGCCACAGGAATCCCGAATCCCTGCCTGACTACCACCTATGGCGTGGGGCAGTTGATTGCTGCCGCGGTGGAGCGGGGTGTGGAGCACATCGTACTGGGTCTGGGCGGCAGTGCCACCAATGATGGCGGCACCGGTATGGCCGCCGCTTTGGGCGTCGATTTTTATAATGAAAAGGGCGAAAGATTTGTACCGACAGGCGGTACGCTAAAAGAGATCTGCCGCGTTGATGTTCAAAACCGGCTGCCCGGTTTGGACAGAGTCACCATCTCCGCTATGTGCGATATCGACAATCCCATGTATGGAGAAAAAGGCGCCGCTTATGTTTTTGGGCCGCAAAAGGGCGCGGATGAAGCCATGGTGGCCCTTTTGGATGAGAATTTGTGTCACCTGTCGGAGCGCATGAAAGATGATCTGGGTCAGGATGTAGCGATGCTGGCAGGCGCCGGCGCCGCCGGTGCTATGGGCGCGGGAGCGGTAGCCTTTTTGGGCGCGCAACTGAAATGCGGCATTGACGCGGTGTTGGATACGGTAAAATTTGAAGAGATGGCGAAAGATGCCGATCTGATCTTTACCGGAGAAGGCCGCTTTGACCAGCAAAGCCTGCGGGGCAAGGTAGCGGTGGGTATCGGCCGCCGTGGTCAAAAGCTCGGTGTGCCGGTAGTGGCTGTGGTGGGAGATATTGCTCCCGAGATCGAGGAAGCTTACGATGTGGGGATTTCTGCTGTTTTCAGCATCAACCGGGTGGCGGTTCCCGTGGCAGAGGCGCGTCTGCGCTGTCATGAGGATATGCGGCTGACCATGGAAAATATCATGCGGTTTTGGCAGTTGAAATGATCTTAGGAGAAAAAGACGACATGCAAAAAATAAGACGAGTTGCTTTGATCGGGCTGGGGGCCATGGGTGCAACCTATGGCAAATTCCTCCATGACTATTTGGGACGGGAAGGATTTTCCGTCATCATGGATGAAGCAAGAAAAGAGAAATATTACCGTGAGGGACTAACTGTAAACGGAGTGTCCACGGATTTTCGTTGTGCGGAGGCTGAGGAAACCGGCCTATGCGATTTGGTTTTGGTCACAGTGAAATACGCTCAGTTGTCTCAGGCCGCGGCGGCCATTGCTCCCTGTGTGGGGGAGGATACTTTGATTTTATCGCTTTTAAACGGCATCAGCACCGAACGTCTTTTACAAGTGCTCTACGGAGAAAAAAGAGTGCCTTATGCCGTTACCATTGCCAATGACCTGCAACGCCGGGGCAATGTTGTGACTTATCAAAATACCGGCAGGGTGGCTTTTGGCTATCAAGGCCGGGTTACGGAAAAACTCTTGGCCATCCAAGAGCTTTTTAGGTCATCGGGAATTCCCTGTGAGGCTACGGCGGATATCCGGCGCTTGCAATGGATGAAATTCCTCATTAATGTCAATCTAAACCAAATCGGCGCGGTTCTTGCCGCAACCTATGGCGATTTTCAGCAAAATTTCCATTTACAGAAGCTTTTGGATTTGGTGGGCCATGAGGTGATCAGCCTTGCCAATGCCTGCGGCGTGGATCTGAACGAGACGGATTTTCAGGAGTTTTTGAGGATATTGAATCATCTGGACAGCGAGGGCGGCACTTCCATGTATCAGGATATGCAGGCGGGGCGCTTGACAGAGGTGGATATTTTCGCAGGGGAAATCATGCGCCTGGGTGCGGAGAAAGGTATGGCCATTCCCTATAATACAATGCTCTATCATATGGTCAGGGCTTTAGAGATCAAAAAACAGGCGCTGTAGGAACATAAGAAGCGATTTGTCTATATTGAATAATTTTTTTCACTATAATAGTTGATTTTGGTCTTTACCAAAGGAACAAGCCATGATAAGATGAAATAAGATGAGTAGGAATTTTTAGTTTTGAAACCTTGAGATGCCACAATGATTGAGAAACCCAAGAGAATTGACGAGGAGGCAATCCGCATGACAAAAAGAATACTCTACATCCATCCCATCCATACGCCCGAGCTTTTGCCGGAAATGAAAGAATATCTGGCCAAGCATAAAGGTGCGGATACGGAAGTTGACGTCATCGGCCTCGACAGGGGCCCGCAGCATCTGGAATATCATTATTATGAACTTTTGGCTGCCTTGGATTTGATGAATATCGTCAAACAGGCGGAAAAAGATGGTTATGACGCTGCCATCATTGGCTGTTTCTATGATCCTTTTGTGCGGGAAGCCAAAGAGATCTGCACCCGTATGGTGGTGACCGGCCTGGCGGAAGCATCTATGCAGCTGGCTTCCCATTTGGGAGAAAACTTCTCCATCATCAGCGGACGGCAAAAATGCACACCTACTTTCCGCGCCAATGCCCACCGTTATGGATATGCCGCTGAATTGGCTTCTTTCCGTCATTTGGGTCTGGGCGTTGCCGATTTGCAGGCAGATTCTTGTTTGACAGCGGAAAGGATGGAGAGCGCCATTGCCCAAGCGGTAAAAGAAGATCAAGCGGAAGTCATTGTCTTGGGTTGCAGCATGATGTTCGGCTTTTATGAAAAAATGCAGCAGAAATACGGTGTTCCGGTCATTGATCCCATGCTGGCCGGCTTCAAGCATGCGGAATATCTGGTGGAAATGCGCAATCAATTCGGCTGGTATACCAGTAAAGCCGGAGAATATGAAACGCCCCCCGCAGAAGAGATCAAAGCCTGGGGCTTAGAGGAAACCTATAACCTGCCGAAGGTTTGGTAGTAATTGATGAATCTAATAATGATAAAGCCTGCTATATCTTACATAGCAGGCTTTTTTGTGATTTTATGCAGTTGAGAAGCAGAGCTTGCGAAAATCAAGCCGCTACCGCTAAAAAACGGTGCCTTTTGGTAAATCGGTGTGAGGCCGGTCGCTCATTCCGTTAATTGTATACGGATCGTTTAGGATCATTTAAGGATGGTTTACACAGCTTTCATTCCTACAACAGAAAAATTTGATTTCTTGCGGTTTTCGTTTCTGATCGAATGGTTTCAGAACATCTGGGAAAAAGTGAAGAAAATTGTATTCCATAGAGAAAACGGGAAATTAAAATTTCCGGTTCAACAGATAATCGGTGATGGCGATGAGCATATCTCCTTTTTCCCCCAGACATGCCAAAGCAGCAACGGCTTCTTGGGTGGCCAGGGCCGCCTGATTTTTGGCTTCCGTTAAACCAAGAAGGGAAGCGTAGGTGGTTTTGGCGTTTTTGAAGTCGCTGCCTAAGGGTTTGCCGAGTTTTTTTTCATCCCCCATAACATCCAGGATATCGTCGACAATCTGGAAAGCCAGACCGAACTTTTCTGCGAAAGCGGTAAAAGCGGCCAACTGCTCCGATGAGGCATTGCCCAAAATAGCGGCGCTCCGGATGGCGCCGCGGAAAAGGGCGCCGGTTTTATATTGATTGATGAAAGCCAGTTCACCTAAAGTCAAATCTTTGCCGTTCCGTGCTACATCCATGACCTGCCCGGTGATCATGCCCTTTAAGCCCGTCGCTAAAGATACCTCTGAAATCGCGTCAAGAAGGGCTGCATCGTTTACTTTCCCCTTCTGTGCCGCCATAATGGCAAAAGCGTGGGTCAATAAGGCGTCTCCCGCCAAGATGGCTTGATTTTCACCGAAAACTTTATGGCAAGTTGGTTTGCCCCGGCGATAATCATCATTATCCATGGCCGGCAAATCATCATGAATTAAAGAAAAGGTGTGAATCATTTCTAAAGCGCAGGCAAAGGGCAAAAGCGGTAATGGATCGCGGCTCATGGATTCCAAGGTCACGATAAACAGGATAGGACGCAAGCGTTTTCCACCTGCGGTCAAGGTGTAATGCATGGCGTCGGCAAGGATTTGAGATTCCTGGGGCAACTGGGGCAGCAAATCGTTTAAGGTGCTGTTAATCACGGTGGCATTTTCCCGCAGGTAGCTTCCAATATCAGTCATTTCCCGGTTCCTCCAGGTCTGTAGATAATTTTTCCATTTGTTTCTCGGCGGCGGCAAGGCGGTTTTTACAATCTTTAAGCAAAAGTATGCCTTGGGCATATTGCTCTAACATTTCCTCCAGGGAAAGGTCTCCTTCCTCCATTTTTTGCACGATGTCTTCCAGCTCTTCCATGGCTTGGGCAAAGGTTTTTTTGCTGTCTTTCTTGGTCATGGGACCGCTCCTTTTATTTGGTTTCTAAGATGCTTAGCACCTGGCATTGCAGGGAGCCTTGGGCCAATCTGGCGGTGATTGCTTCTCCCGGAGCGGCATCTGCCGCTTTAGTCAGCAAAGAACCGTCCGTTTTTTGGCACAGGGCATAGCCTCTGCTTAATGTGGCAATGGGGTCTAAAATATGCAAGCGCCCGGCCAGGGCATGGATTTTCTCTTCCGTATTGTGGCAGGTAGTTCCCATCAGGCGTTTTATGGCTTCGCCGCTGTATTCCAGCTGCCGCCAAGGCGCCTCCAGGAAAAGCTGGGGCTGGCCAAGGACAGCTTTGTTTTGCAGTTGCCAAAGAGATTGTCTCTGCGATTCTAAAAGATAGCCGGCTGTGGTATGCAGACGCTGCTCCAAGTGTGCCAGCCTTTGTCCCAGGGCGCGGCTGTCCGGAACCACGATCTCCGCCGCCGCGGAGGGGGTTGCTGCCCGTAAGTCGGCTACCAGATCGGCTAAAGTAAAATCGATCTCATGGCCGACGGCGGAAACCACAGGCAAACGGGAATGAAGGATGGCCATGGCTACCCCTTCGTTGTTAAAACACCATAAATCCTCCATGGAACCGCCGCCCCGACCCACAATGAGTACTTCCGGTTCGGTTGCGGCATTGGCTTGCGCGATGGCCTTGACAATGGCTTCCGGCGCGCCATCCCCTTGTACCAAGGTGGGGAAAAGCATCAGCTTGATGCCGGGCCAGCGGCTTTTGGCAACTTTTTGGATGTCGTGCCAGGCCGCACCGGTAGGGGAGGTAACGACTCCAATGCATTGCGGAAAGGCGGGCAGCGGTCTTTTGCGGTTCTCATCCAAATAACCCTGAGCGGTCAGCTTTTTTTTCAGCTCCTCCAGGGCGAGAAATTGGGCCCCGATACCGTCGGGCTGGAGCCAAGAGGCATAAAGCTGGTATTGTCCCCCTGCTTCGTAGACGGTGATCCTGCCGCCTGCCAGTACCGCCATGCCGGTTTGGGGCCGGAAAGGCAAGTGAGCGGCTTCCCGTCGAAACATAACGCATTTCAAGCTGCTTGTTTTATCCTTTAAGGTGAAGTAATGATGGCCGGAGGAGTGAATGGTATAGTTGGAGATTTCGCCCCGAACGGCAATCTCATAAAGCTGTTCGTTGGCTTCCATCAACGTTTTAATATAGCTATTCAATTGACTTACGGTGATCGTGAGTATTATAACCTCCTCCTTTCATTCTTATTTTATAGTGTTATAAAGTATTTTGCAAATTATATAGTATTTTATTTGAAGTTTATGATGATGAAAAGAAGCCCGGCGGAAATATACGCCGGGCTTCTTTTTACCTGACAGAATGGTGCCGAAGTTTAATATTTCATCACACCGGTCTGAGCCAGGAGTCCGAACCATGTGACGATGGGCACATCGGCAAATACCATATCATGATACATGGGAGATTGTGACAGCACCGGGAAGATGTGTGCTAAACCGTCCGGCGTGGCATAGCCAAGACTGTAACGGAGAGAATTGCCGTCAACAGTGGCAAATTCTTTTTTACCGTTGAAGCAGCCGGCATAAGCGGGCCGCCACATGGCGATATCAGCTTGAACGTCGGAGAGCTGGCTGTAAACGAGTTCCGATTTGATGCTTGCAATCAGTTCGCTTAAAACCTGCCAGCCGTCTTTGCCAGCGGGAGCCGGAAGCATGGCGTGAACCGGCTGGACACGCCCCTCGGCATTGGTGTAGGTGCCTTCCACGCCGCCGAAACCGGGCATAGGCAGGAAGACGTCGGCATAAGCCATGGCGGGACCGGGCATACAGTCGGCGGACAGGATAAAGTCCAGCTTCGCCGCCAATTCGTCCGGGATGAACTGACCGATCAAGAGGAGGCCTTTTACTTTGCCTGCTTCAATTTCTCGGGTCAGTTCCTGGAGATTTTGTTTGATGCCCATATCAATCAAGCCTTGAGTATTATTGTGCTGGCACATTTGAATGATACCGCAACGGGGTCTGGCAATATGTCCGGCCACTACGGTGATTTCCGCCAGCAGGCGGGCAGTTTCTGCGGATGCTCTTTCACGGTCGAAGATCATCATGGCATGCTTGGCTTCTTTATAAGCCTTGGCAAATTCCATAGCGTCCTCGCCGACTTCCACATCACGGAGAGAGGCGGATAGCTCTTGGAAGCCGCTGGCTCTTTGCGGCTTGCATCCCATATCAATGAGGGCTTTTAACATTTGCTTCAGGAAAGAGGTGTCGCTGCCGCTATTGATCCGTTTATGAGCCAGGAATTGGTGACCGTTCCAGCCTTCTTGGCAGGCCAAAAAAAGCTTGGCGCCGCGTTTTACGGCTTTTTCCACCGGAATGGCCAGCATAGCGTAATAGGAAGGTACGTCAATCCCCATCTCAAGGATCAAATCGGTTTGTTCTAATTCGGCAAAGGAGTTGGTGCTGCCATCGGCGCCGAAGACCTCGTCAAAGCCGCCGCGATAAGCGTTGGCGCTGTAGAGATTTTCCGTGGCAATGGCATCGTGGCCCAAGGTGCGGGCCAGGAAGATTTCTTCGGTGGTCAGACGGTCCGCCACCAGGACAGCCAGGCTGTCGGGGCCGTAGGCAGCTTGCAGGGCGTTCACTTTTTCCTTGGCGGTAGCCAAAGCATCCGCCCAATTGGCAGGGGCCAGGCCGGTGTCTTTTTTGATCATAGGTCCAGTGAAGGAAGGTTCGCTCAATACGGTTTTCCAACCGAAGCGGCCGTGGCGGCACAGGATATTGTCTTCTATACAGCCGCCGTCTGCCGGCGTTACTTTGACGGGAGCGGCGCCATAGGTATGTACCTTGGTCTTGCAACCGACGCCGCAATAGTTGCAAATATTGTCCGTGGTTTTCGTAGGCAGCGGAATCGGCTTGAAGTCGATCTGCCGTTCTTGCAGAGCGCCGGTGGGGCAGATGCTGACGCACTGACCGCAGGAAACGCAGTAGGTTTCCAACAAAGGCTGCCCGAAGCCGGCGTGCACTTCCGATTCAAACCCCCGTTCCGCCAGGCCTAAGGCACGGACGCTCATGACCTCGTCGCAAGCCCGTACGCAAAGGCCGCAAAGGACGCACTTGTTGGGATCCCGGAAAATAAAGGGATGGTCGTTGACCACGGGTCTTTTATGCATTTTGCCGGCAACCCGTTCCGGTTCCACATGATACTCTCTGGCATAAGCCAGAAGCTTGCATTCATGCACATCGTAGCAGCCGCATTCCAGGCAGCGGGAAGCTTCGGATTTTGCCTCCTCCGCCGTAAAGCCGGCGGCCACAGGTTCGAAGCTCTTGCTTCGTTTTTCGGGATCGGCATAATGTAAGTGATGACGGGGAATAGTTTCCACTTCAGGCAAATCCTCCGCCGTAACATTTTCTTTTTCCACGCGATAGAGCTCTTCATAAGGCACTAAGCTGCCTTGGAGATAGCTGTCGATGACAGCGGCCGCCTTTTTGGCGTGTCCCATGGCTTCCACGGCAATGCCGGGTCCCTTGTTGATGGCGTCGCCGCCGGCGAAAACGCCTTCCAGATTGGTCAAGAAGGAATGCTCGTCAGCAATAATGGTATTCTTAGAAGTCAAAGCAACGTCATCCAGGCCGAAGGGCACTACCTTTTGCCCGATGGCGGCGATAATGGTATCTAAAGCCAGATCCTCCAGGGCGCCTTCCACCGGGACAGGACGGCGGCGGCCCGAGGCATCCGGTTCGCCCAATGCCATTTTTTGCAGGCGGATGCCGGTAACTTTGCCGCCGTCGCTCAAAACTTCGGTGGGGGCTACTAAGAATTTGAAGATCACACCTTCTTCTTCCGCTTCGGCAATCTCAACCTCTTCGGCGGGCATTTCCGCTTTGGTGCGGCGGTAGAGGAGGTAAACTTCCTCGGCGCCTAAACGGCGGACGGTGCGGCAGGCATCCATGGCGGTGTTGCCGCCGCCGACTACGGCGACCCGTTTGCCGATATGAAGAGGCGCTTTTTCAATGACTTGACGGAGGAATTCAATCCCGCCGATGACTCCTGCTATGTCTTCGCCTGCACAGCCCAAGCCGCTGCTCTGCCAAGCGCCGATGGCGAGATATACCGCATGGTAGTTGGCGCGCAGCCAGTCCAGCTTGATATCCTGACCCAGCTTACAGTTGGGAATGATCTCTACGCCCAAAGCTTCTACCAGGGCGATCTCTTTGTCCAGCACTGCTTTGGGCAGGCGGTATTCAGGAATGCCGTAACGCAGCATACCGCCGGCTTTCGGCATCATTTCATAAATCGTTGTTTTATGACCAGCTTTTGCCAAGAACCAGGCCATGGTTAAACCGGCGGGGCCGCCGCCTACGATGGCTACTTTCTTGCCGGTAGCGGGGGCGATTTCCGGTAAAAAGGAGGTCCCGGAAGCTAAATCACAGTCCGCAGCATATTGCTTCAAAGCGGCAATGGCCACAGGTCCTTCTTTCAGCTGCCGGCGGCAGGCGGTCTCACAGGGATGAGGGCATACCCTGCCCAAAGAAGCCGGCAGGGGATAACTGTCCTTCAGCAGCATAAGGGCTTCAGCATTATAACCGCCGGCGATAAGGCCAACATAACCCTGACAGTCGGTGCCGGCGGGGCAGGCGGCCTGGCAGGGAGCGATACAATCGCCGTAATGGTCGGAGAGCAGAAGTTCCAAGGCGAGCTTACGGCTTTGGCGGACTTTATAGCTTTCCGTATTAATGACCATGCCGTCGGCAATAGGCGTGGCACAGGCCCGCACCAATTTCGGGTTTCCCTCCACTTCCACGACACAAAGACCGCAAGCGCCATAAGGCTCTACTTTATGGTCATAGCACAGATTGGGAATGGCGATGCCATGTGCCATGGCTGCTTCCAGTATACTTTGTCCGGGAAGACATTTCAGTTCCCGGCCGTTGATATTAATCGTATATAATGTCATCTTTCCCACCTCCTAATCCACTGATACTGCTTTGAAACGGCAGACGCTGAAACAGTTCCCGCAACGCGTGCATAAATCGGGATTGATGGCGTGGGGCTTTTTCGCTTCGCCGTCGATGGCTGCGGTGGGGCATTTCTTGGCACACAAAGTACACCCGGTGCAAAGCGCGGGATTAATGGTGTAAGTAAGCAGTTCCCGGCAGCTGTGAGCGGGGCAATGCTGTTTTTGAATATGAGCTTCATATTCATCCCTGAAATAGCGGATGGTGCTCAAAACCGGATTGGGCGCGGTAGCTCCCAATCCGCAAAGAGAGCTGGCAATAATCAGTTTGCCAAGTTCATCCAAGAGGCCGATATCGGTTTCCTGACCTTTTCCTTGGGTGATGCGGTTTAAGATCTCCAGCATCCGCTTGGTACCGATGCGACAGTGGATGCATTTGCCGCAGGATTCTTTTTGGGTGAAGTCTAGAAAGAAGCGTGCCATATCTACCATACAGGTCGTCTCATCCATGACTACCATGCCGCCGGAACCCATGATGGCACCGGTCTTGGCGATAGATTCATAGTCGATGGGGGTATCCATCAGGCTTTTGGGAATACAACCGCCGGAAGGACCGCCCATTTGCACGCCTTTGAATTCTTTATCTTCCTTGCAGCCGCCGCCGATATCGTAAATAACTTCTTTTAACGTAATACCCATGGGTACTTCTACCAGGCCGCCGTGTTTGATCTTGCCGGCTAAGGCAAAAACCTTGGTTCCTTTGCTGGTGGCGGTGCCCATGGCGGCAAAGGCTTCGCCGCCGTTTGCCATGATCCAGGGCACATTGGCGAAAGTCTCTACATTATTGATATTGGACGGTTTTTGCCAGTAGCCTTTTTGGGCGGGGAAAGGCGGCTTTAACCGTGGCATGCCCCGCTCGCCTTCCAGGGAAGCGATGAGAGCCGTCTCTTCGCCGCACACGAAAGCGCCGGCTCCCGCTTTGATCCTAATATCAAAGCTGAAAGGACTACCTTTGATGTTTTGGCCCAGTAAGCTCGCTGCCTTTGCCTGTTCAATGGCAATCTCCAAACGTTTAATGGCCAAGGGATATTCCGCCCGGACATAGATGACACCCTCGCTGCTGCCAATGGCGTAGCCGGCGATCATCATGCCTTCCAAGACGCTGTGGGGGTCGCTTTCCAGCACGCTTCTGTCCATGAAGGCGCCGGGGTCGCCTTCGTCCGCATTACAGATGATATATTTTTCTTTTCCGGGAGACTGCCGCGCGGCATTCCATTTGAACCAGGTAGGAAAACCGGCGCCGCCGCGTCCTCTCAAACCAGAAACCTTGATGATATCAATGACCTCTTCCGGGGCGAACTGGGACAGGCATTTCTCCAAAGCCGCATATCCGCCCGCTTCTATGTATTGGTCGATATTTTCGGGGTCGATGACGCCGCAATTCCTAAGAGCGATACGGGTCTGTTTTTTTAAGAACTGTAAATCGCTCTCGGGTACCAGATATTCGTTGGCGACCTTGCCGCTAATAAGATGTTCCAGAATTGCGGGAACCTTTTCCGCCGTCATGGAACCGTAAAAAAAATGTTCGTCGTGATCATCAATCACTTCTACCAGAGGCTCGGCGAAACACATCCCGATGCACCCCGTTTGTTCCAGTTGAATGGACAAGCCTTTTTCCCGGATACCGTCCTGAATCGCCTTTTCGACTTTACGGGCGCCGGAGGCTAGGCCGCAGCTGCCAAGGCCTATTTTGATACGCATTTATTCCACCTCCCGGGCTTTTTCCTGTTTAGCCAGATCCCGGAGGATCTTCCGGGCTTTTTCTTGGGTCAGGCTGCCATAGACCTCGCCGTTGATCATCATGGCGGGGGAGAGGCTGCAACAGCCTAAGCAGGCGACATTCTTTAAGGAGAATAAGCCGTCTTGTGTCGTTTCACCATCTTTGATGTTCAATTCTTCGGAGATTGCCGCTTCTAATAAGGATGAACCGTTGACGTGGCAAGCTGTGCCTTGGCAAAGCATAATGAGATATTTGCCGATTGGCTGAAAGCGGAATTGTGTATAAAAGGAAGCGACCCCCATAATTTTAGCGGCAGATTGCCCGGTGCGTTCCGAAATATGCTGAAGAGCCGCAAGCGGCAGATAACCGTAAATTTCCTGCGTTTTTTGCAAGATTGTGATAAGGCTGCCCGGCGTTCGGGCATACTTTTGCAATACGGGTTCCAATAATTGTAAATCCAAGTTTTCTTGCGTGGAAAAAGCAATATTTTGACTCATTGACCAACCTCCCAGACACACCGTTTTTTGACGGTGATATTCTTTTTTGGGGCATTTGCAGGGTGCCATGATTATGTTAAACAGCAGTTTTATTGTATCGTATTTTCAAAAAATTTGCCATACCTTTTTTATAAATAACATTTGTAAGTTTTTAGATATTAATAATTGTTGAAATTGACACAATAAACTAATTAATTTGATATTTCTCAATTAAGTGACTTTGAGTACTTGACAACTTGGTTTTTAAGAGTTAAAATACAACTATTAGTAATGAATATATTATTAGTTAAATTATTGCACTGGAGCTTATCGAGACGTATCTTAAGATTTTTCGCAAATCTCCCCGGCTTTTTTGATTTAAAATGCAGACAGCCGCATGTATAATAAGCGGGGTTCTGAATATAAATAAAAATATATGTAATAGATAAATTTATATGAAAATAATGTTTTGACATTTGAAATTTGCTTTTTATGGTAGCACTTGCAGGGTGTTACTTTAAAATAGGTGATTTTTAAAAACAGCAGGTAAGATAAGGTTGTAAAAAGAGTAGCGCAAAGCCACAACAGGAATTGAAGCTATTGGCTGAAATATTGTTTTTCGGATAGCTTGAAGAAGAGTTTTGGGATCTTTTACATCTTTATCTTAACGAGTGGTAGTCGGAAGAAAGAAGAGCTATGATTGATGTCCCTTAGCTGCGGCAGAGTGGGAAATCAATCTTGTTGAACAAAGCCCAGTTCAGCAAAAGATATTTTTCCTTAGGGTGAGGTTCCTCAAAGGAAATGATCTGGTGGTTTTTCCGATTTTCCGCCGAAATTGGCCACTCCTCAGGCGCCGTTATTTTTTGGTGTCTATTGTCGGGCATAGAAAAAGGTTTTTGGGGCTTTTCCCCGGCGACCTGTTTTTTTGTGTGGGCAATTTCGGGCTAAAAACTTTTGGTACAGGCGCGGGGGTGCCGTGCCATGATTTTTTATGTTTTTAACACATGTTTTCAACAAAGGGGGTAGTGTATCCTAATTTAATTGTTCAGACTGAAAACACTCCAAAAATCCTGCTGTTATTGGTACGGCTTGATGAGCCGTGCTGAAAAATCATAATCAATATCAACGTATTTAAGGAGGGAAAAGATGAAACACAGAATTGGTGTAGACATCGGGGGAACGTTTACTGATTGCGTCGTCATTGATGAAAGCGGCAAGATTAATACCTTTAAGGAATTGTCCACCCCGGAAGATCAATCCATCGGACTCTACAATGTAATTAAAAAAGCAGCCGAATACTTTAACCGGAGCCTGGAAGAGTTTTTGGGTGAAGCAGAGATCTTTGCTCATGGCACAACAGTTGCAACCAATACTTTGCTGACCGGAACAGGCGCCAAAACCGGTCTGATCTTGACCGAAGGGTTCAGAGACACCATCGAAATGAGGAGAGCCCATAAAGACAATATCTGGGATTTGTTTTTAAAGGTTGCGCCTCCCCTGGTTCCCCGCTACTTGCGGCTTGGCGTTACCGAACGTCTGGATTATAAGGGTGATGTGATTACTCCTTTGGTGGAAGAAGATGTGGAACGCATTTGTGACGAATTTATCAAAGAAGGCGTTACCGCAGTAGCCATTTGCACCTTGTTCTCTTACTTAAATGATAGTCATGAAAGAAAAATTAAGGAAATCGTGGAACGCCGCATGCCCAATGCTTTTGTTTCCCGGTCTTCCGAAGTTTTACCTCAGATCCGTGAGTATGAACGGCAATCCACTACGGTTGCCAACGCCTATGTGGGGCCGAAGCTGACGGTTTATCTGACCAACCTGGAACAGAAACTCAAAAGAGACGGCTTGAAGAAGGCTTTCTACGTCACTGCTTCCAATGGCGGTATGATGACGGCCGACACCGCCATCCGCCATGCTTCCGCTACCTTGCTTTCCGGTCCTGCTGCTGGTGCTTCAGGCGCCATGTTCTTTGCGCGCCTCATGAACCGGCCCAACCTGATCCTGATGGATATGGGCGGTACCTCTTTTGACGTGACCTTGATCAATGATGCAAAAGTCACTTTAAGCACCGAAGGCGAGATTGCCGGCTATCGTGTAGCGAAACCCATGATTGATATCAATACCATCGGCGCCGGCGGCGGTTCCGTTGCCTGGATCGACCAGGGCGGTATGCTCCGGGTCGGCCCGGAATCCGCTTATTCTTATCCCGGCCCTATCTGCTACAACCGCGCCGGTGTAAAAACAGCAGTTACCGATGCTAACCTCTTATTGGGTTACTTAAATAAAGATTACTTCCTGGGTGGTGAAATGCAGGTTAATTACGAAAAATGCCGTGACCTGAGCATCCAAAACATCGCCAAGCCTTTGAACATGTCCTTAGAAGAAGCCATGGTTGGAGTCTTCCGGATCGTCAACCAGAATATGGCGGACGCCACCAAGGTGGTTTCCGTACAAAAAGGTTATGATCCCCGGGAATATGCTTTGGTCAGCGCCGGCGGCGCTTGCTCCATCCATGCCTGTAAAATCGCGGAAGAAGTCGGCTCCACCGTGGTGATCGTTCCCATGGCCGCTTCCGTATTCTGTGCTTTGGGTATGCTGGAATCCGATATTCGCCTGGATCATGTCCGCAGCTTCAATGATTTCATTCCCGGTATCAACCTGGATGCATTCAATGATATTATCGCCAAGACCGAAGCTACCGCCATGGAAGAGCTCCTTTCCGAAGGCGTTGAGAAAGAAAAGACCTCTCTTCTGCGCTTTTTGGATATCCGTTATGTGGGACAGCACCACGAAGTTACCGTTGCGATGCCCAATGACTGCAAGATTGACGCAAGCCATATTGCCGAGATCAGTGCTACCTTCCATGCCGCTCATGAAAGACTTTACAGCTATTGCACGCCGGAAACCCCTCTGGAAATCATCAACCTGCGCGTCACGGCAGTGGGTCATGTAGACAAGACCGGTCTGGAACCCATGCCTTTGGTAGCGAATCCCGATTCTTCCTCCGCCATTAAGGGCAAACGCCCCGTCTTCTTTGAAGAGGGTATGGATTGGGTCGACACTCCCGTTTATGACCGCAACAAGCTGAAACCTGGCAACACCTTAGCCGGTCCTGCCGTTATTGAAGAACGGATTACCACGATTATCGTTCATCCTAATTGGAATGCCAGGATAGACGAATTCGGCAATGTCATCATGGAGGTGAAATAATGAGCACCACAACCACGACAAAGAAGAAAGAATTTGAAGGCGCCCGTGACCCCATTACTTTCGCTGTTGTTTATAATCGGCTTCTCACCATCAACCGCGAAATGGGCATCACCATGATCAACACCTCCATTTCCCCTATTTTTGCTGAGGTTCACGACTTTTCCTGCGCCATTTGCGACTGGGATAACCGTATCGTGTCCCAGGTGGACGGCGTGCCTTCCCATACGGCTTCCGCTATGGAATCTGTCCGTGCGGTCAGTAAGTATTTTGGTGACGACATCCATCCCGGAGATGTATTTGTTATGAATGATCCCTATTTGGGTGGTACGCACCTCCAGGACGTTACCATCATGAAGCCCATTTTCTTTGATAACCGTCTGCAATTTGTCGCTATCAACCGTGCCCACCACGGTGATGTCGGCGGCATGGAAGCAGGCTCTTATTGTCCGGCGGCTACTGAGCTGTTTCATGAAGGGATTCGTATCCCGCCACTGCGGATCTATAAAAATAACGAGCCCATCCAAGACGTGATTGATATGATCCGTATCAATACCCGTATGCCGGAAGACCTTTGGGTGGATATGAAAGCGCAAGTCGCTTCCTGCTGCGTTGGGGAAAGACGGATCTTGGAAATGATGGAAAAATACGGCGAAGAAAAGACCCGTGAAACCATCGAAGACATCCATCTCTATGCCGAAAGCAGAATGAGAGCGGAAATCGCCAAATTGCCCGACGGTGTATATTATGGGGAAGCCACTCTGGACTCCGACGGGTTTACTGATACTCCCATTGACATCAAAGTGAAAATTGAGATCAAAGGCGACGAAGCCTTTGTTGATTTCGACGGTTCCAGCCCTCAAGTGACAGGTCCCAGCAATTCTCCTATTGCTAACACAGCGACTTGTGTCTATGTTGCATTCCTCACAACTGTTACCACTCCGGATATCCCTCATAATGAAGGGGTATACCGTCCTATCAATATTACCGCGCCGGAAGGCAGCGTCGTCAACTCCAATTTCCCGGCTCCGGTAGCTTATTGTACTCTGGATACCGCTTGTGCGATTTTGGAAGCCTGCTGGATGGCTTTGGCTCCCATTTTACCTGATCGGGTTCCCGCCGGCTGGAACCGGTGGAACGGTCCTTCCATCACCGGGATCGATCCCAGAAACGATAATTTTTACGTCATGTTTACCTTCAATGGTTTCGGCGGCGCCGGCGGCGCCAAGAACTTTGACGGCCGCCATTATATTGGCGACGGCATTGACTTGGGCGGTTTGATTGCTCCTAACATCGAAACTAATGAAGTATCTTATCCTCATATCACCGAGTTCAACGAATTCACCACCGATTCTTGCGGTGCCGGTGAATTCATTGGCGGCTGTGGTGCCAAATACCGCATTAAATTCTATGATGAACATCCTTCCGTCGTCATGTTCGGCGATGGCCGCGTCTATCCGCCTTACGGCCTTTTCGGCGGTCAGCCCGGTACATGCAATATGTCCTATGTGAACGAAGGGGAAGCAGACGAATGCTTGCTCCCCGCCAAAGGCGCCAACGACCTGAAGGCCGGCGATACTTTTACCACCTATCCCTCCGGCGGCGGCGGCTGGGGCGACCCCAAGAAACGTCCTGCCGAACAAGTAAGATGGGATGTTAAGAATGGCTTGATTTCCGTGGAAAATGCCAAAAAGAATTTTGGCGTAGTTTTAGAAGGACCCGAATTGACCCTAAATGAAGAAGAAACCAATAATTTACGGAGGTGCTAATGATGTTTGAAATTAAAAAAGTGGCTGTATTAGGTGCTGGTAACGGTGGTTTTATGAGCGCGGCCGATATGTCTGCCAACTTGGGTTATGAAGTAGCGATCTTTGGTCTGCGCCCCGGCCGTTTAGACGGCGTCAAGAGAACCGGTACCATTGAGGTCTTGGATATCGATTCCAAATCCACCGGCGTTTTCGGTAAAATTGCTTTGGCCAGTGAAAATATTGCAGAAGTAATCAAAGATGCGCAAGTCATTCTGGTTCCCGTTCCTTATTCCGGCACGGAAAAATATGCCAGATTGGTTGCTCCTTACTTAGAAGACGGTCAAGTCGTGATTTCCCTGGGCAAAGGCGGCGCTTCTCTGACCTGGGCCAAAGTATTGAACGAATTGGGTATCACTAAAAAAGTATATCTTGCTGACTGCAATACCTTACCTTATGGCGCTTCCCGTATGAACGATACCCAGGTCCGCTTGGAAGCCAGAACCCAAAACCTGATGTTTGCCACCTTCCCCTCCAAAAATATGGATTTTGTGATGGGCGTCGTCAGCCAGCTCTATCCCGCCAAACATGGCTATGAACTGCGCCGCGGTCAAAATCCCATCGATAGCTTGCTGGTAGACTATAACGCTATTACCCATACGCCTCCTATGATCTGCAATTCAGCCAGAATCGAAACGGGCGACCCCGATTTCCATCTCTTTGGCGTTAAAGAAAACACCCCCGCTGTTTGCAACGTTATGGAACGTTTGGATCGTGAAAGAATGGCCATCGGTGAAAAATTAGGCATGAAACAATACACACTAGAAGAAGAAATCAGAATGGTCAAATGGAACAGAGACGGCGTTGACACTGTATTGCCTTTCTATGAAGCCATTCACACGCCTTTCTTAGAAGTATGCGAAGGTCCTTTCAAACTTGATGTCCGCCATCTGACGGAGGATATCCCCTACGGCTTGGTTACTTATGAATCGCTTGGTAAAATGCTGGGCGTTCCCACTCCTGTGGCTTCCGCCATCATCACCATTGCCGAAGGACTCTTGAACCGGGATTTCCGTGGCATGGGCAGAACCGTTGAAGATATGGGCTTTGATCCCAACTGGTCTGTGGAACAATTGAAAAACTATCTCTATGCAGGGGAAGCGAACTAAGCATTGCCGTTTTGAGCAGTGCAAAACAAATAACGTAAACAAGGAGGATCACACATGCAAAAATTGAAAGGCAAAAATTTCATTGACATCAAAGATTTTACCGGTGAAGAACTTAGCTTTATTTTGGACGTAGCCAAAACCCTGAAGCAGGATTGGAAAATGGGACGCCCGCATGAATTGCTCCGCGGGAAATCTTTGGCCGGGATTTTCGCCACTCAATCTACCCGTACCAGCTGTTCTTTCGAGACGGCTATGACTGCTTTGGGCGGACATATGCTGTGGCTGGACAAAAACCGCATTTGGAGCGGTTCCGCCGGAGCGGAAAACTGGCATGACACCATTAAGACGCTGACCCGTTATGTACATGGTATTGCCTATCGTCCCGTTGACAGAGAAATATTGGAGCAAACGGTTGAGTTGGCCGATGTTCCGGTAATCAATGCTTCCTGCCCGGTGGAACATCCTACTCAGGCTTTGGCGGATATCATGACCATGCAAGAGCATGGCGGCGGCAGTGTAAAGGGTGCAAAGGTTGCCTTCTGCTGGGGCTACGGGGAATTAAATCCTCCTTGCGGTCTGCCTAACTCTACCATGGAAATGGCTGCCAAATTAGGCTTTGAAGTTTGCCTCGCCTGCCCCGAAGGCATGGATCCCGATCCCAGTTATATCGAAAGGTGTACTGCGGCGGCTCCAATAACCGGCGGCAAAGTCTCCATCGTCCGTTCTTATGAAGAGGCGACTAAAGACGCCGATTTTATCAATGTTTATTCTTGGGTATCTCCTGAGATTTTTAAAGAAGGGCCGGAAACCGGCTACCGCGGCAACCCAGAATTTGCCGCTTACAAAGCTACTTTACACAATTGGTGCGTTACCAAAGATGTGGTCAATACCGCTCCGAAGCATGTAAAGGTGATGCACTGCCTGCCCGCCGCCCGTAATGAAGAAGTGACCGACGAGGTTCTCGATGGCCCGAATTCTATTATTTTCGACGAAGCGGAAAACCGGATGCATACCATTAAAGCTTTGTTAGCTTTGCTTTTAGGATAACAGTTAGCAAAAAGGATTCATAGCGCTTTTTGGCTTTTGGGCGCTATGAATCCACCAATTTGGCAAATATGCGGATAGGAGGGGTCCTATTACGATTTTGTAATTATTTATTATTCATGTATCAAGGTATAATGCAGAGCAAAATTAAATATGGAGGTGAATCGCGTGACAAACGATAACGTATCTTTACAGCATGGTAATATCGGTACTTTGGACTGTGTCATGATTCTCGTAGGTGGGATGGTGGGGAGCGCGATCTTTTCTTTGTCCGGCATGACCTATGTACAGGCCGGACCCGCATCTATTTTTTCCTGGATCCTAGCAGCTGTTATTTTGCTTCTTTATGGTTTGCAGGTTGCAGAACTTACCTCGATCTATCCCCGGTCCGGCGGGATTTATGTTTATCCTTATGAAGCGTTGGGAAAAAGCAAAAAAGGGAAAGAAGCTTGGGGCTGGTTCTCCGCTTGGGGTCTTCTCAACGTTAACATTTTCGGCGCCGCATTCTCCGCGATTTATATCGCAACTTATTTGGGTGTTGCGTTCCCTGCTTTGGGTACTTATCAAATTCCCTTGGCCATTCTTGTCTGCGTTATCTGTACATTGTTGAATGTATTGAACGTCTCTGTGATGGGTAAGACCAACATCATTTTAGTCCTTGGATTGATTGTCGCGATGTTGCTTTACGCTTTTAACGGATTTGGCCATTTTAGTGCCGCCAACTTTACGCCTTTCTTTACCCAAGGCACCGGTGGCGGCGGCGGCTTCATCAGCGCCATCCCCACTGCAATGCTGGCCTATGGTGCTATCATCTCTGTGGCCATGATGGTTACGGAAGTGAAAAACCCCAAGAAAACCGTATCCAAATCTATGATCATTTCCATGATTATCACGGTTGCCATGTATGTTATCGTTCTCATTTCCACCATCGGGATGATCGGTGTGCAATATCTTTTGGATAATCCCGGCATGACCTATATTCCTATGTTTGCTGCTGCTTGGTCGGTATTGTTTAATTTGCCTTGGATGGTGCCAGTGATTTCCATTGCGGCGGTTCTGGCGCTGACCACGACGCTTTTGGTATTGACGGCTGCCGCTTCCCGGGTCACCGCGGCTGTTGCGGCAGACGGTCTTCTGCCCAAAGGCTTGGCAAAAGTTAATGAGAAGAATGGTGTTCCCGTTCGTGCCACCATCGCGGTCATGGTTCTGACCACAATCCTGTCTTGTCTACCTCAATTTACTGCCCAGATCGTTAACACCGGCGCCATTTGCTCGGCAATTACCGTTATCATTGTTGCGGTCACTTTGTTGGCGGCTCGGAAGCAAAATGCCTACGTGGAAGGTAACTTCAAACTGGGAGGCGGTGCTTTCTTCCCCATTCTTACGATCCTTTTAGTTGCGTTTTTCATTATCCCCGGCGTTTTTCAACTCTGGAGCTATTGGCGTTTAACTCTTTATTGGTATATTGCGGGCGTCGTGATTCTACTGATTGCCTTTGCTGCCAATAAAAATTCTGCTGCTGCCAATCAAAAATCTGCATAAGCCAAAATTCTATATCAATTTACAAAAGCCGTATTCCTTGACCGGCAAGAGGCTTTAAACCTCTTGCCGGATCAAGAAATCTTAACTTCGAAAAACCCTGCAGCGGCGGCATTGCCGCCGCTGCAGTTGTTTATAGAACCAATTTTGGAATGAATGACCATACAGGATTCATTTCCGTTAAACAAATAAGGAGGATATACTTATGGATTTAAGTGTAAAAATCGGTGGCGTAACATTAGATTCCCCCATTATTTCTTCATCTTGCGTGGATGGCAAAGACGGCCAGCGGATTAAGGACATCAGCGAGTTCAATTTAGGGGCGGCTACCACCAAAACCATCGTGGCCAATATGCAAAAAGACGTGTTGCCCAACATGAAGATGGTCAAAGGCGGCAGTATGATCAACTGTGTTTTTGGAGCGAATCTCACCGCTAAACAATGGTTTGAAGAAGAAATGCCCATTGCCTTGGAAGCGGGAATCCCCATCATTGCCAATCTGGCAGGGACGCATCCGGGCGAAAGCGTTGAATTAGCCAAGGCTGCGGAAGCTGCCGGCGCCAGCATGATCGAGTTGCCCA
Organism: Bacillota bacterium; assembly: GCA_036677375.1. Lineage (GTDB taxonomy): Bacteria > Bacillota > Dehalobacteriia > UBA4068 > UBA4997 > JAVBWO01. The sequence goes on from JAVBWO010000002.1 coordinate 117,016, forward strand.
CCGCTTGTCCACATATGGCCAATGTACTTGAAGTGATGTATCCCGGATTGAAAATGGTTTTGCCGGAGGTTCACGATCCTTCCGATTATGCCCGCACGGTGGAAGCTGTTAAAAAGGCGGTCAATATTCCCGTCATTTCCAAATTCAGCGCCATCTATCATTATAATGTGAAAGATTGGGCCAAAGCCGTCGTGGAAGCCGGGGCGGACGCTATTTCGGCCGCGGACAGCATTGGTCCCGCCATCGGTATCGATATTGAGACCGGGCAGCCTCTTTTGGGTGGTCCCCGCGGTTACGGCGGCCTCACCGGTACCGCCATCAAACCCATTGTTTTGAAGATGGTTTTAGAGATTGCTGAAACGGTGAATGTCCCTATCATTGGAATCGGCGGTATTTCTACCGGCGCGGATGCCGTGGAATACATGATGGCCGGCGCCACGGCGGTAGCACTGGCCACCTCCAGCACGGTAAAAGGTTATGAGATCTATGCCGATATTTATGACGAGATCCAAGCTTTTATGAAACGGAAGGGCTATAATAGTCTTTCTGATTTCCGAGGCCTGACTTTGCAAAGGATCAAAGAACGGGAGCAAAATCATAAACAGATCATTCATGATATCGTATTGCCCGTCCGTACCAATGCTAAGTGCACTGTTTGCGGCAATTGCTTAGACGCCTGCACTTATGGAGCCATTGAAATGGGCGAGACACATCCCATTTTCATCCAGGAGGCTTGTCATGGCTGCGGCCTTTGTGCTTCTGTTTGCGCACAAAAAGCCATCGAACAAAGATATTTTTAAATCAGGAAACCGGAAATAGGGTTTTATAGGGCTTGCTCCGATCAGCTTTATTCCCGAGATATAGAACAATGTACCCTGGCTATTTCGAAGAACGAAACGGAAAATTCTGAGAGGGGGTTCGATATGGATTTATTAATCAAAAATGGTTTGGTTGTTACCTTTGAGAACGGTACGATGGGCAGCCGGATCATTGAAAACGGTGCTGTGGCTGTAGACGGCAACGTGATTGTGGAAATTGGCGATACGGCTGATCTGGCAGCAAAATATAGCGATGCCAAAAAAGTCATTGACGCCGCCGGGAGAGTAGTATGCCCCGGTTTCATCATCACACATACCCATATGCCTTATGTTTTAGGACACAACATGCCGGTGGATTTTTCTCAATTGCATGATTTTTGGGATATGCTGCAAAAAATGGGTTGGGAATGGCTGGAAGATATTACAACCAAAGAGGGAGTCTATGCGGCTACCCGCTATGCGGCAATGAAAATGCTTAAGCATGGCACCACCACTGTGTGCGAATTGGTGGAAGCGCCTACCGATATGGACGGCGTGCTGGATTATAGTGCCAGAGCCATTAAAGAAGTAGGCATTCGGGCTCAAATTGGTTACGAAACCACCGAACGGGTGGTAGGGGAGTCCATCCTGACCTCTCAGAAACGGGAAAATGCGGATGCGGGTTTTGAGGAAAATATCCGTTTCATCAGAAAGTATCCTAAAAATAACGGCAGCCGCATCGAAGGCCGCTTAGGGGTGCATACCGCTTATACCAACTCCCTGGAAACTTTGAAAAAGGCCCGCGCCATTGCCGATGAATATGGCTGCGGCGTACAGATCCATATCGCGGAGATCCCCAGGGCTTTCCTGGTGGAAAAATACGGCGTATCCGCACCTCAGTATTTAGAACAGGCCGGACTTTTGGGGCCGGATATGATAGCCGCTCACTGCATTGATCTGAACGACGAAGATCTGGAGATCATGCAAAAAAACGGCGTCAATATTGCCCATACGCCCATGACCAATTCTCTGGGGGGTAACGGTGTTGCCCGGGTGCCGGAAATGATGGAAAAAGGCATGAATGTTACTTTGGGTCATGATTGCTTCTTTACTTTGGATGTATCCGAATATATCCGTTATGCCTATCTGGTACATAAAGCCGCCAATGCCAACCCCAATATCATGTTCCCCTTCCAGGTCTTGGATATGGTACTTCAAAACGGCGCCAAAGCCCTGGGCAAGGAAAAGGAAATCGGCAGCCTGGAAGTAGGCAAAAAAGCGGATATCCTGATCATTAAGCCAGACAGCCCTGTGCCCGTAGCGCCCTGCTCCGTCATGAGCTATTTGATCAATACCTTCTTGGGTGAGCATGTGGAATCCGTGGTAGTAGACGGCAACGTGGTCATGGAAAACGGCAAAATGACCACGGTGGACGAAGACGAAGTAGAGGCTCTTTGTTTAGAACAGGCAAGAATTCTTTGGCGTAAAAACGGCATCAATGTTTGAGTGGAAGAGTGTTTGATTGATTTAAGCGATCGAGGTGAATAGAATGAATGCTGTAAAGGCAATGTTGAATGCCCGGTCGGTAGCCGTGGTAGGGGCTTCGGCCAATGTGGAAAAAACCGGCTATACTGTTTTAAAGAATATAATTGACGGTGGTTATACCGGTAAAATCTATCCCATCAATCCCAAAGCGGAGAGTATCCTGAATATCAAATGCTACTCCTCCATCGAAGCGATACCGGAAAATATCGACTTGGTGGTGGTGATTGTTCCGGCTCCCGCCGTTCCAGACGTCATGCGGCAAGCCGGAGAAAAGGGCGCCCGCGGCGCGGTGATCATATCCGGCGGTTTCCGTGAGACCGGTAACGTCGAATTGGAAGCGGAGGTCATGGGAATTGCCGAACAATATGGCATCGCCGTGATTGGTCCCAATTGCCAAGGCTTCAACTATACTCCCAATAAATTATGCGCTTCTTGGCCGCTTATCACGGCAAAAGGCCCCATGGCTGTTATCTCGCAGAGCGGTACCATTGGCGCTGCCATGGAAATGTGGGCGGCGGAAGAAGGCATCGGCATCTCCGCTTTTGTCGCCTTAGGCAATAAAAGCGGCGTGGGCGAAATCGAATTGCTGGAGTATTTTGGGGATGATCCGGATACCAATGTCATTGCTTTGAATGTGGAAGGTGTCAAGGATGGCAAACGTTTTATGGAAGTAGCCAAAGCCGTTTCCCGGAAAAAGCCGGTGATTGTCTTAAAACCGGGACGCACCGTCAAGGGCCGTCAGGCGGCGGAATCCCACACCAAATCCATCGCCGGCAGCGATGCGGTTTTCGACGCCGTTTGCAAGCAGGTGGGGATCATTCGGGCGGAAGGAATCACAGAGCTTTATGATGATACCAAAGCGTTGGGGTTCTTGAAGAAACCGGCCGGCAACCGTATGCTGGTAATTACCAGTTCCGGCGGCAGCGGCATCTTGGCAACAGACGTAGCGGAAGGCTGCAATATAGACGTTGTGCCGCTTTCCCCCGAAACGAAAACTGCTTTAAAAGAAATCCTGCCCAGTCAATGTGTGGTCTCCAATCCCCTGGATCTGACGGGGGACGCTACGGCGGACCGCTATGAAAAAGCATTGAGCGTGGCTGCCCTGGATGAGGGTTTGGACTTTTTCTTGGTGATTTTTGGCGATCCTATCCCGGGGGCTTTTGAAGTAGTTGAGAATTTGAAAAAGATCACGGACAAACCGGTTATCGTAGCTTACTTAGGCGGCGGCGATGTGGAAAAAGAAGAAGTTGCCAAAATGCATCTGGCCGGGACTCCTGCTTATGCTACCCCGGAACGGGCCGTCCGCTCCATTGGCGCTCTTTTACGCACCAAGTAAGAGCTGGATTGATGAGTTTTACGGGCGCGTGTTGTAACGCCCTGATATGCGCCTATCGCTAAATTCATGCTTTGCCTGCGCCTAGTCAAGACGCCCATAAAAAGAAATGCAAGATTTCCGAAGGGTGCAAGACAAACAGGCAAACATTTTTAAAGTTTGACAGCAAAGGCGCAAATAGTAAATTAAAGGAGTGAACAGCTTTGAGTTCGATTTTGCAAGAACCCGGCAAGCAAGTGTTATTAATGGGTAACGAAGCAATCGCCAGAGGAGCGGTAGAGGCCGGCATTCAATTGATGGCGGCTTATCCCGGCACCCCCTCTTCCGAAATTGGGGAGGTGCTTTTGGACGCATCCTCAGAAAGCGATTTCTATGTAGAGTGGAGCACCAATGAAAAGATCGCTTTTGAAGTGGCGGCAGGGGCTTCCTTTGTGGGAGCCCGTACCATGGTGGCCATGAAAAACGCCGGTTTGAACGTGGCGATGGATACCTTTATGACCCTGCCTTACGGCGGCATCAAAGGCGGCATGGTGGTTGTGGTGGCCGACGACCCTGATGCTCACTATTCTTCCAATGAGCAGGATACGCGTTTTGCCGCTGCTTATGCGGAGATTCCCTGTTTGGAACCGGAAAACCAACAAGAAGCCAAAGAAATGGCAAAAGCCGCTTTCGAGATTTCCGAGAAAACGGAATTGCCCGTTTTCCTGCGTTCCGTAAGCCGTATCTCCCATGCCAGCGGCGATGTTTTGCTGGAAGAGAGAACAGAAAAACGAAATAAAATTGCATTTAACAAGCATTACAATCTGCCTTACCGCTGGAATGTCTATGGGCCTCCCGGTGCTGTTTACAAGCATCAATGGCTCCATGGCGTCCTGCCAAAAGTTCAGGAAATGGCCAACACAAGTCCTTTCAATCAACTGGAACAGGTCTCAGGTGCTAAAAAAGGCATCCTGGCTACCGGTTTGGCAGCTGCCTATACCAAAGAGGCCATGGCCCGCCTGGATCTTTCCGGCAAGGTCAGCTTCTTGAAATTAGGTTTCATCTATCCTCTGCCCAACGCGCTGGTGGAACAGCTGCTTTCCGGCATTGACGAACTGATCATTGTGGAAGAAGGCGACCCGGTAGTGGAAAATGCCGTCAGAAGCCTGGCCAAGGAAGTGGCTCCCAATGTCAAGATCCATGGCAAGACCTATAATGCTGTTTTTCATATTTTTGGCGAATTAAATACCGATATCGTAACGGCAGGATTGGCGCCTGTTTTTGGCAAAAGCGTTGCCGAAGATAGTAAGATTGCTTTAAGAGAGGAACTGAAATCTCTGGTAGCTCCCAGGTCCTCCACATTGTGCGCCGGCTGCTCTCACTTGGGTACTTATTCTGCTATCCGGGAATCCTTGAGCAAGATCGAAGGGGTTCATATTGTAAACGGCGATATCGGTTGCTATGAGCAAGGCGGTTATGGGATTTTCTCTGCCGGTTTGCAAGCGTCTTCCGATGACAGCAAAGGTTATGTTCCTGAATCGCCTTATGATGTTTTGGATACCATTTATGTCATGGGCAGCGGCATCAGCATGGCCCACGGGCAATCCAAGGTTGGCTATCAAGACGGCAAGATTCTGGCGGTTGCCGGAGACTCCACTTTTATTCATGCTACTTTGCCGGCTTTGGTCAATGCGGTCTATAACAATTCCGATATTACTTTTCTGATTTTAGACAACCGCTGGACCTGCATGACCGGGCATCAGCCCAATCCCAATACTTACCTGCACGGCCCGGCTGCCGAGCCCCAGGAAGAGTGTTTTGACATTCAGGGGGTTGTAACTGCCATGGGCGTCAAGTCCCTGGCCACGGTAGACGCTTATGACCGTGCCGCCATGGTGGAGGCCATTGACGCGGCCTTGGCCTTTGTGGGGCCCGCCGTCGTAGTGGTTACCGGGGAATGCCAGCTGCAAAAGCAAAGACGGGTCAAGAAGGGCATTGCCAAGACCAGAGTCAATACCAATGACTGCGACGGCTGCAAGAGTTGCGTGCAATTAGGCTGTCCCGCCATTAAATTTGATGTCCTGACAAAAAAATCGGGGATTGACGCCATCGCTTGCGTTGATTGCGGCTTGTGCAGCCAGGTTTGCCCCAACAAAGCAATCAGAATGAGGAGGAAGTAGCCATGGAGTTGAACATTATTGTAGCCGGCGTCGGCGGTCAAGGCAGCATCCTTGCCTCGCATATCATTGCGGAAGCGGCCATCAGCGCCAATAAAGATTCTGCCAACAAGATCAATGTCCGGGTGGGAGAAACCTTTGGCGCAGCCCAGCGGGGCGGCGCGGTAGCTTCCCATGTCCGCATCGGCGACGACGTCTATGGTCCCCTGGTGGGGAAGGGTCAGGCAGATATCATTTTGGCCCTGGAGCCTTTGGAAGGGTTGCGGGTAGGGGTCCCCTATCTTGCCGAAAACGGTATCGCCATTTTGAATACAGTTGCTCAGCAGCCGGTGGATGTCAAAATCGGCGCTGTCGAATATCCCGCTTTAGAAGAGATCGCCACTGCCTTACGGAAAATAGGCAAAGGGGTTGTTAGCTTTGACGCCAACCAATTGGCTGCCGAAGCCGGCAATTCCAAGACATTGAGCGTAGTTATGCTGGGCGCCATCACCGCCAGCGGGCTCTTGCCCTTCTCAGAGGAAGTCATGCTGGATGCCATCAAGGACAGAGTGCCCGGAAAAACTCTGGACGTTAATCTGCAGGCTTTTGAATTAGGCAAAAAAGCTTTCGCAGAAGCCCGGACGGCGGCCGGTTTTTAAAAGAAGTGTGCAGGAGGTGAGGATATGCATGAATTAATTGCCAAGGCGAAAAGGGAAGATCGCAATCTCTTGGAACATGAATCCTTAGCCCTTTTTGCAGAATACGGCATTCCGGGCCCGCGATTTGCATTGGTGACCAACGTTGAAGAAGCCAAAGCCGCAGCGGAAAAGATCGGATACCCCGTCGTATTGAAAATCGTCTCTCCCGATATCATCCATAAATCCGACGTGGGAGGCGTCCAGGTTGGCATGAAGACCCCTGAGGAAGTCGGCGCTGCTTTTCAGCAGATCATGGATCATGTGGCTAAAAAGGCCCAAGATGCCAGGATCCATGGTATTTTGGTGCTTTCCCTGGCCAAAGCTGGGGTGGAATGTATCGTGGGCATGACGAAGGATCCCTCCTTCGGGCCAGCCATCATGTTTGGTTTGGGTGGCATTTTTGTAGAACTTTTGAAGGATGTATCCTTCCGCGTGCTACCGCTGGATGCGGCGGAAGTGCGTGCCATGATTCAGGAGACCAAAGGCTATAAACTGCTTGCCGGTGCCCGGGGGCAGGGCCCTAAGGATATAGAAGCTTTGGTTGGGTTGATTTTGAATGTAGCCAAAATGATTGAAGAAAATCCGGAAATTGAAGAATTGGACATCAATCCCTTATTTGTTTACGACCAGGGAGTTTGTACCGTAGACGCCAGAATCTTGCTATAAGAAGATTCCGGTTGGGCCGGGGAGCGTGCCTTCCCCGTTTTGGGGAAAGCCGCGGGCCCGGTATGTCGAAAAAGGAGGTGTGGCTATGCCTTTAATGGGTAAAAAAGAGTTCAAGTATCTCAACAAGCCTTTGCATAGGGTGGACGCCTATGATAAGGTGACCGGGAGAGCCCGCTATGCCGCAGACCTGGAATTTGCCGGGATGCTTTATGGAGGTACGCTGTACAGCCCTTACGCCAGCGCCAAAGTCACGCGTATCGATGTGACCAAGGCAAAAGAGATCGAAGGCGTGAAATTGGTTATGACTTTTCAGGATTTGCCGAAAATGGCCAGTTGGGGTTCTTATCGCTTCTTGACGGATGTCATCCGCTTCCAGGGTGATGCGGTAGCCATGGTGGCTGCCACAACTCATGAAGCGGTGGAAGCCGCTTTGGAAGCCATTGAAGTAGAATATGAGGAACTGCCCGCTGTCTTTACCATTGAAGAAGCCATGGCGGAGGGAACTCCCACCGTTCGTGAGGAATGGCCGGGAAATATCCATGGCCCCGCCAGCTTCAAGGTGCGCAAGGGAGACGTGGAAGCTACCTTTCCCAATTGCGACCTGGTCGTTGAAAGAGAATACAGAACGAACTATGTCGAGCATGCTTATATGGAGACGGAAGCGGCCGTGGCTGTGCCTGATTATGGGACGACCGAGATGACGGTCTACACGGGTTGCGCCAATCCTTTCTTTACCAGGCATTGGGTTGCGGATGCCTTAGGCCTGGCCCGCAGTAAGGTTCGGATTGTACAGACCATTACGGGCGGCAGTTTCGGCGGTAAAGAGGAGCTTTTGGGCCAGGTCGCCAGCCGCGCGGCTATTATGGCGCAAAAAACCCATTGCCCTGTGAAAATCGTGACGACCAGGGAAGAGTCTATCATCGGCAGTACCAAGCGCCATCCTATGCGGTTGCGCTATAAAGTAGGCGTCAACAAGGATGGCAAGATGCAAGCGCTGCAATGTGAGATCGTAGAAAATCTGGGCGCTTACAGCATGCACCAATTTATGAATTTCCGCGCTTCCGTTCACGCGGCAGGGGTTTATAATATCCCCAATGTTCATGTGGACGTTTTAGGTGTTTTTACCAATAATGTAACTTCCGGAGCTATGCGGGGTTATAGCTCCCCTCAGATCATTTACGCTCAGGAGCAACTGATGGAAGAAGTTGCCGACGAATTAGGCATGGATGCCATTGAGTTTAAAAAACTCAATATGCTGCGCCAGGGAGATACCACTCCCACAAGACAACTCTTGGATGCCGAGGTGATCTTGGAAGAAGTGGTGGATACCCTCTTGGCGGAAAGCGATTTCTACCGGAAGCGGGAGGAATATAAAAAACAGACGGGCGTGAAAAGAAAAGGGATCGGCCTTTCCATCTTCTACCGCGGCTGCGGTTTGGGCGCGGAATCCGCTGATGCTTCCGGCTGTATTGTCTCCACTCATGACGATGGTACTGTAATGATTAATTCCGGTTTGATTGAACACGGTCAAGGTCTGAAGACTTGTTTTACACAAATTGTAGCGGAAACCTTGAGCATTCCTCCTGAAAAGATCAATTTCATCGGGGTGGACACCAATACCATCTCAGACGGCGGCATCACAGCGGCATCCCGCTCTACCCCCATCGGGGCCATTAGCCTGAAAAAAGCGGCGGAAGAATTGAAGGGCCATCTTATCAATACCGTTTCTAAGCTGATGTTCCACTGCCCGCCGGAAATGATTGATTTAGTAGACGGCTTCTTCATTATGAAAGGCGTACCGGATGCCATGATCCCCTTCGACGTGGTTTGTACTGCTCACTACTGGACAGGACACCAATCTACCGTTTATTGCTGGAACCGTCCGGATGATTTAGGCTACAGCATGGAAGAGGGCGGCGGCGGCAAGGCTTTCCCCTCCTATACTTATAGCGCTGTTGTAGCGGAGGTGGAAGTGGATACCGAGACCGGCGTTGTGGATGTGCTGCGGGTTTATGCCGGCCATGATGTGGGCACGGTGATCAATCCTGCTTTGGCGAAGGGGCAGATCTATGGCGGCGTTGCCATGGGGCAAGGCTTTGCCCTTATGGAAGAACTGGGCATCAAGAAAGGAATCATTAAAAACAAAAACTTGGATTCCTATATCATTCCTACTTCTCTGGATGTGCCGGAAGTGTATCCCTACTTGTTTGAATGCGACGACCCTGCCGGAACCTATGGCGCGAAAAGTTTGGGCGAACCTGCCACGGAAGGTGTCGGTTCCGCCATCATCAACGCTATCCATGATGCTACCGGCGACCGGGTCCGGGAGTTGCCTGCCAACCTGGAGCGGGTTCTGCTCCATAAGCACCTTGTGCCGGGAGGTGGAAAATAATGTTGCAGTTTGAATATATAAAACCGCATTCTTTGGAAGAGGCTTGCCAATTTTTGTCACAGCACGCCGAAAGCGCTAAGGTTCTAGCCGGCGGTACCGACTTGGTGGTGCAGATCCGGGAAAAGAGCCGGAAAGTCCAAGGGATGCAATATGCGGTGGATATCAATGGTTTGACCGGATTAAAGGGCATCAAAGAGGAAAACGGCATCGTATCCATTGGCGCCTTGACCACCCATGCGGAAGTTGCCGCTTCACCCATCATTGCCCAGGCGGCGCCGCTTTTAGCCAAGGCCTGCAGTTTGGTAGGCGGCCCACAGACTAGAAATCTGGGCACCATTGGCGGCAATATCTGCAATGCTTCTTTATCGGCCGATTCAGTTACCGCTTTGGTAACTTTAGACGCGGTACTGACCGTTCAAGGCCCGGCCAGTAGGCGTCAGATGCCGATCGAAGAGATTTTTGCGAAATCGGAAAAGAATACCCTGCAGCCGGAAGAGATTCTGACCGCTGTTTCCTTTGCGGCACTGAAACCTGGTATTCCCAATGCTTTCATCAAGCTGGGCAGAAGAAAAGCTTTAGCCATTGCCCGGATGAATGTGGGAGTGGTCTTAGAGTTGGAAGCTCAGCGGGTTGTTTCTGCCAAGATCGGCGTAGGCGCTTCTTTTCCCACAACCCGCCGTATCCATTCCGCGGAAGCGGTTTTAGTCGGGAAGGAACCCACTGCCGAAGTCATAGCCGCTGCCGCTGCCGAGGTCTCCCGCGCTATGATCGAGATTACGGGAGTCCGCTGGTCTACCGAGTATAAAGAACCTGTTTTGCAGGTTCTGGTGCGCCGTACCATTGAACAGGCATTGGGGGTGGAATAGATGGAAAAAATCACAGTAAATATGATTGTCAATGAAGCGCCCGTTTCGGTTCAGGTTTCTCCTCATGATACTTTAATGAAGGTATTGCGGGAAGATTTAAAGCTGACCGGCGTCAAAGAAGGCTGCGGGGTTGGCGAATGCGGCGCCTGCACCGTTATCGTGGATGGGATAGCGGTAAATAGTTGTTTGATGCTGGCTGCTAGTTTGGAAGGCAAAACCGTTCTGACGGTGGAAGGGCTTATGCAGGACGGAACGCTGCATCCTTTGCAGCAAGCCTTCATTGACCACACGGCGGTACAATGCGGTTTCTGTACTCCCGGTCTGCTTATGAGCGCCAAAGCCTTGCTGGACGCTAATCCTCACCCCACCAAAGAAGAGATCAAGGTGGCCATTTCCGGCAATTTGTGTCGCTGCACAGGCTACCATCAAGTAGTGGAAGCCATCGAAGCGGTAGCCAATGGAGAGAACGATCAGGATTAACCTGGCCTTGAGGTTTTGTAGAAAAATTTAATATTATAAAAAGCGAAGAAAAGCTTGGTGCAAATGCTCCAAGCTTTTTTGTCTTTTATATCATATGGTACATATAGATTCCTAATCATATCTGCCAGGTTATTATCAAAGACCAGGAACAGATTGATTATCCGATGCCGCTTATTTGTTAATATTAAGGCTATGGTATAAGAGAAGCATATATCATGGCTGGCGAGATTTTAGGGATACTTATTTCAGGTTCCGAATCAGCATCTCGGCGGCTCGGATGCCGTCTGTGGCGGCGGATATAATGCCGCCGGCGTAGCCGGCCCCTTCTCCGGCGGGATAGACGCCGCTTACGGCGGATTGACCGTCTTCATGACGCAGGATGCGCAAAGGGGAAGAGCTTCTGGTTTCCGGCGCCGTCAAGACTGCATCGGGAGTATAAAAGCCGGATAATTGGCGGTCCATTTCCAGGATGCCTTGCCGCATGGTTTCCGTAATAAAAGACGGAAAAATGCTTTGAAGATCTAGGAGGGTGATACCGGGTCGGTAGGTAGCTTCGATACTGCCTAATGTGGTGCTGGGGCGTCCAGCCAAAAAGTCTACTGCCAATTGGGCGGGAGCATGATAATTGCCTCCGGCGGCAAGATAGGCGGCCTGTTCGATTTTTTCTTGCCATTCCATACCGGCCAAAGGATGGCTGTTTGGGAAATCCTCTGGTGAGATGCCTACTAAAAGTGCGCTATTGGCATTTTCACCGCCTCTAGCATAATCGCTCATGCCGTTGGTGACGATGCCTCCCGTCTGGGAAGCTGCGGCCACTACCTGACCGCCGGGGCACATGCAAAAAGTATAAGCGGAGCGACCGTTGGGGAGGTGGATGGCTAGTTTATAATCAGCGGCTCCCAAGGCCGGATGCTTGGCAAATTTGCCGTATTGCGCGCTGTTCAGCCAAGCCTGGGAGTGTTCGATCCTGGCGCCCATGGAAAAGCTTTTGGGCTCCATAGGAATGCCCAGAGCATAAAGCATCCGGAAGGTGTCTCTGGCGCTGTGGCCGATGGCCAAAATCAGGGAGTCGGCGGAAAGCTGGTATTCTCCTTTCGGCTCGGCTATCGTAAGCCCTGTCAGGCTGTTTTGTTCAATCTCCAGATGGGTCAGGCGGTTTGAAAAGCGGATTTCTCCACCCAAAGAAATGATCTTTTGGCGAAGGTTGACCGCCACCTTTTTTAAATGATCCGTTCCGATATGAGGTTTCGATAAATAAAGGATATCTTCCGGCGCGCCGGCGGCTGCCATTTCCTCTAAGATAAAGCTGATGCGGGGATCCCTGGTGCCGGTGGTGAGTTTGCCGTCAGAAAAAGTGCCGGCGCCCCCTTCGCCGAATTGAACGTTAGATTCGGGATCCAAAAGGCCTGTCCGCCAAAAAAGCTCCACGTCCTGCTGGCGTTTTGCCACTTCCTTGCCCCGTTCCAGCAAGATAGGGTAAAGCCCCGCCTTAGCCAGTATCAGGGCGGAAAACAGCCCTGCCGGGCCGCTGCCTACCACCACGGGCGGCTTAAACGGTTTTGCCGCCGGCTGAGGAAGCCGATAGTGATAGGGAGAGGATAAAATGATCTTGGGCGAATGCAGCTTGCTCAAGATCTGATTTTCGTTCCCGGCTACCACCACATCCACCGTATAGCTGAAATGGATGTCGTCTTTCTTTCGGGCGTCCAGGGATTTTTTCGTGACGACACATTTTTTGATTTTACCGGGTTTCATTTTTAAAAGGCCGGCTGCCTTTTCCGGCAGTTCCGTGGGAGAAGCATCCAAAGGCAGCCTGATATCGCTTATTTTGATCATGATGGTTCTCCTAAGGCACAGAGGGCCGACTGCGCCGCCAAATAACCAGACGACCAGGCCCATTGTAAGTTGTAGCCGCCGCAAGGGCCGTCAATATCCAATATTTCGCCTGCTGCATAGAGACCGGGAACCAGGTGCGATTCCAGAGTGTTGCCATCAAATTCCGCAGTGGAAATACCGCCTGCGGTGACTTGGGCATTGCTCCAGCCGGTAGTACCGGAGACCGGCAAAAGAAGACCTTTGATCCGGCGGGCAAGCTCCCGGAGTTCTTGGTTTTCCAGGCTGGCCACTAGGCGGCTTAAAGGAGCGATGCCGGCGGCTTTTAGAGTAATCTGCCCCAATCGTTTATTTAACATACCGGTAAGGAAATGTTCCAGGGACAGCTGCGACAGTGTCCGGGTCCTTTCTTCCAGCATGGTTCGAACCTGCGTTTCATGATATTCCGGCATAAGATCCAGGGAAACGGTCAGACGGGGTTCTTTGTTATGGGAAAATTCCCGGGATATCATGCGGGACAGTCGGAAGATGGGCGGCCCGGAGAGACCGTAATCGGTGAAAAGCACTTCGCCGCTTTCGGTTGCCAGCGGCTTTTGATTTTGGATCAGTGTAGCAACGGCTTCTATTTTTACGCCCTTCATTGCCTTGGGCAGAGGGCTGTCGGTTTTTACTTGTACCAAAGCGGGAAATAAATCGGTCAAATGGTGTCCCAAAGCTTCTAAAAGCCTGTAGCCGTCCCTAGTACCGCCTAATTGTGGGGAAGCGCAGCCGCCGGCGGCAACGATGATCTTGTGGGCGGAAAAAGTACCGCAGGAGGTCTCTAAGGAAAAGCCTTGTTTTTTTGGCAGTAGTTTTTCTACTTGACAGGCGGCGAACTGCCGGACGCCTCCTGTCTCGGCGGCAAGCCGCAAGCAGTCCAAAACGGCGCCTCCCTGATTGCTGTAGGGATAAATTTTACCGTCCGCCTCCGACCGGGTCAGCAAGCCTAGATTTTGAAAAAAGGCCGCGGTTCGCTGGGGTGAAAATTTCTGTAAGGCTGCTTTGGCAAAGGAAGCGCCTGAGCCATAGGACGCGGGAACGGCATGGTGATTGCTCAGATTGCAGCGGCCGTTACCGGTAGCCAAAAGCTTTTTCCCTACCCGTTCCTGTTTTTCAAAAAGCAGGATATTACAACGGCTGCCGCCTGTTTGGGACAGAACCACTGCCGCCATCAGTCCGGCGGCGCCGCCGCCCACAATGGCGATGTTCGGTTTGGTTTCCCCCTGCTGCATTTCTTTTTGGTTTGCAGTCATAGTATTGCCGCTCCTTTTCTCTTTGAAGCTATTATACTATAAAAAAAGGACGGACTCAATGTCCGTCCTTGGGAAAGGAGCTATTCTATAGGATGCTTGGAAAGCGGGGCAGCGGCTCCGAAACTTATTCTATGTCCGCAAAAACAGCGGAAAAGACCGAATAAAATGAGACGGCCGGAGCCGAGAGAACATTTCGGGGAATCCTGTTCCGCAAAAAGCTTCCCACAATATGTTGAAGCATAAAGCATGGCAATTTCATAGTTGGTGAAAATATTTATTCTGTCAAGAGTTTACGCCAGGTGACAGAGGTGGAATAACCGTTTTGGTCATAGAGGACTTGGATGGCGGTACGGTAATCCGCCTGATGAAAACGGTTGTAGTCATAGGCGCGGTTGGGATAAGCCTGTGCTAAGGCGGCTTTGATCTTGGCCGGATCGGTGATGGTTTCACCAATCGCTTGGGGAGCGGCGGTAGTACTTCTTTCGCTATAGAACGAACCGTCGTAGGTTGCAACCGTTTTTTCATAAGCTTCATCTGAGTCTTCGTTGATCAGCTGAATGCTGTCGATCTTGGACAGGTCCAGGCGGAAGGAATCACTGCCGTAGCCCAGCTCTTGCAGTACGCTCAAGGTTTTAGAAAAAGTGGGGTAAATAGGACAGGAAAATTGAGTCGAGCCAATCTGCTTCAGATCCTCAGTGGACTTTTGGTTAATATCGGCTATGCTTTCCTGATACAAGGTAAAATCCAATAATGCGATAGGCATCTGTTCCGCCATATCGGAAGCGGTCATGTTTTGCACATCTTTTTGTAAGGCTTGTGCCAGTAACAAGCTTTTAGACACCGGGATGGTATGGGTGGAAATGCTTTCGTCGGCGCCGCTTTCAAAGAACTCGATGGAATTTAGTTCAATGTTTTCCGGAGGCGCCTGCAAAATGCTGTAATGACGCTCTTTGTATTCTTTGGAGTTGAGAATAGTGGAAGCCGCGGTCATCAGATCCTTGTTGGCGACCCAATCGTATTGACGGGCAACCTGACGACCGTTTGCCATGGTATAAACGATGGCAAGACGGGTGCCGTTCCCTGTTCTGTCTGACGCTGCCGTTTCCGACCGGCTTACGGCAATATTTGCCATCTCAACAGCGGCCGCTACATTGGCGGAATCTTGCAGCAGGCTGGTATAAGCCTGTCTTTCTTCATAGTTGCTATAGTTACGATTGTTATTCCCGTTGCTTTCCAGAAAACGCAGGATATCCGAGTTATCCGTATTGAAACCATCCATATTGTCAATGAAAAGATTGACTTTGATCACGTCGGCGTTGTCCGGCAAGTAAGAGTCGTAATGGGTAAGATCAAAAAGCGGTACGGTAATGAAAGCTGCGAAAAGTACCGCGAAAATCAAGAGCCCCTTAAAATTCTTGCCGATGGCTTTGAAATCAAATACCAGGATGATCTCAATGATACGGCTGACGATAAAGGCGCCGCATACAAAGCCGAAGAAAAGCCAACCCCAATCGTTATGGTTGAACGAATAGAAGAAGAGGCCGCAGAGCATGGTTGCCAAAAAGATCAGGGGATACTTGATGAGAGGTTTGGCATAACGGAAGGTAACGGCGTGGCCCGCGCCCTCGGAGGGCCGTTTGCGATACAGCGCGAGAGCCAGAACCGTAACAATCAAGATGAATACCGCAAGCAGGATATAGTCTAGCCCCGTTACGGGTATGCTCCCTTCGGCATTGTAAATATAGCGCGCTGCCGGGGATGAATAAGCAAACCAGTACTTTGTTGTGGCACCCCAGTTATAAAAGGTGTCATAAAAGGTTTCCATTGCCCCTAAGTAGGTTCCCACAAAAGCGGGACCAATGCCTAAGAAAACGCCGGTCAGAAGAAAATGGATGACCAGGTTGCCGGTGAGAGTTGCTGCTACGGCGGCCAGGCTGTAAATGGCTAAGAAAAAGAGAAGGTGTTGGGCGACCCCGGCCAGGGCGGCCCCCCAGGCCAAATAGCCAAGATAGCCTTTGGCGGCAATGACAAGGAGCGTAAAGATAAGGCAAATGAAATAAGGCAAAGCGATTAAAAGAAAACCGGTCAGATAATTGGTAAAAAACAGCTTAGTTCTGGTAAGAGGGAGGCTGTGGTAGAAATCCACGCGCTTCTTATTATGTAAATAGTAAAAAACTGCGCAAGCAGTAACCACGGCGCCCAGAATCATAAAAAATATGACAAAGGGATTGGCGCCGTTAAAAGGATAAAGCACCTTTGCCGCCTTCAAAAGCAAAAGATTATCCGGAGCATATTGAGCTTGGTTGGCGTCAAGGTTCTGCAAGCGGATGGCGGTAGCTACCGGCAGGGAGAAGAAAAAAGCCAGAAAGGCTAAGGAAAAGAGCCAAAGATTCTTTTTAAAGGTATCCATAATCAGTTTGGGGCTAAGCCAGGAGCTTCTTGATGTCATAGCCTCTCACCTCCGTTTCGCTTATAAAGATCTCTTCTAATGTCAGGGGCAGTACCTCGAGAAAAAGGGGCCCCGCCTTTTCTAAAGCCATTGTAATCTTTTCTTTATCCCCCCGGGCGATGATGGTATAAAGAGAGCCGCGCTGATCCAAGGTGATGATATCAAGATCCGGGAAATGTTCTTTTGTTTTCGTTTCGGTAAAGATGCATTGTACCTTTTGGATATTGAGCTTCATATCGTCAATGTCTCTGGAAAGGAGGATCCCTCCGCGGTGCAATAAGCCCACGTGATCGCAGATATCCTCCAGTTCCCGCAGATTGTGAGAGGCTATAATAGGAGTAAGCTCCCTTTGGGCGATATCAGCTGCAAAAAGGCTTTTGACGCCTTGCCGCATCACCGGATCCAACCCGTCAAAGGTTTCGTCACAGAAGATATAATCTGTCTGAGCGGCAATGGCGGCAATTACGGCCAGCTGTTTTTTCATCCCCTTAGAGAAAGTATTTACCTTACGGCCAGCGGCGAGATCAAAATTGTGCAGCAAATGATCAAATAAAGCTTTGTCAAAATGAGGATAGATGTTGCTGTAATATTTTTGGATCTCCCGGGGCGTGCTGTTGCTGAAAAAATATTGTTCGTCAGAAATGTAGAAAAAACGTTCCTTTACGTTAATATTTTCAAAAACCCCTTCACCGTCAATGGTTATGTTGCCGCTGTCCGGCTTTAGAATACCGGCTAAAACGCGCAAAAAAGTAGATTTGCCGGCGCCGTTGGTTCCGATCAGCCCGAATACGGTTCCTTTTTTGATGGTGGCGTTGATATCCGTGAGGGCTTCGATGGAGCCGAAGGATTTATTGACATGTTGGGCAATAATCATTTTTTCTCCTCCTTGGCACAAAGTTTGTAGGCCTTGCGGCATTCCTCCAGAAATTCCTCCTGGGAGATCCCGATGGCACAGGCCTCCTTGATTTTTAAGGTCACTTCCGCCAGCAGTTCCTGTTTTTTCCTATTCAATAGTGTATTGGTGGCTGGAGAAACAAAACAACCTTTCCCGGGCACCGTGTAAATAACGCCTTTTTTCTCCAATTCGCCGTATGCGCGCTGTATGGTATTGGGATTGATGGCAAGCTCCATCGCAAGGCTCCGCACGGTAGGAAGCTGTTCGTTGGGCGCCAGGAATCCTTTAGCGGCCATTTCTTCAATCTTTTTGATCAATTGCAGATAGATGGGACTTCTATCTTGAAAATCGATGTTGATCAATCCTCATTCCTCCTCTCTTGACAATCAAGCGTTTTAAGTGTATTAGAATGATTAATACAAAAATCATCATAGCACAAAAAACTTGTATTGTCAAAGAGAAAATGCAGAAGAATTTTTTGTCGAGATATGTTAGAATAAAGAATAAGGTAAGGAGGAAAAAATGTGGACTATCGTGAACATTTTATAGAACTTTTTCAAACCCATATTCACCGTGAAGGAGCAGATCGGCTTCTCGATTGGCTGGGGACGACCGACTTCTATCTGGCTCCTGCCAGTACCAAATACCATTGCGCCTGTGAAAGCGGTTTGGTGCAGCACAGCGTCAATGTATTTGAGGTCTTGACGGCCAAGTATTTCAAGGAAGAAAGCGATAATATGGAGACCTTTGCTATTTGCGGGCTGCTTCATGACTTATGCAAGGCTCAGTATTATAAAACTTCCAGCCGTAACGTAAAAAATGAAGAAACCGGCATCTGGGAGAAAAAGCCCTATTACATAGTAGACGACGCTTTCCCTTATGGCCATGGGGAAAAGTCTGTTTTTTTGATCGAACGGTTTTTGCGTCTGAAAACGGCTGAAGCCATGGCCATCCGCTGGCATATGGGAGGATTTGACGATTCGGTGCGAGGCGGCAATTATTCCATCAGTTATGCTTTTGAACGTTATCCGCTGGCAGTACAGCTGCATTTAGCGGATATGGAAGCCACCTACCTGTGGGAGAAGAATACCTCGGCCGTGCGAAAATAATGATGATCTGATGAATTAGACCAATTTTCTGGAAAAAAGTTGCAATAAAAAAGATGCACAGATGTGCATCCTTAGAGGCGTAAGAAATTGTGTTTTGATTTCGTTTTAAAATATTCGGCAAATAGTTTAACCGTTTAGGAATGTTCACCATGATGAACTGATTTTTTCGATTTTTTATGGATTGAATTCGGCAGTGCTGACGGCAACCATGAGCCAGCGGCAAAAGGCTCGTTTTGTTTAAAGTTTAGAAAGTGAAATTATTGAATGGAAGGCTGCTCATTTAAAACATCCCGCATTTCATAATAGCCCTTTTTTCCCTTGACAAATTTGGCGGCACGGATGGCTCCTTCGGCAAAAGCCCGGCGGGAAAAAGATTCGTGCTTGATGCTGATGCGTTCGTTATCTCCCACGATAAGGACTTCATGATATCCTACATAACCGCCGGCCCGTATGGCGCTGATGGGAATATCTCTTTCAATGCCATCGGGCAGTGCCTTTTTCAAAGCATCTTCTATTTTGAAAGCGGTGGCGGAAATGGGGTCTACCTTATTTCTGTGATGGCACTCCGCGATATGATAATCATATTCCGGAAGCTTACGGGCGGCATTTTGGGCAAGATTGATTAAGACATTGACCCCCAGGGTGACATTAGGCGCATAGACCAGACCGAAGGTTTTGGTTTGTGCCAACTCCTTCATAAAGGCAATTTCTTCTCTATCGAAGCCGGTGGTACAGACCACCATGCCTATGCCGTATTTATGACAGGAAAGCATCAACTGCAACGATGCCACATGGCTGGAGAAATCAATCACCACATCGGTATTGCCTGTTGCAAATATATCATCAGCCTCTTCGATTTCTTTGACCAGAATGCCCGCAGTCGGCATATGCACCAGATCACCAATATCTTTTTCCGCTTTATCACTGCCGGGACGGCAAAACGCACAGGAAAGGCTCAGGTCGGGATTTTTTTCGTCTAAAAGAGTGCGGGCAACCTCTTTGCCGGCGCGCCCTAAACCGCATAATGCGATTCTCATTTATATCGCCTCCTCTTATTAATAAAAAAATGCTGCTATTAGAGCAGCACCAAAAAGGCTATACCAGTATCGCATCAATGCGGGAAGACGCATTCATCCCTTCATAGCGCTTGCGAGATTAGCTGACGGGTTCGGGTTTGAAGGTCCCCTACCGGTTAACCGGATACACCCCAAAAAATTGGTTCTCCCGCTACGATTCTGTATTCAGCGCTGCTACATATTTAATTTTGATTTATTCATTATATAATAAAAATGCATCTTTGTCAATGAGGGGAAGATTTGTTTTAGTAGATAGCAGCCTAATACAAACGACTTGTAGGGTGGGGAAATTATATATTTGTCAAAAGATCGGTTCTGTGGAGAGGGGGAAGAAGATGATCTGTCCTCAATGCGGCAAAAACATGAATGAACAATCTGTCTGTGCCGGTTGCGGTTATACGATTTCGACACCGCAGAAATCAAACTGGGAAATGAAAAAGCCCTCTCTCATGCGAGGAATAAAACGCCTTTTTATGGTACTCTTTTTCCCGGTTTTTATTCCAATTTTAATTTATAAAAATCCTGTTTTATCCGAAAGCCGTAAAAAAAAGCTTCTTATAGCGGTTTTTGCTGTTTATCTTTTACTTGTCGCTGCTTCGGCAGGGTTGCAGGAGTTGCCGCAGAAGGCATCGTCTCCGGCAGCTCTCGCCGAAGTGGAAGAGGGGGTCAAGCAGGAGGAAGTCTCTAATCTGAAAGCTTGGAGCAAGACGTGGATATCAGCTTTTCTTTCTTATCCGGAAAGGGCCACTTTTTTGGAAGACACCTGGCAGTTTTCTGTTTGTAATGGCGTTTATGAGGTGAGCGGAGAAATCCTTGCCGTCAATCTTACCGGCGGCAGTGTAGAGCATACCTTTGTTTTGCATGCGGTCAAAGATTCGGCAACAGGAAACGGTCGCTGTATTGATTTGTCCATTGACGGGGAAAGCTATATTAAGGATGATTTGTAGGATTTCCAGATTTTAACCCAATGCAAACAGCTGCTTGCTGTTCAGTTCACTGGTAAATCTCTTGGTAAGTGATAAAAGTTTTTCGCATTATTAGGGAATGTTTTTATCCACATAAGATTTTTTCTTATATATATAAGAAAAACAGTTGACTTTTGCAGCTGAACCAGTTAAAATAAATCTCGTGTTCCAAGTCCTTTACGAATCATATGATTATTTTGCCGCCATAGCTCAGTAGGTAGAGCGCATCCTTGGTAAGGATGAGGTCACCAGTTCGAATCTGGTTGGTGGCTCCAAAGAAAGCCCTGATATCATAAACGATTTCAGGGCTTTTTTATTTCCCTATTTTGTAAAGAGGTCTATCATTTCCTTATTTTTTACCTTATCCGTCTCAAAAAATTTTTACTCGTCCAATAAGGTAATGGCTTCTTGCTTGAGTTTTTGTGAAATGTGCCCGTAAATATCGAGGGTAACCTGGATCGATGCGTGGCCCAATAATTCCGATACCGTTTTGATATTGGCGCCTTTTTCTAATAACCGGGTGGCGAAGGTATGTCGGCAGGTGTGAGGGGAAAAATCTCTTATGCCTGCCCTTTTTGCTATCTTTAAGCATAATCTTCTGGCGTTGTAGAGGATTTGGCCGCCTGTGGCGTTTTTAAAAACGTATCCTTGCAGTGGTTCTTTTTGCTCCTCTTGCCGGTGTTTCAATATTATTTTTGCCATTTTAGAGAGGGGAACGATCCGTACGCCGGTTTCCGTTTTAGATTGTTTGATTGCGATTTTGTTTCCCTCAAGGTCAATGTCTTCCCATTTGAGACTTACAGCCTCATTTAATCTTAAGCCCGTATATAATATAAAAACGATTAAGTCCCCGTTTTCATATTCGAAGGCCACGTCCCCGGCCTTTTTCTGCTCTTCCTCGGTTAGGGCAAATACCTTTTTTGAGGATTTAGGCGGCAAGGTAACATCGGTGGTGAAGGGGTTTTGTGCTATAATACTGTCTTTAACCGCTTGGTTCAGGATTGGCACCAAGGTTTGTTTTACCTTAACAATGGTACTATAGGACAATTTCTTTTTAATAAGGCCTTTTATAATGCTTCGCATGTCGTCTTCAGTTAATTCCTGTATTGCCTTATCCTCGAAAACCTCTTTGATTTTTTTAGCGGTATACTTAAAACGGATCTCCGTATTTTTCGCAACCAGATCTTCTTTCCGTTTTTCGATCCAATTATCCATGTAGGCATAAAGCATTGTGCCATTTTTCACAATGGCATTTTCATCTTCCCTGACGACTTCTTTAATCCATTGGCTTCTGGTTCATCCATGCCGGCCTTTTATTATTGTTTTTTTTCAATAGGAAAAAATACTCTTGTAACGCACTTTTCGTTGGGAACGCCGTAGGAAAAATCGGCCAGATATTCTTCATGCGCAGGACCAACGATTTTATAATGATTCTTTTCGATCTGCTTAACCAGTTCCACATAAGTGCCTAGGAGACCGGTGTACCAACCGACAAATATCATGCTGGCTCGCAGGAACTCGCCGATCTTGCGGATATGCTCGCCGGTGCGGTCTGTTTCTTTGATTGGCACATACATTGCCATATCGCCTTTTTCGAAAAAAAATTGGTTAAAGTAATGGTCATAAAAGATTGCGCAAACAGGCCCGTTTTGGGTTAGCTGTTCTTTATTCCGCAGAACAAGAAGCTCATTATACCGTTCCCATTGTAAGTGATCCGCGCTGATATTACTGATACGCCGGTGGAATAAAACCGTCGTTTCCGGCATATAGTCAACAACCATTTCCATTGGTTCTTTCGAAGTCGTTCCGTCGTAGAACTCCAAAGCAGAAGAAAGCAGATTATTGGTAGCAGTCAAATAATAGATCTGCTCCCGGATCTTTTCTGTTTCCGCCTGCAGCGATTTGATCTTCTGGTCCAGATCTGTTTTTACCTTGCCTAAGTCGTGATTTTTCATCAGCGCTTTCAATTCTGACATGGAAAAGCCACGGAGCTTCATCTCCCTGATCATCACCGCTTCGATCGCCTGTTGCTCAGAGTAAAGGCGATAGTTGTTATCAGAGTCACGTTCAGATGGCCGCAAGAGGCCTTTTGCATCATATAGACGCAAAGTGGTTCTGCTGATCCCTGACATTTCCGAGAGCTCTCCGATCGTGTATTTCGACATGGATATTGCCCCCTTTGCGGTGCATGCAGCTAGGTAGCAGTCTTCAAAAAACAATAAATGATAAATAAAGTATATGATTTTTACGCGACTATTGTCAACGAAAATCATTGCAAAAAACCTGTATCAGGGGAAACATTCAAGTAGTTAAATGTTTTAGGAAAAATTTTAAATTTTCATACTTTTTGCTGTGCACGGGGAGAGAGAGGGTCATTGACATTGCAGTAGCAAAAGGCTGTATGCTGATACTATCAAGATGAGCATCATATTCGCTGAAGCAAACAAGAAACTAATAAACCTGAAAGAAGGAAGAACGTCATGTCCTTCGGGGAAAGGAAACCCCGATGAAATGATGGCTTAATTTAAGACACAGGGGAGTTCTATTGCGACAAATAAAATGATAAGGAGGGTAAAAACAATGTTTCTGAGTTTAAAGGGTAAAGTAGCTTTAGTGACCGGCGCTGCGCAGGGTGTGGGCCTGGCAGTGACCAAGCGTTTTTTGCAGGCTGAGATTGATCATGTAATCATGCTGGACCGCAACAAGGAACTGGGCGAAAGGGAAGCAGCGAAACTAGGGACTCCTGCCGAATTTTATCACCTGGATGTGACGGACGAGGAAGGCGTCAAGAGGTTGATGGCCTATGTCAAGGATCAATATGGCAAGGTAAATATTCTCAGCAATAATGCCGGCATTATCTTCTCCGATATCGGTATTGAGGAGCTATCAGTAGAGGAGTGCCGGAAGTGCATTGAGGTAAATTACCTGGGCTATTTCATAATGATCAAATACGCTTTGCCGCTGATGCCGGATTATTCCTCCATCGTGAATATCTGCTCCATTGCCGGCATACATGCTTTCGCTGGCTATACTTCCTATAATGCCAGCAAGGGTGCGGTGCGGTTGCTTACGGAATCGGTAGCGTTGGAGGAGGCTGACCGCGGAATTCGTTGCAATGCCATTTGTCCGGCCAGCATTTCCGGCCCTATGGTGGAGCAGCCAGGCTGTGAAGCTGAGCTGGCTATGGCCAAATACATGCCGCCGCTAGGCCGTTTGTGCGAGCCAGAGGAGGTTGCCGCTCTGGTCCACTTCCTGGCCAGCGATGATTCCAAATTCATCACTGCTGCTAATATTCCTATTGATGGCGGACTGACCGGTGTTTGCTATAGCCGCAATGCAGAGCGCAAAATCCTGGCTGATTTGCAACTCTAATCAGCGGATATTACTATCCGACCAATGGCGCAGAATTATGGCGATGTTGTCAGCTTCCATTTTGTTATGAGCGTGATGGCAGGAAACCCGATGTGACTTGTCTACACTACCGCTATTTGGCGGCGGTATGTAAAAAAATCTCAGACGCCTCCCAGTTTATCTGGGCCAGCCTTCGCCATTTGCTTGATAAGGGGAAGGCTGGCCGCACGTTATCACTAAGAAATCGGCTACCCCGTGTCAACGGTATCCCGGGAAGTCGAACGCAACAAAATTCCAGACCAAGCACATTCCGCCCTATAGAAGAAAAAGCGTAGAATTAATTTTAAAAGCAAACCTTATTGTTGGTGAAGGTTTGTATATTTTTATTTATTTTTATGGAGCTAACCTCAATATTATTAAAAAAATCTGAATCAAAGATGCCTAGATATGTGGGACATGATGTTTGAGCATCGCATTGGAACAATGCGTGAATTAAGTCAATCGATAAGTATTGAATAGGCGCCACGTTACTGTACCATCGAAATCCCTTTCCTGTCCCCTACAAAAACCCTGTACTAATATAGTACAGAGTTTTTCTTTTGACTTGATTTTCGCTTAAAAAGTAAATTTAGTCACTATT
Source organism: Bacillota bacterium (assembly GCA_036677375.1). Classification (GTDB taxonomy): domain Bacteria; phylum Bacillota; class Dehalobacteriia; order UBA4068; family UBA4997; genus JAVBWO01. The sequence continues at coordinate 141,538 of JAVBWO010000002.1, forward strand.
CGGACACCGGGAAGAGAAAATGGCCAGAATAGTGGTATTGGTTGCTTCAAAAAGAAATTGATTCCCGTGTGGCGGAAGGATTGCATGTCATTTTTGAGTCTGCAACCTTATTAATTTTTAGCAGCGAAAAATAATTTGTCTAAATACAGAAAGAATAAAGGCGGGCAGCTTATTCTGAATCCGCGAACATGATGCGGAGATTGAATACGCCGTTCTTGGCAGAGTAGTCAATAGTGGAGTTATACTTGTGGACAAAAGCGAAAATACTTTGGCTACCGATGCCGTGGTCTTTTCTTTGCGAAACGGGACGGCCGCTTAAGTCGAAAACCACATCTCCATAGAATGAATTGGAAACATCCAGCACAAACTGCTTCTTGTGTTGGATGAATTTTAGCTCGATAAACCGCTTAACATCTACCGGCTGCTTCATACAGGCGTTGTAAGCGTTTTCCAATGCGTTGGAGAGGATGGCGCCAATATTCATATCGTCTACAGGCAGATTGCCGGATATCTGAATCCGGATTAAAAATTGAATTCTCTCTCTTTGCGCGATTGCGGCATAGTAGGAAATAACCGCATTGATAACGGGATTGGCACAAAAGCTCTCCTGTTTTGTCTGTACCAGATTATGGTCCAACTGGCTTACATATTCCTGTGCCTGAAGAAGTTCTTTATTATGTAAAAGCCCTGACAAAGTGCTCAGATGATGACGCATATCATGGCGTAGGATGCGCAAACTCTCTTCTTTGTCTTCAAGACTGAACAGACGTTCTCTAAGGGCTTTGCTCTGGAAATACAAGGTCGTTTTTTCTCTACGCTCCTTATCGGCACGATGGATGATAGTAATCATAATCAGGATCAAAGAGACCGTATAAAATATTATAACCAATAAGACGATAAACAGCGGTATATCCTGGGGATATATATATCCCGCATAAGGAAGGTCAATTTTATTTGCAATATCGATGGAATGGGAAAATGATCCGGTGTACATAATCCATATTACGATACACATGAATGGCAACGCACAATATAGTAACCATCTTTTCCCCTGATATCTGGCTGCTTCGATAAAATTGCGCCCAAGAAAGCGTCGACAGACGAAAAGAATACCGAACAGCATCAATGTATGGAACAGGAAGGGAAAGACCTCGGAACGCCAGGGCAAAAGATAAGCAAAAATATAGGCGAGAAAAGATACAATGGAGGCAAGCACGCATTCGGTAAAAAAGGCGAAGAAAAAACTACCGTCCCTGTACTTAGCCAGGTAAAAAAGACTCAAAAAACTGGGAATACATGTGGTAAGCCAGGCAAATGCATAAATATCCGTAAGAACGCCGCTGTGTAGATACTTCCAGCTGTCCATCGAAACAGTTATGCATATGGCGAGGGCGATTACGATGAGACACCGCCTTTTGCCAAACCGAAACTCAATCATGGTTGCCATAATGGCGTAAAGAAGCGGCAAGGTTACAAGGGAGTCGACAAAATACCTGAGCATCAATTTTCTCCTTTCGTGTATCGCGTCAAGAGATAATCTGAATATTGCCGAAGTACTTTGGAAAACTGTTTTTGCGGTATGGGGATGAAAGCGCCGGTAGACATAGAAAACTGGAGTTTACTCAGACAGTCCACATAATTCAAATTGACAATAAAGCCGCGGTAGGGAGCACAAAATGGTGGGAAATGAAGCATCTCCGTCAGTTTTTTTAGCGGCAGCGACGAGTCGAGCGTTGCAATTGCGCTGCCGTCATGGAGATGAAAGGTCAGTATATGTTTAAAAGACTCCACATAAACAATTTGGTTTATGTGGAGTGCGTAAATGCCGGTTTTCGTCTGAACCGGCAGAATATCGTTGCTTTTATCGCCTATGTAACGCAGGGCGCGGTCAAAGGCATGATAAAGGTTTTCTTTTTTTAAAGGCTTGTCCAGATACTGCAGGGCTTCCACGTCGAAAGCGTCTTTGTGGAACTCATTGGAGGTTGTAACGAAAATAATTACACTGTCACCGTCGGTCTTGCGTATCTCCCGCGCAAGATCCACACCGGAAAGCTTAGGCATAATAATATCCAGTAGGTAGAGGTCAAATCTTTGTCCATTCAGAATAGCCGCAAGAAGAGCCAGCGGATCGGAGAAGACGGTACAGGAAAGCTCCGCAGGATATTCCTTAATCATGCGGTGCAGAATCTCGGCAGCGGAAGGATCGTCGTCGCAAACAGCGCAGTGTAATATCGTTATCACCTCTTTCGACATTATATCGTAAAAGAACCTTTAAGTCACGCTTTTTATGCGGTGAGAAAGGTCATTGGTGCGGCAGATATTGAAAAATTTGTTAAATTAAGGGATAAATAGAGTAATAGGATCTACCACAAAGAGAGGTATCGTTGGCGGTGGATATAAAAAACAAAAAACAGGTGAATAGAGACCTATTGGACAGCAATTTTCCTGTGGTGAAGGAAGACGATACCTGTCCGTATTGGGAATCTGTCAGAGACACAAACCTCATCCCCATGCGCGAGTGTTGGTATTGCAAGTTTTCTGATTTCAGAAAAGAAACCAAAGAGCACTTAACATATAGTGTTTGCCGCTGTCCCAAAAACAGAATAAATAAGACGAATTGATCTTCATCGTGATTAGTTATCGAAAAATGATTTATAAAAAAATAAATGTTATACGAAAGTGGGGAAACGAATGAAAAAAACAGTAAGAGCTGTCTTGGACAATCTTTTGATTGGCAGCAAGAGAAAAGCAAGATGGGAAAATATGTTTAAATTTAAAAGAGCAGTATACCTGAAGCTGGTTTTTATGTTCATGATGACGCTGGTTTTTGCGGCAAGCGCTCCGGCCTTTGCGGAAAGCGTCCCCGGAAGCTTTATCTTCGACATATCCGAAGGGAATATCACGGTGGCCGCCGGTAGCAGCAGTAATATTAATGTAACATACGGCGCAGCGCAGACAACGACAGCGGATTTTACCAATACACAAGAAATCACCATTATCGGTTCAAGCACCGAGCATATGGTTGTCGTGGCTATTTCCGGCAATACGGCCAACATCATCCTTGACGATGCCGACATAGAATTTACTACAGACGATGTATGCGCTTTTTCCATAGATAGCGGCACGGTCAACCTGATGCTGTCGGGGGACAATATTTTAAAGAGCTCTGGCGGTAATCCCGGGCTGCGGGTGCCGCCCGGAACTACGCTGACTATAGACGGCGTGGGCTCCCTCTCGTCTACCGGCGCCGCCAACGCCGCGGGCATTGGTGGCGGTAATGGCGTGGCAAACGGTACGATTATTATTAACAAAGGGATTATTACGGCGAGCGGCGGCTGCACGGGTATCGGCACAGGAAATGCCTCTTTCGCTACCGGCGGTGATATAACCATCAACGATGGTACGGTCACGGCGACAGGAGGTAATAGTGGTGCGGGCATAGGTAGCGGCGGCGGTTTTTGTTCCATCGGCAAAATCACCATTACCGACGGTACGGTCACGGCGACTGGCGGCAGTTGGGGCGCCGGTATCGGTACAGGCGGTTCTTTCGGTGGTAGCGGAGAGATCTACATTAGCGGCGGTACGGTCATGGCGACAGGCGGTAGTATATCCGCCGGGATCGGTCCCGGCGGAGCTATTCCTTCCTCAGCACCGACGGTTACTATTGCGGCTACTGCAATGGTAATGGCTGCCTCGGATGGAACAGTACCGGCTATCACCGCCGCTGGCGATGACCTTGCAGTAGAAAGCACGGCTTATGTGCTAATGGCCAATTTCACCAGCGAAAAAAGCAGCGACATTGCCAGTGATGTTTACCTGAAATTGGATTCTTCACTGAAGGCAAGCTTTGCTCCGGAGACTCCCTACACATCCATTGCTTTCACGCTCCCTTCAGCCGCTACCTATACGCTTTATACGGATGACGTCCGGCAGCAACACTCCAGCGGCGCGGACTTCACGCTCAGCAGTGCCGGAATGACTGTGTTTACCGATGTCAAGGATTATCTCTACACCGTAACCCTGAACAAGGACGACGAGCCCTGGACAGAAGACGCGCCCGATTTGGAACTCTCCATAGCCAGAGACTCGCTGACGGAAGCCATAACCGGGACCTGTCCCGACGGGGAATATTCCTTTACCGGTTTTAATCCCAGCCTGACCTATTATGTCTGGGATACGACCAACGATCAATATACAGGCCAAATCCTGTCTGCATCCAGTCCGAGCGCAACGATTGATTATTATTCAGTCACATTAACTGCCGGTACGGGGATTGAGTCCACTACAGGCGGCGGCGCCTATCTCAGCGGCAGCGACGTGATCATCAACGCCACCGTCACAGACGGTTACAGTTGGTATAAATGGATGGATACGAACGACGGGTCGCTGGTTTCAACCGATCAAAGTTTTACCATCGATAATATATCAGAGGCGCGAAGCTATACGGCCAAGGCCTACCTCACCCGAGCGGAAGGGGTCGCCTGGATCGATGCGGGGCACTATGATAGTGACCTCTATGAAGAGCTGACTTCTCCTGACTTTGCGGGGGCGACGGTAGAAATTTCCACCCCACAGCAGCTGGCGGCGTTGGCAAGGGCGGTTGATATAGTCGGCAAAGGTTTTGACGGTGTTACCTTTACCCTAACGCAAGATATCGATTTAAGCGGCTACCTCTGGGACCCGATCGGCATTGAGGAAGACGATGTGCTCTACGGCGCAGCCGACGGCGACGCACATCCTTTCAGCGGTAATTTCGACGGCAACGGCCATGTTATCAGCAACATGAATATCCAAGGCAGTTATGTCAGCGCCGGTTTATTCGGCAATGTCAACTCATCGAATCTCGATGATCTCGATTCGGATAGCACACTCGTTACGATCAGTAACGTCGTGGTTGATGGAGCCATCAACGTCACCGGAACCGAAAGAGTCGGCGGGGTCGTCGGCGTTGGCGGGTTCCTCATTCTAACAAATTGCGCCAATCAAGCTACCATAACCGCTACATGCGATAATGTCTTTGGTGGGGGCGTCTTGGGTTTTGGGCTGTATGTTCTTATGGACGGCTGCGTCAACCAAACCGGCGCGGATATCTCAATCACCGCCACCTCCACCGATGCGGAAGATATAACGGCAGTAGCCGGTGGCATCACCGGGGTTGTATTTCTCGGTAGTATTTACAATTCCGCGAATTTCGCCTCCGTTACCGGCAGCGTGGCGGAGGGACAGCCCATGGCTGGCGGGATCTTGGGACTGGGACTCGTCGGCACAGTCGATAACTGCTATAATACCGGGGCCGTCACCGCAGAGGGAAGCAACTCGTTGGCCGGAGGGATTTGTGGATCTGATATGGATATCTTAGAAACGGGGGATCCTTATATCCGCAATTGTTACAATGCCGGTGCGGTGACTGCAACAACAGCAACAGGGGTTGCAGCCTCGGTCAACCCGATCGAAAATTGCTATTACCTGGCCGGCACGGCGGAATACGCGTATTACGATCCGGAGAACAGTCCAGTAGTCGGTTCCAGTATATCCGCTACGGAAATGCAGGCCGATGATTTCTGCCAGACCTTAAACGATTGGGTTACGACAAACCCTGTGTCAAGCAGTTTAACAGAAAGTATGATGGAGCTGGACGGAGTGGCTTTTATAGGATGGGTGCAACGGGACGGCGTCAACAACGGCTATCCCATCTTCGCCAATGATCCACGGTATGTGGAGCCCTCGGACAATCCGTCCGGCGGCGGGTTCGGAATTGTTTATTACAAAATCACGGTAGAGACAAACGAGGGAGGCTCCGTGAGCCCAAGCACTTCCAAGATCAAAGCGAATGCTAGTCAGACCTATACCATCACGCCCGATGCTGGCTACCACATCTCCGACGTCCTGGTGGACGGGACGAGCATTGGCGCCGTTTCCAGCTATGAATTTGCCAGAGTGAGAACCTCCCACACACTGGAGGTTGTCTTTGCCAAGGATTCGCAAGCGACGAATCTCTATAGCGACGTGGCAGGCTCCGATTGGTTTTATGACGCTATCCAGTTTGTTTCGGAGCAGGGTTTAATGAACGGCATGGGCGAAAACAGGTTTGAACCGAATATCGGCACCTCCCGCGCCATGATCGTGAGCATCCTGTGGCGGCTGGAAGGCAAGCCCGGGGCGGGACCTGGCAAGAGCGGTGTTTTCGGCGACGTCGGCGAAGGTCAATGGTATACGGACGGCATCGAATGGGCCGCGGCGAACGGTGTGGTGCTGGGTTATGATGCGGCGCATTTCGGCCCCGACGATTGCATCTCGCGGGAACAGCTCGCGGCGATCCTTTACCGTTATGCATCGGATAAAGGCTATGATGTTAGCGCCCGGGACAGCCTTGAGAGTTTTTCTGACGCTTCCGAAATCTCCGACTGGGCTCTTGAAGCAGTCAAATGGGCGGTAGCTGAAGGTTTCCTCAGCGGCGTGAACGATATGGAGCTCGACCCGAAAGGCAGCGCCACCCGCGCCCAGGCCGCAGCAATCCTGATGCGCTTCATCGAAAAAGTTCAAGGTTAAATTTTTAGACTTTTATTTGCTAAATCAGGATTTGGAGCCAATCAATAGTATAATGACGCCTCAATGCAAACGTAAGCACTATTCCTTAAACTACTTCCTGATATTCTCTCAAATCGTTTTCCAATTATTACCTTACCTATTACTTTTAACAACTCAACATATTAATCTTTTTAGATTTCAATAAGTAGCTGGCTATTTTGACTATCTTTAATCAGTTTCATTGCTGAGAAAAATGCTACTTAATTTTGTAAGAACGGTAGGACTTAACGAAGCAACTATTGCGAAATATATCCGAGAACAGGATAAAGCCGACCAGATGATGGACAAACTCAGTACGAAAGAGTATGCAGACCCTTTTAAGGGTTCGCCTGCCAAGTAATCACTGCACATGGCTTGAACGAAGTGAAAGCCAGCGTCGTTTAAGGCGCTGGCTTCGCAAAAAGCCCTTATAGGGCTTTTTCATGCCACGCGTTTTAAGCGTGGTCTTGACTTGATTTTCGCTAAACAAGAGCTTGGGGGCACTATTGGGTCACTATTTCGGACACTGGGAAAAGAAAACGGCCTAAACAGCGGGTTTAAAATGCTTGATATGAACTTACTGGTGATTTAAAGCATCTTAGGTCACGCGCAGACCAGCACGATCATGAACATCTACGCTCACAGCTTTGTAAAGAAGAGCTGGGAGGCGTGTTTGAAGATGGAAGAGCTCTTGGAAAAAGAAAGGCGTGACACAGGGACAATTCTATTGACACACGGCAAATAAAATGGTTGAGCGGAATCAACCGGGGAATCGTATCAAGGGAGTTACAAAAGCCCCATCCCTGTGTCACTATAACTGTGCCTATGCTTTCAATCTACAGCTTGTAGTCCGTGCCCGTGTGGCGGTAAGCATTCTCTGTAGTTTTCGACTATCACGGCCTCCACATTCCCAGTCGATGAGTTGACTGTAGAGCAACAATAGAACTTCCCTATTGCCTTCGCACTTTATATGGCGAAGAATGTTCGCCGGATTTACCAAGCACTCTAATCGGCGCGCTAATCCTGCGGCGGCGACAAGGCTTGCCCGTCGCGCAAATCCTGCCGAAGGGCGCCAATGTGTGCGTCCATTACCAACAGTTCTTCAAGGCAGGCCTTTTCCTCCTGCGTGGTAGTCAATACCTGCCGTACCCCGCCGTTTTTGATCACAAGACGGGAATCGGCCAGAAGAGCCAGCAGAGGATCGTGGGTGGACACCAGAACGATCTTATCTTTTTTTACCAGCAACTGCAAAGCCTGTCGCCGATCCACCCCGGCGTTTTCAATCTCATCAATCAGGATAATGGGGGATGCGCTTAAAAGCGCGACGTCGGCGATCATCAAAGAGCGGGATTGGCCCCCGGAGAGCTGAGTCAGAGAAATATCCGCCGGAAACGCTTCGCCTGAAAGCTGATTGGCACAGTGTAAAATTTCCTCTACCACCCGCTCTGGCTGCGGGACAAAACGGCTCTCCGCGTGCATGCGGATGAACTCCCGTGCCGGCAGATCCATGACGAAGTTCATGTTTTGGGAGAGCTGCGCCACCAAGCTATTTTCTGCAGTAAAGCGCAAAGCATCCTCGGGCACCGTACCGTTCAGGTGCACCACCCGGCTGGTGGGCGTGTCGCCCTGGGCAAGAAACTCGATATCCTCAAGGAAACGGCTCTTCCCTGAACCGGTGGGTCCCACGATGGCCACCACCTGACCCTGCCTGAGCTTCAGTTGCAACTCTTCCGGTGCACCATCCTTGTCCCTGCCTCCAAATACCGTGATGGAGGACACTCGCATGGGCTCGCGGCGGGATAGCCGCTGCATACGCTGGAGCAATTTGTGGAAATAGACGATCATTTCCTCTTTTGCCATGCCGCAGTTTTGAAAATCAAGATAATTCATGCGGTCTAAAATTTCTTTAAGGCTATACTGGCCATCTGTAACCGGCAGATTCAGAGAAGTGAAAAAATCCTCCAGATATGGGTGCTCTTGCAGCAGCTTTGCGATGGGCATGGCAATATAATCCGGCGTTATCTTCTTTGTATCCATGATTGTGCTCCTAGTCACTAAAATCCATCTTATTGAAATTGCCTGTACGGAAGCCGGGACGTATCCTCATGTCACCAAAGCAGAAGGTACATATAGCGCCGGGCATGGAAAAACGCAGACTTTCCCCCGTCAGGCGCGTTTTTTCTGTCGCCGTTTGAAAAAGTGCGCTCAAAGCTTGGGCTCCCTGGCCTGTCAGGCCGTTGACGAACAGTACCTTCGCCGTGGGGTTAGCCTGCGCCACCCGGAAGGCGAAGACCTCCCGCTCGGCCTGGGACACCACATCCCCTTTGGTGATCACCACGATGTCCGCCAGCTTCAACATAGGGCCGATTTTGTTCGGGGTGTCGATACCTGAAAGCACATCTATGACACAGACCGCCAAGACACCGGAGATGTGCGGCGAACAGCGGTTGCAAAGGCCGGCACTCTCATACACCAGATAGTCATAACCCTTGCGCAGCCCCCATTGCAGGCACTCGTGGGCGTTGGAGACAAAAAAATGATCGGGGCACAGCATGCCGGAAAGCCCCACCTTCGTTGGAATTCCCGCCTGGCTGTAGCGGCGGTCGTCAAAGGTGTTGAGGCAGTCAAACTTCACCACCGCCGGCTTCACCTGACCTGGCAACGCCGTTAATGTTTTCAGAATCACTGCTGTCTTCCCGGCAGAAGGCGGTCCGCATACGGTTATCAATTTCATTTCAACAATAACCCCCCAATTTCATGCATACGGCATTTGGGACTGCCGGCACAAGGTACCATATCGTTTATCACAGTTCATTTTCCTATACAAGAGAAGCGTATAAAGGCCGCCAAAAGGAAAGTTAATACAATGGAGCTGTATCACAACGCCCAACCATGTGATACAGCCCCTTGGTATTCAAATTGAGAAAAGGCAAGCGGTGGATATCACTTAGTTGATATGAGGGTCTTCTGTGATATACTGCCCTTATACCATATTAAACGATAATATATCTATATTATACTACATCGGGCGGGGTTTGTGCACCCCGTCTTTTGCGTTGCTGCGTTTGTTTTGAACTATTTCCATGCACCAAATCGGGCTGTATTAGGGTGTAGCTTTTCACTACATTTTGATGAAGCCCCGAGCATTTGCAAAAAAAACGCCTCTCTTATTTTCTGCGTCATAACTAGAATATTACGCCTTTTACTTCTTCTATTATTCTAGTCTTGACCTGAAATATAATATTCCAAGCGCAACTTATTTTTGTAATATAAGGATGTCGCCCATAATTTTATCCATAAGGTTTTTGTTTTTAAAGCATTGATATCTTCTGTTTTCTCCTGTTCGGTTTTAGCCCCGTCCCGAAAAGATCCGGGCGGGCGAGAGGTGCTCCTTTTAGGGCTAAAAACCATTCCCTAATATTACCTTATCTGTTTTTAAAACCCTTAATTTCCTTAATCAATCGTAAATGTTGTTTTGGTTGTTTTTTCATGCGCCAAAATCTTAAAAAATGACGTAATATTTCTGGCAAAGATGAGGTCGCTAGTTCGAGTCTGGTTGGTGGCTCCAAGGAAAACCCTGTACTATATATGGGTAGTTATGATTTTTAAATTATACTACCATAATTTCCACACTGTTCCTCAGTTCTTCAACCATTGAAGCATCTACTCCGGAGTCAGTGATAATGATATCGATTTCGTTAAGATTACATAATTTGACTAAAGATGTATTGCCGAATTTCGACGAGTCAGCAAGAACAATGATTTTTTCTGAAACCTCGCGCATTTTATCTTGAATCTTAATCTCAGAAATTCTTTGGTCGGTGAGTCCGTTCTTCGTTATTCCGGAGGCAGTTAGAAACATGATATCAATATTTACTTTATCCAAAATCATGGTAGCAAAGTCACTGACAAAAGAATACTCGTCCTTAGTAAGAATTCCGCCGGTGCAAATAACTGTAAAATCGGAACTTTTGGCCAGCTGCATAGCAATTTTGAGAGAATTGGTTATAATCGTTAATCTGGCAAAACTTTCAGCTAATACTTTTGCCAGCTCTAACGAGGATGTTCCCGCGTCCAGCGCGATGCTTTGCCCTTCTTTCACAAGGTTTGCAGCAGCCTTGGCTATGATTATTTTCCGATCGGTGTTTTGCTGCTGTCTGTCATCAAAGCCAACATAATCGCTGTTGCTCATAATACGCGGCGTATTGTTGGCTGAAGATAGCATTGCACCGCCATGAACTCTTTCAAGCAGACCCTTCGCCATCATCATTTCCAGATCTTTTCTAATTGTTTCCGACGAAACATTCAGAAGTGATACAAGGTCTGATGTACGTGCCGAGCCATTCGCGTGCAGATAGCTTAAGATAAAATTATGGCGTTCTTCAAGTAACATAGGCTCCTCCGTTATTTCCTCATAATGAAAATTCAAATATTGTGAAAAGTTGTGAATAATTGACTTTTGACTTATTATATAAGAGAAAGTCCAATTTGTCAAAGTAAAATTAGGGTAAAGTAGTCCAAAACAACATATTAGTCGAAGTTTATTCATGAACTTAGAAAGGAACAGCGCTTTGATTTGGGTCGTCGCGGTCAATACCTGCATTTAATTGTGTTTTGTTGCGTTGCTTTGCGTAAACCGTGCTTGTATTGCACAAAAATCTGCGATTGGTTTTATTATACATCGGAAAATTCAAACAATTCCCTTGACATTCCAAAAAAACGCAAATATAATAATTAATATAGTGATACTCATGAGTAAAAGTCGACTGAACAAGAGCTTGCTTCTCACAATTAAATTGGAGGGAAAACTATGAGTGAAAAATTTAAGAAAAAAGCGGTAAAAGGGGTGGCAAATCGCTGGTTAACGTTCTGCGTCTTAGTGTTTTCCGGCGGCATCGCCTTTAAGCTATCATCCATGAAAGACGTTTTCTACGTACCGCTCCAAACAGTTATGGGCTTGACCAATACGCAAATCGGCGCAGCGCTTTCTGTTTATGGTATTGTGCAGACTGTAGGATTGATTGCAGGTATTTACATTTGCGATATGTTTTCTAAAAAATTTATGATTTCGTTTTCTTTGATTGGCATCGGCTTTTGTGGCATTTATCTTTCAACATTTCCCGGATACTACGGATTTCTGGCATCTTTTGCAGTAATGGCCATCTTGGGTGAAGTTACATATTGGCCGGTTCTGTTAAAAGCCGTTCGTCTTACAGGCAACGAAAAAGAACAAGGCCGTTTATTTGGCTTTTTGGAAATGGGACGCGGCGTTGTAGACGTTATTGTTGCTTTTTCCGCCCTGTGGGTTTTTGACACAATGACGAAGGTAAGCGATGCCGCAGGCCTTAGAAGCGGCCTGCTATTTTACGCAGGCATAACGATTTTAGCCGGTATTTTGTGCTTCTTCTTGGTCCCGCACGATGAAAAAAGGCCTGTTGAAATGAAGGATGGCAAGGAAGTCAGCGGAGCGGTTCATGCATTTGACGGCATGCTCACGGCAATAAAGAGCCTCGATGTTTGGGCTGTCGCGATCAATGGGTTTACCGTATATATGATTTACTGCGGCCTTACCTATTTTATTCCGTTTTTAAATAAGATTTACTTTTTGCCTGCAACAATGGTGGGCGCTTATGGCATCATTAATCAATATGGACTGAAAATGGTGGGTGGTCCTGTCGGCGGATTTCTGTCAGACAAAGTTTTTAAATCCAGTGCCAAATATATGAGATTTGCTTTTGGACTCGCAGCTGTTGCCATGTTCGCATTCATGATGCTGCCTCACGAGCGGATGGGCCAAAACGGCAACTATATGATTGGTATGGCGTGTACATTGATCTTTGGCGCTATTATTTTTACAATGCGCGCTGTGTTTTTTGCGCCGATGGGCGAACTTAAAGTGCCGAAAAACATCACTGGCGCTGCAATGAGCCTTGCTTGCCTCGTGATTTATCTTCCGAATGCATTTATGTATGTTTTCTATGGCAACCTGCTGGACAGATACCCCGGAATGCAGGGCTTTAAGTATGTATTCTCCGTGATGACCGGCATTGCTGTCGTTGGACTGTTTGTATCTTCGTTCCTTATTTCACGTATCAAAAAAAGGCAGAATGTTGGAGAAGAAGAGAGCATTGTAGCCTGAATGGCTGGGAAGAAAGCGCTGGTCAATGCGGATGATAGAATGCTACTATAGACACAAGTAAATCGATAGTAATCAGCTTACATTAGCCGGAGTTTCAATCTGTTGAATTTTGAAACTCCGGCTAATAAGCAGGGAAAGAGGGGCCGAAATGAAAGATATACAAGGATTTTCTACAGACGGAATGTTTTATAAAGGAAATTTGCATAGTCACACAACGGTTTCGGACGGTATGCTCAGCCCCGAGGAAGCTGTTGAACTGTTCAAATCACATGGCTATCATTTTTTAAGTTTGTCGGAGCATGATATTTATACCGATTATCGTAATGTTTTTGATACAGAGGACTTTATAACAATACCAAGTATTGAGTGTTCTGCTGTTTTATATGAAGACAAGGGATCAAGCAATCGGCTGAAGATTCACCATTTGCATGGGATCCTGGGGACAAAGGGGATGCAGGAAAAAGCAGAGATGCCTTTGTTTAAGCACAATGAATATGTCCCGCCTAAAAAGTTTTTTAAAGAGTGGACCGGTGCTCAGGCTGCCCAGGAAATGGCGGATATGTTAAAAAGCCATGGCATGATCGTTACATACAATCATCCCATATGGTCAAGAGTTGAAGAAAAAGAGTTTATTCATACTACAGGACTAAGCATGCTGGAAATCTTTAATTACAATACCGTGAATGAATCGAATACGGGATATGATGTGACATACTGGGACAGAATGTTGCGTGCCGGTAAAAAAATAAATGGCTGTGCAGCCGACGATAATCACAACGAAGGAATGTTTGACGATGCTTGTGGGGGTTGGATTTGCGTAAAGGCATTGAAACTGACACATGAAGATATTGTTTCCAATATCATTTCCGGAAACTACTATGCATCGGCAGGACCGGAAATCTATGATTTTGGCGTCAAAAACGGTGAAGTCTGGATAGAATGTTCCCCTTGTAACCGCATCATTTTCGCAGCAGGCAATATTATTAATGACGGAACGACTATATTGGGCAAAAAATTGGAAAATACACTAACGGGTGCAAAATATAAATTAAAAGGTCATGAAACCTATGTAAGAATAGAATGCGTTGATCAGTACGGCCATACAGCATGGACAAATCCGCTGTGGTTAGAGTGGTAAATCACACTAGGAGGTTAGCTGAATGGCATCTTTAAATTATATCGAACAAAAACTGGTTGCTATTGATGATATTCTGTGGGGTAACTGGTTGTTGGTTGTACTGCTTGGAATAGGCTTATTATATACGATTATTTCAGGCGGAATACAAATCAGGCATTTTAAATTTG
>JAVBWO010000003.1:0-7069 GCA_036677375.1 Bacillota bacterium
CGTCGCAGAGAGCGGGAACATAGTGCTGATAGCAGCCGGCTCCCAAGAAATTGCTGTATTCTTCGCAGGAGGTGTTCTTATTCAGAATCCCCATGACATGTTCCTTCAGCTCAAACTCTCCCACCATCGGCGCCGGGATATTGAGTGTCCCTTTAAAACGCAATTCGTCCGGGATGATTCCGCTGTACAGTTCCTCCATGGTCTCTACCCCTAATTCCTTCAGCATGGCCTCTTGCATTGCCGGCACGCTGTTTGGCATGTAAGGGTGAATCAATCCACTCTTTGTCATAAAATCAACTCCTTTTCTGCTTCACTACTTTTCTTGGCCAATCCTTCCATATCCATTTCTCTACACTAGCATTTTATACGTTCCACTGTGGTTAAAGTCAATATGGTTTTCTGAATTTTTATTCTTGTCTATCATCTCATCTCAAGAAAACATTACCGCTTAAAGATAACCTGACATAAATAGATATATTCCGCCACTTCAAGACTTAGAGATGTCGTATTTTCTTTTAAACAGCTATGTCAAGATAAAATTGTTGCCGCAAAAAATCTGTTTTAAAAAGGAAAAAAACCTTCCCTGTAAGGGGAATGTTTAACACAATTCACGCAATACAGTAATCTATCATTGACAATGATCGCTTACTCTTGAACCCGGTTAGAAAAATCTCCCAAAGGACCAGATGCCATTAACATAAAGATTTTGCCTGTTATATCATGACCAAGATCATTAAAACCAATATCTTACTCCATTTTTTACCAAAAACTGACATAACAGAGTATCCATCGGTTTTACACCACACCTTTTCTATGTCTGTTATTTTGGGAAAGCTTTGATAAAATCAACAATAACAAAAAGTCGCAACAGATTATCGAAAACTTTCAATGATCCAGCAAACAATATCCGATTCCATTTTCAAATATCGCTAAATTACGGCACTTCTATGCCAAAGTGCGACACAAACTCCATCTATAACAAGATATGAAATTTTCCACAAATTACTACTATTAATGACATTGCACTTTTTTAAATCCCATTTCTTACTTTGCATAAACCTTTGTTGATCCGGCAGGAATTCTGATATCCATAATTACCTTGGCAGCCATAAAAAAGATCAAAAAAAGAATCGGCTCTTGAGACAAACTTCGTCTTACAACCAATTCCTTTTTATCTATTTTGTTTCTAATTTTGACTTATATATATGGACATGTTCAAGAAATTACTATTCCTAATTAAAATAAAATTTATAAAAAGTACTAAATACGGCTGTTTTTCAAAGGCAAATAAATACGTGTCACATAGTTTTCTTCCCGATTGGTCATAGTCGCTCCGGCAATATACTCCTCCAACGAATCTCCGGAAAGCTCCAAACCCTGCTGCTGCGCCCATTGCTCCAAGGCCAGGTATGTTGGCTCCATATGGCGGTAATGGCCCACATGGATGGTAGACACCGCCCTAAATCCCCCCATGTTGCGGCAATGTGGGCATCGTTCTTTATGCTCGCTGACGTTCATGCAGACCTCAAGATCACCATTGCTGTCTTCAACCCTATCGCTAAATTGTTTTAAATAATCCCTTTGTCCATGAAAGATTGCCATATTGGGACCACTGGTAACAAGCTTATATTCATCTATAATTTTATATAGTTCCGCTCGACGGGCAATAAAAGAGGACTTGGCATTCCAATAACTGCGATAGCGGGTAAAGACAACCTGCCGCAAAGGTACATTAATGATCTCAAAAGAAGGATTAGGCGGCACCACCTGCTGCTGTTCACCCCAGGCCACCTGATCAAGAGCATTTAAGACCCGGAGAAAAACATCAATGGCCTGATCATACTTCTGCTGCGCGGCATGCAGCTCCTCTTGTGCCTGAAAAATACTGCTTTCCAATTCCTTTTTTAACGAAAGCAGGTTTCTGTTGTGCAAAAGATTGGCAATACTTTTTAAGGACAATCCAATCCGCTTGAGATCCTTGATCAATAAAATCTCCTCTAACTGCCTCTCACTGTAATAGCGGTAGTTGGTATCATCATCTTTATAACATGGAGATAAAATATTGTTCTCATCATAGTGGCGCAGCTGTTTGGTTGTGACATTACAAAGTTTCGCCATCTGTCCTATACTATACCGTTTTTCCTCTTGATTCATGATCTCGCCTCCTTTTCTGTCTTTATCATAAGCATAACATATTTTTAATATGACGTGGGTTTTATAAAATTTTTTTATATTAAATAAAGAACGAAGGCCCCCGTTACACAAGGCAGCGAGGGCCAAGATTGGTTGTATAATAATGCTTGTAACAGGACATCAGGCAGTTTGAGATTTTTTATCACGATCAGTTTTAATATAATCTTCTACAATTTTCCACTTCTCAAAGCAAAAATTGAAACTTCATAATCCCACAGTTAATAACAAAACACAGGTAATACCATACTTCCCAAAGGGAATAACCGTTCACAATCAACTGTGGGATTGTTTTAAGGCTCCCAAAACTTACAATGGGAATACTATCTCGCTTACAGACCAGCTGCCGCCATTGCTTGGGCATAAGGTATCGCGTAGCCAACAACCAGGAAAATCAGGAAAGCGATACCAAAAGTGAGATATACTTTGTAGAGACCTTGGGTCTTTTTCATTTTCGCTTCGTCTTTTTCACATTCCGGCACAATAAAGAGTTTTTCTCTTTGCGCTTTTTCCGCCGGAGTTACCTGAGTTAAGGCAGATCCGACAATGGCGCCGGCAATGCATAAGAAAATACCGACGAAGAAAGAATCAAAGATCATGGGCAAGGTAACGCCGCTCAAAGAAGTATACATGCGCATGATGAAATTGCCAAGAAAACCTAAAAGCATGCCCCAGAAAGCGCCTGTTTTCGTTAAGCGCTTGCTCCAAACACTGGCAATACAGATGGGACCCCAGGAGCAGGCAAACACCGTACCGCCAAAGTACATCATCCAGAAAACGGCTGGCGGATTAAAGTAGGCCAAGGCCAAAACCACGAAACTGACGATCAGCATCCCCCGGCGGGAGAAAGCCAGCATTTTCTTTTGATCATGACTCTTGGAGTGGAAGATATCATTGGTCAGAGAGAAACCGACCAAAGACAGGAAGGTGGAACCGGAGGAAATCCCCGCGGCTAAGATACCGGTCAGCAGGATGACGCCTACCGCTTTGGGCATGACGTTCATTGCAGCCCAGATCATTGCCATCTGTCCTTCTAATCCGGGATGGATTTTTTGGATGAATGCAGCGGAAAAATACAAAGCAGTGGTTACAATGATAACGGCCATGGAAGCAAACACAGCGGAACGCATGACAGTATGTTCATCCTTCGCCATCAGATAACGGCTGGTCTGCCAGGGGCTGGTTGCCACAACCAAAGCCCAAACGATCCCGTACGTGACAGCCCACATAATATTCTGTCCGCCTGTAGGATACAGATAATCAAGATTACCTGACCAGGAAATAATACCGGGGACCGTTTCCGATGTCGCCAGACCCTGAATCGCAGGGAACCAGCCGCCGGCAGAAATGGTAATACAAGGGATGGCGATAACCGCCGCCAGTAAGAAAACCATAAACATCATGGTATCGGTAAGCAAAACCC
Source organism: Bacillota bacterium (assembly GCA_036677375.1). Taxonomy (GTDB): domain Bacteria; phylum Bacillota; class Dehalobacteriia; order UBA4068; family UBA4997; genus JAVBWO01. The sequence goes on from JAVBWO010000003.1 coordinate 3,614, forward strand.
CGGGGGAACCCGCATAGATCGTAAATACCGTATAAGCCAGCCAGGCAATAATAACACAAATACGATAGTCCAAACCCGTGATTTGCGACATCAATAACGTGATCCCTTGCGTTGCGGAGAGCAAATAAGCTACAATCCCGATGATAGTGGTAACCCCCGCTAAAGTACGGATGGCTTTGGAATCAAAACGGGTGCCGAAATATTCCGGAATGGTAAGAACTTCACTTCTGCGGATATAACGTCCAAACAAGTTGGAACCGAAGATATATCCGGAAGCCTGAATCACGCCAACAATGAGAATTCCCATAAAGAAGCCGCTATAAACTTCACCGGTATCTCCCAGGAAAGCGCCGGTGCTTAAAAAAGATGCAACCAAAGAACCAACAATTAAGATGACGGGGGCTTGACGTCCGGCAACATAGTAATCATTAAGATTTTTTACCTTACGTCCGATATAAGCGCCAACAAATAAATAGACCGCTAAAGAAATTAATACGCCGATTAAATAAGAATTCATGCGCCGGCACCTCCTTTTGTAGCATCGCTACCCGAATCGCTATTTTCTTGCCGGCACGTCCGGTACATTTTAAATTGACCAGTCACAAACACCTTGTAAAAAACGCCGGCAAAAACGAGCCACAAACCTAGTAGAATCGATAACAGCATTTCCATTTCTTACTCTCTCCTTTCTTTTTGTATCGTTCTTGTTCCACCAATGCGGCATAGGTTAGAAACCCAATCGGACTAATGCAAAAATCAGGAATTCCTTCAACATACTTGGTTCACTGAAAGCTTCATACTAGTTTTTAAAGAGCTCTATGTTAATCTGCGGAGGGGCCCCTCACAATGCAGAATTAAACTACAGAATTAAACTAAGGATGCATAATGATCTTAATGGCTTTTCTTGCTTGTACGACTTCCCATGCCTTATCCATATCCTTCAAAGCAAAATGGTGTGTGATGAGCGGCGTAACCTTAACTCTGCCAGATTCCACCAAATCCAGACATTCTTCAAATTCATTGCGTGTATAGCAAATGGTACCGAAGACTTTAATTTCACTGCGTACTACTTTGCCCAGATTCATTTCGGCAGGATGATGGAATAACCCCGTAATGGCAAAGGTGCCGCCTTTTTTTAATATCGTCATGGCAGCGTCAACAATAGCCGGGCTGCCGGTGCAGTCAAAAACATAATCTGCCATAGCGCCGCCGGTAATCTCTTTCACACGTTCCACCACGTCTTCCTCGGAAGCATTGATGGTGTAATCGGCGCCTAATTGCCGGGAAATTTCCAACCGTTCAGTATCTTCCGCCGTTCCTACATTTATAATACATTCGGCGCCGCGAAGCTTCAATAACTGCACGGCATAAAGGCCGATAGGGCCGGGGCCGAATACGACGACGGTATCTTTGGTCGCTACATCGGAGGCTTTTACGGTACGGTATGCAGAGGCAACCGGGTCAACCGAAGCGCCAAAATCATAACTGGTGTCATCTTTCAGCTTTAATACGGTTTTTGCCGGTACCCGGACATATTCGGCAAAAGCGCCGTCCACATGGATACCGGTTTCAATCAAATTATCACAAAGGGATTCTTTGCCTTCTACACAATAATGGCAATCGCCGCATCCAATGACCAAACAGGAAGTCACCCGGTCGCCCACCTGAAAATTTTTCACTTTGCTGCCCACTTGGCAGATATCTCCGGCAAATTCATGGCCGGGGATCATGGGCCAGGGAATCTTTCTGGTGCCCGCCAGGATTGGGCCGTCCGTACCGCAGATTCCAACAGACTTTACATGGATCATTACATCGTCATCCCGAAGCACCGGCATGGGTACGTCTTTTATGGCAAACCCAGGGCCTTCATGTTCTTTTACTACCGCTAGCATAATCTCTTCCTCCTTTTGATCGTTGGTTTTTATTTCTAGGAGTTTTGCCTATGCTTAGAACCTTAATTTTTAATGGCATTGGCAAAACTCGGAAAGAACTCCGTAAGTATCTTTAGGATGCATAAAGCATACCATGTGCCCCTCCGCTCCCTGGTAAGGCTGAGCGGTGATTAGGCGAATGCCTTTTGCCTTGGCGTTTTCCATACTTTGGTTGATGTCCTCCACCTCAAAAGCAATATGGTGCATTCCTTCCCCGTTTTTAGCAATAAACTTTCCGACAGCGCAATCTTCCTTTAAGGGCTGCATCAGTTCCAATTTAATGTTTTCCCCTTTGACAATAACCATTTTCATGCTGCCGTCAGCAACTGGTTCGTTATAATAAAGTGCTTCGGGAAAAATGCTTTTATAATGCGCTACAGCCTGATCCAAATCTTTTACTGCGATTCCAATATGTTCGACTTTCAAAGCGCTTGCCTCTCTTTCGTTACTACGTACAACCCATGGAGCCGGTTTCCGGCAAGGTGCTGCCGCCGTCAATGAGAAATTCCGTACCGGTAATATAGGCCGCTTCATCCGAAGCAATAAAGGCCGCCAGATAACCAATCTCTTTGGGCTCTCCCAAACGTCCCAAAGGCACTCCGGCAGCAATGCCGTCAATGACTCTTTGAGGATTTTTGGGGTCGGTCTCATGGGCGCTATGCTGCACCATAGGTGTTAAAATATATCCTGGCAAGATCGCATTACAGGTAATACCATATTGGGCAACATCCATGGCAATGGCCTTGGTGAAACCTAAAACCGCTCCTTTGCTCATGGCGTAGCCCATCATACCGGGATCCACAACCCGGGGACCGGTAACAGAAGACATATTAACGATCCGTCCATACTTAGCAGCGATCATATGCGGGATAAAAGCCTTGGTGCAGTTCCATGTACCAACCACATTTACCCGATAGTGAAAATCCCGCAAGTCATCTTTCATATCTTCAATACGGATCATCCGGGCAATCCCCGCATTATTCACTAAAATATCCAAGCGGCCAAATTGGGCAATGACTTGATCCGCTACTTCCTTCACTTTATTGTAATCGCTGATATCTACCTGATAAGCATAGGCATTTTCTCCAATGCTCTTGGCTGTCTCAAAAACCGCTTCGTTAATATCAGCCAAAATTACAGTTGCACCCTTCTCCGCCATGACCCGGGCAATTCCTTCACCGTTGCCCATGGCGGCACCAGTAATAAAAGCAATCTTTCCCTTCAAATAAGCCATAGCAATTTCCTCCTGTTTCAAAATTATAAAATTATGGCGGGAACGGCAGGGCGATGAACCGCACCCGCCAAAACTTACTGACTGATTTATTTAAGACACCATGATGGAGGGGAGTGGAGACGGAGAGGTAGATAACCGCCTCCACTTAAAGCAGGTGTGCATCGCTTGAATTATTTTTCCACAAACTTCTTATAGGCGCGCCAAGTGGTGGCAAATTTGGCAATGTCGGTGATGCCGTCTTCGTCGATCTGGGTGGCCAAAGCCGCTTTATGGGGAGCGCTCTTCACCAGC
>JAVBWO010000004.1:0-7476 GCA_036677375.1 Bacillota bacterium
ATCTGGATAACCGTTTTGCGGTCGCTCATCCCGGCCACTGCCATAAGACTCTTTTGTACACCACCGAGCATCTCCACATAGTTTTTATCTAGATAAATCATCGGTTCATTGCACATCCGAATCTGAACACCGCCTGTAGCCGCAGCTGAACGAAGCTTATCCTTTATGCTTGAAGGCATCTTCTTCCAAGCGCCGCAGATCACACGAACGTTTGGACCTGCCGTTTTGACAAAAACCTGTGCCGCAGTTGCTACACCTGAATATTTGGAAATATGCCCGAGCAAAGCATCTTCAGCCAGGCAGATCTGTTTAGGATTGCCGCAAACCTGCATGATCAAATCTCCGTTAAAGACTTCATCGCCTTCTTTGGCGGCATAATCCACCACAAGTCCTATATTGTCCGCTTCTTCAAGAGCAGCCGCAATTCCGGAAACCACACCATCCATTTCTGCATAAATGCATGCGGTAACCTTGTTCCGATTTATTCTTTTGAATATTTGGTCACGAATATCTTCCATAATTTTCACCTTTGGTTCTCTCAGTCATATATGTCCCATAACAAATCGAATCGTTATCGTTTCTTTACCAATATTGAATGAGGCAAATAGAATAGTATTTTCGGCATTCATACATTTCTTTCCACTTAGTTCCGTGTTCCTCAGATATTACCTGTATACGTTTACACTTTCTGCTGACATTTCTGACGTTTTACATAACTGGTCTCCTTTCAATTTAAACAACTTACTTTCATCCGTGTTGACCAATTCATGTTATCACCAAATTTTTTTAATGTGAAATGCTGAATTTGAATCACCTTTCACCTCTCGCAATACATTTTTTAATAGTTCAGTATTGCAATAAAAAGTGATATCGCATAATATAAATTCAAATAGGAAATCTTAAACTATCGTGCTGTGAGAAATGGAGATTTTTATGGATACCAACAGTATCATGTATTTTATTCGCGTTTGCGAGCTGAAAAACCTTACAAAAGCAGCGCAGGAACTGTATATAACACAGCCGACCTTAAGCCGCCGTATTCTGGCGCTGGAGGATGAACTCGGAGTTGAACTTTTGAAACGGACAAGTACGGGAATAACAGTAACCGAAGCCGGAAATTTATTTTATAACGAAGAGAAAAAGCTGATGGACGCTCAGGCAGCGCTCGTGAATACAATGAGACGATTTAAGGAAAGCCATTACGGTATCTTAAGGATCGGCTCCAGCCTAGAGTTTTTTGCAGAGCCTGTTTTTTTTGCAGCACAATTAATGAAAAATTATTTTCCTAATGTGGAAATGAGCTTAATGGAAGTGAGTCCTGAGCAAATGTCAGAACATTATGTCAGCAAAAAACTGGATATCGCATATGGTCTCAGATATATGCTGCCGAAAGCATTTGATTCTGTTACTGAGACCATTCTAAAAAACAACCTGACGGTTCTTGTCCCGAAAGGACACAGGTTATGGGATGCAGAGAATATTAAGTTTTCGGATTTGGTCAGAGAAAAATTTGTAATAGAGACCAGAGGACAGGATGGACTTGAAGACGCTTTTCAATTGCTCGAAGCACAGGGAGTATCAATGAAGGATGCCAGAGTAGTAAAATCATCAAAAGACAGATTGTTTCAAGCTGCATTCAAGGGCTATCTTGCGCTTGGCATGGAACTTCCTGATGACTCCACTGCATTTTCCCCATTTTTGCGCAAAATCAGAATTGCTGAATCGACGCTTGATGTTGCCGATGTTTGCATCATGTACCGTCCGTCCAGCGACATGGCGGAGAGATTCGCAAACTACATATTAACATACAAAAAAGAAAAGAAGACGCAATATCGCGGTATTCGCACAATGCACAACACGGCAGTCAAGTTCAAACGGGTATAAATAATTTACACACAGTGGCAGCCGCCGGAGGGGATCAAAATTTTTTCCTCCGGCGGCTACATGTTTTTTGATTATATTGTACAGCACAACGTCATGGGCGTTGATGGTGCGGTCTATTTCTCGCATATCGCCCCGCCTAACGGTACTCCCGGACGGATGAGTTGTGCTGCAGATATCCAAAAAACGCATAACAAGACGATCGGTCTGATAAAAAAGTTGCATTTCACATAAATAATCCTAGTATGTTAATATTTAATCAGGAATTGGCCGAAAGCATGCCCTGCGTCCGGGCATGTTTTCTTCTATGGATACGCTGATTGGCTTGGAGGCTGCTCCTTTTAGAATTTGTTCTATACACAGCACAATGTCCGTAGTACGTCAGAGAATTAGGATTGCTGAAACGATAACGGGGAGGCGGCAGGATGAGACATAAGGCAATACAAATCGCGGTGATCGATGGGCAGGGTGGAGGCATCGGCCGTGCCTTGATAGAACGAATCAAACTGGAGTATCCAGACAGCATTATTCTGGCTCTTGGCACAAACGCAATGGCAACTGCCGCGATGATCAAAGCGGGTGCGGATGACGGTGCCACAGGGGAAAACGCCGTCATTCTAAATGTCCGAAAGATGGATGTCTTGATAGGTCCCATCGGTGTTGCCATGGCCAATGGGCTCTTAGGTGAAGTAACTTCCGCTATGGCTGCTGCAATTATGGCCAGTGATGCTGCTAAGATATTTTTACCTCTTGCGAAGAAATGTGGATTCCATTTTGCATGCGGGAATGGAGAACCCCTTCAAGTCTGTTTGGATCACGCAATGCAAATACTTTGCAAGGAGCTTGCAGATTTCCCGTGATATAGAACGGTCCAAAAGAAAGTCACAAGACTTTCGACTGCAAATGTTAATTTTAGTTTTATTCGTCCTCCTGCATAAGACGTAAACATATAAATCTACCTAATGGGAAGAAGTATCTATGTGATATGTCAGAAAGAGCCTTGGCCTTTTCCGGCGCTCTTCCCACTGGTGACACTGGATCTGACGCCCCGGAAACGGGCACTTAAAAAAGGAGCGTACGTATGATGGCGACAAAGCATGATATTCTCTCTGTCCTGCTAGAGGTGCGGGACGGTTCTCTCTCCCCGGAAGACGCGTTGCTGCGGTTGAAGCTGGCCCCCTTTGAGGATCTGGGCTACGCCAAGGTGGACTATCACCGCGCCGTCCGCCAGGGCGTGCCGGAGGTGATCTACGGCCAGTCCAAGACGAAAGAGCAGATCACCGGTATTCTGGGCTCCATGCAGAAGCGGGAATCCACAAATATCCTCGTGACCCGGATTGACCAGGATGTGGCCGATTACCTGGCGAGCCGGTTCCCCCTACGTTACGAGCCGCTGGCCCGCCTGGCCGTGGCCATGCCGGAGACGGCTGAGGGCCGAGGCTCCATCGTGGTCGCCACCGGCGGCACCAGCGACATAGGGGTAGCAGAGGAGGCCGCCATCACTGCCGAGACCCTGGGTAACCGGGTCACCCGTCTGTACGATGTGGGCGTGGCGGGCCTGCACCGGCTCCTCGGCAATCTGGAGCCTCTCATGAGTGCCCGGGTGATCGTCGCAGTAGCAGGAATGGAGGGAGCCCTCGCCAGTGTGATAGGCGGTCTTGTGGACTGCCCCGTCATCGCGGTGCCCACCAGCGTGGGCTACGGCGCATCTCTGGGCGGCATCTCCGCCCTGCTCTCCATGCTGAACTCCTGTGCCAGCGGGACCAGCGTGGTAAATATTGACAACGGTTTCGGTGCAGGCTTTCTTGCAAGCCGCATCAATCAAATGGAGAGTGCGAAGAAATGAAAACACTTTATTTAGAATGTAATATGGGCGCCGCCGGCGACATGCTAATGGCAGCTCTGTACGAGCTAATGTCTCCAGCAAAGCAGGCCTATTTTTTGGAGACCATGAACCGACTGTTCCCCAGCGTGGAGGTGGCCCCCCGGCAAACCGTTACATGCGGCATCACCGGCACTCACATGGATGTTGCTATCCGGGGGCGAAAGGAACACAGCCATGACGTGGCCCTTGGCCGCGGACAGAGCGCCGCCCACTACCATGAAACAGCCCAGGATGAGGCCCATCACGAGCATGAGCACGATTACCATCACGGCCATGGACATGCTTATAGCTACACTCACCATCATTCCTCCCCAGCGGATGTGGCCGCCATCCTGGAGACCCTGGATGCTCCGGCGGAGGTGAAAACCGCCGCCAAGGACATCTATAACCGTATCGCAAAAGCCGAGGCCAAGTCTCACGGAGTGCCGGTGGACCAGATCCACTTTCATGAGGTGGGTGCTCTGGATGCGGTGGCGGACGTCACCGGCGTGTGCCTGGCCGTCCACCTGCTGCACCCTGACCGAATTTTGGCATCTCCGATTCACCTGGGCAGTGGTCAGATCCGTTGCGCCCACGGCATCTTGCCAGTACCCGCCCCCGCTACCGCCCATCTGTTAGAAGGAATTCCCTGCTACACCGGAGACATCCGGGGGGAGCTATGTACCCCCACCGGAGCCGCATTGGTGACCCATTTTGCAGAAGAATTCGGCCCTATGCCGGTGATGCGCCTGGAGAAGACCGGCTACGGCATCGGTAAAAAGGAATTTTCCGCCGCCAACTGCGTTCGGGCTTTCTTCGGCGAGTTCGGCGACCCCCAGCAGGCAGAGATCGTGGAATTGTGCTGCCACATCGACGATATGACTGCGGAGGCTCTGGCATTTGCCGGAGAACAGCTGCTCGCAACGGGCGCGCTGGATGTCTCCGCCGCTCCCCTCACTATGAAAAAAAGCCGGGCTGGGGTAAGCTATACGGTGCTCTGTAAGCCCAAGGACGAGGAGCGCATTGTACACGCCATTTTTCGAGAAACCAATACCAACGGTGTCCGAGCCCGCCGCTGTCGGAAATATATCCTGATGCCCTCCATCCGCACAGCGGACACCGCTTACGGGCCCATCCGCATCAAGTGCGCCGACGGCACGGGTATCCATCGGGAAAAACCGGAATACGATGATGTGGCTGCCGCTGCCAAGAAATCTGGTCTTCCCTTCCAGCGTGTCTGGGAGGATGTGCTTACCACAATTAAGGATGGGCATCAGGAATAAGTAACCCTGCGCTGAGGGAGTTGCGGAGCCTATAGTCTGCCTGCCGGACGGCATTTGTTTTATAGAACCCAAGAGCAACCACCTGATATACCGCGATACAAGAGAAGGAGCTTTGGCTGATGTCGATCTGATTGTCAACTCTCCCGAAGCTTACCTTGGAGGTATCGGGGAAAGAAAAAGAGGAATATTATGAAGAGTTTACAAGAGAAACACAAGATATTAAAGGATTATCTCAGAAGTCTTGACAGCGTGGCTGTTGCTTTTTCCAGCGGAGTGGATTCCACCTTCTTGCTGAAGGTTGCGTACGATGTATTAGGAGATAACGCGGTAGCTATTACTGCCAGATCCTGCAGCTTTCCTGAGCGGGAACTGCAGGAGGCCACAGCCTTTGCTTCAGCAAACGGAATCAGGCATCTGGTCGTTGATTCAGAAGAGCTTGATATCGAGGGTTTTTCCCAGAATCCCCTCAACCGCTGCTATCTTTGCAAGCATGAGCTCTTTTCCAAGATGAAGAGCATTGCAGAGGAGAACGGCATCAATGAAGTGGTGGAAGGTTCCAACATGGATGATATGGGAGACTACAGGCCAGGCCTGACCGCCGTACAGGAACTTGGAGTTAAGAGTCCACTGCGGTATGCGAAGCTTTCAAAGGATGAGATTCGTCAACTGTCAAAAGAGATGAGCCTTCCCACATGGGAAAAGCAGTCCTTTGCCTGTCTCTCTTCAAGGTTCCCCTACGGAGAAACAATCTCCCCGGAGAAGTTGAAAATGGTGGACGAGGCCGAACAGCTTTTGCTTGATCTCGGCTTTCGTCAGGTACGGGTTCGCCATCACAGCATCCTTGCCAGGATCGAAATTGCTGAGGATCAGTTCGCCAAAATTATGGATCGTGATATCAGAAAGAAGATCAACGATCGGTTCAAAGAAATCGGATTTGCTTACACCTCGTTGGATATGGTAGGCTACCGTACGGGAAGCATGAATGAAACCCTATAAAAATTGTATTAAGTGATAAATCAACAAAGAATTAAGGAAATTGACAAACAATACAAGAGTAAACCATCGGATGAAACAGAAACACTTTTTGGTATTGATACGCTGTATGCTTAAAAACTGTCAAAATGAAAAATTAAATATTGATAATAAGGGAGGTAAATGTAAATGAAAGGGAAAATTGCATTAGTTACAGGTGGATTAAGCGGAATTGGAAAGGCTACAGTTTTTGAATTGGCGAAAAAAGGGTTAACAGTTATTGTATTTGATGTTCAAGATGAAAAAGCCGAGGCAGTGGTTAAGCACTGTAAAGAATTGGGAGGTGATGCTATTTATAGAAAATGTAATTTGTTTGATGCTGAAGAAATTGATGAATCATTTAATTTTATCAAAGATACTTATGGTCATTTAGATTATGCGATGAATAATGCTGGTTTTGGTATCCCATCAAAACCATTTGGTGAAGTCAACGAAGATGAAATAGATAAACTATTAGGAATCAATGTTAGGGCATATATGTTATGCATGGTTCATGAAATTAATATAATGAAAGCAAATGGCTTTGGACGTATCGTCAATACAGCATCAGGTTCAGGTCTTTTGGCTACGAAAGGAATGGCTCTTTATACAGCTTGCAAACATGCGGTATGTGGTTTAACAAAAGCAGCGGCTTTAGACTATGCTACAGAAAATATTACCATCAATGCTATTGCTCCAGGCACAATTGAAACAGAACTTGTTCTTCCAGTTAAGGAACAAAGACCAGAAGAATATGCATTATGGTGTCTTTCAAATCCAATAGGTCGTTTAGGGCAGCCATATGAAATCGCCAGAGTTGTATCATTTTTGTTTGAAGATGATTCTGCGTTTATCAACGGTACAATTATTCCAGTTGATAGTGGATTTGTTGCTGGAAGATAACTCTTATTAGTTAAAATTTTTTGATGTAAGATAGCGAAGGACAAAGGCTAAGAAAAAGGTCTTTGTCCTTTGTATTATACAAATTCATTTAAGCACGTCAAGAAAAAGCTTATTTTTTCGGCTTGTATTTTTCGGTACCTTAGGCCAGCCAATCTCCAAAGTAATTCAAAAACTGGTAATGGATTTAGCCCCAATCCTGTCTCCGTCCGGTCCATTTTTTTGTGATGTCCATAGTTACAAGGTAAAGCATCTTAAACAGCCTGTCATCAAACTGGAATTAGGGGTCATCTTGGACATATTTTACTGATTACGCCGCAGTGAAATTGTTGGACTAAAGTGGGAATCGATTGACTTTGAAGAAAATTCAATCACCATTGAGCACACCATAACTGTAGCAACAATTGACAGAAAAAAAATTAAAGTCAAGTCCATTTTAGTGTGTAAATTACCTCGGGTACATCAGATTCTATGTTAAACCAGGAAACCTGGTACAATATCTATTTCTAGAATTTCTTGCTTATGCCGCTTGCTGTT
>JAVBWO010000005.1:0-138051 GCA_036677375.1 Bacillota bacterium
AGCTTTGGCAGCCAATACAGGTTTCTGGCGATACTACCTGTACCGTACCGTCCGCCTTGGCCCCAAGCGTTTTGCTGGGACACAGATCCATACAGATCCCGCACCCTTTGCACCATTCGTCTTTCACTGTCACTATGAATTCTTTTTTGGCCATAACAGATTCTCCCTCTCTTACATAAATATGCAAGTTCGTTAAAATAAATACATCAAAGGATTTTGATAAAGTATATTATACCATCATTTATTTATATTTCATAGATTTTTTATAATTATTTTAATGTATTTTTTTTACACTTTAATCAATTGCATCCAAGTTTTTTAAGAACAATGCCGCAAGCAGGTATTTTTATATTCCTCCCAAAAAGCAAAAAAAGAAGGCGCCGGAAAAATCCGCCGCCTCGCTTTGATCCGGGCTATTTCATCTTTCAATCAAAATTTGATTTCATTCTGCAATTCGGTTTCCAGCATCTGCCCCACTTGAAACAAAAGTTCCTCACGATGATGCGCCGCAATGAGCTGTATCCCGGCAGGCATGCCAAAAGCCTTACCGTAAGGCATGGCCAGGGCCACGTTTCCTGCCAGGTTGACGGGCGCTAAAAGAAGATCGTTTAAATACATCTCCACAGGATCTGTGGGCGCGGCGTTCAAAGGGAACGCCACATCCCTGGTGACAGGCGCCAGCAAGACGTCATAGCGGGCAAAGGCAATGGCAAACTCCTGCCGCAAAAGCCGCCGCACCCGGCAAGCTTTTTCATAATATTTTTCATAGCCCTGGCCCTGCCCGAAGTAGGCTCCCGCCAAGAGGCGGCGTTTCACTTCCGCGCCTAAAAGCCCGCTGCGTACTGCCGGGTCCTGCTCCCGTCCAATGCCAGACAAGACCCGGTTAATCTCCACCGGCGCAATGACATGATAGGCGGCCAAACCATATTCGCTATGGGGCAAAGACATCCAAAAAACCGCCGCTCCCTGCTCCGCCAAAGCCTGGGCTGCGGCTTCTACTCTCTCTTGTAAAGGAGGGACAACACCTGCCGACATATATTCTTTGGGAATGCCGATCCGTAACCCCCGGACGCCCCGGGACAGAGCTTCCCGGTATTCCTCCGCTTCTTTTTGAGCCAAAACGGTAAAGACAGCGGCGCAATCGGCAATATTCCGGGTCATAGGCCCCAAGGCATCCAAAGAAGGTGCCAATGGAATGACACCAGCGCTGTCGATCATGCCGTAGGTAGGTTTTAACCCCACGACACCACAAAAAGCAGCCGGCTGGCGGATGGAACCGCCGGTATCGCTCCCCACTGCAAAACAAGCCTCTTTTGCCGCCACGGCAGCCGCCGGCCCGCCGGAAGAACCGCCGGGACTCCGGCTGGTATCCATCGGATTATAGGTTGGGTGATGACAGGAAGTTGCGGTACATGACCCCATGGCCAGCTCATCCATGTTGGTCTTGCCTAAAAACAAGCAACCCGCTTGTTTCAGCAGTCGGGCGACGGCGGCGTCCTCGGCGGCCACTTCCTTCAGGAGCAACCGGCCGCCGGCGGTGTTGGGCAGTCCCTCATATGACATATTGTCTTTCAAAGCATAAGGCACGCCGAATAAAGGCGGCAACTGGGAAAGACTTTTCTTTTTTTCATCCAGTGCGTCGGCCTCCGTCAGGACATGGTCGTTTTGATAAGTGAAGGCACCGATGGAAGGTTCCATCTCTTCCATGCGCGCCAAAGCCGCCAAGGCGGCTTCCCTGACGCTGATCTCCCCTTGTGCGATGGATTTCGCCAAAGTAAGCGCCGTTAAATCCGTCAAGCTCATATCAGTCCTCCAAGGGCGGCAATTTTTCCGCCGCAGGCTCCACATTGGCGGTATTCACTTCCAAAAGGCGCTCAACATAGGCCAAATGACCGGCAAAACCGGCCAGAAAATTCTCCGCCTCCGCTTGGGTCAGAGAAATGCGGGACAGTTTCGCCAATTTTTGCACATCAATCTCCGGTTCCATGCCAGCTTTTCTCCTTCCCCTTCGTTCTCATCTTGCGCTTCATTACGGAACCCCCTGCACCTTCTATCGACCTTCAACTTAATTTCTTTTTTGTCAACAATCTCTGCGGCAGCAATTGTACCTCTCTTATCCTATGATGATCAGAGACCTGTTGCAAAATCCATCCCAAGCACAAAATTACCGTGTGATCAACAAAATGACAAAGAACTGCATTTCCCCCACAGCATCGTATTTTCTAAAGAAAACGCCTGCACATCAATGCAAGCGTCCGGCAGTATCCGCCTAAAACACACAGCCCGCCCCAGGCGGAGCCTCTTTCAAACCCGCCCCCAAGCGCCACTGACAAAAACGAAAACATACAATACACCATATCTATTCCCGTAGGCCCTTAGTGGCATGAGCCACCAATCTGCCTAGGGATTTTTCATAAAGCCAGGCAAGCCCCCGGTTGAACCCCAGGGAAGCGCGGCCCAAACCGTTAAATACCGCCATAAGAACTTCATAAGGATCGAAATACCGTTTACTTCCGGCCGCATAGATTTGCCGTAAAACGGGCGCACCGCAAATATGATCCAAAGCTCCAACAGCGGAGCCAGCTTTCCGATAGCCGTATATATGGTCGGACACCGCTAAAAGTAACACCAGCATGCTGGCAACCACCAGCAGGAAACCCAAGGAAAGAGTGGAATAGCTCAAATTCCCTACCAAAAAGGACTGAAACACATAACGCAAAGTCACGGCATGATAAACACCTAAGAAAATACAGCCCAAAGCCAAAACCGCCATGGGAAGCCACATGGCGGGCGGCGTCTTTTTGGCGCAATAATTTCTGCCCTTTCCAAAGAAGACGGCATGCCCTAGCCGTAAAAAAGAAACCGCCAGGCCGAAAATACCCAAAAGCGCTATGAGATAATAGCCGATACCGGCCTGCCAAGCCGCTTCCAAGATCATCTGGTTAGAGAAAAAGCCGTTAAAAGGGGGTACGCCCACTGCCGCAAGGGCCGCCGCCATAAAACAGAAAAAAGGAATGGGCATCTCTTTACGCATGCCGCCCAGTTTTCTCAAATCGCTGGTGTGGGCAGCCTGTTCCACCGTACCGGCAGTCAAAAAGAGCACGCTCTGCCACATGGCCTGATTAAGGGCGTGAAACATCCCTCCCATGATCCCTGCCGGCAGAGCAGTCCCGATGCTTAATATAATATAACCTACCTGGCTTACCATATTAAAAGTTAAAATCATCTTGTAATTTTTTAGCATAAAGGAAATTAATACCGCCAAAAGCAGAGTAATACAGCCTAGAAGCATCACAGCAATACTGAAACCGCTTCCGGGAACAAAATGATAAAATTCCGTTCCCACCCGAAACAAAAGGTAAACGCCCAACAATTTTTCAAAAGCGCCGGGGAAAAAAGCCATAAAAGGCATGGGTACATCCATGGAGGCGTCGGGAAGCCAGGCATAAAAGGGCATGGCTCCCGCTTTTCCCAAAGCGCCCAGCACCATAAAGACAAAAGCGAAGCCGCCGGCAAAATCCAACGGTATCTGATAGATGCGATCCATCATCAAAGTGCCGGCTAGATGACCGGTAATAGCGATACCAAACATCAAACACAGATCGGAGCAGGCATTGAGCACCAGCGCCCGGATGGCCGTAGGAAACTTGTCCCGGCCGCCGGAAAGCAGTATCCCGTAAACCGGAATCAAGAGCGCCATCCAAAAGAAGATCAGCACCAAAAGATTATTAGCCAACAAGGCGCCGTTGATCAAAGCAAGGGTCAGAAGATAATAAAAATAAAAACGCTTCCGATGCTCTTTTCCCTGTAAAAAGGCAACCGTATAAAGGGCAATCAAAAAAGCGAATATCGCTACAGAGAGCAGGATAAAGCTGTTGAAATGATACAGGCGCAGGGAAAAATCCATGCCAAAGCCGCCCCAGGGCGCAGAAAATTTCAGTTCACTACCGAAAAGTACGATCACTAAAACCAGATTGGCTAAGGTCGCAAGAAGTAAAACGGCCGGCTTGATCAAAGTTTCTTTTGATCCCACCAAAAGCAGAAGCAACGCCGCGAAAAGCGGCAATAAAATAGGCCAAAACAAAAATTGCACGCTCATATTCCCACTCCTTCCATGGTATATAAAATGACCTGAATCAGATCGGAAGGCCCTTGAATGAAGATACCAGCGGCGACAGAAAGACCCGCCAGCAACAAGCCTGATAATACCATTTCCCAGGTACCCTCTTTATTATCCATGTAATGAGCCGGCCCCATAAAGATGGTGGCATAAAGGCGGCACAGATAGATCACGGTGAGCAGAGAGGCAATAATAAAAATCAAAGCCAGCCATAGATTTCCTGTATTGACCGCGCCTGCAATGACCATATAATTGGCCCAGAAACCACCTAAAGGCGGCACCCCCATAATGGATAAGGCACACAACAAAAAGGCCATGGCAGTAACGGGCAAATTGCGCCACAAACCTCCCATTTTCCGCAAATCTTTGGTATTAACCGAGTGCTCCACGATACCGGTGCAGAGAAAAAGCCCCGCGGTAGCCAGCCCCAGCATACCGATGTATAAAAGAGCACCGGTGATGGCGACTCCATTGACACAGGAAAGACCCATGAGGATAAAGCCAAGCTGACTCAAAGCGGCATAGCAAATAGCCCGTTTCATATCGTTGGAAGCCAGTGCGGCTCCGCCGGCCAAAAAAGTCAGAATGACAGAAACAACAGCTAGAACATTTTGCCAAAATTCCGGCAGGCCAAGGTTCACCAAGAAAACCCGGGCAAAAACATAAACACCCATCTGCACAAAAACAGCCGCATATAACATTGCCGTCACCGGTGAAGCGCCTACTTTTTCTTCCGGGATGCAGGTCATCAGGGGCAAAGAAGCAAATTTTAAAAAGATACCGCTCAAGATCAGACTTATGGCAGTCCCGGAAACTTCGCTCCCCCCCATTTTCAGCAAAGAAAAGGTACCGGTATCGGCATAGATTCTTAAGAATCCCAATAACAGCAGCAAAGCTCCTACCGTCATAGCCAAAAACGCTTTGTCCGCTTTCAAAATAAATTGCCGGCCGTGGTTAAGACTAAAAAGCCGCCAGCAGCAAATGCCGGTGATTTCCCAAAAAAGATAAAGATAAAGCAGGTTGGCGCTATAGATTAGACCCAACATAGAGCCTGTAAAAAGCACCGCCATCCTGTAGTATGCGTTTTGGTTGGCATAACCGTCGGCATAGCCCCATGAATAAAAAATAACCACTACCCCTAAGAAAGAAGTAATCAGCGCCAAAAACAAAGCCATGCCATCCGCCAAAAATCCAATGTCGAAGCTTCCCGGCAAGGCAAGCCTCCATTGGATGGGTTCGTTTACATAAACTGCCGGAACCATGGCAAAAGAAAGCGCCAAACTCGCCAATATCATTCCTAAAGCCGTCACATTGCGCAATTTTGCAGATTGTTTTCCAATAAAAGGTAAAAGAAATGCACCAATGAGGGGAATCAAAACTGCTGCCAGCAATACTCCCTGACCTCTCATATGTTCCCTTCCTTCCCCACTCCTGTTTTACAAAACCTCACAAAATGTATGATACTCTATTTCCCAATATCAGTCAAGAAAAACACAAAGTCTTTCATGATTGTATTTTAATCTGTTAAAAAAATTTATTGATATTTAACAGGTGCTTTTTGTTAATAGCATTCTTGTGCCAGCAATCCATGTATTTTATAACTATACATATTTTATAATAATTATTCGTTTTTATTATAAAATAGCAGGCATTCTTTTCATCCGAAACGGTATACCACACATATAGCCCAAAACGGATGGCCGAAACCCCGCCGCCATTTGGTGAAACACCGTTCCCTTTGTCGTGTTAACGCCACCCGGATTTCAAGGCGCATGAAGACTTAAAGGGATGCAATTCCGCAGATTTCCCACCTTTTTAACTGTATCAGACCAAGTGAAAGCATCAGGCGCGTTCCCTAAAATGAGCAGCCGCCACCACAGCCTGTCCATAAGCAAGGCAACCGTCATTGGGCGGCGTCTTTTCATGAAGGAGCACACGGAAACCGGATTTCTCCAGGGAGGACGCCAACCTCTCGGTAAAGAAAACATGCTGGAACACATCGCCGGATAAAACAACCGTTTCGATTTTCCGTTCATGCCGCAGCTTCAGACAAAGGGCAACCGTAAAGGAAACCGCCGTATTGATAAACCTAGCCGCCAATTTGGCTTTGGGCAAACCGTTTTTGATGTCTGCGGCCATGGCCTCCCAGGTATGCAAAAGGTCCGGACCCGTCTCATTCAGGCTAAAGGGCCAGCTTTCTTTTTCATTTTCATCCAGGATCGCTTCCAGTTGCCCAAAAGCCTGCCCGGGAAAAGCATTGGTGTGAAAGCCGGTAATCAATGCTCCGATGCCGTCCAAAAAACGCTCGAAGCTGGAAGTCTGCGGCGCATCCTCCTCCGAAAGCCCGCAGCCTTCACCGCGTAACGCTGCTGCAAAAGCAGGCAAATGGTAAAGCCATTTTTCACCCCATACACTTTTGGCCCAGGCCAAGGCCATACGCCACGGCTCTTTCAACACTGCCTCACCGCCCAGCATGGGCTGATAAGGCAAATGGTAAAGCCGTTCCATGGCCGCATAGGTGCCGACAAAGATCTCACCGCCCCAGATGGCGCCGTCTTCCCCATCGTTGCCGCCGTCATAAACAACGCCGATAATATTCTCCAAAGGTTCCAGCTGATGTTCCGCCATGCAGGCCGCCAAATGAGCATGATGATGCTGTACCCGGATTCCTTGCTCCAGGCTCGCCGTCCCAATGTAGCCTGAGGCATCACTCATGTTATTGTCACAGACCACCGCCTTGGGCTCAATATCAAAAAGCTGTTGCCAAGCATTGAGCTCTTCTTGGTAATTTCTTCGGGCATCCGGATGCGCAAGATCCCCCAGATACTGGCTCAAAAGCGCTTCTTTGCCTCGGGTGAGGCAAAAAGCGCTTTTTTCTTGTCCGCCCATAGCCAAGATACTGGGCGCTTGAAAAGGCATCGGCAAAAGCGACGGTACATAACCTCTGGCCCGCCGCAAAAAATAAGGTTTCTTTCTACAAATGGTCATAAGAGAATCGGGCATCGGCCGGCAAAGGATTTGATTATTTCCTAAAAAACCCGCAGCTACTTGAGACAATATAACCTGGACTTCCTTATCCCGGTACATGACGGTTCCTTCCTCCACTTCCGCCATGATCAAAAGGGGCAGTTGTTCCGCTAAGAGATGCTGAACCGGCGTATAGGGCAGCATAACGCTCACATGACGGTTTTCGAGGGTTACGCTCTCCGACAGCGCCCCTTTTTTGGTTTCCAAAAGCACACTAGGGGCTTCCGCACTTTGCAAAAGCGCAGCCGCAGGAAAAGAGATGCGGCAATAGCGCCTGGCCACGCCCAGATTTTTTGCCATGAGCGGCAGCGCATGTCCGTCGGCTTTCTTCCACTGCCGTAAAAGCCGGACTGCCGGTTCACAAGTAGCGTCACAAACCAGATGCCAGCAGCCCAAAGATTTGACGCCTATGATCTTGCCCTTCTCCAAATGTTGGATAGCCATCTGGATGGCCGCTCCTTTTTGCACCAAGACGTCGCCTTGGCTGTCGCTATAATGAACCTGAGGTCCGCAATCCGCGCAGGCATTGGTCTCCCCCTGAAAATGTCGGTTACGGGGATCGCTGCATTCCTCCCGGCACTGCGGACACATGGGAAAAGGCGACATCGAGGTATCCTTCCGGTGATAAGGCAGATCCTTCACAATGGTAAAGCGGGGACCGCACTTACTGCAATTGATAAAGGGATATTGAAAGCGGCGTTCCCTTTTGTCAAACAGTTCCTTGCGGCAAGCGTCACAAAGAGCCATATCCGGAATGATCAAGGTGCTGATGGCATCCTCATCCGACAAAAGAATCGAAAACCCTTTTTCTCCCAAGGGAGGCAGGGACGAACGCACCATACTGTCTACCCGTGCCAAAGACGGCCCTCCGGCCATCATGTGCTGGCTGAACTCTTCCACCGCCGCTTCTCCGCCTTCCACTTCCATGACCACACCGGAAATATCATGCTTCACCCAGCCTGCAAGAGCCAGCTTCTGCGCTAAATAATAGACATGGGCCCGGAAACCTACGCCCTGTACATTACCGGTGACGCGAATCGAACACCGCTTTATCATCTTTCCTTACCCCCACTGCATTGCATATTCCATAATCTCATGATACCGGCATTCCCCGTTACGGTCTGCCGTCTTCCCACTCGCACTTTTCCCTCTTTACTTTAACTTTTGATACGATGACTCCCCATCTTAAAAGCTGCTTGATAAGGCATAAAATACCTTTTTGGAACATACCGCTTTCCTGAGCGGAAGGCGCATTTAGCCGTTCAATAAGGCCAAAAAGTCCGCCTGGCTCAAAACAGGGATGCCCAAAGCCAAGCCTTTGTCATACTTGCTGCCTGGCTCGGCGCCTACCAAAAGATAGGCAGTATTCTTGCTCACGCTGCTTGCCACCTTGCCGCCCGCAGCCTCAATCATGGCTTTTGCTTCTTCTCTGGACAGATCGGGCAAAGTCCCGGTCAAAACGAAAGTCTTACCGGTAAAGATGCCGGGGCCGGCTTTACCGGCGCCTTTCATATTGACTCCGGCAGTCCGTAATTTCTCGATAAGCTTTTGGTTTTCTTCATTGGCAAACCAGCCGGTGATGCTTTCGGCAATTTTCTTGCCTATCTCCGGCGTAGCAGCCAGCTCGTCTTCGGTTGCCCCAGCAATGGCCAAAAGATCGGGGAACCGGACAGCCAGCGCCTTGCCGCCGCCTTCGCCCACATAACGAATGCCTAAAGCATTAATCAGTTTATTTAAAGCATTGGATTTGCTTTTCTCAATGGCGCTCATCAGATTTTGCGCCGATTTTTCCCCCATACGCTCCAGGGCGGCAATCTCAGCCTTACGCAAATAATAAAGATCCGCCGCGTCGCCAATGAGGCTCCGGCTCAAAAGCTGGTCCAGCAAAGAGGGCCCTAGCCCCTCGATATCCATACCCTGGCGGGAAACGAAATGCAGGATGCTTTCCCGTCTTTGCGCGGGACAACCGGCATTGGTGCAACGCCAGGCCGCTTCACCCGGCAAACGCAAAGCCTGAGAGCCGCATTCCGGGCAGATATGAGGCATAGCAAAAGGCGTCTCGCTGCCGGTACGATGCTCCGAAAGCACTCGCACAATCTCAGGGATGACGTCGCCGGCTTTGTGAATCACCACCCGGTCGCCGATGCGAATATCCTTATTAGCAATATTATCCTCGTTATGCAGAGTGGCGCGGCTGATGGTAGAACCGGCCACCGTCACAGGGGTCAGCACCGCCAAAGGAGTCAGCACGCCGGTGCGTCCCACACCCACCAAAATATTTTCCACTTGTGTTTGTGCTTCTTCGGCAGGAAATTTATAGGCAATGGCCCAGCGGGGCGCTTTGGCAGTTGAACCTAGTTGGCGTCTTTCTGCCAGATTGTCCAGCTTAAAGACCAGCCCGTCAATCTCGTAGGGCAGGCCGTGACGCTTCTCCTGCCAGGCAGGCAATTGCAAAAGCAAATCTTCCATGTCGCCGGTGCTCCAGTCCCGGATCACCGGCAGCTTCAAAGATTCTAAAAACGCCAGTTCCTCCCGGTGTGTCTTGAGCTCCACGCCTTCGACGCCTAAAATATCATAAATAAAAAGCCGCAAAGAGCGGCCTTTGGTAACAGCCGCGTCCAGCTGGCGCAAAGAGCCGGCAGCCGCGTTCCGGGGGTTGGCGAAAACGGCTTCCCCCGCTTCCTCCCGCTCCTGGTTCAGCCGGGCAAAATCCTCTTTTGCCATATAAACCTCGCCCCGCACAGCCAAATAAGGCAGCTTTTCCGGCAGGGTATGGGGCAAATCTTTGATGGTACGGCAATTGGCGGTGACATTCTCTCCCACCAGACCGTCGCCTCGGGTAGCCGCCATGACCATTTCGCCATGGCGATAGGTAACAGCCACCGTCAGCCCATCGATCTTGGGTTCCAAAAGATAAAGGCAGTTCACACCCGCCACATTCCCTACCCGTCGCTTAAAATCCCGCAGGTCGTCCGGGCCAAAGGCATTGGCTAAGGAAAGCAGGGGCGTTCGGTGTTCTACCGGGGCAAAACGGGGATCGGCTGCGCCGCCCACCCGCTTCGTCGGGCTGTCTGCGAAAGCATATTGTGGATAGTCCTGCTCCAGTTCCCACAGCTGCCGTACCAAAGCGTCATATTCCGCGTCGCTGACCGTGGGAGCATCCTTTTGATAATAGGCCCTGTTATGCTCCGCAATGATCTTGCGCAGCGCCTCCATTGTCTTTTGGATGTCATCCATACGAACTCCCCTTTAAAATCAACTTAATTTTTTGATAGGCGCATATTTTAAAATCAAGCTCTTAATCCCTTGTTCCGGAAATGCCACCATAATCTCGGCGTCGTCACCTTTGCCCTTGACCTGCACTACCACGCCGTTGCCGAATTTGGCATGGCAGACCTTGTCACCCAAGGAGATCATGGCGGTATCACGGTTTTGAGACGGCGCTTCTTTTTTCATACTACCGAAAACACTGGTGCGCAACGGACGGCTATTGGAGCGGGCGCCTGCTTCACGCTGGTTGTCCCATTCCCACAAGGCCAGGCGGTGGATATCCATATACTCCTCCGGAATCTCCTGGATGAAACGGGATTCCTTATGTTCCTCGCCCTGCCCCCACTGTACCCTCCGTCTGGCGCGGGTACAGTAAAGTTTTTCTTTGGCCCGGGTAATGCCCACATAGCAAAGGCGCCTTTCCTCTTCCAATTCCCCGTCGCTGCCTAAAGAACGGCTGTGCGGAAAAACCCTTTCCTCCAGTCCTGCCAAAAAAACAACGGGAAATTCCAGCCCCTTGGTGGAGTGCATGGTCATCAAGGAAACATAATCGTCCGCATCATCCGCCTGATCCATGTCGGTGGCCAGGGAAATCTGGGCCAGGAAGTTCTCCAGGCCGCCTTCCTCCGCCTCCAGATCAAAAGCCGCCGCCACGGAGAGCAGCTCGCCTAAGTTTTCCAAACGGCTCTGCGCTTCTATGTTATCCATGGCTTCCAGCATAGCGCGGTAGCCGCTTTCCGCCAGCACTTTATCCAGAATGGCCACCACCGGCGTTTCTGGGGTATAGCTGCGCCAGCTCTCCACCATTTGGTAAAAGGCAATTAAACCGCGGCGGGCGGAACCGCTCAGAGCATCCAGGGCCTTTTCCTGGGACAGCTGACCGTAAATACCGCCGCCTTCGGCATTGGCATTGACTTCCAACTGAGCGATGGAAGAAGCGCCAATGCCCCGCTTAGGCTCGTTCACGATCCGCAGCAGGCTGATATCGTCATGCGGATTCATAATGATCCGCAAATAGGCCAGGATATCCTTGATCTCCTTACGTTCGTAGAATTTCAGACCGCCGAAGATCTTATAAGGGATGCCGAATTTGATGAACGCCTCTTCCAAAGCGCGGGATTGGGCATTGGTACGATAGCAGATCGCGCAATCTTTGTATTGCCGGCTGCCTTCGGACTTGAACCGATAAATGCTTTCCACGATGAAGAGGGCTTCCGCCCGTTCATCGGTTAATTCATAGTAGGAAATACTTTCCCCCGCCGGGGCTTCCGTCCACAGTTCCTTGGGCTTCCTGGCATAGTTATGAGCAATAAGCGCATTGGCCGCATTGAGGATATTACCGGTAGAACGGTAATTTTGCTCCAGCTTGATCACGGCAGCGTCGGCATAATCCTTCTCAAAATCCAGGATATTTCTGATATCCGCTCCCCGCCAACCATAAATGGACTGATCGGGGTCACCCACCACGCAAAGATTGCGGGAAGCCGCCGC
Organism: Bacillota bacterium; assembly: GCA_036677375.1. Lineage (GTDB taxonomy): Bacteria > Bacillota > Dehalobacteriia > UBA4068 > UBA4997 > JAVBWO01. The sequence goes on from JAVBWO010000005.1 coordinate 11,909, forward strand.
CAGCATCTGTACCAATTGGTACTGGCTGTGGTTGGTATCCTGATATTCATCCACCAGAATATAGCGAAACAATTGCTGATAGGACGCTAAGACCTCGGGCTGACGGCGGAACAGTATCACCGTATACATGATGAGATCGTCAAAATCCAAAGCGTTATTGGCCAAGAGCCGTTTCTGATATTCGGCGTAGACCCGGGCAGTCTGATGCTCCCAGTCATTGCCGGCTAAATGAGCCGCGGCTTCTGCGGTGCGCAGCTCGTTTTTATGGCGGCCGATATAAGAACCAACGGCTCTGGGCGCGAATTCTTTATCATTCAATCCCATTTCCCCTATGACTTTCTTCAACAGCACCTGCTGGTCGCTGTCATCATAGATCACAAAATTTTTGTCAAAAGGACAATATTGGCTTTCCCGGCGCAGGAGGCGAACACAAATGGAATGAAAGGTTCCAACCCACATCTGCCTGCAGGCCTCTCCCGCAATGAGGGAAAGCCGGTTTTTCATTTCTCCCGCCGCTTTGTTGGTAAAGGTAAGAGCCAGGATATGCCCCGGCCAAACTCCTTTTTCGGCAACCAAATAAGCGGCCCGGCTTACCAAGACCTTCGTTTTGCCGGAGCCGGCGCCCGCCAATATCAATGAAGGGCCTTCCGTAGTGGTGACGGCCCTGATCTGAGCCTCGTTTAATCCGTTCAAAAAGATGGGTAGCTTATTTTCCATTTCCCTTTAGCCTTTCTTTCACGATAAATTATTAACCTTATGTATTTCTCCACAAGATGCTCTTTTCCTTTGTTTCCTGCGGCCAAATCAAAAAGTCCGCATGCAGCCAAGACATACGGACCTTCGGTAAGTGCATTGCAAAACTATCATGTTCCCGGTAACCCCTTTTTATTCCTCGGCCACCTGATAACCCAAACGTTCCAAGATCAAGCGGTAGCCTTCGTTGCCATAATAAAGGGAACGCTTTACCCTGCTGATGGTAGCAGTGCTGGCGCCCGTTTCTTCTGAGATCTTGGCATAGGTTTCTCCTACTGCCAGCATTTTGGCCACGGCCAGCCTTTGAGCCAGGGCCTTAATCTCTCCAACGGTGGCAATATCCTCAAAAAACTGATAGCATTCTTCCTCGGTTTCCAGCTTCAAGATAGCTTCAAAAAGTGCATCCAAGAGTTCATCTTTCAATTTGCCTTCGTACATTCCAAACCCTCCTTTAATACACTCATATATTAAAGTATAAGCATGGTATAATAATTGCACATTACAGAGCCGCTGTCAAGAGGCAAACGCAATTACTCCAATACCGCCATAGGACAGTTGGCAATACACTTGCCGCAAACGTCGCAAAACCCGACGCTCGTTAAATGCTCGGCATTTTTCAGGAGACGGTCATGGCAGACAAAAGGCGCAAAAGCATCCACTTGCAGCGCCCTTTCCGGGCAGGCCTTAATACACAAGAGGCAGCGGCCTGTTTTATGGTAAATGCAGCGGTCGGGGGCGGGAAATGGAGACGGTTCCAGTACGGCGGAGGTCAAAACTGTAGAAAAGCGGCCGGCGGAACCTTTTTCGGTAATCAGCAACCGGTTGGCGCCAAAGCTGCCCAGCCCGGCAATGGCTGCCGCACTGCGGTGCGACCACATCGACTGCAGCTTTTCGGGATCATAGGTGTGCGTGGCAGCAACGGACAGAGCCGAAAACCCTTGCTCTTTCAAGAATTCCGCCAGTTTCTGACCAACAGTATCAAAAAGATCGTTGACTACCCAATAAGCCTCGCCCCATAACGCGGAGACCGGCTCCTCCGCTTTGGCAGTCCGGGATACTGCCAAAGTAAAAGGCACAAACATGGAAATAACCGATTTGGCGTTGGGCAAAAGCTCGGTGGGGTCGCAATGCCAAGGCCCTATCGTTGTTTTAAGCGCATGATAGCGCGGGTCATCCGCGGCGGAAAAGGCACAGATGGGCGCACGGAACAAGTCGGGCCGTTCCGCTTTCGCCACCATTTCTTGCAGAATGGACAAGATTGTTTCGGAAAGATTCACGACGAACACTCCTTGTAGAAAAATTGCCGTACGGATGATGGCGCCCCACCGTTATCAATAAGGATGCTGCAAAACCGCTTCCCATCATGACGTTTTGATCGATTGGAGCTGCAGGCACAGATGATCAATAATCCGCACGGATTGTCTGCGTATTGCAGGAAACATCATATAGTTTTCACGTTTTTAAATCTGCTCTTTTATGCTTGGAGCGTATCCGCAAGCATACCTTGCAGGGCAGGACGGCTTCTTTTCACAAATGGCAGTTCCTTTCCCTCTTCATATTACGGAGGCCAGTGCCGCTATGCTAATACGAGATCCTCTTAGAGGATCTCGTATTAGCCCTAAGGCGAAAATTTCTCATTACAATGCAAGACAAAACGCAGCCGACATGACGTCCGCCGCGTTATTCAAGCTTTGATTGCATCAGCGCCGCTTATTTTTTCAGGGCTTTGTCGGCAATATCATGCCGGTAAAAAGCGCCCTCCCAATGGATCTTACCGCAGGCTGCATAGGCTTTTTTCTGCGCTGCTTCAAAATCTTCCGCCACCGCGGTAACCCCCAATACCCGGCCTCCCGCCGTCACAATGCCGTCGTCTTTTTGGGCGGTGCCGGCATGAAACACAACGGCTTCTTTGGCAGCCTCATCCAAGCCGGTGATCGGGTCTCCTTTTGGGTAGCTGCCCGGATAACCCGCAGCCGCCATGATCACACAGACCGCGGCTTCCTTTTTCCAAGTGATGGCAAGATCCGCCAGATTACCGCGAACCACCGCCTCCATAATATCCACCAGATCAGTCTCCAAAAGCGCCATCAGCACCTGGGTCTCGGGGTCGCCGAAGCGCGCGTTATATTCCAGCACCCGGATGCCTTGGGGCGTCAGCATCAAACCCACATACAAGACGCCTTTATAAGCCTGGTTTTGCTTTCGCATGGCATTAACGGTGGGTTGCAGAATATGGGCTTTTACCCATTCCCCCATCTCCTGAGTAAAAACAGGCGCCGGAGCATAGGTTCCCATGCCGCCGGTATTGGGACCGGTATCACCGTCCCCCACCCGCTTGTGATCCTGAACGGGCAGCATGGCAGAGACGAATTCGCCATCGGAAAAAGCCAATAAGCTGACTTCTTCCCCCATCATATATTCTTCGATCACGATCTTCTCCCCTGCGATGCCGAAGGCCTTCTCTTCCAGCATGTTGGCCACGGCGTCTCTGGCTTCCGCCTCCGTCATGGCAATGATAACACCTTTCCCGGCAGCCAAGCCGTCGGCCTTGATGACCAGGGGCGCTCCATGGCGGCTGATATATTCCATAGCCGCTTCTTTTTTATCAAAGACCTCGTAAGCGGCGGTGGGAATGCCGGAATTTCTCATCAATTCCTTGGCTAAGGATTTAGAGCCTTCCAAAGCGGCCGCCTTGCGGCTGGGGCCAAAGATCTTCAGGCCGTGCTGATTAAAAGCATCCACCACGCCAAAGGTCAGGGGCGCTTCCGGTCCCACCACCGTCAGATCAATCTTTTCGTGCAGGGCAAACTCCAATAACCCCTGAATATCATCCACCGCGATCTTTACGCATTCCGCCAGCGAACGGATGCCGGCATTCCCCGGCGCGCAGTAGATTTTATCCACTTTGGGACTTTGCGCGATCTTCCAGACCAGGGCGTGCTCCCGCCCGCCGGAACCAATGACCAGTATTTTCATGAAACATTCCCCTATTTCTCTTTTCTCGGTTGCAGCCGGGAGGCCTTTCCCTCCGCTTTTTAATCGAGCCATTTTTTCTTAACCCATGGGATCGCGGAATCAATATCCGTGCCCCGCTTTCGGCTGCTTGATCTGCCACATTGCAAAATCAATCTTGAATTAATCTTGTATCTTGCATGAATCCTGAATGAATCTTAATGTTTAAAATGACGGATGCGGGTCATCACCATGGCGATGCCATGCTCGTCACAGGCCGCTACGGATTCTTCGTCCCTTATCGAGCCGCCGGGCTGAATCACCGCACGGATGCCGGCTTGGGCGGCCGCGTCGATGGTATCTCGGAAGGGGAAGTAAGCGTCGGAGGCCAATACCGCGCCGCGGCAGGCTTCGCCGCCCTGGGCCATGGCAATCCCGGCGGAACCGACACGATTCATCTGACCGGCGCCAACGCCCAAGGTGCAGCGATCCTTGGTAATGACGATGGCATTGGATTTCACATGTTTTACAATGGTAAAAGCAAAGAGCAGCTCTTCGATATCTTCCACACTGGGAGCAATCTTAGTGACCGTCATCAGATCTGCCGCCTTCATCCGAACTTGATCGGCGCTTTGCACCAAAAAGCCGCCGCTTACTTTTTTCACATCCATGGCATCGGCGGCCGCATGGCTCAGCTCACCCACTTCCAGCAAACGCAGGTTCTTTTTCGCCGATAAGATTTCCCGCGCTTCACCGGAGAAAGACGGCGCGATCACCGCCTCCAGGAAAGTCTTACTCATGGCTTCCGCCGTAGTCTTGTCCACCTCTCGGTTCAAACCCACAATACCGCCGTAGGCGGAAAGGCTGTCCGCGTCATAGGCCCGTCTATACGCCTCCCCAATGTCTTTGCCCAGGGCGGCGCCGCAGGGATTGGTATGCTTCATTACTACCGCGGCCGGCTGGTCGAATTCCCGCACCAGCTCCAAAGCGGCGTTTAGATCAACGATATTGTTAAAGGACAGCTCCTTACCCTGAAGCTGCCGGGCATTGGCGACGCAGGCGCCCAAAACGCCGGGCTGGCGGTAGAAGGCGGCGCTTTGATGAGGATTCTCCCCATAACGCAGATCCTGCAATTTCTCCCCCGCCAAAAGCATGGTTTCGGGATAGCCGGGTTGTTCCGCTACCTGTTTTTTTAAGTAAGCAGAAATATAGGCGTCGTATTCCGCCGTATGGGTAAAAGCTTCGGCGGCCAATTGCAATCTGGTCTCCCGGTCTACTTCGCCTTTTTCCTTCAGCATTGCCACGATGTCGCCATAATGCTCCGGGTTGACCACCACGGTGACATATTGATTATTTTTGGCGGCAGCACGCACCATGGAGGGGCCGCCGATATCGATATTCTCAATAGCGTCTTCTAAGGTCACGCCAGGCTTGGCAATGGTCTGCCGGAAAGGATACAGATTCACCACTACCAAATCGATGGGAACGATGCCCTGCTTTGCCAATTGCGTCAGATGCTCTTCCGTGCGCATAGCTAAAATGCCGCCGTGTACAAAGGGATGCAAGGTTTTCACTCTGCCGCCTAAAATCTCCGGAAAACCGGTGATCTCCGTTACATAAGTGGCCGGCACGCCCTCCCCCTGGATGGTTTTATAGGTACCGCCGGTGGAAACGATCTCATAACCTAGCGCTACCAGCTCCTTTGCCAGCTCCACAATACCTGTTTTATCGGAAACGCTTAAAATGGCTCTCTTTTTCATGCTGTCAAGCCCTCCCTCGTTTTTGATCGTAACTTTGCCCGCTTTCAGCTCCACCCTACCTTGGGCGAAATAGCCAACCACCTGGGGATAGAGCTTATGTTCCTCCTTCAAAATAGTGGCCGCAACCTCGTCATCGTTTTGACAGTGGGAGATATCCACCGCTTTCTGAGCGATAATGGGGCCGGAATCCATACCTTCATCCACAATATGGACGGTGCAGCCGGAAACCTTCACACCATATTCAAAAGCTTGCCGCTGTCCATGCAACCCGGGGAAGGCAGGCAGCAAAGCGGGATGGATATTGATGACCTTATTGGGAAATTCCTTTAAAAAGAAATGACCTAAAATACGCATAAAACCGGCCAGTACCACCAATTGGGCGCCGCTTTGTAAAACGGCGGCAGCAAGAGCTCCGTCATAGGCCTCCCGGCTACTGTAAGCGGCGGGCTCAAGGACCTTTGTCTTGGCGCCGTGGGCCAGTCCCCGTTCCAATGCCTGGCAATCCGGTTTATCACTTAAGACCAAGACCACTTCCGCCGGCAGAAGGCCGGCTTCGATTTGATCTAAGATGGCTTGTAGGTTGGAGCCTCTGCCGGAAGCCAGTACGGCGATCTTGAACTTTTTATTTTCTCCCGTTTTGACCGTCTGCCCCATTTTTTCCACCTTTTTTTCTTCTATTTTATCCGTTTTCCCCGCTTTTTCTCTTTTGGGCATTTCCGTCATTTACTCCAATACCACTCTTTCGTCCCCCTGCTGTGGCTCCATTTCTCCCATGAGGAAGGAGCCGGGGCAAGCCGCTATGAGATCCGCCGCTTCTTCTTTTGGCAGCATGATGACAAAGCCGACGCCCATGTTAAAGACACGGTGCATTTCACGCTTGTCGATGCCTGCCGCATCCTGAATCAAACGGCAGATGGGCGGCACCTGCCAGCTTTTAGTATCGATTCGCGCCATAAGGCCTTCCGGAAAAACGCGGGGCAGGTTTTCCAATAAGCCACCGCCAGTGATATGGCACATGGCATTGATCCGGAATTTGTCCAGAAGGGGCAGCACTTCTTTGACATAAATCTTGGTGGGGATGAGCATGGCTTCTCCCACCGTCATACCTAAAGATTCCACATAGGTGTCGCAGTCATAGCCATATTCGCCGCCCAAAAGCACCCGGCGGGCCAGGGAATAGCCGTTGGAATGAAGACCGGTGGAGGGCAAGCCGACCAGCACGTCCCCGGCTTTTAAATGGGCTCCGGTGATAATGCGGCTCTTTTCGGCAACGCCCACGGCAAAACCGGCAATATCATATTCCTCCTCGCCGTAAAAGCCCGGCATTTCCGCCGTTTCCCCACCGATAAGGGAGCAGTTGGATTGCAGGCAGCCTTCGGCCACGCCTTGTACGATGGCGGCGACCTTATCCGGTTTCAAATGGCCGATGGCGATATAATCCAGGAAGAAAAGGGGTTCCGCCCCCTGGACCAGGATATCGTTGACACACATGGCCACCGCGTCGATGCCGATGGTATCATGGCGGTCTAAGAGCATGGCCAGCCGGAGCTTGGTACCGACGCCGTCAGTACCGGCAATGAGGACGGGTTCCTTATATTTTTGGGTATTCAAGGCAAATAGCCCGGCGAAACTGCCAATATCCGTCAAAACCTCCGGACGGAAAGTGGCTTTTACATGTTTTTTCATTTTTTCCACTGCCAGATTGCCGGCGTCGATATCTACCCCGGCATCCTTATACGTCAGCGCCATTTTCTTTCCCTCCATTATTTTTTAAATTGGGAACCGGCACAGGATAATCCCCGGTAAAGCATGCGGCACAGAAATTTTCAGGATCTTGTCCCGTGGCCGCCAGCATACCTTCCAGGGTCAGATGGTGCAATCCTTCGGCATCCAGATACTGCCGTACTTCCTCTTCGTTTTTGGTTACGGCGATGAGCTCCTTTTTCGCGGTGGCGACCCCATAATAGCAGCCGCATTTCACCTGGGGCGAGCTGATCACCAGATAGACTTCCTTTGCCCCGGCATTTTTCACCAAGCGCACCAAGTCCCGCATGGTCGTACCGCGCACGATGGAATCGTCCACGAGGACCACCCGTTTGCCGGCAAGCTCGCCATGAACCGGACTTAGCTTGATCTGGACGCTTTGTTCCCGCATTTTCTGGGTAGGCTGGATGAAAGTCCGGCCGATGTAGCGGTTTTTCAGTAAACCCAGCGTATACGGGATGCCGGATGCTTCGGCATAGCCTAAAGCGCAGGCCACCCCGGAATCGGGCACCGGCACCACGATGTCGGCATCCACCGGATATTCCTTAGCCAGTTGGCGGCCGAATTCCCGGCGCACCTGAGAAACGGTATGCCCATTGAAATTGGAGTCCGGTCTGGCGATATAAACATATTCAAAAATACAAAAAGCAGGCTTTTCATGAAAAGGCCGAAAGCTGTGCAAGCCATCTTTGTCAATGGTGACGATCTCTCCCGGCGCCACATCCCGGATATATTGGGCGCCGATCACCGAGAAAGCGCAGCTTTCCGAGGAAAGGACATAGTGTTGGCCCAGCTTGCCGATGCACAAAGGCCGAATACCCTTAGGGTCGCGCAAACCGATCAAGCGGTCTTCCGCCATTAGCATAAAAGCATAACCGCCTTTGGCGTCCAGCATCATTTTGGTGAGACAATTCTCCCAGTTATCTTGGGCATTCCTGGCCAAAAGATGGGCCATGACTTCGCTGTCATTGATGGTCTGGAAAATAACCCCGGACATGGAGAGCTTCTGCCGCAGTTCTTCCCCGTTGACTAGGCTACCGTTATGAGCGATGGCGATGCGCCCCCACATATGGTGAAAAGCCATAGGCTGGGCATTGGCCGCCTTATCCCCGGGCCGGTCGGCATAACGGACATGACCTAAGGCGGTATGACCGGCCAGGTTTTTCATATCATAGTTGTCAAACACCTCGGAAACCAGGCCCACATCTTTTTTGATATGAAACTCCGAGCCTTGAAAAGTAGCGATGCCAGCGCTCTCTTGCCCGCGATGCTGTAAACCGTAAAGAGCCAGGTAAGTGATGTGTGCAACATCCTCTCCCGGTGCAAAAATACCAAAAAGACCGCATTCGTCCTTTACCTGATCTGCCTTTGGCAGAGAGCAATGACAAAAACCCGCGCAAGGCTTCATCATAAATCCTCCTTTGTCATGCCCAAGAGAACTAACCAGAAAAATTTTTTCTCTTGAGTTCATTGATTAAATTTTTAAATTAAGCAAGTCCCGCCCGATGAAAGATATATTCCACATTCTTCGTATAATAATCGTAATCAAAAACAGCCTCGATCTCGTCTTTGGTTAGATACTTCATAATATCTTCATCCTGTAACAGGAGATATTGGAAATCAATCTGATTATGCCAGGCATTCAAAGCGTTCCGCTGTACCAGCTCATAAGCTTTTTCCCGCAGCAGGCCTTTTTCCACCAGCGCCAACATAACTTGCTGGGAAAAGACCAGACCCTGGGTCTTATTGACATTTTTTATCATATTGTCGGGGTATACGATAAGATTGGAAACAATATTCGTAAAAAGATGCAGCATATAATCTAAAAGCAAACAGCTGTCGGGGAGGATGACCCGCTCCACAGAAGAATGGGTGATATCCCGCTCATGCCACAAAGCGACGTTTTCCAAAGCAGCCATAGCGTTGCCCCGCAAGACACGGGACAGGCCCGCAACACGTTCGGCGGTAATGGGGTTGCGTTTGTGCGGCATGGCGGAGGAGCCTTTTTGCCCTTTGGCAAAAGCCTCTTCCACCTCTAAGATATCGGTGCGCTGCAAATTGCGGATCTCCGTGGCGAATTTCTCCAAGGAAGCGCCAATCAAAGCCAAGGTGGTCAGATAATGAGCGTGACGGTCACGCTGGATGATCTGGGTGGAAACCAAGGCGGGCCGCAAGTCCAGGCGCCGGCAGACATGCTCTTCCACCCGGGGGCTAATATTGGCAAAATTGCCCACGGCGCCGGAGATCATACCAACAGAGATGGTATCTTTCGCCTGATTGAGGCGAACGATATCCCGGTCGATCTCCATGGTCCAAAGCGCCAGCTTCAAGCCGAAGGTAACGGGCTCCGCATGGATGCCGTGGGTGCGTCCGATCATCAGCGTATACTTGAATTCTTTTGCTCTGGTGGCTAAAACATCCCGCAGGATATGGAGCTTGCCTAAAAGAAGGTCGGCCGCCTGCTTCATCTGTACCGATAAAGCGGTGTCCAAAACATCGGAAGAAGTCATCCCCATATGAATATACTTGGAGGCGTCCCCCACATTTTCCCCTACAGCGGTGAGGAAGGCAATCACGTCATGACGCGTCACTTCCTCGATCTCAGCAATCCGCTGCAAATCAAAACGGGCCTTGGTACGGATATCCTCGTAGGCTTCCTTCGGCACCAGGCCCATATCACACATCGCCTCGGCGGCATAGATTTCCACTTCCAGCATTTGCTGGAAACGGTTCTGCTCCGCCCATATTTTTTTCATTTCCGGTAAACTGTATCTTTCAATCATTAGTTTAAAACCCTCCCGCTTTCTTATTATGTTCTATATAAAAATTTTTTTATCTTCTTCACATTGGTCATAGGCAAATCAAGCATGGAATAAAATCGGCGGCGCTCATTGTCAGCATAAAAACAACCCCGTTCTCGGAGAAAATTTCTATTATAACGCGTCAACAAAAACCGACAGACGATAAAAAGTTCGCAGTCTTCCTGCTTTTTGAGTATGGCTTTTCGGTTTTGGCTCTCCACGTCATGCCTATTCGCGTTTTTGGTATCCTTCATCCTACTTGGCCAAATAAGCCTTAACACCTAATTCCTGAAGCCTGGCATCCTTTTCTTCCACAGCCTTAGCCATACTTTCCTTCATGGCCCGAAGCTTCCCCTTAATACCGCTGTCGCTCAAAGCCAAAATCTGCGCAGCCAAAATGGCCGCGTTGCGGGCCCCGTCAATGGCCACGGTGGCCACGGGAATGCCGGGCGGCATCTGCACTGTGGCATACAAAGCATCCGTTCCGGCCATAGCGCCGGATTTAATGGGAACACCGATCACAGGCAAGGTGGTCAGCGCCGCTATCACGCCGGCCAAATGAGCGGCCCCGCCGGCTCCGGCGATAATAGCGCCAAAGCCCGCCTCCTCGGCACCCTTGGCCAACGCCTCGGTTTTTGCCGTGGCGCGGTGGGCCGAAGAGATGTGGACTTCATAAGGAATGGACATTTCCTCCAAAAAGGCCGCCGCCCCCTGCATTACAGGCAAATCGGAATCACTGCCCATTACGATCATTACTTTACTGGCATTCATCAAGTTTCCTCCTTACACAACGTCATTAGAAACGTCAATTGAAAATATAATAAAATTATGTAATTCTTTGCCGATAAGTGAAATCCTCTTCTAAAACCCTTTTCCTGTAAAATTATCCTGTATTCACATGAATCCATATCCTTTTGCCTTATTTTTTGTATATTATTACAAGTTATTATAGCGCATCCTTGTTTATCGTGCCTAGTGGATTTCCCCGATTTTAACGAAGTCTTTCTTTTTTCCGGTCCCTTGCTGTTGTTTTATTCCCTATTATAAGACCAAAAGCATATTTTAAACATAAAAAAGACCCCCGCGCCGTGAATGCACTGCACTGCACCGCAAACGGGGGATCTTTGCATTTGTGTTTATTTCATTTTATCCTCTTCTGAGGGCCTCCACCGGCGGCACGGAAGACGCCGTAATGGCCGGATACACCCCAAAGACCAGGCCGCAGCCTAAAGCCACTGAAACAGCTACTTTAATGGCAGTAACCGATATCATGGTATCAAAACCATATCGGGCAAAGAGATGCAGGCCAAAAATACCAATGAGCACCCCCATCAAAGCCCCGAAACCACTCAGATACAAGGATTCCAGAATAAACTGCACCAAAAGGTCTCCCTGCCGGGCGCCCAGGGCGCGGCGCACGCCGATCTCTCCCGTACGTTCCGTCACCGCTACCAGCATGATATTCATAATGCCCAAACCGCCCACCAGAAGAGATACTGCCGCGATACCGCCCAAGAGCAAAGACATGATGCGGTTTGCCTTGTCGGTTTCTTTGATCATCTGGTTCATGTTGGTGACCTTCACATTGGTCTCCGTATTGCCAGAGGAGCCAAGCCCCATTTCCTCGGCATAGGCTGCGGCACGTTCCGAATTTTCCCGGAAGATCCGGGAAAGCTGTACGACGGCTAGTTCCGCTTTGTCTGCTGAGACGGCCTTGCCCCAAAGTTCCGTCACGGTACGGCTTTTGGTAATACGCTGAGCAGTGGTATAGGGGATCATTGCTTTTTCGTCAATATTATCCGCCTGACCCTTGCCTTTTTCTTCCAGGACACCAATGATATAATACTCCAGACCGTCTAAGGTAAGTACCTGGCCCACGGGGTTCCTGCCGTTATTTAAGCTGGCGGCCAATGTATGTCCCAGCACCACCACCTGGAGGGAATCTTCCACATGTACCCCATTGAAAAAATTACCGGAGGCCAGCGCATTGTCCCGGATCAGCGGGAAATATTCGTTGGTGCCTAAGACCTGGATCTCACCGCGGGTCCTTCTGAAGCGCATCTCGCATTTCCCGGCAGCCACAGGCGTGACATATTCCAGGGCCTCCACCCGATCCATCAGTTCATAAGCCACATCCGGTTTGAAAGCAGCGGTGGCAGTGGTGGCTTCCACTTTAATCACATTGGAACCCAGGCTTTCAAATTGCTTCATGACTCCCAGGCGCGCCCCTTCCCCGATGCCCATCAGGCTTACCACCGCAGCTACGCCGATGGCGACTCCCAATACGGTAAGAATGGAACGCAAGGGATTGGATTTTACGCCGTGGCCGGCCATTTGCATGCTGAACCACAGACGGACTCTTAAGCTTTTTAACCAGCCGGATCTTTTCTTTTTCTCACTCATATTTGCTACTGCCTCATTCCATCAGCCTTTTTATAGATGCACCGCCCAGTTATTGCACAGGCGCTGCCTCTTCCACCATTACACCCTCATCCGAGACACCGCCGATAGGCTCTTCCATACCGCCGTCGTCCATACCACCGTCATCTGTAGCATTACCGTCATCTGTAGTACCATCCTCATCGGAACCGGCATTCGGCAAAAGGCCGCCGTTTTCATTTGCCGGCTGGTCGCTGGGCAGGAGATCCGAGGTGGAGCCGGTCACCACCAGCTGTCCTTCTTCCAGGCCGGAGCGCACTTCCGCCCAACGGCTGTTAGTCAATCCTAATTCAACGGCGACAATGGAAACCGTGCCGTCTTCGTTCATCACTTCCACTTTATCCACCTTTTCCTCCCGGAAGACCGCTTCCACGGGAACCAGAAGAACATCGGAGGCCGAACCGGCATTAATATAAGCCGTGGCCTGCATGCCGGGACGCAATTCGGCGGCACCCTGAACCGTGATACTTACTTCAAAGCTGGAAACACCGTTTTCATCTTTTCCCATACCGGAGATATACTCCACCGTACCGGGAAACTCCTGATCGGGCAAAGAATCCAAGGTAACGGTAACCGGCGCGCCTACCTGCACCGACATGATATCATAATCGTTGACCTGACAATACATATTCATATTTGAAGAATTAAAAATACTGCCGACCCAGTTGCCGGATGTAACGGTGCCACCTTCTTTCACCTGTAATTCCGCTACCATGCCGTCGGTAGGCGAAACAATGGTCAGAGAGCTTGACTGTGCCTGTAATGTATTAAGCTGCGTCTTTTTATCCCGTATGCTGTCTAAACGTTTGTTGATCTCATCTTTGACATCCTGTCCCGCTAAAACAGCCAGAGTGTCGCCTTCATTGACTGTGGCGTTGTTGCTTACCAGAACCTTGGTCACAATGGCTTCCACGCTGGAGAGGATGTCTTCTTCATCCACATAGCTGTCCAAAGATCCCATGTAACGGCTCCATGTGACATTGTCCGGCACCTGATCCGATTTATAAACATAACCAGAGGGCGGATCAAAAAATCCCACATTAACTTTCAGAGGCGGTGCCAAGAGCCCGGGATTGTCAATTTTAAGCCGCACATAATAAACATATTCATAACCGCTGATATCGTCCTGGGTGCCGTTTTGGGTCTCCAGCGTGTTGCTCAATTCCGGCGTGGCGTTATGATTTACTTCCGTGATTTCGCCCAAAAGTGCCGCGGAAACAAATTCACCCAGGCGAACCAAGGCCTTGGTCTTATTGTTGATTTTCGTGATCTCATAAGGCGTCAGCTTTACCAGGATCTCCAATTCGCTGTCGTCCACGATCTTTCCCACCACGGCCCCCTGATCCAATTCGGTGCCGGCTTTTAAAGAAAAACCGGAAAGCCTTCCAGCGATAGGCGCCTTAATGGCAATGCCACTGTCGGGGTTCACATAATCCACTTCCGAGGGATCAACATTGAGCATGGAGGCTAAGGATTTCCGTTCCGATTCCAGCTGCTCCTGCAAAGTTTCGATCTGACTTTCCAGATTGGGCGCAGCCAAACGAACGAGAGGCTGTCCGGCAGTGACGGAATCCCCGGATTTAACAAATAATTTGTCCACCGTATAGGTGGTATTGCTGCTATAATCACCTGGCACCTGGATACTGCCGCCATAGGAGGCATTTAACGTGCCGGTGCATTCCACTCCCACTTTGATGTCGCCTCTGGTAACGGGCGCGGTGGAATAGATGGGTCCTGTGGCAGCTTCCTCCCCGGGAAATAATGCTTTGATGGCGAAAAAACCGCCTAGCGCCACAACGGCGATGAGACCTACGATCAACAGAACTTTTTTACTAAACACGTTCCGAATCCTCCCTATTCTGCTCTTTGCATGATATCTTCTGGCGGCAAGGCTTGCCCCGCCGGCAAATGGTCTGCCGCAACGAGGGAATTTCCCCGACCAGACGGAAAACTTTCCCGATCCACTACCATACCATCTGCAATATGTATAATATGATTTCCGTAAAGGGCAACCTCCCTGGCATGTGTCACCTGTACGATGGTAAGGCCCATTTCCCGGTTAAGTTTTGTAAAGATATCCATAATAACCAGGCTGGTTTTGGAATCCAGCGCTCCTGTGGGTTCATCCGCCAGGATGACCCGAGGCATCCCCACAATAGCCCGGGCAATGGCTACCCTCTGCTGCTCGCCGCCGGACATGGCGCCGGGGAAATGCTTCATCCGGTGAGCCAATCCCACCTGATCCAAGGCCGCTTCCGCCAATTTGTGACGCTCCGACGCTCCCATGCCCCGGTAAATCAAAGGCAGTTCCACGTTATCCCGGGCGGACAAGTCCTTCAATAGATGAAAGGTCTGAAAAACAAAGCCGATCACCTGATTGCGGAGATCCGCCAAAGCACCGTCGTTCAAGCTTTCCACCGCTTGGCCGCCTACATGGTAGGTGCCTGTGGAAGGACGGTCCAAACAGCCGACAATATTCAGCAAAGTCGATTTCCCGGAGCCGGAAGGTCCCATGATGCTGAGAAAATCTCCCGCTTCCACCGTAAGATCAATGCCTTTCAGCACGTCGGTCCGCACCGATCCGTTGACAAAACTGCGGGTAATGCCTTTCAATTCCAATAATGCCACCAAGTCCACACCTCTACTTCTTTCTATTCCCAAAACAATTACTGTTTAGACTGTATTATATCATAAAAGGTTTCCATAATTTTCATAATGCCATCAAAATGTTTCGTGATCTTATCCGAGAAAAAGGGGAAACGGCAGGATCAAAAATACCGTCACCGTCCACAAGGCATGCGCCACGATACAGGCAACCAGGTTTTGCCGCCACCAATATAATAAGCCAAAAAACAAGCCTGCTACAGCCGCCGCCAGAACCAGCATGCTATTGCCGGTCACCACATGGGCGCCGGCATAAAAGAGCGCCGCTAAAAGCCAGCCCCGAAAGCCCCCCAGACGCTCCATGGCCCCGCGCTGTACAAAACCCCGCCAAAAGATTTCCTCACAGGGGCTGGTGACAAAAAAGAGCAAAAGTCCCGTGAAGAAAGGGTTGTCACCCTTGCCTAAGGCGTAGATATCGGCAACGGCATCAGGATGGAACCAAGCGGCGAAAGGCCCCGGCAAAAACAGGTACAACAAAGCAGCCAAAATATCACCTGCCATGAAGATCACATAGAGCAGAGCGAAACCGGCCAAACCGATGCCCACCTCCCGGGCGGTGATCTCACAAAACCGCACAGGCGCGCCCCCGAAGAGCCAGGCATAACCGCCCAAGAGCAAAGCGGCTCCTGCCATCAGCAGCCAGAAGTTGCCCGGCCGCCAGACAAAGACCCCATACCAAAGGCAATAACTAAAAAGCAACCCCAACCAAAGGCTGGGGGCCGCGATATTCTTCTTAAAAGATTGAGAAGATGCCATAAGACCATGCTCCTATCAGAATTCCGCCCAGATATAAAAGGGAAAAGGCCAGATGCTGCCGGACCGCCATTCCCTCGATTTGCAGCCGGGCCTCCCGCTCTCCCGCCGCTCCTTTTTTGACCGTAGTGAAAAGCCGGGGCAGCCTAAAAATCAAAAGCCAGGTCAACATAGTATATGCCGGGAGTTGTCCGCCTAAAACCAAAAGAAGGATCAAAACAAAGGGCGCCAGATTCAGCACCCAGCTCAAGCCAACGCTGCCCTTCGGACCTAAGGCCAGCGCCAAGGTGGCGATACCGGCGCGCCGGTCATAGGCAAGATCCCGGATATCATTATTATGCAGCACCGAGGCTACCAAACATCCCAAAGGCAAAGCCGCCGCTAAAACCACAAGCGGCAGACGGGCCGTCTGCACAAAATAGGCGCCGCCTACCATCAAAGGCCCCATGAGAAAGAAAACGCATACCGTCCCCAGGCCTTTGTATTTATAGGCAATACCGGCGGTATAACCGTAGCCGCCCACGATGCCCACCACGCCGAAAGCAATGATGCCCCAGCCCCGGGCCAAAAATAAAAACAAGCCACAAAGCGCCGCCAGGGCAAAAAACAGGAGACCGACATTGCGCACGGCGCGGGGCGCTAAAATCTCATTCACCAATTCCGGCACCGTGGGCGCGGAATCATTATTGATGTCCACGCCCGTCACATAATCGCCGTAAGTATTGATCATATTGGTACCTAGATGAAGGGAACAACCCCCCACCAGGGTCAGCAAAAAAAGCAGCCAATGGAAACGGCCCGTATCAGCGAAGGCCAAAGCGCCGCCCAAGGCCACCGGCAGCACCGAAACCGGCAAAGACCAGGGTCTGGTCGCTTTAAACCAGGTCATCAGAGAATTGTGCATCCTGTTGCCACCTTCGAGAATTTTTTATATTTTCCAATATCTTTTGAGAAGGCGTCCCTCCGGCAAAGCAGGTTCTTCTTGCCGCCGCAGCAAGCCGGAACACCTCAGACCATACGAATGGCAAATTCCGGGCAGTCCTGGGTACAATAACCGCAGGAAACACAAAGAGCCTTATCCAAAACGGGAATATCCTTGCCGCTTTCGTGCTTACCCATGGTCAGCGCCCCGCTGGGACAATGGGCGATGCAGGTACCGCAAGCTTTGCAGACATTGGGCAAAATGGTCAAAGATTTGTTGAACTTCAGACCGCCGAATTCCTCTTCGGCAATGGATTCCCCGTTGAAATAGCGCAGGTTGAAAGAAAGCTCTTTTTCATTGATCATCCCCACCGCCTGGGCCGCCACCGGCAAAGACCTGGCAAATGCCATGGCTTCCCGGTAGCGGGACATAAAGACGCCGCCTCCTAAGGCTTTCATGAGATAAATGCCTTTATCGGCTTCCTGGCATTTATAGATCGCTCGGGTCATATCGGCATTGCTGCCCCCCATGACCCCAAGTCCGGTAAAGTTGTTCAAAGGGAAGATGACATCCAGATCATCGTTTTCTGCGGCGGACAAAACACCCTTGACATTATGGCAGGAAAACCCGATGGCGCGGATCACGCCTTTTTTCTTATAATCTTTCAGGCATTCCCAGGCCCCGGCAAAGATATCAAAAATATCACCGCCAAAACGGGCGGCATGTAAAAGCATGATATCGATATAGGAACGCCCCAGATCTTCTAAAGCTTCCCCAATGCTTTTTTCCATTCCTTCATAGGTCTGAGCGGGAGATTTGCTGGTAATGACGAGCTCGCCTGTAAAACCCTTCATGGCTTCCCCGATATAGCGCGCGGTACGATAGACCTCCGCCGTATCAAAAAAATTGATACCGACCTCCATGCCCAGCCGCAGCAATCTGACAGCTTCTTTGGGATCGATATTGGCTTGCAGCGGCCCCAGGGGCAATACGCCGAAGCATAATTCCGTCACTTCGATACCGGTTCTGCCCAGAATATTTTTATTCATCATTTTGCCTCCCCCACATGCTGTAAGAATGACTTTATTATACAACAGTTTAATTTGTGGCTTCAAGCTTAAGGTGAGCGAAATCGAACCCAACCCGGTTTTTTGCACGAGAGAAGCACTCCATACGGGGTTATCCTCCTTGCTTTACAGCAAGTAAAGCGGCGGTGTCTGCCTTTTCTTTCGCGCTTCTCAAGTAAAAAATGCATCGACCTCCGCCCCAGGGAATTTGTATTTTGCTAGGCAGAGGATGACGCTATCCTTTACGCATGCCAAATACTTTATAAGACCTAATCCTGTATCGGCGTCCTGTTTTGTGCAATAGGGCGTTGCCGTCAATGGGAATACCAATAGATATTCTTCAATCCTCCGCCTTGTCCTACGCAAAACATCCTTGCCGCTATATGATAATTTTAGATGTTACATACTAGGATGTTAACAACGCAAAACGCGGATTAAGCAAAGCCGAGGCGGGTTAGTTTGACTCTCCTCACCTTATTTCTCCTTGACAATAAAGCCGGCAAACACTATGATTGTAAGGTAGCACGCTTTATATGATATAAAAGGAGATTTGTCACATGCAAAACGTATTTGATGTCCTGACCGAAAGGGGCTATGTGGAGCAGTCCACCGACGCCGAAGCAATCAGAGAATTGTTAGGCCGGGAGTCTGTTACTTTTTATATAGGCTTTGACCCCACCGCAGACAGCCTGCATGTCGGTCACTTTATCCAGATCATGGTCATGATGCACATGCAACAAGCCGGACACCGTCCCATCGCTTTATTCGGCGGCGGCACCGGCATGGTGGGCGACCCTTCGGGCCGCACCGACATGCGGAAGATGCTGACGAAAGAACAGATCCGCTACAATGTGGAATCTTTCAAAAAACAAATGAGCCGTTTCATCCGTTTCGGGGATGATGCCGCCATTATGGTGGACAACGGCGACTGGCTCTTAAACCTCAATTATATTGAATTTATCCGGGACATCGGTCGCCATTTCTCCGTTAACCGGATGCTGGACGCGGAATGCTTCAAATCCAGGATGGAGCACGGCCTATCTTTTTTGGAATTCAACTATATGCTGATGCAAAGCTATGATTTCCTGGAGCTTTTCAAGCGCTACCACTGCCAGCTGCAATTAGGCGGCAACGACCAGTGGTCCAATATCCTGTTCGGGGTGGATCTGGTGCGCCGGGTGGAAAGCCGGCAGGTCTACGGCCTCACCTTCAAGCTTCTGACCACCGCTTCCGGCAAGAAGATGGGTAAGACGGAAAGCGGCGCTTTATGGCTGGATCCCGAAAAAACCAGCCCCTATGACTTTTACCAATACTGGCGTAACATTGACGATGCCGATGTAAAAAATTGTCTGGCTCTCCTGACCTTTTTGCCCATGACGGAAGTCAACCGTCTGGGCGCCTTGGAGGATTCCGCCATTAACGAAGCTAAAAAAGTCCTGGCCTATGAGGTCACCAAGCTGATACACGGCAGCGAGGAAGCCGATAAAGCCAAAGCGGCCGCCGAAGCCTTGTTCGGCAGCGGCGCCGACGCGGAGCTTCCCGGCACCACTGTATCGGCAGCGGAGTTCAAAGACGGCATGGATATTCTGGCTCTTCTCACCAAAGCCGGCCTGATCTCGTCTAAGAGCGAAGGACGCCGTTTGGTAGACGGAGGCGGCATCTACCTCAATAACCAAGTCATCAATGATTACGGCCGTTTAATCACCTTAGCCGATTTCACCGACAACCGCCTGCTCCTCCGGAAAGGCAAAAAAGTATACCATGAGATCATCTTAGGATAATCAGAGATCATTGGAATCATGCGGAGTCATTTGGGATACCTGAGCCCCAACCTTAAAACTAAATTTTGTCATCCCGTCTCTCGCGCACCCTTTGCTTTATCCACTCCTGAACTGTGTGATCGCTCATCCCATGATTGCCTCTTGCACCTTGGGAAATTGGAAATTGAATGAGGCTAATAAGAAAAAGCCCCACGCAAAACCGCAATATCCCGGCCGGTAAAGTTATAAAACCGCCGATTCACTTCAATTGCCCCCTCGGCAAGCCTGATTGCCTGTCGATAAAAAACAAGCTGTCCCCTATAGGAACAGCTTGTTTTACTTTTTCATATGTTATTGGACCACTGTTCGCTCCGCCGGTTTGACAATTGTCCATGGAACCGACCACGATACAGACCATGGTACAGATCGGGCAGCTTCAAGTAATGCAGACCTTCCCTACTGAGCGGTATCTGCACCAGTTGTATCGCCGTCGGTAAGAGTGGGAGCGCTATCGGTGAACACATTATCCGAGGTTCCGGGAGCAGCGCTGTCGTCAAATGTGGAATCCGTAGTCCCCGGCGTGGTGTTGTCGGTGGGCGCGTTGTCCGTAGACTCAAAAGTGCTGTCGGTGGTTGCGCTATCCGTAGTTCCTTCCGTGGTGGCACCGGTGGAAGCATCCTTGCCGGCGGCATTGCCGCAACCGGCAAATGCGGCCAAAGCCACAACCAATATCATGCCAATTACTAAAACCTTGAAACTTTTTCTGAACATTTTTTTGACCTCCCCAAATTTTTGGCGGGAACCCGATACGAACTTCCCGCTCTTCAAACGCCCCCCATATTAGCACAACATATTTTGGCTGTCAAAGCAAAAGAACCCGCAAAAATCGACCCTTGACGGCGAGGGTCAGATTCAGGATTGCGCATACCGCCTGATAAGTCCCATATATTTTTTCTTCTATGCCAAGCTGAATTTTCAGGAACGTTACCCATCACTTTTTTTGCCCGATTTCTGGGAAAACCCGGCAAAATCAGCACAATTTTCCGGACACACAAAAACCTCATCAAAAAAGGGCCCCTTTCGGGGCCCCGCCTTGACCATATTCTTATTTAAAGTCCGCGGCCTGCCGTCACCTTTGCTCAAGCGGCCTTATGGTTCACTGATTTTAGAAAAAACCAATGATTAATAACCTTGTCCCTGCAAACTGGTGATGAATTGCCGGGCGGTACGTCCGGAGCGGGCGTTTTGCCACATGGCCCAGTTAAGCGCCTCCTGACACAATCGTTCATCCGGCATAGCGATCTTTTCCATGGCGGCAATGCCCCGTACGATGTTGAGATATTCCTCCTGGTCGGGAGACAGGAATACCAAAGTCACGCCAAAGCGGTCGGATAAAGAGAGCTTCTCCGACATGGTATCCCCCACCCGCACTTCCTCCGTGGCTTCCTCCCGGTCGCACCAGCTCTCATGGATCAAATGCCTGCGGTTGGAAGTGGCATAAAGCAGCACGTTTTGCGGAATCGCGGCAGCGCCTCCTTCCATGATGCCCTTAAAGGAACGGTAATCGCCGTCGCCCCGGTCAAAGGAAAGATCATCGATGTAAATGATAAAATGCTGCAAGGGCTTGGCCCGCAACAGCTCCAAAAGCTCCCAAAAGGTATCCACATGACGCTGCCGCAGTTCGATGAGATAAAGGCCCTCTTCCCGGTAAAGATTGGCCACCGCTTTGATCATAGAGGACTTGCCGGTGCCCCGCTCCCCATACAATAGGACATTATTGCCTTTGCCATGCTTCAAGAAACCGGCGGTATTCCGGCAAAGGACGGCTTTGTGATGCTCGTATCCCACCAACTGCTCCAAAGTAACGAGGTCCGGCTCGCTGATTCCCAAAAGCTTGCCTTCCCAACGAAAGGATGTGTAACGGGCCATATAGCCCGTCCCAAGCTGATAATAGGCGGCGGCGAGCAATTGCATCAGCTTGTCCGGCGCAAGGCTTACAAAGCCTTCTGTCACGCTTTCCCGCACCCTTTGGAAACGGACGCCGTCTACCGGCGCGCCTTTGGCTTGGGGCCATAGTCTGAGCCATTGGGGTTCCGGTGCCGCCACCGGCCAGGCACTGAGCCATTCCGGAGTCTTATTGGCGTTTTCCTTTTGCAGCAAAGCGATTTCCGTCACCGCCGCATTTTGCAGTTCCTCCGGCAACTGTTCAAAGGGGACTACAGACAAAAGTCTGGTAAAATTATTTTCCAGCAGCAACAATTCATCCGCCAGGCAAGCCGTGGACAGCACGCCGCCCAACCGGCGTTTTCCAGCTTCCTGAAGCAGGACGCTCCAATATTCCTCGCCCATGCCTCCCGTTGCCCGGCAGCCGGCAACCGGCTTTTCCAACAGTTCCCGAAAGAGTACCAATTTGTTCCATGGTTGCCTGATATTTTCCGTTATCATCGCGCTGTCGCACCATCACTTTCTTTTGATTTCCCAATCCCGCAGATTCCCGTCTGAACCGGCCAAATAAATACCCGGCACCGCAAGGCATGCACACTATTTACCTGATATCATAACAGCTGATATCATTATAGTATAATCGCCTTTATTTTACAAGAAAGGGGTTTTATCGTTTCCAGACCCCCAAAGTAATCAATCTCCGACTTTCCGGCCTGGCTGGTTGAGCGTAGGGGCGGCGCCAACTCTTCGAAGCCGCAAAGCAAACCTTGCCCAGGCCCGGTTTCTCTCGTCGCCAAAGTCAGGCGATCAGCGCGGTAAACACAGGATAAAGAAAAAGAACAAAACAGCCGTGGCCATGGGCAGTTTGCCAATGGCCAGATAATAGTTCCGGCAGGTAAAGAAATATACCGTGATCAAAAATGCCGCATAACCCCAGTGCTTACGGGGCAAAGCTATTTTTTGACGGCCAATCAGCGAACCGGTGAGAAAAAAAGCAACGCCCAAAATCATCCGAAAAGCCAGGATGCTGGCGTTAAAGCCACCGGTATAACACATCTTTACCATCGCGGATTCCAAGGCCAAAAGCGCGGCAACAATTAAAGTTATTATAGCCCCTTTTCCCGTATTACCTAATCATTTTCCCCCTTGGTTTCATTGTTCCAACGCCCCCGGCAGCAAAAAACAGCTTATGCCACAACGAAAACGTCCTAAACCGGACTCCTTTTGCCGCGAACACTAACAAGATTTATTATATGCCCGATGATCGCAGGTTACAATCGGTAAAAGACCGTCGCCTGCATCTTTGTAATTGATTATAAAAAAAGCGTCTTTTTTATGTAAAATTTTTAATTTAATAAATTTAAGAATATATTTCACGGAATCATCAAACAAGGGGCAGGAATTTTCCTTGCATTCAGCGAAAGCTAAATAGATTTTGTCTGAAATGGGGTTTTTTTAATGTTTTCTGTCAATTCATTCAAGAAAAAAACCGGGCGCGCCGGAACGCTTTCTTCCGGGAGACTAAAAAAGCGGCCCCGCCGTTCCTTTAAAATCTTTCCCGTGACGATGTTAGGGTTTATTGTTTCTCTCATCATCCTGTTCCTCGGTATGTTGATTTATACCGGCGTTGTCTTTCTGACTAAGATGGACATTGAATATTCCACCACCACGCCGCTTTTGATTCTCTTATTGTCCGTCACCATAGGCGCTTTTGTCTCCAGCCTCATCATCCGTGGCAAAAGTCCGCTGCCCGCCGCTATCCTGGCCTTGATATTTTTCTGTTTTTGTTTTTATGAAAGCAAGCAAAGCGTTTTGGACGGTAGCACCCTTTCCGTAAAAGGAACTATCTTGAAGCTGGCCTTGATCATCCTGGCGGCTTTTGCCGGATATTTCTTGTCCTGGCTTTTGGCCATCCCGGAACGCCGCAGGGAACAGGCCAGAAGACAAGCGCGAAACAGCCGCTGGGCTTCTTGACTTGCCTGAAGGCGTCTCTGC
This sequence comes from Bacillota bacterium, assembly GCA_036677375.1. GTDB lineage: Bacteria > Bacillota > Dehalobacteriia > UBA4068 > UBA4997 > JAVBWO01. Next base: position 35,483 of record JAVBWO010000005.1, read on the forward strand.
TCATAGCGTTTTTTAGGAAGGAGGATCGTTTATGATTGCTCTTCTGGAAAACCCCGCCGCCAATACCGCCGCATTTCAAAAGATTGCGACCGATGGCACATCCCCCTATCTTTGCCTTTTACACTTCAACCAAATGGAAGCGGCAAAACCATACCTTCCCATTGGCGAAGCCATCCTCCAGGAAGCCAAAATTTACGCCCCGCTAAAGTTTGAAAGCCACGAAGGCTTAGACTATATCGCCTTAAACATTCCAAATCCAAGCAATCCCCAATCGGAGCAGGAAAAAGTCTGCATTTACTTTACCAAGCGTCTTTTGGTCTTCGTCAGCCGGGAACCGGAAAAGATCAAAAAGATCTTAGCCGCCACCCTCCTTGCCGAGGATGAGAATACGGCTCTGGAAAAGCTGCTTTATGATTATTTTAACGCTCTTACCATCAATGACCACCTGCTTTTGGACAATATCGAACAAGAGATCTTCGAGCTGGAGGAAAACCTCATTACCTCCCGTACGGAGGATTATATCAAAGCCATCATTGCTTTGCGTAAAAAGCTTTTGATTTGGAAGCGCTATTATGAGCAGCTCTTTTTGATCGGGGAAGCCATTGAAGAAAACGAAAATAATCTGTTTTCCAAAAAACAGCTGCGTTATTTCCGCATGCAGACCAACCGCATCGACCGCCTATTCCATACCGTGCTACACCTCAGAGATTACGCCACGCAGATTCGGGAAGCCTACCAGGCTCAGGTAGATATCAACTTAAACGATACCATGCGCCTTTTTACTGTGGTCGCTGCGATTTTTTTACCCCTCACGCTCTTGGTGGGCTGGTACGGCATGAATTTTCCCATGCCGGAATTGCAGTGGCGCTTCGGCTATCCCATGATAATCATCATCAGTGTGATCGTGGTAGCGATATGTCTTATTCTCTTCAAAAAGCGCAAATGGTTTTAAAATCTGTTTAACAATCACAATCCTGTCCCCACGCATCGCGTGGGGTTTTTTGATCCGTCAAGCGCCTCCGCATTGAATAAAAACCGGTAGGCCTGCACCTCTCGTTACTTCCACACAAAAACAGCGGTCCTGTACAGGACCGCTGTTTTTTTAGCCGTTGATTTTATGAATCAAGTCCGCCACATTGGCGGCAAAGGTGCGGGTAACCCGGACACCCTCTTCATCCTGCATAGCTTCTCCCGGCAACTTGCCGAAGAGGATATTCCAATAAGAAGAACCCGGCACCGTCATGCCGTTGATAAAGAAGAACATCAACATTTCCTGAAGGGTGGCGGTATGGCCGCCCCGGCGGCCTACCACAACAGGTCCGCCGACTTTTCCCGCCAACCAATTGGAACTGCCGTAGGAGATCATGCCCAGCCGTTGTAGAAAGTTCATCACATCGCCCCGGGCTGTGCCGAAATAGACCGGCGAACCCACAATAAAGCCTTCGGCGTCTTTTATTTTTTCAGCCATCTCATTAAAATCATCTTTGATGACGCAAGAACCTGTTTTCTTACAGGAGTTACAAGCTTTACAACCGGCGATAGTCTTGCCGGACAAAGTGAGGATCTCCGTTTCCAATCCAGCTTCTTCCAGCACTTTGGCACATTCCGCCAGAACCTGCATGGTGTTGCCTTGCGCCCGGGGACTGCCGCTCAATAAAATTACTTTCATATCCTATCCTCCTTACACAACATCTCTTTTTTATAACCTTGCCGCCATGCTGCGCCAGATAAAAGGCGAAATCAAAATAGCCAATCCTAGCACTGTGGTAATGCTGTCCGTAATCAGCACCTGCCCCGATAAGGCGGCATAAGCGGTATTATAAAACATTATATTCAAAAGACCCAGCATCAAAAACCGTAAGAGCATGAGAAATTTACGAGCCATTTGATATTGCTTGACATAATTTTGCTGGGTAATTTTCACAGGCCCGAAATTCAGGATATCCGGCCGCCGGATCAGCCTAGTCAGCACTAGGAAGAATACCAGACCCAATATGGGGTAGATCCCTAAAAAGCTCCGCCGGCTCCAGGCGGACACCTGACCCTCCGCGCCGAAATAGACAGGCACTTTGGTCGGCATTTGGGGGTAATAATACCAAAACAGCACCAGTAAAAGCAGCACCAACCCCAACGCCAGAAAATCCAGGACCCGTGAATCAACGCCCTTTACAGGCTGTGGCGCAGGAAGCGGCACTTTTTTTCTTTTGCCATCTTTTTCATCTGAGCCAATTGGCTCCGAAGGCTTTGGTAGCTCAGGAAACGCACCCTTTTCTTGTTCGGTCATCCACACAGCATTTCCTCCCTCGCTGTTTCGTATTCCAGCACTGCCGCCTATATAGCTCGGTTTCCCGGATGCTGCCGCCGTTTTAAGAATCGTTTTTAGGTTCGATCAGGCTTCGTTTGCGGCTTTCCGGTGTTTTTTGGTTTTGCAGCCGCATCCTTAGCACCGGCAAAAGCAAACGACCCGCGCTCACGGCGCCTTCCTTTGGCCTAAGACACCTCGCCCGGCAAAGTCAAAATCATCGGTTTTCCTTTGGTCACCATCACCGTATGTTCGAATTGAACCGCCCTGGTGCCTTTGGGTGTCTTCAGGGTCCAGCCGTCCTTTTGTTCGATCACGTGGTTCTCTTTTTCGGATATAAAAGGTTCTATGGCAATGACAAGCCCTTCCTCCAAGATCCTGGTATCGCGGGGGTCATAATAATTATTGATCATCTCCGGTTCGTCGTGCAGGGTATGCCCCACGCCATGACCGCAAAGATTCCGGATGGTCTTGAAGCCAAAGGCCTTGGCGGTCTCCTCAGAAGCTTTCCCGATAGCGGAAAGCCTTCTGCCTGCCACCGCCTGGGCAATGGAGTTTTCCAGCGCTTTGCGGGAAGCTGCCAGAAGCCGCTTGCCCACTTTATCTTCAGGAGGCATTAGAAGCGTCATACCGCTGTCAGCAAAATAACCGGCATAAGAAGCGGAAACATCCAAATTCACCATATCCCCCGGGCGGATGATCCTTTCCCCAGGGATGCCGTGAGCGATCTCATCGTTAATGCTGATGCAGCTGTAGCCAGGGAAATTGTATTCTCCAATGGGTGCGGAAATAGCGCCGTACCGCGCCAGGCCTGAGGCACAGATTTGATCCAGCTCCCGGGTGGTCATGCCCACCTGGGTGGCGGCGGCCATTTCCTGCAGGATATTGGCTACGATGCGGCCAATCTTTTTCATTGCTTCCAGCTCTTTTTCATTTTTGATAATCAATTTTTACATCTCCCAATTTCCCAATAATTTGAATCCTTTTTTATTTTAGCACAAATTTGCCGCCAGTACAAAACAAAGCAGAAAAAAGCGGCGCTTTTCCCTGCTTGTATTTGTTCCTTCTCGATGTATCTTCTTTTTCAACACTTTGGTCACTGCTTTTATGCCGTCTAGCATCCCCCAAAGTACCCGCGACGTCTTGTCAGCTTCATTTTTCCGCCGTCGTTTTGGTTTTAGGGGATGATTTCTTTTGCGGCAGCTTGCCGGCCTTGAATAAGGCTTCCCGCAACAAATATTCAATATGACTGTTCACGCTGCGGAACTCATCTCCCGCCCAAGCTTCCAAAGCCAGATAGACCTGGGGGTCAAGACGCAAGGCAAAATTCTTTTTTACAGCCATGGGCGAGCCTCCTTTTAGTAGAGACTGCCGGTATTGATAATGGGCTGCGCGGAACGGTCGGAAACAATAGCCACCAAAAGATTATTGATCATTGCCATTTTTCTTTCTTCATCCAGGTTCAGGCTGCCGTCTGCTTCCAGCTTTTCGATTGCCATCTGTGCCATGCCTACGGCACCTTCCACAATGATTTGCCGCGCGGCCAGGATGGCTTCCGCCTGCTGCCGCTGAAGCATAGCGCTGGCGATCTCCGTGGCATAAGCCAAATGGGTGAGACGGGCTTCCATCACTTCCACGCCGGCCACAGCCAGCCGCTGCGTCAATTCCGCCAAAAGCTCGGCACCCACCTCATCGGCATTGCTCCGCAAGGATTGGCCGCCTTCCTGAAAGTTGTCATAAGGATACTTGGCCGCCACATGGCGTAAAGCTGTTTCGCTCTGGATCTCCACAAAGGATTCATAATTGTCCACATCAAACATGGCTCTGGCCGGGTCGGTGACTTTAAAGACAACCACGGTAGCGATTTCGATAGGGTTGCCGTTGATATCGTTGACCTTCAGTCTTTCGCTGTTGAAGTTGCGTACCCGCAGGGACACTTTTTTGGAAATAGCAAAAGGGGTCACCATCCAGATGCCGCTTTGCCGAATGCAGCCGATATAGGAACCGAAAAAGGTCAAGACCGCCGCGTTATTGGGTAAAACAATCACGATGCCCGAAGCCACCACTAAAAACACCGCCACACAGATGATTCCCAGAACAAAGGACAGCTGAATGAAAGATACCACTGCTCCCGCTAAAAGAAGAATCATGAAAACAATCCCGATAAATCCGTTCATTTTTTTTGCTTCTTTTTCTGTTATCATGCCAGTACCTCCGAATTTGATAGATAAATGATATCACTTTAATATCAACAATGTCAATAAAAAAATGCTGTCACACGACAGCATTTTTATTATTTTTTATGATTGGAGGTGTTTCTCATGGCAAGCAAAACGGCGTACAGCCATAAGCTGGGCCAATGCCACCAATAAGCCTGCCAGTACCGCGCCCAGAACCGCCATATCAAAGGTGCTCTGATTGCCGATAGTAAGCCAGGTCCCCGCCGTCAGATTATAATAAAAAGCGGTGGCAGCCTGACCCAGCAAAAGGGAAAATGCCGTGATAAAGACCACGCCCGCCATATTTCGGGTCAAAATTACCGCCAAAGAAGCCGTCAACAAAGGCAAAAGCCAATAGGGATCCAACCATGCCGTCGTCCAAAAATTTTGGCTTAGCACATTCAAAACCACAACCCCGGCTGCAAGCCCCACACCGGCAAAAAGCCAGGCCAGCTTGGCCTTGCCTCCCTGAAAGTACCAAAGCAAAAAGACAAAAAAGAATAATAGCAGGCTGCCACCATGGAAGTTCACCCTTTCACCGCCTGCGCTAAAGGGGATGGTCAAAAAATTGGCGGTGATAAGCAGAAGAATGATGACCAGCGCCATATCCAAAGAAAGCCGCCAAGCGGTCAAAGCGTTTTGCAAGCCTTGCAAATATAAAACCAACGCCAATATCATCAGCACAATAACGCCCCAGGGCAAAGAAGGCATCAGAATCACTCCTCTTGCAAAAGTATTTCCTAAATATTGCTCGAAATATTACCCGAAATATTACTCAAAATATTGTTGGAAATACTTTCCGAAATGTTTTTATTTGCCTTATTATGCCCAATGCGGTCATTTTTATCAAAAGAAGTCCGGCAGCTGCAGAGATTTTTTATTGATGTGGGATGGAAAGTATCGTGCCCACCCTATTTTATTTCATCCTTTCATAAAATTTTTTAATTTTAATCATATACGAAGTGAATTCATTTTGTCGGATTTTTATCGGATTTTGATCCGATTTTTCCTGATTTAACTTGATTTAGCCGGATTTCACCCGCTTCGGCCGACTTCGCTCTTCCGCTTTCTTGGTGTTGCGCTGCTTTCTTTTATTGCTTGTGCTTCTTTTATTGCTTATATTGCTTATGCCGCCTTATTCTTCCGGCTCTTTTGGCTCTTTTGGCTCTTTTGGCTCTTTTGGCTCTTTTGGCTCTTTTGTGTCAATTTCCTCTTCCCGGTCCCGAATGCCCAGATCATTTTGGAGGATAGCAGCCCGTTGTACCATGGTTTTGCCGTATTTCCGCCGGATCTGATCGACAGATTGATCCAGAGCCTCCAGTTTTTGCCGCCGCTCATGGTCAAAAAAGTCCAGCTGTTCGCCTTTTTCGGCATCCACCAGGCGGATACCTGTAATGGTCAATAAGCGGATGGGGTTTTGCACATTCCAGGATTTTTCAATGAGTTCCAAGGCGTTTTCGTAGATTTCCTGGGTCAGCCAGGTGGGCTTTGCCAGCTGTTTTTGCCTGTCGATGGTCCGAAAATCGGGATCTTTCAGAGTCACCTGCAAAGCGCAGCATTTCAGGCCGTAACGGCGCAAACGGCCCGCTACCGTCTCGGCAAGAGCCAAAGCACCGGTTTTGATATCCTCCCAGCCCACCAGATTGCGCCGGAAGGTCACGCCGTTACCCACCGATTTGATCCCTTCCATTTCCTCTTCCGTTTTCACCGGATCGTTATCCAGACCGTTGGCATAATAAAACAGCTGTTCGCCATGCTTGCCTAGCAAAGCCGCTAAGGTGCCGGCATCTGTTTTGGCCAATTGGCCGATGGTTTTGATGCCGAAAGCTGCCAATTTTTCCGCCGTTGCCTTTCCCACAAAGAGCAGATCAGAAACGGGCAAAGGAAAGACGATATCGGCAAAACTGTCCCGGCTGATGACCGTGACTGCATCGGGCTTTTTATAATCGCTGCCCAGCTTGGCAAATATTTTATTGAAGGACACTCCGATGGAAACGGTCAGCCCCAACTCCTCTTTCACCGTACGACGGATGGTATGGGCAATGGTAAGGCCGTCGCCAAAAAGCCCCAGGCTGCCGGTGACGTCCAGCCAGGATTCATCAATGCCGAAAGGTTCCACCTGGTCGGTAAAACGGCGGTAGATCTCATTGACTTTTTGCGAATACAAGCGGTAGCGGTTATGGTGAGGCGGCACTAAGGCCAGAGAGGGACATTTGCGTTTGGCCTGCCAGACCGTTTCCGCCGTTTTGACGCCATAGGCTTTGGCTTGCTCGTTTTTGGCCAAAATAATGCCGTGCCGGCTCTCAGGATCACCGCAGACCGCCATGGGTCCTTGGTTCAGTTCCGGCCGGTATAAGGCCTCCACAGAGGCAAAAAAGGCATTCAAATCGCAATGCAGGATCACTCTGTCCATAGCTCCTTCTCTCTCCCGGGTTTCCCTGTGATTTCCTGTAATTCTTCCGCTCAGTGACTTTTTCTCTTGAGATTCTTTCGCCGCCGGGGCCGCCCTGCCAACTTTCTGCGCCGCTCCGCTTTGGTTTTTCCTTCGTTTCTTTTATTTCTTTTATATTTCATTAAAAAAGGCTGCACCCGCTTTTATTTTGTAAAAAGCGGATCTTACTAATCCCACACCGGTCGGCAAAAGCCGATTAGCGGCGTTGCATTGCCGTAAACAGCCTGTAAGCCGAAAAGACCCATGCTCTTTAGGGCAGAGCATGGGTCCTCTTGATTCATTTACCGGAAAAAACCTATTCCGCGTCGTTTTTCCCTAACACATCGCCGATGGTAAAGCCTTGCTCCCCATCGCCGAAGTTCACTTCGGCATTGGATTCCGTTGCTTTGGTTTCTTCCGCTTTGGCTTCTTCCGCCGCCGGAACCGCCGACGGTTCTTCGGGCAGGGTTTCCCGGATGGACAAGCTCATTCGTTTGTTTTCGGTATCAATGGAAAGTATCTTTACTTGTACTTCATCACCCGGTTTTACCACATCCTCAGTCTTTTCCACCCGATGACGGGCCAACTGGGAAATATGCACCAATCCTTCTACGCCGGGCTCTACTTGCACGAAAGCGCCGAAGGGTGCGGTGCGCATAACCTTAGCGGTAATAATGCTGCCTTCGGGATATTTTTCACTGGCAATGCTCCAGGGATTGGCAACCAGTTGTTTTAATCCCAGGGAGATTTTTTCGTTTTCCCGGTCTACGCCAAGGATAATAACTTTAATCTCGTCCCCTTCCTTCAAAATATCGGAAGGATGGTTTACGCGATACCAGGCCATTTCAGAAACATGCAGCAAGCCGTCAACACCGCCGATATCCACAAAGGCGCCAAAAGAGGTCAAACGGCGCACGATACCCTCTTTGACCTGGCCTTCTTCCAGAGTTTCCCAAGTCTCGGCCTTCTTCTTGCGGGCTTCTTCCAAAAAGACCGCTTTAGGTGAAAGAACCAGTTTATTGTGGGATTTTTCGCAATCCAGAATCTTCATGGTCAATTTTTTACCCACATAGGTGTTTAAATCTTCCACAAAATTCATATCCACCAAAGAGGCCGGAACAAAACCGCGGATGCCCACATCAACCAGGATACCGCCTTTGACCACTTCCACCACCGTGCCGGTAATGGAAGCGCCGCCTGCTTTGATATCGGCTAATTTTTCCCAAATCAAATCCTGATCTACCCGGCGTTTCGACAATACGGGATAACCTTCTTTGTTTTCTCTTTTGAGGATTAGGACTTCAATTTCCTGTCCAACCGTAAAGGCGCTTCTTATATTTGCGGCTTCCTCAGGCAAAAGCTCGGCGCTGGGCACCACGCCTTCGGATTTGCCGCCAATGTCAACCAAGATTTCATCATCTCGGATCTGCACGATCTTACCGGTCACCCGGGCGCCGCGGCGGATATCCTTCAGGTCTTGGATGTCCTTGCCATAGGCTTCTTCAAAGGTTGGTTCTATTCCTTCTTCGGCGGCTGTCTCTACTGCTTCTGCTTCCGCTTCCGCAACGGCCGCCGGAGCCGCCCCTTCCACTGGTTGACTGATGTCCGAATCCGCAGCTGTTTGCGCCGCCACATCTTCAGCCGGGGTTTCTGCCGCCTTATTTTCCGCCGCCTCTTCTGCTTGCAATACTTTTTCCATTTCCTCCATCTTCCCCACAACCTCCTCAATTATCCAATCTGGTGTTGATGCCCCGGCAGCGATACCGATTTTCGCCGCGGGCGCAAATAATGTCGGTTCCAATTGGTCGCCGCCCTCAATGGCATAGGCGCTGACCCCCTGGAGCTGACAAATATGCCATAGTTTTTGCGTGTTGGCGCTGTTTTTACCGCCCAGTACCAACATAATATCCACCTGACCGGCCAAGTCCTTCACCGCTTTTTGCCGTTCGGCTGTAGCGGCACAAATGGTATTATATAAGATCAAATCAGGATATTTCTCAGCTAAAAGCCCGCTGATTTCCTGCCAGTTTTCCTTCGTCTGTGTTGTTTGAGCCAAAAGGCCGGCGCCTTGAAGAGATGGTAATTGGACAACATCCTCCGGGGCATTAACCACATAGGCATGACCCAAGGACCAACCCACCAGACCTTCCACTTCCGGGTGACCGGCATCTCCCAAAATAATAACAGGCCGGCCCTGTTCCGCCAGGCTGGCGGCAAGAGCCTGGGCCTTCGCCACAAAAGGACAGGTGGCATCCACCACCTCAAGACCCAACTCACGGCAACGGTCAAACACCTCTGGCGAAACCCCGTGGGTACGAATCAGCACGGTACCACCGGCCGGGATCTCCGCCAAATCAGCTACAGGCAGGATATTCTGACTTTGCAGCCGTTGGATTTCCCGCGCATTATGAATTAACGAGCCCAAAGAGTACACCACGCCTTTGGCCGCGGCAGCATCCTGCGCCATCTGGATAGCCCGTTTGACTCCGAAACAAAAACCCGCATGCTCCGCCAACAAAACTGGCACGAAGAAGATCAACACCTTTATTAATTGATAGCTAATTTTAGGTATATTCGATAGAAAATCCTTATTTCCTGCCCTCTCAACAGGATATGCCTTATTATTCCGAAAAAACAGCTAATCATTCAGCTGGGTTTTTAATTCCGCCACCGCCTCCTGAAATACGGCAGTAAAGTGCTCCAGCATGTCGGGAGTCCGGCCTACCGGCATCAGCATAGGCGCCCCTACGATCAGGCAAGGACGGGGCCGCCGCCAAAAACAAAAAAAGTTGCCGCTATGTTGAACTGCCAGAGGAATCACCGATACCTGGCTTTTATGTGCAATTAAGGTCACGCCTTTTTTGAATGGATGCAATTCGCTGGTCAGATTGCGGTGCCCTTCAGGAAAAATGCCCACAAGTTCGTTTTCTCTCAAAATGCTCACTGCTTTTTTTAAAGCGGCAATATCATTCTCCCCCCGGGAAACTGAAAAGGCTCCGGCTAGTCCAAATACTTTTTTAATAAATTTATTTTCAAAAAATTCCGATTTGGCCATAAAGCGGATCTGCCGTTTGGTGGCGCAAGCCAACAAGATCGGATCCATGTTGCTGATATGGTTCGAGATGAGGATGGCCGCTCCTTCCCGGGGAATATGTTCCAAACCGAAAAACCGGCAACCCGTCAGTCTGGCCCAAAAAGTAACCAAAGCCCGTACAATATGATATATCATAAAAAAACTCCTCAGCTATGATTCAGGATAATCGCTATCAAGGGGCCGAATGCGTCTTCAGCCCAACCCGCGATATTTTCCGGTACTGACGCGCCTTTGCAATCAGGCACTCATGACTTAGACGGTTATTTTTTCATCCGCCTGGCAGATTTCCTGCCGCAAGAGGTGGAAAGCGGCTTTTTCAGAGTGTGTTTTTATGCTCCCGCCAGTTCCAGAACCCGTGCGATGACCTGGGGAATATCCAGATGGGTAGTGTCGACTAATACGGCGTCCTCCGCCTGCAAGAGCGGCGAATGAGCGCGGGTGCTATCCCGCAGATCCCGCTCTATGATCTCTTGCTTCACCTGAGCAATATGAGCCACAATACCTTTGGATTGCAATTCCAGACAGCGCCGTTTGGCTCTCTCTCCGGCATCCGCCGTAAGAAAGATCTTGCAATCGGCATGGGGCAGCACCTTAGTACCAATATCCCTGCCGTCCATCACCACATGCCCGCCAGCCGCCATGCGCTGCTGCTGTGCCACTAGATACTGTCTGACGCCGGGTACGGCGGAAACGGGAGAAGATGCCGCGGAAACCTCCGGCGTGCGGATGACCTGCGAAATATCTTCGCCGTTAAAAAAAACCTTATACCCTTCCGGAGAGGATTCCAGGGCAACAATCCCGTCTTTAGCAAGAGCTGTCAGGGCCTCTGCGTCATCTAAGGCAATGCCACGCTGCAAAGCGGCCCAGGCGACGGCCCGGTACATGGCGCCGGTGTCAATGTATAAATATCCCAATTCTTTGGCTACCGCTTTGGCGATGGTACTTTTTCCCGCTCCCGCAGGTCCGTCAATGGCGATGATTGATTTTGGAACCATGTCAGCACCTCTTCACAATTTTTTCCCTTCCGATCCAGCATGATGCCATAAGGCTTACAGCAAAGAAAGGTCTGCCGCCACTGGGAAAGCGTAAGATCCCCGGCAAGCAGCAGGGACTCATCGCCTGCCCGGGAAATCATGCCCTGACGGTAAGAGGTGGCGGAACGGATCAGTACGTCGCCCGCCGTCTCATTTTCACTTTCAAAAAAAATACGCTGCCCTTCACTGCGCACTGCTCCGGCAGGCGTATCCACGAAATGCAAAATATCCAAGGCACAGAAAGTAGCAAGCTCAAACACATGAAAAAGAGGTTCCCCGCGAAAGATGCCGACCCGCAGGATGTCCTGGGGCAGCCCTAAAAAAAGTTCCCGGGCAGCCTCAGCCTGCAAGGCGCCTTTTCGATAAGATAAAGCAACGCCAATGGCAGAAACCTTCCGGGAGGCGGCCCACACCGCGTCTTCTTGATTCAGGATTCCGGCAACATATAAGAACATTCTCCCGCTCCCTCGTTCTTTGATTTCCGTCAGGCGTAAAAACGCGTTTAACCGTTGACGGCGCGGTGCGCCAAACCAATACCCACTTCGTTTAAATGCAAAAGGCCGATGCCAAAAAGAATGCATACGCTGATATGATCGCCCTGGCGGGCAATGCCCACCTTGCCGCCCACGTTTAGGCCTAAGGATTTGGCGATAAGTTGTGACAGAGCCTCGTGAGTCGCTCCTGCGATAGCGCCTTCTTCCGGGTGTGTGCCATGAATGACCCCTTCCCGTTTGGCAGCCACCACCGCCCGCTCAATGACTTTAGGGATGCAGGATATGCTGTCGCCACCGTAATCCACCGCCGCCGCCGCGATGCCTTGAACACTCAGGACAGCTTTTACTTCTCTTTCCTCCTCGCGGCTTTCCGTTAAGGCCATTTTTATGGCAGCCGTTGCCACCTTCTTGCTGATATTCTCCATTGCCGTACCCCCATCCTGCCATTCTGCCGCAAGCCATGCGTCAATTTTCCGATATTTAGTTTATTATACCCCACTTTCCGGGATTTTGTCTACTTGAAAGTGACTGTACCCACCGTGCTTTTGCCACCGTGCACCGTGATCTCGCGGTTCAGGCTCTGTAGGCGGATATTGGAAGAAGCGCTGACCAGATGAAAGGTTAAGGTACGGCTGTAAGCGGAAGCGTCGATCTCCACTACGTCCCCGGGATATACCCGCAAGACCACCTTAGCGGTTTCAAAAGCCAGGGTTTCCTGACCATTGACCAGAACCACAGCTTGGGACAAGGACTGCACGCCTGTTACTTCCAGTGTCAAAGTACCGAATAATTGGCTTTCGTCCCGGCCCGCCGGCAAGACCGGCTGATAACTTTCTCCGGTGGGGGAACCCCTCTCGCCGGTGCCAATAAGATCGAACTGCAACGCCACCACCAAGGCCAAAATCAAAAAGACGCTCCAGGTCACCGTCTTTTCCCCTTGCCGCCAGCGGCGCCGCCATTTATCTTCTTGCCAAGACATAATATTACCCCCTGCTTTTAACGTTTTTTCTTATGTTCCAAGCGATTCCGGTTGAACGCTGTTTTCTTACCGGATATACCCTTTGGCCCGGGAATACCGGTAGGCATTTCCGGATCTAACGGTGTGGGGCGGCTTAAAATAACGCGGAAAACGGTTTTTAGTGGTCATATGACATATTCCTAGATTTGCCGGCTTGAATGATTTTCTGTTTTTGTTCGATTGTTCTTATCAAATTTGTATATTTATAGTTGATGCCGACATGCTCCCAGGTTCTCTTAGTTTGTCCGTTAAGAAGGTATTTCATTCCTATAAAAGTGGTTGTGCTGCGATTACTTGTCAGATTACCAACAACGAAGAACCATAAGGGAAAATGCTTTCGACATTACCGTTTTGCCAAAACTGTCTGCTTAAAAAACATCTAATACTTTTAACCGCGCGGCTTGCCCTATGTCCACCGGCATAAAAAAACAGCGCCGGTGTCACCCGGCGCTGTGATACAAACTCTCATTTTATGGGGTCTTGCATCAAAAAAACTACTGTTTACGAGGTCTTTTATTTCATTATGGTGCGATCAGAGAAAGTGGTCTTGTTGCGATCTTTTGACTTTGCTCCTTACACCATTGGAATTTGCGAGAAGAAAAATCTGTGCTTATTTTCTTGTTTTCTTACAGTTTTTCTTCCTCCGCAACCGCTGCGGCGGCGGAAACACCAGCCGCATAACCGGAAGAAAAGGCTGCCTGCAAATTATATCCTCCGGTAAAGCCGTCTACATCCAGTACCTCCCCGGCAAAGTACAAACCGGATACCAGCTTCGATTCCATAGTTTTGGGATTGACCTCCCGCACACTGACGCCTCCCGCCGTGACGATGGCTTCCGCCAAGGGACGCGGGCCTGTCACCGTCACAGGGAACTGCTGCAACAGCTCCAAAAACCTGCCGCGTTCCTCGCGGCTGATCTGATGCACCGGTTTAGCCGGTGCAATGCCGGAGCGGGCAACGATAATCGGAATAAGGGATTTTGGCAGCAGATCGCCCAGGGCGTTCTGAAACTGTTTCCGGCTGTATTTGGCAAAATCCCGCAGCAAACGGGCATCCAGCTGGCAAGCGTCCAAAGCGGGCTTTAAGTTGATCTTTACCGTCAAAGGCTTTTGGGGATGCTTTTCCCACCAGGCACAAGCCGCTTTGCTCAAAGACAAAATCACCGGGCCGGATAAACCGAAATGGGTAAAAAGCATCTCGCCGAAATCCTGATCCAAAAGCTTGTCCCCCGCCCAAAGGGTTACGGCTGTGTTTTTCAGAGCCAGACCGGACACCTCCGGAAGCCAGGGCTCCGGGCTCACCAGGGGCACCAAGGAAGGCTTTAAGGGCACGATGGTATGTCCCGCCTTTTTTGCCACAGTATAGCCGCTGCCGTCCGAGCCGGTGGCGGGATACGAAGCTCCACCGGTGGCCAGAATCACCTTGTCGGCAGCAAAATGATCGCCGCCTGCCGCCGCGCCGCGGACAATGCCGTCTTCCAGCAAAATGGTATCGACGGATTTCCCCAAATATACCTCCACCTTCAAACGGTGCATTTCCCGGTTTAAGGCCGCCACCACGTCTCCTGCACGGTCGGATTCCGGAAAGACCCTGCCGCCCCGCTCCACTTTGAGGGGAACGTCCAGTTCTTCAAAAAAGGTCATTACCGCTTCGTTAGAAAAACGGTTCAAAGCGCCGTAAAGAAACTGCCCGTTGCCGGGCAGATTGGCAATGATCTGCGGGATCCCGGCCACATTGGTCACGTTGCAGCGGCCTTTGCCGGTGATCTTCAATTTACGCCCCGTCTTGTCATTCTTTTCCAGGAGCGTTACTTTGGCGCCGTGCCTGGCGGCGGCAATAGCAGCCATCATCCCGGCGGCTCCGCCGCCGCAAACAAGGATATTCCCCGGCAATGGGTTCACCTCTTCTGTTTTTTCTATCAGTATTTTTCTCTTTTATGACTATAAAAGTTTGTCATGGCCCAGAGGTTATGTGATACCGTTTTCTAATCTTTTATCACCACATGGTTGTCCAGCTGGCCGATGCCTTCGATGATCACGGATACCTGGTCACCTTCCTGCAAAGGCCCCACACCGGAGGGAGTCCCGGTGAGGATGACGTCGCCCGGCAAAAGGGTCATGACCTGGCTCAGATAAGAGACCAAATCAGGCACGGAGAAAATCAAGTTGGCGGTGGAAGAATGCTGTTTTCGCTGGCCGTTGACAAAAGTTTCGATGGTTAAGTTGCCCGGTTCCGCATCAGTAACGACCCAAGGACCCAGAGGCAAAAAGCTGTCAAAGCTCTTACTGATGGTCCACTGGCCGTTTTTGGGCTGCAAGTCCCGGGCGGTCACATCATTGCCGCAGGTATAGCCAAAAATATATGCGGCGGCATCCTCCGGCTCCACATCTTTGGCCGTCTTGCCGATGACCACTGCCAGCTCACCCTCGTAATCCACCTGCTGGCTCATTTCGGCGGGATACTGGATGGGTGCATTGAAACCGATCACCGCCGTGGAAGGCTTCATGAAAACCACGGGGCGCTCCGGAATCGGCTGTTTAAATTCCCGGGCATGATCCCGATAATTCAACCCCAAACATAGAATCTTCGTGGGCTGACAGGGGGCCAAAAGCTCCGCTTCCGTCAAAGAAACACTCTTGCCGGTGCTTTGGAAGTTGGGGAAATCTCCTTTTAAAACGGTAATTTCCTGTTTGTGTACTTCACCGTAATAAACCTGATCTTCCCATTGAAACCGTACCAAATACATGACATTTCCTCCTTCTTCTCGCTTTAGCGTCTCCTGCCAGACGCTTTTTGTATTATGTACTAAAATTCAATTCCTTGCCGCGCGTTAATGCCCGCTTGGTAAGGATGCTTGATTTCTTTCATTTCCGTGACCAAATCCGCTACGGCTAAAATGGCGTCAGGCGCATTGCGTCCGGTGAGCACCACCTCGGTATAGGGCGGTTTCTTCTTCAGAAGTTCCAGGACTTGCGGTACGCTGATCAGCTCAAAATAAAGGGCGTTGCTGATCTCGTCTAAGACCACCATATCGTAATCACCCTCTGAAAAAGCGGCGGCCGCCATTGCCATGGCATCCTCAGCTGCCGCCAGATCTTCCGGGGAAGCCGCGCCTTTTTTGACCCATTTGCCGCTGCCGCAGCTGACAAATTCCACTTCGGGCCGCAAACGGGCAAAAGCAAGCTCCTCGCCGTAACCGCCCGCGGCCTTCATGAACTGAATGATTTTTACGCGCATGCCACGGCCGGCCGCCCGCAACGCCTGTCCGAAAGCGGCGGTGCTTTTTCCTTTGCCGTTCCCGGTATATACCTGGATCAACCCTTGCGATAATCTTGCCATAAGTGTTCCTCCTAATTGCCTAAGCCTATTGTCTAAGTCTATTGTCTACCGTCTTTCTTTGTCTGTTGCCTATTGCGGCCTAAGCGGCTGAAAAATCTGCTTTTCACCGTTTTGGGGCTGCATCGCTTCCTGGGGCAGCAGGCCGGCTATACGTTTTAACTGCAATACTTCGTCTCCGGTCAGCTTGCGGTATTCGCCGGGCTTTAGTCCGTCAAGCGTTAAGCCGGCAAAGGCACGCCGGGAAAGCCAGACCACAGAAAGCCCCACCGCCGCCAGCATCCGTCTGACCTGGCGGTTGCGGCCTTCATGGATCGAAAGCTCCAATACGGTCTGTTTGGCATCCTGCCGCACTACCCGGCATTTTGCCGGAGCGGTCATCCCGTCTTCCAAGGCTACGCCCCGCCGCAGCTTGTCCAATTGCTGGGGCGCTACTTCTCCCGGCACTGCCGCATGATAACATTTTGGCACGTGATAACGGGGGTGCAAAAGCGCATTGGTCAATTGGCCGTCATTGGTCAAGATCAGCAGGCCGGAAGTGGCATAATCCAACCGGCCCACCGGATAAAGCCGTTCTCCCTTGGGCAGAAGATCCATGACGGTGCGCCGCCCTCGGGGATCTTCCACACTGGTGATATAACCCGCCGGCTTGAAAAGGAGAATATACTGCGGCTTCCCCTGGCGCGTCAGGGCAACGCCGTCCACTTTGATCTCGTCTTTTGCGGCTTCCGCCTTGCTGCCCAGATCTGTGACGACTTTACCGTTAACGGCAACCCGGCCCGCGATGATCAGTTCTTCCGCCTTACGGCGGGAGGTAACGCCCGACGCCGCGATGATCTTATGCAATCGTTCTTCCATGAATCCATCCTCCTAGATTTCTTCTATTATAGCAGTTATGAGACGGCGTATTCAAGGAATTCAAGAAAAAAACAACCGGCAGAGACAGGCCGCGGCAATAAAGCTGACGGTATCGGCCAAAAGCCCCGCCGCCAGGGCATGGCGGTATCGTTTAAGTCCCACGGAGCCGAAATAGACCGTCAGAATATAAAAAGTGGTGTCGGTGCTGCCCTGCATCACGGAAGCCAAGCGGCCAATAAAAGAATCGGGGCCGTAGGTGTTGATGAGATCAGCCGAAATGCCCAAAGCGCCGCTGCCGGAAAGAGGCCGCATCAACGCCAAGGGCACCACCTCCGCCGGGATACCCAGAAAGCTGGTCACCGGAGAAAGAAACGCAGCCAGACCCTGTAGGGCGCCGCTGGCACGGAAAATATTGATCACTACCAGCATGGCCACCAGATAGGGCAGGATGCGAACAGCTAATTTCAAACCTTCCCCGGCGCCCCGAACAAAAGTCTCATAAACAGGCACCCCTTTACACCAGGCATAAAAGGGGATCAAAAACAACAGCAGAGGAATAATATAACGGCTGAAAAGGCTTACAATCTCCATCAACGATTCACCCTTTTCAAAAGACGGTGGGTCAGAAGTCCCGCCACCGTTCCGGACAACGTGGCCAGGATGGTAACCCCCACGATCTCTTCCGGTGCCGCGGAACCCGCGCCGATCCGCAAAGAGATTACCAAAGCCGGTATCAAGGTAACGGCGGAGGTATTAAGGACCAAAAAAGTGATCATATCGTCTGAGGCAGTGTCCGAACGGGGATTCAGCTTTTGCAGCTCGGCCATGGCTTTCAGGCCGAAGGGCGTGGCGGCGTTGCCCAAGCCCATAAGATTGGCACTGATATTCATAATGATAGCTCCCATGGCAGGATGATTAGGCGGCACGGAAGGGAAAAGACGTTTGGCTAGCGGATGCACCAATCGCGCTAAAAGATTGACCAGACCGCTTTTTTCCGCACAGGCCAGAAGCCCCATCCAAAGCATCATGACCGCGGCGATTTCAATGATGACGGTGATACTTTGCGCCGCACCTGTCATGGCAGCGCCCGTAACCACTTCGATCCTACCGCTGCCGGCGGCGGCGGCAACCCCTGTTAAGAGCATCAAAAGCCAGATAAAATTGACCAAACCATCGCCTCCTTCAGACTTTCCCGCTTCTTTCCCGTTTCTTTCTGCGCTTTTTTCTACATTTATTTCTACGCGGCCGGTCATGGCAATATGTCTTCCGGGTGCAAAGGCTGCGGCATTGTCATCCTTTAGAAAACATTTAGGTATCTGCGCACATCTGTTTTTATTTTGCTTTTTGCTGAAAATCGCTTTGGTCTTTTGCACAAGCTATCCCGCCAACCATTCTTGAAAAAGTCAATACAGAAGCGTATAATATGATTTGGATTGACTCCGAATCCATAATGCCTAACGTATCCCCCATACCATGGCGTTACGGACACTGGGTAGCTGTGGGAAACCGCGCTATCTCTCGAATTTAGAAAGGAGAAACAAAAAGATGAAAAAAGTATGGTTATTGTTGCTTGTCGCCCTTTTAGCTCTCGGCCTTCTGTGTGGCTGCGGCGGCAACGCAACGGATGATTCCGCCACAACAGACAATGGCGCCGCAGAATCGACGCCCACCCCGGAAAACCCTGTGATCCGCTTATCCACCACCACCTCGGTGAACGACTCCGGTCTCCTGCCCTATCTCCAACCCACTTTTGAAGCGGATACCGGCTACAAACTGGAGATTACCTCTAACGGAACCGGCGCCGCCATCAAATTAGGCGAGACCGGGGATGCCGACTGCCTCCTGGTGCATGCCAAAGCGGCTGAAGAAGAATTTGTCGCAAACGGCTACGGCGTGGAACGGGTTCCTTTCATGTATAACTATTTTGTGATCTTAGGACCGGAATCCGACCCGGCCGGCGTTAAAAATGCGGCTACCGCCGCCGACGCTTTTAAAGCAATCGCAACCGAAGGCAAAACCGGCTTCGTATCCCGGGGAGATGACAGCGGCACCAATAAAGCCGAATTGAATATCTGGAAAGCCGCCGGCTTAACGCCCGGCGCTAACGATGCCTGGTATATTTCCGCCGGAGCCGGTATGGGCGCCGCTTTGAACTTAGCCAGCGAAGGCCAGAATTATATCCTATCCGACAAGGGCACCTATCTTGCCAACAAAGCCAATCTGGATTTAAATCTCTTGATGGAACAAAGCGATGAAATGAAAAACACCTATTCCGTCATTGCCGTCAATCCCGAGAAAAATCCCGATACCAACATCGAAGGAGCCAACGCTTTCATTAACTGGATCACCAGCAAAAAGGCTCTGGCTTTGATCGCCGAATACGGCAAGGCCGATTATGGTGAACCGCTTTTCTATGTCTTAGAAAAATAAACTTTACAAAATAAACTTTTTCTTTTAGTCGTTGGTTGCCCGTTCTATTGAACGTGAAAGCTAAACAAACGGGGGAACTGCACAAAAGTTTTGACAAGGCGCTTTTTAACTGTCAAAGAACCGGCACCAGCCGGGCGGCAATGCCGCTACCAGAATAACGTCAAGCCTTTGGGGGACAAGCATAATATGCTTGTCCCCCTTTCCTGATTTAGGGTATAATAAAAAGAAATAACTGATCACAAGATGACGGGGAGATGCTTTGAACACTTTTTTAGAAGCCTTGAAACTTTTATTCGGCGCCGACGCCGAGTTGCGGCACATTGTGGGCGTCACGTTGGAAATGTCTTTTTTCAGCACCAGCATCTCGGTGCTTTTAGGCATGCCCTTGGGCGTGCTCCTGGGTAGCCGTAATTTCCCCGGCAAACGTTATATCATGCGGGTCACCCAAACCCTGATGGGCCTGCCGCCGGTGGTGGCCGGTCTCATTGTCTTTATGCTTTTATCCCGGAAAGGGCCTCTGGGCGCTTTTCATTTGCTTTTTTCCGTCCAGGCCATGGTCATTGCCCAGGTCATTCTCATTCTGCCTATCGTGGCGGGTCTCACCGCCGCTTTGGTATCCGTGCGGGCGCCCCAAATTCAGGAAACCACCCGGGGAATTGGCTTGAGCCGCGGCAAAGAGGCCGTTCTTTTGCTTTACGAAAGCAAGACCCAATTGATTTCCGTAGTCATGACCGGCTTTGGCCGGGCCATCGCCGAAGTGGGAGCGGTTCAGCTGGTAGGAGGCAACATCCAGTACAAAACCAGGGTCATGACCACCGCCATCATGCTGGAAACCAATAAAGGCAATTTTGAGTTGGCCGTGGCTTTAGGCATTCTGCTTCTCTTGCTTTCCTTGATTGTCAACTCCTTTGCGCAAAAGCTACAGGAGGAAAAAAATGATTGAGATCCGCAATCTGCAAAAAACCTATAAAGGCAGAACCGTGCTGGACATCTCCTCTTTCACCTTTGCGGCGGGGAAACGGTATGCCCTGTTAGGCAGCAACGGCTCTGGCAAAACCACCCTCTTGCGGATTCTAGCGGGCATTTTGCCGCCCAATGGAGGCGAGGTGCGTTTTGCTTGGGAAAAGAAACCCGGCGACGTTGCTTATATGCCTCAAAAGCCCTATGCCTTCAGCTATTCCGTGCTGAAAAATGTCGCTATGGCCCTGCCCCCCGGCGCTCATCCCCAAGCGGCAAGCCGGGTTTTGGAAAAGGTGGGCATGGGAGATTTTTTATTGCAAAAGGGTAGCCGTCTCTCCGGTGGCGAGACCCAGCGGGTGGCTTTTGCCCGCATCATGGTAGCCCCCCACCAAGTGCTGCTTTTGGACGAGCCAACTTCCGCCACGGATATTTTAGGCAATGACCTGGTGGAGGCGGTACTCAATGAATACCTTGCGGTGCAGAGCTGCACCATGATCTTTGCCACTCATTCCCTGCCCCAGGCTCTGCGTTTGGCAGATGACGCCCTCTTCATGGAAAATGGCGTCATCCGGGAATGGGGCTCGGCAGAACAGGTACTGTTGCATCCTCAAACACCGGAAGCCCGGCGGTTTCTCCATTTCTTCACCTTGCCCGGTCAAAAATAAAAGAGCCGCCCACATCAAACAAAAAGGATGATCCCTATTAAAACGGCTAGGATTGGCCGCCATCAAAGTGCCGGCTTTTATGCCGGGCCTTGCATGTCTTTTCTTCAGCATATCGATATAGCAATCAGTTTGATCCATGCGGCGCATAAGCGCAAAACAAAAGACGCATCCTTAAGGCTGCGTCTTTTTATGTATTGCAATATCCTTGCTGCTTTCGGCCGGTTTCACAAGCTACATGGCGTAGTCCACCTGAAATACCGTTTTGGCCGCTTTGGTAAAATCCCCCTGGGCGATGGTCTCGAAGGTCTTGCTTTGGCCGATTTTCAGATCCTGCACAAAAACGCTTCCTTTGCCCAAAATGGTGCCGCCTTCATCGTAATAAGTAACGGAAACCGAGATGACGGAGCAATCCTTACCGGAATTGTTGGTGATCTCACCGGTAGTCTGGGTCCAATCCAGAGTGCTCTCATATGTGGTAGTGAACTTGGTGGAAAAAGCAAATCCGTCGGCAGTGTTTTGCGTGTGGGAGGTACCAGAGGAATTCAACAAGACGATACGGTTCTTGCCGTCCCATTCCACAGTCTTGCCTAATGCTTCTCCCGCCGACCGTAAAGGCAAGTAAACGGTGCCGTTATAGGTGAAAGGTTCCACCGCATTGCCTTCTGAGTCTTTCAGTTCCAGTTTGACGCCGTCGGCATAGAGCGTAATGTTCTCATATTGGATGGAGATGGTCCTTTGCAGAGAGGCACCCCAGGCATGACCGGCAAAGGCCAACAAAAAAGCCAGCATGATGATAGCCACAAGCAGGCCCTCCCTGCTTTTGCCAAGCATGACCGGAGCATCTTTTTCTTTTTTGTGAAACATCCTTTTTCCTCCTCTTTCTTTTCGCGTTTTCCAGGCCTGCGGCCCCACCGCTTTCCTCATTTAAATAGGGAAAGGTTCTGCTTTCATTTTACGCCGCGCCGTCTGAAAAATTTGTCGGCATGGGACAGGCTTCTCTGCAATTCGTCCGTCAAAATGCGGCATCCTTTGCAAAGCGCCGCGTCGTTTATAAAATACGCCAGCCCGTTTTACGGGCGGACGTATACCTAAAAAGATGCCATTTGAACAGGTTTTAAAGGGGCCGCAACCAATTAAAAAAAGACCTTGCTCAGGCCTTTTTTGGTTTGTTCCTGTATGAAAATGGTAACCGAGGGGGCAACTGGCTTTATAATACGGGCTAGCCCTCCGCATTCCCCCAAATGAAAACGGTGATTGGCTTGACGCTACCTTGGCTGCCGGGATAAACCGCTCATCTGCCGGATTTTTACCAACCGTAAATCAGACATGAAAAAAAATGCCGCCCCTTGGGGGCGGCATGAGTCAAAAAATCAGATGATTTCCTCTTCACTTTCCGCATCACAGCTGTTTCCGTTATCCATCAGACCCAAGACCGCGCTGCATTCTTCCTCCGGTAAAACGGTAACGGAACGCAGCTTTTTCTGGATCTGGCGGGTCCTTACCCCCACCAGCTTGTCCAACTCGCTGTTGGCCTGTTCCAACCTTTGCTGAGTCGCTGCCAAAACGCCGGCGAATTTGTCGAATTCCACCTTTACCGCGCCCAAAACCTGCCAAACTTCGCCGGAGCGCTTCTGGATGGCCAAAGTGCGGAACCCCATTTGCAGGCTGTTCAAAAGGGCCGCCATGGTAGTGGGCCCTGCAATATTGATCTTATAATCCCGCTGTAGGATCTCAACCATGCCCCGCCTTACCACTTCGGCATATAGACCCTCAAAGGGTAAAAACATGATACCGAAATCGGTGGTATGAGGCGGATCGATGTATTTATCATGGATATCCTTGGCAAAAGATTTGATTGCCCTGTCCAACGCCGCCGCCGCTTGGGCGATCTCCGCGGGATTTCCCGCTTCGTAAGCGTCTACCAGCTTGGCATAAGTATCGCCGGGGAATTTGGAGTCAATGGGCAGGTAAACCAAATTCTCGCCGTCTCCCGGCAGCTTGACGGCGTATTCCACCGGCTGTTTGCTGTTGGGCTTAGTCACCACGTTGACTTCATACTGCTCCGGCGCCAGAATCTCTTCTAGGATAGCCCCCAGCTGAATCTCCCCTAAAATACCCCGGGTTTTCACATTGGAAAGAACCTTTTTCAAGTCTCCCACGCCGTTTGCCAAAGTCTGCATCTCGCCAAGACCCCGGTAGACTTGTTCCAGTCTTTCGCTGACCAGTTTAAAGGATTGGCCGATGCGTTCCTCTAAGGTTTTTTGCAGCTTTTCGTCTACTGTGGCTCGCATCTCTTCCAGTTTTTTGCCGTTTTCTTCCCGAAGGTCGGTCAGGGATTTCTCCACGGTGGCGCGGATGGCTTCCAGTTTTTCCTGGTTTTCCTGGGCAAAGGCGCGCATTCTTAAATCCATCCCCTGCAGTTGTTCATTGACCGTTTGCTGCAGCATGCGCTGCTTCTCATTGAGCTGGCTGTTCAATTCGCCAAGACGGGTATCCTGCATCGCCGTGGTGGTTTTCTGATTTTCCGTCAGGAGCTCGCCCAGGAGCTTCATAGAAGCCTGGTTATTTTGCAAGGACTCCTGACGGGTGGCCCGAGCTTCCTCCGCCATATCCCGGCGAGTCTTTTCCATTTGCTCCAAAAGGGGTTCGTAATCTGTTTCCGCTTTCTTGCTTCTGACCGAAACAAGCAGCACAATAACCACGGCCAAAAGACCGATGATGATGTATTGTTCCATTGATCCTCCTATGATGCTACTATGTTGCTCCCGTGTTATTCCTGCGTCATTCCTGTGTTGCTCTAATTTTGCCGTTGGCATGATTGTATTCTATGTTGTTTCTATATTGTTTGTTTTTATGTTAATTGTTTTATGATGTTTCACCTATGTTTTATGTGACCCTGCTATGACATATCTACATATCTTTTAATCTGTATCCTTTATTTCCTGATTGCTTTATGCTTTCATCAATTCTGCATCAGGAATCCATCAGGCGACTCCGGCAAATGTTAGGCACAGACAACGGTCAGCGTCTGCCACACTCTGGCCCAGGCCTGCTGCCATATCAAGGAAAACGTATGCCGCTTCACCGAAGAATCCGCCAATAGGTCTACCGTGACCTGATTGCCGGAAGCATCACTGTAGGTGATGGTACCCAGCACATCGCCTTCTTGAACCGGCGCCTCAATGCTCTCCGGTAAGTCAATGACCGGGTCGGGCAAACGATAATCGTCTTGGGGGATCAGCATAGCACAGGTTTCAGCAGTCACGGCTTTGATCGTGCCTTTTTTACCGTTATTCACTGTTATGGTAGCGATCTCCTGCCCTTTTTCGCAAAGCTCCCGTTTGTAGAAATGATTGAAACCGTATTCCAGCAATTTGATGGATTCGTTGTACATATCACTGCAATGCAGAACCACGGCAATCAAGCGCTTGCCGTCTTTTTCGGCGCTTGAGACCAGGCAGTTCCCTGCTTCTTTGGTATAGCCGTTTTTCATGCCGGTGGCATACTCATACTTTTTTAAGAGATCGTTGCCGTTATAGACGACCCTGTCATACTCCCCGATCTCCCAAGGCAGCTGGTGTTTTGGGGTCTTGATGACTTCCCGGAAAAAATCATAAGCATAGACCTCCCTGGCCAGCATGGCCAGATCATAAGCGGAAGTATAATGTTCGCAGCTTTCCAAACCGTAGCAATTGGCAAAGTGGGTATCCTTTAAACCCAGCTCGGCCACTTTCTCGTTCATCTTTTCCACAAAGGCCGCTTCGGAGCCGGATACGGCGTAAGCCAACATTTGGGCCGCGTCATTGGCGGATTTCAACAGCATGGCGTAGAAGAGATCCCGCAATGTTTGAGTCTCCCCCGGTTCCAGCCAGATGCTGGACTCCCCGGCATTGACAAAATCGGTGGGCACGGTAACGCTTCCATCCAAGTCATTGCCGGACTCCATAACCAAGAGAGCCGTAACAATTTTGGTGGTGCTGGCATTGGGCAAGGAAGTATGGGCATCCTGTTCAAATAAAACAGCGCCGCTGTCCACATCAATGAGGACGGCCCCCTTGGCCGGCAGCGTCAGTTCCGGGGTGTCCGCCATGGCAGGCACGGCGGGAATACTAAGTAATAGCGTCAAAAAAAAGCAAACCAAAGCTTTCTTCACACATATCATCCTCGTTTCACAGAATGGTGATACAGTTATCCTAAAAATTTGCAAATTAATATAGTTTTCTGCTTTGAATAAAAAAAATCCTGCCTGCGACAGGATTTTTTCATAAGCCTTTGTGATTTTTTATGAATGCTTTATTCTGTTTTCTCAGTGGACGAATTCACCGTCACATTCTCCTGCTTCTTGGCCTGCTTTTTGCTGTGCCAAGCCTGAACTTGCTGAAAAATGCCGGGAACGGCTTCCACCAGTTTTTCCGCCGTGCCGCCCGTCTGTTCCACCGGAACAAAGCGAACCACGTTGTCGGTGACGGCGATGAAGCCCAAAGGCGCTACGGTGAGGCCGCCGCCGGAACCGCCGCAAAACGCGGCGTTATTGGCGCCGCTATCCTTCCCTTTGCCGTATTCGCCGCCGCCTGCCACAAAACCGCAGGTCACTTTGGATAAAGGAATGATGTGACAATTTTCACCAACTGTCATCATAGTACCTACCACCGTATTAGCATCTACCATCTGCCGGAGATTGCTCATGGCTGTCTGCAACAGGCTGTCGATTTCTTTTTCCGCCATTTCTCTTCCTCCTTATCATTTCTTGTAAAAAGAAAATTCCTACCGTTAAGAGAGCTGCCAAGTCTGTCCTGATCTGAAGCAAACCGCCGCCGGTCAGCAATGGGCCGTCGGGGTCAAGAGCAATATTAACTTGAGGGTCCGGGAAGCGCGCCACCCGATAGCTAATGATACCGAAGACCCAACCGATCACCGTACGGATACCGCCCCCCGCCAAAGCTGCTATCATGGGGGAACCACCTAAGACCAAAGAAACTTCGGCTTTTTCAATAACAAGAGCCCCCAGGGCTTTTTCCATCAATTCGGGCGTCACCGGCAATTTATTCCCCAAAAGCTTCTCCGCTTTCTTGAGAATGGCAAGCTCTTCTTCTTGATCTTCTTGATTCCCTTGATCTGCTTCTGCCGGTTCTCCTTGTTTTTCGGTGTTTTTTCTACCCAGTATCTTGTCTAAACCGGTTAAGGCATCCTGCCACCAGGATACGGTTCTTTCAAAAGTAAAGAGCTTAGTCTTGAGACCGGGAAAAGGCAAGATAGAACAAGTAATGGCAATTTGCTGGCCCAACCGAAAATCACAGGCAAAGCGCAGGGGAAACCAAAGCAAAAAAAGAACCGCTGACCCGGCAATGAACCAGCCTATGCCAATCAGGCCCCAAAGCTTGGACGCAATGAGCACAAGCGCCAAAACCAAAAAAATCAGCTGCCGCTTCATATGGCCTTCCCTTGCTTTTTCCGAGACTTTGGCCAGAGCATGGCGTTTCAACTCCTTTTTGGCTATTCTGCACTGCAAGACATTCCCTTATACTCCGTTCCTTATGGAAAACGGCAAAAAGCATCGCCAGAATATGGTTATTGCATATTTCCTCCGGCCGCTCACGTCTCTGATTACGGAAACCATGAAAAATCAAATCAATCCAATTACGATTTTTTATATAAAATGATAAAAAATATAGCGGCATTGATCACCTTTTTCCGGATAAGACCAGGCGTGCTGATAAAAATTCCTGCTGTGAGCACATACCATGGGCCCGCCCTCCGGGTCAATGCCCGTTACCATCGCAACGTGACCATAGGTGGACATACCGCTGAAATCATAAAAAATCAGATCACCCAAAACAAGCTCCCCGGCGGCCGACACTTCTTGTACATAAGGAACGAGTAGCGGCGAATATAAATACCAGCGCAGCCCGTTGGGTTCCGCCCAACTATAGCTATAGGTATCGGTATCCCGGTGAAACCACCAGCCGGATTCCGCGTCTGCGGTTTCTTCCATGGGCAAGCCCCCCGCGACCAGGCACTGAGAAACGAAATTGCCGCCGTCATACTTCAAGACTGGGTAAGCAGGATTGCGTCTGCACCAAAAATCCATGGCATAAGCAGCAGCCTTTTCGCCATCGTACATGCCTTTGCCTCCTTCCTCCATAACCATCATAGTGTATGCAGAAACCAGCGTTTTTTATACCGGATCAACGGCTCAAGGCGCCTTCCACCACATGCAGATCCAGCTGATTAAAGGGGATATGGATTCCCTCCCGGTCAAAGGCCGCCTTGACTTCCTCGTATAGATCGAAATTCAGATTCCAATAATTTTCCGTAGCCACCCAGACCTTGCAGGCAATATCCAGGGAACTGGCACTGTGGGCACAGACCCGGACCAAAGGAGAAGGCTCCAGTAAGGCCAGAGGATTTTGAGCCAAGACTTGCAGAATGGCAGCTTTGGCTTTTTCCACATCATCATCATAGCCGATGGAAAAAACCAGATCCAAGCGGCGCTTCGCTTCGGCGGTGAAGTTGGTGATGCGGGAACCGGAAATATCGCCGTTGGGGATATAGACCCTCTTATTATCAAAGGTAATGAGAATGGTATGGATCAAGCCGATCTGATGTACGGTACCCTCGGTATCGCCGATGCTGACATAGTCCCCTTTTCCGAAAGGTTTGGTCACCAAAAGCACCACGCCGCCGGCTAAGTTGGACAAGGAGGATTGCAATGCCAGGGAAACGGCCAGACCGGCCGCGCCCAAAGCAGTAAGCAGAGAAGTGGTCTTGACGCCCATCATATCCAGACAGGTCAAAGCCAAAAGGACGTACAAAACAATCCTGGTAGCCGTCAGGGCAAAGGTGTAGAGAATAGGGTCCACCTTGGTACGGCTGAAAGCCTTGCCGACCAGTTTATTGACAAGCTTAATCAAAAGCCAGCCAATAACAAAAACCAGGAACGCCCAGAAAAACTTTGTTCCCATACCGTTAAAGAAAGCTTCTATCTTCGACCAAAGCACTGCCATACCCCATGCTCCTTTATCCTGTTTTTATCCTTGCGCTGTCTTCTACCGACATGAAAGAGTACAATGACCGGTACTGATCCCATGCCGGAGTTTTATCGATTCTTTTGATTTTTGGAAGATTTGTTGCAGGATGCTTTTTTAAGCGCCCGGCAGCTGAAATTCTTCCTGGAACCTGTCCTCAAATTCTTCCTGCAGTTGTCCGGACGCTAAGAGATCCGGTTTTTCTAAGGGCGGCAGATCCGACAACTGCCTCAACCCAAAGTATTCCAAAAATTCTTTGGTGGTGCCGTACAGGATGGGCTTGCCGGGACCTTCCCGCCGGCCCACTTCCTTGATAAGACGCCGCTCCAGGAGAGTGCTCATGACGCCGTCCACACCCACCTGCCGCACATTTTCCACTTCCTGTCGGGTAATGGGCTGCCGGTAGGCAATGATAGCCAAGGTCTCCATCGCCGCATTGGAAAGCTCACGGCTTTTGGGGCGGTAAAGCTTTTCCACTTGAGCGGCAAATTCCTCATTGGTCAAAAACTGCCAGCCGCCGGCGATCTCCTTCAGCTCAAAACCGTGCCCGGCATAGGCTTCCGCCAATTCCAGCAGGAGCTGCCGCACCCGGGAAGCCTTCAGACCGCAAAGCTCCGCCAGCCGCTTTTCGCTCAAGGGCTCGTAAGCCACAAAAAGCAGACATTCCAGCATTCTTTTATCGTTTTCGTCGAATTCATTGAAAAGCATCCTTATCCCCCGCTTAGGCCGGCGCTTTTTCCCGCGCCGCAAAAATATAGATCTCTCCGCAGGAATGGGACTGTTGAACCTGGATGGCGGATTGACGCACCAGCTCCAATAAAGCCAAAAAAGCCACTACCAGATGAGTTCTGCTATGGAACCCACTGAAGATCTCCTCAAAAAGCACACCTTTGGGATGGCCCGCCAAGGCAGTAAGGATTGCTTCCATCATATCGCCAATGCTCACCTGTCCCCGGTGGATCTCCCGGGTAAACCCTTGCTTTTCAGCCTTGTGCCACACCTTCCAAAAAGCGGCGGCCAAATCCGGCAAGGTTTTACCCTCCAAAGGGTTTTCCTGGGCAAACAAAGTGGTGTAAAGAGCCATTTCATTGGGACGGCTGAAATGCCGACGCTGCTTGTCCTCATATTCTCCCAACAGAGAGGCGATCTCTTTGAAGCGCCGATATTCCAAAAGGTCTTGCACCAGCTCACTCCTGGGATCGTAGGATTCCGCTTCTCCTTCTTCGGGAATGGGCTTGGGCACCAGCATCTTCGCCTTGATGGAGAGAAGGGTGGCCGCCATAACTAAAAATTCGCTGGCGATCTCCAGATCAAAGCTCTCCATTTTACGCAAATAAGCCAGGTATTCCTCGGTGATCTCCGCGATAGGGATATCATAGATATCCACCTCATTTTTATCAATTAAGTGCAATAACAGGTCAAATGGCCCTTCAAAGGCCTCCAGATGCACTTGATAGGCCATTATAATCCCATAGCCTCCCGTACTAAGGCCAAAGTAGCGGCAGCTTCCTTTTTTGCCGCCGCGTTGCCGGCAGCCAGGATCTCGTCCACCAACTGGGGACGCTCCGCGAAATAAAGACGCCGCTCCCGCACCGGAGCCATATAAGCTTCCAGCTTGGCTGCCAATTGCTTCTTGCAGGCCACACAGCCAATGGTTCCGGCTTTGCAGCGGCAGGCGATATCATCAGACTCTTCCGGATTATAAAAAGTATGATAGGCGTAAACGGTGCAGATTTCGGGATGGCCCAAATCGTCTTTTTTGATCCGTTCGGGGTCGGTGACCATTTGACGCACTTTGGCCATGATCTCGTCCGGCTCCGCCCCTAAGGTAATGGTATTATGATAGCTTTTGCTCATTTTACGGTTGTCCGTACCGGGCAAGCACTTGATCTTAGCCAACAACGCCTTGGGTTCCGGAAAGACTTCGCATTGATACAGATAATTGAAGCGGCGCACCAATTCCCGGCAAAATTCCAGGTGAGGCAGCTGATCTTCTCCCACGGGCACGCCGTAAGCCCGGTAAGCCAGGATATCGGCAGCCATCAAAAGGGGATAACCCAAAAATCCGTAGGTTGTGATATCTTTGCCCGCCTTGCTGAAATTCTGCACCTGGTCTTTGTAGGTAGGCACCCGTTCCAGCCAAGATAGAGGCGTGATCATGGAAAACAGTAAATGCAGCTCGGCATGTTCCTTGATAGCGGACTGCACAAAAATATTGCACTTATTAGGGTCAAGGCCGGCGGCCAGCCAATCTAAAGCAATATCCCGGATATTCTGCGCAATGATGGAGGTATCGTCAAAAGCGGTAGTGATGGCATGCCAGTCCGCGATAAAATAGTAGCAGGGATATTCTTCCTGCAATTTGGCCCAATTCTCCAACACGCTGTAGTGTCCCATGTGCAAGCGTCCCGTAGGACGCATCCCGCTTAAAATATTGCCTGTTTTCTTCATGGATCGTGCCTCCTGAAACTTTTTAATAGATGCCGGTCAGGCGCATGATAACACTGGACAGCCCCTGATATATCGGCAGATAAATATGACTTAAAATTCCTGTAAAAACCAATACGATCAAGATAAGCATGGAATAACGCTCCATGCTATAAATATAGCGGCTGAAACGGTAAGGCAGAAGCCCCGCCAGAATCTTGGAGCCGTCCAAGGGCGGCAATGGAATGAGATTAAACGAGGCTAAGATAAGATTAATGGTAAAGAAGAGATAAAAAAACGTGTAAAAATAGGGGTTATAAGGAATCCAGCCTTCCTGAACGACACGGATCAACAAAGCGGTCATATAAGCCAGGCAAAGGTTGGTCAAAGGACCTGCCAAAGCTACTAAGAACATGCCAGTCTTACGGTTGCCCCTGAAATTCATGGGGTTCACCGGGACCGGCTTAGCCCAGCCGAAGCGGGTGAAAACCATCATGAGAAATCCCACCAAGTCCAGATGAGCGAGGGGATTCAAAGTCAACCTGCCGGAAAGCTTGGCGGTATCGTCCCCCAGCCGGTAAGCCACCCAGCCATGCGCCACCTCATGAAAGGTCAAGGCCAAGATGACCGCGGGCAGCGTATATAAAAGAGAGAGCCAGTCAAAATTAAACATTCGTTTCCCCCTTCTCGATGTTGGAAGCAAGTAAAGAGCGCACAAAGGCCCTCTGTGAATTTTTCCCCGTGAGTTTGCCGGTGATTTTTTCCCGAGCCACAAGATATAGGATCTCCTGATACAAAGGTCCCGGAGGCAATCCCATAGCGGCCAGATCCTGTCCGGTCAAAGCCGGCTTCAAACTGCGCCGGGCCAGATAAGCGATGGCGGGAGCCAGACAGACCTCGCCGTTCATTAAAGCCGCCGCTATAATCTCTTCCCGGCTTCTGCCATGGAAGCAGTCATGCCATTCCCCTAAAGAAAGAATATCTTGGGGCAAGGAGGGCCGGCTGGCAGACAACACTTTTCGATAACTGCCGGGCAGCTGCCAAAGCTCCGCCAGCTCGGCGGCGGCTTCCTCCGTCAGATCACCCGTGAATAGCAGGAAATTCAATAGCACCCGGTCAAGATCCGGCACCAAAGCCATCGCTGTCTCCACATGAGACAAACAAGCTGGCGTCTGATAGGAAAAGCCCAGTTTATCTAAAAGAGCGGCCATGGATGCAAAGTT
Organism: Bacillota bacterium; assembly: GCA_036677375.1. Taxonomy (GTDB): domain Bacteria; phylum Bacillota; class Dehalobacteriia; order UBA4068; family UBA4997; genus JAVBWO01. The sequence continues at coordinate 66,999 of JAVBWO010000005.1, forward strand.
TTTGTATGCCATCATACGGCACAGTTCCTGCCAGATCCTGCCACCGGAAAGGGTGTTGAAAATCCCCTTATCAACAGCGGAAACCGCTTCTTGCCAGGTTTTTTCTTCCCACTGTAAGGCATAGGTGCCTGCCAGGCGCACGCCCCGTAAAATGCGGGTAGCATCGTCGATAAAGCTTTCCGGGTAAAGGCTCCGAAGCCGACCCTTCTCCAGATCGTCCAGCCCGCCGCAGGGATCCAATACTTCACCGAGGTTTTCCGGTCCCAGGCTCATATATAAGGCATTCACGGTGAAATCCCGTCTCCTGGCATCTTGTTTGAACGTGCCAGGAAAAGCAACGGGCAAAGCCCCCGGATTGGCATAGGTTTCCCGGCGTAAAGCGGCAAGATTCAATTCCCCGCCGCGAAAAATCATTTTGCAGGTCAAAAACTGGGGGTAGGCCACAATTCTCCCACGCAGCAACTGGGTCAGCCGCCGGGCAAAGATCTCCGGGCGGCAGTCTATCGCGATATCCACATCACGGGGCATAAGCCCCAAAAAAGCATCCCGCACAACGCCCCCCACCAGCCAGGCCGGAACAGACAATTCCCGCGCCGTCTCGGCCGCCGCCTGAATCCCACGCCAGAGATCAGAAGTAAGCAAGCCGGGCAGGATGTGCCATAGGTTCTCTTTTTCCACCAAAGCGATAAGGCATCTCCTTTTTTTTCTTGTAATTTATATATTATAACAGAAAAATATCGCTATCGCAAAGGTAACTGTAGCCGTGATCCAAAATTTCCCAATAAAAATCGCAGAACCGGTAAAAGTTCTGCGATTTTCTATGTTTTGACTTTAAAAACCTCATTTATTCGGGCTGCGGTAAATTCGAAAGGCTCTTAGCCACCATATCGCAGGGATAGGCGTAATCTTCCAGAGAACCCTCCATATAAGCATTGTAAGCCGACATATCAAAGAAGCCGTGTCCGCTTAAATTGAAGAGAATCACCTTTTCTTCCCCGGTTTCCTTAGCCGCCAGAGCCTGGTCAATCGCCGCCTTGATGGCATGGGAGCTTTCCGGGGCGGGAATCAGCATTTCCGTATTGGCAAAGATCATGGCCGCGTCAAACACCGCACGTTGCCCATAAGCCACCGCGTCGATCAAACCGTCATGACGGAGCTGGCTGATCAGGGGGGACATGCCGTGGTAACGCAGGCCGCCGGCATGGATACCGGAAGGAACAAAATCATGACCCAAAGTGTACATTTTCATCACCGGCGTCATTTTTGCCGTATCGCCGAAATCATAAGCAAAGACCCCTTGGGTTAAAGAGGGACAGGCCGCCGGTTCCGCGGCCAGGATGGTGACTTGCTTGCCGTTGACTTTATCGTGAATAAAGGGGAAAGCGATACCGGCCAGATTACTGCCGCCACCGGCACAGCCGATAACGATGTCGGGATAATAGCCCGCTTTCTCCATTTGTTTCTGCGCTTCCAAACCGATGACGGTCTGATGCAGCGCCACATGGTTTAAAACGCTGCCCAAGGCATAGTGGGTATCCTCCCGGCTCACCGCCTCTTCCACCGCCTCGCTGATGGCCATGCCGAGGCTGCCGGTGCACTCGGGATCCTGGGCCAGGATGCTCCGGCCGCTTTCGGTATAAGGGCTGGGGCTCGCAATGACATTGGCGCCGTAAAGCTCCATAAAATTCTTGCGGTAGGGCTTTTGTTCACAGCTGACTTTCACCATGTAGACCTGAAGCTCCATCCCGAAATACCGGGTAGCCACAGACATAGCGCAACCCCATTGGCCGGCGCCGGTCTCCGTGGTGATGCGCTTGATCCCTTCCTGTTTGTTGTAATAGGCCTGAGCAATCGCGGTATTCAGCTTATGACTGCCCACCGGGCTTGCCCCTTCATACTTATAAAAGATCTTGGCAGGGGTATCCAGATACTTTTCCAGGCCGTAGCAGCGCACCAAAGGCGTGGCGCGGTAATTATCATAAAATGCCTGGACTTCATCGGGAATCTCAATGTAGCGTTCGGCGGCCACTTCCTGCTTGATCAGCTCCATTGGGAAGATGGCCGAAAGCCCATCCGGCTGCAAGGGCGATAACTGCATAGGGTCCAGACTGGGCGCCGGTTGCGTGGGCATATCCGCCATCACATTATACCAGGCCTCAGGTCTTTCCTTCGCGGATAAATAAAATTTGTTGTCTTTTCTCATCTCGATCTACCTCATCTCATCTCAAAAATTAATTGGTCTCTACACCAATTTAAAATATTTTAACATAAAGAAATTAATCTAGCAATGCTTTATTTTGGAGATTTCTTTTTTTTGACGCTATCTTCCAAGGAATGGAATTCCGGCATTTTTTCGCTGCCCTGCCGCCTTTTATTCAGCGGGTGAACGATAGAAGGCCGGAAAAGCTGCTGCGGCACTGGCGGGCGCAAAAGCATTTCTTTTAAGGCGGCGCCGTTCCAAGGCAAAAGTGGCCATAAATAGGGTTCGCCGAAAGATTGGGTCCGGTAAGCGAAAAAAAACAGAAGAAGAAAGCCGATCCCAACCCCCCAATAGCCTGCCGCAAAGGCACCGAAAAGCAGCACCCAGCGTCCCAAACGGTGCGCCATCCCCAACTCGTAGCTGGGAGTGGCAAAAAGGGTGGTAGCGGCAATCGCGGTATACATGACGGCCTCCCGGCTAAAGATATTGAGATCGATACCGATGTTTCCCACCATCAAAGTGGCAATCAACCCCAGGGAAGTGCTGAGAGCGGTTGGCGTATGGATGGCCGCCAGGCGAATGACGTCTACCACCAGCTCCGCCAGGATTACCTGGAGTGTCAAAGGCAGAGAGGTGTCGGCGCCCACACCCCGCTCCAAAGCACCGGCATACCACAAAGGCAGCAGCAAAACCGAAGTTAAGATAGCCAGATAGCGCACCCAGCGCAAATAGAGACCTACCAGAGGCGCCTGACGGTATTCCTCGGCATGCACCCAGTGATAGAAATAAGTGGCAGGTAATACCATGACGCTGGGCGAAGTGTCCACCATGACAACGATATGCCCTTCCAGAAGGCGTTGGGACGCCACATCAGGTCGCTCGGTATAACGCACCCGGGGCAGAGGATTCCAGACATTGCCAGGAGTGATCAGTTCCTCCAGTGATTTTTCCGCCATGGGCAGTCCGTCGATATTCACCGCGGCCAGGCGTTCTTTGATCTGCCCCACCAAATGGGGGTTGGCCACGCCATGGATATAGGAGATACAAACATCCGTCTGGGAACGGCGCCCCACTCGAACCATTTCCATCCGTAGATTGCCGTCCCGGATGCGCCGACGCACCAGCTGCGTATTGAAAATAATGGTCTCGGTAAAGCCGTCTCTGGAGCCCCGGATCACCCGTTCCAGATCGGGCTCCGACGGCCCTCTGGCGGCAAATTGCCTGGTATCCAAAATGAATGCCGTAGGGCTACCACCCAAAATCATGGCAGTCTGTCCTGATAGAACCGCTTCGGCGGCTTCCTCCAGGCTATGGCAGTCCTCCACCTCAAAATAATTAATGTGTTCTTTCACATATTGAAAAATACTTTTCGCCTGTGGCAGATGGGCCGGCAGATGTTGCAATTCCTGCATGATATAAGTCAGGACTTCGCTATTGCTAAAGCCTTCAATGAGATAAAGGCACATCATGCTGCCGGCAATGGGGATTTCCCGATAAATGATGTCATAGCTCACGCCGCGTCCCAACATTGCACCCAGGGTTTTTTGATCCGTGGCAAAATCACCGGTAAATTCGGTTTCTTTTTTCTCTTTGTTTTTATTTTCTATATTGTTTTGCCTGTTGTTTTGCCTGTTGTTTTCTATATCGTTGCCCATGTCTGCCATGTAATCGCCTCCGGAGATTAGTATACCCCGTCTAATCAAAAAATAAAAAAGAGTTTGGCGGAAAAATCCGTTAAACTCTTTAATTGAAAATGTTATGTAGACATAAAATGATCCCGGAAGGGAAAATTTAGAGCAATACTGCACAGAGTAACACCAGTGGGTAAAATGCGGTAAAATAAAATATGGAAGACAGATAACAATTTCAGCCCTGGGCGATGAACCGGCTCAAGTAAAGAAGAAGCGTGGATGTCACAGCTTTGCCGTACCTTTTCGGTGTATGAGGTGTATGATGCGGTGTTGCCTTAGAATAAAACCGCCGATCTTTCCTCCAACAACGGGGCTATGAAAACGCGCGCACCTATTTGCCGCCATGGCTTATCAGGGTAACGGCAGTTGGCGCTTTTTTTATAATCTTTCCCTGATCTTGAGCAAGGCGCCCTTTTCCAGGCGACTGACCTGCGCCTGGGAAATGTGAAATTCTTCCGCCACCTCCATCTGAGTCCTGCCCAGAAAGAAACGGAGCAAAATCAGCTTCTGCTCCCGGAGGGACAGTCTGGACATGGCTTCTTTCATAGCAAGAGTGTCGATCCAGTCGTTTTCCCCCTGGCAGCCGGTGAGGGTATCGCCTAAAAAAAGATCCTCCTCCGCCGCCAGCGGCTGATCCAAAGAAGACAGCGGCTGCGCGGCTTCTAAAGCGAGAGCCACCTCGGTTTCTTTCAGATTCAGGCGCTGCCCGATCTCACCGATGGTAGGCTCCCGGCCCAGCTCCATTTGCAGCTGGCCGCCGGCGGCATATACCTGCTGACCTGTCTCTTTCAGGCTGCGGTTGACATGGATGCCTTGGTTGTCCCGGAGATAGCGGCGGATCTCCCCGATGATCAGTGGCACCGCATAAGTGGAGAAGCGCGTTTCGTAGCGGTCGTCAAAATTCATGATGGCTTTCAACAAGCCGATGACCCCTACCTGCAAAAGATCCTCTTCCTCATATCCCCGGTTGCAGAAACGCTGCACCAAAGAAGACACCAGGCGCAAATTGCTTTGTACCAAGATCTCCTTCGCTTCGGCATCCCCCAACTGCGCTTTTTTAATATAGCTTCTTACCTCGTCCTGCGGCAAGGGCGGCAGATGCGGTAAACGGGACAGATGTCCCTGCTCTGCCACGGTTCTATACCTCCCGTCCGGTATTTAAGTACTTGGTCATGGTTACCGTGGTGCCGCGTCCTAAAGCGGAGGACACCGCAAGCTTGTCCATAAAGGAATGCATGAAAGAAAAGCCCAGCCCCATCCTTTCCGGCGATTGGGAAAAGCCCGGCTCCATCGCCTTTTCGATATCGGCGATGCCGACGCCGCTGTCCCGCACAATGATCTCCAGACGGGTCTCATAGCGGGTTAATGTCATTTCCACCATGCAATCTTCCCGGTTCTCGTAGCCGTGGAGAATGGCGTTGGAAACCGCCTCGGAAATCGCCACTTTCAACTCTTCCAGTTCGTTGATGGTCATTTCCAAGGGAGCCGCAAAAGCCGCCGCCGTTACCCGGGCCAAGGCCACATTGTCACCCATGCTTAGAAAGCGCAGTTCCACCCGGTTGATCACTGTCTCGTTCATATCGTTTCACCCCCTGCCTGCTGCCGTTCTTCCGGTTTTTCCATCTCCATCACCCGGTGAAAACCGGAAAGGTATAAGATCCGGTAAACCTGCGGATTGGCTCCCCGGATATATACCTTGCCCCCCCAGGCGGCCAGACGCCTGTAGCGACCTAAAATGACGCCCAGACCGGAGCTGTCTATAAAAGTGACTTGATGGAAATCAAAGACCAGATGCCGGGCGCAGGTCTCGTTTAGCTCCTGGTCAATGGCATGGCGCCACGCGTCTGCCGTGTTCATATCCAACTCTCCCTTGGCAAAGGCATAGAGAGTTCCTTGTTCATAACGGAATCTGTATTCCATGGCGGACCTCCTTTATTTTTCCGTGGATTTCGCCGGGGAAGCCGCCGCATCCTGCCGCAAAAAACCTGTTAAAATAGGGTATTCTGCCGAATTGTGTTTTAAAGCAGCTACATGCAACAGATGATCCGCAAGACTGTACGCCAATGTGCCGCCCAGGTTTTTTTCGCCACATTATCCCCCGCTAAAAGCGGGATCTCCCGAATGTTCTCACCGTCTTTCTGTAAAATCAGGTTGCCGATGGGCGCACCCTTTTCCACCGGCGCCTGAAGTTTGCCGGAAAGTTTCAGGTCATAGGTCAACTGGGACTCGCCGCCCTTTTGTTCCACACAGCCCACATCTTCACCGGCTAAGATGGGAACGGTTTCCTTCTGCCCCTTGCTTACAGGTGCGGCGCCCACCACCTCCCCCGAGGCAAAGAGTTTCTGATAAGTAAAGGTATTGAAGCCGTAATTCATCAGCTTCATGCTTTCGGTAAGATGTCCCCGGGGTTCCGGAACCCCCATGACCACACCGATGAGCATCAGATCATTCCGTTTGACACAACTGACCATATTGTGTTTCGCCAGGTCGGTGGAACCGGTCTTCATTCCTAACGTACCGTCATACCATTTCAAAAGGCGGTTGGTATTCCATAGCTTCAAGGGCTTGGGATCCGGGCGGAAATCATATTCATAGATCGTGGTATAATCAAAAAAGCCCGGAACCGTAGCGGCATAAACACCCAGCTTCGCCATATCCGCTGCCGTGGTATAATGGTCTGAGTCATGCAAGCCGTGGGAGTTGGCAAAATGGGTGCCGGTCATGCCTATTTCCGCCGCTTTTTGGTTCATGAGATCCACAAAAGAGGTTTCGCTACCCGCCAAAAACTCCGCCACAGCCACCGAAGCGTCATTACCGGAGCCTACGGCGATGGCAATAAGCATTTCCTTTAAACTGCGCTCCTCACCGGCATAAAGATAGACCTGGGAACCGCCCATACCAGCGGCATATTCGCTGGTCATGACATTGTCGTCTAAGCCCGCTTTGCCGCTGTTTACCGCTTCCAAAGCCAACACCAGAGTCATGATCTTGGTAATGCTGGCGGGATACCATTTCAGATTTTCATTATGGGCGGCCAGAACCTGGCCGCTGGTGCCCTCCACCAGGATATAAGATTCCCCGGCCAGCTCGGGAGCGGCAGCCTGAGCCGTTACGGGACAACAAAGCAGAACCAATATGGTAATCATGAAAAAACAAGCTATTTTTTTCATATATGTACCTCCTTTTTACTTCTATCAAGGTCTTGCTCATTGCCTTCTTTCTCTTATTTCACCTCTTTTCAATGTATGCCGGGACGGCCTTTGATATGTCTTGACCTCTTCATTTCAACAGTTTTCCCCAAAAAGACGAAAATTATACTTCTTTTCCTGCATTTTTTAGTATTTTGTTTCTATCCTTTGGCACAATTTGCCATGCCACTCTTCCTTTTCCCCAGCTCCTGTGCTAAACTGATAATAGATTTGTGTGAAATGAAAAGTTGTTGTTTTGACCACTGAGCCGGACGCCTTTATAAGAAGCGCTTTGGGGCAAAACAAGAGGGAGACGCTATATGTTCAGGCAAACGAAAAAAGGATTCACTCTGATTGAGATCATCCTTGTCATTGCCATCCTTGCTATTCTTCTGGCCGTTCTCATTCCCAATGTCCTGCGATATGTAAGCCGGAGCCAGGAAGCCGTCTGCCGCCAAAACCGGCGAACCATCTTCCAGGCCTATGAGATCTACAAAGCGACGAAGAATCCCGACTGCACTTTGGCAGATGTGCTGGAAGGCACCGTTCCTCTTTTGACAGAACAGCATCTGGAAAACGGCTGCCCCAGCGGTGGCGTCTATACCGTCAACACACAGGACGGTCATTACTTCATGATCTCCTGCTCCGTCCATAAAGATTTCACCCTGATACAGCATACGCCCCCCGACAGTTACCCACCCTGGCCGGGCGTTCAGCTCTATGAATCGGCGGCGGACCGGTTGCCCAAAAGCTATACCATTACCGCCAGCGCGGCGTCCTTGTCGAATCTTTATTCCATCGGCGGCTTCGCGGGTATTCTGGCTGAAACTTATACCGGCGCCGACGGCAAGACCTACGGCACCAGCGTCCAGTTTGAACAAAGTGCCGGTAACAAACCCAAAAAGATCGTGGTCACTTCCTTTGAAATGCCCCAAGATCGCAGCGGTTTTGGTAACACCGGCGGCTACAGTCAATTTACGCTGCCGGATGACGTCGACCTTTCCCAGAACTGCCAAATCTCTCTCCAGGTGGAAGATAAAGGCAACGGTAACAATAAGACCCTGACCGTTCAGGTAACGGTCAGCGGCGAAGTGGTTTTCAAAAAACAAAAAGCTATTGCTGCCGCGCCGGAAGACGCGGACGTTTATGCCGGTCTGAGGGTACCGCAGCGTTTTTCGGATTTTACAGTGGAATATTAATCTGAATATCAGAGCATGGAACAACGGTAAACAACATCCTCCGACAAATATACTGTAAGGATCAACCGGTTAATAAAATACTAAAATACAAAGAAGCGGTGGTGAAAATTTTCACCACCGCTTCTTTGCCCCCTCTAGTCGAAGTATTGTGGATCGCTTGCAAAAGTATGTTGCTCAACTTCAACCGCCAGGAACATTTTTTCTGTTTTTTGCTGCACCTTTTGTAGCTCGTCAATGACATCTGTAATTTTGTTAAACAATTGGCAGTACATTTCTTGATACCCATCCATGACCATCACCCCCATTTCATTTTAACGGATATACCGTTAAAAATCAATAACGGAATATCCGTTAAGGCATAATAGGTTTGGGGTGATATGATGTACGAACGAATCCGCAATTTAAGAGAGGATAAGGACTTAACACAGAAAGATCTGGCCGAGCTTTTATCCATTGCGCAAACAACCTATTCCGATTATGAGCTGGGTAAGCTGAATATCCCCGTCCCCGTCCTGATCTACCTAGCTAAATATTACAAAACCAGCATCGATTATCTTATTGGCCTAACCGATGTGGCAACCCCTTATCCACAAAAGAGGAAATAAGCAAATTATCCGACTGAATCATAGAACAAAGACCTTCCTGCAATTGGACTGAATCAGTAAGCAGGAACATGGCAAAGAAGCCCCCAATCGGAGGATCATAAAATAAACAAGACCAGTAAAAACGGACAATGACAAAATGCCCCCCTGATATAGGATAATAAATCTATATCAGGGGGGCATTTGTATATAAATAGACCAATATATCTACTTAGGGAAGCCTTTGTATATTTTATTGTTTAATTTTAGCCAATACCCCTCTTTATCATTGTCACGGCAACGAAACCTAAGAAGCTCTAAATGCCGGAAATAATCAGCTTTAACAAGGCGTTGATCTGGCCCTGCATTCCTTGCGTGGTCTCATTGACTTCCTCGGCAGTGATCTTATCTTGCGATATCCCTGCTGCCATATTGCTGATGCAGGAGACGCCCAGCACTTTCAGGCCGGCATGGTTGCCGGTGATGACCTCCGGAACGGTAGACATGCCCACCGCATCGGCGCCGATCATCCCAAAAAAGCGGATCTCCGCCGGCGTTTCGAAGGAGGGGCCGTTGATACCCAGATAGACGCCTTCCTGCAAAGCCATGCCCGCCGCCGCCGCGCTTTTTTTCACTTCCTGCCGCCATTCCCTGCTGTACGCATCGCTCATATCAGGAAAACGAGGGCCGAAATCCTCGTGATTAGGCCCGCGCAGCGGGTTATGTCCCATAAAATTGATATGATCACTAATCAGCATCAGGTCGCCTCTTTTGAATTGGGGATTGATGCCACCCGCCGCATTGGTAACAATGAGCCGCTTGGCGCCGAGACGCTTCAGCACATAAACCGGGAAGACAAGATCATCAAAGGTATAGCCCTCATAATAATGGAGCCGTCCCTGCATAACACCAATATACTTACCGCACAATGTACCACAGACCAACTGCCCCACATGACCGGGAGCTGTGGAACTGCGAAAATTGGGAATCTCATTGTAGGGAATAGCGGTGGGCTGCTCCAGATATTGGGCAAAGTCACCCCAGCCGGAACCCAGGATCACCGCCGCTTCCAATTCCTCAGGAATACGCTGTTGGATAAAACTGCACGTAATTGCCAAACGGTCTAATCTGCCACGCATAAAACTGCCTCCTTCACAAGATATAGCCTTTGTTTTCTCCATTCATCTTATTCGTACTGCTCATTTTTATCTGCTTGTACTTACCGTATTTTCTAAAAACCGGCTTCCGTCTTCCAAGACCTTGCCGTCCGGCGTTCCGCCATTTTCATGATGATCTATAAACCCATTTCCGGCAGCATCGATTGTCCCAAAGCCAAAGGTCCCACACCCAGCCATTGCGCCACCGTGGCGCCCAGATCGGCAAAGGTTGTCCGGCAGTCCAGATCCGCCGGTTTGCCGCCTAAAGCCAAAAGGGGTACATATTCTCTGGAATGGTCGGTGCTGGGGGTGGTAGGGTCGGCGCCGTGATCGGCCGTAATGAAAATCAAATCTTTCGGCCGGCGTTTGCCCAAGCAATCCGGCAGCATGGCGTCAAACGACTCCAAGGCTCTGCCGTATCCCAAAACATTATTGCGGTGGCCGTAAAGCATATCGAAATCCACGAAATTGGCCCAGATCAGTCCGGCATCCACCTCATCCATGGCCCGGCAGGTCTGCTGCATGATCATGACATTATCGGCGGCTGCATAGCTTTTGCCGACACCGTCCCCGGCAAAGATATCACGGATCTTGCCAATGGCGGCCACCGGCAGGCCTGCCGCCGTTATTTTTTGTAAAAGATGCCCGGCAGGCGGCTTCAGGGAATAATCATGCCGTCCGGCAGTGCGGACAAAAGCGCCCGGTTTCCCCACAAAAGGGCGAGCGATCACCCGGGCCACCGCATGCTCGCCTTGCATGAGCTGCCGTACTTTAAGGCAGATATCATAGAGTTTTGGCAAAGGAACCACGTCTTCATGAGCGGCAATCTGAAGCACGCTGTCGGCAGAAGTATAAACGATCAACGCTCCCGTTGCCAGATGCTCTTCTCCCAAGGCTTGGATGATGGCCGTACCGGAAGAGGCAATATTACCTAAAATATCCCGACCGCTGATGCGCCGGATCTCTTGCAGCAAGGAAGCGGGAAAGCCTTGGGGATAAGTGGGAAACGGCTTTTCCTGCAGGATTCCAGCCATTTCCCAATGACCGGTGGTGGTATCCTTGCCGGTGGAGCGTTCCGTCATTTTACCGAAAGCCGCTGTGGGAGCCGGCGCCGGCTCCACGCCAAGGAAGGTTCCGATATGGCCCAAGCCAAGCCCCGCAAGACAAGGCAGGCGTAGACCACCTAAGGCCGTCGCGATATTGCCCAAAGTATTGCTTCCCGCATCACCGTAAGCCGCGGCGTCGGGCAAAGCGCCGATGCCTACACTGTCCATCACTAAAATAATCGCCCTTTTATTCATGATTTTCGCCTCGCTTATTTGGCTCTGGGGTGCGCATGTTCATACACCTGGCGCAAGTGCCCCCTGGTCAGGTGGGTGTAGATCTGTGTTGTGGAGATATCGGCATGGCCTAAAATTTCCTGCACCACCCGAAGGTCGGCACCGTTCTCCAAAAGGTGGGTGGCTACGGAATGCCGCAGCATGTGCGGGGTAACGGTAAAACCGATGCGGCAGTCCTCGGCATAGCCGTTTAAGATTTTCCAGAAGCCCTGCCGGCTCAGGCGTCCACCCCGGCAATTCAAAAAGAGGGCATCCTCCGCCCGCTTGCTGCGGTAGAGTTTCAGGCGCCCTTCTTGCAGGTAATTATCTAAAGCCTGTATGGCATAACTGCCTAAAGGCACGATCCTTTCCTTAGAACCTTTGCCAAAAACCTGTGCATAGCCCGCCTCTAAATTAAGATCGCCGGTATTTAATCCCACCAGTTCGCTGACGCGGATACCGGTAGCGTAAAGAGTCTCCAAAAGCGCCCGATCCCGCAAACCCAGCGGCGTACTGCTGTCCGGTCGGGACAAAAGCTGCGCTATCTGTTCCTGGCTTAAAACATGAGGAAAGAGTTTGGCCAGCTTCGGGGTCTCCAAGGTGGCGGCCAGATCCTTTTTCACCAGGTCTTCCGCCGTCAGAAAATGATAAAATGATTTCAAGCAGGCGATATGCTGTGCCATGGAAGCCGGGGCATATCCCGCTTTATGCAAGGTTTCCAGATAAGCGGTAATATCCCCCCGCTCCAATTCCTCGATCTCTTTTTTGCCCAAGGTTCTGGCATATTCCGTAAAATCCCGCAAGTCAAAACGGTAGCTTTCTATAGTATTAACCGCAAGGCCCCGCTCCACGCTGGCATAAATCAGAAACTGCTCTACACTTTGCCCCAGCAGCAATGCTGCCGCCTCCCCTCTTAAGGCAAAACAAAAAGAAAAGTGTCTTTATTATAAAGATACTTTTCTTTTCTACATGAAAAGGAAGATTCCTTTATTTTAATGTTGGCGCACTCAGGGTGAGCCATCCCTGTTAAGATCCTTGACAACCACGAACAGCCCTCTCACCTCATTGGTTTTATGTTGGCGCGTTCAGATAGGCAATCCCTCTTAAAAATCTACCGGCAGTCGTGATAGCGGATATGGCTTGTGCAACCTTTCCAATAGGGTTTATGTTGGCGCATTAATCAGATTTCTGCTGAAAACCGCCACAGTTACCAATAGCCATACAGCTTTGCCACGGTTTTCATGTTAAGTCCCCCCGTGGGCAGGGTCCGCCAACTTGCCCGGCATATGATTTCTATTTGATGTTTTACTTCAAATCCACCACCACTTCTCCCCCCAATAGCAGGCGGTTCATTTGATCTAACCAGCTATCCGCCGGCTGCATCACACGGATGGGTTCTCCCGGCATTCCTTCCTCTTCGGTGGCAGGTTCTTCTGTTACCGCCATATAGGACAAGGCGCCGGCGTTCGCCAAATAGCCGTAAAAGGCCGGCAACGCTAACCCTACCAGCAATACCAATACCAGGATTTTGGCCAATAAAATCGCTTTTCGTCTCGGCTTCGTTACTGCAAATAATATCATAGCTTTCCCCCCTTTTCAGATCAGACTTAAAACACCTTTTAAAAGAACCGGCGACACATAACCCTGAAGCCAGGCAGCTACCGCCGTCACCAGGAAGATCAAAATAAAACATCCGCTATACACACCAATACTACGCCATAGAACCTTGCCATGCCAAAGTTTTTGGGCAAAGACAGCCGCCAAAGTTCCCGCAATAATCATAGCGGGAACCAGCAGCAGATTTTGGGGAAGCACCCCCAGAATCGCTACCAGCAAGCCGGCGGAAAGCTGTCTTCCCACCAAAAAACTCACGGAAAACCCCAAGGCAAAACCCCGCAAAAACAATAAAAGCCCTACCAGAGGAATCCCGAAGACCGAGAGTCCCAAAAACCATATGACGGCAAAGAAGCGCCAGTTCCCAGCCAAAGCCGTTCCCGTTTCTAAAGAGGAATCCATGGCAAGCTCCGGCAACGCCTTCAAAAATGTATCGGCAAAAGTACCCAGCTCACTGTTCTGCTCCGCGATATCAGCCGCCGTGATAATTCCTGCCACCAAGCCGATCAAAAGGCACAGTGCCGCTGCTAAAAGCCATAGTCCATACCGCTGCCAGACGCCTTCTCCTTTAATGCCCCGGTATGCTCCTAAGCCGGACACCGTCACCACCTGCCTTCCTGAAAGAAATTTATGCCGGGTTGCCCACTTTTATAACTGCCGAATATTTAATCAAGTCCCAACATACATTATTAACCCAGCCTAAAATGATAAAACCTGCCTTAACAGGCAGGCTCCTCTTTAAAAATTCATCTGAAAGGACGGTGTAAAATGAAAGAAAGCCATCTTTATCTTCATCCCCAAGGCTTTACCTGCTATGGCAGCTGGCAGCAGGTGGCCTCTTGGCTGGCATTGTTATGCCGGAAATATGAAACGATAGGTGCTTTACGTGCCAGCCTGCAAAAAGATCCTCCGTCGAAGCTTTCTTTGCCGCCCTTTTTCCAGTAGTTTTCTATAAAAAAAGCAGGACGCTTTTGCTCCTGCCGATCAAATATTCCGGGGAAGCGGCTTTTATGGCGCTTCCCCGGTTTTTATGGGTATTTCTGAAAGGAAACCAATTATTGGGTCAATTGGCCGTTGACAAAAACCACATCTTTATCCTTGAACCGGATAATATCTCTTTGCATATGATTGCTGTTTTGATCTGTCGATAAATCAAAAGAAGTGCCTAAACTGAAGGTGGTTCCTATATCGTCAAAGGGATTATGGAATACCCAGCGGGGCTTTGTAACATGTTCAAAACCAATACAAACGTCATTTTCGTCATAGATAAAATCAGCCTCACTCCACATGATCAAATCGTGTCCGTTGACAAGGCTGAACTCAATATCCATATTGCCGTTGACATAGGTGTGTATCATTGTCATTTCATCCGAATTGACCGCAAAACCCAGTACAAACAATTTGATCAGAACAAGGCAAACCGTTATGGCGATTGCAGCGCACAATAAAACCGTTTTGAGGTTTTTTCTCCTGATTTTTTTGAGGAAATCGATTTCTTTATCCATTACGGACGGAACCGCGTCTTCGATCTCACGCTGCATATTTTCGTAATAGGCGCTGCAATCCGCGCAGCCGGCCAAATGGTTTTTGATTTCCACATTGCTTGCTTCGCTGGTCAAGCCGTCGATATAGACAGGCAATAAATCCTTGATGATATCGCAATTCATTGGGATCTTCCTTTCCTTCATTTCTGTCGTTCTCGTTTCTGCAATTCCGGTTCTTGCAGTTTTTCTTCTTGCAGTTTCTGTTCGTGCAGCTTCTGCTTACCGCGGTAAAAGTTTACTCTGGCCCAGGTTTCATCTCTGCCGAGGATCTCACCGATTTCCTTGAAGCTGAACTCTCCCGTCAAGCGCAGATACATGATCTCCCGCATCGGCTCATTCAATAAATGCAGCAATCTGAACAGCTGGAATTTTTCTTCAGAAAGTATCGTTTTCTCTTCCACGGCCAGCTCCGAAGCGGGTATCTGATCGCTAAATTCTGCGCTTTTCGTTTTGTTTCTCTTCTCAAGCTCCTGATACCAAAGGTGTTTGGCAATCTGGCAAAGCCACACATATATTTTGCAGCTTCCGTTATATCGGTCAACAGAACCAATGGCGCGGCAGAAGGTTTCCTGAGTCAGGTCTTCCGCGGTATCCGCATCATGGCATAAACTATATAGGTACTTATAGACCTGCCTGGCATATTCTTGATAAAGAGACGCCATATCCTGCTCCCGCATTTTTCCACCTCCTGAAACATATATCCCGAAAAAGTTAAATTCGTTACAGCTTCATCAAAAAATAGCACCGTCTATTATTTCCCATGCTCTTTTATGGGTTTTCCAATGAAGCGCCGACAATTTTTCATTGCCCGCAAGGGAACCCATCCAAAACCTATTCTGACCCATGTTTTGCCGAGCTGCACAAGAGACGCAGCAAAACAGATCTTGGGGGATTATCCCGGCTGTTTCTCTTTCATCTTTCCAATCTCTCCAATCTCTTCCATCTATTCCAGATATTTCATCTCTTTCCATGGGTAAAAAAAGACACAGGATAGCGGAATATCCTGTGCCCCCAATCTCAAACATTTTTACATTATCATTTTTTATTTAAAAAAATCATAACGCCTTAATGACGGCGGCGATCTTTTTATATACAACGGAAAATTGGGCAAAAGTCGCCTCTACTTCATGGATAGATCCGCTTTTGGCTTCCTTTTCTATGTCACTGGCCAATTGTTGCAATTCGTTAATAGCAAGATTGGCGCATACACCCTTTACTGAATGCGCAGCCGCTGCAATTCTTTCCATACACGCGATATCGATTGCATTCTCCAAAGACTGGTACAACGTACCATGAACAAAACTTTTTAAAAGCTTAAGATACAGATATTCTTTGTTACCGACCCGCTTCAAACCCATTTCCGTATCGATACCGACCTTGCGCAAACACTCCATATCACTAGCAATCCTCCTTTCAATCCTCTTGGGAATCCTGCTGAAACAATGCCCCGGCTGTTACCGCAATGAAAAAATGAAAAGAAGAATATTTTATTATAATTATCCTGCTTGATTATAGCACTTTTGTAACTTTTCGGCAAATAATTTATCATTATACTAAATTAAAAAGCAAAAGCATCTTTTAGGATGCTTTTGCTAAAATATGCTATTTCAGAAAGGGTCAGGCCAGATTCAAAATCTCCAACCCTTGATCTTTTGCGTAGTTGACTGTATAGGCGGTGCCGCCACGGGCTTGGTTTAAATAACAAATACAATAGGCGCTGCGTTCAATCAAAGCACGGTTCCTTTTTTGCATGCAGCCGGTATAATAGTCTTTGGAGATCCAAACCACTTCATCCGCTTTGGCAAGGACTTCTTCATACAAACGCTTGTCCTGCGCCCGCCACCCTTGGGTCTGATTTTCACAAGGCAGAAGCATAATAAGGTGCAAAGCAGGATATGCCGTTTTTAAAGATAAGACCACAGAAGCCGCCAATAAATCAAAACCCAGGGCGCCGCCGCTGCAAAAATGCGTTACACCTTTGGCAACATGTGATAAAACCGCATTTTTCAACTTATTCTCCAAGCCGGATCGGGATAATATCCGATGACCGGTAAAACAGCATGTATTTTCCCGCAACCCAGCACCTTCTCTATTCAAACTTTGTTATTCAATTATCGTCTGGCAGGGATGAAACATTAAGCTAATTTTTCACCAATACGCAATTTATCCGCGATCATAGCGATAAATTCCGAATTGGTGGGTTTGCCTCTTTCCACATTAATGGTATAACCGAAATAGTGATTCATCAACTCTACATTGCCCCGATCCCAAGCCAGTTCTATGGCGTGACGAATGGCTCTTTCCACCCGGCTGGCTGTGGTATCGTATTTACCGGCAATCATAGGATATAATTCTTTTGTAACCGCTCCCATTAAGTTGGCTTCGCCCACCACCATAATGATAGCATCCCGCAAATATTGATAGCCTTTGACATGAGCCGGCACACCCATTTGATGGATAATTTTTGTCACATCCACATCAATGCTGCGCACTGCAGGCACATTAGCCATCATCTGTCCGGTAGAGGCCGTTGGCATATTTTTAGTCAACTGTCGGATCCTGGCCAATAACATGGTCATATCGAAAGGCTTTACAATATAATAAGTCGCGCCTTTTTCCATTGCCTGGCGGGTAGTATCTTCCTGCCCTACCGCCGATAAAATAATAACATGCGGCCGCTTGCCCAGATTCAAACCGGGCAAGCTGTCCAGCACGCCGAAGCCGTCCACATAAGGCATAGCCATATCCAGCACCACGACATCAGGTTCCCTTTCTTTTATAAGATCTAAGGCCTCGCTGCCATTGGCGGCAATACCACAAACGTTAAAATCCGGCTGGGCGGAAAAAAATTCTTCCAGCGCCCGGCAAAAAACACGGTTATCATCGGCAAATAAAATTTTACTTTTTTTGTCCTCCGTTTTAATGTCATTTTTTAACTCCATGTCGATTGCCCCTTTCCTTTTTTTGCAAGATTTTACCAAATAAATTTGATATTTGTTCATTCGACATGGCAAAACTTATTCCCTTCCCAAAATATTAGAGAAATACAGCTTTAATGCACTTATTTCTATTTATTTTCGTCAAAAATCGACACCATATCCTCTAAAACCATCCATTCTGCTAGACATCCGTAACCTTTTGTCGGGTCATTAATAAAAACATGAGTTACCGCGCCCACCAGTCTACCGTTTTGAATAATAGGGCTGCCGCTCATACCTTGAATGATACCGCCGGTGCGTTCCAGCAGTTTGGGATCGGTAACGCGGATAATAAGTCCTTTCCCTGTAGGCTGTTGCTGCGGCAATACTCTCATAATCTCAATATCAAAGGTTTCCAATTGATCTCCGGAAAGCACGGTTATAATCTGAGCAGAGCCTTCCTGAATCTGCGCGGCGGTAGCCACCGGTATCGCATCCGGATAACAAGTGTTCTTAACATTGCCGGACAGATGCCCAAAAATACCGAAGACACAGTTTTTTTCTATGGTGCCGTTTAAGCCTCCTTTGACAAAGACGCCTACTTTCTCCCCGGGTTCGCCTTGTGTTCCGGCTTTGATGCTTTGGATCTTGGCGGCCAGAATACTGCCGGAATCCGGCGCATCGTCATTAATACTGCTGTCGCCTACAATGTGTCCCAAAGCGCCATAGGCGCCGCTTTCCGGATGATAATAAGTCAAAGTTCCGACGCCTGCCGTATTGTCCCGGATATAAAGACCGATACGATAGCTTCCGGTATCGGTACAATAAGACGGTTTCAGCTCCAAATGATAAACCGCCCCTTTCCGCAATAACGTTAAGCTTAAGCTGCGACCTTCTTCCCCTGCCAGGTTCGCCGCTTTTCCTACTTGATCGTCGCTTAGAACATCCTCGCCGTCAATCTGCGTGATAAAATCTCCTACTTCAATTCCCGCTTTTTTTGCAGGAGAACTGGCAGAACCGTCTGTTGCCAAAAGGGGCGCATATCCTACCACCAAAGCGCCGTCCGTTTGCAATAAAATACCCACCGCATGACCGCCCGCCATAACTTTAATATTGGGAATGACCTGATACTGTTGGGTCTTTAAAGGCAAAACACCCATAAAAGAATATTCTACATTATAATTGCCTGTTTCCGCAAAAGCGCCTTCCGCCGTCAAGACCGCCGGATCTTCACTGACGACGGCTTGCACCAAAGGATTTTCGGAAGCCAGAACTACTTTTTCGCCGCATAAAGCCAGCTGTTGTCCCGGTAAATTCAAATAATCATAAAATGAAATTTGAAAAAGACCAGTTAACAAACTAAAAATTAATAAAAACTGCGTTAAATACCGCCTTTTCCGCAACTTGCATCACCTCCCTTTTCTCTTTTTAAAGTCGGCGGAAGGGCGGCAATTCATACTGTCAAATAACACCGTATACCCTTCTTATTGGCAAAGAACACAGCTCGGCTGGTCTGATGAAATATGGCAAATATTAATGATTTTAAATTCAAATTTTGCAAAAAATTTAGGGTACGCTATCCTTAAATTTAAATCTAAAATGAATTGAAACAAATATAAAAGCGCAATTATTTTTTATGATAACAACCGCGTTTATCTTAATATCAAGGATGGCGGCACCGGCCGTTAAGCAAAATAAAAACATCACTTGTAAAAAGTGATGTCCTTATTTTTCTCTGATGCTCTTTATTTCATACTCTTTCGCTTTTTTATCTTTTTTGATTTTTTGCATTTGATCGCTTTTAGAAAATGATATCCATTGACCGAAGAACCTAGGCGTCTGCCTTATGCATTACCATCCCAGATTTTAAAAAGGCCGTAAGGCCGTTAAGTAATTTGAGAGTTCAACCGCAGAAGTTCGGCAGCTTGGGCTTTGGTAGCCGCCGTGATATTTTCCCCCGCCAACATGCGGCAAAGCTCTTCCAAACGTTCTGTCTGATCCAGTCTGCGGATGGTGGTGACGGTACGGCTGTTCTCTTCATTTTTTAAAACCAACAGATGACTGTCCGCATAAGCCGCCACTATCGGCGCGTGGGTTACACAGACAGTTTGAGTATCTCTTGAGACCTGAGCCAGTTTTCGAGCCACACTGCTTAAGGCAACACCGCCCAAGCCACTGTCTATTTCATCAAAGATCAAGGTGGGCACCTGATCCATCTGGGCCAGAATAACTTTCACCGCCAGCATGATCCGGGCCATCTCGCCGCCTGAGGCGATTTTGGCCACCGGCTTATTTCCCTCGCCAGGATTAGGACAGATCATGAACACCGCTTCGTCCGATCCGGCGGGACCGGGCGGCGCTTCCTGCAAAAGGATGCTGAATACAGCCTGAGGCATGCAAAGCTCCCGCAATTCGCCAGTGATAGCCTTTCCTAAAGCCGCAGCGGCCTCGCAACGCAGACGCCGTAAAACCCTGCTGTTTTCTTCATAAAAGGCTTTGGTTTCTTTTAAATTTTTTTGCAGTTCCCGGCCATAGTATTCTTTGTTTTCCACCTGATCCAGCTCCCGGCGGAATTCTTCGCCCCGGTCCAAAACAGCCTCGATGCTGCCACCGTATTTCCGGCAGATCTCCCTGATCACCGCCAGGCGGTGATTGACTTCTTCCAACCGCGCCGGATCATCCGTCACTTCCTGCCCATAATCACGGATTTGCTGGGCGGCGTCCTCCAGATCATAATAAACGCTGTTTAACTGCTGCACCAGAGGGTTTAAGCTTTCCTCCGCGGCGGCCAGCTTTTCGATCTGACACTTGGCGTCCCAAATGCGTTCCAAAGGCGCGCCTTCCCTGCCGCTTTCCAATAAAGCGCTTTGCGCCGCGTGAAGGCTTTGGGCAATAGAAGCGACATTTTCTAAGCGGTATTGCTCTTGTTTTAAGGATACATCTTCTCCCAAAACCAAAGCGGCCGACTCGATCTCCCGAATCTGCCAAGCTAAAAACTCGCTTTTGGCCGTCATTTCTTCCTGGGCTTTTTCAAAAGTATCCATAGCAGCCTTGGCGGCAGACCATTTCTCATAAGCCTGCGCCGTTACGGCTGAAGCCGCAGCCAGTTCCTCTCCGCCGTAACCATCCAAAAGAGCCAGCTGACACCAGGGCAAAAGGATATTCATATGTTCCATTTGTCCATGAATGTTCACCAGCTGGCTGATGATCTTTTTATAAAAAACCAAAGGGACCGGCCGCAGATTGATGCGGCAGGTGCTCTTGGACGAGCGCTGGATCTCCCGGCTGGAGAGAAGCTCCTCCGCCGGATCGATCCCTGCCTCAGCCAAATCGGCCAGTACCTGCTTGGGCCAGGGCTCCGTAAAAACGCCCTGCACCAAGCAATTCTCGCTGCCGGCACGGATATATTCCTGCTGGGCTCTGCCGCCTAAAAGCAGGCCCATAGCGTCGATGACCATGGACTTGCCGGCGCCGGTCTCCCCGGTCAGCACATTCATGCCCGGCAGCCATTGAATGGAAGCCTGCTCGATTAAGGCCAAATTCTCCACATGCAGTTCCTTCAACATGGCGTCACCCCAAAGCTTTATTGTACCAGCGCCTGCAATTGTTCCACAATCAGCGGCGTGTCTTCTTTCTCCCGCACCACCACCATAATGGTGTCATCTCCCGCTACCGTACCCAAGATCTCTTTCCAGCCCAGCCCGTCCAAACAGGCGGCCACGCCTTGGGCGGTGGCCGAAAGGGTGCGCACCACCACGATGTTTTCACTATGGGAAATCTTTAATACATTATCCCGGAACATCCTTTTGGCGCGGTCGAAATTATTGCCCAGCGCCATATTGGGAGAGAAGCTATAACAAAAGGAATTTTCCCCCGTTGCCACCTTGACCAGTCCCAATTCTTTGATATCCCGGGAAATGGTAGCCTGGGTCACGTCAAAACCATATTTTTTTAATTCATCGGTCAGCTGGAATTGAGTTTCAATCTTTTGACTTTCGATAATCTCTCGAATCTTTTTATGCCGTCGATTCTTCATACTGCTTCCTCCTTCACTTTTAATGCATAAAACAGGCATGGCGCCAGTTTTTTATTGATCAGGTAAAATCCTCCTGTTCGCCAAAAAGCGGCAGGCAAAGCTTTCATTTTTTCTTCCACCGCTTCTTTCTCCTCCGGCCCGCCGCCGTGACCGGGGTAACAAACGGTTACCAGCATGCCGCCCAGGGCAAGCAGCCCCAACGCGGCCTCCACAGCCAAGGCCGTACTTTCTGCCTTGGTCAGGATGGTTTCATCGCCGCCAGGCAGAAATCCCAGGTTAAAAAGAACGCCTTTGAGCCCGGCAGGCACGTAGGAAGCCATATCGGCGTGATCCGCCTGATATAATATCACACCGGACAAGATCTGATTTTCCGCCAGCAACCGGCGGGTGGAGTCAAGCGCCTCTTTTTGGATATCAAAAGCATAGACGCAGCCTTCCCGGCCCACCTGCCGTGCCAAAAACAGGGTATCCCTGCCTCTGCCGCAGGTAGCGTCCACCGCCGCATCCCCGCTGGTAAGCACCTGGGCCAACAGCCCATGGGCCATTTCCGCCACATGGTCGGTCAAGGGCAAAACCAGGTCAGGAGGGGGATGACTCATGAGAATCGCCTCCACTGTAAAACTTTTCCCGAAGCGTTTTAAAAAATCCCGGATAACCCAGATTCACAAAAAGTGCCTTATCTTTGCTTTGCCGCACTAAAACTTTATCTCCCGCCGTCAAAGCATAAGAAACCTGCCCATCCGCCAAAAAAGCCGCCTCATTCCTTAAAGCGCCAGGGATGATTTCAATGGTGCTTTCGGCCGGCGCAATGATCGTGCGGGCATGCATTGAATGGGCCGCCACCGGCGTAACTAAAAAAAGCTTCATCTGCGGCATCACAATAGGTCCCCCCGCCGACAGAGAATAAGCAGTAGAGCCGATGGGAGAGGCGACAATGACGCCGTCCCCCCGGTAGCAGGAAACGAATTCGCCATTGATCAAAACTTCCAAAATGATATTCCGGGCGATGCCCCGGCTGTGAATCACAATATCATTCACGGCGGCACAGGTATAGAGTTTTTCCTGCCGGCGGTAAATTAGCCCTTCCAAAAGCATGCGTTCCTCCAGGGTATATTCGCAGCGTACCAACTGATCCAAGGCAGTCTCCAGATCTTTTGGCTCCAAAGCGGCCAAAAAGCCCAGGCTGCCCAGATTGACTCCTAAAAGGGGAATGCTGTATGGCGCTAAAAGGCGGGCGGCGTGCAGGATGCTGCCGTCTCCGCCAAAGACCAAAGCAATATCAGGTTTTTCCAAAGCGATTTTGGCCAATGATTCTTCCACCAAAAGCTCCGCCGTAGACCAAGGCTCGCCCGTAATGGTGGGAATCACATGGACGTTCCTTCTTTTCAAACCTTCCGCCATTTGCATAACATAGGGCAAGGCATGTATTTTTTTATCGTTGATTATACATATTGCTTTTTTTAAGCAAGCCATGAAACATTTCACCTTCTTCAAACTATTGGTATAATTATACCAAATTTTACGAGAAAATAAAGAAATTTTTTATAATTATACTGATTCATTAAGAGATGTTATTTCGGATCCCGGATTGTATTTTTGCCCTGCTCCATGCATAAATCTTTTCCAAGCTTCCGGCAATTATACAATTTTCTGTCATTTTGCACAAAAATTAAATTAAAAGTTTTAATAAAAAGTAAGGTAACACCTCATAAGGAAGTTAAGGGAGACTCCTTTCAATATCGCAACAGCGGCATAGGATTTAATTCCATGCCGCTGTTGCGATATATAAAATTACCCCAATCTTTTTATAAGAACTCGCCTTAGCTTAACGAGGAGAGATCGTTCTTTCTTTACCATTCACCTCAATTTTACCGTAGATGGTCTCATATTCAGAAACACGCTTTTTGATATATTGCTCGATCTCCTTGTTAGCAGAACGACCTTCAGATTCTGCGATATAACGAAATTTTTGAAAAAACAATCGATCTACACGCAAGGTATACCTCAATAATTTGTCCTCCATAGGTCCTCCCTCATTTCACTATATTGATATCATTATGGTTAGATTATAGTGGATTTATGGCATCACAACAAAATTAGTGACAAAATGGTGAAATTATGGTGGATATGTTATTAGAAGTAGCGTTATGCCTGACTATAAAGTAATTTCAAGATGTTTCGAGCTTCGGAGAAGGCGCTTAACATTATAATTAATGCACAGCAAGAATGCGCAGAGCTTTATCATGCAAATCCCTCGCCAAATTCAAGGTCGTTTCATTTTCAGCAGAAAACAATAAAAGCACAGATAAAAAATAAACTTTGAATCCTTCATTTATCTTTCTGACCGCTTCTTTGGCAGGCCAGCATATTGTTTGTATTGACACAAACAACGCTGTTGGGACACGCCCCGAATCCCCTGGATACAGATAAAGGGCGAATAGCCAAAGCTATCCGCCCCAACTTCCCTATTGTGCTCCGCTTCAGGGGCGCGTTTTTTGTCATGTGATTGTAGCTCCTAACCCATCAGCCGCGCAGGGTTTTTTCGGCGGCTGCCACTACGGCGGCAACATCAAGGGCTTGCTCTTCGCCGCTCTTTTGCAAGAGCAGGAGGTACTCGATATTGCCTTTAGGCCCGGTGATAGGCGAAAAATCCAGCTTCTGCGGCATCAGACAGGAAGCAGCGGCGGCGGCCATGACATTGGCGACGACCTCCAGATGAACGGCGGCATCCCGCACCACGCCGTTTTTCCCTACTTTCTCTTTACCCGCTTCAAACTGAGGTTTGATCAGTACCATGGCCAGCCCCCCCTCTTTCAGCAAAGGGGCAGCCGCAGGAAAGATCTTACCGATGGAAATAAAGGAAACATCCGCCACAAAAAGATCCACCGGCTCAGGAACCTCTTTCTCTGTCAGGTAACGGGCATTGGTTTTTTCCAGCACCACCACCCGGGGGTCCTGCCGCAGCTTCCAGGCCAGTTGTCCGTAGCCCACATCCACGCTGTACACCCGGGCCGCGCCGTTTTGCAAAGCGCAGTCGGTGAAGCCTCCGGTGGAAGCGCCCACATCCAACACCACTTTATCCTGAAAATCCAAAGCAAAAGAAGTCACGGCTTTTGCCAGCTTCAAACCGCCCCGGCTAACAAAGGGCAGTTTTTCCCCTACCAGGGAAATCACGACATCCTCCGCTACACCGGCGCCGGCCTTGTCCACGCAAACCCCGTCCACCTGAACCTCTCCTGCCATAATGGCGGCCTTGGCCCGTTCTCTGCTTTCAAAAAAACCTTGCTCCACTAAAAACAAATCAAGTCGTGTTTTGGCCATCGTTCATCCTATCCGCGGGGTTTCACCGCATCAAAAATCTTTTCCGCTGTCTTGATCAGGCATCGGTCAAGATTTTTATATATGATAAATCGCCCGGCCTATCGGGCGGCGGTCATCTTATGATCTGCCGACAGAAGCAAATACTTTTGCGGCCACGGCTTCCGGCGTTAGGCCGTATTTGCGCCGCAGCTCTTCCACGGTGCCCTGGGGAACAAAAGCGTCCGGCAGAGTGATCTTCTCCGCCTGAGGGTATACGCCCCGGCTTTGCCAAAATTCCATACAGCCGCTGGCCGCTCCGCCGGTGGCAACCGCTTCTTCCAGCAAAAATACTTTTTGATAATTGGCAGCCGCCAGAAGCAATTCTTCATCCAACGGCTTGATGAATCTCAAGTCCGCCACGGCCACCGTCACACCTTGAATCCGCAAAAGAGCCGAGGCTTTACAGGCGATCTCCACCATGGGGCCCACCGCCAAAAGCAAGATATCGCCTTCCCGGCTGAGCCAGGCCCCTTTGCCCCAAACCAGCGGCGCGGGGGAAATTCCCAAAGGTGCGGTTCCCTTGGGATAGCGGATAGCCACCGGCGATTTTTGCTGGAAAGCTCCGGTCAGCATGGCCTCTAAAGCGCCGGCGTCGGCCGGCATAGCCACCGTCATATTGGGCATGGTGCGCAGGATCGCCGTATCAAAGATTCCTTGGTGCGTCTCGCCGTCCTCACCTACCAAGCCGGCGCGGTCCACGGCCAGGATCACCGGCAGATTGGACAGGCAGACATCATGCAGCAGCTGATCATATCCTCTCTGCACGAAGGTAGCATAAATGGCGATAATAGGATACAGGCCCGCGGAAGCCATTCCCGCCGAAAAAGTAACCGCGTGCTCCTCCGCGATACCCACATCAAAAAAGCGTTTGGGATAAGCGCCGGCAAAAGGCACCAAACCGGTACCGTCGGCCATAGCCGCGGTGACGGCCACAATTTTTTTATTTTCCGCCGCCAGCGCTAAAATCGCATTGCTGAAGCATTCCGTATAGCTGCCCTCGCCGTTTTTCAGCTGCACTCCGGTCTGTACATCGAAAGGGCCCGTGCCGTGAAAAGCATTGGGCCGCATCTCCGCCGGGGGGTATCCTTTGCCCTTTTTGGTCAGAACATGAACCAAAGTGGGGGTTTGCACAGTCTTGGCCAACTGCAAAATGGAGATGATATCGGCGATATTATGGCCGTCCACCGGCCCCAGATAGGTAAAACCCATCTCTTCAAACAAAACGCCGGGAAGCAGAAAATACTTCAAGCTGTTTTTCCAACGCTGCGTAAAATTGGCAATGGGGCGGCCCAAAAGCGGCAAATGTCCCAAAAATTCCTTGATCCGGCGTTTGCTCCGGCTGTATCTGGGACTGGTGCGCAACCGGGCCAGATGACCCGCCAGGGAACCCACGTTTTTAGCTATGGACATCTCATTGTCGTTCAACACAACGATAAAAGGGGTTTCCAGCCCGCCGCCATGGTTCATGGCTTCGTAGACCATGCCGCCGGTCAAAGCGCCGTCGCCCAACACAGCAACCACATGGTTCCCCCCATTCTGCAAACGCAAGGCCTCCGCCATGCCCAAAGCAACCGAGACAGAAGTGCTGCTATGGCCGGTAATAAAGCTGTCATATTGGCTTTCCTGCGGCTTCGGGAAGCCGCTTAAGCCCTGAAACTGGCGCAGGGTAGCAAAATCGGCCTTGCGCCCGGTCAGTATCTTATGGGTATAACATTGATGTCCCACATCGAAGACCAGCCGATCCTTGGGCATGTTAAAGACATAATGTAAGGCAACGGTCAGTTCCACCACTCCCAAATTAGGAGCCAGATGGCCGCCGGTTTGGCTGACCGTTTCAATGAGGAAAGTGCGGATCTCTGCCGCCAGCTGCTGCAATTCTTCCCTGGAAAGAGGCTTCAGATCCTGAGGGAAGTTTACTTTATCCAATATCGTCATGGACTATAAGTCCTTTCCATTTTCGTTGCCTTTATTACCATTAATATCGTTATTGCCGTTATTGCCATTATTGCCATTACAACCATTATAATTATTGTTCTGTTGCAAAATCTCCCGAAAAGCCAGAATCCTCGCCACTTGCCAGACAATCTCATTGGATTTTTTGATGGCAAAGGATTTGCCCATGGCTTTGCCGCCTACCGTGAAAGCAGAAACCAGGCCCGTGATGACCACACCACCCCAAACATTGCCTGAGCCAAAAAATACAATAGCGATGGCGGTGCCTAAGCCGCCGCTGACGGTACCGCAGATATCTCCCACCACGTCATTGCAGATATTGGCGACCCTGTCCGCTTTCCGCAAAAGAGCCAATGCCTGCTTGGCGCCGGCAATACGGCGCGTGGCCTTGGCATGGAAGGGCGCTTCCCCCGCCGCCGTCACCGCTACGCCGATAATATCAAAAAGTACCCCGACAAAGATCACCACCAGGAGCAAAAGGATACTCCAGAAAGGAGGTCCCCCGCCTTGCAGCAAAAGATTGGAACTCACCGATAAAAGGGCAGCAACAAAAAAAGTGCCGATAATCACCTTAGCGATGTATGCTCGGGCACCTTTTGTTTTATGATTCTTATTTGTCTTATTCATTGACAATGCGATTCGCTCCAATGATTATTGTCTTCCCATCAGGGATTCTTGGGCAAAATATGAATATTTATTCAAAAAACACTTTACATAAATTTAGTTTTAAAAAGACCAATATAGAATATACATAGAAAATGCGTGCTGATATGTGGGCTCCCCCGAGATAAACTTTATGGCTTAGGTCTGGCAGGTTTTCCCGTTGACCGCGCCATCTGTCACCAGAATGGAGGTTTCCCATTAGGGGTCAACCTGTCGCGTTGCCGCCGACAGAGCCAGATCACCACTTAGTCCATACTTTAATCCCCCGAGGTCTTGGACAGCCTAGGAGTTTTCCTCAACGATAGCACAGAACTTTTAGCCTCTTTTGCAGCATTGGTTTCAATCCCGAAAGCCACTTTCCTATGGTCTTCGGAAAGTGCCGGTTATAAAATCCACCAATACCACTCAAGGCAGGCTACACTGCACGCAGCATTCACCACATGCAGGTTCTAATCCCAAGCCGTAGTTCCTTTAGCCTGACCAAGGCCATTCCCCACATACTTGGGTCTCCGCGGAAGCGGGGTCAGCGTCCACATGCCATTGCGGGCCGCCCCATCCTCCTTAACTCCCAGCACCAACCCCCGACTGGGCGTCGAAAGCCAGCACCAGGAACTTCATCGATGTGCCCTTAACGGATTTTTAGGCCCGTTCTCAAAGAAGAGTCTATCGACTAGGATACTGCGCCACATACCAACACAAATCAAAATAATTGGTTTGCAGATAAACTATTTTTTATTATAGCATATTTTTAAAAAAAATCAAATGCTCTTTTTCCCAAACACCAAAAGTCATGGTTTTTTAATATTATGTATTATTTTACACATATTCCAAAATTTTATTCAAAATCTGCCATTAACATTTTACGGCTGACCACAGCGCCGGCATCATTCAGCCCTAAAAGGATCACCATGAATTGAGCCGCCGGCTCCGAGGCATAGCGTTCCTGAAGCCAGGTCAGCACCGCCCGGCGCAGCCGTGTTTTTTTTTGGCGGGAGATGCTCTCCGCGCTTTGGGTCAAGCCGCCTTTGCGCGCCCGCACCTCCACAAAATATAAAACCTGGTTTTTGCAGGCAATCAAATCGATCTCGCCGCCACCGCCCCGAAAATTGCGGCCCAACAGAGTATACCCCTCCTGCAAAAGCCAGGCCGCGGCATAATCCTCCGCATCTTTTCCCCGCCGGTAGCTGCTTTGTCCAGACAATTCCCGTCACCTCTTTTCCAACGGGTTCATCAGCTGTTTTATCTTGACATGGGTTAAAATCTTTATTTCACCGTAAAGGTGCGGCGGTGAATAGCCACATAACCAAGTTCCTTGATCTTCTGTCTATGTTCCGCTGTCGGATAGCCTTTATGTTTGGCAAAACCGTATTCCGGCCAGATGTCATCATAAATCTGCATCAGGCGGTCCCGGTGATTTTTCGCCAGAATGCTGGCGGCGGCAATGGAACCGGATAGACTGTCGCCCTTGATGATGTTGGTCTGGGGCATGGAGAGGCCTTTTACCTCCACCGCATCGGTCAGGACATGACCCGGGATCAGCGGCAAGGCGTTTATCGCCTGGAACATGGCAAGGCGGCTGGCTTCCAGAATATTGATCTCGTCGATTAAGGCTGCGGAGATTTCTACCACCTGCCAGGCCAAGGCTTGCTCCTTGATTTCCGCTTCCAGCAGCAGGCGTTTTTTTTCGCTAAGCTTTTTAGAGTCGTTCAGGCCATAAAGAAAGGTACCCGGCGAAAGGATCACCGCCGCCGCCACCACCGGCCCCGCCAAAGGGCCACGGCCCGCTTCATCGGTTCCCGCAACATTGGAGACGCCATTTGTCCAAAGCTCCTTCTCGAAAAGAAAAAGTTTCTCCTGGCGCAGGTGTTCCTCCGCCATATCCGGTGTTTTCATCCCCACACCACGCTTCCGTTTTTCTGCTTTCCTGTTTTTTCGTTATGCGTTTTCTCTGATTTTTACTTGTTCCTGTATTTCCCTGTTTAGGCAATAGACCAGTTAAGTGTGGATCGAACAACAAACTGGTTTACTTGCTTTACGATTGAATGCCCTTTTTGTGAAGATTGCATGCCATTGTCGGCGCTCTCTTAATATCTTAATCGAGATACCCTCCTTAAATTCCTGTTTAATTTCCTACCGGAGGCTGCTCCAGCGTGACCCGGCCCAACTTGCCATTGCGGAATTCCGCCAAAAACCAGGTGGCGGTTTCCCCCGTTTTTACTTTGCCGCCAGCTGCCAAAAGTCCCCGGCTGCTACCAATGATTTCCAATAAAGCGTTGGGCTCCGCCGGCATATCCTCTACCCTATAACGGTTTTTCAGCATATCAGGCCGGTTTTTCACAAGCCAGGCTAAAAGGCGATGGGCCAGCTCTTCATCGTCTAAGATGCCGTAGCTGATAGCTCCGGTCACCGCCAGAACAAAACCTACCCGAGCATCTTCGAATCTCGGCCACAGCACGCCCGGCGTATCCAGCAATTCCAACTCTTGCCCAATCCGTACCCACTGTTTGCCGCGGGTAACGCCGGGCCGGTTGCCGGTCTTGCTGACGTTTTTCGGAACCATTGCATTGATCAGCGTGGATTTGCCAGTATTAGGAATACCTACCATCATGATCCGGATGGGCCGTCGTAAACGCCCTTTTGCCTCTAAAGCCAGCATCACCGGCTCGGCTATTTCCCGGCACAGCTTCAAAAGCTCCGGCAGGCCTTTCTTGCAGGCGGCGTTGACTGATACAGCCCCTAAGCCTTGGCCGCGAAAATAGCGAAGCCAGGCCGCGGTTCTCTCCGGATCGGCCAGATCTTCTTTGTTTAATAGAATGATACGGGGTATTTCCCCCAAAATGGTGTCAAACTGCGGATTGCCGCTGGCAAGAGGCACTCTGGCATCCCGCACCTCGATAACAAGATCCACCAAGGCTACATCCTGGGCAATGATTTTTTTCGTCTTAGCCATATGACCCGGATACCATTGGATTTGTTTCATATAAGCACTTCCCCTCTAAAAGCTTATTATAACATTTTGACACAAAAAAACAAATTTCTAGTCTTTCTCTCACGATTTCAACACATGGTTACAAAATAGTTATCAATTGGTGACCAGTGTAAGAATTTGTAACTTTTTCCATTATTGACAATAACTGGCAAACATATTAAAATAGATGATATATATAATATATTTTTTTAATTAATATATTATATTTTTAAAACTGAGGATGCAGGCTTTTACAATCCTTTGTTTTGTTGTTATGTAATGTTTACTTTTTTGAATTTATTTTCAGGTCGTTTGTAATTAAAAATTTTATTGAAGGTGGTGATGTTTTTATTCCATGAAGCCTCACCCTATTGAACGGCTGGTTACCGGACAATAGGCACTCCCCATTCATGGTTTTGCCATGAGAAATATGGTTTTGAGAGAGGAGAAATGTAAACGCATGAACAGAAAACTTTTAACTGTCCTGCTCGTCATCGCCATGGTGCTGGCACTTGCACCGGCGGCTTTGGCGGCATCAACGTTTAGCGACGTTGGCGGACATTGGGCTGAAAAAGACATCAACGCTGCCGTCAGCAGCGGCTATGTCAAAGGTTACGCCGACGGCACCTTTAAGCCCGATGCCAATATTACCCGGGCTGAATTTGTTGCAATGGTTAATAGTGCCCTAAAAACCAGTGAAGTATCCAGCACATTATTTACCGATGTGACAAAGAGCAATTGGTATTACTCTGACGTACAAAAAGCGGTCTTTGCCTGCTATGTCAAAGGTTATGAGGACAATACTTTCCGTCCCAATAACCTAATCAGCAGAGCGGAAGCCGCGGCCATTATTTCCCGTATCGTACCGACTACCGACAATTTATCAAGCAACGCCTTAAAGAGCTTCACCGACCGCAGCTCCATCGCGGACTGGGCGGAAGAAGCCGCCGGCGCCATTGCCGACAAAGGGTATATCAACGGGTATCCCGACGGCACCTTCCGCCCCTCCGGCAAACTGACCCGGGCGGAAGCGGTATCCATCATTAACCGCATTTTGAGCAATGAAACCATCATCTCCAAAAAAACCGTTCTGAAGGCTGATAAAGACACCATTAACTACGGCATTTATGTGGGCGGCGTCGAAGTAGCTTCCTCTGTGGCAGAAGGTTCTGTTACCATCGACGACAGTATGATCCTGTCCACCATAAAGGTCTTAGGCGGTGGTTCCAATACCGTTGAGGTCAAAGATTCTTTGGTTGCCGTAATGAACTCCAACAAAGACGGCGGCGATCCTGTTAGAATCCAAATGATCGGCAATACCACCATCCAAGAACTGAACATCTTCCAGGATACCATTTTGGATGAGGAAGACCTGACCGGCGCCGGCGTGGTGAACGCTTATATTGACGGCGACGACGTCAGCGAAGTCGAAGTCAGCGGCACCATTGCCAATCTGACCGTCAGCAAAGCCTGCAAGATCGTGGTGAAAAAAGGCGGGCATATTGAAAACATAACCGTCAATGTAAAAGGCGTTGTCATTGAAGTGGAAGACGGCGGCTATGTCGGCACCGTTACCACCAATGGCAATACCAAGCTGAGAGGCAAAGAAGCCATCCAGCACCTGATCGTCAACAACGGCTCCGATGACACCTATGTCACCGAACCGGAAAAGATCACCATCAACGACGGTACCGCTAAGGAAGAAACCACCAGCACATCCTCGGGCGGCGGCGGTGGTTCCAGCGGCGGCAGCACAAAAACTTATATCGCAGCACCCACAGGCTTCGCCTTAACTAATGTACATGGCGACTACACCTTCTCCTGGACCAACGATACCGAAGCGGCCAGCTACACTGTGAATATCACAAAAGCGGACGCTACAGTTCTGGCATCTAATATTACCGTTAACAGAGATACCGTTACCGGCAAAGCCTCTATTGATGTAGACCAGGCTTTGGCGGCTTTCCTGGCCTCCGCGGCCGCGGACGGGGGCGGAGATTTAACCGTTTCGATTACTTCTGTTCCTGCCACGACTTCATCCAAATACTCAAATACGGCTACGCAAATCTTGAAATTGTTAGCTCGCCCGGCTCCTACCCTGGATTCTACAAATGTGGAATTGAATTGGAGTGCAATTGCAAATGCCACAGAATATCAGCTGTCGGTTGACTCCGTATTACAGGACACCATCGCCATTACGGATTCCTTGAATGCAGCAATCGGAAGTTACCTGACGAACACCAACCAGGAATATGCATTCCAGTTAACCGCCGTGGGCGACGCCGCGACCTTCCATATCTCCAGCGCATGGTCCAAGACCATTGTCAAATTGTCTGAGGATGCCATCACCGGCTTGGCATTGATTCAAAAAGCCGATGGCAACTATTACATGACCTGGGATAATATAAGTGGCAACAACGGTTATACCTTATCCACCAACATTGCCGGTGACAGCACCGTAGAACTGGCGCAGGATGTAAACGAATACCTGATTCCCGCGAGCTGGTTCAACAAAAACATGAATGTCATTGTCACCGTAGACGCCGAAGATTTTACCGCCAATACTTGGACCGTCGGCGGCAATGTCACTTACGCTACCCATGGCGTTAACGGGCCTGCCGCTCCCAGTCCTTACAGCACAGGCACCGCAGCCAACCCCTTCCTGGTCAGTTGGGAAAAGGTCACTTTGGCCACCAACGACTATGAAGTAAAAATCAATGATACCGAAGTACAAGATTTGAGTTCCAAAATCTCCCTTGACGCAACTTCAAAAGTCTATACCATTGATTTGGCGTCTGATTTTGCCGCTCTTCCCGCCGGTTCCTATACTGTTTCCGTAAGGGCCAAGGCAAGATTGACCGGCACCGAAGACTTTATCCTGCCTTCCGATTGGGCAGCTGCTACTAGCGCAGCAGGCAGTGATACCGTCAAGACTTACCAAGTCGTGAAACTGGATGCAGTCGACACCTTCTCAGTTGACCAAAGCGGCGTCAATGACATGCTGCAATG
The DNA here is from genome assembly GCA_036677375.1 of Bacillota bacterium. Lineage (GTDB taxonomy): Bacteria > Bacillota > Dehalobacteriia > UBA4068 > UBA4997 > JAVBWO01. The sequence continues at coordinate 100,399 of JAVBWO010000005.1, forward strand.
GAACGACATCACCAGCGGCACCATAGATGCGACAACTCCCGTTACCGGCATCACCGCGGATGTGGACTATGACTTTAGTCTGGTTGATCCCGCAAGCGGCACCTTCAATCCCGCTACTGATATCGTTTCTGAAGAAACCGCAGAACACACCTTTAACCCCAATCTCGATGGCAGCACCACCATTTATGTCCGTGCCACCAGCGCAGATCTCTTTATGCGTTCGTCCGATTGGGCCTCCGTCACCTTGAGCCGTCTGGCACAGCCCAGCCTGACTTTGACGGAACCCGCCAATGATTACACAGACATTGACAGTTTCAGCAATCCCAGCCGCCGTGTTACCCTGACCATAGGGACCGTAACCGACGCCACCAGTAGTGTTCTCAAGAAAGGCACTGACGCACTAGCCACAGCCGCCGCTACCCCCGCCACGGCGGATATCACGGCTGATTTCCAAGTGGCAGCCGGCAATACCGTAACCTATACCTGTCAGGCTTTCGGCTTTGGCAGCTCTACCTCGGATACTGTTGCCCCCGGCGGCACACTGTATCTGAATTCTGTCCTGAAGTCCCAGGATATCAAACGTCTGGCGGCTCCCACCGGTTTTGCCATTAGCCGCGATTACACCAATGCGGTGGCGCCGTTTAATACGGAAAACACTAAACTGGGTTCCCTGGAAAGACAGTACATCGTAAACTGGAATTCCATTACTGATAACAACGGTTATCTGGTAAAAGCACCCAACATGACCGCGTTCAATACCGGTAAAGATACCAATTCTTGGACGCTGCCCGCTGGCTGGCGTGATACGAAGAGTCATTACAGCAATATCATGCTTGCCGCGGTAGGCAAGGTAGATAGCTTCATTCTTTCTTCTTATCCTGCCGACGTATGCAATAGCCTTGGTGTTCAGGCTATTTACACCAAACCCGTTTTGCTTGCACCTGTTATCGATCATGATTATTTCGTGAAGCTGTCCACAGCAGACCCCTCATTATCTGAGGTAAGCACGTATGACCTCATGGTTACCTATACCGACGGTCAAAACAATACCAGCGATGTGACTCCTGATAGTGGTGTGCAAGGCCTTGACAAAGCCGCCACCGTTGATTTAAGTGGTGTTTTTCAAAATAACAACGGCACCTACAAGGTCTATGTTCGCACCGCCGATATCATCACAACAGGAAACAGCACACTGGGTTCCACCTGGAGCGAACCGTTGGTCATCACCAACAACCGTTTGATAGCTCCCACCATGTCTCTTACCACCAGCACCGATCCTGCCACCTTGGCGGAAGCCGTCACCTTGAACTGGAACGATCCTAATTCCACGGTCACCGACGAGGAATATGTCGTGACGGTTGACGGAGCGGAACAAGCTCCCACCAGCGGTAACAGCATGATTATTACTGGCTTGGTAGCCGGTAAATCTTCCTTTGACATCAGTATCAAGGCAACTACCGATACCTTCGGCTGGCTGGATTCTGAACTTGCTACCCAAGAAGTAACCCGCCGGGCCACGCCTACCGTCACGGTTGCCGACAATGCTTCCACCATCGTAACCATTGCGGGCAGCGATACAGACGTAGCCAACGGTGATGTAGACAGCTACTACCTTATCGGCGGCGCTTCCTTTATGGATGGCACCAACCAGATCACTGCCGACGTCACCAACATCTTCAACAATCCTAACGATACTTCCGTCACTTATGCCGCGGTCATCAAAGGCAATGACACCAACTTCGTATTGCCTTCCGCCATCGGAAGCCTCACCGTCCGCCGGCTGCCCACACCAAGCGATGTCACCTTGGCCGGTACTTATGACAATTACAGCATCGCCTGGGATAACGGCTCACTCAGCGTCAACGGCTTCAAAGTGTTCTTAAACGGCAACAACCCGCCTGCCAAGACCACAGCCGCCGGCGTCTTCAGCGTAGCCGCCAACAGCACCTGGATGCCCATCAACGATTCCACCAACTCCATCCAAGTGCAGGCCTTGGGCGATATCGCAACAGGCGTTCTGGATTCCCAAAAGAGCGCGAACCTTCAGATCGTCTGCCCGAAAGCACCGACCAATGTGGCCCTCTCCACCTTGGGCGTCTTGACCTGGAACGGCTTGGACGGCACCAAGTATATGGTGGACAGTATCACCAAAGATGGTACAGCGATCACTGATTATGAAGGTTTGGATCTGTCCGGCTTGTACACCGTTGTCGGCACTTCCTCCGGCTCCATTGATATTAGTGCCATTATGGAAGCTAACGGCACCGGATTATACGGTGTGACCATGAGAGCGGTTGAAAACCTGGCTCCCGCGACCAAGATTATGGGTTCGGTGACCACAGCTCCTGCTACCCAGACCATCCATGTGGCTACGGCTCCGACCTTGAGCGGGATTACCCAAAGTTCGAATCCTACACCCGGCGCGGTAGATTTTCTCCTGCCCACGGATGCTGATACCGCGAGCTTCACGGTGACCATTACACCGCCCGGCGCTCCCACAGGAACCATCAATCTCACTGCCACGGCGCCTTCCACGACGCTGTCCCTGAGTCTTTCCACCTACTTTAGCAGTCCTGGACTCTACACCATCAATATTGAACCCAACGCAGTGCCGGGTTCCTTAGACGGCGATCCTTTCTCCTTTACGGTAGAGAAATTGACAACGCCTACCGTAGAGATCAAGAATGCCAGCGTTCACCTGTACTGGCCGGCGGCAAATCTTTCTGACGAAGCCAGCTACTACACTGTTGTCAATAATAATGATCACACCAAGACCTATACCGTACAGGCCTGCGGTGCTGACTTAGTTCCCGGCGTCGGTTATTTCCATGTTGACATCACGGCCGACTGTGTAGCCGGTGAAACACCAACATACACCGTATCCCGCACCGGCGGCACCGACAATACCGACCCGGACACCATCGTTAATTTCACCCTGTCCTCCAACGGTGTGCTGAAGCAGGTCATACGCCTGGCTAATGTAGACGCCACCAGCTTAGTCATCACAGAAACTCTTGAAGCAGACTGCAGCCAAAGCTACACCCTCAGCTGGGATGATGTTGCAGATGCTTTAGGCTATGCCACAGTAGAAGGCGCCACCGAGACGGCTATCACCATGCCTTATACCCTTACCCCCGTGGCGGGCCAAAGCAGCAGCCTCTCGATGATTGCCACCGGCAGCACCGACTCCAACGACAATCCCTATTATGTGAAGAGCGCTACACCTACCACTGCCAGCATCTCCGCTTTGGGCGCTATCGCGGAAGCCGAATTGAACGGCAATACTGCCAACTGGACGCCGCAAGGCGCAGGCCAACAATTCCAATTCCGCGTCCTGAAATTGGACGGCGCTATCAGCACCGATGTAACGGCTACTTTTGGCGCTGATTTACCGCAAAACACGACTTTAACCTTAAAAGACTTGTCCGCTACCATCAACAAGATCAAGGCTGACGGCGATCCTGACAGCAGCTACGCCATTCAGGTCCGCTCCAAGGGCAACCTGGTTGCCGCAAACGGCGCGCTGGTCATCCCTGGCCCCTGGAAGACCATTAAAGGCGTTTCCGATCTTGTTACCGTCAACACCAGCAATGAATGGGATGTAACCTTCACGGTAGTGGATTCCGTTGATGATACCACTCCCATCAACGGCGCTCATGTCGCTATCACCCTTAACGGCACCACCTATGAGGGAACCGCGGCAAACGACAGTAATGAAGTAACCCTGACCCTGCCCGGCGGCAACTATGATGCGGGCAACGTCGTTGTTACCGCTACTGCGGACGATTATGACGATTTGACAGAAAGCAATGGCGCTGCGATTAATATTGGTGCAGATTTCGCCAGCACCGGTGTGGAAATCGCCTTGGATCTCTCCGAAGTCACTTATGCCTTCACCGTCACCGGCGAAGCGGAGGACGATACCGTTGGCGATATCATCATCACCTCGGCTGACGGCCTTACCCCAGTAGGCACCGCTACCATCAGCGGCAAAGCGGCCAGCATCAATCTCTTGCCCGGCGACTACGCTTGCACGCTGGATGCCACCTATGGCGCAAGCTATCCTTACGCAGCAGTTGCCAGCACTCCCTTCACGGTTGTGAGAGAGTCTGCTAAGACTGCCGACGCCGCTTCGGATAACGCTTCCGCCATCTCGCTTACCAAGATCACCTACAATACGACCTTCGTGTTTAACGGTTCTAGCGATTCGCCGGTGAAAGATGTGACCTTCAGCCTGACCGGGCCCACCACGGTAACCGGTCAAAACGTCACCAGCACCGTGAACCATGTACAGCTCGCTTTATTACCCGGTTCCTACAGCCTGAGTGCCAGTAAAACAGGATATGACGTTTATACCGACACCTTCAGCGTTCCTGACGCTGACAGCCTGATCGAAAGCGATCTGACTTTGCTTGACAGCTCCGATATTCAGTTCACCGTGAAGAGCGGCACACTGAATCTCACCGGCGCTACCGTTAAGATCTTCAACGCAACAGATGACGTCGCTACGGCAACACCTGTAAAGACCTTGACTACCACAGACGGCATCGCTACCTGCAGCGACATCCTGCCCTATGGCGACTACCAATATGTGGTCACCGCCGGCACCAATTACCTGGAAGGAAGCGGTACCTTTACCCTGAGCAGCACTTCGGTCATCAGTGAAACCATCGACCTGAAACTGCCTGTTTCCATCACCGTGAAGAGCGGCACTACCGATACCATCAGCACCGCAAGCTTCACCGGTATCGACGCTCCCACCTATGATGCCGTTAGCAAAACTTATACCATCAACTTAGATGCGGGCACCTACAGTGTTCAAGCTAGCGCAGGCACCTATACGGCGCAAACGCAAACTCTAACCGTTGCGGATGGCGGCATCCTGGATTACACCTACGATATGACCAGCAAGGCTACTATCGTTTCTAAGAAGTCCGGTACTCTCTTCCCCGGCGTAAGCATCGCGGTTACTGGTAACGGCTCCACCAAGACCGGCACAACCGCCGGTGCCACCGCCAGCGTTGACTTCGAACTCACGGACGGCAGCTATGGTTATAGCGCGCAATATCCGGGTCTAGCCGCTGTGGTAGACCAGCCCATTACCTTCACCGTTGCCAATGGCGGCGTCTCCGCTTCCGACCAAGGCAAACTCACGGTGATCATGTTTGAAGACACCAGTGCGAAATTTGACGTTGACTTTGGCCTAACGGTAGACGGCGCGGCGGCAACCTCCGGTTCCGTCAGCATTGACGGCGGCACCCCCGTCGATCTCGATGCGGCGGGCGAAGCCCTCTTCAGCCTGACAGCCGGCAGCCACACCTACAGCGTGACCTACGGCGGCAATACGGTCGTCTCTTCCAAGAGCTTCACCGTCACCGCCAGTGGTACTGTTCAAGATGTTCCTGTAGCTCTTTACACCGTATCCCTGAACCTGGTGGACGGCAGCAGCAATCCTGCAACTGATTTGGATGACGTTACTGCTTCTTTGGGCGGCTTCACTGCGGTGCGCACTTCTCCCACCGGAAACACCTATGCAGTAGTGGTAGCAGGCGGCAGCGCCTATACTTACACCGTGAGCGACGCGGCAGCCAGTAACAAATATGCCACGCTGAATCTCACCACATCTACCATCAGCGCGGCAACCAGCATCAATGTTCTCATGGCCAAACAAACCTATGACGTCACCTTCACCATCACAGACGGTACGGGCGATGGCGTAGGCGGCGCACAGATCACCGTTTATACGGATGCAGGCGGCAATACGGTTTACGGCACCTACACCACCAATAGCGCCGGTCAATATGTGGTATCCGGTGTAGCACCCACCGATTATTGGTTCAAAGTGACCAAAGATGGTTATGAAGCTTCCGCCATTACAGCGTTTACCGTAGCCAACAGCAATACTCCGGTAGCTTTGGCCTTGGCGGCGACTGCCAACAAGACCGTTGAGTTCACCGTGAATTCCGGTACTGTTACTTCGATGAAGAATGTGGATATCACCATCAAGAAAGCCGGCACCACTCTGGATACCATCAATACCACCAATACCGGTATCGGCATCAAGACTCTGCTCTTGGGTGATTACACCTACTCCGTTTCCGTTGCCGGCTATACCGCCGTCACGGATGCGCCCTTCACCGTAACAAGCAGCACCAGTCTGGTAGAGATTCCGCTGACCATTCCGGTAACCGTTGCGGTAACCAGTGGCAGTACCAAGATCGCCGACGCGGTATTCCAAAACAGCGGTGCGACCTTGACGCCTACTGCTTTTGACCCTGCAACAGGCAAATATACCTTTGCCATGGCAGCCGGCACCTACACGCTGGATGTTACCAAGACCAACTATAATGCGAATCAGGTGGCACTCACCGTAAATACTACCGGCGATCAGACCGCGTATGCCGTTACCATGACTTCCAACGCCAGCTTCCATGCCACTTATGACGGCAATGCCTTGGGCGGCGTAGAAATCAAAAACGGCGGCAGCACCATTGCCACTACGGCAGACGGCACCGGTATCGCCACAGCGGCTTTGACAGACGGCACTTACACTGTTACCGCGGTGAAGACCTATTATGTTTCCAGTAACGCCACGAGCTTCAACGTTACCGTGACCAACGGCGTGGCTTCTCCTGCCACCACCGATATTATCATGGCTGCACAAACAGGTGCTTTGCTGCCTGTTCAATTTACGGTCAATCTGGACGGTGGCGACCCCGTAGCCAGTAAAGCAGTCTTTGAGATCAGTACCGTGGGCGGCACCGCTCAACCCAATGCCACGATTACTTCCGGGAATACCGTAAGCACTAACCTGGTGGCCGGCGCTTATACCTACACCCTGAAGTATGACGGCAAAGCGGTGAAGACCGGCAGCTTTGATGTGGTAGCCGTTACCGGCGCCACAGTGCCCGCCATCTCCTTAAGCACCCTGAACTTCCATGCTACCGATGCCGTGGGCGGCGCCGATATTGCCAATGTCAATATCAACGTCGGCGGCTTCGATATTACTACAGAATCGGATGGTACCGCTTCCATCATCTTAGCAACGACAGCAAGCTACAGCTTCACGGCTACCCATACCGATTACCAAACCGTGACGCAAACCGGTACTTCTCCCTTTAACTTCACAATGGCGACCAACACCTACAGCGCCAATTTCAAGGTTCATAAGGACAGCTTGAGCGGCGACGGCATCACCGGAGCGACTATTAAGGTCTACAGCAATTCCGGTTTGACCACCCAAGTAGGCAGCGACCTGACCACCGCCGATCTGGGTTCGGCCACCTTATCCAGTCTGGCTCCCGGTCAATATTGGTACACCATTGAGAAGACCGGCTATACCACGACCTATAACAGTTCGACCCCCGGCACCTTCACGATCGGAAGCGCCGATAAAACAGTGGAAGTTTATCTGACCACCATTGTGCCCGCTACCACCTATCCCATCACCTTCAGCATCGCAGGCGGCGTTACCGGTAATATCTATGCGGGTTCCGATCAAACCAGCGGTACTGCCTTAAATTCCAGCGCTGTAGGCAATACCAATGTGGTGCAATTAGCAGCAGGGGATTATACCTTCTATGCCGCGGCGCAAAGCGGTTATGAAGAAGTCATTCAAAACTTCACCGTTACCGATGCCGGTAAGACCGTCACCGTCGGCCTCACCGTTCCTTATACGGTAACCGTCACCAGCGGCAGTACTGAAGTGAGCGGCGCCACCGTAACCTTGGGCGGCGCGGCTCCCGACAGTGTAAACGGCAATGTCTACACCTTCAGCGTAGCGGCCGGCGCCAATACCTTGTCTGTCACAAAATCCCCCTACACTGCACAAACCAGCATTGCCGTAAATCCCAGTGCCGGTGTAGAAACTGGTAAAGCAGTCAACCTGGTAGCTCCCATCAGCTTCAATGCCGTTAACGTAGGCAATGCAGCCTTAAGCGGCGTACAGTTCATCCTTACGAAGGGCGGGGCCGATTATACCGGCACCACCGGCGTAGACGACGGTACCGCTTCCATTAACCTAGAAGACGGTGTGTATAGTCTGGAAGCCACCAAGACCGGTTATGTGCCGGTAACCATGATCAATGTCACTGTAACAGGCGGTGTTCTCACTTCCAACCCGGTGAAAGCAGTCATGGTTGTCAACAATGAAACTCTTTACAATGTCACCTTCCACATTAGCAGCGCTATCGCTGCTAATGTGGACATCACGGTAGACGGAACATCGCCTACCACCATCCCGGCGGGAGATATCGACAGTACTCCCACCCTTTCGCTGGTTGCCGGTACCCACAGCTTTAGTGCCGTAGCCTCTGGCTACACCGTCACACCCAGCAGCTTTACAGTTCCCGTAAGCAGCGATCCTCTGACGGTAGATCTTACCGCGACGGCGGTTCCCATTGAAACCCAATCAGTCGTTTTCGTTGTTACCAGCGGCTCAACCGCTATTAACAATGCCACCATTTCCCTGACGCCCACAGGCGCCAGCGGCAGCGCCACTACCTTGACCAATTTGAGTGGCACCAGCGCCTACAGCAATGAAGATGTGGAATATGGTGAGTACAACTACTCCGTTGCCGCCAGCGGTTATCCCACTGAAACCGGGACGATTACAGTAGATGGCGATCCTGATCCCTTCAGCTTAGCGGTCGCCATGGAGATTCCTTATAGCGTTCTCGTTACTAGCGGCGGCACTCCTGTTGATGCGGCTTCGGTAACCATAGACGGGCACACCGAAAGCACCGGTTCCGACGGCGTAGCGGAATTTAGTGTTGCCAACGGTACCTATAATATCGCCGTCAGCAAATCAGGCTATGTCAGCACTACCGTTTCCGGCGTCGCCATCAGCTCCACCGGCACCACTCCGGTTGCTTTGCTTTCCGACAACATTGTGATGAAGTTTGTAGACAGCGCCTTGAATCCTCTGGGAGGTGTCACAGTAAATGTAGGAGGTAACTCCTATGTCACCGATGACATCAACGGACGTATCTCGGTACCTGACCTGGCCGATGGCGATTATTCCTACACCGCTACGAAAGATACCTACACCACCAGCACCGGTTCCTTCTGGGTAGAAGGCGGCGATACTAACCTGCCCGCAGACGGCATCGTAATGGCTTTAAGTCCTTCCGCTACTTACGCCGTTACGTTCAACATAGCAGGCCCAGTAACAACCGATATTCCGGTGATCATCGACGGTGTTCCCGAAACCCTTTCCGATGGTGAATCGGTCAATCTTTGCCTGAACAACCACAGCTACTATGTGGAAGCCACCAGCGAATATGAAGCAACGGGCATCCATTATTTCACCGTTGACGGCGAAGAGACGGTCAATATTACCTTAGTGGCCGTTCCCGATACCATCGACCTGACCATCACCGTTAAAGACGCTACCAACAGCACCGGCGACTATACTATATTGCTGAACGGTGCAGCGGTCTCCTTATCCAACGGGATGAGCGGAACTACCAGCAATGGCACAGTAACCTTCAATGATGTCAGCGCTAGCGATGCCATCACTTACACCGTTACCAAAACGGGTTACACTACTGCCTCTGCCACTCTGGCAGCCGGTACGACTGCGGCAACCGTCCCGATGAGCGAAGCAGTGGTCACTCCTACGACCCGTACCTTCAACTTCGCGTTGAGCCAATCCGATACAGGGGCCACCATTCAGATCCTTGGCGTCAACGACAATTCCAGCTTCTCCACAACGGTAAATGTCAGCGGGAATTCGGCTTCTGTTAGCCTGGCGGACGGAGACTACATCTTCTATTACACCACTGCTAACGGTTACACGGTCTCGCCTGCCGGCTGGAACGATTTTACCGTAAGCGCAATTAGCACTACCGAGAATATCACGTTAACGACACCTTAAACTGTTTTTACTTTTAGGAATGCAGGCGGGGAATCACCCCGCCTGCAACAAGTCTTGTGAAAACAACAAAAACTCCGGACTTTATTCAAAAAAAGTCCGGAGTTTTTTCTTCATCAATATTGATTATTGATATTTTTCTAATCATGATAGCCTCTTACGGTTTGACAGCATGATAGATCGCCATAATTTCGGTGGCAATCTCTTCCATATTTTTTTTATCAATAAAAACGGTGGCATCCGCCAAGGGCTGATAAATGGACTGGCGCTCATCCATGAGCTTTCCCACCTGCTCTAAATCAAGATTCTTTCCCAAAAGCGTGCGGTTTTTCTTCCGCTGGATGCGGTTATAGATCAGCTCCGGCTCGCCCGCCAGGAGTATCACATAGCCGATGGTTTTCAGCCACTGGGCATTTTGCGGATTCAGTGGCAGCGAGTCGCCGGTGGCAATGACCATATTTTCTTTGCCTTCCAGACGTTTTAAAGCCAGGGCCTCCTCAGATAACAGACGCCGCTTACCGTAACGCCGCAGGATCTCCGGCAGCGGATAGCCGCATACTTCTTCTATCATTTGGTCAGTATCAATAAAATCATATTGCAAGAGCCTGGACAAAATCCTTCCTACGCCGCTTTTCCCGGTACCGGTCATTCCAATCAGGATAATGTTTTCCTCTTTCGCCATAGTACCACCTGCCTTCGGGCACATTTTATGCCTGCCGCTTTCGGCATGCTGTTTAAGGCAGGCTTTTTAAATTCAATTTTCTGAGGATCCATTTTTCGATTTTCCGATTGACATACGTGGTAAACCAATATTCTTGATCCGTTGAGATAGGTTCCACCAAAAGGCAGCGCAACCCGGCCCGGTTCCCGCCAAAAACATCGGTGAGCAGCTGATCTCCTACCATTATTGTATTCCCGATTCCGGTTCCTAGAACCTTCATGCCCCGCCGATAGCCACTTTTCATGGGTTTTTTTGCCTCCCCCACAAAAAGAGAACCAACCGCCGCGGCAATAGGGGCGATCCTGGGCGCGTGATTATTGGAGAGAATGCAGCTTTTGATACCGGCGGCATGCAGTTTATCAAACCACGCCAATACCTCCTGATCAAACTCCAGGCTGTTCCAGGTGGTGATGGTATTGTCCAGATCCAAGATGACCCCCTGAACACCTTGAGCCACCAGTTGGTCAACAGGAATCGCGGAGAGCTTTTTATAATAGCCTTCCGGCGTAAACAGGCGCAAAGCCTTTCCCTCCTTAACACTTATTACCGCACAACGTCTTTGGCAAATCCTTGCTTTTATTATTCTACGCCATTCAGACGGTTTTGTCCAACCGCAAAAAAAGAGCGCCTTGGGACGCTCTTTTGAAGTCTCATGCAAAGGCAAGACTCTTTCGGCACTACTTTAAAAGGTTTAGATAATAATTTTTGGGATGGACCCCCACAACCTTTTGAACCATTTTGCCATCTTTGAACAAGATCACGGTGGGAATGCTCATGATCTCAAAGGCGGCAGCCAGCTCCGTTTCCTGATCCACATCCACCTTGCCGATTAAGACTTTACCGTCCAGGCTTTGGGAGAAACCTTCCAAAACAGGGGACAACATCCGGCAGGGCCCGCACCAGGTCGCCCAAAAATCTACCAGGACAGGAATGTTCGATTGCGTAATTACATTTTTAAAATTCTCTTTGGTCAAAACCACCGTTGCCATTGGTACACCTCTTTATCTGTTATTTCTGACATACTCCGCTGCTTCGCTGCCTGCCACGGCGCCGTCTGCGGCAGCCGTGACCAGCTGACGCCAGATTTTGGTACGGATGTCTCCCGCTACAAAAACTCCCGCCAGGTTGGTATGGCAATCCTCACCCGCCATGATATAGCCTTCCGGTGTTGTCCGGATCTGATCTCCATAAAATGCTTTGGGCGGTTCAAAACCCACTGCGACAAAAATACCGGCAACAGCCAAACGTTCCTTAGTGCCGGTCGCTTTATCGACGACCTCAACAGCCTCCACCTTATTGCTGCCGGTGATGGCGGTTACCTGCGTATTGTAGAGAATCCGGATATTATTTTTTTTCTCCACTTGAGCCGCCGCTTGCTGCTGACCGCGGAATTGGTCGCGTCGGTGAATCAAATAGACTTTGCTGCAGAGATCCGCCAAAAATAGCGCATCCCCCAAGGCCGTATTGCCCCCGCCTACTAAGGCCACCTCTTTGTTGCGGTACATGGCGCCGTCACAGGTGGCGCAATAGGATACGCCGGCACCGATAAACTCGTCCTCGCCGGGACAACCTAAACGACGGTGCCGCAGACCATTGGCAATGATCACCGTAGGAGCCCGGTAAACATCATTCTCCCCTATAACCTCTTTTAGATCACCCGAAAGCTGCGCGGCAACAACGGTATCATAGAGAATCTCCGCACCCAAAGCCTGGGCTTGCTCATCCAGGCGCATGGCATAATCGGTACCGGCTACCTGATACAAGCCGGGGTAATTGTCCACTTGGGATGTGGCGATGATCTGTCCGCCGGGCATGGCTTCCTCGATCACCATGACCCGCATGCCTGCCCGGGTGCCGTACATAGCCGCAGTGAGTCCGGCTGTACCAGCTCCTACGATAATGATATCGCTTTCCTGCAAAACAAACCCTCCTTATTTAATACTTGTCGAACCAACTTGTCTAAGCCGTCTTTCATAAACTTTCTTTATTATTTTTCTAAGTTAATGATATCATTTCCCATTTGTTTTGTAAATATCAGGAAAATAATAAAAGAAAGCCCGCTTTTTTAGGACAAAGCGGGCTTTTTTTCGGCAAACCTTCGGTTCAAGGCCAAAGTTACCGAAAGGTTATTAACAATATTTTTGATGGTAAACAAACACCGCATAACCGCCAAGAGTCTTCCACCAGACAGAAGGATTTCCATACAAATTGATCTGTTTTTACTTTAAAATTAATATTTTGCCATTTCTTTCATTAATTTTTTAACCGCTCGTTTCTCGATACGGGATACATAAGAACGGGATATTTTCATTTTTTTAGCAATTTCTCTTTGCGTCTGCCGGTTCAAATTACCCAAGCCGTAGCGTCGGCAAATTACTTCTTTTTCCAGATCGTTTAATACCGACATTTTTTCCAGCAGCCGCACTTCATCTTCTTTGGCCTCCATCGCTTCTCCGATCTCACCGCCATCGGTAGCTAAAACCTCAAGTAGGGTCATTTCATTACCTTCTTTATCCATTCCCACCGGCTCTTGCAGATAAACCTCGTTACGATTGTGTCGGGTCGCCCGCAAATGCATCAGAATCTCATTTTCAATGCACCTGGCGGCATAAGTAGCCAGGCGAACATTTTTATCCGGTGAGAAAGTGTTGATGGCTTTGATCAAACCGATGGTGCCGATGGAAATCAGGTCATCTTTATCGATGCCGGTGCTTTCGAATTTTTTACTGATGTGAGCCACCAAACGCAGGTTGTGCTCAATCAGAAGATTCCTGGCTTCTTCGTCGCCGGCAGCCATTCTGGCAAGATAATCCTCTTCCTCCTTTTCCTTGAGGGGAGCAGGGAAAGTGCTGTTGCTGATATAGCCAAACAGGGTACCGCCGGAAATCAATGCGCCTATGGATAAAATAAGCCAATCCATGCCCGCCTACCACCTCCTGCCTTTCACCATACATCTTATGACGAAAGACAGGAAAAGTGCCTGTCAGGAGGAAGCACGTCAAAGGGTTTTTTCACTCTCCGCCGCCAACGGCATAGATTCCAGCCTTTGGGACAAAAACATAAAGGAGATGGCAAGAGAATGAGGTGCTAATAGATTTTCATAACCAGCACCAATAAAACCACATGGCAAGACGACGCTTTAAAGCACTGGTTCGGGAATATCGATCGTGTCGGCAAGAAGCCCGCTATGCAATAAGCGTCTTTACAGCCTGTAAAGCAGCACATTTTGAGGTACGCATGGACAGAGCCGATCAAAACCTAAAAAAAGCCCCTTGTTCATCGAACAAGGGGCTTATACAAAACTTAATGGTGCATGAGCAAAAGCAGTTTTTACAGTCTTTCCACTTTGGCCCAGTTGATACCGTGTTTCCAAACGTCTTCGCCGATTTCTTCCATGAGATCGAATTGATCATATTCGATATGCCCGCAAACGTTGCAGTGGAGAAGGCCGTTGTGGTAGCGCAGGAATTCGGAACCATAATAGATGGACAAGGTTTCGGAAGCGGGATGGTTGGTGGCTTCCGGGTTGTCAAAATCACGCCAGTAAGCGATATCGCCCTTAGCTACGCAGTTGGTTTGGTTTTCTTTCGGGGGTTTATGAATAGTGGGAGTGGGTACGAAAATCTCTCGGCCGCACCAACGGGTATGCATGACGTCGCCTTCACAGGGCAATGCTTCCAATAAGCTTTTCACTGTTTGCGGAGCACGTTTTTCGTCCAGAACAGCAATTAAACTACCGCCGCGTTTGAAAGTAAACTTGATTCTTTCCATGAACAAAATTCCCTCCTTTAAATGCTTTCATTCTTTCCTGTCATGGTTTTGTGGCAAATGACCATCTTCATGCCATTTACCTCGATTTAGGTTGTTTATTCTACTTTCAATAAGGTTTTCCCTGCTTGTTTCTCTGCTAAAATGGGATTTTGCATAAATATTTTAAAAATAGATTTTTTAAAAATAAAGCCCACATAACTGGTCATTTACTAAAAAATAGCGTTAAATATCACGGGCCTTTGTTTCTTATCACCAACGAAACGGTAGAAAATTTTTAAACAAAAGGCTGCCTTTTGCCCTAAAACCTCCTGTAAGCCTGTAAGAATATTACAGTCCTTCCAAAATGGCAATCTTCTCCACGATGGTCTTAAAGATCTGCGCGCCCTCCTCACCGCCCGCCTGGCGCTTCGGCAAATAAATGGCAACAACCCAGCGGGGATCTTCCGCCGGCGCCATGCCGGCAAACCAAACTCCCTGATACTGGGAGGTGCCGGTTTTGCCGGCGGTGTTTACCACCAAGGAAGCAGCCTGACGTCCGGTACCGTTGGTCACGACACCTTCCAGGTATTGTCTTAATGTTTGGGCAGTTGTTTCCTCAATGGCTCTAAGCGGTTTCACCGATGTGATTTTTTTTACCACCGTGCCGTCCTGCTGGCGGATTTCCTGCACAAGGCGGGGCGTCACTTTATTGCCGCCATTTGCGATTACCGCCATCATCTGCGCCACCTGCACAGGGGATAACCTCACTCCTTTTTCGCCGATAGAAGCATTGGCCACGTCCCCGATGACCTTGGTATTAAAATCTAAAGAAGGCCAGGTGGACGGAAGATCATATCCTAAAAGCACCGGGGTTTCCAAACCAAATTTTTTGGCATAAGCCATGATGGCATCACCGCCCAAAAGAAGTCCCAGGTTGGTGAAATAAGGATTGCAGGAATTGGCCAAAGCCGTTGCCAAGTCCTCTGTGCCGTGACCAGTCTCCTTCCAACAATTTACGATATGCCCATTCTGCAGCTGATATTTCCCCTCGCAAACAAAATCCGACGGCGCGATCCCCGATTCCAAAGCGGCAGCCACCAAAATAATTTTAAAGACAGAGGCCGGAGGGTAGCCATACAGGGCTTTATTAACATAGGTGTCTCCGGTTGCCTCTGTCTGTCCTGCCGACGGGTCAAAATCAGGCGTACTGACCATAGCAAGGATATCGCCTGTGGCGGCTTCCATCACCACCACTGCGCCACACTCCTCGCCCATGGCGTCGGCGGTGATTTTTTGGTAATCCAGATCCAGCGTCAGCACCACATTGTGGGAAGTATCCTGCTCTTCCGCCGGCAAATAGCGCAAATCGTCGATGGCCTGTTTACCCCGCTCATCCACTAAGACCGCGGCCTTCGGCGAAACGCGTCCCCGTAGCCAGCTGTCGTACTGTTTTTCCAAGCCGGATTTGCCGCATATTGCGTCGGCAGGCAATCCCATGGCAATCATTTCCTCTTTGTTCACGCTGCCGACAAAACCGATCAAATGGGTCGCAACCGCAGGATCGCTGTAACGGGGATACATCGGCAGAAGAAAGATGCCCGGTAGATCCATATCTTCAATCGCAGTAATTTCCCGCCTGTTCAAGTTGACCGCTAAAATCTTGGAGGTGGATTCCGCCATTTTAGCCGTCAGCTCCTTCTCTGGCAAACCCAAAACAGGCGCCAGCGCGCCGGCGGCGGCCTCGGCATCTTCCACCAGGGAAGGAAAGACAACCAGGCAAGTGCTTTCCTGACCGGTAATAGGGCGGTGATAGCGATCCAGAAAATCGCCCCGGCTATACTGATACAAGTTAATGCTGCGCAGCTGTTGTTCCGCACCGCGTACCGCCAGGGAATCTCCCCGCACCAAAGTAAGCCAGGCCGCCCGCCCGGTGAGACAAATAACCGCCAGAATAAAAAAAACGCCATAAGCGAATATTTTTTTACTCATCAAAAAACCACCCCTTGAAAGCATTTCTTGATCTCGGGAACCTCGGTTCCCGGCGTCAAAGTTTTTCTTTCTAGCGTGGTTTTTTCCTGTCTATTTTATGTATGCGCTGACCATTTCCGCTTACTGCCATAAAATACTAACCATGGCTCGGCGCCAGGCAACGAGAAAACCAGAAAACAATCATACCCGGCGGCATGGTTCTAAAGACAAATATTCCATCAAATCTTTTTACCGGATACTTCTCGGGAGGCAGAAGCGCCGCTTATGCCCAATCAAGTATGATAAGATATCTTCTGTTATAATACTAGAAATTCCTTGGGACTCTTGGTGATGTTTTCAAAGCCGTCTTTCGTGAACACCGCCATATCTTCAATGCGTACGCCGCCCAAGCCAGCCAAATAGAGCCCGGGTTCCACCGTGATGACATGACCGGGCAAAATCAGTGCTTTTT
The DNA here is from genome assembly GCA_036677375.1 of Bacillota bacterium. Taxonomy (GTDB): domain Bacteria; phylum Bacillota; class Dehalobacteriia; order UBA4068; family UBA4997; genus JAVBWO01. Next base: position 117,184 of record JAVBWO010000005.1, read on the forward strand.
GATCCCGGCTCATCCGAGGCGCCTCATGAATCTCCAAACCGACGCCATGCCCTAAACTGTGAACAAAATAATCCCCCAACCCCGCATCCTGAAAGATCCCCATGGCCGCCCAATAAGGTGTCTCTAAGGGTACACCTGGTTGCATTGCTTCAAAGGCCGCGTTTTGCGCGGCCAGCACCAAATGATATAATTCTGCCGCCTGGGGGTTTGAGGGACCCAGCATAACCGTGCGTGTCATATCGCCGCAATAGCCGCGGTAAATGCCGCCAAAGTCCATTAAAACCAGATCGCCAGGCTGTAAACGGCTGTCGCCCGGTTTGGCGTGACAAATGGAACAGTTGGCTCCTGAAGCGGCAATCACCGGAAACGATAAAGCGTCGGCTCCCGCTTTAATCAATTGCTGACGTAGGATCTCCGCCACTTCCTTCTCCGTCAGACCCGGCTGCAGCAAAGGCAAAACGGCGGCAAAAGCGGCGTCACCGACGGCAGCCGCCCGGCGCAAAAGCTCGATCTCCGAAGGTTCCTTCACAGCGCGCAGTTCTTCCACAATTCCGCCGGCGGTAGAAAATAAAACTCCCGGGGCGGCTTCTTTTAAAGCCAAGTATTGCTGATAAGTGAAAAAATCCTCTTCAAAAGCAATCTGAGCAATGCCCGTCTTCCTGCAGATCTCCCCGAACAAAGCAGCCAGATTCTTGCCCGCCTTTTGGCACAAAACGGTACAGCGGGGGCAATCGCGCTCCGCCTCCTCCCGGAAACGCCCATCGGTCAAAAGATAAGCGCTGCCGTCTGAAAGCACGAATAGCCAGCTGTCTTCTCCTTGAAAACCGCAAGTATAAAAAATATTTTCAGGTCTTCCCATGAGAAGAGCGGCAATGCCTTTTTTTGCCATATGGGAAGTAACCTTTAACAAACGCTCCATAAGCTATGCCTCTTTTCCAATTGCTGTTTTGGTTTTACAGATTCCAGTTACTTTCGACTTTCTCCTGCTTCATAAACATGATATAATAAGAATAAATTTGATCGGCGAAAAGCCGACCGGAAAAACCATGATACTTACAAATATATTACCACTATATTACCACCATTGTATCTGTTTTACACCGCAAGTCAATGCATCAGGAGGCCCTTATGAAAAAAATCTCTCATTTTTATCCTCCCTTTTTAGAACTATTGCCCTATCTCTTGATTTTATGCGTCTTCGGTTATACTATCGTCATGTACCCCATGCTGCCGGACCCTATTCCCAGTCATTTCAACGGCGCGGGGCTTCCTGACGCCTGGACGGCCAAAAGCTGGGGCAGCGTTTTGCTTTTGCCCATCATTGCCCTTTGCGTGGTGGTATTCATGGGAGGCATGAATCTTTATCTCATGCGCTGTAAGGATCCCTCTAAAGTCATCAATGTTCCTGTTAAGAGAAAAGACCAATTCAGCCAGGCAGAGCTGGAGAACATCCGCACTTTCACAGTACGCAGCCTATACGGTATGAACCTTGCGGTAGCGGCGCTTATGGCTTATCTGGGGGTCGCCACCGTTCGCATCGCTTTGGGACAGCAGGAAAGCTTGGGCTGGCTGATCTGGCTTTTGGTAGGCGTTTTGATTGGGCTTGCCATTTATATGACCGTAAAATCCATGCTGCTTCTTTCCCCAAAGAAAAAAAGTTGAAAGCAAGCGGCTCATCGGTATGCTAACTGCTTAATGTTTATAGCGACAAAAACAAAACAGACGGTTTGTCCGTCTGTTTTTTATTTGAAAGAGCTTTATGCCGCCTTCTTCTTCCGGTTACCGTATGCCACCGGCCTCCCCATGACCAATTGCGCGGCGGGAACCAACAATCCGCCTACCCCGTTGCCCAGGATCATAACTCCAAGATAGACTGAGGCCTTCAGCGACCAAATCCCCGCTAGGCTGAAATAAAACATATTTGCGACACAGTGTTCGAAACCGCTTAAAATAAAAACCATGACCGCCAAAAAGATCGCCAGGCATTTCCCCAGGGAATCTTGAATACGCTGATAGCCCTCTACCCCAAGATACATTAAAATGCCGCAGAAAATAGCCAAAATAAAGATGCTGCAGAGACTATCATTTAGCTTGACCTGGCATAGTTCCGCCGCTTTCAAAGCCATGCCGTTAATACGGGTAAGGCGAAAAATAAGGGCAGCTCCCAAGGTTCCTACAAAATTACCCGCTAAAATAACCGCAAGCTCTCGCAAATAACTTATCTGATGCTGGAAACAATAACCCACCTTGCCCGTATACAGATAAAATCCATAAGCAACAACCATGAACAAACCAATACCGAACAGGAAAGCTCCTATGACGCGGTTCTCCACCGAAAGATAGACCGCACCTCCGATGGCGATCATCATGCCTGCTAAAATACTATTCACAAAAATCATTTTTTTGGTTATCAACGGTATCCCCTACTTTTCTTTTTGTTCTTTTTTGTCATTGCAGTTATACTTGAGACTTAGCATATTTATGTATTATAACACATTTCTGTGAATAAACATATTTTTCCAATATTTAAAAAATATAACCGCCCGTTTCTGAACTATTATGCATGGAACATTTCAATAGCAGGCGGTTTTCTGTTTCATATGCTTCACGTGCAAAACTTACGAAAGTCATAACAGAAAATAAAAAACGGCCCGGGTTACGGCCGCTCTTTTTATTATGTAACTGGCTTTTTAAAATATTCTTCCATGCAAAGTCCGGATTCATTGATTTTTTTTGCCAGACCCTTCCCAACATAGCGGATATGCCACGGTTCATGAATGATCCCTGTCTGCTGCGTTTTGTCCGCCGGATACCGTAAAATGAAACCATAATCGGCGCCATGTTGTGCGATCCATTGTCCTGCCGGACTTTGATCGAAATCATCACTGGCATAGCCTTCCGTGGAGACGTCCACCGCCAGTCCGGTCTGATGCTCGCTGGTACAAGGAAGATTGACCTCCATTTTGGCTTTGGTCTGGGCTTCTTCCAAAGTCAGGCTTTCATCCTGAACCATAAAGGCCTGAACCCGGCCCTCATATAGCTCCTTCTGTTTAGCAGCGGAGCGGTAGGCACTTTCTACATTCAAAACCAGATCTTCTTTTGCCATGGCAGCTTTCATCTCCGTAAAAGCCGCTGCCGCCTTCTTTTCCAGCTTATATTCGCCGCCTTCTATGCTTACCAGATCATCCGGTACAAAATCCTCTGCCAAAGGGAAGGCGGCATTTACCACGGTGGCATAATATTCCGAAGCGGTATGGCTGCCGCCTAAAGCAGCTAAGATATTATGATAAGCATCCGGTCCCCCCAGGTTAACAAACAACCTGCCCACCAAATAGATCATAATACAGCAAAGAACAATGACCGGCAAAGGGCGTAATCTTCTTCTTCGTTTTCCTGCTCTTCGCCTTGCCGTGCCTCCCGGCATTTGACCGCCTCCCTTATTGGCTTTCATTATAATGCAAATTAGGGAATTGTTTACAACAATTCCCTTAATGATTTCTTACACTTTCCTTAAATTTTAAAATCCGTAAGATTCGCTTGGTTCCCAGCAACAAGCGTTACTTTGCCATACCGCAATGACCTTTTCCGGAGTTTCCCTGCCGCAGCCGGCTAAAAGCATGATCGCCAAGAAAAGCAATATCAGAATCAATTTTTTCATTTGCCCGACATGTCCCCTCCTTTTATGCCAATTATGCCAATGGCAGTTTATGACCTTATTCTTTCCTGATTTTTGCTTCTCATTCCTTTTCTATGTTTATTAGAATAACGCTTTTTCAAGGGGCTTGGGTTAGCCAAACCATTGTTCTGAAATCAAAAACCCTGAGGTTTTGGATTCTAATGATGCCAAACAAGCTTTCACTGGTAAAGTTACCCAAACTGTCCCTTTAAAAAATAACAAAACTGCATATTTAAAAGAATACAGTTTTGGGTTATGATAATAACACATTTGGAGAAACTATAAAAAATAAATCAGAATATGACAATGGAGGGAATAAAAATGTCTGAACGCTTAGAATTAAATAAAAATCTGGCACAGATGTTAAAAGGCGGCGTCATTATGGATGTCACCTGTGCCAAAGAAGCGGAGATTGCAGAAAAAGCAGGCGCCGTCGCGGTTATGGCCTTGGAAAGAGTGCCTTCCGATATCAGAAAAGATGGCGGTGTCGCCCGCATGAGCGATCCTAAGATGATTAAAGAAATCATGCAGACGGTTTCCATTCCCGTCATGGCCAAAGCCCGCATCGGACATTTGGTGGAAGCCCAGATCTTAGAAGCTTTGGGTATTGACTATATCGATGAAAGCGAAGTCCTGACGCCTGCCGACGACATGTACCATATCGATAAACGGCAATTCAAGATTCCCTTCGTTTGCGGCGCCCGCAATTTAGGCGAAGCCTTACGCAGGATCGCGGAAGGCGCCGCCATGATCCGCACCAAAGGCGAAGCCGGCACCGGCAACGTGGTGGAAGCCGTCCGCCATATGCGCACCATGATGTCCGATATCCGCCGCTTGGTCAATATGCCCAAAGAAGAACTTATGACTTTTGCCAAAGAAACCGGCTCTCCTTTCCACTTGGTCTCGGAAGTTGCGGAAACCGGCAAGCTGCCGGTGGTAAATTTTGCCGCGGGCGGTATCGCCACTCCGGCGGACGCCGCGCTCATGATGCAGCTGGGCAGCGAGGGAGTTTTTGTCGGCTCCGGTATTTTCCGCTCCGCCAATCCGGAAAAACGGGCCAAGGCCATTGTCATCGCTACCACCTATTTCAATGATCCCAAAATCATTGCTGAAATTTCTGAGGACTTGGGGGCCGCTATTCCCGGTATTGATATTGCGCAGATTCCGGAAGAACAAGTTTTGGCTAAAAGAGGTTGGTAAGATCCATGACAACCGTCGGCGTATTAGCCCTGCAAGGTTCCTTTGCAGAGCATCTGAAAGCATTGGTGAAAATTCCCGGCGTTACCGCCATTCAGGTTAAGAATCAAGAAGACCTGGCCCGGGTGGACCGGCTCATTATTCCCGGCGGCGAAAGCACCACCATTGGTAAGCTTTTGGATCGCACCGGGCTGAAACAGCCCCTTGTGGAACGAATCCGGCAGGGAATGCCTGTCTGGGGCACCTGCGCAGGAATGATTTTATTGGCAAAAGAGGTGCTGGGTGAAGATTCTCACCTAGGCCTCATGGACATTTCAGTGCGGCGCAACGCCTATGGCGGACAGTTGGACAGCTTCCGCCTAGAAACGGAGATTCCGTCTGTGGCGCCAGGGAAGATCCCCCTGGTCTTCATCCGGGCCCCCTGGATTGAGGCGGCCGGCAGCAAAGTGGAAATTCTTGCCCAATACGACGGCAAAGGCATTGCCGCCCGGCAGGGCAATCTGCTGGCCACCTCGTTCCACCCGGAACTTACGGACTCCATCGCGTTTTACGAATATTTTTGCAAGATGCCTGCAGCTTAATAGCTTGACTCTATTCTTTGAATTGTATGGGTAGATCATATCAATGGAACTGCCTTTGATAAAGGCAGTTCCAGACTGCCCAAAAAGCAATCACGTTTTGCAGCAAGCAGCATTTACCTTGAGGGAGTAAGGGAGGTTTGTCATATGCAAAACAGAATGAAGACACATCCGCTCTCCCAAAAGCAAATCGAACAACTTCTAAACAAAGCGGCAACCGGTACATTGGCTACAATCAGTGTTGATGGTACGCCCTATGCAACACCGGTTCACTTTGTTTTTTTCCAAAATAAAGTGTATCTCCACGGACTTCCTAAAGGAAAGAAAATGAGCAACATCGCTATCAATCAAAAAGTCAGTTTTACGGCTTATGAGATGGAAGGATTATTGCTTGACCCCAAGGAAAGACCCTGTGATACAAACACCCGATACCAAAGCATCATCATTTCTGGTACAGCCTCGATTCTTTCCGATATAGAAGGAAAAAGAGCAGTATTGCATCAATTCGTCATGAAATATACTCCCCATTTAGAAAAAGCGGAAATCCCGCAAAACATGTTAAAGGGAACCGCCATTATTGAAATTTCAATTGATCAAATTACAGGTAAGTATTATTAGTCTTTATGATAGCTGCGCGTAAATTTAAAAACTGACTGACGGGCTTCGCAAGATTCTGCCCTTAGGCTACACAATCACAAAACCTCGGTTTTCTTGAAGGAAACCGAGGTTTTTAACAGCCGGGAACTGCCTTTGATAGGGCAGTCCTTTTTTATATTGAATTGAAATTGCCATATTACTCGGGGAACTTGGGGAAATCAAAAATAAAAGCATAAGCAATCTGTTGCATTTAAGAATCCAATTTTAATTCGCGGTAATAAAGCACTTGCCAAATCCCGGCTTCGCCCTTTTGGACAGGTTGGGTAAGAAGTACTTGGGTAGCTGTGCCGTTCTCCCGGATATACGAATAGATTTTGGCGTCTGATGTATCCGAGATCACCTCCATACGGGAAATCGGCGAAACAATGGAGCTTTTCAGCATATCCAGCTGGTCGACAAATTGCCGCCCCACTTGTGCCGGGTCCAGCAAGCCGGGCTTATGGCCGTTGTCCACTTCTTTTTGCAGCTCTGCCAACTCCGCCTGATCCTGCCGCCAGGTATTCCAGGGGGGCTTGATCCCATTTTTGATATAACTCTTCACCGCCTGCCGCCATAAAGTTGGATCGTCGGCAAATTCCCGCACATCCCGCCCGTAATCGGCATCAAAGCAGGCGCGGTCATAAGCATAGCTATCCCGGCGGTGCAAGGGTTCAATCTTGTCGTCTTCCGTATAGTAATTTTCCACACTGATAACCACCGTCCCCACATTGTCGATTAAAACAAAGCAGTTCATGGCGGTCAGGTAGGCCATGGCGGCGATTTCTTCCTGGGTAAAAAGATTGGGCTGGGCAATAATATAATTGAGGGTAATGCCGTAGGGCTCCGCAACTGTTTGCAGGGACATGCCGGTATAATTGTACGATTTTAAAGGAGAGAAGCTTAAGACCTTACCCACGGCGGAAGCATTGCCCACATAGGGAGTCTTGGCCGCTGCCATGGCACTAAAATCCGACATCGGCGTACACCAGGCCGGCAAATCTCCATCTCCGCCCGTGTCAGATATCTCCTGCGCGTTATCTTTTCCCGGCACTACACAGGCAGTCAATATGACTGCCGTCAAAAGCAGAAAAGTCAAAAACAAAACGCCGGTTTTTTTGTTCCCCATATCCAGCATGCCCCGCAGCCGCTCCTCCAGGCTCCGCTTGCCGTTAAAAAAATAAGTAGAAACCGGCGCTTGGCAATGGCAGGACCGGCGAATCAAAGACAGCACCGTTTGGCCGTAGGCTTGGCGGTAACTGCGGTCTTTGCCGCGCACCACTGACTGATCGCAGGATAGTTCGCAAGCCTGGCCGGCCCGGCACACCGCCAGATAAACCAAAGGATTATACCAATGCAGGGCATTGGCCAAAAGCAGAAGCAACTTCCACCACAGGTCGCCATGACGATAATGACAAAGTTCGTGCTTGAATACGAAATGCAGCAGCGAGGGATTGATATTTTCTTCCGGCAGCAAAATGGTGGGACGAAAAAGACCAAACAGTAAAGGACCGCTCACCCAAGAGACGGTTTTAATCTCGATATTTTTCGCAATGCCCAATTCCTTCTGCAATTTCAGACAGATCTCCCGGGTCTTTGCGGCAACAGGACGGGCCGTCTTTTTCACCTGCCGGTGAAAAACAAAGGATACTGCCACCTGATAGAGCAAAAAGACAGCAGCGCCCAAAAGCCAAAGCAAACCTAACATCCCGGCAGCATCCATGCCGCCTGTCACCGGAGCGGTACCGGTTTGCATCACAGTGGCGGCGGAAGCGGCGGAAATTACATGATCCATAGCGGCAGGAAGCGGATTCACAACAGCGGCGGCAGGCGGCAAGGTAGCGGCGGTTCCCGGCAGCAAGAAATAGGGGAGCCGCGGCACATAAGGCACCAGCAAGCGGCAGGCAATGAAAAGCCAGGCCGCATATTGCCAGCGCGCACCATAGCGTTTGCCCCAAAGTGGCGTCAAAGCTAACAGGAACACGATCACAAGAGAGGTGGTAAGAGAAATCAACCAATATTCTTTTGCAAGAGCTGCCATGCCTATGCCTCCTCTTTAAACCAACGAGTCAGTTCATCAAGTTCAGCCGTGCTGATGGCATGATCGTCATATAAAGTTGCTACCATATTTTTAAGAGAACCCTGGTAAAGACGTTTCAAAAAACTACTGGTTTCCTGTTTCAAGTATTCTTCCCGGGCAAACTGTACGGTGTAAACGTAGCTGCGTCCCTGCTTTTCACCGGCAATATAGCCTTTCTCCACCAGCTTTCCCAAAAGGGTCAATACGGTGGTGATCTTCCAATCCTTACCGTTTTTCAGATTGGACATAATGGCGTTGCTGGTAATGGGTTCAGCTGTCCGCCATACCCCTTCCATCAGTTCAAATTCCGCATTGGTTAGTCTCTCTTTTCCTTGCATAAGCTTTTCACCTATTTTCTATGATTTTAGAATATGCCTTTATTCTATGCTTATAGAAAATAAAAGTCAAGTATAAAATGCATTTCTAAAACAAAAAGGCCGCCGTGTAGACGAAGCCTGTTTGTCTCAAAAAATTGCAGCCGGCAGCCAGAAGGCAAATCGCCTTTCTCTCGCGTCTTACCCCAAACCACGCGCACTACCAACTGCGCTACACCGCCCAATATTTCCAATTGTGTAATGTGAACCGAGTGGCTTGCAAGTAAGTTACATGAAAGTGGCTAAAACCGTACCGCGTGCTCTCCCAACTGCGCTACACCTTGTTATGAGCGTTATTTACTTGTTATTTTCCGGCTATCCATAGGTGCTGCCTGACGCCAGAAACAAGCCGCCCGGACCCGCTTCTGAATACCTATCAGCCGCACGCCCGCAATTCTACGATTTGATTACCATTGAACCAGCTTGGCATATTCCGTAAGCGTCATATCATCGTTTACATTATAGCGGGGCAAAGTCAAAAGCTGTCTTTTTGATGTCACCCGGCCCGGCTTTACGGTAAGAGCTGCTTGAAAACCGACATCCTTAACGATCTTTACCAAATCTTTCGTAAAAGCGCCATAGGGATAGGCAAAATAGCCCGGCTCCCGCCCCAGTTCCTGGTATAAAACCGTTTGGGACATCTTGAGATCATCGGCAACGCGTCTGGTATACTCTTCTTTGGTCTCCAAATGCCCCGTCTTGGTATAATAGCGTAGATTAATCAAAGCCGGCGCCGTTTTCCCGGTATGATCCACATTTACATCACCATGGCTGTCAAAAGAATGGGAGCCGATCTCCACCAGCCCACTTGCCACCATTTCCCGCATCTCGTCAAAGGTCATATGGCGCAGGCTGTCCGGCTGATAGGGCGTATCGTCCGGCTTAACCTGCCGCTTTTGACTGTCCCTGACCACCACCGAAAGATTGGCCTTCATCTTATATTTTTTTAAGATGGGATAAGCATAAACATAGTTACTCTCATAACCGTCGTCAAAGGTCAAAAGCACCGTTTTTTTGGGGATGCGTTTCCCTGAGGTCAAATATTCCTGGAGCTCGCTAACGAACATGCTTTGATAGCCGTTTGCGGAAAGCCAGGCCATTTGCTCTGCAAAATTTTCTACGTTCAGGATCGCATTGTTTGTCGTTTTCAGCTTGTCGGTATAGGTACCGGCCGGCGCTAGATGGTGGTACATCAAAATGACCGGCCCGTTGTTCTTCATATCATCTCGAATCAAAAAAATAGCCGTAAAAATAACAAGAGCCAACACCGTTCCCGTAATCATTCTTTGCCTGCTCAAAATAGGTTGCCCTCTTCCCTGAAACATGGTTCGTTTCTTCCTATGTTTCAGACGAGGCGGTACGATTTTTGTTCCACGATAGGTAATTTATGGAAAAATTTTTACCAATTAAAATTCATCAGCGCATGCAAAGATTTTATGAAGATAGGGTTACTGCTGTAATTGGTGATCAACTCTTTGACCAGGAGAGGATCGTCCGTAATAATATTATCCGCCTTATAGGCAAGGGCCTTTTGGATATTTTCCCGGGAATTGGCGGTCCAGACATAGACCTCTTTGCCTTTGGCGTGCGCCTCTTTGACCAGATCTTCCGTGAGGAAAGTCACTTCCATACTCAAAATATCGGCAAAATCAAGGGTTGTCACATCCCCATAAGCCACCGACATATTATAGACGGTCTTGATCCGGGGATTCAGCCTTTTGACTTCCTTTAACACCCCGCTGTCCAAGGAGGAGACCACGCAGCTATCTACAGCATAATAATTTTCGATGGTATCCACCACCCGTTTTACGATATCTCTCTCATGCCCATTGGGCTTGATCTCAATATTGAGCCGCACAAGCCAGCGGTATTGCTTAACCGCTTCATCTAAAGTGGGGATACGAACATTAGAAAACTGGGGGTCAAACCAGCTGCCGGCATCCAAATTTTTGATGGTATCGTAATCCACTTCCCAGATATCTTTATTGACCCCGGTGATCCTTTTCAAATTGCTGTCATGCATAAGCACGACCTGTCCATCTTTGGTCTGCTGCACATCGATCTCCGCAAAATCCGCTCCTACCCGTACGGCCTGTCTGATGGCCTCCAAGGTATTTTCCGGGGCTTCCTTGGCATACCCCCTGTGGCAGGTAATATCGGTATGGTGCAGGATCTCCACATTATTAAAGACCATATCCCGGCTAATGCCATAAAAGAAGCTGCCGGTCAAAAGCAGCCCCAGCGCGATGAGGCCCGCCAGGGTCCGTCGGCGGATCTTGGGCCGCAGGGAAGGCACCATCCTTGCCACAGGCGCAATCATAATACCTTCTTCCGCCAGATATTTATAATAAAGAATGGAAATAATGGTAAAATTAAACGGTACGGCAAGACCGGAAGTAATGGCAAAGGAACCGGTACCGAAGGTACCGATTACCGAAAGCATGGCGGAAAGCGCCCCGCTGTCGCCGCCGGAGAGCCAAAAAATCAAATAACAGCAACCGATGATCAGCACATAAATACCCAAAATGGCCGCCATCAGCAAAAAGTTGCCCAAAGCCATGATAAGGACAGTGCGGCCAAAGCGGCCCCTTATCAAAGAGCGGCTTTTCAGCCTGGCAACCTTAAAATTCACACCTTCCAAGGTAAAAAAATGGATGGAGAAGAGCCAGATGAACATCTTGATGACCAAAAAGAAGAAACCGGCGCAAAACAGCAAAGTGAAAAAAGTGGAGCGATGAATGACCTCCATGGCAAATTCCGGCATTTTGATGCTGGTGGAAATGCTGGAAAGAGCCAGGATATTGACAAAAGGAATCATTAATAAAAGATATACCACGAAAAGCAGATTGCACCATTTGGGTTTCAGGATCTGAAGGGAACGCTTGACACCCTGCATCAGCATTTGCCAGACCGTGATCTTTTCATTTTTCTGACAGGCGTGAAACAAAACCACCAGAGAAGCCTCTTCTACCAGAACATAAAAAGCAAAGCCAAAAGCCGCAGCCACCACCAAAATAATATTCACCGGCTTGGTGGCGAAAGCGATAAAGTTATCGTTGGTTAAGTATTGGTACCCGGAAAAATGCAGAATTCCTTGAAACACATAAGCAACCAGCGGCAAGACAATGGCGGCGGCGATGCATTTATATAACAGTTCAAAAAGCAGCAGAACCTTAAAGCTTTTTTTGATCCACAGGATGTTTTTTAAAAAAATATGTTTCAATTTCTCATAGCCGCCTCCTTCCGTCTTTGATTCTATCTTGATAGGAATATCTATAGGATCCGGGATATCAGGTTTTGCATTTTGGGGACCGTCAAGGCCGGTTTCTTCTATATCATAACCGTCTTGCAAAGGAAAACAACCGCTATGACAGCCTAAGAATACCAAAAAACCAAAACGGGAATTGCATTCCGTCATATATCGACATTTTATTACTTTTCATTATAATTCATTTTATATAGAAATGCATCTTCTTTAAGGGCTTTACATCTGTTTTGCCCTGTCGTTGCACCGTACCGTATGCTTTGCCTCCTGCTTCACCTATCGTTTTTACTATCCCATCAAGGGAAGGATATGCTATAATAGTTTATGATAACCACAGCAGATTTTGCATTACAAAACAATTTTATTTTATAGAAGCAATATTTGTTTTTTAAGATAAACCACCCCTATTGGCAATACCTTGGTTTTAAGCATTGAATTGCAAAGGAGATGTCTTTGATGACCCTTACCGTCGCAGATTGCTTAAAGCTGCCTTCCTTGTACGGTTCCGAAGTATTGGCCGGGCAGGAAGGCTTAGACCGCATCGTGGAGTACATTACCGTCATGGAAGCCAATAAAGTCAGCGATATCGCCGACGAATTCCTGCGCCAAAACGAACTGACCATATCCTCCCTCATCGCCGCCAGGGATGACGTAGAGGAACAATGCGCTCTGATCCGCCATCTTCACGCCCACGGTGAGGTGGGACTGATCCTGTTCCATGCCAATATCTTTATGCCTCATCTGGACCAGCGTCTTTTAGATACGGCAAACCAGCTGAAATTTCCCGTCATCCGCACCCCCGACGAGCGGCTGGAATTGAAATATTCCGACGTCATTTATGAAGTGATGGAAGCTATCCTTCAAGAGAACCTGCGCCGCTCCTATTTTGTCACCAACATGCTGGAGCGCATCTCTAGCCTTCCCAACGGGGAACATGACATGGAGACGGTGCTGCACCTTCTTGCCGAAAGGCTGCAATGCCCATTGATACTCACCGACCGCACCTTGCGGCCCCTGGCCTTGGCGCCGGGACCCGGCTTCCCCGCCTTCTTCGACCCGGAAGAGATGGCGGTGGCCTGCAAAAAGAATCCCCATATCTCTCTGGTCACCCCCGCGCTGCTGCAACTGCCCAAAGAGGCTTCCGTCTCTCAAGTCTACTGCTACCCCATCCATGATGAGCAGCGGATCCGTCTGCACCTTTTGCTCTTAGAGCCACCGGAAGCCATTCTGGCTTCCGGTGTGGAGCAAGCCGCGGAAGTGATCCGCCTCTTTGTCGGCATCTGGCATTACGATGAGGACCGGGATACGGAAGAAGACTTGATACGGGCTCTGATTGAAGGAGATATTCTGGCCAAAAACCGGCTGGCCAAAGAATTGCGCATTGACGTATCAGCCATCGGCCATATGTGGGTCCTGCTGGACAGCCTTCCCCTTCATGTCGGCGAAGCGGATGCCATTCGCACCAGAAAGCTGGCTGTCGTTAAGCTATTTTTGCAGGAACATGGTCAACTGCTCCTTGCCGGTTTGCTGAAGGATCAGGTCATCGCTTTTTTGAATCTGCCTGCCGGTGAAAAACAGGTGGAAAATCTGCCGCAGTTGTTTATGGACACTCTGGGGACCACTGCCGGCAACACCCTCTTGGTGGTATGCAACAGCCTGGACACCCCGGCCGGTCTTAAAAACACATATGCTCTGATGCAGCGGACTTTAGATGCCGCTCGTCTGGTCTACCCTCACAAAAAGATTTTCAGCCAGCAGGATCTGGTTTTTGTGGAGCGCTGCCAAGCCATGATTGCTCTGGGGGAAACAGCTTTAAAACCATATGCCGATATCTTAGACCCGCTCCGCCGGGTAGACGAGGAAGGAGACGACCTGCTTACCCTTTTGATGACCATGATGCTGGATACCCAGATGAATACCGCCGAGACAGCCAACCTTTTGTTCCTGCACCGCAACACCATCTATTACCGGCTGCGCCACATCAAGCAGATATTGGGCTCCGACCCTTTCATCATGCCCGCCATGACCAATATATACACCGCTCTTGCCATAGAGCGCTTACTGAACACCAATTGACCTGAATACGACATCCTTGCTTGTACCGCTTCACAAGCAAGGATGTTTTTATTTATTACAGTTTACAAAGACAGAAAAAATAATAAATAGTATAATTAGAATCAGGAAACAATAAAATCCTGCCGGTAGGCGGGAAAACTTTTGGAGGTGCAATACATGACATCATTACCGGATTTTCTCTACGAGTATGAATTAGGCAAAGCCGCCGACGTTTTAGTCCGGGAATTATTTAAATTAAAGGAAGGCGAAACTTTCGTCATCACCGGCGACACCTTAAGCGATCCCCGAGTAGTCAACGCCACCGCCCGAGCAGCTTTTGCCGTAGGCGCCAAACCCATGGTGATCTGGACCTGCACGCCTCCCGGCCCCGGCCGTCAGATCGACGCTTTTATTCCCTCCGACGCCATCCATGCCGCCACCGCCGTGGCCGATGCCTGGGTGGAATTCAATGAAATGTATTACCTGTATTCCGGCACCCATGACAAGACCATGCGCGTTAACAAGAAGATGCGTTTTTTGGGCTTGCCTGCTATGCACGTGGATACCTTTGTCCGTCTGTTTGCCAAGGTTGATCACCGCATCCTGGCGGAATTCCTCCAGGAAGTCACCGACCGCACCAGAAAGACCAAGCATATGCGCATTACCACCCCTTCCGGACAGGATGTGGAATTCGACAATAAACCGGAATGGCCCGCTGGCTGTGAAAACGGTTACTGCGATACCCCCGGTATCCATATGCTGGCCGGCCAGATCGGCTGGTCCCCCGATTTTGACACTGTCAACGGCGTAATCGTCTTTGACGGCTCCCTGGTGCCCCAATACGGCATCCTTACCGAACCTATCCGCCTGACGGTGGAAAAAGGCGTTATCAAAAATATCGAAGGCGGCCGCCAAGCCAAACAGTTGGAAAGCTTCTTGACGGGCTTCAACCATCCTCAAATGCTCCGCGTAGCTCACGTCTGCTACGGCTTCCATCCCGGCGCCAAAGTGACGGGGCAATTAGGCGAAGACGAGCGCGTTTGGGGCTGCACCCAATGGGGCATCGGCGCCGTGGGAACTTTCCTGGCACCTCCCGACGGGGTTCCCGGGCCTTCCCACATTGACGGCACCTGTTTAAACAGCAGCGTCTATTTAGACGGTGTTCAACTGACTGACTGCGGCCATCTTATTGATCCCAAACTTATCGAAATGGCTGCCAAATTAGGCATGAGATAATTAAAATTGGAGGTAAGTTTGATGACATCATTACCGGATTTTCTTTATGAATACGAATTAGGCAAAGCCGCCGATGTTTTGATCCAGGAGTTGTTCAAGCTCAAAGAAGGCGAAGTCTTTGTCATCACCGCCGATACCATGAGCGACCCCAGAGTGGTTAATGCCACCGCCCGGGCGGCTTTTGCCGTAGGCGCCAAACCTATGATCGTATGGACTTGCACGCCTCCCGGCCCCGGCCGCCAGGTGGACGAATTCCTGCCCTCCGAAGCCATTAAAGCCGCTTTGGCACAAGCCGATGCCTGGGTGGAATTCAACGTCATGTACTATCTCTACTCCGAGACCCATGAAAGCACCATGCGCGCCAATAAAAAGATGCGTTTCCTTGGCCTGCCCGCCATGTACGTGGACACCTTTGTCCGCCTCTTTGCTAAGGTCAACCATGCGGAAATGGCAGGCATCTTGCGAAAAGCCACCGACCTCACCATGGCGGCCAAGCATGTCCGCATCACTACCCCCGCCGGGGAAGATGTGGAATTCGACAACAAACCGGGCTGGCCCTTTATGTGCGAGACCGGCTACTGCGATACCCCCGGTACTCATATGCTGGCCGGCCAGATCGCCTGGTCGCCTGATTTTGACACCATTAACGGCGTAATCGTCTTTGACGGTTCCTTGGTGCCCCAGTTCGGTATCTTAACCGAGCCGATTCGTCTGGAAATGAAAAACGGTACCATCGTCAACATCGAAGGCGGCCGCCAAGCCAAACAGCTGGATTCTTTCCTGAAAGGCTTTAATCATCCCCAAATGCTTCGTCCGGCTCACGTCTGCTACGGTTTCCATCCCGGCGCCAAGCTCATGGGGCAGCTAGGTGAAGACGAGCGCATCTGGGGCGCCACCCAATGGGGCATCGGCGGCGTCGGCAGCTTCCTGGTGCCGCCTGAAGGCATCCCTGGGCCTTCCCACATTGACGGCGTCTGCCTGAACAGCACCGTTTACCTGGACGGCGTAAAAATCACCGATTGTGGCCAGATGGTACATCCCGAACTGAAAGCTTTGGCGGAAGCCATGGGTATGAAATAAACAAGGAAAATTTCCATAGGATCTTGATTCCTGTCAAATCAAGATTTGATCCGTATTACCAAAGCAGGACTTGGGGGAAATCCCCAAGTCCTTTTTATATTATGAAAACAATCAAAAAACCCGGGAAGAAAAATAAATCTTCCCAGGCTTTATTCCTATGCTTTAGCGCTTTTTTCCACCTTCAAGCGGCTATTATTGCTCAAGATTCGCTTGCGCAAGCGAATATTTTTCGGTGTTACTTCCAGCATTTCGTCATCGGCAATATACTCCAGAGCTTCTTCCAGGCTCATTTTTCTGGGTGGTACCAGACGCAGCGCCTCGTCGGCTCCGGAAGAACGCATATTGGTGGCCGCCTTTCTTTTGCACACGTTAACAGCAATATCCCCTTGTTTAGGCGATTCCCCCACGATCATGCCTTCGTAAACCGGTGTGCCAGGGTCGATAAACAGTAAGCCGCGCTCCTGAGCATTATGCAAGCCGTAGGTTACTGCTTCTCCCGGCTCAAAGGCCACCAGGGAACCGAAGGTTCTCTTTGGAATCGCGCCCTTATACGGCTTATAGCTGTCAAATACGGCATTTAGAATCCCTTCTCCCCGGGTATCTGTAAGAAACTCGCTGCGGTAACCAAACAGGCCTCTGGAAGGGATGATAAACTCCAAGCGCATCCGATTGCCCTGGGGCAACATTTGCACAAGCTCCCCTTTTCGTTGTCCCATCTTTTCCATAACGGCTCCCATGGATTCTTCGGGAACGTCAATGATCAAACGCTCCATAGGCTCCACCGTCTCGCCGTCCACTTCCTTGTAAAGTACTCTTGGTGTGCTAACCTGGAATTCATAGCCTTCCCGGCGCATGGTTTCAATGAGAATGGAAAGATGCATTTCCCCCCGTCCAGCCACCCGAAAGCTGTCGCTGGAATCCGTTTCTGTTACCCGCAAGGATACATCCTTCAAAAGTTCCCGCATCAAACGGTCCCGCAGATGCCGGGAGGTTACGAAGCGACCTTCCCTTCCGGCAAAGGGGCTGTCGTTGACGGAAAAGGTCATTTCCATGGTAGGCTCCGCGATATGAACAAAAACAACCGGCTCCACGGTCTGAGGATCGCAAATGGTTTGCCCGATGGAGATGTTTTCGATACCGGAAAAGCAAACAATCTCACCCATGCGGGCGCTTTCCACTGGCGTCCTTTTAAGCCCTTCGATGGTGAAAAGAGCCGTGATCTTTCCTTTATAAGGAACAATACTATTATGATAATCACATACCACAATCTCTTGATTTAACCGAATCTCGCCTCGCTCGATGCGGCCGATGGCGATGCGGCCTACATATTCATTATAGTCTATGGAAGAGATCAAAAGCTGCAGCGGACCCTCGTCATCCCCTTCCGGCGCCGGAATCTCCTTCAAAATGGTTTCAAATAATGGAAGGATATTGTTACCGGCTTCCCCGCATTCCAAACAAGCGGTACCTTCCCTGCCGGAACAATAGATAAACACACTGTCCAGCTGTTCATCATCGGCATCCAAATCCATCAGAAGCTCCAATACTTCATTGGTTACTTCTTCACAGCGGGCATCGGGACGGTCTACCTTATTGACCACAACGATCACTTTATGCTTCAGCTCCAAAGCTTTTTGTAAAACAAAACGGGTCTGCGGCATAGGGCCTTCAAAAGCATCCACCAAAAGCAAAACCCCGTTTACCATTTTCAGCACCCGTTCCACCTCGCCGGAAAAATCGGCATGGCCTGGGGTATCCACGATATTGATCTTCACGCCCTTATAAGTGACGGAAGTATTTTTGGCTAGAATGGTAATGCCTCTTTCTCTTTCCAAATCATTATTGTCCATGACGCGCTCATTAACGACCTGATTTTCCCGGAAGGCGCCGCTTTGTTTCAGCATTTCATCTACCAAAGTGGTTTTACCATGGTCCACATGGGCAATAATGGCAATATTTCTTAAATCTGTTCTTATCAAATAGGACTCCTCATTTCTTTGTTTCTCGAACCTTTATATTATATATCTATTTACGACAAATTACCAGAGTAAAGATAAGATTTTTCGCTTTGTGCAATATCGGGTTACGAAACATCATTTTTTATATCAAAAAACACCAGGAACCAGCTCCCTGCGCGGTTTTTACCATACAGAGGGCCATTTGCTTTTAAAACATGTACGCGAGGAGGGGCGGAATAAGCCAATATTTAAAAACCCACAAAAATCTTATCCCTCTCGGATACGGTTTTTGTGGTGTTTTAAATGACATTAACTTGCTTTCCTTTTGCCTCTCCATAACACTTTCACATAAACTCTATATGCTTGTTATTGAAAAAGAAAATATAAAAGGGGCCCGGCACTAGACAAGCCGCCAAGCCCCTTTTTTAAATTGAACTTACAATACTGCGTTTTTAATTACTTCTTGTCGGGATAGATTCTCATTTCCGGGAAGTAATATTGATAACCCATCAAGGTGCTTATGCTGTTTTGACCAGCCGGCCATTCCAGATAAGTGCTTTGATAAGCAACCCGTTCCGCCAAGTCCGCCATATAGGCAGCGGGGCAGAGCTCGTCTACGATATAGTTTTGCAAGTCAGCATATTTTTGGAAACGTTCGGTTTGATCAGCAGTTGCCAAAGCATCTTCGATTTTGGCATCCAGATCTTTATCCTGCAACCATTCAACGTTTTCATAGGTGCCGCAAGTCTTGGAGTGGCTGGTAGCTTCCAAAGTAGCACCGGCTTCATTGTAGTTGGGGCCGGAGTTGATGCTGACTAAATTCGGGGTGCTGTCGGCAGAAGAGATCCGTTCCTGAATGGTGATCCAGGGAGCTTTGGTGATTTCAACTTTGATGCCAATTTGCTGAGCAGCAGATTGGAAAGCCAAAGCAACTTTTTCTTGGTCTTGAACGTCAGAGTTTACCAACAGTTCAAGGGTATAATCCTGATAGTTGTTGGCATATTTGGATTGGGCCAAATATTCTTTCGCTTTTTCAAGATCATAAGGGAATTGCGTGGTGTTCACATGGCCTGCGGTTTGCGCATTGACAGGACCATAGGAGCGAGTAGCGCCGATGAAGATGTTGTTGATCAGGGTGTCATAGTCGATCAAGCAGCTCAAAGCTTTACGATAATTTACATCATCAGTAGGAGCCTTCTTGCTGTTGAAGTGCATATACTGGGTGAGTTTGCTAGAATAGGAAGCAATCTCTACACCATCCAGCTTAGCCATGGCATCCAAGTTTTCCGTGGATTGCCAGGGGTCGGTGATTTCCAATTCTTTGTTAGCCATCATGGTTCTAACGGTGGTAGATTCGGTATTGTCGATGAGTTTGAAGGAATCGGGAGCATTCGCATCCCAGGTGCCATGCCAGTCATCAAACTTCACAGCATAGAGGTAACCTTGTTGAACCAATTCTTTCACGGTGTAGGGGCCGGAGCCGGCATCGTTGGTCAAGAGCCAGTTGTTGCCGTAATCGCCGAATTCGCCATAGCTGCCATCGCCGAGATGAGCCATAACGGTGGCTTCTTCCAGAATAGGCAGGCGAACCAAGGAAGCAACGAAAGGTCCAAAGGAGTGGTTCAAGGTGAATTTCACGGTGTAATCATCAACAGCCGTTACGTCTTTGATAACGCTGCTGTAGAGATAAGCGAAACCTTGACCCATGGTCAGAAGACGCTTGGTGGAGAATACAACGTCGGCAGCTTTCAGTTCATTACCACTGTGGAATTTAACGCCTTGTTTTAAAGTAAAGGTGTACTCGGAGCCATCGGCATTGGCTTCCCAGCTGTCAGCTACTAAACCTTTTACGGTGTCGCCATCAGGAATAACCAAGGCTTCATACAGGTTGATCGCAGCTTGGGTGCTGGAATAGGAAACGCTGGCACCAGGATCAAGAACAGGGGTACCGGAAACAGTTACACGGACGATTTTTTCACCGCCGGTGGTCGCAGCACCTTGATCGGTAGTACCTTCATCGGTAGCGCCGCCGCCACAGCCGGCCAACAAAGCCATGGCCATCACTAAAACCATTAACACTAATAAAGCTTTCTTCATACTAAAAAATCCCTCCCTTTTCAAAACATAATTTCTTTAAATTAAACACATTGCATCATCCCGCTCCAAGAAAGATGCAATATGTCAAACCACAAATTATTTTTCCAAGTTCATACAATGTACTACTACATGATCATTTGCAGAGAGACAATAGGATATCTCTATTATAACTATTCAGAAATTTCCAACAATGTTTGACAAGGACAAAATGCGACAAATGTTCTTGTTTGTTACAAACAAATCAGAATACTGAAATCCTAGGATAAGTGGGAAACAGCAGCAAAACCTGCTTTTAAATGGTATTAAGGAGAACTTACAAAAATAAGGAATCTTTTTTGTGATTTGTTCTAATGATAACATACTTTATAAACAATAGCAATTCATCAGATCCGGGTTCCGTTTTATAAACACTTTCCAAGCGCCCCAAGATCGTTCATAAAAATCCTTGTTTTGGAGCGCTTGGAGAAAGTGCCGGGATCTACTTCAGGAACCGCCGGTAGCTTAAGGGGGAAAGATCCATGATAGGCTCTTTGCCTGAGATCATGTCGGCGATGACCTTACCGGAGATGGGCGCCATGCCGATGCCGTCCCCTTCATGCCCCGCGGCGATGTAGAAGCCTTTGACAGGCGTGTCCGAGA
>JAVBWO010000006.1:0-4283 GCA_036677375.1 Bacillota bacterium
CGTTGGTTAATATCTGCTTGATATTCGTTTCGTGCCATTTTTTGTGCCCCGCACCATTTAGAATGCCGTCTGCTTCAAGTGATCTTTTTATCTTTAAAAAGCCGTCGCCACTTAAGTACTCACGATAGATTCGTTTTACGACCTCGGCTTGCTTCTGATCGATGATGAGATGCCCATCTTCGTCCTTGGTGTAGCCTAAGAACCAATTGTGGTTGACCTGCACTTTTCCTTGCTGGTAGCGAAACTGTAAGCCTAATCGAACGTTCGCCGATAAGGATTCGCTTTCCTGCTGCGCGAGGGAGGCCATAATGGTCATGAGCACTTCACCCTTGGCATCAAGCGTATGGATATTTTCCTTCTCGAAATAAACGCCAATGTTCTTGTTCTTAAGTGCTCTGGTGTAATTCAGACAATCAACCGTGTTCCTGGCAAATCGGCTAATGGACTTGGTAATCACCATATCGATCTTGCCATCATGGCAGTCGTTGATCATGCGCTGAAACTCATCACGCTTCTTCGCATTCATTCCGGAGATACCGTCATCTGCGTAAATTCCAGCCAGTACCCAGTCCGGATGGCTCTCAATGTATGAGGTATAATGCTGGATCTGGGCGTCGTAGCTGGTTTCCTGTTCATCACTGTCCGTACTGACTCGGCAATACGCTGCGACTCTGGTCTTCTGCTTTTTGTCAGTTACTTTCTGCGTTCCGATAGTTTTCTTTGCCGGAATAACCGTAACATTGCTCGCCAGCGAAATCATGGTACCACCTCACTTTCGATCAAGCTGTACATGTACTCGGCCTGCTTAAATGGATCGATGAGTTTCTTTCCTGCTTTGGGCATTGTAAATTTTGTCGCTAGCTTGCTTTCCTCAACCGGCTTATCCGCAAATACTCTACCAAGCCTTGTTTGGCGTTTGATGCGTTCGGCTTCTGCTCTATCGCAGGTTTCCTGATCTATGATCGCCGGATAGTACGCATCACCAAGGTAGCGTTTATTCTGTAGCATGGACTTTACACCTGCATGCAAAAGCTTTAGTCCTGCGGCTTCTGCTGCAGCAATGTAAGC
The DNA here is from genome assembly GCA_036677375.1 of Bacillota bacterium. Taxonomy (GTDB): domain Bacteria; phylum Bacillota; class Dehalobacteriia; order UBA4068; family UBA4997; genus JAVBWO01. The sequence goes on from JAVBWO010000006.1 coordinate 1,069, forward strand.
AAGTCCGGAAAGATAACCCCTGTAAACTGTCCTGATCTGTTCCGCTTGCACTTCATCAATGACCGCTTTTCCTTTTTCAATTTTATATCCATATGGTATTGGCATCGTCTCACAACCTTTCTCTTAGCGTAATTCCACACTTTAGCGCTAAGCCTATTTCATATCTTTTGAACACGATGATGTGATCCACGTGTTCCTCAAATGCAACCGCATCAAATTTTGTAAGAGTACCTGCACTGTTGATGTACCTGATGAGCTTATTTAATGCTTCCACATGTTCGTGCTCGTGATTGACCGAAGCGTACAATGCTTCTTTTTCATCGCTTAAATTCTTAGCCTCAGCAAGAAGGCCTGCATGCTGAGCTGTGTAAACCGCTGGCTCCAGGTATTCCTTAGTAAAAAGATCCATGAGCTGCTGCCTTTTATCAAAGTTATCTTCAAGCGCCGCTTCAAGCTTATGAATGCGGGCGAGTGGCGCTTCCTGATTCATGTCTTTAAGGCTTGCAAGCAGCGGCTGCAACAGCACCTTTTTTGTGAATGCCAGCTTATTCATCATGTTTAAGAAAGCCACCTCGAAATTTCTCTCTCGGATAAACTGCATGCTGCATTGGTCTTTTTTCTTGATATGCGTATTGCAAGCATACGCGTAATATTTGCCTTGCTTGTCGGAGTGGGTTCTTCTTTTCCAAGTAGCGCCGCATTCGCCGCAGATGATTTTTCCGGAAAACGGATAGCGGTTTTGATACTTTGCATCACCCTGCTGGATTTTCATCTCCTTGGCGCGCTGATCAATCATGGCCTGTGCTGCTTCAAAATCCTCAGGGCTGATGATCGCTTCGTGATGTTCAGAGACGTAGTACTGCGCTTTTTCACCATTATTGGGGCGCCTGACAAAGGAGGAATCAGTAAATGTCTTCTGGAAGAGCACATCCCCTTTGTACTTTTCATTTCGCAGGATTGCGTTTACCGTTCCACTTGTCCATTCACTGTTGCGCCTGGTCGGGATTTCTTTTTCGTTCAGTTGTCTGGCAATTACATGTGCACCTTTACCGGCTAGACATTCTGCAAAAATGAACTTTACTACCGTAGCTTCTTCTTCGTCGATCACCATCAAACCATCTTCGTTTTTGTACCCGTGAGGTGGAAAAGCCACAATGTAGGTCCCGTTTTGGAATCTCTTCTCAATGGACCATTTTTCATTTTCCGAAAGGGAAACCGACTCGCTTTCGGCAAGGCTCGAAAAAATAGTCAGTAACAGTTCGCTTTCCATGTCGCCGGTGTTGATGTTCTCTTTTTCAAAATAGATAAACACCTTCAACCGGATCAACTTTCGGACGGCTTCCAGGCACTCTGTTGTGTTTCTGGCAAAGCGGCTGATGGATTTGATGATTATGAAATCAATCTTACCGGCTTCGCAATCATCAAGCATTTTGAGAAGTCCATCACGCTTGGCCATGCTTGTGCCGGAGACGCCCTCGTCATAGTAAAGTCCAACATACTCCCAGTCGGGATTGCTTTTGATGCTGGTTTCATAATGACTTTTTTGAGCTTCCAAGCTGACGAGTTGTTCGCGACTATCTGTTGAAACGCGAGCGTAGGCAGCAACACGCAGTTTTTTTGGCGCTGTCTGCAGATTCTCGTTTGCTTCAATCTTTGTTATCCGTTTCATTGTCTCAACCTCCTTTCTTGCAGTACTATACATCACTCTAAAAGCCTTATTTATCAAGTCTTTTAGGACATTATCTCTGCTAAGAAGGGGGAGAACTTGATACGGTTCTTTGCCATGATTTTGTCAAACTCACTCTGGGTAATAAGGCTCTTTTCTAAGAGCTTCATAGTTAGTTTTTCCGCTAACAAATAATCATGTTCATTCTGAAGTGCATCGTAAGTGCTTAACGCCGGGGCGCATTGATAAAAAATATCTCCGGAATATGATTAATATTAGAAGCCACAGGAGAACAGATTTTTATAGGCTGTTTACTACAAACCATGTAATGAATAAACAGAATGTTAGCTGTATGTTTGTTGAAAATGAGATAAAAATTTTTACAGAATGGATGTACCAGAATGTCAGAACGAAAGAGAGAAACCCACAAGATATTGTTTGGATATATACAGAAGTTTTTCTTTATATCATTAATTCAATTATTATTAAGCACCGATATTATTATTTTGTCATATTATATTTAGAGGCTACTGAACAACGTTCCATAAATGGAACTCCTACGCAAGCAAAGCTTGCTTCGCTGTTCGTTTTACCAATACAGCTAAAGCTGTGGTAAAACGGCAAACCGAAAAATTACATAAAGGTTTGTTCAAGTCGGATGAAATCTGACGAAAACAGCCGAGATCAGAATAATGGCTGTCTATTTAACAAACTTACCCGGCCAGGCAAAATGAACAGCAGTGAGCATATCGAGTCGAAGACGCAGCCATTACTTGCCAGCCCCTAATTATCAGCGAACTGAACCAAAGGTGAGTAGAAAACAGCGCTCACCTTTCCATATAGTGTTTAGTCCAAAACCTCTAAAAACCTTGCCCTTTATGAATCTAAAACGGCTGTAAAAGTTGGAATTCAGCCTTTTCTGAATTGTTCAGCAAGCCCTATTTAAATACCAACTAGAAATGGAGGTGTTCTATATTCCTAATAATAACAATGCTGCCATTACTCCCGGTCGTTATTTGACTTATGGCGAAATGTATGTGATGGATCAATTTCAAAGACACTTATTAAATTTAGCTATTTGGAGCCGTGCACTGGTAATTGGATTAAAATATAATTTACCCAATACAGAAGTTTTTTTCAATAGACTGCTTGGGGTACCGACTGATACTAGTGAAATAATGGCAACTTTTTTTGGTTTGGAAAACGCAATCATTTATCAAAATTATTTGCTGCAGTTTATTACAAATTTCAGACATTTAACGGAGGCTCTTCTGGCAAATGACATGCAACTGGCAGATGAAAGCTATAGGAATCTACATCAGATTGCCGATGAAATGTCAGTGTTTTTTACCGAGTTGGATCCTTCGTCAAGTTTAGATCAGTGGCAGAGCCTTCTCCACGAATATGTGGATTTGTTATACAATGATATCTATGTGTGAACGCCGGGCTATAATTGACTTAAATCGCCGGCAAAAATTGACCCACCCCGAATCAAGGGCTATCATAAGAGTTGAAGAAGCTTTTATGAAAGGAGCCCGACATGATAAGG
>JAVBWO010000007.1:0-95226 GCA_036677375.1 Bacillota bacterium
ATTTGCCAGATTGAACCACAGATAGGGATCACTGTCGTCTCCCACCGTCAGCGTTTCAGTTTCTGATGCGCCGGGTTTCAGCACAGTCATGCTTTCGATATTGCTTGCCACCAAAGCTATTTGATTGTTCGCCCCGTCTTTCAGTTCATATCCCGCATAAGCCTTATCTGCATGCATGCCGAAGCTGTTGGTTGCCGTAAGACTTGCCGTCGCCGCAACAAAGCGGACTGTTTCTGTTGTATTCCGATATCCCTTCTTAGTTAAGGTTATGGTGTGATCACCCAGTGTTAATGGCTCAGACAATGTTACCGTGTATGTACCATTGGCATATGATGCATATGGTTTTGTTGTGCCTGTCATATTTACAATGGTATTATCGATTTTGATCGTATCAACGGTTACCGACTTGAAAGTAATTGTGGTGGTATTTGTAACACTTTCGCCGGTAATAGTGATGGCTGGGTTAGTATGACCACCCCCGGAAAAACCGCTGTCATTTTCTGTGCCGCTGCCGGTGGTCACAGAAGACCCTCCCGTAACCGTCTTGCCTCCCGCAGTGACACTGCTTGTTCCCTCCGCTGCCGAAACTTTGGTACCGCCAGTTGTGACACTGGTACCGTTTGCACCCGCTTGAGCGTCAACCTTTTTAACCGTGCCTTCGCCCTTTACTGTTGTATTGGGTGCTTGTGTCACAACATTTGTGATCGTCCCACCTTTTCCCGCCGTGATGTTAACACCCTCGGCGGTTCCTCCGGCCTCCATATTGGTCAGGTTGCCAGAAACTGAAATGGCGCTTTGAGGCGCTTCCGCTTTGACCGTTGTCACCGTTCCAGCAATGGAAATGCTTGATTTCTCAGCATCTTTTGTCACATTGATGGTTTGCACAGTGGCATCCTGGCTCACTGTAACATTGCTGTTGGCCGCTTCAACCGTAATGGTCTTCACTTCAGCTTTTTGTAATACCACAGGCACATCTGCCGCTTGTACTTGGATCGTATCAACCTTGCCTTCGATGATCACATCATCTTTACCATCATCAACGAAAACGGTATCAATCTCTATCCCATCGGCGGTTGTAACGCGGACGTTGCCATCTACTTTTGAAATAATGATATTTTTGATATTGCTGTTTCCTGTAATAATAATAGAATTGACACCGCCGCCGCGTACCACCATTTTGCCTTCAAGTACTACGTTATCTAAGGTTACATTACCGTCGCCGACGCCGTCCCCAATAACCAGATCACCTTTTATTGTCATATCTTTCAGGATGACGCCAGGTGTATTTACCATAACGTTGCCGCTTGCGTCCAAAGTATGTGTGCCTGCTGTATTCACATATGTTTTTACCAGCTTGTCCATCACTTGAGCAAATTCCGCTCTGGTAATATTCGCCTTCGGATTTAAATTGCCGTTTGTGCCGCCGACATAACTTTTCGCTACCAACGCGGCCATACCGCTTTTTGCCCACTGGCTTATCGTGTTTTTGTCTGCGAATTGCTCCAGTACACTGACGCTACCATCTGACAAATGGAAGGCACGTGCAAGAACGACAAAGGCTTCCTCGCGGGTAATATCGCTTTCAGGGTTCAGTTTGCCATTTCCCCCGACAAATGTTTTCATTTTAACGGCTTTTGCCATCTCATCATAATACCATTGGCTGGCGCTGACATCTGTGTAGCTGCCAAGAGAGCTTTTTTCCGTTGCTCCGAAGGCACGATTCACGATTGTTGCCATTTGAGCCCTGGTTAAGTTAGCATCCGGCATGATTTTGCCATGATCGCCGGTCAACAATCCGTTATTGACGGCATTTTCTAATGCGGTCGTCGACCAATCATTGGGCATATCTGAAAACACCGGAGAATTGCTTGCCGCTCCGCCGTTTTCAGCAGCATAGGCTGCCATTGGCAATATGGCAATGACAAGCATCGCCGCTACAAATACAGGCAGGAACCTTTTTCTCATTATCTTACACTCCTTTTTTATTTTTGTTTGGATTCCTCGGCAAAGAGTAATTTAAATTTATATCAACCGGTATTTTCACCAGTATTTTCTTTCGAGGATTCTGTCTTCTGTTGGTTTTGCGTCAAGTAGTCCTGCGCATATTTTAATGTCTCTATAATTCCTGAAGCATAAATGCGATTTTGAGGAGTTAATTTTTTATACATCTCACACATAATCTTAATTTGATCCACACAAAACCCTCCTTTGTGTTGACATACACATTATACTACTTTTATTTGCATATGTCAACAAAACATTATCACAATTTGTGTTGACATACACAAACTTTACATGTATTATTAAATTATATTATAAGAAGAGGTGAGTCTATGTTATATAAACGGATTAAAGAAGTACGTTCTTTATTAAAAATGTCACAAAAAGAATTTGGAGATAAATTGGGGGTAAGCAGAAATGTCATAGCAAATATCGAATATAACCGGGTCGAGCCTCAAAGAATCTTCCTTCAACACTTGTGCAATACTTTCTCTGTCAATCCCGATTGGTTAAAAACAGGTGACGGGGATATTTTTCTTAGTAATAATAAAAATTTATCAGAAGTCGTTCAAGCGTTCGAATCATTGAATCCGCATCTGCAGGAATATGCCATAAAACAAATCAAGCTTCTGTTAGAGCTTCAGGAAAAGCAAAACAGCTGCTAATTTCATTACATCATGCCATATGTCAGCAGTATTAAAACATTAGGTGATGGTTAATTTGTTATTTTTTTGTATTCGCTTTCCTGAACTTTGTTTTTATATATCTTACTCATCATTATAACACAAATTTTGCCATTATTTTACAATTTTTTCTTACAATTTGATTCGTACGAAAAAGGGAAGACAGAACGTGATAGCCAATGAGTAATCACGTTCTGTCTTCTCTTTTTGATATCATATAATGAAAACAAATTAGGTTGGGAAATTCTTATTTATAAATATTAAAAATGAAAGCGCTAATACATTTCTTCAGCAACAGCAATCATTTACAGAATCTCTGATTCTAAGGATTCTCTGGATATGCGTCGAAAGCACATGAAAACTCCGGCTCAAAGAGCCGGAGCATTCCAACACAAAACTAGTTTTCAAGCATATCCACGTCTTAGCGCGAAACCTTTGGCATAAAAACCTTTTTGAAAAACTGAAATTGGTAAACTGAAATCAAAGCGGAACTTGCTCCAATTTGTGCCGGATGATCTTAGAGGTCTCGGTGACGGACAAGCCTGCCCAGCCGGTACAGCAGATTGCCTGCGGCAGCAGACGGCCCACCTGATCCATGGCCGCAATTGTTTCGTCCAGTGGAATGACCTTATCAAATCCCGCCAAAGCCAGATTAGCCATGGCCATAGCATTACAGCCGGACAAAATATTTTTACCCAAACAAGGTACTTCTACCCTGTCTGCCACAGGGTCGCAAGCCAAACCAAAGACATTTTGCAGAGCCATGGCGGCGGCATCCAGAGCCTGCTCCACGGTACCCCCCATCAATTGCACCAATGCCGCGGCAGCCATGCCGGAAGCGGAACCGCATTCCGCCTGGCAAGCACAGACCTCGCCTGCAAAAGTACTGTGTTCGGCAATGAGTATCCCAATCAATCCCGCAGTCAGCATGGCTTTGGCAATGTCATCCTCATCCAAACCAAGCACTCTGGCAACTCCGATAATAGTTCCCGGCACCGCGCCGCAGGAACCGGCTGTGGGCGCGGCTACAATGACCTGCATCGAACTTTTGGCTTCCATCAGGAGGGTAATATGCTTTATGACGGAATTCATCGCCTCATTGGGAATCTGTGGCGCATGAGATAGCAAATGGGCCTGCCTGCCCAAGATTCTGTCGGCATATTCGATGTCCTGTTTTTCCATGGTTTCTAAAGTGTTTTCTATGATCTTAACGATTGCTTTCATCATCTCCAGCACTTCTTCTTGGGAGATATTGCCGCGGATCTGCTCGTATTTGGCAGCGATCTCCCATATAGCAAGCCCTTCTGTTGCGGCAATCTTCATAATTTGTTGCGCGGTATTGAACAGTCCACAAAATTCTTTACGGGATCTAACAGGCAATACAGGGGTCAATCGAATTATATCAACCGCCGTACAATTTGCCAATATTTTCTGAGACAGCAGCACCTCGCTTTTCACATTGAGCAGATACGCGCCGTCCGCATTATGGTGTATTGTAATCTCAGCCAAGGATGACAGATAAGCTTCCAAGTCTTTTTGCCGCAATTTTGCGTCTCCCTCACTGGTCTTGCCGAGCAGAATGACGGTCTCGTAGAATCCGCCGCTAATCAGCACAGGAATACCGGCTATTTTTCTTACTTCGATCATACCGCCGCCGGTGGAAACCATTTCCGTTTCGATCTTTCGACCGCCGCCGTAAGCAGTGATTCTATAGGTATTGGGATGTTCGAATTCCTCATCAACGATTTGAAACCGAATATCTACACCCTCCGCCCCGGCTTTTGCCAAGGCATGCGTAAGCCTGATATCATCGGCCGCATAACCCAAAATACCGCCAGCCAGACCAAAAGCCGATCCTTGTCCCCAATATGTGCTGGCCACAGCACCGCTTTTGGAAAATTCAAATTGAATTTTCTCCGGCCGGCCTTCCGTCATCTGACGAATCAAATGCCCCATCCGTACCGCGGCCGCAGTGTGGGAGCTGGAAGGTCCGATCATCACCGGACCGATCACATCGTTAAAAATGCTGGCAGGTTGTTTCATGTCGTCTCCCTTTCTAAAAGCACCGGATGATGCAAGATGAAAAGCGGCAGAATCTCATCCGTCGGCAGCTACTGATTGAAACTGCCAAACACAACAGCGCATTTCACAGCACATCCTGTTGCTGTCTGATTTTCATTTTATAGTAGCATAACCGTTGGCAAAAAACAATGTGCGCCTTTCACTCCTTGCTGCCTAAAGACATCTTCACGATAACTCAACACAAATTGCCTAAAATGCCTCCAAGATATCCATCCGTACTGAATGTTGAAAAAAGGAGAACGACTAGGCTTACAGAATATCATGATAGGTATGATCACACAATAGAGTCGAAATCCAGCAGTTGCATTAAAATTGGGAGCGGGGGAAAGCGGCAAAAAGATAGTCCAATACACAGCGTCCCAATCACTGCAATCATTTTGGACAAGATAACGGAAAACCAAACAAAACGGAAGGATGGCGGCAAGATGAAACGAATAGCAGTCCTTTTATTTCTGCTTCTTTTTCTTTGCGGCAGTTGTACCACAAAAGAAAACAACATCTCCTTCACGGCAGTCATCGTAAGCATCTCGGCCGGTAATATGCTGGTCACCACTTCCGATGCTACCGGCTTCGACAAAGCAAGCGTGGACTTTTCTAAAGTCAAGCTGGACTTTGAACCGGCGGCGGGACAAACGGTTGCGATCACTATTCTGCCGGAAATTCGGGAAAGCTACCCGGTGCAAGTGACTGCGGTGAAAATCAGGCAAATTAAGGACGGAGAAACAATGTCAACAAAAGCGGCATACCGTAAGATCAGCGCCCAGGAAGCCAAAACCATGATGGATCGCGGCGACGTCGTTATTTTGGATGTGCGCACACAAGAAGAGTACGGCGAAGGCCATATTACAAATGCGCTGCTCTTGCCTGATACGGAGATCAAAGAACGAGCGGCAGCCATGCTGCCGGATCAAAATACGCCCATATTGGTTTATTGCAGAAGCGGCCGCAGAAGCGCGCTGGCGGCTCAGACGCTGATCCAGATGGGGTATCCCAATGTATATGATTTCGGCGGCATCATCGATTGGCCCTATGCAACAGTAAAGTAAAAACAAATCAACTAACCGGATCGGCATGGATCAGATTGGAGCGGCTATCCATCATCACCCATTGCCGAAAACATCAACCAAATAGCCTTGGCTTGCGTAACGATAAGTGATGTTATCAATTAAATCAATTAAATGAAACGCCCCGGCTTGAAAAACCGGGGCGTTGCTGCCACTAATCCTTTACCAATCATCATACGTTAAAACGAAACAGGGTAATATCCCCATCATTCATGACATATTCCTTGCCTTCCAGACGGACAAGGCCTTTTTCCCTGGCGGCCGTCATGGTGCCGCAAGCCATCAGATCCCGATAAGCAACGATCTCCGCACGGATAAAGCCCCGCTCGAAATCGGAGTGGATCTTCCCCGCAGCCTGAGGCGCTTTAGTTCCCTGGGTAATGGTCCAAGCCCGGCATTCGTCTTCCCCGGCGGTGAGAAAAGAGATCTGCCCCAAAAGGGCGTAGCTTTCTTTGATCATGCGGTTCAATCCGCTTTCCGCAAGATGCAGCTCGGCTAAAAATTCCTTTTTGTCTTCTTCCGGCATATCGGCGATTTCTTCTTCAATCTTAGCGCAGATAGGCAAAACGGAAGCTTTCCCCTCCCTGGCAATGGCAACAACCTCTTGATAAAAGCCATTATCATTCAGATTATTGACAAAATCAACCTCGCTCATATTGGCCGCATAGATCACCGGCTTGGCGGAAATGAGCGGCGTATCGGCAATAAGAGCCCATTCTTCCTTTTCCGCCGCAAAGCTTCTGGCGGTTTTGCCCTCTTCCATATGAGCCATCAGCATCTTCAGAAAATTGGCTTCCACGGCAACCTTCTTATCCAGCTTAGCCACTTTTTGGATCTTCGTATATCTTCTCTCCAAAATTTCCAGATCCGCCAGGATCAGTTCCAAGTTTATGGTCTCGATATCCTTTGCGGGGCCGATCTTGCCGTCCACATGCACCACACTGTCATCCTCAAAACAGCGAACCACATGAACGATGGCGTCCACCTCGCGAATATTGGAAAGAAATTTGTTGCCCAGCCCTTCCCCTTTGGAGGCGCCCTTCACCAGGCCGGCAATATCGACAAATTCCAAAACGGCCGGCGTCACTTTTTTGGGGTGATACATAGCAGCTAATTTTTCCAGTCTTTCATCAGGAACGGAAACAATACCCACATTGGGCTCAATGGTACAAAAAGGGTAATTGGCAGACTCGGCGCCTGCATTGGTGATGGCGTTAAAAAGGGTGCTCTTCCCCACATTGGGAAGCCCGACAATACCTAGTTTCATATTTTCACTCCATTTGATCAATTCGCGTGATATGTTTGCTCTAGTACACTGTAACACCGAATCCTTGTGTACATCGGCGGTCTGTTTTGTACAATACTGCGTTGTCGTCAATCAGAATACATAAAGGATTCCTCAATCCTCCGCCTTGTCCTGCGCAAAACATCCTCGCCGCTATATTACAATTTTAGATGTTACAGTGTACTAGGTTTATTGTACCATACAAATCCATTTAGGCAATCCCTTATTGCACAAGTTCCTTCATTGCCGATCCCTTGATTTTTTGCTGCAAAAGAGAACGCATTCATAAAAACGTCAGGCCAAACGCCAACACCCAAATAAGGAAATGGGAATACAAGAGCAGCTACAGCAATTACTCCTGATATAAATACAGATCACTTATAACCAGGAAACCATTTTTTGAATGTAAAGCGAAAACGCACTTTCATAATCCAGAAAAACACCCACAAGCTCCGGATCAAATTGCGTTCCCGCATTTGTTTGCAATTCACGGCATGCCGCATAATGCGTACGTGCATTGCTATAAGATCTTTTACTGGTTATGGCGTCATAGGCATCACATATGGATGTAATCCTGGCAATCAACGGAATCTCATTTTCTCTTATTCCGTAAGGATGACCGGCTCCGTTCCACCATTCATGATGATATACCGCCGATTCAAAAGCAGATTGAACAAGATATCCCGGCATCCCTATGACAGAACCGTCATTGATTTTATCAAACAAATTCCTTGCATGCTCTGGGTGCTTATTCATAAGAGCGGTTTCCTCTTTTGTGAGTCTGCCGGGCTTGGTCAATATACTTCTCGGTACCCACGCTTTTCCAATGTCATGATAAAAGGCCGCCCTGCCATAATATTGATATTTGTTTTTATCGTCATCTCTCAGGCAAAAACCCAGCTCAAAAGTTTTTGAGGCCATGATGCCTACTAACATCCCCACGCGGAACATATGCTCAATCTCTTCTGCGGGGAGTGATTCAATAATCCTTCTTATATCAGTTCTGGCATATAAAGTTATGGGCATTTCTTCTCACTCTTTCTTTTAGGCAAAGATCTATAGATATATTTTACTGCATTTTAAATTTCAAAATCTTGCTTTGCCTTTTCACTTTGAGTAGAATTAAAAGGTTACCTCATTTTTTTCCTGTTTTGTTTTAAGCGCATGATTTTTCTGTTTTGTTCAAAGTATAATATCACAGTAAATGTTCACGATACACCATCATAGCCTTTATGTGAAAAATCAAATTAGACTTTGCTCTTTTCGCAGTTTATTTAAAACTGCGGCCTTATATCTTACAAGCGCTGGTTCTCCATGATATTCTATGCGATTATGACGGAGTTATCGACGGCGAATGAAGCAATTTCCATGTGTGCTATATGCATCTTGTTCAACTTATCGATTGCTATTTTTTTTTGTTCCATGAGCGAGTGTGCATAGGTGTTAAGCGTAATGGTCACATTGGAATGTCCCAGGATTTCGCTGAGCGTTTTGATATCAACTCCCAGCTCCAGTGCACGGGTGGCAAAGGTATGTCTGATCGCATGAAATTTGCGGTCTTTCACCCCGGCGTTTTTTAATACTTTTTTAAATAACTTCTGGTAGGTTCTTGGATCCATAGGAATATTGGAACCAGACAGGATATAACTGCTTTCATCTTCCGCACACATTTTCAAGTCAACTGCCAAATGCAACAAAAAGTCAGGCAAAGGAATTTTCCTTAACGAATTACGGCTTTTGGGCGTACCCACAAGCAGCGTGGTCTTATTTGCCTCTTGTTGAAAATTCTTTGTGCGAGAAACCGTTCTGACGACAGACATGGTTCCAGCTTCAAAATCAATGTTTTCCCACTTTAATGCACAAAGTTCTCCCAACCGAATCCCCGTATAAAAACACAACAAGATCCCGAGGACACGCCTATTCTTGGAATTCAGTACTTCGTTTTCAATAAGGCGCTGCTCTTTGACTGAAAAGACCTGAACCGCAGTAATTTGCGCTTTAGGAAATTTTACCGCTTCCAAGATGGGTACGTATTGATCAGAGCCTTTTAAGATCTCTCTTAACGCAGTTTTAAAAATCGAAAGAATTTTTCTTTGATAGGACTCGGCAAGTGAAACATTACCACAAATGGTTTTGACAAATTGTCTGACCTGAATTTCCGTAATCTGATTGTTCTCGGCGCACTTGAAAAACGGGATAATATATTTTTGCATACAACAGTAGTAACTTTCATAAGTGGAGGGTTTCACCCGATTTGCATCATATTTCAGCCAATGCTCAAACAATTTATCTGCATTCTGGTTAAAATCAGGTAATTTTTCTTCTATGAGTGTCTGGCATTCCTCCATGGCTTTCTTTTTTTCTTTTATTGCTTTATAAGATTTGGCATAGACATATTGATATTTCCCGTCCGGTTTCAGTACGCGCCCTTCCCAGCGCCCGTCTTTTCTTTTATAAATATTTTCACCTCTGCGTGGCATTGACTCTACCCCTTTCAAAAATTGACATTCAACTTGACGGCGATTAATTAATTTGTTATGATAAAAGTACCAATATTTTACAATTTATATCGGAAATATTTTAAATCAATTGGCTACCTAAACTTGAAAGTTCAATATAAACAGTTTTATGATCAAAATAAGTCGAAATAACTTAAAAAATAGGCCGCAGTTTTAAATAAACTGCGGCCTATTTTTGTGAGTAATTGCTTTTTCGTCAATATTCTACCTTCTGCGATCATGACATAAATACTTTCTTCCACCGCCTCATACGGCATCTTAGGCGAATGGCTAAAAACTGAAACAAGCGACCCCGAAAATCTCCGGCAATCGCTTGTTTCAAGTCATTTTAGAGTAAAATAAAACCACCTGTCAACAAATATTTGTCAACACGCGATAAGCATAATTAGATATTATCAATTCGTGTAATCGTATCGATTATTCGGCATCCGTGAACATGATCCTTATATTAAATACGCCGTTATTTGCAGAATTGTCAATGGTAGCATTATACTTCCGGACAAACACGAAAATACTCTGACTGCCAATGCTGTGGTCTTCCTTTGCGAAACAGGGCGTCCGCCGCCGTCAAATTCAACGGCCCCAGCACATGAATTGGAGATATCCAGCACAAGCTGTTTTTGTGCTGGATGAATTTTAGCTCGATGAACCGTTCGGCATCAGGCGACAGCTGCACAAAGGCGTTATGAGCGTTCTCCAGCGCTGCGCCAATGTCCATATCTTCCACAGGCAGATGATGGGATATCTGCACCAGAACTAAAAACCGGACTTCCTCTCTTTTTGCTATTGCCGCATTTCGTCCTCCTTCCCCCTTGCGAAGGAGGACGATACCTGTCCGCTTTGGGACTCCGTCGGGGAAGCAAGCCTGATACCGATGCGCGAATGCTGGTACTGTAAATTTTCGGATTTCAAAAAGAATGTCGACGAGCATCAAACCTACAGCGTATGCCGCTACCCGGAGAACCGGATCAATCGGGAGAGATGCTGAGATATCCGGGAAGTAACCTGATAAGGAAATACGAAGCCAGGACAATACAGTTATGAGGTTGAAGAAAATACCGTCCTACAACGAGAGGAGAGAAATAATTTGAAAAAATGGATATTAACATTGCGGTCGTACTTTGCATGGTGTTCGGCATGAGTTTACCCTGTTCAGCCGCTGCTTCTTACGACTATGTGATTACCGAAAATAACGCCTGCCATCCGTATGGATAGCAGGCGTTATATTATGGTGGAGGTGCGGGGAGTCGAACCCCGGTCCGAAGGAGAACCCACAAGAGCTTCTCCGAGCGCAGTTTATGGTTTAGATCTCGCCTTGCCGGCGGTCATAAACAGCCTACGGTTCGGCCAGCCTGTTGATTTCCCGCTGATGCCGCCAGACAAAAGCATCAGGGTAGCCTACTTCATGATCCCGCTATCGCCGTCATAGGCAAACAACGTTAGGGGATTCAACTGCAATTAAGCAGCTAAAGCTAATTTTTGTGTTTTGGCACTTCAAAATTGTGCTACCGTTTTACGGGCTGATAGCCACCCCGGCTCGCTACTCTCGCCAATCCTTCCCCCGTCGAAACCAATACACCCCCATAAAAAAATTAAACTTTCTTCACTTATTTACTTTGCTAATCTCTGCCCCGTTCTTTAAAGCTCCGCTCGATCTCCCGGCGGGCGGTACGTTCCGCCATGTCCTGCCGCTTGTCGTAGAGCTTTTTCCCTTGCGCCAAGGCCAGTTCCACCTTGGCAATGCCGTGTGTGAAATACATGCGTACCGGGATGACGGTCAACCCCTTCTCCCGAACCTTACTGTAGATGCGGCGAATTTCCGATTTGTGCAAAAGCAGCCGGCGCGGCCTTTTTTCCTCATGGTTGGCGCGGTTGCCAAAATCATACGGGCTGATGTGCATATTATAAAGCCACATTTCCCCGTCGTCCACTTTAGCATACGCATCTTGCAAATTGGCGCGTCCGTTGCGCAGTGACTTCACTTCGGTGCCGCAAAGGGAGATGCCCGCTTCGAACAATTCTAAAAAATGATACTCATGCCGCGCTTTACGATTTTCCGTAATAATCTTGATCCCGGCTTTTTCTTGCATTTCCGTCACCTACTTTCTATGGGAAAGCAAGATTATTATAACACTTCCCTGATTTTTTGCCAATCACTAAAAGCTGGATTCTAATTATTTTCCTCTGAAAAGGTATTTAAACCGAAAAGCTTAAAAATTTCCACAATCAAAATGGGTGCAACAGACAGACCGATCACAATCAGCAAATGTTCCAAAGACAAGGTTACCAAGCGGAAAATCTGGCTCAAGAAGGGTAAAAACATCACGCTCAGAGTCAGCAGAGCCGATAATAGAAAAGCGCCCCAGACAGCTTTGTTGCCCGTAAAGCCGCCCCGAAAAACCGATTGACGGCTGGAACGCACATTAAATACATGGAAAAGCTGGCAAAGTGCCAAAACCGCAAAGGCCATAGTCTGGCCGGTAGGCAGATCTACTTTTTGCCCAATGACAAAAGCCGAAAGCGTCAAGGCGCCCACCATGATACCCTGATAAATGATTCGCCAAACCATACCGTGGGTAAAAATGCCCTTGCCGCTTCGCGTGGCCTGGCGCGCCATGATATTGGGCGCCGCAGGGTCTACCCCCAGAGCCAAAGCCGGCAGGCTATCCGTTACCAGATTAACCCATAAAATATGGATGGGCAGAAGCGGATTGGCCCAATTGAGCATGGTGGCAATAAAAAGGGTCAGGATCTCACCCACATTGCAGGAAAGTAAAAATTGAATGGCTTTTAAAATATTGTCATAGATCCGGCGGCCTTCCTTTACAGCGGCAACCACAGTGGCGAAATTATCGTCCGTCAGCACCATATCCGCCGCTTCTTTGGCCACTTCCGTCCCGGTGATTCCCATAGCGGCGCCGATATCCGCCCGCTTTAAAGCGGGCGCGTCATTGACGCCATCGCCGGTCATAGCCACCACATGGCCTTTTTTCTGCCAAGCGTCCACAATTCGAACTTTATGCTCCGGCGCTACCCGGGCATAAACGGCATAATGCTCAATATTTTCGGCCAATTCCTCATCGCTCAAACCGTTCATCTCACTGCCGGTAATGGCCTCGTTGTCCTGATACAGAATGCCAAGCTCCTTTGCAATGGCTAAAGCGGTCAGCTTATGGTCGCCTGTGATCATCACCGGCTTGATGCCGGCACTTCGGCAAACCGCCACGGCTTCCTTGGCTTCCGGCCGGGGCGGATCGATCATGCCCACCATGCCGAGGAAGATGAGATCCTTTTCCGGCTCCTTGGGCTGGAATTCGCTGTCCCGGTAGGCCACCGCCAAGACCCGCAGAGCATTGGCCGCCATTTTTTCATTAACCTCTTCGATCCAACGCAGATCTGCTTGATGAAACGGCCGTACATGCCCCTGCCACAAAATGCCGCCGCAAACCTTTATCAACTCGTCAACAGCACCTTTGGTAAAGACCCGAAAGCCTTTGCCCCTTTTATGTACCGTCGTCATAAGCTTGCGCTGGGAATCAAAAGGAACCTCCGCTACCCGCGGCAGAGCAGCAACCAATTTCTCCTTATCCAAACCGGCTAAAAGCCCCATATCAAGAAGGGCTGTTTCCGTGGGGTCCCCAACCAGGCCGCCGTCCTTTTTGATCTGACTGTCGTTACAGAGCACAACGCCTTCCGTTAAGAGCCCGTAAGAATCATTCCACTGGGATAAAGACGTCTTGAAAGGTAAAAGGGAACCGCCTGCCGCTATCTGTTCCACCGTCATACGGTTTTGAGTCAGGGTACCCGTTTTGTCAGAGCAGATCACCGTGGCGCTGCCCAAAGTCTCCACTGCCGGCAGCGTACGGATGATGGCGTTCTTTTCCACCATGCGCTGTACGCCAATGGCTAAAACGATGGTGGCAATGGCCGGCAGGCCCTCGGGAATCGCCGCAACCGCCAAACTGACGGCGATAAAAAACATAGAAAAAGGATCTCGCTCATAGAACATGCCCACTAAAAAGATGACGGCACATATGGCCAATACGGCAAGGCCCATTACTTTTCCCAGCATACCAAGGCGTTTTTTCAAAGGCGTCTCAGTATCGTCCTCTTTTTGCATCATCTCGGCAATCCGCCCCACCTGAGTCTTCATGGCAGTAGCCACCACGATACCCCGGCCACGGCCATAAGCCACCAGGCTGCCGGAAAATGCCATATTGGTCTGATCTCCCAGCGGCGCTTCTTTGGTCAATAGCGCCGTATTCTTTTCCACCGGCACCGATTCTCCGGTAAGGGCCGCCTCCTGAATCTTTAAGTTCACGCTTTCGGTCAGACGCAGATCCGCCGGGATCAAGTCGCCCGTTTCCAAGATTACGGCATCCCCCAAGACCACTTCCCGGGAGGGAATGGTAATGACTCCGCCGTCGCGAAGCACCTTGGCCCGAGGCGCACTCATTTTTTGCAAAGCAGCTAGAGAGCGTTCCGCCTTGTTTTCCTGTATCATGCCTAAAACCGCATTTAAGACCACGATGACCATGATGATGACGGTATCTCCTAGCTCGCCTAAAAGGCCGGAAACCACCGCCGCCACCAAAAGCACCAGGATCATAAAGCTCTTAAACTGTTCTGTGAACATCTGCCATAAAGTCTTTTTGGCTTTGCCTTGCAATATGTTATAGCCATAGCGCCCCAAGCGTCCAGCCGCCTCCTGGGCAGTGAGGCCCCGATTCAAATCGCTTTTCAATTCCCGGCAAATCTCTTCGGGAGCCATTTGATAAAATTCCCGTTTTGCCATGCTATCGCCTCCGTTTTATTGAAAGAGCCCTTATACCTCAATCCCCGGCATAAAGGCCCGTCTTTCCTGCAAAAGCTTGTTCCTCACATCAAACTGAGTATAGCACGGCGCAAGGAACAGGGTCAACGCACCCTTTCTCTCACCTGTCTTCTTCTTTCGACAAAACGAAATCGATCTGCCTGGTGGCTACATCAACCCTGCTAACAGTAATATTGATGCGGTCACCCAAGGCAAAACGGTGGCTTTTCTTCCTCCCCTGCATGGTTAAAGTGGTGGCGGAAAAAGTATAATCGTCGGGAGGCAGGTCGTCCACCCGAATCATTCCTTCTATAGTGTTGTCCAATTCGACATAAATACCGTAATTATTGCCGCCCGAAATGATACCCGCAAAAGTCTCGCCTAAGTGATCCTCCATATAAAGACAGCTCTTGATGTCTATGGCCTCTCGCTCCGCTTCTTCCGCCGCCCGTTCTGTCAGGGAAGCCGCCTGGGCGGCCTGATCCAACAAGCTTTTTAATCCGGCGGCTTCCTCTTCTTTAGGAGCAGGCTTGCCCTTGCTCCATTTTTTGATCACCCGATGGATGGATAAATCGGCATAGCGCCGGATCGGCGAGGTAAAATGGCTGTAATATTGGCTGGCCAGGCCAAAATGGCCTTTGGCTTCCGTATCATAATAAGCATGGGGCATGGAACGCAAAGCGGCAATCTGCACCAGAGGCGCCAGAGGACTGTCCGCCAGATGCTCTAAGACCTTTTGCATTTCTTTTGGCTCAATCTCTCGAATAGGAAGGGCCTGTCCCAGAGGGCCTAAAACCGTGTTCAACGCTTCCAGCTTTTCACCGCTGGGGCCCAAATGCACCCGGTAAATAAAAGGGATGCCGCGGCGGTAATATTCTGTTGCCACCGCTTCATTGGCACAAATCATGGCTTCTTCGATGATTTTTTCGCCTAAGCCCTGTTCCCGGCGGCGGATGTCTAAAACTTTGCCGGTTTCCTCATCTAAAATTACCTTCGCCTCGGGGAAATTAAAATCAATGCTGCCCCGGCGGTGGCGGAAACGTACCCGGGCCGCCATCAGTTCCCGCATATTCAAAAGTAAGTCGGCAAAAGACCCGTATTCGCCGTCTCCCTGATAGAAAGCATTTACTTTATCATAGCTCATGCGCTTTTTCACCCGGATGACGGATTCGAAAATATGATACTTCTCAATTTTTCCGCTAGCGCTTACATCCATGACACAGGTCAAAGCCAGACGGTCTTCTCCGGCATTCAAGCTGCAAAGACCGTTGGAAAGCTCAGGCGGCAGCATGGGCAATACCAGGCCGGGCAAATAAACGCTGGTACCGCGCTCCATGGCGTCACGATCCAAGGGCGAACCCACCGGCACATAATGTCCTACATCGGCAATATGCACTCCCAAACGCCAGCCGGCCTGCCGTTTTTCGATGGAAACGCCATCATCCAAGTCCTTGGCGTCGGCGCCGTCGATGGTCACGATCTCCCAATCCCGCAGATCCTGCCTTTTGGCATAGTCCTCCGGCAAAATGCCCCGTTCGGCCCAGGCTCGGCTCTGTTTCAGCGCCCCTTTGGAAAACTGCTGGCTCAGGCCGTACTGCTGTACCAGGATCCGCATATCGATGCCAGCTTCCTCCTGCCGTCCCAAAACCTGTTTTACTGCCGCTAAAGCCGGATGATGCCCCTGCGGCCAAGTAACGATATCCGCCACGACCGCATCGCCGCTTTTGGCGCCGCTATTTTTGCCTTTGGGAATGACAATCTCCTGGCCGATGTGCTGATTGGCGGGCAAAAGAAACATGACGCCGCCTTCTGAATAGGCCGTGCCTACCAATTCTTTATTGGCACGGTCGAGGATTTCAATCACTTCGCCTTCCCGACGCTTGTTAGCCGTAAGCACAGGCGGACGGTAATGGTATCTTCTATCCCGCTTTTTGATTTCCGGCGCCATGCGAACCAGGACGGTATCTCCGTCCATAGCGCCGTGGGTAAAAGCCGCTTTGATAAAAATATCGCCTTTATCATCCTCGCGGTTGCCTAAGAAACCGTATCCGGCCTGTTTACCATGAAAGATGCCCCGGTACAACCCGATAGCGGTAGCGGGCGCATAACGGCCCTTTTTGGTTACAACCAAAAGCCTGGCCTTCTCCATTTCCCGCAGCAAGGCAAGGAAACGTTCCCAATCCGCCTCTCCCAAAGCGGCGGCAATTTCTTCCGCCGTCATGGGCCGGTAATCGGTCTTCTGCAACAAAGCCAGAACAGCCTGCTTCTTTAACTGGGTTTCCTGATCTTTCATGGTGATCATATCTCTTTTCTTTTTAATCCTAGTATCTCCTTATACTTTTATTTTTATGAGCTCCGTTTTGGACAGCGCGTCCCGCATCATGTCCTCAATGGGCAGCTCCGCCTCCATCTTGCGGCATTCTGCGATCCGGGGACGAATCTTTGGATAAGCGGGTAAAAATACCGTGCAGCAATCCTCATAAGGACGGATGGAAATATCGTAAGTACCGATGCGCTGAGCAACGGCAGTAATCTCTTCTTTATCCATGCCTACCAAAGGACGCAGCACAGGCATGGTGGTCACCTCATTGATGGCAGCCATGCTCTCCAAGGTCTGGCTTGCTACCTGGCCCAAGGATTCCCCCGTAAAAATACCGCAACCGCCGTTTTGCAAAGCAATGGCTTCTGAGATGCGGTACATGAAGCGCCTAAGGATGGTGATACCGTATTCCTCCGGGCAATGCTCGTGAATGGCTTTTTGGATCTCGGTAAAATGCACCACATGGAGGGGAAAAGCTTTATTGTTCCAGCGGGACAGCACCCGGCAAATATCAATGACCTTCTCCTTGGCCCGCTCGCTGGTAAAAGGATAGCTATGGAAATGCACCCCCGCCAGATCGACGCCCCGCTTCATGGCCATCCAGCCTGCCACAGGACTGTCGATACCGCCGGAGAGCATCAGAACCGCTTTGGCGCTGGAGCCTACGGGCAAGCCTTTGGCCCCGGGGATCACTTCGCTGTAAACATAAGCCGCCTCCTGGCGCACCTCCACATTGACCGTATTTTGCGGATGATGCATTTCCGCTTCATATTTGCTGTTCTCACCCAGCTGATCGAAAATATAACCGGCCACCTGGCGGCTCATCTCCGGCGAGAGCAGAGGAAAGGTCTTATCGGCACGGCGGCTTTCCACCTTGAAGGTGCCCCCATAGGGCAGCGCGGCCAAAAGCACCTGATAGGCCGCTTTTTGGATCAGTTCAATCTCCTTCTCCACTTTTACCACCGGACTCATGGAATAAATGCCGAAAACCCGCTCCAAGCGGTCCATGACCTCGGCAAGATCGCATTCCACCGGCACCATGATGCGTCCCCAGGTAGACACCACTTCCCGCGGCTTCAAGCCCTGTAAAGCATATTCCATATTGTGCGCCAGCCGGTTGATAAATTGCGACTTGTTCTTGCCTTTTAAGCCTAATTCGCCGTAGCGCACCATCAATATTTCGTACATTTTTATTCCCCTTTGCCTTTTCGGATTTCAGATACATAACAGGCCTTGCCCAAACGGCAGTTCCTTACAATTACCGCTATGCCACGCGGTTACTCAAACAGCAGTTCTTCTCAGTATCCGCCAGGTCTCGCGGTAATCCAAACCACAGCTTTTCTTAAGAAATCCGCCACCCTACACTAGTACAGTGCAACATCTAATCCTTGTGTACATCGGCGGTCTGTTTTGTGCAATACTGCGTCGTCAATCAGAATTCATAAAGGATTCCTCAATCCTTCGCCTTTTCCTGCGCCAAACATCCTCGCCGCTATATCACAATTTTAAATATTACAGTGTACTAAAAGCTTTATTTTCCCATAAGCCCCCGAAGTTCCGTAACCGCGTCGGTAACGATACTGCCGGCCAGACTCGCTTCTTCCACGGTATTCTGCGCAGAAAAACTGAAGCGCAGCGCCCCTTCAATGGCCGCCCGGCTCATGCCCATGGCGGTTAAAACATGACTCAGCTTGTCTTTTTTAGCGGCACAGGCGGAACCGGAGGAAACATAAAGGCCTTTCTCTTCCAATTGGTGCAGAAGCACTTCGCTTTTTGTCCCTTGAAAGGTGATGTTCAGAACACAAGGCAACCCCTGAGGCGAACCATTCACCTGCCATTTTGGCAGCTTCGAAAGGCTTTCCAAAAAGGTCTGCCGCACTTCCTGCATCTGGACAGCGCGGGTAGCCATTTCTTCCATGGCTTCCTCCGCAGCGGTGGCAAAGCCGGCAATCCCCGGTACATTTTCGGTGCCGGAACGGATATCCCGTTCCTGGCCGCCGCCTACCACAAGCGGAACCAGCCGCACACCCTTGGCAACATATAAAAGGCCGGCTCCCTTCGGCCCATGAATCTTGTGTCCGCTGGCGGTATAGAGATCAATTCCCAAAGCCTTGGGGGACGTAGGCAGTTTGCCAAAGCCCTGCACCCCATCCACGTGAAAATAGATCTTCCTGTTCTGGGCCGCCAAGAGCTTGCCTACCTGGGCAATGGGCTGTATGGCTCCGGTTTCGTTATTAACCTGCATCATGCTGACCAATAAAGTGTCCGGCCTAAGAGCGGCAGCCACCGTTTCCGCCGCCACCATGCCTTCGCTGTCAGGCTGCAGAAAATCTACGGTAAAACCGGCGGCGGCCAGGCGTTTCAACGGCTCGAGCACCGCGGGGTGCTCGATAGCAGTTGAGATGATATGGCCGCCCTTTTTACCATAAGCATTGGCGATGCCTAAAATGGCTAAATTATCGCTTTCCGTTCCACCGGAAGTAAAGAGAATCTCCTCGCGCTTCGCACTTAAGGCGGTGGCCAGCTTCTCGCGGCTTTGCGTCAGCAGCTTTTCCGCCTCCAGCCCACGGCGGTGCAGGGAAGAGGGATTGCCATAATTGGCGCGTATGGCGGCGAGAACCGCCGTAGCTGCCCTTCTTGATACCTTGGTAGTGGCGCTATTGTCAAAATAAATTTCTTTCATACATCAGCCCTGCTCTCTTAAATTCTTTATATTTTAGATCTCTTCTATATTTATATTACCCAAAAACAAGTGGAAAAAGCAAGAAATAAAAAAACTGCCACCGTTTTACAAAACAGCGGCAGTTGCAAGCACAGACGGCCTACAGGAAGGACAATAGCAAAGTCAGCACCATGAAGGCAACAGCCAGCCAAGTGGTGATCTTGCTTAAAAATTCATCCAAACCTTTTTTCTTACCAAAAAACTGCTCGGCGCCGCCGGCAATGGAACCGGACAGTCCGGCACTTTTCCCAGCCTGCAAAATAATGGTGGCAATCATGCCAACACTTACGATGACTTGTAAAATTGTAAAGAATATCTTCATTTTTTCGCCCCCTGTAATCCGTTAAGGGTATCCCTTATCAATCATGCTTAATTATTGTATCATAGATCCCTGCTATTGCGCAAGATAAATTTTAAAGGTGCGGCAACACCGCACCTTTAAAATTGATCAATATCACAATTTACTTTTTATAACTTTATTTTTTAGAGATTGTAAAAGGATTCCTTTCCGGCATAGCAGGCTACATCGCCCAATTCCTCTTCAATGCGGAGCAATTGATTGTATTTGGCCACCCGGTCAGTGCGGGAAGGAGCCCCGGTCTTGATCTGGCCGGCATTGGTGGCAACGGCGATATCGGCTAAGGTCGTGTCTTCTGTTTCACCGGAACGGTGGGAGATGACATTGGCATAACCGGCTCTCTTGGCCATTTCAATGGTATCAAAAGTCTCGGTGAGGCTGCCGATCTGGTTTACTTTGATCAAAATGGCATTGGAAGAATGTTCCGAAATGCCTCGGGACAGACGGGCGGTATTGGTCACATAAAGGTCGTCCCCTACCAACTGGACTTTTTTGCCAAGGGTGGCATTTAAGGCCTTCCAGCCCTCCCAGTCGTCTTCGGAAAGACCGTCTTCGATAGAGATGATGGGATATTTGGCGCAGATATTTTCATAATAACGGATCATTTCTTCGGCAGAGTAAACAACACCCTCGCCGGCAAGGTGATATTTGCCGTCTTTATAAAGCTCACTGGCGGCAACATCCATGGCGATCATGGCGTCTTGTCCTGGTTTGTAGCCGGCCCGCTCAATAGCGGCCAGCAAGCATTGCAGCGCTTCTTCATTGGAACCCAGGTTGGGAGCAAAGCCGCCTTCGTCGCCTACCGCGGTATTGGCGCCTTTTTCCTGCAATACCTTGCGCAGATTGTGGAAGATCTCGGCGCCCATTTGCAGCGCGCCGGCAAAGCTTGAGGCGCCTACGGGCATGACCATGAATTCCTGAACGTCCACATTATTGTCGGCATGCTTGCCGCCGTTTAGAATATTCATCATAGGAACCGGCAGCTGCTTGGCATTGACACCGCCCAGATAGCGGTAAAGGGGCAGGCCCAGATAATTGGCGGCCGCCTTGGCAACAGCCATGGAAACGCCCAAAATAGCATTGGCACCTAAATTGCTCTTATTGGGGGTGCCGTCCAATTCCAGCATCAAACCGTCGATTTCCCCTTGGTTAAAAGGGCTCAGGCCTTCCAGCGCGGGAGCAATGATGGTATGCACATTGGTCACGGCCTGGAGAACACCTTTGCCCAAAAAACGGCCTTTATCGCCGTCCCGCAATTCCACAGCTTCATAAGCGCCGGTAGAAGCGCCGGAGGGCACAGCCGCCCGGCCCATGGTGCCATCCTCTAAAAATACTTCCACTTCAACCGTAGGGTTGCCCCGGGAATCCAGAATCTCTCTGGCATTAACATCAGTAATCACACACATTTTCTCAACCTTCTTTCTTTAAAATAAAGATAAGATGAAAAGCTTACGCTTTTATCACCGCATCAAATCACCATAAATCACCATAAAACGTAAACCGCTCAAAACGGCGCTAAACCAGCAGGCTTGTCCCAGTCATTTCCTTTGGTTTCTCAAGACACAGCAGCTCTAAAATGGTAGGCGCGATATCCCGAAGGGAACCGTCGTCTTGTACGGCCTTGCCGCAGCCAACCGCTATAAAAGGCACCGGCCCGTTGGTATGAGCGGTATAAGGCGAGCCGTCCGTATCCTTCATGCACTCCACATTGCCATGATCGGCCGTAATAAGCAAAGCGCCGCCCGCTTCCTCCACCGCTTCCGCCACATCGCCAAGGCAATGGTCCACGGCCTCCACGGCCTGAACCGCCGCCGCCATGATCCCGGTATGACCCACCATGTCCGGATTGGCAAAATTTAAAATAATCACATCGTAGATGCCGGAACGGATTTTTTCCACCACGGCGTCTCTTACCTGATAAGCGCTCATTTCCGGCTGCAAATCATAGGTGGCCACCTTGGGCGAGGGGATCAGCACCCGATCCTCTCCACTGTTTGGTTCCTCTACGCCGCCATTGAAGAAAAAGGTGACATGGGCATATTTCTCCGTTTCCGCAATGCGTAATTGCCGCATGCCGGCCTTTGCCAGCACCTCTCCCAAGGTATTGGTCAAATCTTCATTGGGAAAGGCAACGGGAGCGTCTATGGTAATATCGTAGCTGGTGAGGCAGGCATAAGCGATCTTGGGCCATTTAAGCCGCTGAAAACCGGCAAAATCGGAATCGGTAAAAGCCCTGGTGATCTCCCGCGCCCGGTCGGCCCGGAAATTAAAGAAGATCAGGCCGTCGCCGTCTTGGATTTTCCCTTTTGCTTGTCCTTTTCCATCACAAACCACAATGGGTTTGACAAATTCATCGGTGACTCCCTGCTCATAGGATTCCCCTACCGCCGAGATGCCGTCCGTTGCGTGAACGCCCTTACTAAGAACCATCGCCTGCCAGGCTTGTTCCACCCGGTCCCAGCGCTTATCGCGGTCCATGGCATAATAACGTCCCATGACGGTAGCGATTTCGCCGTATTGTCGGTCATTCAGAAAATCTTGGAGTTGGCGCAAATATGCCGTGCCAGAGGTCGGCGGCACATCACGGCCGTCCAAGAAGCAATGCAGATAGGTATGGGCAACCCCTACCGCTTTGGCCATATCAATCAGGGCAAATAAATGCTGAATATGGCTGTGTACGCCGCCGTCGGACAAAAGTCCCATTAAATGCAGGCTGCCGCCGGACGCTTTGGCTTTCTCCATGGTACGAAGGAGAACGGCGTTTTGGGCCATTTCTCCGTCGCGAATGGCTTTGCTGATTCTGGTAAGATCCTGGTAGACAATGCGTCCTGCTCCAATATTAAGATGTCCCACCTCGGAATTGCCCATCTGCCCGTCGGGCAAACCTACCGCTTCGCCGCTGGCTTCCAATTGGGTGTGGGGATTCTCCTGCCATAATTTGCGAAAATGCGGCAAATTAGCTTTGGTTAAAGCACATCCATCGTTACCCGCGGGGATGCCCCAACCGTCTAAAATCATTAAAAATACAGGTTTTTTCTTTTTTGGCATATAAGCGCTCTTTTCTATTAATATCATCAATCTTCAATTACAATATTAGTAAATATACCCGGATTAATTGTACGATGCGGTAAACCGCGGATGAAACTCTTAATTACTTATGCCATTGTGCCGAGTTCCAACATCAGAGATTTATCTCGCGAACGTCAAAATCCGTGGCCGCGGGTAGAAATGTTAAAGCATCAGCTATTTATCTGCGCGAACGTCAAAATCTATGGCCGCGGGTAGAAATGTTAAAAAATAGGCTATTTATCTGCGCGAACGTCAAAATCAGCTGCGCGAATATTAAAGTGACAGATGGTGGCAAAACTTTTGGCATCCAGGCTGGCGCCGCCCACCAAGACCCCGTCCACATCCGGGCAAGCCATCAAACTCGCGATATTGTTAGGCTTCACACTGCCGCCGTAAAGCAAAGATACTGCCGAAGCGGCAGGAGCTCCGAAGGCAACCGCTAATTGGCGGCGGATAAAAGCCATGGCTTCCTGGGCATCCTGGGGCGTTGCCGTAAGTCCGGTACCAATAGCCCAAATAGGCTCATAAGCCACCGCCAACTTCTTTTGACCACACCAGGCCGCCAAGGAACCGGTAAGCTGTTTTTCCAAAATAGCAAAGGTGGCTCCTGTTTGCCGTTCCTTTTGCGTTTCCCCGATGCAGACGATGGGAAACATCTCATTATCCCAGGCAGCTTTGGCTTTGGCCGCTACCTGTGCATTGCTTTCAGAAAAATACTGCCGCCGCTCGGAATGACCGCAAAGCACAAAGGCCGCGCCGACATCCCGCAGCATGGGGGCGGAGATTTCCCCGGTATAGGCGCCTTCTGAGGCTTCATGGATATTTTGACCGCCCAATAAGATTTTTCTTCTACTCTCCTCCAGAACTTCTGCCACCGCCGGCAGACAAATGGCGGGAGGACACACTGCGATCTGCACCCCGGTTTCGTGAATCAAAGGGAGCATCTCCCGGACAAAGGCCCGCGCCTGGCTGGGCGTCTTATACATTTTCCAATTTCCCACGATTAAAGGCAGTACCATCATCAACCTCCATAGGTTTTATCGATAGCATCAATATCCTTCAGCATCCATCGATATCGAAAAAATAAACATAGGGAGCGGTTACCGGCGCTCTGCCATTCTCGCCGCTCCTCTTTCACCGCTTTAGGCTATTTCTTGTCCTGCAAAACCTTAATGGCCGGTAGATCAATGCCCTCTAGAAACTCAAGGGAAGAACCACCGCCCGTGGAAATGTGACTGATCAGACAGGAAACCCCTACCTGTTCCACAGCGGCAACGCTGTCGCCGCCTCCGATAATGCTGGTACCCTCGGAATTGGCAATCGCCATAGCGATGCTTTGGGTGCCCTTGGCGAAAGCAGCCATTTCAAAAACGCCCATGGGCCCGTTCCAGACAACCGTCCTGGACGTGCCAATGACATCTGTAAATTTTGCAATGGTCTTAGGACCAATATCCAGCGCCGTCCAGCTGGCTGGCACCTGATCCACACGAACCACCTTGGTAGGCGCTTTTTCATCGATGGCTTCCGCCACCACCAGATCCTCCGGCAGCATCAGCTTGGCAGCATGCGGATGGGTCTCCAACAAAGTTTTGGCCCATTCGATATTTTGGATATTGACCCGGGAAAGCCCCATATGATAGCCCTGGGCCGCCAGGAAAGTATGGGCCATACCGCCGCCAATCAAAAGATGATCCACTTTTTCCAAGAGATTCTGTACCACGCCGATCTTATCCGTCACTTTGGCGCCGCCCATAATGGCAACAAAGGGATGGTCGGGGTAGGAAAGCGCTTTCCCCATAATCACCAGCTCTTTTTCTACCAGAAGGCCTGCTACGGCCGGCAGAAGGTGGGCGATTCCTTCCGTGGAGGCATGGGAGCGGTGCGCCGCGCCGAAAGCGTCGTTGACATAAATATCGCCTAATTCCGCCAGCTTTGCGGCAAACTCCATATCATTGGCTTCCTCCTCAGGGTGGAAGCGGACGTTTTCTAAGATGATCACCTCGCCAGGCTTCATCTGGCTGATCATTTGCTTGGGCAGATCACCGATGCATTCCGGCGAAAACAGAACATTGGCGCCTAAGATCTGGCTAAACCGATTGGCGGGAATGCGCAAACTGAAACGGGGGTCCACCTCGCCATGGGGACGACCCAAGTGAGAAAGTAAAATGACTTTGGCTCCGCGGCTCATAAGATAACGGATGGTAGGCAATGACTCTATAATCCTGGTATCGTCTAAGACCTTGCAGTCCGGGGTCAGGGGGACATTGAAGTCCACCCGCAAGATCACTTTTTTACCCTTTACCTCGATATCGCGGATGGTTTTTTTATTGTAAGTAGCCACAGCATCCTCCTTCAGATTTTAACATTTTAACATTTCACAATTTTAAAGGCTCTCCGCCACAAATTCCATCAGATCAACAACACGGCAGGAATAGCCCCACTCGTTATCGTACCAGAGGACTACCTTGGCCAGGTTGTCTTCCATCACCATGGTAGACATAGCATCCACAATGGAAGAACGGCAGTCTCCTTTAAAATCAATGGAAACCAAGGGCAACTCGCAATAACCCAAAATACCTTTCATGGAACCGGCAGCTGCGGCGGCAAAGGCCGCGTTAATCTCTTCTTTGGTGGTGTTTTTCTCCAATTCCACCGTGAGATCCACCATGGAAACATTGGCCACAGGAACCCGCACGGCAAAACCGTTCAGCTTGCCTTTCAGTTCGGGCAGCACCAAGGAGACCGCTTTGGCGGCGCCGGTGGTGGTGGGAATCATGGATAACCCGGCCGTTCTGGCGCGGCGCAGATCTTTATGATTACCATCTGTGATTTTTTGGTCATTGGTATAAGCATGGATGGTAGTCATCAACCCGTAGCGGATGCCGAAGACTTCGTGCAGCACCTTGGCGGCGGGAGCCAAACAGTTGGTGGTACAAGAGGCATTGGAAATGACCTGATGTTTTTGCGGATCGTATTTGTCCTCGTTTACGCCCATTACGATGGTAATATCCTCGTTTTTCCCGGGCGCTGTCAGAATCACTTTTTTGGCGCCGGCAACCAGATGGCCTTTGGCTTTTTCTGCATCGTTATATTTTCCGGAAGATTCAATTACAATATCAACACCCAGTTCTCCCCAGGGGAAATCCTCTAAAGGCAGCTTGTCAAAAGCCCGGATGGCTTTGCCTTCCACATAGAGATTCCCTTCATCGGACATCACATCTTTGTTCCAGATCCCATGCACGGAATCATACTTTAAAAGATGGGCGCTGATAGGCGGCGTACTCATGCCGCCAATCGCCACAATTTCAACATCATCCCTTCCCCAGGCTTCCCGGAAAACCAGGCGCCCGATTCTGCCGAATCCGTTGATGGCAATCTTAACCACTGTCATATCCTCCTGTGCTTTATTTTTGTAGCCTTTTTTGGCAAAGGCGCTGCCTGCTTTCCTCAGCAGGCACTATTATAACATACCCAATTGATTACTTCTATATCATAAAGGGAAATCCTTTTTAAAATGCGCTAATTCCCCAACCGAATTCTATCTTATGTTCGCTTCGCGGTGGACAATTCTTCAGCCAAACGCTCCAGCTTTCTTAGGCGGTGATTGACGCCGGATTTTCCTAAGGGTGGCGTCAGCATTTCACCCAACTCTTTTAAGGAGATATCGGGGTTCTCTAAACGCAAAAGAGCGATCTCACGTAGATTCACCGGCAGCTTGTTGATACCCATGATCTCCGCAATGTGCATCAAAGCCTGGTATTGCCTGGTACCGGTATCAGCGATGCGATTCACATTGGCCATTTCGCAATTTACCGTGCGGTTCACCTGGTTACGCAGCTCTTTCACGATACGGGTATTCTCAAATTTTAATAGGGCTTTGTGCGCGCCAATAATATTCAGAAAATCTACGATCTGTTCCCCTTCCTTCAGGTAGAGGACGGGAGCACCTTTGCGCTCCATCTTTTTGGGAGAAAGCCCGAAGGTTTGCATCAGACGCATGATGAAATCCCGGTGATCCGCGTCATTGCAGATGATCTCCAAATGGTATGCGCCTTCCGGATCGCTGACCGAACCGCCCCCCAAAAAAGCGCCCCGCAGGTAGCTGCGGGTGCAGCATGGGTTTTTTAACAGCTCCCGGGGGCTTTTTGGCGTTTCCCACAGGCTCGACATGCCCAAAAGCGCCAGGATCTTCTGAATCCCCTCTTGGGTAGGTACATAAAGACAATAAACGCTGTTTTTTTTCAACTTCTGTTTTTTATGAACCATGATCTCCACTTTCAGACCAAAAAGCTCCCGGGCCATATTAAAATATTTTCGTGCTACCGCCGCATTCTCCGTATCCACCGATAAAGCGGCGGACTGATTACCGCCGATATGCAAGGTGCCGCCCATGCGGAAAAAGGCGGCAAATTCCGCCTTAGCGCAGCATTGCTTTGTCGACTGCACCCTGGACAACTCTTGTTTGACTGTGGTGGAAAATGTCATGACGCACCTCGCTTTTTAATCTAACCAGAAATTAGACGTCCGAAACGCCTCGGCAAATACCTGAGCCAAGGCAATCTCGTCATGGAGCCGGGGATCCTCTTTGGCGGCATAATCACCCCGGATGATCTCCACACCAAGGGATAGCAGATTTTCTCTGTCGCAAAGAACGGGGGCGCTGCCTAGGGCTGCTAAAACCTTGGTCTGAGCTTCATCCGGCAGGGCGTCATTGACCAGTACCCGGTGAATCAGGTGTTTCCCAGTATGCTTCTCTATAGCCGCCACATAGCAGGAAGCCTTTTCCATCTCCATTTCTCCCGGTTGGGTCGCCGCATTGCAGATATAATAGACTGTGGCTTGGGACTGCTTGATGGCGTCCGCGATACCGGGCACCAATAAATTAGTGATGATGCTGGTATATAGGCTGCCCGGCCCTAAAATAATATATTCGGCGTTGGCAATGGCAGAAAGCACACCCGGCAGGGGCCGGCAATCCGACGGTTCCAAAAACACCCTGTCAATGGTACGCCGATCCGACACCATACTGGTTTCACCCCGTACAATGGCGCCATCCTCCATATAAGCGCAAAGACAGACATCATCCAAGGTCACGGGGAATACCCGGCCCTCTACCGCCAAAACCCGGCTCAAATCCTCTACCGCCCGTCCGAAATCGCCTTCCGCTTTCTGCGTCAGTCCGGCCATAAGGATATTGCCCAGGTTATGCCCTTCCCAAACGCCTCCCTGGGTAAAACGATAGCTCAGCATATCGGAGAGGCCTACCTCTTCCCTGGCCAAAGCCACCAGGCAATCCCGGATATCTCCCGGCGGCAGAATGCCCATCTCCCGGCGGAGTATGCCGGAGCTGCCGCCGTCATCCGTCACCGCCACCACTGCGGTAATATTGCTGGTTATGGTCTTGATGCTCCGCAAAAGTGTGGCAAGCCCAGTGCCGCCGCCGATGGCCACTACCCTGGGGCCTTTGTCCAGAGGATAATTCTCCAGCAAAAGCTCCCGCATACGCCGGAGTTTCTCTCCCATAGTCCGGTTCACCAGCCACTGCACAAAAAAGTAAAGGTTGACCCCGAAAAGCAATAAGCCGGTCAGCTGAAAAATAACACCGATGGGAATATAGTAAAAAGATAAAAAAGCATAAAAGCCGGAATCCTGCGCAAACCACAAAAACGGCAGGTCGCCGTTGCCATAATAAATCGTAACGCCTTCAAAAAAAAGCAGAATGCCGATCATCGCCAGAAGAAACCAGCGGGCAGCAAACAGATATTGCCGTCGCTTATCCAATCTTGCCACCGCCCGTCTAATATTTATTGATATCCCGGTGGCTTACCGCCACCTGGCAATTCAATCCCTGTATGGCGCCCAGTTCCCGCCCCAAATAGTCGGCAATGGCCACGGAACGGTGCCGTCCGCCGGTACAGCCGATGGCAATGGAAAGATGTTTTTTCCCTTCTTTGGCATATAAGGGCAAAAGGGAAACCAAAAGATCCCGGTAGCGTTGCAAAAAATCCTGGGTAGCTTTACTTCCCAGCACATACTGACACACGGTCTCATCCTGGCCGGACAAAGGCTTCAACTCCGGAATATAATAGGGATTGGGCAAAAAACGCACGTCCATCACCAAGTCGGCATCAATGGGAATACCGTATTTATAGCCGAAAGAGACCACGGAAACCCACAGGCTGCTTTGGGCATCCTGGGAGAAAACCGCCAGAAGCTTTTCTTTCAGCTGTTGCGCGGTGGTATTGGAGGTATCGATGATGATGTCGGCAATGCCCCTGATATTTTCCAGGCGTTTGCGCTCCTCGTCAATGGCGGATAAGATGGTCATACCGCCGGAGGAAAGAGGATGCCGCCGCCTGGTTTCCTTAAAACGCCGCACCAGCACCTCGTCTGCGGCTTCCAAAAAAATGATCTGATAGGGGATCTCCCGTTCTTTCAGCTGGGCCAAAGCGCCGTATAAATCCATAAAGAACTTACCGCCCCTGGCATCCACCACCAAAGCCACCTGGGGCATTTGGTCACCGGGGCGAGCCACAATCTCGGCAAACTTGAGAAATAAGTTGGGGGGCAGATTATCCACACAATAATAACCCAAATCCTCCAGAACCTGAATGGCCTGAGTCTTGCCGGCGCCGGACATGCCGGTAATGATTTTCAGCTCCACCGGCTCGTAATGCTCTCTTATTGCCATATCTTTCCCCCCTGCCAGGACTTGCCTGTTTGTTACCTCTATTGTCTAATGACAGGCAGGCCTTGTCAATGCTTTTCTTATGTTTTTGCTGTTTTCCTTAGAGAAGCAGCGCATAGCATTGACGGGCAGCATGCTATTTAGCCGTTTCGATTAATTTTTTGCCATCTCCGCCTTCAGGCTGCCGATCAAGGCAATGGGCGTGGGGTCGATATGATAGAGGATGGCTAAATAAATGCTGGCCATATCCCCCAGCAAAATCAAGCTGAAGATCCGTGCCAAAAGGGTTTCACCTTCACCCCACAGGTCGATCATACCGCCCACCCGTCTGCATACCAGATGCCGGGTAATGCCGAACTGCTTTTGCACCCTACAGTGGTCGGCAATGTCGCGTAACATGACGATACAACAATTTTCCAGAATTTCCGGCAGCGCCTCTGTGCCTACGATCTCATTATGGTTCAGCTCCGGCAGGGCGCTGCACCAAGCCGGGCTTTTACTGTTTTCGTTCAACTGCCCTTTCATGCGGTAAGCCACCGGTTGCGTGGTGCCCTCCACACCCCAGATGATGGGCAATCTGCCGTATAATACGGTGGCCAGTTTTTTGGCCGGGTTTTTTTCGGTAAGGACATGGGGAGCGGACTTTGCCAGCCTATCGTTTAAAGCGGCTAAAATAGGCTGCAGTTCCGTCATGGCTTGAGGTAGAATGCCCAGACGGGCCAAAAGCACTAAAATGGGGATGAACAAAAAAGGCAGCGCCGCCCGGGGCGGGATGCCCGGCGGAATGATGATGAGAGAATCCTCCGCCTCAACTGCCATTTTTGCCAAAGTACCGCCGGAAGTGATGACGACCCGGCAGAAGCCGTCGCCTTCCCGGTAGGCCGCGATGGTCTCCTCCGTTTCCCCTGAATAGCTGACAAAAATTAGAAGAGTATACTTTCCCACCCAAGCCGGCAGCGTATAATGACGGTTTACAAAAAAAGGAATGGCCGCTCTGGTTTGTGCATAAGCCTTCAACAGATCGCCGCCGATGGCGGAACCGCCCATGCCGCCGATTAAGACCTGCCGGAAGCCGCCCAGCGGCACTTGGGGCAAAGGAGCCTCCAACCCCAGCCGCCAGGCCTCCCGGCAGAAAGCGGGCATATTGACCGCTGTTTGCAACATGCCGTCATGATCTCCGGCCGCCAGCTTATCTCCCTGGTCCAGCCAGTATGTTTTTTCTTGATACACGTGATTACCCCCTTTATCACACAAGCCGAAGTAATAAAGACTATGTGAAAAAAAGGACTTTCATGCCGGAGGCCAAACTAGAAAACCGGAAAAGAAAAAGAAAAGAAGCATTTCTCCAAAATCGGGGAAATGCTTCTGCAAATTTTTTACGGGACGGCCTGTTTTTTCACAGGCGGAGAATATACAATGGCTAAAGCTAAAACCATATGTAAACAAGCTTGCCGGTAAAAACGGCGTTTGAGCTCTGGCAAGAGCAAAGGGGGAAAAAGTTAAGAATAACGGTTCGGAACATAAAACCTGCTGATAGGTGGTTTACATTAGGAAAAATAAAAAGCCTTAAGAAAAATCAATTCTTTGGCGACATCCACTTTATAGCTTGTGGGCGGCTCCCTCCGCCAAACAATCTGTTTTCCGATAAGAATCGGAGTCAATATCCCGGTTAGTTGATGTCCTCATGAAAAACCCATTTGGCCATGGCTTTGGCCCAGCCGTCCTCAATCTGGGGAGGAGCCACCCAGGTAGCGATTTCTTTTAAAGGCGCTACGGCATTGCCCATGGCGATCTTAACACCGCCGGCCGTAAAAAGCTCCCGGTCGTTCCAACTGTCTCCAATAACCAAAATTTCTTCTTGAGGGATCCCCAGGATCTCGCCCAGCTTCTTTACACCAACGCCTTTGCTGGCTATGGGATTAAGAAATTCCAGAAAATGCGTATGCGATTTGGTAATGTAAAGCTGGCCGGGGAATTGCGTTTGCCCCTTACGCCAAAGTTGGTCCAACACATCCGCATCCCCGGCTAACAAAATTTTGGAAAGTTGGTTTTCCCTCTGGGCCAGGCTGTAGATATCGGGCACCACCCGGTAAGGACAGTGGGTACGCTTGATATAATCTTTGCTCAACGGGTGCAGAGAACGTACATAAAGCGTATCGTCAATATAAAAATGCACCCCCATATCCTCCGGAAGATCCAGGCTCCACACCATATCCACCTGTTCTTGGGTCATGGGGGTATGGTGCAGGATCTCGCCGCTTAAGCCTTTCCGGATCATGGCGCCGTTATAACTGATAACGGGAGCGTCTATGCCTAAGTCCTTGGCGACAAGAGCCGCCGAATAGTGCATTCGCCCGGTGGCAATGGTCACGATAATCCCGGCCTGCTGCATTCTTTTGATCATCTCCCGGGTGCTTTGAGGCACCTGCATATCGTTGCTCATTAAAGTATCGTCCACATCGGTAGCTACCAACCGGATGGTCATAGTTTCTGTTCTCCTTCTTAAATCTTTTATTCGCTTCGCTTTTTGGTTTCTTGTGTTTCTTGGCTGAGGTCTATTTCTTCTATTATGACTTCTTTTCCTTCTTTGTTTGCCGTTTTGGCATGTGCAGCGGCGCGCAGATAGTCATATAGGGCTTGGGCTGCCCGCCGGTTCATGCCCTCTACGCAGGCTAAAGTAGAAATATCCGCTTTTGCCATGGCCTCCAGGGAGCCAAAAGCTTTCAAGAGAGCCTGCCGTCTTTGGGGGCCGATGC
The DNA here is from genome assembly GCA_036677375.1 of Bacillota bacterium. Classification (GTDB taxonomy): domain Bacteria; phylum Bacillota; class Dehalobacteriia; order UBA4068; family UBA4997; genus JAVBWO01. The sequence continues at coordinate 32,361 of JAVBWO010000007.1, forward strand.
CTGTCACGCCGTCCAAAGCCGAAACCACCTGCCCTTTTTGCCGCAGGCTGCGGTGATAGGTGATGGCAAAGCGGTGCGCCTCATCCCGCACCCGCTGCAACAGCTGCAAGGCCGGACTGTCCAGGGAAAGTACAATGGGCCGTGATTCTCCCGGCGCAAAGATCTCCTCAAATCTCTTAGCCAGACCAAAAACAGGAATATGCCCCAGGCCCATGGCCTGCATGATCTCAAAAACCGTTGAAAGCTGGCCTTTGCCGCCATCGATTAAAAGCAGATCAGGGAAATCCGCCATTTTGGCGTCCGCCTGGGTAAGACCGCCCTCCCGCAAGGCCTGCCGCTCTTCCAGGCCGCGGCGCAGGCGGCGGATGACCACTTCCCGCATAGAGGCAAAATCATCCACGCCTTCCACTGTGCGGATACGGTAGCGGCGGTATAAATCTTTTTTGGGCTTCCCGGCTAAAAATGTCACCTGGGAAGCCACGGTATAGGCCCCTTGAACATGGCTGATGTCCATGCATTCGATGCGGTGGGGCGAACGGGGCAGACTCAGCATCAGGCGCAATTCCTCCAGGGCTGCCGCCGCCTCTCCCTCCTGACGCATCTCACGTTTCAGGTTCTGCTCCCATATGAGCTTGGCATTGGCGGAGGCTAGTTCCACCAGTTTTCTTTTATCGCCGCGTTTCGGCGCCAGAAGCGTGACTTTTTTGCCCCGGTAGCGGCTCAGGGCCTCTTCTAAAACTTCCTGATCCTCCAGATCGCCGGGCAGACAGATCTCCGGCGGCATAAAATCCACACCGCTGTAATACTGCGGTAAAAAGCCTTCCAGCACCGCTCCCTCCGTCATGGCGGCGGTATTCACCAAAGTAAAATGCTCCCGCCCGCTGAGCTTGCCATCCCGGATGAAAAATACTTGCGCCACACATTTGTCCCCCGCCAGGGCTAAACCCCAAACGTCACGGTCTTCCCGGCTGCCCTGATCCATCTGTTGTTGCTTCTGAACCAGCTCCACCGCCCGCAGCTGATCCCGCAGGCGGGCGGCGTCCTCAAAATGCAAATCACGGCTGGCTTCCTCCATCTCCCGGCGCAGTCTTTTGACAATATCGTTGGTGCGTCCTTCCAGAAAAAGTACCACCTGCTCCACCATGAAGCGGTAGTCCTCCCGGCTGATCTCACCGGTGCAGGGAGCGGCGCAGCGTTTGATCTGATAATTGAGGCAAGGACGTTTGCGGGAAAGGAAATCCCCATTGCCGCAGGTGCGCAGGGGGAAGATCTCCCGAATGAGCTTTTCCGTGGTATGCATGGCGGCGCTGGAGGTATAAGGGCCGAAATAACGGTTGCCGTCCTCTTTCACCGCCCGCACCACCGAGAGCCGGGGGAAATCCTCCGCCAGGCTCACCTTTAAATAAGGATAATGCTTGTCGTCCATCAGCCGCACATTATAGCGGGGATGATACTTCTTGATGAGATTGCTTTCCAAAAGCAGCGCCTCCACGGGGGAAGGCACCACCATCACTTCCAGGGAACGCACCCGCTCCACCAGGGAAGCGGTTTTGGGGTTCTCTTTTGCTCCCTGGTGGAAATAGGAACGCACCCGCTGTTTTAAGGAGGTGGCCTTGCCCACATAGATCACCGCGCCGTCTTTATCGTGCATCAGATAGACGCCGGGCTGCGCCGGCAGATCCTGCAATTGCTGAGCCAGCTGCTCCTGCCAGTCCATAACCACTCCTCCTGTTCTTTTTTGATAACACAGGTTAACACAATGTAGCCTGATATGTTCGCCTCAGCATCCTCCGCTTTTTATCCTTAGCGTTCCCAACTCCCTCACATTTTGATCTCCTTCGCACTTAGATATCCTTCTCACTTTCGAACCTCTTTCGGCAGGTGACCCCTTGCGTCTCGATCTCTTTCACACCTTAAAATCCTCGCGCCCGATATTCGCACGCCTCGGCTTCCTGCGCACGCCAATCTCCCCCGCACCTTGATATCTTCTGCGCTTTTGGAACTTGCTAACCAGTTGGTGTCATTTCTTTTTGACATTCGCTATAGGCCCCGATCTTAGCATCGGGCAAAGGAATGCTGCGGTATTCGATACAGATTGGGCTTGGCCCAATCCGGCTTTGATTTTTGGCCCTGTCTTAGTCTTTTTTATCCGGTTTTAGCCGTTTTTGGCTGTTTTTTGCCGGCGTTGACAGAGTCCTGTTTCAGATAATCTTTCAAGAACTGGCCGGTATAGCTTTGGGAATTTTGGGCCACTTCCTCCGGAGTGCCGGTGGCGATGACCTCGCCGCCCCGGACGCCGCCTTCCGGTCCCAGGTCGATGATATAATCGGCGCTCTTGATGACATCCATGTTATGCTCAATGACCAATACGCTGTCCCCCGCTTCCACCAGGCGGTTCAATACTTTTAAGAGCCTCTTGATATCGGCGGTGTGCAGGCCTGTGGTGGGTTCGTCCAGGATATAAAAGGTCTTGCCGTCGCTTTTTTTGCTCAGCTCAGTAGCCAGCTTCACCCGCTGGGCCTCGCCGCCGGACAGGGTAGTGGCCTGCTGACCCAGGTGGATATAGCCCAAGCCCACATCCTGCAATACCTTGAGCTTTTTGTGGATGCGGGGCAGGTTGGCGAAAAATTCCACCGCTTCATCCACCGTCATTTCCAGAACATCCGAGATATTTTTGCCTTTATAGTGGATATCCAGAGTCTCCCGGTTATAGCGCTTGCCCTTGCACACCTCGCAGGGCACATAGATATCAGGTAAAAAGTGCATCTCGATCTTGATGATGCCGTCTCCCTGGCAGGATTCGCAGCGCCCGCCCTTCACATTAAAGCTGAAACGTCCCAGCTTGTAGCCATGGGCTTTGGCTTCCGGGGTCTGGGCGAAAAGCTCCCGGATCAGATTAAAGACTCCGGTATAGGTGGCCGGATTGGAACGGGGCGTCCGCCCGATGGGACTCTGGTCGATATTGATGACCTTTTCCAAATGTTCCAGGCCGGTAATCTGCCGGTAGCCGTCAGCGACGGCGTGGGCGCCGTTGAGTTTTTCCGCCAGCACCGTGTATAGGATATCGTTAACCAAGGTACTCTTGCCACTGCCAGAAACCCCGGTAACGCAGGTAAACACTCCCAAGGGAATTTTTATATCAATATTTTTCAAGTTATTGGCAACGGCGCCTTTGACTTCCAGCCACTTACCGTTCAACTGCCGCCGGACTGCCGGCAAAGCAATGGATTTCTTGCCGCTTAAATAAAGCCCGGTAATGGAATTCTCATTTTGGGCGACCTCCGCCGGCGTTCCCGCCGCCACCACTTGCCCACCGAGGGCTCCCGCCCCTGGTCCGATGTCAATGAGGTAATCCGCCTGCTCCATGGTTTCTTTATCGTGTTCCACCACCAGCACCGTATTGCCCAGATCCCGCAGGCGCTTCAAGGTAGCGATGAGGTGGGCGTTGTCCCGCTGGTGCAGGCCGATGCTGGGCTCGTCCAAGATATAAAGGACACCCACCAGGTGAGAACCAATCTGGGTCGCCAGACGGATGCGCTGGGCCTCGCCGCCGGACAGGGTACCTGCCGCCCGGGAAAGACTCAGATAGTCAAGGCCTACATTGTCCAGAAATTCTAAGCGTTCCCTGATCTCCTTTAAAATCTGCCGGGCGATCAAGGTCTCCCGCTCCGTTAAGGTCAGTCCTGCAAAAAATTCCCGGCAATCCCGAATGGTCAGATTGCTGATCTCATTAATATTTTTATCGTCAATGGTCACCGCCAGACTCTCCGGGCGTAAGCGTGCGCCGCGGCAGTCGGGACAAGGGCGCACCTTCATAAAGGTCTCAATCTCATGGCGGATGGCGGGGGAATTGGTTTCACGGTAACGCCGCTGGAAATTGGGAATGATTCCTTCCCAACGGGTAGTAAAGCTCTGCCGGCCGGAAACATTACTTTCGTATTCCACTAAAATGGTATCCTTGCCACTGCCGTAAAAGATCTTATCCAGCATCTCCCGGGATAAGGTCTTGATGGGTTTGTCCAGGGAGAATTTATATTTTTGCGCTAAGGCTACGATATGCCGGTAATACCAGCTGTTGCCGTTTGCGCCCCAGTGGGCGATGCCCCCTTCCGCCAGGGTCATATTCTCATCGATCAAAAGGCCTTCCTCATCAATATTCATTAACTGGCCCAAGCCGCCGCAGGTGGGACAGGCGCCGAAAGGATTGTTGAAGGAGAACATCCGGGGCGTGATCTCATCTAAGCTGATATTGCAGTCCGGACAGGCAAAGTTCTGATTAAAGGAAAGCTCCTCTTCGCGGCTTTCTAAAGCCGCAGCTCCTTTCCCCTCTTCTGCTTCCTCCATCCGCTCTTTTTTCTCTTGGCGGACGAGGACCAGGGCGCGGCCCTCCGCCATACCCAGGGCCAGCTCCATAGAGTCGGCAATGCGCTTTCTCGCTTCGGGACGGATGATGATGCGGTCCACCACCACTTCAATGGTGTGTTTCTTATTCTTATCCAGAGCGATCTCTTCATCCAGCTCCCGGATCTCGCCGTCCACCCGGACACGGAGATAGCCTTCCGACTTGACTTGAGCAAAGAGCTTTACGTACTCCCCTTTGCGTCCCCGTACCAGAGGAGCCAAGACCTGGAGCTTGGTGCCTTCCGGATAAGCCATGATGACGTCCACCATCTGGTCGATGCTTTGCTGGCTGATGACCTTGCCGCACTGGGGACAATGAGGAATGCCGATCCTGGCAAACAAAAGCCGCAAATAATCATGGATCTCCGTCACTGTGCCCACGGTGGAACGGGGATTGTGGCTGGTGGTCTTCTGGTCGATGGAAATGGCCGGGGAAAGACCTTCGATATTGTCCACATCCGGTTTGTCCATCTGGCCTAAAAATTGCCTAGCATAAGCAGAAAGAGACTCCACATAACGGCGCTGGCCTTCCGCGTAAATGGTGTCGAAAGCCAAAGAAGACTTGCCGGAGCCGGAAAGGCCGGTAATCACCACCAACTGATCCCTGGGAATATTGATATCGATATTCTTTAAATTGTGCTGTCTGGCACCTTTTACCACAATAAAATCCTTAGACATAAATTTCTCCTTTTAGATATTAAAACTTAGATATTAAAACGGTTTGTATTTTTTTGGTCATGCCCAATGCGAAATGCCAATAAGGCAGTTTTGTATGGTTAGCATCAATAAAAGCTTGTTTAAACCTTCCCCTGGGCCCGTATCTCCATGATAAGGTCGCGCAGTTGCGCCGCTTCCTCGAATTCCAGCCGGGAGGCGGCTTCCCGCATCTCTTTTTCCAGGGAACGCAGCAGACGCTCCCGTTCCCGTTTCGTCATCATATCCGGGGCTTTGCCCAAGGCGATACTGCTTTCCGCCACGGCGGGCATCACCGCGGCAATAACATCCCGCACCTCTTTTTGTATGCTTTGGGGCACAATACCGTGGGTTTCGTTGTAAGCCGTCTGTTTGGCTCGGCGGCGGTTGGTTTCTCTCATGGCCTCGGCCATGGAATCGGTAATGCGGTCGGCATACATCACCACGCGGCCGTCCACATTGCGGGCCGCCCGGCCAATGGTCTGAATCAGAGAACGGGCGGAACGCAGAAAACCCTCTTTATCGGCGTCCAGGATCGCGACAAGCGATACCTCCGGCAAATCCAAGCCTTCTCTTAACAGGTTGATGCCTACTAAAACGTCAAATTCCCCTAAACGTAGGTCTCGCACGATGGCCATACGCTCCAAGGTCTTCACCTCGGAATGCAGATAGCGCACCCGCACTCCCGCCTGCTTCAGATAATCCGTCAGATCTTCCGCCATCCGTTTGGTCAAGGTAGTAACCAGCACCCGGTAGCCTGCCGCCACAGTCTTGTTGATCTCGCCCATTAGGTCGTCGATCTGATTTTTCACCGGCTTTACGGTAATGGGCGGGTCCAAAAGCCCGGTAGGACGCACCACCTGCTCCACCACCTGGGTACTGTGGCTAAGCTCATAGTTTGCCGGCGTGGCGGAAACATAGATCAGCTGATTGGTTTTACTTTCAAATTCCAGAAAGGTCAAGGGACGGTTGTCTCTGGCGGAAGGCAGGCGGAAGCCATAATTCACCAGGGAATCCTTCCGGGAGCGGTCGCCTTCATACATGCCCCCGATCTGAGGAATGGTGACATGGGATTCGTCAATAAACAAAAGGAAATCCTTGGGGAAATAATCCAGCAGAGTATAGGGCGCCTGCCCGGGCTGCCGTCCCGTCAGATAGAGAGAATAGTTCTCAATGCCCTGGCAGTAGCCCATCTCCTGCATCATTTCCATATCGAAATTGGTGCGCTGCTCTAAGCGCTGCGCCTCCAACAGTTTGCCTTCTTTGCGGAGGGTTCTTAAACGGGATTCCAGTTCTCCGCCAATGCCCACCAGCGCTTTTTGCAACTTATCCTGAGCCGTTACATAGTGGCTGGCAGGGAAGATCATGGCGTGCTGCCGCCTGCCCAAAAGCTCGCCGGTCAAGGTATCGATCTCACTAATACGCTCCACCTCGTCACCAAACAGTTCGATACGCAGCGCCTTTTCACTGAAACCGGCGGGGATGATCTCCACCACATCCCCCTTGGCCCGGAAGCTGCCCCGCTTAAAATCCATCTCGTTTCTGCCGTACTGCATGTCCACCAGCCGCCGCAGCATTTTATCCCGTTCCACGGTTTGGCCTACCCGCAGAGAAAGGGCCATTTCCTGGTAATCCTCGGGGGCGCCCAGGCCATAGATGGCGGATACACTGGCCACGATAATAACATCCCGCCGCTCCAAAAGAGCCGCGGTGGCAGAATGCCTGAGCTTTTCGATCTCATCGTTGATGGAAGCATCCTTGGCAATATAGGTATCGGTATGAGGGATATATGCCTCCGGCTGGTAGTAATCGTAATAGCTGACGAAGTATTCCACCGCGTTGTGGGGAAAGAATTCTTTAAATTCGCCGCACAGCTGGGCCGCCAAAGTTTTGTTGTGGGCAATAACCAAGGTAGGACGCTCCACCCGGGCAATGACATTAGCCATGGTAAAGGTTTTGCCGGAGCCGGTGACCCCCAGAAGCGTTTGATGCCGCAGGCCGCTTAGGACGCCCGACACCAGGTTCTCTACCGCCTGAGGCTGATCTCCTTTCAATTCGTAGCTGCTTTCCAATTGAAAAATGCCCATATAGCTCCCTCTCTTAAACAATTGTTCGATTATCATTATACCACAAAACCTGCTAAATCAGCAGGTTTTTTTCATATAAATATAAAAATGCTTATTCTTACAAAGCATGTAGCATGCCGCCGCTCCCGTCTTATTGGGGAAGTGACCAAATGCTCTTCAACCGGCAGGGAAATAATCTCTTATAGATAAAAGATATTGCCGGTGATTTGGTCATTCTCTATCGTTAAGATGCCGCAGGAAGCCTGATGAGCCATTCCTCTGGGAAAGCTCACCGAGCCGGGATTAAAGAGTAGGACGCCGTCTTGCCCCGTCTGGTTCCAGGGTTGGTGGGAATGGCCGAAAACCACCGCCTGCACCGGCTGGTTTAAAAAAGCCCGGCGGACCCGTTCCGGCGTGGTACCCCCGTAACCGTCGCCGTGGATCATGCCGATGGTGACGCCCTCCGCTTGCAAGACACGGCGACTGGGCCAGGCGGCGGTTTCAAAGCCGCGGTCGCAGTTGCCGGCCACCCAATCTACCGGGGCAATGCCCCGAAGCCAATCCAAAAGCTCGCTGTCTCCCACATCGCCGGCATGGAGAATCATCGCCACATCCCGGAAAATAGCCGCCACTTGCGGCATGGGCCGACCCGCCCGAAAGTGGCTGTCCGATAAGACGCCGATTCGCATCGCTTTCCATTCCTCCCATTTTTTCTGTCCCAGTTTTCCTGTTCCATTGCTTTTCATTAGACTCTCCCCGCCTGAATCAAACATACAAAGAAATCTGCATGATTTTCGGTATCCCATGGCAGAAGGGAGGTATCTATTAAAAAGAGCTCTGCCGGTTGGCAGAGCTCTTTCGATTCAAGCGTTTATAATTTCACCACATTAGCCGCTTGAGGGCCACGGGCACCTTCTACTTCGTCAAATTCCACATCTTGGCCTTCGTCCAAAGTTTTGAAGCCATCACCCTGAATCGCAGAAAAGTGTACGAATACATCGCCGCCAGCTTCTCTTTCAATGAAACCAAAACCTTTTTCTGCATTAAACCATTTAACTTTGCCTTTCATGAGCTTCCTCCTTTAATCAAAAATGCTTCTTTATTATAGCATCATCCCGCGCCAGTTGCAATGCAAATAATAATTTAATTTACACTTTTTTTCGTATATTATAGCAATATCTCACTTTTAGTGTTGCATTTTTGGTATAATGTATGTATAATAAATATAACCCTAAAGTTTTTGTCCACGGCCATTGCCCCGGAATCCTTTTTGGGATGCATTTGCCCCGGTAGATAAGACTTAGGACAACCAAATAAGGAGGTAAGGTTTAATGGCTTTTGAAGACAGAACTTTAGTTTGTAAAGAATGTGGTGCAGAATTTAATTTTTCCGCTTCCGAGCAAGAATTCTACGCCGAAAAAGGGTTCCAAAATGATCCCGCCCGTTGCCCCGAATGCCGTGCCAATCGGAAACGTCAACGTCAAGGCACTCGCGAAATGTTTACCGTTACCTGCGCGCAATGCGGCGCGGAAACCCAGGTACCTTTTAAACCCGTTAATGATCGTCCCGTATATTGCCGGGATTGCTATCAACAAATGAGAGACGGTCAATAGTTTTACGCAACAACTTTACAATTGTGTTTAAAAGCTCCTCAACTTGTGAGGAGCTTTTTTTATTTTCTCTGCCTTACTTTCCCGTTATATCCAAGCAAACGGTTAAGGCCACCCAGCCGCCGACAAGGTGCTTTTTGACTCTTGTTCTATATCCCTCAAGAGGGCAACCTTCCCCTACGATGCGTTTCAGAAGAGGTCGATTTTTGTTGCCCTAAAAGCTATTCACCGCAACAAAGCCGCCGCTAGAGGAATATCCTGAAAGATTTCCGTATAATTATTCTAAAAAATCGCCTTGTTATGGCAAATCCTGCATATACCGACACGTTTGTGAATATACATACATTATATACATTTTATGCAGTATTCTAAAAATTGCCGCAATACAGGGTGACTGGCCCCAAATTTAAACATTTATTTAGACAGGCCCAAGAGATTCAGGACAACTTGGGGCATCTCGGCAATCTCCACCACCGAATGATGGCGACAGCTTTTCTGGTTCAAGCCGGCTAAAGCAGGATGAACCGGCAGCCCGGTAAGCTTGGCAAGTTCTTGCAACAAGGCGTCCTCATCGCCGCTTTCCGGTTCCCGGCTAGTCAAAGCCAAAAGAACGCTGCGGCAGAATTTGAAGGGGCTGGCCGTGGAGGTTATGATATTGGGCGTATCGTCGCTGGTTGCCGCCGCATAATCCTCATAGACCCGCACCGCTACCGCGGTATGAGGGTCCACGGTATAGCCCGTTTGCCGGAAAACCTGTTCAATGGTGGCAAGAACCGCCTCCTCCTCGGCATAGCCGCCGCTCATGAAGCTTTGCCATTTTTGTACCACTGTTTGGGGAGCGTCAAAACGGCCTTCTTTGGCCAAGGCGGTGAAAGCCGCGGCAACCAGCCGGCTGTCGCCGTCCGCCATAGCATAGAAAAACCGCTCAAAATTGCTGGAAATCAGGATATCCATGGAAGGGCTGGTGGTTTTATAAAATTCCCGGTGGCAGTCATAAACCCCGGTGGATAAAACATCCGACAGAATCTTGTTTTTATTGGAGGCACAGATAAGGCGGCGCACCGGCAGGCCCATCTCCCTGGCATAATAAGCGGCTAAAATATTGCCGAAATTGCCCGTGGGCACGGTGATATTGACAAGCTCGCCATCTTGGACTTTGCCCTGAGCCAGCATCTGTCCATAGGCATAAAAATAATAAACGATCTGAGGCAGAAGCCTGCCCCAATTGATGGAGTTGGCAGAGGAAAACCCTTTGCCGGCTTGAGCCAAACGGGCATTGACAGATATGTCGTTAAAAATCGCTTTGACGGCGCTCTGGCAGTGGTCAAAATTGCCGCGCACTGCCACCACATGGGTGTTGTCCCCGTCAGTGGTACACATTTGCAGCCGCTGCATGGGGCTGACGCCGCCATCGGGATAAAAGACAATGACCTGCACGCCGGGAACATTTTTAAAGCCTTCCAAGGCAGCTTTGCCGGTATCACCGGAGGTAGCCACCAAAATGACCGTTTCCGTTTTGGGTGCGGTTTTGGGCTGGCTCTCCGCTTTAGGTCCCGGGCCGGTTTCCGGCCTGGCTTCCTCTTGCGCCACAGCATAAGTAAGGAGCCGGGGCAAAACCTGCAGCGCCATATCCTTGAAGGCGGCGGTTGGTCCGTGCCACAGCTCCAGGATGTTCAAGCCGTTCGGGAGGCAGACCAAAGGCGCTACCAAGGGGTGGGAAAAGCTCTTTTCATGATAAGATGCTTCCACCATTTGTTGAATGGCTTCGGCAGTAAAATCAGTCAGATAGAGCTTGAAGATCTCCGTTGCTAGCTTACGGTAATCCATGACCGAGAGCTCTTTCCAGGTATAGGGAAAAGCAGGGATGCTTTGGGGTACATAAAGACCGCCGCCGGGCACCATGCCGTTCTTGATGGCGGCGCCGGCCGATACGGGAAGGCTGTTACCCCTGGTACTAATATACTTCATGGCGCTCGACTCCTTTTTCTTCATAAAATCACTTATGGAATCATCAGGATGATAAACGGCGCAGAGGCGATGGATGGGCGTGCCCTGCCGCCGGAATTTGATTTCGTATTCGGTTGCGATATTATCGGGATCGTCTTTCAGATGGTATTCCCGGTCCACTTCCACAAGCCGCCAGCCGCAGGTGGAAAGTTCCGTTAGAGAAAACTCGAAAAAGTCCTTATTGTCCGTTTTAAGAATCAATTTGCCGCCCGGTTCCAGGATCTGGGCATATTGCGCTAAAAAATTGCCATGGGTCAAACGCCTTTTGCGGTGGCGCCTTTTGGGCCAGGGATCGGAAAAATTCAAAAAAATCCGGGCGACTTCTCCCGGCGCGAAGATCTCCGTCAAAAGGGCGGCATCCTGCCAAACAAAGCAAAGGTTTTGAGGGGTCTCCCCTTTGAGACGCTCAATGGCGGTATCTACCATTTCCTCGCGCAATTCAAGGCCGATATAATGATGCGCCGGATCAAGCCTCGCGGCGGCGGTGATAAAACGGCCGCGCCCACAGCCGATCTCTAAAAAAAGCGGAGCCTGGCTGCCAAAAAACTGCTGCCAACGGCTCCGCCATGTGAAGGGCTCCTTGACCAGGATATCCCCTGTTCGTAATAATTTTTCCCTTGTGCCGGGAACACGTCTCAAACGCACGAACCCACCTGCTCTCCGAAAAGCCTATTCAAGCGCCCACAAAGCCTCAGTGGCTTTTTCCAGCGCTTCGTTGTCCATATGGAATTTATTCTGCAAGCGCAGGCCGATGGCGTCGAACCAAAACCGGCTCTTTGCCGCCATTTTACGGAACTTTTTCTGGTTGGCTTCCGTTTTGCGGGCGCCTCTTTCTTCCGCATTCAAAAAAAGAATCTGACAGATGCCTGCCATCGCAACCAAAGCTTCCTGCTCCATTCCGTCAAAATCCTTCTGTAACAGATCCATCACATTCTGCTGATACCCGGTAAATTCTTCGTAGCTAATTTCCGTATCCATTTTGAGGTATTCCCGCATTTTTGCCAAGAGCTCTTGCATGGTCTTCTCCTTGAAAATTGTTAAGTAATATTTGTGAATAAACAGCCGAGCAAACCTGTAAGCCGGGTTCTGTCGAAAATGAACATCTATCTTGTGCGATTGTCACCAAACGCCTCATGCGACCTTACCCGGAAACAGAGCGGGCCACTCCATGTGTTTCCCTATTCGGTCTTGCTCCAGGTGGGGTTTACCTAGCCAACCAGTTACCTGGCTGCTGGTGCGCTCTTACCGCACCGTTCCATCCTTACCGGAGAAACTCCGGCGGTTTATTTCTGTGGCACTTTCCTTAAGGTCACCCTCACTGGCCATTAACCAGCACCCTGCCCTACGGAGCCCGGACTTTCCTCAAACAGCCCCTTTCGGGATGCTGCTCGCGTTCATTCAGCTTACTCGACTTTGCCTATTCAACAATTTATTTTATCATTAATTTTGTTTCTATGCAACTAATTTCGATTCTATGCAATAGGATAAACCACCTTGGTCAACCATTCGCTGGCATCGGGGTTTTTACGGTACCCTTCCACATAGATATTATAATGGTGCCCTGTGGGGGCTAAATTTTCCTGAGTCAGAATTTCTTCTACCTGCCGGCAGGTCTCAGGGATTTCTTCATAAGGGCCGATATGCAGCGCCACGACGGCGCGTCCTCCAGCCAAGAAAGAAGCTCCTTCCGGCTCGCCTGCCACAGGCAGCGCCACTTCCAGATTGCGCGCCTCAAGATCAAGTCTGTCATCCGTGTAGATCGCCATAGGCGGCCCCACCGTTGTCAGTGCCTTTTCTCTGGTACATTCATATAAATGCTGGAATGCGTCTTCAAGTCCACGGAGATCCACCGGCTTCTCTAAAGGATAAATCTGTAAGGACGGCATTTCCTGAACCGAGATATTTTCATCCATCATCGTTTCATTTCCTCCCCGAACTTTAAAAGACTTGCCAGGCGCAGGTGTTTATTTTGCTTTCTAATACTGTTAAACCATTTTTACCGTACCGCTCCCGCAGTTTGGCAGCCAATACCGGAACAATGACGTTTTCCGTGGCGAAGTGCCCGGCGTCGATTAAAGCTATGCCATGATCCTGCGCCGCCAGTCCCTGATGATGTTTGCCATCGGCGCTGACCAGACATTCCGCTCCCGCCTTTTGCGCCACCGGCCATAGATCCATACCGCCGCCGCCGCAAAGAGCGATCTTTTGAAAAGGCCCTTTTTGCGCCACGCCCTTGACATAGGAAATCCTTAAGGCCGTTTTGATCAAGGAAACCAAGTCCTGCCAATTCAATGCCTGGGGCAGGTTGCCGATACGACCTGGATTTACCGGATCGGCCAGGGCAAGAGGCGCTATGTTCCGCAAACCTAAGACTTGGGCCAGGACATCGTTGACACCGCCTACAGCATGATCCAAAGTGGTGTGCGCGGCAAAAACAGCCACGTCCTGCCGGATCAACCGCCAGGCCATCCCACCGGCCACATCCTGCGCCACAATCCTGTGCAGGGGCTCTAAAAACAAAGGATGGTGCGCCACGATCATCTGGACGCCTGCCGAAACCGCTTCTTCTACCACCGCTTGGGTAACATCTAAAGTTACTAAGACTTTTATGACCTGTTTTGCGGCATCACCGCATAAAAAACCGGAATTATCCCAGGGGGTCGCCAGTTCCGGTGGCGCCAGCTTCTCTAAAAAACCAATGATATCCCCTACCGTTACAGGCAATTCATCACCTTCTCGATCCGCTGAACCATCTGGTTCAACTGCACCAAACGGTCTTTAACCTCCTGGCTCTTGGCGGGCACCAAACCATCTATGAGCCGCATCAAGTCAGTTTTCTTCAATTCCAGGTAATCCCGCATAAGAGCAGGTTTTTCCGTTAAAAGAAGCGGCCCGAATTCCGCCTCGTCTTCGCTTAAGGTCATATCGCCCCGTTCCGCCGCAATGATCTCATAATAAAATCCATCATCCAAGGCCAGTTCCTCTCTGACGATGGCAAAGCCGTTTTCCACCAAAAAACGGCGCAACCCGGCAGCACCCCGCATGGGCTGCATGACAAGCCGCTCGATTGTCGGCAGCATTTCCCGGGAATCCAGCAGAATATCCCGCATGGTAGCGCCCCCTATGCCCGCCATACAAACGGTGGCGGCTTCCTTGGGGGCAAGCACCTCCAACCCCTCGCCTAAACGGATATCGATCTTTTTGCTCAGGGATAAAAGCTCCACCAGCTGACGGGCAGATTCCAGAGGCGCTTTGGCACGGTCGGAAGCAATGACATAAGGGCAGATATTTTCAATGATGAGATACACCGGCAAATACCCGTGATCGGTACCGATATCCGCCGCAGTTTTCCCCGGCAAAACCATGTCGGCCACAGCTGCTAAGCGATTGGAAAGTTTTATTTTCATTTTTATCTCTCCTTTTCCGGGGCATTGTACTCATTTCGTAACTGTATATATTCTTCCGCAAAATTAAAATTCCTGCCAAAACCTGGTTTTTACCTGCTGAAAGGCTCTAGAAGAATTTTACCACATATTGCCTTTTTCTATACGGAAAAGCCCAAAAAGAAAAGAAAAAGCTAAATAAACAATAAAAAATATTTTAAGAAAATACAAGAAAAAAATGGCTGTACACTAAAAAATCCGACATGCCGCGCCAATATCACAAGGAAAAATAAGTTTACTATCAATCCTCTTCTTTGTCAAGTCATTTTTCTGCCAAAAAAAGCCGTTGATAACAAGCTTATTTCTTGCGGTTTTCAACGGCTTTTTTTCTTTCGGCTTTTTTTAAGCCGTCTTATTCCGGGCCGGATTCCCGTGATTCCCACGGGAAACCCCTTAAGCGTCTCCGGCACACTACCGGCAGGCGTTTCTGTTTCCTGCGTGGGATTGCCGGTCTTCTTTCTGCCTTCATTTCCCGGCATTTGCCCGGCGGTCCGGTCCTTGAGTTCCCATATCTGTAATTTGAATACCACTGCATCGATCAAAGAATCCGGGGCAGCCTCCTGCCCCTCGCTGGTGGAAGGAATGGAACCGTCCAACTGTCCGGTGATGCTTAAGTGCTTCGCACTGTGCTTTTGAAATAGGCGCCGTTTTTTTCTCGCAGAGGCCTCTGATTTTACTTTTTTTCTCCAGCTTGACATAAGAAAAATCATCATCATAATATCGGATGCGGAATTTTTCCCGCCGGTCTAATCCGTCGATCTTTTCGCGCAAGGCTTTATCTTGTAAATTATCAAAATATAGGCTGCGAATTTTGTAAGAACCGTCAATCCCGGTATGGGGGTCCGGCTTCGTCACTGCCGAAAGACGACTTTTCAAAACATAATAATCAGATATATTAATAAAATGTTTTATCTCATGGCGAAACTTTTGCACCGTCACTTTATGTCCTCCTTCCACTGTTTTTGATTTGATTCTACATTTTCCGTGCAACAAACCGTAAATTTATTGTAAAGTTTTGGTGTGAAGGATTTTTGAACAGAATTTGAACAATAAACGAAGGTTTTATAAAAAAGCCAAAAGGAACAATAAAAAAGCACCTGGTATGTATTACGCATACACAGGTGCTTTTTGGTGGACCCACTTGGGATCGAACCAAGGACCAACCGGTTATGAGCCGGGGGCTCTACCGCTGAGCTATGGGTCCATGGCTCCCCGAGTTGGATTCGAACCAACAACCCTCCGGTTAACAGCCGGATGCTCTACCGTTGAGCTATCGAGGAACAACCGCAAACTATATTATACTAAAATTAGCTAGGCGGGTCAATATTTTTATTATAAAGCTTTATCATAGCTTTTTTAGTAGCTCGATTCCTGTTATTTACGTACAGAATTTGAAATCTGACAGCGAATTACCCGCGACCCCCTGAAAAGGAGCCGCGGGTAATCGGGAGCGGAAACGGCGGCCTTTGGCCGCCAGGGGAGGTGACGCTTGAAAGCTATTCCACCACTTGCTTTTGGGGCGGATAGGGATAGGAACGTTTGCTCTGGCTCAAATTGGCCTGGATCAGGTATTCACACAAGGAAACAGCCGCGTGTACCGGTTCGATTATGGCAACCTGGTATTTTTCTTGCATGCTCTTGATATCAAGACCCAGAACGGAGCCACAGCCTAAGATTACTACATCGCAGCCGAAATCCACCAGTTCTTTCAGCCGCGCTTCCACTGTTTTGCTAAGTATCGTCAGATTCTCGTATTCCAAAATGGGCAGTTCCAAGGCATTCATGTGCTCTATTTTGCTGCCCCATGCCCGGCTGAATTGCTGCTTGGAAACTTCCATCGGCGCGATGACGCCGATGTGCCGCCCAATGATGGAGGCCACCGCCAAGGGCGCTTCGCTTAGACCCACAACAGGGATTTTCAGTTTCTCCTTACAGGCTGCTAAAGCAGGTTGAGCAAAGCAGTACAACACGATGCCGTCGGCCCCGTCTTTTGCCAGCTGCTCCGCCAAGGCCACGATATGCTGGCTGCAAAAGGCCACGTCGTAGTCGCTTTCTATGGAGAGAGCACCTTGCCGGATATTGGAGATGCCGATTTCCGCCATATGAGGCATAGAACGGGCGGCTGCTAAAATGTCGGCATTACGAAAATCAGTCGCCACCGGTACTAAAATCTCGATTTTCATGTCGCGCCTCCTTTATCTTAGTTCTGACCTATTTCATTTTTTCCGGAAAAACTTCCATGTCGTGGAAGTAATAATGATAGCCGTACAGATTGCTGACATAATCGCCGGTTTTGCCGGCTTCCGCCACCGGCCAGGACAGGTAGGTGCTCTGATAAGCCACCCGGTCCAAGGTATCTCCCAGCCAAGCGGCGGGGCACAGGTCTGTGGCTATATGATTTTGAATGGTGGCGTATTTGGCGTAACGTTCCGTTTTATCGGTGGTGGCTAAAGCATCGGCAATGGAGGCATCCAAAGCTTTATCCTGCAGCCAGGTGCCGTTTTCAAAGGTGCCGCAAGTCTTGGAACCATAAAGGGTCTCCATGGTGGAACCCGCTTCGTTGTACTGGGTGTTGATGTTGATGCTGACCAGGTTTGGCGTGGTATCATGGCTGGCAACCCGATCGACAATCGAAACCCAAGGTGCTTTAGAGATATTTACGGTGATACCGATCTCTTTGGCAGCCGCCTGCACGGCCAAAGCGACTTTTTCATGGTCGGCCACATCGGAGTTGCAAAGCAGCTCCACGGGATAGCTGGCCGCATTCTTGGCGTATTTGGATTGCGCTAAGTATTCTTTGGCTTTTGCAAGGTCATAATTGTATTGGGTGTCCGTCTTGACCTGGCCCGCTACGTAAACCGGCACCGGCCCGGTGGAACGGGGAGAGCCCGGAAAGATATTGGCGGCAATGGTATCGTAATCAAAAAGGCTAGCCAAGGCTTTGCGGAAGTTTAGGTCGTCCGTGGGGGCCAATTTGGTGTTGAAGAACATGACCTGATTGGCTAAAGCGGAATACATGGCGATATCCACGCCGTCCAGCTTATCCATGGAGGCCAGGTTTTCGGAGGATTGCCACATATCGGTGATCTCCAATTCCTGGTTGGCCATCATGGTACGGACGGTGGCCGCTTCGGTATTGTCGACGAGCTTGAAGGCGTCGGGGGAATTGGCCTTCCAGCCGCCGCCCCACCAATCGGCGAACTTGGTGGCGTAAAGATAGCCTTGCTGAACCAATTCCTGGCACGCATAGGGGCCGGAACCGGCGTCGTGGGTGATGAGCCAATCCTTGCCGTAATCGCCGTTATCCCCGTAGGTGCCGTCTGCCTTGATATTGGCCATGACCTGTTTTTCATTAAGAATGTAAAGACGGGGCAGGAGCTGGAGGAAAGGTCCAAAAGGATTGTTCAAGGTTATCTTCACCGTGTAACCGTCAAGAGCTTCCACACCTTTCACAATATCTTTGAAAAGATAAGAATAACCTTCCCCAATGGTCAAAAAGCGGTTCAGGGAAAAGACCACGTCAGAAGCCTTCAGCTCATCCCCGTTGTGGAATTTGACGCCTTCCCTCAGATGGAAGGTATATTCCGTATTATCTGCGGAGACATCCCAGCTGGCCGCCAGCCAAGGCACCGGATCGGCGCCGTTTGGAGAAGGAAAGACCAAGCTGTCGTAAAGGTTGACCAAAGCCTGGCTGCTGCTGACATAAAGACCGCGGGCCGGGTCAATGATGGGAGTCCCGGAAACGGAGGCCCGGACGATTTTTTCAGGAGTTGCAGTTCCTCCGGAGTTCCCCGTGCTTTCCGTACCAGGTTCCGTATTACCGCCGCAGCCGGCCAGCAGAACAATGGATAATGCCAGGAGTAATAGCGCTGCCAATAATTTTTTCATGTTTTTGCTCCTTTCATATTGTCTCATCAGTTACCATAAAACCGCACATCTTGCTAAATACAGGGGACAGTAATCAATTTATGACGACGGGCGTCAATATATACCACTTCGCTTTATTGTATCCATATTAAACAGAAGGCTTTAGTAGGCTTTTTCCAATCATATGTCAATTTCCCATTTGCTGCGCCGGACGGCAGCTGCGGGAACCATTCTGATATGACTGTGAAAATAATATGTTTTTATGTTTTTGCCAACTGTTTTGGGACAGCCTAATTGTTTCCTCCAGCCACCTTCTTCTTCCCCTCGCTCATTACTGCGTCATATCATCACCTGCTTTCAGGGGAATGGTAAAATCAAGCGCTCCTATCGTGATAAAAAAACGCCCAATCAAAATTCAAAGCACTCGCTATCCGAGCAGCTGTTTCTACTGGCAGCTTATAATAGCCACCTTCAATACGGGCATAATAACTCCTGGCAATCCCCGCTTTTTGGGCAACCTCCTTCTGTGTCATTTTTTCTTGTTGACGAATTTCCAGTAACCATTCGCGCATAAAGCCATCACCTGTCAGATTATGTTACTATTCCGCACATTTATTACATTATAGTTCTTAATCGTAACGTTGTCAACAAAATCCGGCTTTTTTTACTGGATACATATGTTACAATTAGTAACATATAAAAGAAAAGTCGGGAGGAAAGAAGAGGTTTTGTATGTTAACCGACAATTTACGCAAAGCAAGAAATTTGACACAAGATCAGGTAGCAAATTATTTAAATGTTCAAAGAACTACTTATACCCGTTATGAAACAGGTACGAATAAACCAGATTACGAGACCCTGTGCAAGCTGGCGACATATTTCCAGGTATCTTTAGATCTGCTTCTGGATCACGAAAATATATCGCCTGAAGAACCACGCATCTTAAGCCATGAAGAAAAAGAACTCCTTATGCTGTATAAAAAAGCCAATCAACAGGCAAAAGACGTTGCTTTGTTTGCGCTGAAACGTGGGTTTTGATCACACGGAAAAATGCACAGAGAGTTATTTTGACACGAGAGTACGCCAAACCATGAAAAATAGGCAAAAAAAAAGGCCGCTTGTTTGCGGCCTTTGAAACGCATGGTGTTTGAAGTTTTATTGTGCAAATATCTTACTTGCTTTAAGGCTTAATCCAAATAATCCTTTAATTTTTTACTTCTGCTGGGATGGCGCAGTTTGCGTAAAGCTTTGGCCTCGATCTGGCGAATACGCTCTCTGGTAACGCCAAAGACTTGACCCACCTCTTCCAAGGTACGGGAACGGCCGTCCTCCAAACCGAAACGCAGTTGCAGCACCCGTTTTTCACGGTTGGTTAAAGTGCCTAAAACATCATCCAACTGCTCCCGCAGGAGAAAGAAGGATGCGGCTTCCGCTGGCGCCAGGGCTTCCTCGTCTTCGATAAAATCTCCCAAGTGACTGTCTTCTTCTTCCCCAATGGGGGTCTCCAAGGAAACCGGTTCCTGCGAGATTTTAGAGATCTCCCGCACCCGGTCTACCGATATCTGCATCTCCTTGGCAATCTCCTCCGGACTGGGGTCACGGCCCAGCTCCTGGATCAATTGCCGCTGGATACGGTTTAACTTATTGATGGTCTCCACCATGTGAACGGGGATCCGGATGGTTCTGGCCTGGTCGGCAATGGCTCTGGTGATAGCCTGACGGATCCACCAGGTGGCATAGGTGCTGAATTTATAGCCCATACGGTAATTGAATTTTTCCACAGCCTTAATCAAGCCCAGGTTGCCTTCCTGGATGAGATCCAAAAAGAGCATGCCTCTGCCCACATATCGCTTGGCAATGCTGACCACCAGACGCAGATTGGCTTCCGCCAGACGCCGCCGGGCTTCTTCATCCCCATCTTCCATCCGTTTGGCTAGGGAGACTTCCTCTTCGGCGGTCAAAAGCGGCACCCGGCCAATCTCTTTCAAATACATGCGAACAGGGTCATCCACCACAACGCCTTCCGGAATGGATAAATCAAGATCCGTCGTTTCCGTATCCGCTTCTACAGCCAGATCCTCGCTGGTCGGCTCCTCTTCTTCATCCGGGACGACCAGATCTTCTTCCGGAACGATCTCCACACCCATCTGAGCCAGCTGCTCATAGATATCGTCCATCTGTTCCGTGGTCAGTTCCACTTCGGCCAAGGCATCCATAATATCGCCATAGGTAAGGCTCCCCCACTGCCGGCCCTGATCCAGCAGTTTTTTTACCATATCAATATTTTTGGCCTCGTGTTTTTGTTCCTGTTTCACGCAGTTCCCTCTTTTCTGCGGCGTCGCATTATTGCCGCAAATCCCGTACTTGCTGTTGTAATAAAATAAGCCTTTTTGCCAGATATTTGGTATCTTCCCCGGCAGCGCCGCATTTTAACGCATTTTGTATTTGATCGATTTCTTTTTGCATTTCCGGTATCTTTAAAGCCCTGACACAAGCCGCCGCTAAAATGACTTGATCCTCGGCGCTATCCGGCAGTGCCATAAGCCGCACCAGCTCTTCTTTAGCTTCTCCTTCCGGCAGATAGGAAAAAAGACTGGACGGGCTGAATTGGTAATTCTCCTGTAAATTCTCCACTAATGACAGTAATTCCTTTAAAGCCTCATTGTTCGGGAAAGACAGTCCGATTTCCTGCTGAACTGACACAAAAACTTCGCGGTTTTCCAACATATATTTTACCAAATCCCGACAGATCTTTTCCCGTCCCTGCTGGGTGCGGTATGGCTGCCGAGGCATCGGTGAAGCGTTCTTCTCATCGGCGGGCGTTTTGGCGCCTTTCTTGCGCAGATCCATATAGATGGCGTTGGGCGAGATCCCTAAGCGTCTGGCCAAAAGCCGCACAAAAAGATCCTGCTCTACCTGATTTTTCTGGCGGAGAATCTCCGGGATCAGTTCACGGACAATCGCACCCTTGCCGTCAATGGTATTGCCGTCATGCTGCAGGAAGGACTGTTCCATTTTATATTCCAAGAGGCCTAAAGAATATTCCGCCGCCAGATCTTTCCAG
Organism: Bacillota bacterium; assembly: GCA_036677375.1. Taxonomy (GTDB): domain Bacteria; phylum Bacillota; class Dehalobacteriia; order UBA4068; family UBA4997; genus JAVBWO01. The sequence continues at coordinate 53,512 of JAVBWO010000007.1, forward strand.
CCGCTCAAACCGTCTTTTTGTAAAAAATCGTCGGGGTCCAGCCCTTGAGGCATCGGCAATACCTTGATCTGAAAGCCCTGATCCCGTAGAATATCCATACCCCGTAGATTAGCGTTGGCGCCAGCATTGTCGCCGTCATAAGCCATCAATACCTCAGAAGCATAGCGCTTCAGCAAGCGGCCGTGACTTACTGTCAATGCCGTTCCCAGACTGGCTACCACATTCTCCAGACCATACTGATGGGCTGCGATGACATCCATATAGCCTTCCATCAGGATCACCTGGTTCTGCCGCCGGATCTCCTGCCCGGCAAACCATAAGCCATACAAGGTCTGTGATTTGTTAAAAATTGGGGTATCACCGGTATTGAGGTATTTGGGGCCGCCTTCGCCCATGATCCTGCCGCCAAAAGCAACGATATTTCCTTTATAATCATGTATGGGGAACATAATTCTTCCCCGGAATTTGTCATAATAACGGGTACGGTCTTTCTCGCTTTGTCCGGACAGACCCGCCTTCACCAAAAGCTCCGGCGCAAAACCCGCCTTGGTCAGATAAAGAGTCAAATCATCCCATCTGTCCGGCGCAAAACCCAATACAAATTTTTCCAGACTAGCAACGCCGACGCCCCGTCGGTTCAAATAATCTCGGGCCGCCTGACCATCCCGCTCCGCCAGCCGCCGTCTATAAAACTCCGCCGCCATTTGGTTCATACGGTACATAGACTGCGTTTCCTTCTGGGTTCGCTCTTCCGCCGGAGTCATCTCCCGTTTTTCCATGGTGATCCCGGCTCGATCCGCCAGCTTTTCCAAGGCTTCCGGAAAGCTCAGATGCTCCATTTCCATCAGGAAACCGATGGCATTGCCCTTGGCGTGACAGCCAAAGCAATAATAAAACTGCTTGTCGGGGGATATGCTGAAAGAGGGCGTATCCTCGGCATGAAAAGGGCAGAGCCCGATATAGTTGCGCCCGTTCTTTTTTAGTACCACATACTCCCTGGCCAATTCCACCAGATCGGTGCGCTCAAGCACCTCCTCGATGACCGCCGGAGGTATTTTTCCTGTCATAGCCATCCCCTTCTTTGCCGCTGGATTTACATATTCGATATTTTTGAAGGATATTCCTGCTTTTGCATAAAAGAAAGACGGCTAAAAGCTAGTATACCCTTTACCTGGTAAAATATACCGTTTGCCAAATGCTCTTTCTGCATAAAGCGTATAGAAAAAGTCCGTGTAAAAATAATATGCCCTGCTTCAAGGCAAATGCATGTATAAAGAGAATCTCATAAGGGAATACTGGAGCTAAGGAAGAATATGAGGCCTGTCTGCCGCTTGTCAACGGCGGAATAGCTTGACCAGCCAAGAGCCTCAGGTTCTTCCTCTTTTTATTTCATTACATTTCTTATTTCATTACGTTCCATCCATTGTTTCCACTTTTTGGCGGCTCTTTTTCTCATTTTCTATAGAACTTTTCCGGTAATATAAGCATATCAATTTGAGTAGGGGTAAAAGGCAATAAAAACTATTGCGCTTTTAAAGGCCGTCCGCCCAGATTGAGATATTGCTCTAAGGCAAAGCGGTCGGTCATGCCGGCAATATAATCGCAGATACACTGATCCATGGTGGCATCCTTTTCCTGGGGAACTCTTTCCGGGTGGGTTTTGTAATACCCATAAAGGTAATCGATCATCTGTTTTACCCGGTCTTCTTCCTCCAGCGCTTCCTGCCGCCAATATACCTTTTCGAAGAGATAATCCCGTAAAGTGTCCGTGGCTTCCTGAACTGCCTGGGACATGCCAATGGTTGTCAGATCCCCAGAAGTGCGCACCAGATCCATGACCATAGTATTAATCCGCTCACTGCTGTTTCTTCCTAATAAAGCTACCGCTTGAACCGGTAAGTCTTCTTCCAAAATGATGCCGCCGCGGATGGCGTCGTCAATATCGTGATTGATATAGGCAATGCGGTCGGAGATGTGAACAATTTTGCCCTCCAAGGTCATGGGAATACCGCTGCCGCTATGATTTAAGATGCCGTCCCGCACCTCCAAGGTCAAATTTAGACCTTCTCCATCTTTTTCCAGACAGTCTACCACCCGCAGGCTTTGCTTATTATGGCTGAAACCGGGATCATGCCGCGCCAGGGAGCGCTCGCCACCGTGGCCAAAAGGCGTATGCCCCAGATCATGCCCCAGGGCAATGGCTTCCGTCAGATCTTCGTTCAAACGCAGAGCCCGGGCCAAGGTACGGGAAATCTGCGATACTTCCAGGGTATGCGTGAGCCGGGTGCGAAAATGATCTTTTTCCTGGGCAATAAATACCTGCGTCTTTAATTTTAAACGGCGGAAGGCTTTGCTGTGAATAATGCGATCCCGATCCCTTTGATAACAAGTGCGCAGCGGACACGGCTCCTCAAGGCGCAGCCTGCCCCTGCTTCCTATACTTTTTGAGGCTTGCGGCGCCAAATAAAACGCTTCTACTTCTTCCCAATCCTGCCGCATCATGTCACCTCCTGATCAAATTACCCCGTCTCATAACAACCTTTTGCGCAGGTTTTCCTACATCATAAACAGTATTTGCGAATTTTAGGGTTTCTATTGTTTTTCTGTTATTCTTTTGTTCTATATGTTCTCTTCGCTGTATTCCTTGATTTTCCTGCACAATTGCGGATCAGACAAAAAACACCGCCTTTCAGGCGGTGTTTTTGATATTGCGATCAGGATGCTTTTTTTCTTATAGGGTGGCGGCCAGCTGGCGGCCTATCTCTCTGGCCTTTGCTAAAGCATCAATATCCGGGTTCCAATTCACTTTATACCCCTCATGGGCTAAGGCAAAGCCGGCCTCCGTCAAAGCGTCGTTTAAGACCTGCACGCTTTCGCCGCTCCAGCCATAGGTACCGAAAGAAGCAGCCTTTTTATTTTTAAAACCCAGTTCCTTCAAATAGGAGACCAAAGCCGCCATACCGGATAAAATCCCCCGGTTTACCGTGGGCGAACCTAAAAGGATCATTTTTGATTTAAAGATTTCGGTCAGGACATCGTTATAATCCGCTTTTCCCATATAATAGCTTTTGACCACCAGATCAGAATTGCCCTGACGCAGGCCTTCGCAATAGGCCGCCGCCAGATGGGCGGTGCCGTGCCACATGGAATCGTAAACCACCGTCACTTGATTTTCCTGGTAGGCCCGGGTCCAGTCCACATAGGCCTCAATGATCTCTTTGATCCGCCGCCGCCACAAAACGCCGTGTGCCGGGCAGATCAGAGAGATGGGCAGATCCATCCCCAGGATCTCGGTAATCTTCTTATCTACCAGCACGCTGAAGGGGTTTAAGATATTGGCATAGTATTTCATCGCCTCATACCAAAGTTCCCCTTGGTCAACCAAATCGTCATACATCATTTCCGAAGCGTAGTGCTGCCCGAAGCCGTCGCTGCTGAACAGGATGTTCTCATCCGTCAGATAGGCAAACATGGTATCCGGCCAATGCAGCATACGGGCCTCGATGAAGCGCAGTTGCTTTTTGCCCAGATCCAACACATCGCCGGTCTTCACCGGCACAAAGTTCCAAGCTTCGTGATACTGCCCCTGCAGGGATTTGACTCCGTTGGCGGTACAATAGACCGGGGTGCCGGGGATTTCCCGCAGAAGCTCCGCCAAAGAACCGCTATGGTCGGTCTCGCCATGCAGGGAAACAATATAATCGATCTCTTTTAAATCGATCTCCCGTTTCAGCTGGGCAATGAATTCTTTGGCAAAAGGTCCCCAAACCGTATCGATCAGTACCGTTTTTTCGTCACGGATCAAATAAGCATTATAACTGGAGCCACGATGGGTAGACAGTTCCTCGCCGTGAAAATGACGCAAGGCCCAGTCAATCTTTCCGACCCATGTAACACTGTTGGTGATTTTATAAGACAATTTCTTGTGCCCCCTTACTTTTACTTAGTGGTAATATTATATACCACTTCCAGGGGGGAATACAAGCTCTAAAAGCAATCATTCCTATTTATCCTACGTAAAGCCTGTCCAAAGCCATTACGGCGGAAAATCGTTTCCGCCGGCATTCTATGTTTCAGCTTTCGATCTTACGGTTTTTCATGAAGGCTTCAAAAGCTTCATAAGGTACCACATATTGCCGCCCTACCTTTACCGCAGCGAGTTTTTTCGTCTTAATCAGATCCATCAAAAAGGCATAGCTCAAGGGGATTCTTTCCATCAATTCCTGGATGGTATAACCCCGTACTCCCCTTTTTTCCGCCATCAAACTGCTGTAGGTATCCACATCGTTTTTGGCGATAAAATATTTACGGCCGATGCGGTATGCTGGAAGCTTTCCATTTTCGATATCCCGCTTAATCGTGCCATAGCTAACGCCGCAAATCTCCGCCACTTCTTTTAAAGACAGATAATCCTTGCTATCACAATTATTTCCCATAATGGATAAGCCTCCCTTTTGCTTTGCTTACCCTATCTTATGCAATGCCATGTCAAACTTATGCCACAAGCGTATTTTAATTTTTATCATTGAAAATCTTAACGCTTCCCGCTTTCCGGTAATAAAAACAGTGGGTACGTTACCGTATCCACTGTCTAGAAGCTGTCTTCCATTGAAGAATCAAGGTTTATTGTTCATAATAAGCGCTTTGTAAAAAGCGGTAGAGAAAGGCGGCACACTCGCCGCGGCTCACGGTTTTTTCCGGAGCAAAGGTCGTTTTCGTATAACCGCTAGTCAAGCCGGCGGCATAAAGGGCTTTCACTCCAGGAGCGCACCAAGCCCAGCCGTTTTGCAACAGATCGGTGAAAGGGGTGTAGTCCCCTTCCGGTAACTGAACAACCCTGGTCAGGATAGCGGCCAGTTCACCACGGGGCACAGCCTGATCAGGACGGAAAGTGCCGTCCGGATAACCTTGCATATATCCTTTGCTTTGGGCGATGGCAATCTCATTGGCAGCCCAGTGTGTGACGGAAACATCCGGGAAAGTCACGGCGGCGACTTTTTGCGTATAGCCAAAGGTCCGATTGATAATCGCTGCTAGTTGGCTCCTGGTCAGGCTCTCCGCAACACCAAAATAAGTACTGCTCATGCCCTTCATAATCGGATTAGGCCGCGTAGCAAGGACCATGGCGCTCTCTTTGGCCCAATGACCCGGCAAGTCTTTGTACGGACAGATGTCCAAAAGGGGCAGAATCTTAGCCTGGAAACTGATCTTGGGGGAAACATTCTTTGTGGTAGCGGTATACAGGATGTTATTCACGGTATCCTGGCCCTGGCTGACCCAAATATGCCGTTCATATTTGCTGATATTGGCAAACTTCTCCCAATCAATGATCTTTTGTACCGTATCGCCGACCTCTATGGTATAGGAATAAGTGGGGTCCACCACCACCCAACCCACCTCCGGCAGCTCAATTTCCGCCCAGACATGGCGCATCTCATCACCGTTTAAGGAGCCGTCTTCGTTCACATAAGGGCCTGCCGTCTGTTCCTGCGGCAAATAAAGGTAGCCGCTGTGCCAGCGGGCTGGAATTCCTAAAGCCCGCATGCAGGCAACAAACAAATAAGTATAGTTTTCGCAATTGCCATACCCATTTTGCAGGGTAGTAACCGCGCTGGGAAGCAAATCGGTTTTTTCCCGGTATTCCAGATAACGGCCGATATCACCGAAGATCCGCCGGGCCATGCTATAAGGATTATTCTCATATTCCACGGAACTTTTGGCATAAGCGATGATGCTCTCCGCATTACTCTCAATGCCGGTTTCGGGAGACAGATAACGGGTATCAACGTTTTGATAGTTCCAGGTGATGTCGGCGGCATTGAGACGAAACTCCACGGCAAAATTTTCCACGGCAAAACGCTGGGTCAAGGTTTTCCTTTCCCCCGGTAAAATTTTGCCGATCTCATAAACGGCAATACGGCTGCCGTTCTTATTGGTAAGGATCTCCGTCGGTTTTGGCAGAAGCTCCTCGCCGACAAAATCCTGCCAGCTGGTACTTGCCACCTCAGCCAGAGGCACCTCTATCCGGAAATCAGTGATAGGCTCCGTTCCGGGATTCTCGATCACAACTTGATGTTCAACAGTATAATAACGGCCCGCCGAACGGGTATAAGAATCTTCCCCCAAGGCGGTAGCGGTCATCAACAATAAGATCAGGCATGCCAAGAAACCTGCTTGCAGCATTTTACTTCCTTGCCATGCTTTGTCAAAATGCACCAAACCACCCCCTTTTTTACGACAACCTCATATAGGCCAATCGTATGATTCGATATTCACTTTAAGTAAAAGAATTCTGGTTATAGACGCTGAAATCCTGCTGACAGTTCCCGCTTACAGCATATTAACAGAAAAATCACATTAAAGATATGCATAAATAATAAAAACAGGGGGCCTCCCGCCGCTTCTCGCGTCGAAAGACTCCCTGCCTTATTTTTCTTTTTATTACGACCCCACTATTACGATCTCATATTATTTGCCTTTCAATGGTGTTGGTCTTCTATCCCATAGGGCAATAGCTGACTTGCCCTTCCTCTTTTACCATATTAAGCTCCACCTTGCTTCTGGCCGCCAGGCGGTCTTCTAAGAATTTTTTGGCGACTTCCGGGAAAATCACATATGACAGGAGGTCGTCTTCCGTTTCCATCAAATACCCCAGCTCTTTTTTTGCCTCTTCCAAACGGGGTTTTAAAAGATCCGCGGGACGACAGGTGATGACTTCTTCGTCGCCGATGACTTTATTTAACACCTCCTGGCTCACCGGCGCGGGAGGCCGGCCATAATAACCCCGAAAATATTCCTTGACTTCCCGGGTAGCCTGTTTGTAGCGTTCCCCTGCCAAAACATTCAAAGCCGCCTGGGAACCTACGATCTGGCTGGTGGGGGTGACCAAAGGCGGATAACCCATATCCGCTCTCACCCGGGGCACTTCGTCCAAAACGTCCTGCAATTTATCCAAGGCATTCATTTCCCTGAGCTGGGACATAAAGTTGGAGATCATGCCGCCGGGAATCTGGCTGCTTAAAATATTGGTTTGCACCTGGCTGCTGCTGATATCAAATTTTTTATAATGGGTGCGAATCTCTTTTAACATGGTAGCCGCTTTTTCCAAAGATTTCAATTGGATGCCGGTATCATAAGGGGTATTCTGGAAAGTGGCCACCATGGTTTCCACCGCCGGCTGAGAAGAACCTAAAGAGAACGGTGACATAGCGCAGTCCAAAACATCGGCTCCGGCTTCCACACCTTTCAGGTAAGCCATTCCCGCCATGCCAGTAGAATAATGGCAATGCAGCTGTACCGGCAAGCCGGATTCTTTTTTCATAGCCGCCACCAGCTCATAAGCGCCGAAGGGGTAAAGAATACCGCTCATATCCTTGATACAAACGGAATCGGCGCCGATTTCTTGAAAGGTTTTGGACAGCTTGGCAAAATATGCAATATTATGTACCGGGCTGTTGGTATAGGAAATAGCCGCTTGCGCATGGCCGCCTTCCTTTTTGATCACAGTCATGGCTTTTTCCAGATTTCTGGGGTCATTTAAGGCGTCGAAGACCCGGATAATATCAATACCGTAGGCCAGGCTTTTCTTCACAAACGCTTCTACCACGTCATCAGGATAATTGCGATAGCCTAAAATATTCTGCCCACGCAAAAGCATTTGCAGTTTGGTATGAGGAACAGCCTTGCGGATTTTGCGCAGCCGTTCCCAAGGATCTTCATTTAAAAAGCGCATGCAGCTGTCAAAAGTAGCGCCGCCCCATACCTCCATAGAGTAAAACCCCGCCTGATCCAATTCCCCCGCTACCGCAAGGATATCGTCGATCCCCATTCTGGTAGCGATAAGCGATTGGTGTGCGTCTCGCAGAGTGGTATCGGTGATGCCTACTTTCCTGGCAGTCGTTTCCATTGCTGTTACCTCCTTGTTTTCAATTGTGTTCCTTCTTTTAATCATTTAAACATTTAAAAGCATATGGCAAAAGCACGCGTCGGATTGCTTCTCTTCTTGAAAAGCGGCGGCTTACGTTTTATCTCCGTCTTTGATGCCGGGTGCGGGTGAAACAGGCTAAACCTCAGATGCACCACCGACTCTTCCGGCAAAATGCTCGCTTAATCCTATTTTGATTCGCCCAATTCTCCTATACCAAGGGCAAAATCGTGCGAATATACTCCATAGCTTCTTCCGCCTCAGATTCCGGGACAAGTACCTCTACAGAAGTGATTTCCGCGTTTACCGCACCCTTTAACGGACGCAGGCGAACCATCATGCCTTCCTCCGCCATTTTTTCCTCCAGGCGGTGGGCTTTTTTTTCATTAGGCGCAATGTATACCACAGTCCACATAGCCCAACCCTCCTTCATGGTATCCTGCTTTTGATTGCTGATCTGATTCCTCAATTCGCTCCTGCTTTTACTCCTGCGTCTTGATGATACCGTGTTTGGTATAGATCGTGGCGTTGCCGCGCACCTTGATGGCGGAGGTGACCTCAGTAAATTGCAGGAGCATAACCTCGTTTTTATCAAGCTTCTCCGTATGATGAAAACGGGTCTCCCGGCCGCGGGTCATGCCGATGATGGTGACGCCGTTTTCTTCCGCCTTGATAGCGATATAATCCTCTATAGCAGCATCAAAACTGTTTTCCATACGTCAACCCTTCCTTCCCCTTTTGCTGTTTTGTCTGAAAGCCTGTCCTTATTCAAAATCTTGCTTCAGTGCCTCAATACTTAATAATTTGAAGCAATTGCAATTTTTATTTGCTATATTTGGCCTGCAAGGCTTCCGCTACGTTACAAGGCACCAAAGAATCCAGATTACTGCCAAAAGTGGCAAAGTTCTTTACAATGGAGGAACTGACATATTGATACTGCGCCGCCGTCATAAAGAAAACGGTTTCGATGCTTGAGAGCACCTCCTTGTTCATAAGCGCCATTTGGAATTCCCTTTCAAAATCGGAAATAGCCCTGAGGCCGCGGACAACGACATGAGCGTTCTTTTCCTGGCAATAGTCTACCAAAAGTCCGTGGAAGCCTTCCACCTCCACATTGGCCAGGTGAGAAATATTTTCTTTCAGCAAATGAATCCTTTCATCCAAGGTGAAAAGAGGAGATTTATAATTTTCCGCCGCAACAGCCACAATCACTTGGTCAAAAATGCCTGCGGCCCGTTCCACGATATCCAAATGACCATTGGTTACCGGATCGAAAGTGCCGGGGCAGATCGCAATACGCTCCATAGTATTCCCACTTTCTTTGTTTAAAAATGCAAAATCCACCGGAAGATAGGCTTAAATGAAGGTAAATTCCCTCATGCGGAATTTTGATAAGAAGTTGTCGTTTTTTTCAAAAAACTTTCCTCAATATAATATAACATTATATAGGTGTGCTTTCAAGTTTTTCTCTTAGAACATTATTGTACGCATATAAGGCACCGCCCATGACGCATCATGGAAAAAGCCGCCATGAGAAATGGCGGCTTTTCAGGCAAACAACAATCTTTATTTTGCTTCAGGAGCAACCACAACCGGTGTGTAGGCTTTTCCGGTCAATTCTCTTTTTGCCACATCCCCGATGGTCAGGGCACGGACGGTGAGGGGCAGACCGAAGAGGTTAATGAAACCTTCCGCATCATGCTGATTATAAACTTCATCTACACCGAAAGTGGCGAAATCTTCGCTATAAAGGGAGTATGGGCTCTTAACGCCAGCAATGGTGGCGCTGCCTTTATAGAGTTTGATGCGGACGGTGCCGGTAACGGTTTCCTGAGTCTTTTCCACAAAGGCATCCATAGCTTCCCGAAGCGGCGAGAACCAAACGCCGTCATAGACCAGCTCGGCATAACGCAAGGCCATGGACTCTTTATAGTGAGAGGTCACGCGGTCCAAGCAGAGTTCTTCCAGATTTTTGTGGGCTTTGAATAAAATGGTGCCGCCGGGGGTTTCATAAACGCCGCGGGATTTCATACCGACCAAACGGTTTTCCACCATATCGTCGATGCCAACACCGTTTGCGGCGCCTAATTGGTTCAAATAATCCAGCAAGCCGGAAGGAGTAAATTCTTTGCCGTCGACTTTCACAGGGGTACCCTTTTCAAATTCGATTTCCACATAGGTGGGTTTGTCCGGCGCTTTTTCCGGCGGCGTGCAGATGAGGAAAAGATCGTCTTTCGGTTCATTCCAGGGATCTTCCAAATCAGCGCCTTCATGGCTTAAATGCCAGATATTGCGGTCCATGCTGTAGGGGCGCTTTTTGGTAACGGGAATGGGAATGCCCCGGGCCGCCGCATAGTCAATGGCCTCGTCTCTGGAACGGATATTCCAGATCCGCCAGGGAGCAATGATCTTCAAATCGGGAGCCAAGGCTTTAATGGTCAGTTCAAAACGAACCTGGTCGTTGCCTTTGCCGGTGCAACCGTGGCAAACCGCGGTGGCGCCTTCCTGACGGGCGATCTCCACCAAGCGTTTGGCGATCAAGGGACGGGCAAAGGAGGTACCCAGGAGGTATTTTCCTTCATAGACGGCTCCTGCCTTCAAGGTGGGATAAATATAATCGGACACAAATTCGTCTTTCAGATCTTCTAAATAGAGTTTGCTAGCCCCGGATTTGATCGCCTTTTCTCTAAGCGGCGCAGTCTCTTCGCCTTGGCCTACATCGGCGCAAACGGCGATGACATCATATCCGTAATTTTCCTTCAACCAGGGAATGATGATGGAAGTATCCAGGCCGCCGGAATATGCCAGGACGACTTTTTCGTTCTCTTTAGACATAACACGAACACTCCTTTTAGATATTTTAATTTTTACAAATTTATTTGTAGTATACACCCAAACGCAGTGGGCGGACAAGGGATTTTCGAGAATTTGTGCTGTAAAATCTTCTTATTTGCTTTGCATGGTCAGTGCCATAACAGCCATTTGCGCATGGAGACGGTTTTCTGCTTCGCCGATGATGGAGTGTTTGTAGGATTCCATGATCTCATCGGTAATCTCTTCGCCTCTGTGGGCAGGCAGGCAGTGCATAACAATGGCTTTGGCGTCGGCTTGGGCCATCAGATCATGGTTAACACAATAACCGGCAAAGGCATTGCGGCGTTCCTCCACTTGTTTTTCCTGACCCATGCTGGCCCAGACATCGGTATAGACCACATGAGCGCCGGCGATGGCATCCTGAGGTTTGCGGGCAATGCTGATGGAACCGCCGGTGAGAGCGGCGTCGGCTTGGGCGTTTTTCATGACCTCCGCATCAGGTTCATAGCCTTCGGGGCAGACTACCACGACGTTCATACCCATCTTAGCGCCGCCGTACATCAGGGAGTGGGCCACGTTATTGCCGTCGCCGATGAAAACCAATTTCTTGCCCTTCAGGTTACCCAGATACTCCCGGGCAGTCTGCAAATCGGCCATGGCCTGGCAAGGATGGAGCAGATCGGTCAGCCCGTTGATAATGGGGATATCGGCATACTCGGCCAATTGCTGGACATCATTGTGATCAAAGGTACGGATCATGATGCCATCCAAATAGCGGGACAACACTCTGGCGGTATCCCTGATGGGTTCGCCGCGGCCCATTTGCAGATCGCTGGAAGACAGGAACAAGCCCATACCGCCTAAATAGTAAATGCCGGTCTCAAAAGATACCCTGGTACGGGTGGAGCTCTTTTGAAAGATCATGCCTAAGGTCTTGCCTGCCAAATAGTCCATCTTTTGGCCGGCTTTTTTGGTTTTCTTCAGAAAATCGGCCACATCAAGGAAATAGGTGATTTCCTCGCTGGTAAAGTCGTGAATGGATATAAAATCCTTCCCACAAAAATCTTTGCTTAACTGCATCAAACATCTTCCCTTCTTTTATGAATTATTTTTTAATGAGTATCTACTATTTTAGCTATTCTTGCGTCAACTGATCCAAAGCGGCGCACAAAATGGTAATGGCCTGATCTACCTCTGCTTTTGTAATGTTCAAAGGCGGCACAAACCGCAAAACTCTCTGGGCCGTACAATTGATGAGAAGGCCGTTTCTCAGGCATTCCGCCACAATGGGAGCCCCTTCCCGGTCCAAAAGCAAGCCTAAGATCAAGCCCCGGCCCCGGATCTCCTGTATACAGGGATATTTTGTCTTCATCGCCGTAAATTGATCCACCATATATTGGCTGATTTTGGCGGCGTGTTCCGGTAGTTTTTCTTCTATGATGGCCCCCAGAGCCGCCAAACCCGCGGCAGTAACCAAAGGATTGCCACCGAAAGTAGTGCCGTGGTCGCCGGGGTGGAAGGCTTCAGCTACTTTATCAGTGGCCAGGAAAGCGCCGATGGGAACCCCGCCGCCCAGAGCCTTGGCCAGGGTCATGATATCCGGTTTTACACCGGCGTGCTGGTAAGCAAAGAGCTTGCCGGTCCGTCCCAACCCCACCTGTACCTCATCTACAATAAAGAGAATGTCGTGAGCATCGCAAAGAGCCCTTACCGCTTGCATATATTCGTCTTTGGCGGCAATAACGCCCCCTTCTCCCTGCACCGGCTCCAGCATAATAGCGCAAGTGGCCGGAGTAACCGCCGCCTGCAAAGCCGCGAAATCATTGAACGGAACATATTTGAAGCCAATGGGCAAGGGATTAAAGCCCTGCTGCACCTTGGCCTGCCCGGTGGCGGTCAAGGTTGCCAGAGTCCGGCCATGGAAGGATTTTTCCATGGTAATGACCTCATAGCGATCGGCATAGCCCTTCATCTTGGCATATTTGCGCGCCAGTTTGATAGCGCCTTCATTGGCCTCGGCGCCGCTGTTGCAGAAGAATACTTTATCAAAATCGGAATTCTCCGCCAAGAGCTTGGCTAATTTGATCTGATTTTCGATCCAGTAAAGGTTAGAGCAGTGTATGAGCTTATGAGCCTGCTCCGTGATGGCTGCCGCCACCTTGGGATTGCAGTGTCCCAAAGCATTGACTGCGATGCCTGCGACAAAATCCAAATATTCCTTGCCGTCCGCGTCATAAACCTTAGCCCCTTCCCCTTTGACCATGCAGATCGGAAGCCGGTTATAAGTATTCATGACATATTGTTTCCCTAAAGCGACCAATTCTTCATTGGACATGGGTCTTCATCTCCTTTTTCATCCCGGTCACTGAACCGGATCTAGCCGAAATTGATCTAGTTTTATCCGGTTTTAGCCGATTCTGTCTTGCTATATCCGGGGTTATCCCAATCTATCCGGGTCGACCGGTTATTTATCCGGCACCACCATGGTGCCGGTTCCTTGATCCGTCAGGATCTCTAAAAGAATGCTGTGGGGCAGGCGGCCATCTAAGATATGAGCACTGGCAACGCCATCTTTTAATGCCTGCACACAGCAGGCCACTTTGGGGATCATCCCCCCCGCCACAACGCCCTGATTCATCAATTTCTCCACTTGGCTGACGCTTAATCGTGTCAGGAGACTTTCCTTATCGGCAAAATCGGCGTAAATACCTTCCACATCGGTCAATAAGATCAGCTTCTCCGCATGCAGAGCTGCCGCGATCTCACCGGCGGCGATATCGGCGTTGACATTATAGCTTTCGCCGTTTTCGCCCACCGCTACGGGGGAGATCACGGGGATATAATCCAGATTCAAAAGGGAACGAATGAGATCGGCATTGACCTGAACGATCTCGCCCACCTGGCCGATATCCACAAGAACCTCACTGCCGTCTTCATTGTGGCCGTGAGAGTATTGCTTTTGCGCCACCAATAGTTTGGCATCCTTGCCGGAAAGGCCCACCGCTTTGCCGCCCGCTTGATTCAAATGGCTGACAATGTCGGAATTCACCTTGCCTACCAGCACCATTTCCACCACTTCCATGGTGGCGCTATCGGTGACCCGCAGGCCGTTGACAAATTCGGACTGGATATTCAGCCGCTTCAAAAGATGGTTGATCTCCGGACCGCCGCCGTGCACCAAAACGGTATTGATGCCCACCAGCTGCAAAAGTAAAATATCCCGAAAAACCGCTTCCTTCAGTTCCTCGTTGATCATGGCATTGCCACCATATTTGACCACGATGGTCTTGCCATGGAATTTTTGTATATAAGGGAGAGCTTCCGCTAAAATGGCTACTTTCTCCAAAGCTCCGTCCAGTTTACCCATGCCGCCGCCTCCTTTTCAAAAAGAATCCAAGAAAAATAGCAGACGGGTTCCCTACCCATGCAATGCGGCAAGGAATCCGCACAAAGTCTATTTTCTCATAAAAGGGCCTGAAAAATCAAGTCCTGTAATCGGCGTTGATCTTGATATAATCATAGCTGAGATCGCAGCCCCAAGCCATGGCTTCGCCTATGCCTTGGTTTAACTGGATGAGCACTTGGATCTCCCGCTCTTTCAAGATATTTTTGGCATTGGCCTCATCGAAGGAGAGCGCCGCGCCGTTTTTCATCATTTGCTCGGTGCCGCCGGCGCTTTTCAGCCAAAGATCCACTTTGCCGGTATCCAGCTCAGCGCCGGAATACCCCACGGCGCAGATGATACGGCCCCAATTGGCGTCTTCGCCGAAAAAGGCGGATTTTACCAGATTGGAAGAAACCACCGCTTTGGCCGCTAGCCGGGCGTCTTGCTCTGTCAGGGCTCCCTGCACCAGCACCTCTATGAGCTTAGTGGCGCCTTCGCCGTCATGAGCCATCATTTTCGCCAAGGCCATGGCCACATAAGACAAAGCCGTGCTGAATTCGGCATAACCGGGCCCGCCGGGGATCACCGGCGTATTACCGGCCGCTCCGTTGGCAAAAGCAACACAGGTATCATTTGTACTGGTATCCTGATCGATAGTCACCATATTGAAGCCTTTGTCCGCTGCCGTTTTCACAGCTTGATGCAAGGCTTCGGGCATAACGGCGCAGTCAGTGGTAATGATACAGATCATAGTGGCCATATTGGGATGGATCATGCCGGAACCTTTGGCGATGCCGCCCACGGTAATGGTCTTGCCTTCGTATTCATAGCTGACGGCGAGGGATTTTTTATAGGTATCGGTAGTCATGATGGCTTCAGCCACACCATCGCTGCCTTCTTCCGAGAGAGCCTGCACGCTGAGTTGGATGCCTTTTTCAACAACCGCCATGGGCAGCTGCTGGCCGATGACTCCGGTAGAGGCCACCAGGACTTCTTTGCCGTCTACGCCGAAAGCGGCGCCGGTCAACGCGGCCATTTTTGCCGCGTTGGCAAAGCCCTCCTCCCCGGTGCAGGCATTGGCATTGCCGCTATTGACCACCATGGCCTGGGCCTTGCCTAAGGCTACCACCTCCCGGCACCAGGTGACGGGAGCCGCGGCAAATTTATTTTGCGTAAATACGCCGCTGACATAAGCCGGCTTCTTGGAATAGAGTACCGCTACGTCTTTTTTGGTTTTATTGCTGGATTTTACGCCCGCGTGAACAGCGCCGGCCATAAAACCTTGAGCCGCCGTAATGCCGCCGGGCACTTCTTTCAATGTCATAGAAACGCTCCTTTCACAGTCAGGCCTCAATTGTCTTCCATTAGTTGCCGGTAAGATTGCAGAAGGTCTTATCGTCGCTTCGTTAAGATGAATTAAGGGAAAACGGGGGGTAAAAGCAATCCGGTATTTTCCGGCAGGCCGAAGATAAGATTCATATTTTGCACCGCCTGGCCGGCAGCCCCTTTCACTAGATTGTCAATGGCGGAAACCACGATTACCCGATGAGTTCTTTTGTCTACCGTGACGCCGATATCACAGAAGTTGCTGCCCCGCACCCATTGAGTTTGCGGCAAGGTGCCTTTGGGCAGCACCCGGACAAAGAATTCCTCGGCATAGGCCGTTTCATACAGTTCCTGAAGATCCCAACCGTCGGCCTGGGGCAGCAGATTCGCGTAAATGGTGGATAAGATGCCCCGGCTCATAGGCGTCAAATGTGGCGTAAAAGTAACGGTCAATTCTCTTTGGGCGATACGGCTCAGCATACCCTCGATCTCAGGAGTATGCCGGTGAGTGGTAACGCCGTAGGCCTTGATGGTTTCATTGGTCTCGGTGTAAATATTACCTGCGGAAGGGGTACGGCCCGCACCGGAGACTCCGGATTTGGCGTCAATGATAATGCTGCCGGGATCAATCAGGCCGTTTTTTAACAAGGGAGAAAGGCCTAAAATAGCGCTGGTGGGATAGCAGCCGGGATTGGCGATCAAGCTAGCGCCTTTGACTTCGTCCCGCCACAATTCGGGCAAACCGTAAACGGCTTCTTTGGCTAGTTGGGGATTTTTATGCTCCACTTTATACCAAGTCTCGTAGGTCTTGGTATCATGGAAACGAAAATCCGCACCTAGATCCACGACCTTAACGCCGACCGGAATTAACTTGGTAGCAATATCCACCGCCAAGCCATGGGGCAAGGCCAGAAAAACCACATCGGCTTTTTCTTTCAGCATATCGCAGTCGGCATCTTCCACCATCATATCATAATATCCTCGCAAATGCGGCGAAGATTCTAATATATTTTTACCGGCGGCATTGTGTCCGCCTAAAATAGTAACTTCCGTTTGAGGGTGCATGGACAAGAGCCGTAAAAGCTCGCCGCCGCCATAACCGGCCGCCCCCAAAATTCCTGCTCTGATCATATTGAGGCTCCTTTCATTTCGGAATTATTGTAATTATACACCTTTTATGTATATTTTTGCAATAGTTTTTCAAAAGTTTTTACTAGAAACCCGTCATTTTTTTACTTTTTTTCAGGGTGCATAGAATACTCTGCCACAGGATAAACTATTTTTGTATAAAAATGCAAAAAGGCGGTGCATAATGTATAAATATCCTATTAATCATACGGAGTCCCGCATCTGCGATTGCCTGGTAACCCTAGGGATCGGCACTTGTACGCAAAGAAATCAAAAAAAATGCGCCTCTTGTTCAAGGCGCATCTGTCTGCGGCAGCTTTCCTCATGACCAAAGTGATCAGACAATCGTTCGGAAAGCGAAAGGGATAAAGGATTAAAATCTTTTATCTGTATCAGCATATTGCAAAAATCGCTTGGTGTATTCTTCCGCTAAGGCTAAATTTTCATCGCATTGCGGCGGTGCTTCCGGTGTGGCGGTTATGCCAACGATATGAAGCGGGATGATCTCACCCCAATTCTTAGCGATATATTCTCCGAGATAGCTCATGTTTTCCGGCGCGTCGGGATCGTCCGCCAGCATATGGACGGTCAGTTCCACATGACGGCCGGATTTTACCACCCGGGTGACGGTATTGCGCGCACAAACCCACCGCATGCCGTATTGCGCCAAAACGCCCAAATCGATATTCCAGGCATCAATGAGCGGCAATAGCTCTTCCAGCGGCTCCCGATTTAAGAATCCGTTAGTGTTCATTACGTTTACCAAACTTGCATTGTTGACCAAGGCAGCACATTCCAAAACAAATTCATGCCATACAGCAGGTTCCCCATAGCTGTAGGCGACGCCGCAATTATCTCGGTTTCGCAGAGAAAGGACCAAATCCAAAATATCCTTTGACAGAACATTCTTGCCACTCCCTGCGGCATGGCGCAATTTTGGTGCGCTGCAATAGGAACAGTGCAAGGGACATCCAAAAGAACCGGTACGTACAATGCTTCTGCCAGGATAAAAATGAGTAAATCCCGCATTTTCCATAGGCTCCATGGAAAGGGCGCGAATCCAGCCGTAATTTAAGGATAATAAATGCCCGTTCCGGTTCACCCGGCAATGGCAAACGCCGGTCTCGCCCGGGTATAGCAAACAACCGATAGGGCAAAGCAAACAATTCACCGACTTGTCCTCAAGGGGCACATAATGGTTGGATTCGTTTTTGTACTTTTTTTCATGCATAGGGCACCTCATTTAATACCATGTTTCCCGCCGTTTTTTAAAATAAAAGCGTTATCCTCCAACTGTAAGAGCTGTCTTTTCATATCCAGCCCACCGCCGAAACCACCCAGGCTGCCGCCGGCCGCCAATACGCGGTGTCAAGGCACCACCAAGGTGACGGGATTCTTCGCCATGGCTTGTCCCACGGCACGGCTGGCTTTGGGTGAACCAGCCAGCTCTGCCAGTGCCTGGTAAGACAAAACATGTCCAAAAGGGATGGCGGCACATGCCTGATAAACCCGGCGGAAAAAACCTCCTTCTCTACCCAGCACCTGCCAATCCAGAGGCAGAGAAAATTGCCGCAACTCGCCGTGGAGATAAGCCCGCACCTGCGCCGCCACCTCTTTTTCCAAAGGAGAGATCGGGACGCCTTGCGCAACCAGACCTTTTTGAGGAAGGTCTAAGCGACAAAGCCCGTTTTCATTACATTCGGCCAAAACACCGCCCCATGCTGTTGAAAAAATAAAAGACATCGGTCTCATCCTTCCTCCTTCATGATGATTTATGTTCGACACCTTCATAAGATTCTCCTGTGAGAAAATATTATTTTTAAAACATTGTTTAAAAAATAATATTATATATAATATATAATTAAGGTTATGCTACTCACAAAAGCTTCATTGTCCCTCGATGATCCGATCCGTTGCCGCATCCCCCGCAAAATAATTGACAATGCCGCTATAAACACTCCATGCCATCCGGTTTTGATAATCGGCATCTTTCAACAGAGCCTCTTCTTCGGCATTGGACAAAAAGCCGACTTCTACCACAACGGCAGGCATGGCTAAATTTTTCAAGAGAAAAACATCTTTGATGGGCAAAGCCTGCCGTTTGGTGTTTTTCAGTACCCGAATGATCTCATTTTGCACATTATCGGCCAAACGGTAACCCTCTTGAGAATTAGGATGGTAAAAGACCTGAGCGCCCCGTAATTTGGCATTGGGAATGCTGTTGGCCTGAATGCTGAGGAAAATATCACAGCCGCTGTCCACCGCCATTTCCGCTCTTTTACGGATATCTTCTTTTTTATTATTTCCCAAAGCTTCGTCGCCAGTACGGGTACAGACGACTTTGGCGCCACTCATTTCCAGCAATGACGTCAGCTTTTGAGAGACATCCAAAGCAATATCCTTTTCCAAAACACCTGTTACGCCTACCGCGCCGGGATCGAATCCCCCATGTCCGGCGTCAACGACGATGACACGGTCATTGAGATCCGAAGAAATGACACCCGCTACCGGCAGGTTCTTTCCCGTATTGTAAAAAATGGCCAACAGCCCCCCCGCCAAAATAAGGCAAGTCAGGATCAGCCAGGGATAACGCAGGCGTATGGCGGAAAAAAATGTCCAGGGCATAGAAGCACCTCCTGTTTTTGCTTATATCTATGCCCTGGCAAGCCTGAATATTACAAGCCCTCCAACAAGAAAATCGTCTTTGCTCATTTGCCGTATAAAGGTGCTTTTGATTTTTCGTCAATTGCTTTCTTCCTATTTAAAAAAGAAATACTTTCCATAAAATCTCTTTAAGAAAGCCAAAAATGTCGACAAAACCTCCCTGCACTCCCGGTACATCTTTTTAGCATCCCGGAAAACACTCTGGCAAACCAAATGATAAGATCAAGGAAGACTATCTGGCGCATTCCCCCGCCATGCCGCGCAGGGTTTCAATGCCGTGGGGAAGCGCCTGCAAAATGGCGTCCAGATTCTCCGCTACCGCTTTGGGACTGCCGGGTAGATTGATGATAAGGCTTTTCCCCCGAATACCGGCCAGAGAACGGGTCAGCATCGCCCGGGGCGTTATGGCTTTACCTGCTGCCCGCATGGCTTCGGGGATCCCGGGAACCTGCCGTTCCACCACATCTAAAAGGGCCTCCGGAGTCACATCCCGGGGCGAGAAACCTGTGCCTCCGCTGGTCAGGATCAAGTCAAGTCCCACTTCATCCGCCCATTGCCGCAAAGTGTCGGCAAGAATCTTCCGCTCATCGGGCACAATATCATATTCCAGAATCTCCCCTGAGATCGTAGAGATTTTCTCTTCGATAACGGCGCGGCAGCCGTCCTGCCGTTCGCCTCTAGCGCCCTTGTCGCTGGCGATCAAAACACCTACCGTGATAAAACGATCCAATTTCAAATCGTCCCCTGTCTGAATCTCACCGCCGCGCAGAACGCGAATAAAAATACCTTCCCGAGGCATGACACAATCGCCGGCCTGCTGATAAATGGCACAATGGCTGTGACATTCCTTGCCAATCTGGGTTACCTCGCCCAAAGCCTGCCTACCTAAGCGCATCCTGGCGCCTACCGGCAAGGTATAAAGCTCAATGCCCTGCGTCGTGATATTTTCGGCAAAATCTCCGGCATGAACGTCTAGACCCTTGGCCCGCATCTTATCAATGCTTTCTTCAGCCAGTAAACTGACCTGGCGGTGCCATTTGCCGCCATGGGCATCGCCCTCTAAACCAAATTCCCGCACCAGCATGCCTTGCCCCACATTGACCTTGCGCATACCTTTTTTAGGACTGGTGCATACCGCTACGATTTTTGCCATTCCGTTTCACCTTCCCTTTGGTATTCACCGCTTTTGCCGCCGCTTTTTGTCACCAAACGGATATCGCGGATGACCATGGCTTTGTCTACTGCTTTGCACATATCGTAAATGGTAAGCGCCGCCACGCTTACTGCGGTCAAAGCTTCCATCTCCACGCCGGTCTTGCCGGTCAGGCGTACAGTGGCTTGAATCAGCACCTCGCTTTCGGCTTCATCAATTTGAAACTCTACCGCTACACCTGTTAAAAGCAAAGGGTGACACATAGGGATGAGCTCCGGCGTTTTTTTAGCAGCCATGACCGCAGCAACCTGCGCTACGGCCAGGACATCCCCTTTTTGGACCGTTCCGTTTTTAATCAGCGCCAGGGTCTCAGGATGCATCAAAACGGCGCCTCTTGCTGTCGCTTCCCGGCAAGTATCCCCTTTAGCGGTAACATCCACCATTCTGGCGCGGCCCTGCTCGTCCAGATGACTTAATTCACTTAATTCACTCATATCATGCTCCTAAATGTTTTGAAATGTTTTTATATAATGTTCTATGATATTACAGATCCCGGCAACATCATCAAAAGCAAAATAAGGCACTGTTTCGGGGCAGGCTTCCGGCATATTTCCCACCACCGCCAAAAGCTGCCGGGGGTCGGCATATAAGGTATTGTTGCATTCCCGTCGCATGATCTCTATTTTAGGCAAATCGCCATTTTTATATCCCTCGGCCAGGATCAGATCCACATTATGGAACTTTGCCGCCAAATCAAGAAGCTGTGGCTCTTCCGGCGGATGCTCAATTTTAACGATCTGATCCGGGGAGGCCAGTATCAACTGAGAAAGTCCGGCGGCAGTGAGACGGCTGCTGTCCTTATCCTGACGGTCAAAATCAAAATGGCGGCTATGCTTGACAACCCCTACCCGGATACCCCGTTTGGTTAATTCCGGGAATAAAGAAAGAATCAGCGTCGTTTTGCCGCTATTGCTCTTGCCGGCCATCACAATAATAATCGGAACCAATGCCGGCCCACCTCCTTAGACTTTTTTAATGATACTTTTAATAATAAAAAATTTCGCTCTTTCCGGTCCAAATCCTTTATTTTGCAATGAGATTATCTAAGAGGCACTGGCCAAGCTTCTCTGAGCTGGCATCCACAAACTACAACATGCCGTACTGAAATCTCAAATCAATCTCTATTTTTTGTACATCCATACCCCGAAACCGGCACAGGCAAGCCGGCATGTCCATCTATAAAATAGTGGCATAATGAACCTATTCACCCCACGAAGCCGGCTGAAGCCGGAATATAAAAAGGCTCCTGCGTCCATAGGAGCAGGAGCCTTGCAAAAGGCAATCCTAACGTTTGGAGAACTGGCTGGCTCTCCGGGCTTTCTTTAAGCCGTATTTCTTTCTTTCGGTCATTCTGGGGTCACGGGTCATCAAACCGGCGCTCTTCAATACAGGACGGTTTTCCGCATTGGCTTGCACCAAAGCGCGAGCGATGCCATGACGAACTGCGCCTGCCTGACCGCTGACGCCGCCGCCTTTGACGGTAGCGATCACGTCATATTTGGCTAAGCTGGAAGTAAGCTCCAAAGGACGTCTTACGATCATTTCCAAGGTCTTTTTACCAAAATACTCTTCCAAACCACGTTGGTTAATGCTGAAATTACCGGAACCGGGAACCAGCCAAACTCTTGCGATGGCGTTTTTGCGGCGGCCGGTGCCGTAATATTTATTTTCTGTCATATGATTTCCTCCCTTCGCCTTTCTGCCTTACTACCATTGCCATTGCCAGACTTCAGGTTTTTGCGCTTGCTGCAGGTGCTCAGACCCGGCATAAACCTTCAGCTTCTGGTACATTTGACGGCCCAAAGGGCCTTTGGGCAACATCCCTTTGACTGCTTTTTCTATAGCCAATTCAGGTTTTTTGTTCAGTAATTGCCCATAGCTGATAGAAGATAAGCCACCGGGATAACGGGAGTGATGGTAATACATTTTTTTATTCAATTTATCGCCGGTCAAAAGAACGTTTTTGGCATTGATCACAATAACGAAATCACCGGTATCGATATTGGGGGTATAAATAGGTTTATGCTTGCCACGTAAAAGACGGGCTGCTTCGGATGCCACCTTACCTAACGGTTTATTGGCTGCATCGAGAATATACCATTTACGGGTAATATCCCCGGGCTTTGCTATATAGGTCGGCACAGTATTCCCTCCTCAAATTGCTGCTTCTCACATAGTTGGTTGTTTTTAACCTTATCGACGGGGCTGTACAATAAGGTCACTATAATATTATAATCTTACGATCCCGCCTGTGTCAAGGATTTTTCCTGTTGGACCGAAAGAATTTTTCCTGATTCGCTTCCTTCATTTCTAATAATCCTAAGAAAATCTTGCCGCATCATGATCAAGAGGCAAAAATTCTCCCTGCGCTAAGAAATTTGTCTATCCCCTACGCAAAATCAATCATAAAATCAGTTTAGTAGCATACTTCAAGCAAAACAAGCCCTTGGGGAGGCAACGGCGCGGCCAGGATCTTTTCTTGGCCTTCCAGAGCCTTTTGCAGCTCATCCATGGTGATCCTGCCTTGTCCTAAGGCAAAAAGAGAGGCGGCAATCAGGCGGACCATTTTATATAGAAAGCCTTCGCCCCGGATCTCCAGCGCCCAGGCATCCCAGGCCTGTTCCCAAGGCAAGAGGCCGTTTGAGGCTCTTTCGATTTTTGAAAAGGTACAAGACTCGATCTGGCGGGTATAGTTTTCCACCACACGCCGGTTGTTGACGGTAAAAGCCCGGAAATCATGGCTGCCGCAAAAAAGCCTGGCGCCTGCCGCCATAGCCGCATAATCCAGCTTCTTGCGATGAAAATAGGCATAGCGCCAGTTGAACATATCCGGTTTGCCGCAGATCATGGTATAGCGGTAACGCTTGCCTTTGGCATTAAAGCGGGCGTGAAATTGAAGTGGCATCTCCTTGGCTTCCAGCACCACGATATCCGGCGGCAACAGGCACTTCATGGCATAGGGCAGCTGCTCTAGGGGTATTGGTTTCTCCGTAAAAAAGGTTGCCTGCTGGCCATAGGCATGCACACCTGAGTCGGTGCGACCGGCTCCTAAAAGGCTGACCTCCTCATAGAGCACCTTTTTCAAGGCTTGCTCCAAAATGCCTTGTATACTTTCGCCACGCCAGTCAGGCTGCCGCTGCCACCCGATATACCGGGTACCGTCATAAGCAATCTTTAAACATATATTCCGCATCTTGCACCTGCTTGCTTCTTATTGATTATAAATTGATTATAAAAGGATCACTAGCGCCACCATGGCTATGGTACAAAACATGGCGGCGGTATCGACGTTTTTCCAAAGCAATTCATATAACGTGGTGCGGCCCTCGCCGCCATGGTAGCCTCTGGCTTCCATGGCTTCCGCCAGTTCATCCGCCCGTTTCAAAGCACTGACAAAAAGCGGCACCACCACCGCGATGATTCCTTGCAGGCGTTCCATGAATGGGCCGTGCTGTAAATCGGCGCCCCGGGCCTTTTGAGCCTTTATGATGATATCCATCTCATCCATGAGGATCGGGATAAAGCGCAAGCCGATGGAGAGCATCATGGAAAGCTCATGGGCGGGAACCCCCAACCGCTTCCACGGATTCAGCAAACGTTCCATGCCATGGGTCAAATGTAAGGGAGAAGTGGTCAAGGTCAAAAGAGAGCTGACGCCCACCAAAAGCAACAGCCGCAGAAGCATCATACCGCTTTTATGGATACCTTCCCTGGTAACGGTTAAAATGCCCCAGTGCCATACTTCTTGGCCGGGCGTAAAAAACAAGTTCATCAAACCGGCAAATATCAGGATAAAAAAGATTCCTCTCAACGTCCGTAAAACAGCCTTTGGCGGCACTTTACTCAAATAGACCGCCGCGAAAGCAAAAACTACCAGGGGCAAGAAAGCCATCCAGCTCCTGGCGAAAAAGACTGCCACCACATAGATGAGACAAATCAGGATCTTGTTGCGAGGGTCCAGGGCATGCAACAAAGATTCTGCGGGATAATACTGGCCGATGTGAAGGGTCTTGCTCATGGCCTTCCCTCCTTGTGCCAGCGATAAATAGCTGCTGCCGCCGCATCCGGTGTGATGGCGGTATCGTCCAGATGATATCCCAGGGCGGTCAGACGCTGTACCAGTTGCGCCGATTTGGGCAGAGCCAATCCCGCCTTTTGCCAGACGTCGGGCTGCCGCAAGGCTTTTGCCAAAGCGCCGTCCCAAAGCAGGTTGCCGTCTTCTAAAACCAAGACCCGCTTTGCGATCTGAGCCAATTCCGCCATATCATGACTGATCCATAAGATAATGGCGCCCTCTCTTTTTTGCCACGCTTTGAGCATTTGATGAAATTCCCGGCGTCCCGAAGCATCCAGCCCCGCCGTGGGCTCGTCCAAGATCAGAATCTGCGGCGACATGGCTAAGACTCCGGCAATGGCGACCCGGCGCTTCTCGCCGCCGGAGAGTAGATAAGGACTCCGTTTCAGATAGCTCTCATCCAAACCCACCAGCGCCATGGCTTCCCGCACCGATCTGGCCACTTTCTCCGGCGTATAACCCCGGTTTTTGGCGCCAAAAGCCACATCTTCCTCTACCGTCTCACCAAACAGCTGCGTCTCGGGATATTGAAAGACCATGCCGATGCGGCGGATCATTTCTTTGCGGGGCGGATTGACCTTATGATCCAGCATGATGCCTGCTACATTCACAGTGCCGGAATCGGGCTTTAAAAGGCCGGTGGCGATCTGAGCCAAGGTGGATTTCCCCGAACCGGTATGCCCCACGATGCCTACGGTCTCACCGTTATTCACCTGAAAACTGATGTGTTTTAAGGCTCCGTGAGCCCAGGGGGTGCCGGGAGCGTATTGATAGCTTACATCATGAAAGGCTATGGACATAGCTTCGCCACCATTTCTTCTACGGTCAACACATCCCGCAAAGCCGCCGCCATCCCCATTTCGGTTAAGGCGCCGCCGATACGGCTGACTTCGGGCACATCAATATCCCAGCTTTCTCCCTGGGCCATGCGGGCAAAGATTTCCCGGGGAGAGCCGGTGGCAACCAAGCGGCCTTTAGACATAATTACCAGGGAATCCGCCAGCATAGCCTCTTCCATATCATGACTGATCATCACAATGGTCAACCCTTCACGGTGCAGTTTCGTTAAAAGATGCAAAATATCATGGCGGCCGGCGCCGTCCAGCATAGCGGTGGATTCATCCAAGATCAACGCCTCCGGCTCCATCACCAAGGCGCCGGCAATAGCAAGACGCTGCTTTTGGCCGCCGGAAAGCCGCACCGGATCCCTGGCTTCCATATCCGGCAAGCCGACGGCGGCAAGAGCCTTGGCAATGCGCCGTTTCATTTCCTGTCGGGGCACTCCGGCGTTTTCCAGGCCGAAAGCCACATCTTCTTCTATGGTATTACCGACCATTTGGTTATCGGGATTCTGAAACACAAACCCCACCTTACGGCGGATGGCCACCAGGTTATCTTCTTGGGCGGTGTCAAGGCCGCAGGAAAGCACCCGGCCTTGCTCCGGCAAGAGCAGGCCGTTCAGATGCCTGGCCAAGGTCGATTTTCCAGAACCATTGGCCCCTGCGATACAGCACCATTGGCCTTTTGGGATTTGCAGGGAGACCTCTGCCAGGGCGGGGAAAATCCCCTGTGTTGTCTGATAGCTGTAACTGATATTTTCTACGGAAAACATAACGCCTCCGAAAAAAGTAAAGCCAGGAAAAGTTTCCTGACTTCAACTTTGCGCAAAGTATCATGGGATATCTATCGATATCTTAAGATTTCATTGATAGGAATCAATATCGTAGGATATCCACAGGTATAACAAATTAAACTAATTCAATCAAAGCCATGGGAGCTCCATCGCCTTTTCTTTTTGCAGTTTTAATAATCCGGGTATAGCCGCCCTGACGTTTTTCATAACGGGGAGCGATCTCGGCAAAAAGCTTGGTAACCACATCTTCTTCCATGAGATAAGCCAAAGCGTTGCGGCGAGCGGCTAAATCCCCTTGTTTGCCCAAGGTGATCATTTTTTCCACTACGCCGGCAATTTCTTTGGCACGGGTTTCCGTGGTTTCAATCTTGCCATTTTTTAAAAGGGAAGTAGCCATATTCCGGAACATAGCCCGGCGATGCTGGCTTTTTACCCCTAATTTACGGTATCCCATTAAGCAGACCTCCTATTCCTCATTGCTGCGGAGAGCCAACCCCAATTCAAGCAATTTGGCGGTGACTTCCTCCAAGGATTTGCGACCCAGGTTCCGTACTTTCATCATATCTTCTTCACTGCGCTGGGTCAATTCGTGGACGGTATTGATCCCCGCCCGTTTTAAGCAGTTGTAGGAACGTACCGACAAATCCAATTCCTCAATGGTCAATTCCAGCAATTTATTCTTGATATCCTCAGTTTTTTCCACCAAGGCCACTTCATCAGGCACTGTTTCGGTCAGACCGATAAAGAGCTTCAGATGATCGTTCAGAATGCGCGCGCTGGTACTGACTGCTTCATCGGGAGCGATGGTGCCGTCTGTCCATACTTCCAGGGTCAATTTATCATAGTCAGTTTGTTGTCCGACCCGGGTGGGCTGCACCTTATAGTTCACTTTAATCACCGGTGAAAAAAGCGAATCGATGGGGATGACCCCGATGGGTTGACCTTCTTTTTTGTTTTTGTCAGCGCTGACATAGCCTCTGCCTTTTCCTACGGAAATGGACATATACAAGCGGCCGTCAGGCTCCAAGGTGGCAATATGGTGATCACTATTGTTGATCTCCACATCCGCGCCGCAACGAATATCTTTGGCGGTTACTTCACAGGGCCCTTCCGCTTCCACATAAATGGTTTGCTCTTCATCACCGTACATTTTCACAGCCAAACCTTTCAGGTTCAAGATGATATCGGTGATATCTTCCAAAACCCCGGACGTGGTGGAAAACTCATGAAGTACGCCTTCAATTTGTACAGCGGTAACCGCTGCCCCAGGCAGAGAGGAAAGAAGAATCCGGCGCAAAGAATTCCCCAACGTGATGCCATAGCCTCTTTCCAGAGGCTCTACAACAAAGCGGCCGTAGGAATAATCTTCGGCCATCTCTTCGCATTGAATTCTGGGCTTTTCAATACCAAACACAGATTACCGCCCTCCTTCTTTTAAACACGTGCGTACCATTCTTAACGGGAATACAACTCAACGATCAGTTGTTCGTTGATGGCAATGTCGATATCTTCTCTGGTAGGCAGGGTGACTACTTTGGCAACCAAAGCGGTCTTATCCAGATCCAACCAGGCAGGAATGGTCTTATGCGCCAAGGCTTCCAGCATTCCTTGGAATTTCGGAGACTCTTTGCTCTTTTCTTTCACGGCAATGGTATCACCGATCCTGACCAGATAAGAAGGAATATTGACTTTCTTGCCATTTACGGTAAAATGACCATGCCGAACCAGTTGGCGGGCTTCCGCACGGGAAACGCCAAAACCAAGACGGTAAGCCACATTGTCTAAACGGCATTCCAGCAAACGTAAGAGATTCTCGCCCACAATGCCTTTTTGCCGTTCCGCTTTTGCAAAATAAAGACGGAATTGTTTTTCCTGGATGCCGTAAATCCGGCGTACTTTTTGTTTTTCCCGCAATTGAATCCCATATTCGGAAACCTTTTTGCGGCCTTGACCATGTTGACCGGGAGCAAAAGCCCGTTTGTTCATGGCGCATTTGTCACTATAGCAGCGGTCACCCTTCAAATAAAGTTTCAGCCCTTCCCGGCGGCACAGTCTGCATACAGCTTCTGTATATCTTGCCATTAAACCATACCTCCCTAGACTCTTCTTCTTTTAGGCGGCCGACACCCATTGTGGGGAATAGGCGTAACATCCTTAATCATGTTGACTTCCAAACCGACGGCCTGTAAAGCGCGGATTGCGGCTTCACGGCCGGAGCCGGGCCCTTTCACCATGCATTCCACCTGGCGCATGCCATGGATCATCGCTTCCTTAGCAGCGGCCTCGGCAGCCATTTGCGCTGCGAAGGGAGTGCTTTTCCGGGAACCTTTAAAGCCCATAGAACCGGCAGAGGACCAGGAAATGGCATTTCCGGCTTTATCGCTGATGGTGATAACGGTATTATTGAATGTGGACTGAATATGAACGACCCCATACTCAATGTTTTTCTTTTCTTTCCTTTTGCGAACTTGTCTGCGAGCCATTGAGAAACCCCCTTCCCTTATTTTTTACGCTTGGAGCCCGCGACCCGTTTGGGGCCTTTTCTTGTCCGGGCGTTATTTTTGGTATTCTGACCGCGCACAGGCAGACCCCGGCGATGGCGAATGCCGCGATAGCAACCGATTTCGGTTAAACGTTTGATATTTAATGCAATTTCCCGCCGCAGGTCGCCTTCCACAGGCGTCGTGCGTTCCAGGACTTCACGGATGCGGGCAATTTCATCTTCGGTCAGATCCTTAATCCGGGTATCCGGATTAACGTCTGCTTCTGCCAAGACTTTTTGAGAAGTCGGCAGGCCAACTCCAAAGATATAAGTGAGAGCGATCTCTACCCTTTTATCTCTGGGCAGGTCCACACCAGCAATACGTGCCATTTAGTGTAAACACCTCCACTAGAAAATTTCTCATCTGAGCAACTGAAAAGGAATACCAGCTAGCCTTGTTTTTGCTTATGCTTGGCATTTTCGCAGATTACCATAACAACGCCTCTGCGTTTAATAATTTTGCACTTTTCGCAAATAGGTTTTACAGATGTGCGAACTTTCACTGTTAAAAACCTCCTTTACCGGATATGCGGTGGACTGGACTATTTAAAACGATATACAATGCGGCCCCGTTTCAGGTCATAGGGGGAAAGCTCCACCGTCACTTTATCCCCAGGCAGGATGCGGATGAAATTCATCCGGATCTTACCGGAAACATGTGCTAAGACCTGATGGCCGTTGGCTAATTCAACCATAAACATCGCATTAGGCAACGGCTCAATTACAGTTCCGTCTACTTCAATTCCATCTTGTTTGGACATGCAATCGACCTCCTGTCTTTCCCTACTGGTCAACATCAAATTCTGCCAAATACCAACGAATATCTTCATCCCTTAGGACGCTTTTGGCAGTAACCTTTTTTAAAAGCTCCCTGGAAACTTTATTGGTCATCTGTAGGTGGGAAATATTTTTACGTTTTGGGGAATTAATGCCCCGCTTTCTGCCATCCACTAGGAGCAGACACCTATCATCATCGGCAGGTCCCAAGACAAGATAATACGAACCTTTATCCCGTCCTGCTTTCGAGCGGACCAGATGACCCACTGCTAAAAATCTGTTGTCTGAATCATCTTTCATCCCTTACCACCTCGACTACTGCAGCCGGCCTTTTTTGTGGGATACGGGCGGTAATCTCCGTAATTTATAAACAAGAGAGGCTGAGGAATCCCCTTTGCTTCACCACAAAAGCAAGCTTTGCCAAAATTCATTTCCGGACAGCTTCCGCTATTGACCCTAGATTTCATGGCAAGGGCCTCTGCCCTGCCGTGGTTTACCGGCAGGCTATCCAAAGGCTTTCTACGACCAGTTTCCATCCAGCGCCTTTCCGACCTCGGCCAAGACAACATTGATGGGCTGATCTCCGTTAATTACATGGAGTAAGCCATGTTCCTTGTAATATTGCAGCAAAGGAGCAGTTTTTGATTCGTAAACGGCCAAACGGCTGCGTACCGTTTCTTCCGTATCGTCGCTGCGCTGATACAACTCGCCGCCACATTTATCACAAACATCCGGGGTTGCCGGAGGGTTGTAAAGCATATGATAAGACAAACCACAGGAACGGCAGACGCGCCGGCCTGTCAAACGTTCAA
Source organism: Bacillota bacterium (assembly GCA_036677375.1). Lineage (GTDB taxonomy): Bacteria > Bacillota > Dehalobacteriia > UBA4068 > UBA4997 > JAVBWO01. The sequence goes on from JAVBWO010000007.1 coordinate 83,805, forward strand.
CTAATTTTTCATCCGGTACATTGATATCAATGACCGCATCCAAATTTGTGCCAAATTCTTTTAACATCTCTTCTAAAGCCTGAGCCTGCGCAACATTGCGGGGAAAACCATCCAAAAGAAAGCCTTCCTTGCAATCCGGTTGAGACAACCGGTCTTTCACGATGCCAATGGTAACTTCATCGGGAACCAATTGCCCTTTTTCGATATATTCCTTTGCCAGCTTTCCCATGGCGGTCTCCGTCTGGATCGCGGCCCGAAACATATCTCCGGTGGAAATGTGGGGAATAAAAAGCTTTCTCACAATGCTTTCCGCCTGGGTACCTTTACCGGCCCCCGGCTTCCCCATGAGTACCAGTCTCATGATTGCACCTCCATTACTTCATGAAGCCTTGATAGTGCCGCATCAGCATATGGGATTCCAACTGTTTCATGGTATCCAGAGCCACACCAACCACAATCAAAAGCGAAGTGCCGCCAAAATAGATGTTCAAGCCGGAAATTCTGATGGCAATGTACGGCATTAAAGCGATAACAGCCAAGAAAACAGCACCAGCTAGAGTGATCCTGGTCATAATCTTATCCAAATATTCGGCAGTTGGCCGACCGGGACGCAACCCGGGGATAAAGCCGCCGTTTTTCTTCAGATTTTCAGCCACATCCGCGGGATTAAAGGTAACCGCAGTGTAGAAATAGGTGAAGAAAAGAATCAACAATGCATAGGTAATCATATAGGCAGGATGTTGATATGACAATACCCTTGTGATCCAAGCAGCAAAACCATTCTGTGGGAAGAAACCGGCAATGGTCGTAGGCAACATCAAGATAGACATTGCAAAAATAATGGGAATAACCCCTACTTGGTTTACTTTAATGGGGATATGGCTGGATTGACCGCCATACATTTTCCGGCCGATCACTCTTTTGGCATATTGCACCGGGATCTTACGTTCGCCTTCCTGAATGGCGACAACACCCGCAATAATAATAATGGCCAGAATAACAAAAATAAATAAGGTAAAGAAATTGGTTTGTCCGCCCTTCAAATAACCCCACATGGTGGAGATACCATTAGGCAGCCTGGAAACGATACCTGCAAAAATGATTAAGGAAATACCGTTCCCGATCCCTTTTTCCGTAATCAGTTCCCCTAACCACATCAAAAATGCGGTACCGGCCGTAATGGTCAAAGCAATGATCAACATATTGCCAATGCTGGGATTTACCAACGCACTACGCAGATAGGTAGACATGGCAATGGCTTGCAGGAAACCGAGAACAACGGTACCGTAGCGGGTATATTCAGCCATTTTCTTACGGCCTTCTGCACCTTCCTTGGCTAACCGCTCAAAATATGGAATAATTACGGTTAACAAGTTCATGATAATTGAAGCATTGATATAGGGCATGATCCCCATTGCGAAAATGGTAAAACTCTTAAAGGAACCGCCGGAAAAGGTATCCAGCATGCCAAAAAGATTACCACCCATCAGGCTTTCCAAAATCTCATGGTTGATCCCCGGGATCGGGATATGGGCGCCCAAACGGTAGACACCGAACATCAACAAAGTAAAGATGATCTTTTTCCGCAACTCTTCAATTTTCCAGGCATTGATAAAAGTAGCAAACAAATTAGTTCACCTCAACTTTTCCGCCGGCTGCAACAATTTTTTCAGCAGCAGTTTTGCTGCAAGCAACGCAAACGGTGAGTTTCTTGGTGATGTCACCATTCGCCAATACTTTCACGCCATCGGCAATCTTATTGATAACCCCTGCTTCCCAAAGCAGTTCCGCAGTTACCTGGGTACCGTCTTCGAAGCAGTTCAGATCAGCTAGATGCACTTCCACAATATCTTTTTTGAAGATATTGGTGAAACCGCGTTTCGGTAAACGGCGTTGCATCGGCATTTGCCCACCTTCAAAACCGGGACGGGTGCCACCGCCGGAACGGGCTTTTTGACCTTTATGACCACGACCGGAGGTTTTTCCCAAACCGGAACCGATCCCTCTACCGATACGGGTACCCGTTTTACGGGAGCCAGCCGCAGGTTTTAATTCACTAAGCTTCATTGTCACACCTCCCTTACATATAGCCTACTAGGCTTCTTCCACCTTGACCAAATGGGCGATGCTTTGAACTTTACCAAGGATGTCCGGGGTATCGTTTTGCACAACGCTGCTATTCAGTTTGGTAAGACCCAGGGCTTTCACGGTCTGTCTTTGCTTTTTATTGTAGCCAATAAAACTCTTGACTAAGGTAATTTTAATTTTAGCCATCATTATGCCCTCCTAGCCCAGAATTTCTTCTACGGATTTCCCCCGCAGACGAGCGACATCTTCGGCTTTTTTCAGGGACTCAAGGCCTTGTAAAGTTGCCCGCACCATATTAATCGAATTGTTAGAACCTAAAGATTTGGTAAGGATATTGCTGATCCCAACAGACTCCAATACGGCACGAACAGGGCCGCCGGCAATCACGCCGGTACCTTGAGCAGCCGGTTTCAAGAGAACTTTCCCTGCGCCATACGAGCCTGTGACCTCATGGGGCACGGTAGTATTGACAATCGGAACATTGATCATATTTTTTTTGGCATCTTCGGTACCCTTACGGATGGCTTCCGGCACTTCGGCGGCTTTGCCGATACCGGCGCCCACATTGCCGTTGCCATCGCCCACAACCACCAGGGCGCTGAAGGAGAACCGCCGACCGCCTTTGACAACTTTTGCCACGCGGTTGATATTTACAACCTTTTCAATCAGCTCAGAACCACTATCTCTAGTGTCTATTCTTGCCATTTATTTCCCTCCTAATCCCTTAGAATTCCAGGCCGCCTTCTCTGGCACCTTCCGCCAAAGCCGCGACCCGGCCGTGATAGAGGAGGCCGCCCCGGTCAAAGACTACTGCTTTGATGCCTTTCTCCTGAGCCTTGGCCGCCATTAACAGGCCTACTTTTTTCGCAGCCTCTGTGTTGCCGCCATTGCTTCCTTTCAAAGAAGGATCCAATGTGGAAGCCGCTGCCAGGGTCACGCCCTTTGTGTCATCAATAATCTGCGCATACATGTGTTTCGCGCTACGGTATATGCACAGACGCGGAAACTCCGGCGTACCTGAAATATTCTTACGAATCCGGTAATGTTTTTTTGCCCGAACCGCTTTACGGTTAACCTTGCTGTACAAAACTTTTCACATCCTTCCGTAAACAACTTGCAGTCTTCGGATTAAAGCCGCCTTACTTCTTCAAACCGGCTTTCCCGGCTTTACGACGAACCACTTCGTCCTGATAACGGATCCCTTTGCCTTTATAGGGCTCAGGCGGACGGACTTTACGTACGTTAGCAGCAAATTCGCCAACCTTTTCCTTATCAATACCGGTGATTACGATTTTATTGGGAGCAGGAACCGCTACTTGCAGGTCTGCGCCGGGATCCATTTCCACAGGGTGGGAATAGCCCACAGTCAGCACTAAGACCTTGCCTTGCATGGCGGCACGGTAACCGACACCAACCAAATCTAATTTTTTTTCAAAACCAGCAGTAACGCCGGTAACCATATTGGCCAAAAGCGCGCGGGTCAAACCATGATAAGCGCGGGTTTCCGATTCATCATTAGGACGGGTGACGTGCAACACGCCATCTTCTAAAGCAACGGAGATCTCGGGACGAAACTCCCGGACCAAAGTGCCTTTAGGCCCCTTCACCTCAACTTTATTGCCATCTATGGTAACCTGGACACCGCTTGGTACTGTAATAGGCATCCTACCAATACGAGACATTCTCACACCTCCTAAGCGATTACGGGGTTAGCCCCTACCAAACATAACACAAAACTTCTCCGCCAAGACCGAGCTGACGGGCTTTCTTATCAGTCATCAGTCCATTGGAGGTGGAAATGATGGCAATACCAAGGCCACCCAATACACGAGGGAGTTCATCTTTCCCAGTATACACCCGGAGACCGGGTTTGGAAATCCGCTTCAAACCGGTGATAACTTTTTCACGGTTAGCACCAAATTTTAAATAGACACGGATAATACCTTGTTTGCCGTCCTCAATATATTCTACATCTTTGACAAAACCTTCCTCTTTCAGAATATTTGCCAAGGACATTTTTGTTTTAGATGCAGGAATTTCCACTTTATCCATTATCACCATATTGGCATTGCGGATTCTGGTTAGGAAATCGGCAATAGGATCTGTCATTACCATAAAACAAACCTCCTTCCTTGTTGCTTCCTGATTACCAACTAGACTTGGTAATACCAGGAATCTCTCCTTTATAGGCAAGCTCACGGAAGCAAATCCGGCAAATACCAAATTTTCTCATATAAGCATGGGGCCGGCCGCAGATTTTGCAGCGGTTGTATCCCCGCACCTGAAACTTAGGCTTGCGCTGTTGCTTCACCACCATGGATGTTTTAGCCACGATTTTCCCCCCTTGAAATTACTTTTAGTGGGAATGCATTAGTTCTCACGGAAAGGCATACCCATGAGCCGAAGCATTTCTTTACACTCTTCATCGGTCTTGGCGCTGGTTACGAAGCAAATCTCCATCCCACGCAGCCGGTCGATCTTATCGTACTCGATCTCAGGAAAAATGATCTGTTCTTTCAAGCCAAGAGTATAATTGCCACGGCCGTCAAATGCCTTTTCGGAAACACCTTTGAAGTCGCGGACCCGGGGCAATGCAACAGAAATCAATCTATCAACAAATTCATACATCCGGTCTCCCCGCAAGGTCACCTTACAGCCAATGGACATACCTTCCCGCACCTTAAAAGCAGAAATAGATTTTTTCGCTTTGGTGACGGTGGGTTTTTGTCCGGTGATGGTAGTAAGATCACCAACAGCCGCGTCCAATGCCTTAGGATTTTGAATGGCTTCGCCCAGACCCATGTTGACAACGACCTTATCCAATTTGGGGATCTGCATACAATTGGAATAGTTGAATTTCTCCTGGAGAAGAGGGCGGATATCATTTGTGTATTTTTCTTTCATACGAGCTACCATTGATAGACTCCTCCTTTCTCCTATTTGTCAAAAGCTTCGCCGCATTTTTTGCAAACACGGACATAGCCCTTGTCAGTTTCTTTTTTACCAATCCGTACGGGGGCTTTGCATTTGCTGCAATAGATCATTACATTGGAAGCGTCGAAGAATGCTTCCTTTTCGATGATACCGCCCTGAGGAGACGCCTTGGTCGGTTTGGAGTGTTTTTTCACTACGTTCACTTTATCCACGATTACACGGCCGGACTTAGGATCGCAGGCCAGAATTTTTCCCTTTTTACCGGCGTCTTTCCCGGTGATCACTACAACAACATCGTCTTTTCTGATACGCATTTTTTTCGTCATGATTACACCTCCAGCCCTTAAAGGACTTCAGGAGCAAGGGAGATAATCTTCATATAGTTTTTATCTCTAAGCTCCCTGGCCACAGGTCCGAAGATACGGGTACCTCTCGGCTGGCCCTGATCATTGATAATTACACCGGAGTTCTCGTCGAAACGGATATAGGACCCGTCCGGACGGCGAATTTCTTTTTTGGTACGCACCACAACAGCTTTTACAACATCGCCTTTTTTCACGACACCGCCAGGAGCCGCTTCCTTTACGGCGCAAATGATGACATCGCCTACTGTGGCATAACGACGACGGGAACCACCGATCACTTTGATGCATAAAAGCTCCTTCGCACCGGTGTTGTCGCCGACTTTTAATCTAGTTTCGGCCTGAATCACGTTTGGCCCCCCTTCCCGATACTATACTATGGGCGCCTTCTCCAGGATCTGTTGGAGTCTCCAACGTTTATCCTTCGACAAGGGCCGGGTTTCAGCAATTAAAACCTTATCCCCCATGTGAGCTTCATTATTTTCGTCATGTGCTTTAAATTTTTTGCTAGAACGGATAATTTTGCCATAAAGGGGATGTGCTACCCTAGTTTCAACCCGAACAACTATGGTTTTTTCCATCTTGTCGCTGACGACAATACCAATCCGTGTTTTACGGGATTTTCTCTCAGTCAACTTATTTCCTCCTTTCCCTTGGCTTATCCATCTTAGGCCTGGGACTTCGTGATTTCTCTTTCCCGAATAATGGTTTTCACCCGGGCCATATCTTTCTTAACAGATTTGATCACCATGGGATTATCCAACTGACCGGTAGCCAATCTAAAGCGCAGATTAAAAAGCTCGGCTTTCATATCATTTACTTTTCTGGCCAACTCCTCATCGGTCAGATCCCGAATTTCTTTGGCTTTCATATTAGCTTTCACCACCCGTTTCTGCACGGCTCACAAACTTGCACTTGATAGGCAGTTTATGCATGGCCAGACGCATGGCCTCACGTGCGGTTTCTTCCGGCACACCGGCAATTTCAAACATAACGCGGCCTGGCTTTACTACCGCTACCCAATATTCCGGAGAACCTTTCCCGCTACCCATACGGGTTTCAGCAGGTTTTTCGGTAACCGGCTTGTGGGGGAATATTTTAATCCAAACTTGACCGCCACGCTTAATATAACGGGTCATGGCGATACGGGCAGCTTCGATCTGACGGCTGGTAATCCAACCGCATTCGCTAGCCTGCAAGCCATATTCACCGGAGGAAACGAAATTCCCCTTCATGGCTTTCCCTCTCATGCGACCACGGTGCTGGCGGCGAAATTTTACTCTTTTAGGTAAAAGCATCTTATTCGCCCTCCCCTGCTGCTACCGGGCGTTTTTCCCGACGAGCGGGACGTTGTTCCGGTTTTTCTTCCACTTTCTCTTGGCCGGGCAAAATTTCACCCCGGTAAATCCAGACTTTAACGCCGATCTTTCCATACGTGGTATTAGCTTCGGCAAAGCCATAATCGATATCCGCTCTCAAAGTATGCAGAGGAACTTTTCCTTCAGCATACCATTCGGTGCGCGCAATTTCAGCGCCGGCTAAACGGCCGGAGCACATAATCTTGATCCCTTCGCCGCCCATCCGCATGGTGCGGGTAACCGTTTGCTTCATGGCGCGGCGGAACGCGATCCGTTTTTCCAAAGAGGCGGCAACGTTTTCGGCGACCAACTGTGCATCCAATTCCGGTTTTTTGATCTCGGTGATGTTAATATTCACCTTTTTACCGGTCATGTCTTCCAGCTTTTTGCGAAGCACCTCTACTTCAGTACCGCCACGACCGATGACGATACCGGGCTTCGCGGTATGAATATTGACTCTCAGCCGATTGGCGGCCCGCTCCAATTCGATGCGGGAGACACCGGAGGCAAAGAGCTTCTCTTTTACATATTTGCGGACTTTATAGTCTTCCAGGAGATAATCCTGGAAACCCTTTTTAGCAAACCAGCGGGCGTCCCAATCACGAATGACACCAAGCCGGAATCCTTTAGGATTAACCTTTTGACCCACCTATTTTCCCTCCTCCCTCTCGCTTACAACCACAGTAATATGGCTGGTGCGGTGTACCATGCGGTCAGCACGGCCCATAGCCCGAGGCTTGATGCGTTTTAGGGACGGACCTTCGTCAATGATGGCGCCCTTCACAATCAAGGTGTCTCTGTTTAGGCTAAGATTTTCTTCGGCATTTGCTGCCGCAGATCTTAATACTTTATAAATCAAATGAGCGGCTTTATTGGGCGTGATTTTCAAAACAGCTTCCGCTTCTTTGACGCTTTTCCCCTTAATCAAAGCGGCTACCAGGCGGGCTTTGCGGGGAGATACACGGATAAATTTGGCTATTGCTTTAGCCTCCATATTATTTATACCCCCTCTCGATAGAGCTTCCTTTGCGTTTATTTGCCGGCGGACTTATCAGAACCGGCATGCCCCCGAAAATGACGGGTAGGCGCAAATTCGCCAAGTTTATGGCCGACCATATCTTCAGAAATATAAATCGGCACGTGCTTTTTACCGTCATGGACGGCGATGGTGTGACCTACCATCTGGGGAAATATGGTGGACCGACGGGACCAGGTTTTTAAAACCTTCTTGTCACCGGTTTCATTCATATTTTCGATCCTAGATAAGAGCCTGCCTTCACAATAGGGCCCTTTCTTCAACGATCTACTCACGGTTTGTAGCCTCCCTTCCTGTGCTTATCGCTTCAGGCACAAGACCTGTTGTTATTTGCTGCGACGGTGAATGATATACTTATTAGACAGCTTTTTGCGGTTTCTGGTTTTAGCGCCCAAAGCAGGTTTGCCCCAAGGCGTAACCGGATTGCGGCCAACGGGAGAACGGCCTTCACCACCGCCATGGGGGTGATCGCAAGGATTCATGACCACGCCACGGTTGGCAGGTCTTATGCCTTTCCAGCGACTTCTGCCGGCTTTACCGATACTGATGTTTTCCTGGTCAAGATTCCCCACCTGCCCAATGGTGGCTTTGCAACCGATGGGAACCTGCCGCATTTCACTGGAGGGCATCCGCAAGATGGCATATTTGCCTTCTTTCGCCATCAACTGAGCCGAAGCGCCGGCGGAACGGGCAATCTGTCCGCCGCAGCCGGGACGCATTTCAATATTGTGTACGATGGTACCAACTGGAATATTTTCCAAGGGGAGCGCATTCCCCGGCTTGATATCAGAGCCAATGCCGGAAAACAAAACATCCCCAACTTTGATTCCTACAGGAGCTAAAATATAACGCTTTTCGCCATCGGCATAATTCAAAAGCGCAATATTAGCAGTACGATTGGGGTCATATTCGATGGAAGCAACTTTTGCCGGGATACCATCTTTGTTGCGCTTAAAATCAATGAGCCGATACATTCTTTTATGCCCGCCGCCACGATGCCTCAAAGTCAAACGACCTTGATTGTTGCGGCCGCCGGTCTTGGCGTTAGGTTGAAGCAAAGATTTCTCGGGAGCAGAAGCAGTCAGCTCCTCAAAGGTAGAAACCGTCATACTCCGACGACCAGGCGAAGTGGGCTGATATTTTTTGATACCCATATTCAACTACCTCCTTTGCCCACTATAGGCCACTGAAAATCTCAATTTTGTCTCCGGGTTTCAAAGTAACGATGGCCCGCTTGGTATCGGGCCGCTTGCCGCTGTAACGGCCCATCGTTTTAATTTTTCCTTTGAGAATCCGGGTGGTGACATTCAATACAGTAACATTAAACGCAGCTTCCACCGCATGTTTGATTTCGATCTTGTTGGCAGCTTTGTCAACGATAAAGGAATACTTATTATCTTCCATCAACATAACGGATTTTTCAGAAACCATGGGTTTCCGTAAAACTTCATAAGGATCACGCATTAAGAAAGCACCTCCTGCAACTGAGCCACGGCTTCTTTGGTGATAATCACCTTGTCGTGATTCAAAATATTGTAGGTATTGACGCCCTCTGCTTTTACAGGGGTAACCCCTACGATATTACGGGCGGATTTTACAATGTTATCATTTTCGCCCGCGAATACCACCAAAGCGTTGCCGGCTTCAAATTTGCTTAAAACGCTGATCATATCCTTGGTCTTGGGAGTTTCAAAAGCCAGCTCGTCTAAAACGATGAGATTGCCGTTTTGCACCTTATCGGTAAGGGCGGAAGCTAAGGCGATTCGCCGTTGTTTTCTCGGCATAGAGAATGCATAACTCCTGGGCTGAGGTCCAAAAGCAACACCGCCGCCACGCCATACGGGGTTGCGGCTGGAGCCGACTCTGGCACGGCCGGTACCTTTTTGCCTCCAAGGCTTCTTGCCGCCGCCGGAAACCATGCCCCTGCTTTTGACAGCGTGGGTGCCACGACGCTGGGAAGCGAGGTAAAGAACCACCGCTTGATGCATCAGAGAAGTATTGATCTGCCGGTTAAAGACGGCATCATTTAATTCGATTTCGCCCACTTGGGCGCCTGCCATATTAAAAATACTAACGCTTGTCATGCCGCACCTCCTAACCAGCTTTGACGGTGGACTTGATAATCACGAAGCCACGTTTTGGGCCAGGCACAGCGCCTTTGACCAAAAGAAGGTTGTGTTCCAAATCTACCTTGACGATTTCCAGATTTTGTACAGTGACCTTTTCGCCACCCATACGTCCAGGGGATTTTTTTCCTTTGAATACCCGGGCGGGACCTTTAGCGCCGGCGGATGCCGGACGACGATGGTTCTTGGAACCATGAGCCATGGGACCGCGTTGATAATTCCATCTTTTAATCGTGCCGGCAAAACCTTTGCCCTTGGAAGTACCGGACACATCAATTTTTTCGCCTTGTGCAAAAAGATCAACCTTTAACTCCTGACCCGCCTGATATCCACTAGCGTCAGCCAGGCGCAATTCGCGCAAATAAGAGCAAGGGGCGATACCCGCCTTAGCGAAGTGGCCAGCCTGAGGTTTTATCAGATTGACGGGTTTGACAGCGCCAAATCCAATCTGAATGGCCTCATAACCATCGGTGGCGGCAGTCTTTACCTGAGCAATCAAGCAAGGACCTGCTTCAATCACCGTTACGGGGACGATTTTGCCAGCCTCGTTAAAGACTTGAGTCATCCCGATTTTTTTACCAATCAACATTTTATTACTGGGCATTTTTCCACCTCCGTTCATCAATTCGAGTTGCCGCTATGCCCACAGCAGCATTGCTCGAGGGGGCTTTTTCGTGTCCACGTTGCCGGGCGTGTCACTGGTAAAAACCCAACCGCTTTCTAAAGCTTGATTTCAATATCGACGCCAGCCGGCAAATCAAGACGCATCAAAGCGTCCGCCGTTTTGGGAGTAGGCTCCAAGATATCAATGAGACGTTTGTGTGTTCTCATTTCAAACTGTTCCCGGGAATCCTTGTTAACATGAGGGGAACGCAGAATGGTGTAAATGTTCTTCTCGGTAGGCAAAGGAATCGGTCCGGAAACCAAAGCCCCGGTTCTTTTGGCGGTCTCCACGATTTTAGCAGCGGATTGATCCAAGATCTTGTGATCGAAAGCCTTCAAACGAATACGAATTTTTTGTTTACCCAATGTACTTACCTCCTTTTCGCCCGTATTTTTACGGACATTCTCCGCGGAAAAACCGTTTTGCTGTTGGGTCAAACAGCAAAAACGCAACCTTCCGCATCATCGCAGTCCAAAAAAGCGCATACCTGTCATGTAACAGGACGCTACCCAAATACTTTATCATAATCCCAGCATGATGTCAATATTTCTTTTTGTTAATTTAAAAGAATAAAACTACCGAAGCGAAATTTTTTCGCTTCGGTAGTAAAATGATTGAAACAAAGCTTATTTATCAGTCAAAGTCTTGGAAACAACACCGGAACCAACAGTACGGCCGCCTTCGCGGATAGCAAAACGCAAACCTTCTTCAATGGCGATGGGCGAAATCAGCTCGATGTTCATCTTGATGTTGTCCCCGGGCATTACCATCTCTACCCCTTCCGGCAAGTGGGCCACACCCGTGACGTCTGTCGTGCGGAAATAGAATTGAGGACGGTAGCCGTTGAAGAACGG
>JAVBWO010000008.1:0-7907 GCA_036677375.1 Bacillota bacterium
GGTTACCTTCGAAGAATTTACGCCGACTTCTTATGAAGCATGGCAAGAAGCGGCGACTCTTGCGCTAAAGGGGGCTCCTTTCGATAAAAGGCTAAAAACCAAAACCTATGAAGGAATCACTTTGGAGCCGATATATACGATGCCTGAGGCCGCAAAGCAGGCATACCCTGGCACGGGAACGTATGTAAGGGGCGTAGAGGCCGACGGTTATATGAGCAAGTCATGGCATATCGCCCAGGCCTGTGATGCAAAATTGCCGGAGGAAGCCAATGAGCAGATCCGCCATGAATTGAGCAAAGGATCTCAATGCGTTAATATCGCCTTCTATCCGGATGCTTTTGGCGGCGGCGTCAGGATCCAAACCTTCAAGGACTGGCGGCAGACATTGGCAGGGGTGGATTTGGAGCAGACTCCCTTGTACATAACAGCGGGAGCTTCCGCGCTGCCCCTTTTAGGCTTGATGAAAGCGGCTGGGGATCTGGAAAAGTGCCGCGGCTGCGTAGGGGCGGACCCCTTGGGAACCTGGGCGCAAAGCGGCAAGCTGCCGGCATTGCTTACGAAGCTCTATGACGAAATGGCGGAAGCCATTGTTTGGACGGAGGATCGTCTGCCCAAGCTACGCACCGTTTTGGTGCAAAGCGAAGTCTACCATAACGGCGGCGCCCAGGCGGCGCAGGAAATTGCTTACGCCATGGCCACGGCCATCGATTATATCAACGCTATGCTTGACCGGGCTTTGGATATCGAAACCATTGCCAAAAGCGTTTGCTTCAGCTTTGCTCTGGGCGCCAACTTCTTCATGGAGATCGCGAAGCTGCGGGCGGCCAGAAGCATCTGGGCGCAGATCGTGGCGGCTTACGGCGGCGATGCGGCAGCGCAAAAGATTCATCTTTTTGCCACGACCTCAGCCTTTACCCAAACGGTGTACGATCCTTATGTGAATATCCTGCGCGCCTCTACCCAGGCCTTTTCCGGGGTGATCGGGGGCGTGGACGCTATGAATATCCTCCCCTTCGACCGGCCGCTGGGAGAAAGCGGCGAGCTGTCCCGGCGCATTGCCAGGAATCAGCAAATCATGCTGCAAGAAGAGTTTGATCTCTTGCAGCCGGCGGACCCGGCGGGGGGCTCTTGGTACCTGGAGAGCCTCACTGCGGAATTAGGGCAGGCGGCCTGGAAGGAAATGCAGAAAATAACCGCGGCGGGCGGCATGGCCGCCGCTTTAAAACAAGGTCTGGTGCAGAAAGAAGTCGGTCGTGTGCTGGAACAGCGCTTGCAAAATGTCCGCACCCGCGCGGACCGGGCCGTGGGTACCAATATGTATGCCAATCCCGTGGAAACAGCGGTGAAAAAACCGGTTATTTTTGGGAAAGCGCCAGTTATCACTAAGCAGGAAGAACGGGTGCTGCAAGGCATGGCCAAGATCATGGCCGCCACCAACGGCGAATTGATGGTGACCTTGGCGGAAGCCTTTGAAGCCGGGGCCACCATGGAAGATGTGCGCCAGAGCCTCACCGGCAATTTTAAAGAAACGCTCTGCATCGTACCCGTCAAAGCCCACCGCTGGACGGAAGAATTCGAAGGGCTGCGTCAAAGGACGGAAGAATGGCGGATCAAAAACGGTAAGAACATCAGGATCTTCCTGGCCAATATGGGCCCTATCCCGCAGCATAAGCCCCGGGCGGATTTCAGCGCCGGGTTCATGGAAGTAGCCGGCTTCGAGGTGCTGAAAAACAACGGTTTTGCCACGGCGGAAGAAGCCGCGGCAGCCGCTGTGGCGTCGGGAGCGGACGCTTGTGTTATCTGTTCCACCGACGATACCTATCCTGAACTGGTGCCGCCTTTGGCCAAAGCCGTCAAGGCCGGTCATCCGGAAATGCTGGTGATCCTGGCGGGCGCGCCCGCTCCGGAATACAAAGACGCCTACGTTGCGGCAGGGGTGGATGACTTCATCCATGTGAAAGCGGATTGCTACGCCGTCTTAAGCAGGATTCAACAGGAAAGGGGGCTGTGCTGATGCTGAAGAAACCTGATTTCACTCAGATCCCGTTCCAACAAGGAACGGAAGAACAGAAGAATTCCCGGGAAGCCGCCTGGCGGCAGCAATTCCAAAAGGCGACCGGCATGAAGCCGGAGGAGCTTTTGTATAAAACTATGGAGCAGATCGATGTAAAACCCCTCTATACGGCGGAAGATTACGCCGGTTTGAACCATTTGTCCTATATGGCCGGTATCCCGCCTTATCTGAGAGGGCCCTACCCCACCATGTATGTGACCCGCCCCTGGACGGTGCGTCAATATGCCGGCTTTTCCACGGCGGAAGAAAGCAACGCCTTCTACCGGCGGAACCTGGCGGCGGGTCAGAAAGGACTTTCCATTGCCTTTGACCTGGCCACCCACCGGGGCTATGATTCCGATCATCCCAGAGTCGTGGGAGATGTGGGCAAAGCCGGGGTGGCGGTGGATTCCATCCTGGATATGGAGATCCTGTTCTCCGGCATCCCTTTGGATCAGATGTCGGTATCCATGACCATGAACGGCGCGGTGCTGCCTGTTTTGGCCTTTTATATCCTGGCGGCGGAAGAACAGGGCGTGGATAAATCCGTTTTGAGCGGTACCATCCAGAATGACATTTTAAAGGAGTTCATGGTGCGGAACACTTATATCTATCCGCCCGAGGCCTCCATGCGCATCATCGGGGACATCTTTGCTTATACCTCGAAATATATGCCCAAATTCAACAGCATCAGCATTTCCGGCTACCATATGCAGGAAGCGGGGGCTACCGCCGACATAGAGCTGGGGTACACCCTGGCGGACGGTCTGGAATATATCCGCACCGGCTTGGCGGCGGGATTGACCATCGACGCTTTCGCGCCGCGACTCTCCTTCTTCTGGGCCATCGGCAAGAATTATTTTATGGAAGTGGCCAAGATGCGGGCCGGCCGGATGCTGTGGTCCAAGATCATCAAGCAATTCGATCCCAAGAATCTGAAATCCATGGCGCTGCGCACCCACTGCCAAACCTCGGGGTGGAGCCTGACGGCGCAGGATCCTTATAATAATGTGACCCGCACCTGCATGGAAGCCATGGCGGCGGCTTTGGGGCACACCCAGTCGCTGCACACCAATGCTTTGGATGAAGCCATTGCCCTGCCCACGGACTTTTCCGCCCGGATTGCCAGGAATACCCAGCTGTATATTCAGGATGAGACCAAAGTCTGCAAGGTCATCGATCCCTGGGGCGGCTCTTATTATGTGGAGAGCCTCACCGATCAACTGATGCGGCAGGCCTGGGCTCACATTCAGGAAGTGGAAGAGCTGGGTGGCATGTCCAAGGCTATCGGTACGGGGCTGCCCAAGATGCGGATCGAGGAAGCGTCCGCAAGGCGGCAGGCCAGGATCGATTCGGGAAAAGAAAAGATCCTGGGGTTAAATTACTTCAAGCTGGATCAGGAAGATCCCATAGATATTTTAGAGATCGACAATACCTCGGTACGCCAGGCGCAGATCGCCCGTTTGGAAAAACTTAGGGCCAACCGGGATCAAAGCCAAGTGGATTACTGGCTTTCGGCCATTACAAAATCGGTAGAGACAGGGGAAGGCAATTTGCTGGAAATAGCAGTGGAAGCGGCCCGGGCCCGGGCCAGTTTAGGCGAGATCTCCTATGCGGTGGAAAAAGTGAGCGGGAGGCATAAAGCGGTGATTCGATCCATTTCCGGCGTATACAAAAGCGAATTCGCAGACGACGGCGAAAACAGCATCGTAGAAGAAGTCCGGCGGATGACGGACGAATTTGAGAAACGGGAAGGCCGGCGTCCCCGCATCATGATCGCCAAGATGGGGCAGGACGGCCATGACCGCGGCGCCAAAGTAGTGGCTACGGCCTATGCGGACATGGGCTTTGACGTGGATATGGGACCATTGTTCCAGACTCCCGCGGAAACGGCTCAGGAAGCGGTAGACAACGACGTGCATATCATCGGCATGAGCTCTCTAGCGGCCGGGCATAAGACCCTTTTGCCCCAGTTGATAGAAGAATTGAAGAAACGGGGCCGGGAAGATATTATGGTAACAGTGGGCGGCGTCATCCCGCCGCAGGATTATGACTTCCTTCTGGAACACGGCGCCGCCGCCATCTACGGCCCCGGTACCGTCATCCCCGTCTGTGCCAAAGAAGTCTTGGATCTCTTAAATAAGCGCTTAGCGGATGTGGAATAGAATTTCCGTTTATCACGATACCGTTTATCACAATACCGTAGTAACAAAAAAATGATGGTTTTTTATATACAAATTTTAGTAATTATTTTATTACGATCCTCACCTTAATGGTGCTATAATAAGCAATGGTGCCATGATATCAATCATACGTAACTTCATTTATTATCAGGTATTGCTTTAAAAAGATTTCATCTCCATGCCGTACCCTGATAAAAACAGCAGGAAAGTGATTCGTTTGATCAATAATTTGGAGGAAACTCTTATGCGCGACGAAACAACTTATATGCCGGAGTGGGCTCCGGAGCATGCAGGCAGTGAATTTGCCAGTCATGTCATGGTTGGTCTTACCGATGAACCGCCGGCAACCAAAAAACCTCCGGCCAAAGCCTCTCCTATCCCAGCCAAATTCAAAAGAATGAAAGCAAAAGACTACGTGGAGGGTGTGTTAAACGGCAATCGTATGCTTTTAGCCCGCGCCATCACTTTAGTGGAAAGTAATGCGCCCCAGCATTTCGAACTGGCGCAGGAAATCGTTCAGCAGATTTTGCCCTATACCGGAAATGCACGGCGCATCGGTATTACGGGAGTACCCGGCGCCGGGAAAAGCACCTTTATTGAAGCTCTCGGCTGCTATCTTTGCCGTCAGGGCAGTAAAGTAGCGGTTTTAGCCGTTGATCCCAGCAGCTCCGTGACCCATGGCAGTATCCTGGGGGATAAAACCCGAATGGAGAACCTGACCCGTGAGAAAAATGCCTTTATCCGTCCTTCGCCTTCCGGCGGCACTCTGGGGGGCGTAACCAGAAAAAGTCGTGAGACACTGCTTCTTTGCGAGGCTGCCGGTTATGACACCATCCTGGTGGAAACGGTAGGCGTCGGCCAAGGGGAAACCACCGTACGCTCCATGGTCGATTTTTTCCTGGTTATTGTTCTGACAGGCGCCGGTGATGATTTACAAGGAATCAAAAAAGGCATCATCGAGTTGGCCGATGCCATTTTAGTTAATAAAGCTGACAATGACAATAAGCAAAGAGCATTGGCCACACGGGCCGAATATGAACAAATCCTGCACTATTTGAGACCCGCCACCGAAGGCTGGCAAACGAAGGCCTATACCTGTTCTTCCCTTACAGGGGAAGGCATTGATGATATCTGGCAGGTCATCCTTTCTTTTGAACAATTGATGAAAAGCACGCACCGGTTGGAAAGCCGCCGCCAGCAGCAGACCATGATCTGGGTCAAGCAAATGGCGGAAGAATACTTGCATAACTTAGTAGAGCAAAATCCCAAGATCATGCAGTGCTACACCTCGGTTCAGGACCAGATCATGCAGGATCAGATCTCCGCTACCCGAGCGGCGCAAACCTTGATCAGAGCCATTGAAACCGAATTGCAAAACATGAAAAGCCGTCCTGTTTAGGATGGTTTTTCTTCTTTCAAATGACGCAATGCAAAAGCAGAACACTCACTCAATATAAGAGCCGCAAGAAGAAGAAAAAGGATATCTAATATTGGAACCGGGTTTTCTTGAATCGTGCTGCAACGATTTTGTACAAAATCAATATTTCTTTGAAATAATACCCTCTTACAGCTTGCATACAAGGTTGCTTTGTTGTAAACTATAGAGAATATAATTATATATTGTTTAAAATTATAATCAAAATTTTTATATAAATTTAAAAGGAGAGCGATTACATGGCATATTTTTTTGAGGACGTTGCCCATACTTTTGGGGAATATCTGCTGGTTCCGGGATATTCCTCCGCGCAATGCATTTCGGCCAACGTCAGTTTAAAAACTCCGGCAGTCAAATTCAAAAAAGGTGAGGAACCCTGCATCTCCATGAACATCCCCCTGGTATCGGCGATCATGCAATCTGTTTCCAACGACACCATGGCCATTGCTTTGGCAAAAGAAGGCGGTATTTCTTTCATTTACTGCTCTCAATCCATAGAAAGCGAAGCCGCCATGGTCGCGAAGGTGAAAAGCTATAAGGCAGGCCTCGTCACCAGCGATTCCAATATCCGTCCCGATCAGACCCTTGGCGATATCCTGCAGCTGAAGGAAAAGACCGGTCATTCCACCGTAGCGGTCACCGACGACGGTACTGCCGGTGGCAAGTTCCTCGGCATCGTTACCAGCCGCGACTACCGGCTCAGCAGAATGAGCCTGGATCTGCCTGTTTCTCAGTTTATGACTCCCTTTGAAAAAGTCATCTACGCTGATGAAAAGACTACGCTGAAAGAAGCCAACGATATCATCTGGGAGCATAAATTAAACTGCCTGCCCTTAATTGATGAAAATCAGCGGTTAAAATACCTGGTATTCCGCAAAGACTATGATTCTCACAAGGAAAATCCTTTGGAGCTTTTAGATAAGCAAAAACGCTATGTAGTAGGTGCCGGGATCAATACCAGGGATTACGAAGAACGGGTTCCCGCTCTTGTGGAAGCTGGAGCCGATGTTCTATGCATTGACTCTTCAGAGGGCTTTACCGAATGGCAGAAAAAGACCATTGATTTTATCCGCGCTAAATACGGCGATACCGTAAAAGTAGGCGCCGGCAATATCGTAGACCGCGAAGGCTTTCTCTTCCTGGCAGAAGCCGGAGCCGATTTCATTAAAGTAGGCATCGGCGGCGGTTCTATTTGCATTACCCGGGAACAAAAAGGCATCGGCCGCGGCCAGGCCACCGCTTTGATCGAAGTGGCCAAGGCTAGGGACGAATACTTTGCCAGAACCGGCATCTATATCCCGGTCTGTTCTGACGGCGGCATCGTCCATGACTACCACATCACTCTGGCTCTTGCCATGGGCGCCGATTTCATCATGCTGGGACGTTATTTCTCCCGCTTTGACGAAAGCCCCACCAACAAACTGAACATCAATGGCAATTATGTGAAGGAATACTGGGGAGAAGGCTCCAACCGGGCCAGGAACTGGCAGCGTTATGATCTGGGCGGCGACAACAAACTTTCCTTTGAAGAGGGCGTTGATTCCTACGTATCTTATGCAGGCAGTTTAAAGGATAACGTGACACTGACTTTGAACAAGGTACGCTCTACCATGTGCAACTGCGGCGTTATCTCTATTCCTGATCTGCAACAAAATGCCAAGCTGACTTTGGTTTCCTCCACCAGTATCATTGAAGGCGGCTATCATGATGTTATTCTGAAAGACAAAAACATCAATGCCGTAAAATAAAACAATGAGAAGTTAAAAACACAAAATCCTCCTGCCGTGCACCGATGCACCTGGCAGGAGGATTTTTTATCCGTCATCGTCCCCCAAAACAGTATGGCGACCTCAGCTAATCAAGGGAATTTTGCTAATACTCAGTCTTCCGTTGCGATACCATCTCCCATGATAGGAATAACATCGCCTAAATATTTTGGTTGCCGCTTCCACACTTCCGTATCAAGAAATGCCTTCACCTTAGCCAGGCTTTCCCGGAAACGGTTGTAGCGCATGCCATAAATGCTTTTATCCGGAGCACCGTCTTTGGATTGAAATACAATGATTTTTCCCGCATGAGCCATATCTGCACACGTCTGTAGCCATAAGTTTTTCCACAGCACTGCCGACATTCTGAAATCAGCTCAGCAATATATCGGTCGTGCTGTGGTTTGTCTTTACGCTTCACGTAATCGTAGTATCCGCTGCGGGATACCTTGAAAAATCCGCACATGACC
>JAVBWO010000009.1:0-15017 GCA_036677375.1 Bacillota bacterium
ATTCAGACAAAAACCAGCCTGACACCACTCGAAAAACGGCGCCAGGCTGTGTAATTCTTTGATATCCTACGATAGGGCTTTTTATTCCGTGTCCGTCAATCTTGGCGCGGTACAGATACCGTAAGACAGAAGGGAGCTTTTTTATCTGATTGTGTTAATGGGAATGAAAAGCAACAACGGGTGAAGCTATCCGATCATCTGGCCGTCGGATGGTGAGGAAATTTCTTTTGCCAATGACGACGGTGAAGTTTGTTCTCTGAGCGGTTGATCGCAAAAATCGGCCGCCGGAAGCTCATTTGCGCCGGGGATATCGCCGCAAGCTTGAGCCATACGGTTGATCGAAGTATGGATCTCGTGATAGACTCTTTCTTTTTCCTGTTTGAAATCCTCCTGCCGGCCGAAGTGGATGGCATCACCCGTGATGATCCGGCGCATCTTTTTACTGACATAGAGAGGTACGAAGGAGATGTGCTTACCGGTGCTTTTGTAATAATATTTTTCCAAATGCAGAAACCCCTTGTACATTTTTCCCATTTCCCCTGAGGAGTTGGTATAGTCCACATCGGGAAAAAGGAGCAGGCTTTCGCCCCGTAATAAGGCCGCTTCACTGGCTTCAATGGTATCCAGTACCTGACGGGTACCCCGGTAGACGGGAATGGCGCCCATAGAACGGATAAGGCGGGAGATATAGTAGGAGACAGGCTTGGCAATGCAAGCCGCAACTTGATGGTTCCAGCCCAGCCTTTCAGTAAAAGTATAGTCCATAAATTGTCTATAACAGCTATTCTGCTCAAAAAAGGCAAAATAAACTAAGATGCGCACCGGTTTTTGAAACCAAGCCATGATGGCAAGGGGACCGTATAGATTCTGATGGTGCGAAACATAAATAACAGGCGATAGCATATTCTCTTTATCGATTACCCGCTGTTTGCGGGTAAAGAGCCGAAATAGAAAGCGGCTGCTTCTAAAAAATTTGCCGTAGAAGCCTTTTGTCAAACCGTTCACCCCTAAGTTATTTTATTTTACCTGTGAAGACCCAATGTAACTGAATCTGGTAGCTGATAACCGCAAGTCCCAAATCAATGATGATCTTCATAAAGGCTACATAACCGTTTAAGAGGGTGCTGGCAGCATAGATGAGTCCGTAGGAGGAAAGCAACTGAAAGAACCATAAAGTATAATATTTGGCAACGCTGATAGCAATTCGATTACCATTGCGGAATACCAGATTTTTGTTAAGAACAAAATTGCAAATGGAAGAAATAACGCGGGCGGAAACCGTTGCGATGAGAAGACGCTTGGCGACAGGCATATGGATCAGCACCACACTGTTTAAGATTACAAAGGTGCTGATATCAATAATAGCGGAAGCGCTGGAAGACAAGGTGTATCGGATAAAACCGGAAATCAGCCGCAAAAAGATACGAAAAGAATCTTGAAACGAATTGTAATGGGAACCGCTGTTATTGTCATAATAAATGGTTTGGATGGGTTCTTCCACAATGGGCGTATGCCGCCTTTTTGCTTCGATCAATACATTGATCTCGTAATCGAAACGCTCGCCCACCAGATCTGCCATCCAGGGCAGCGCCCCGGCAGGCAACCCCCGGAGCCCGGTTTGCGTATCCTTGAGATAAGAGCCGTAAAGCAATTGAAAGACCCAGCTGGTGGTGCGGTTTCCCAGGTAACTGCGGCGTGGAACATTAGGAGCCGAAAAATCACGGGTGCCCAAAATGATTGCCGATTGATTTTCCGATAAGCGGTCAGCTATTTTACAAATATCTTTTGCGGAGTGCTGGCCGTCGGCATCGGCTGTAATGATGCCTTCTAGGTGGGGGAAGTGCTCTAAAAAATAGGCGATAGCGGTTTTAAGAGCCCGGCCCTTGCCGCGATTGACGGGGTGTATCAGTAAGGTGCAGTTCTCCAACTGGGCAATTTGTTGAAAAGTCTCTTTATATTCATTGCCGCTTCCGTCATCCACCACCAGAATATGGGGAGCCCCTTTGTCCAGCAAGCTTTTCACAAGGCTGGCCAAGTTAGGTGATGGGTTTAAGGCGGGAATGACAATCACACTGTGCATGCTCGCTCTCTCCTTTAACCAGTTAATATCATTATAACATATTCCGAAGGTAAATTCTTCCTACTTAAATGCAGTTAAGCAAAAAATGTTCGGACATTTTTTGAGATTTAGAACTTTATGATACCCAAATCATGGCATATTTACCATACTTTTTCAATTTATGACAACAATAAGCGAATTTTTATAAAAATTTAGTGAAATGAATATTCCCGGGAGTAATAATCTATGAAAGAGGAGCTCTCCATCACCTTACGGTTATTCAATCAGGCGGCTATAACGGCTTGCGTATCCCTGAAAGTGCGGTTTCTTGGAAAAGATATTGTCGCGGTCATAAAAAGCTGGTAAAATCACCTTAGGGAACGAAACGGCGGTGGATTTTGTTATAAATCACCAAAGTTTATAATATAAGTCACAATATATATATAAGGAGGCATTGCGATGACGGAAGCAAGGATTCGGGATGATGTGCTAAAAGCGGTGGAAGAATTGACGGAAGAATTGATCCAATTAGTCTGTGACACCGTGCGCATCCCCAGTATTAATCTGGTCTTGGCAGGTTCTGAGGCGGCAAGCGCCCGGGGCGGGGAAAGCGCCGTCAACCATTTTCTGGCTGGCTATATGCAGGATATGGGGCTTTCGACTGATCTGTGGGAAGAAGAGCCGGGAAGAGCCAACCTGGTAGGGACCTGGCATGGAGTTGGCAAGGGAAGATCGCTCATTTTTAACGGCCATGTGGACGTGGTACCGCCGGGGGATTTAGCTGCCTGGACCCTTTGCGGCCCCTGGGACGGCGTGGTATCGGGAGGTAGAATTTGGGGCCGTGGCGCCGCCGACATGAAGGGCGGCAACGCCGCCGCCATTATTGCCTTAAAAGGGATCTTACAGGCCGGTTACAAGCCTTTGGGCAATATTTACTTAGAAGATGTGGTCGGGGAGGAAATGATGGAACATACCATCGGTACCAGCGCCGTGGTCAAACGGGGCTATACCGCCGATGCCGCCATCGTGGTGGAACCATCGGAACCGCCTTACCGTTTGGGCATTATTCCCGCCTGCTGTAATGTGGGATATATGGTCTGCACCATACCGGGAAAGGCCACGCACGCTTGCCTGCGGGATGAAGTCATCCGTCCAGGAGGCGCCGGAGCGGAGATTGGCGTATCTTCCATCGATAAAGCCGTTCTGATCTATCAAGGCTTAAGGCAGCTGGAAGAAGAATGGGGCCAAAGCAAGCATCATCCTCTTTATACCAGGCCGGGACATTTTACCATTCATCCCGGTGTTATTACCGGGGGCCCGACGGGCGCTTTCAGCATCTCGGCGGAAAGCCGGTTAGAATATTCCATCTGGGCGCCGCCTCAGGAAACGGAAGAAGAGATCAAAGGGGAGATTGAAACCCATATTGCCAGGATCTGCGCCACCGATTCCTGGCTCAGGGAAAATCCACCCGTCATCCAATGGCCTGCCTTCTGGCCTTCCTATGATCTGCCGGCGGACGCTCCCATTTGCCGGGCGGCGGCGGCAGGTTACCGACTGGCCTTTGGGGAAGAACCGCGTTATTATGGTTTTGTCGGTTCCAATGACGCATCTTTCCTGAGTATGGCCGGTATCCCTACCATTACCTGGGGGCCGGGTAATCTCAGAGTGGCCCACGCTCCCAACGAGTATGTGGAGATTGCCGATTTGGTGGACGCCGCCAAAGCGTATGCTATGACTATCCTAAATTGGTGCGGCGTGGCATAAAAAGAAAAATGATAACGGAAAATTTATCAAAAAATATTTAAAAACCCCGGCAGCTGGGCTGCCGGGGTTTTACTCTGCTTTAGCAAGTTTCTCCGGAATATAATGCCGGAGAAACAAATAGCCACCCGCTATGCGGGTGAGGTTGAATGTTTAAGCGTGGTCTTGACTGTTTCATTAGGTTATTTTGTTATTTGGGTTGGCTGATTGATTTGGGGATTTGGAAACAAATTCTTTATTGCGCCTGTTTTTCTTCGGCAGGTTGACCGTCCTGAGCTTTCTTTAAACCGCGCACCCATTTTATGGTACGGCTGAGAATCCAAATGCAGATCAAAAGAATGCCGATGCCGTCTATGATAAAGAATCCATTAGTCAGCGTACCGCCGATACCGCTTAAAGGCGGCCAGGAAGTAGGCGTACCGCCGCCGAGTTGTTTGACGGCTATGGCGATTAAGATCAGAGCGATACCGGTACCGATAACGGCCAAGTCTTTCTTGGAGCTTTTTTCCGGTTTTTTCGTATTTTCAAAAATGGCCAGGAAAGCAGGACCGACACTGGAGGGATTATAAGGCTTCGACAAGCTCATGATCACATAGATCGCAACGGAAAGAATCAGCCCGATAAAGATGGCGGGGATGCCGGCAATGCCGGCGCCGTAGAACACTGCGGTGCCGCCGCCGGAACGGAACACTAAAACAAGGGTGACGATACCGCTGATAACGCAGCCCCAGAAAGCAGCGGGTTCCGTCATCCGTTTCCAATAGGTGCTAAGCAGGATCAAGGGAGTAAGAGAAGCGCACATGACCATCTGCGCCGTGATGGAGGTCATAAAGACACCGCTGTTGCGAACCAAAGGTGCAAAGCATAAGGCCGCGACAGCAATAATAGCGATAAAGACCCGGGCCATCTTGATCATTTCTTTATCGTTGGCATTTTTATTAATGAACCGTTTGTAGATATTTTTGGAAAGAATGGCGGCGGAGGCGTTTAGATAGGTGGAAACGGTACTCATGACCGCCGCGGCAATAGCCGTGATGAAAATGGCCACCCCGATGGCGGGCATTGCGTCATTGGCCATCAACAGGATCACGGTATCGGTATTGGCAACCCCGGGATGCAGTATGGAGCCATACATGCCCATGATCACCATGATGCAGGCCCACATGGTCACGATGACCAAAAAGCCCAAAGCTGCCCGGCGGCCGTCCTTGATTGTTTTTGCCGCCAGCATTCGCTGCATGTAGCCTAAGTCGATGGGAATCCATAAGGAACCTGCCAGGCCCATGGAGATGAGACCCAAAGCGGTAACCCCTGTTGGTAAGGTGAATAAGTCGGTAAAGCCCGGCCACAGAGCGACTCCTTCGGCTGGTACCATGCCGCTATTGCCCAAAACAGCGGAGAAGAAGCTGGAGAAGGTGCCAAACTTGATGAAGACGGCAGGAACCAGGAAAGCCGTACCGGCAATGATGATGATCCATTGAATGACGTCGGTGAATACAACGGCATTCAAACCTCCCATCATGCAATAAGCCACGGTGATGACTGCCACCACGGCGCAGGCGATGATCAAAGGCACACCAAAGACGGTCTCAATGACCAAAGCACCTCCAAAAATGCAGATAGCGGTGCTGATGATGCCCCAGGCCACCTGCCAGATGCTAAGTAGGATAGTGATCCGGCCGCTTTTAGGAAAACGTTCTTCCCCCAGGTCAACCACCGTGGAAAAATTTAAGTAACGATAGCGGGTGCCCAGCCGGACTAAGAGGGGATAAATAAAAATATTGACCAGGATGAAATACCAGATCATGGGGGAGAGGCCAAGGATATAGCTGGTGCCGGCAATGCCTAATGTCTGCTGCGCATTAGCTAAGGTGGCCAGCATGGTCATGGAGATCACGAACCAAGGCAGCCCCCGGGCTCCTAAAATGAAATCGCTGAAACTGTTTACCCTGTTTTTAAAATAGAAACCGAGATACACCATAAAAATAAGATAAATGACTAAAACAATCAAAATCAGCGTAGTATTGCCCATCTTACAACCTCCTTCAAATGTTTTATGGCACGGCCCCTATGAAATTGTCATCAGCAGAAAGCCTTTGTTTTCACCCTCCTTTATGAAAAGATTTTTGCCTAAAACGGTCAAGGTGCCCATCCGCATATGCCCGGGCATTAGAAAAGACATGTGCCAAAGCAAAGCAAAGCTGCCGGGCAATAGGCACAGGCTACGGTGTTTCAAGGCGGGATGTTTCACTGTTTTCATGAGCGACACTTGAAAACGGTCTTACTATAATTCTTTTCTTGACGGTTTCCGGCTTTATGGGGAAGACTATATTTTGAAATCTCCGGACTGATCTACCGAAGATCAAACTGATCAAAATGATGCACTCATATTATAATCATATCATAAAATATGATTTTGTCTATAATTTTCTGATTTTTATATTAATAAATATCAAATTTTCAAATATTTCGAAATTGGATTGTTTTTTTAGACAGATTCTGCTAAAATAGAATTGATTTAATAGTTGAAACAGCAAATTTGCTTTTATGGCTATTATTGTGATTTTTGTCCTTTTAAACGGCATTGCCATTGAAAATAGATATGTTTTAGAAACGGTATACATATAAATACTGTAAAGATGCGGCAGATATACATTATTTTAGAAAATGCAGGGGCCCCGTCCGCGGATGTGCGGGTCTCAGCAGAATTTTTCGGTCTTTTTGCTTTGATGCGAAACGAAATGACCTTTATTTTGGCTTGTCCCGGTTTTAGCCTATGGCGGAACCTGCTGTATGGGCGGAAAATAGGTGCCGTACAGAGGCCTCCTAAAGATATCTTATCTTGCCGACGGAGAAAGGAGGACGCGATGTTTTTTATTATTCGTGTATCCGGAGTGAGGGTAAGTGCGCAAAAGAACCAAAAGAAGAGGAATGCTTTGGAGTAAATCCAATTCAACGGTCATTTGTAAAAAGGAGTGATGGAATTGAGTTCCGTGATTCTTCAAGAACCTGGAAAGCAGGTTCTGTTTATGGGCAATGAAGCCATTGCCAGGGGTGCGGTGGAAGCCGGCTTGCAATTGATGGCGGCTTATCCGGGAACGCCTTCTTCGGAAGTCGGGGAGGTTCTGCTGGAAGCCGCAAAAGAAAAAGATACGGATTTTTATGTGGAATGGAGTACCAATGAAAAGATCGCCTTTGAAATGGCGGCGGGAGCTTCCCTGGTGGGAGCCAGAAGTATGACCGCCATGAAAAATGCCGGTCTTAACGTAGCCATGGATACTTTTATGACGCTGCCCTACGGCGGCTGCAAGGGTGGTTTTTTGGTGGTGGTGGCGGACGACCCCAATGCCCATTATTCTTCTACTGAACAGGACACGCGGGCTTTAGCGGCTTATGCGGAGATTCCCTGCCTGGAGCCGGAAGATCAGCAAGAAGCCAAAGATATGGCAAGAGCGGCTTTTGATCTTTCGGAGAGCCTGGAACTGCCGGTATTCCTGCGCTCTGTCAGCCGTATTTCCCATGCCAGTGGCGATGTGCTTTTGGAAGAACCCGTTGCCGGCAGAAACCCCATTGCTTTTAACAAGCACTATAAACTTGCCAACCGCTGGAACGTTTACGGACCACCCGGCACCCTGTCCAAACATATCTGGCTCCACGGCGTACTGCCCCAGGCCATGGCGATGGCGGAAGAAAGCCCCTTCAATAAACTGGCTAAAGTGGCGGGAGCCAAGACCGGCATTTTAGCCTGCGGCATCGCCGGGGCCTATGCCAGAGAAGCCATGGCGGAATTAGGCCTCACGGATCAGGTGAGCTATCTGAAACTGGGCTTTATCTATCCGCTGCCGGAAAAATTGGTGACGGAATTGTTGGATGGTTTGGAGACACTGATCATTGCGGAAGAGGGCGACCCGGTGGTGGAGAACGCTGTCCGGGCTTTCGCCCAAAAGATAGGTTCACAAGTAAAAATCTATGGCAAGAGTGGCGACGGCATCTTTCACCCCTATGGTGAGTTGAACAGCGATATTGTCATCGCCGGCTTGGCCAAGGCTTTGCAGTTGCCGGTAAAAGCAGACGACAAGGCTTCCCGCCGTCAGGAACTTACCGGCATGGTGATCCCCCGTTCTTCCACCTTATGCGCGGGCTGCTCCCACCTGGGCTCTTATTCGGCTATGTGGGAAGCGCTCAAAAGATGCAAGGGCACCCATATCGTTAACGGTGACATTGGCTGTTATGAGCAGGGGGGTTATGGCATCTTCTCCGCCAAGAATGTAGCCAATGACGAACCGGGCAAGAAATATCCCGTTACTTCACCTTATGAGATCTTAGACACCATCTATGTAATGGGGAGCGGCATCGGCATCGCTTTGGGGCAGGCCAAGGCCGGTTACAAAGAGGGCAAGGTGATGGCGGTGGCGGGGGATTCCACTTTCATCCATGCTACCCTTCCCGCAGTGGTGGACGCGGTCTACAACAATGCCGACATCACTTTTGTTATTTTAGACAATTACTGGACTTGTATGACCGGGCACCAGTCCAATCCCAATACCTTCTACAATCCCGGCGGCAGCGACTTACCCGGTTTCGATATTGCAGCGACGGTCAAGGCCTTGGGCATCAAATCGGTGGGAATTGCCAGCTCCTATGACCGCAAAGCCGCGGTAGAGGTGCTGACGGAAGCTTTGAATCATCCGGGGCCGGCGGTGGTCATCCTTACCGGAGAATGTCAGCTGCAGTTGCAAAGACGGGTCAAAAAAGGCATGGCTAAAACCTCAGTGGATCAGGAGCTTTGCAATGGCTGCAAGCTCTGTGTGCAGCTGGGCTGTCCCGCCATCAAATACGATACGGCGACCAGGAAATCCAGCATTGATCCCATCAGTTGCACCGACTGTACCTTGTGTATTCAGGTCTGCCAGCAAAATGCCATCTCGATGGGAGGGGAATAAGCATGGAATTTAATATGATCGTAGCCGGTATTGGCGGCCAGGGTAGCATTCTGGCTTCCCATATCATTGCGGAAGCGGCCATCCATGCCAATGTGGCGAAAGACGCCCGCGGCAATGTGCGGGTGGGAGAGACCTTCGGCGCGGCCCAGCGAGGCGGCGCGGTGGCTTCCCATGTGCGCATCGGCGACGTTTACGGGCCGCTGGTGCGCAAAGGGAAAGCGGACATGATCCTGGCCCTGGAACCTTTAGAGGCGCTCCGGGTGGGGATACCGTATCTGGCGGAAAACGGTGTGGCTATCGTCAATACCGTGCAGGAAGATCCGGTAGACGTTAAAGTGGGAGCGGTGGAATATCCTTCCTTGGAAAGCATCGGGCAAGCCTTGGCGGAAATAGGCAGCCGGGTGGTAATGCTGGATGCCGGTAAATTGGCTTTGGAAGCGGGTAGCGCCAAGTGCGTCAACGTGGTGATGTTGGGTGCGGCTTGTGCCAGTGGCTTATTGCCTTTCTCCGAGGAGATCATGGTGGAAGCTCTGAAAGCCCGAGTGCCGCAGAAACTGATCGATGTGAATCTGAAAGCTTTTGAACTGGGAAAGACCGCTTATTTAAAAGCGCAGTGATTCTGACGGATCAAAGTAAAAAAACGGGCGTACTTTGTGCGCCCGTTTTTTTACTTTCCTTTTTTTGGTATTTTCATCTTCGATGTGAAGCTTCTGTATGAAATTGAGTAGAATTCAGCGTCAAAAAAGAGGTATTCTCTTTTTTACATAAGGTTTTCGGCTCTGATTCTGTTATGTGGCAATTTGACGAAGGAATGATCGGCTTAGTGATAATTTTGTTGAATTCCCAGATGTATTCATATATAATCAATTGTGGATAAAAATGATTAATAGAATTGATGGTACGGAAGAGGGTAAAAATGTGTTTAGAATGACACCGAAAGAGGAAGCATTTTTCGATCTATTTGTCGAGACCGCGGAAATGGCTTGTATTGCGGCCAAGAAATTAGATGATCTGACCAAAAACTATTGTGATGTGAATGCCAAAGTACAAGCCATTGAAGAAGTGGAGCACGATTGTGACCAGAGTGTGCACGATATCATAGAGCAGTTGAACAAATCTTTTGTTACACCTATTGACCGAGAGGATGTTAATCAGATCGCCAAAGAGCTGGATAATATCACGGACTCTATTGAATCCACCGCCCACAGGTTTAAGATGTTTAATGTAAAAAACATAACGGAAGAAGCCAAAATACTGTCTGGTCTCATTGTTACCTGCACCCAAGAGCTGAAAGAGGTCATGCTGGAGCTAAAGCATATGAAGACCAGCAAGACCTTGACCAAGAAGATTATTGAAGTGAACCGCATCGAGGATGAGGGAGACGATATTTTCAGAGCCGCCATTACTACCCTCTTTGCCAATGAAAAAGACGCCGTTGCGGTCATCAAATGGAAAGAGATTTACGAGCTTTTGGAAAATACGCTGGATGCCTGTGAAGATGTGGCAAATATTGTAGAAGGTGTTGTAATGAAACATGTTTAGTATCACATTACTGGCGGTCGTTTTGATTGCTTTGACCTTTGATTTTATCAATGGCTTCCATGATACGGCAAATTCCATTGCAACATCGGTTTCCACCAGAGTACTCTCTCCCAGGGCCGCCATTTTAATGGCCGCTTGCCTGAATTTTCTCGGGGCGCTCATGAGCGAAAGTGTTGCAAAAACCATTTCAAGCGGCCTGGTTAACGGTTCTTTGGAGGAGTATGTCATCATATCCGCTTTGCTGGCTGCGATCATATGGGACCTCATTACATGGTATTTCGGTATCCCGTGCAGTTCCTCCCACGCCTTAATCGGCGGCCTTGTGGGGTCATCCATCGTCTATGCCTTTAGTTTAGATAAAATCATCTGGAAGGGCGTTCTGGATAAAGTGGTGATTCCGCTTTTTACATCCCCTGTGATCGGTTTTTTCATAGGATATTTGTTTATGTCTCTTTTGTATGACCTTTTACGGCCCTTTTCACAGCGGCTGGTCAACAAATGGTTTTCCAAACTGCAAATTTTGTCCGCCGCTTTTATGTCGTTCTCTCACGGCATCAATGATGCGCAAAAGTCCATGGGCATCATTACCCTGGCTTTGATCAGCGGGGGGTTACTGGATAAAAGCGCTGGTGTGCCGATCTGGGTGAAGCTTGCCTGTGCCCTTGCCATGGCTCTTGGCACTTCCATCGGCGGCTGGAAGATCATTAAGACCATGGGGGTCAATATGATCCGGCTACAGCCCATCGGCGGCTTTGCGGCGGAAACAGGGGCTGCCCTGGTCATTCAGGCTATGACCGCTTTTGGTGCTCCTGTCAGTACCACCCATGTCATTTCTGCTTCTATTATGGGTGTCGGCGCTTCGAAAAGGCTTTCCGCCGTTAGGTGGGTGCTGGCCAGGAATATTGTGGTGGCTTGGGTCGTTACCATCCCCGTGACCATGGCCATGGGAGCGGGTATCACTTTTCTGATCCAATGCTTTATAAGGTAAGCAGTGACACAGCATCCTTCTGATCTGTACCATCCTGTATCATCCTATATCATTAATGTATGCCGTCTTGTAAGTCAGGACCGGGTGTCAGGGCTTTGTATTGCATGAAACCGATCCTGGTTTGTTTAATAAAAAATTTGATTCAGACTCCCTTTGCTCTCCTTTCATCGGGGTGGCAAGGGTTTTTTTATGGTACAGACGCAAAAGCCGAACCGGCAAGGTTAGCAACCGATGGAAACCGGTTCCTTCCTACAACGCGGAAATACTAAGAAAAGTATAATATAAAATTATATGTGGTTAACATTTGAGGATTGATATATGCTAAAGTTATAATTGGAAATATATTACAGAAACAAAAGTAAATGTCTTTTGTTATTACAATTTAATACAATATTAATTAGAAAGGCGGGGTTGATTCCATGAGTTTTCAGGACAAGGTCGTATTGATTACAGGCGCAACCGGCGGCGTCGGCAAAGCGGCGGCACAGCTCTTTGCGGCAGACGGTGCGAAACTGGTATTACTGGGTACCAAAAAAGAGCGTCTTCAAGCATTATCCGAAGAGTTAGGTATAACAGAGCAAAACAGTCTTTTGATCCCTGCCGATATCAGCAAGGAAAATGATGTGAAGCTTGCGGTAGAAGAAGCCGTCGCCCGTTTCGGCAGCATTGATGTTCTGGTCAATACGGCGGGGACCGGCGGGCCCGCCGCCCTGACGGAGGACTATCGCTTCGAGGATTTTCGCCGTGTCTATGAAATCAATGTTTTCGGCACATTTCTAACCATGAAATATGTTTTACCGATCATGAAACAGCAAGGGCGCGGCGCCATTGTCAATACCGCTTCTATCTCAGGCATGGGCGGCTATGCTTATGAGATCGGCTACGGCTCCAGCAAATTTGCGGTGATCGGCTTAACCAAGGACGCCGCCAGTGAAAATGCGAATAACGGGATTCGCATCAACTGCATTTCGCCGGGTTGGATTGAAACAAAAATGATGAAAGAAATCCTGGATAACTATGTTGCGATTGGTGTCTTGGAGAAGCCGGAGGATTTTGATCCCGGCCCCATGGAACGTCCCGGCAAACCCATGGAAATGGCCAACGGCATCTACTTTCTGGCATCGGATCAGGCTTCTTATGTCAACGGCGCCAATTATGTGATAGACGGCGGCGCTACCATCGGTTAATCCGGATTCTGTTAGCTTCCTGTAAAACAACAAACAAGGAAAGGAAGGAACAGAATGTCGTGCCATTAAAGATCATTTATAATGATATCACCAAAATACCTGTTGACGCCATGGTAAATGCGGCAAATACTGCCTTGAAGATGGGCGGCGGCGTGTGCGGCGCTATTTTCTCCGCAGCCGGCGCGGCGGCGCTGCAAGCGGAATGTGATGGAATCGGCGGCTGCGAAGCGGGAAAAGCAGTCATCACGGGCGGTTATCAGCTTCCGGCCAAATACATCATCCATACGGTTGGTCCCGTCTGGCACGGCGGCAGCGCGGACGAAGCCGGGTTGCTGCGTGATTGCTACCTCAATTCTCTGGCCCTCGCAATGCGCCATCATTGCAGATCCGTTTCTTTTCCACTCATTTCCTCCGGTATTTACGGCTACCCGAAGGATCAGGCGCTTCAGGTCGCCTTTTATGCCATCCATGAATTTCTGTGTGAACATGACATCTTGGTTTATCTGGTTCTTTATGACCGGAATACAAATTTTGCGTAAAATTTTTTATTATAAAAAAGACGAATGAAGAATGATTAAAAATCAAAGAAACCCCTGTCCGGAGCCAATCCTTTTGCCCATTGCGTTAGATGATTTTGAACGAACGCGGTCAATTTGGTAAAACCCGGGCGGGGGTATCTTTTTATTTCGAATAAGATTACCAGGTATAATATCGTCAGCAGGCGGTTTTAAATTAATTTTTGTTATTATTTTTTTACATATTTGCTTTTATTGACCATGATTTTTTGGATTGTTTAAAAAGGACTCTTACAATATGCGCGGTTGAGAGAAAAAACGCTTTTCTGGATTTTAGATGTTTCCCATTATGTTCCATGAAAGAAAAATTTGCATCATTATTAAATTTAGAATTACTTAAACTAAAAAAGTCGCTGAATAAGGTTTTTGAATCGTCGTAAAAAAAGGAGGTATGTTACGTGAGTAGACGCAAAGGGATTATGTCCGATTTTTTAAAGTACGAAATTGCACAAGAGCTTGGTATCTATCAAAAGCCTTCTGGTCAAGAATCCTTTAATTATGAAATGGCGAATGAACTTGGGGTCTATGACACGGCACAACCCATTGACTGGGGTTCGGTTTCCTCAAGGGATTGCGGAAATATGGTAAAGATGGCGATTCAAATGGCTGAAAGAAATTTTGCCGCTCGCTAAGCGCCTGATTTAGCACAAAAAAGCCGGCCTAAACCGGCTTTTACATAATATATGTGCATTTGTATCCGCCAAGGCGGCATGCTAATTAATACCAAATTTGAAAAAATGCAAGCTTGGTTAAAAACAATGATATCGATATTGCTTATCCACAGTTTTCTTCCCACCATCCAAAAGCGATTCTGGCTGATGCCGCGGCTTCGGGATTTTCCGACAGTGATACGAAGACCAGAAAGGAACCGCCGGGCGGAAAGATCAGTTTGCCGTTTTCTGTTTCAACCAAGGTAGTTTCCGGTTCGCCTCTCCTGACAAATACTTTTACCCCGCTGGTAGGCTCTCCTGGAACATTGGAGGATATCTGTAGCTTTACCTTTGGTTTGGGAGCCGGCCGGATGGCCGTATTGGAAGGAATCACAAGATTGGATTCGGAGAAAATGCCCGGTGTGATGGCGTTAAACCAGAACTGCGCCCGGAAGGGTGCTTGCGATATGTCCGTTATGGTCCACACATTGACATGCAAGTTAACGCCTGATTGCCGCGGATTGTATAATCTTGCCCATGCGCTGGTACCGGGCCCTATAACCAGATTATCGCCATAGCCGATAAAGTAATCGCCACGCATGGAATGATACAGTTCTATGGGAACGTTTACGTTTAAAGGCAGACGGTTTTTACACTCTTCATTGACTTTGGGCAGATCAGTTTTTTTAAAATGAAACATAAATTCACCTTTTATCATATCATAGCATTTGTATTATCTTATGTTGAAAAAGCCATTTTTGTGAATACAAATGGGTCAAGCATTTGAACAATGGAGCGGGATGGGAGTGAGGGAGACGATAGTGAGGGAGACGATTAGAAAAAAATTCCATATTGAGAGAACAAAAAGCAAAAGGGCTTAAACGAGATGGGTTTAAGTCCGCTTATATTTCAGATCAACTTTATTTGGCTGCTCTATAATCTGTTGTTTGAAAATGCAAACAGCCTACAGAGCTTAAAGCATAGAAGCAAAAGAGAGGGCTGGATTATAAAAGAGCTGAAAGCCGCGGGTGATCCATCTGGCAAGCGGAATGAATCCCGCAATTATCGGGCTTATACTACCATAATTTCCACACTGTTCCTCAGTTCTTCAACCATTGAAGCATCTACTCCGGAGTCAGTGATAATGATATCGATTTCGTTAGCTGAATGGCATCTTTAAATTATATCGAACAAAAGCTGGTTGCTATTGATGATATTCTGTGGGGTAACTGGTTGTTGGTTGTACTGCTTGGAATAGGCTTATTATATACGATTATTTCAGGCGGAATACAAATCAGGCATTTTAAATTTG
>JAVBWO010000010.1:0-37276 GCA_036677375.1 Bacillota bacterium
GGTATTCCAGAAGTCGATATTAACTCTTTAGAGAGACTCTGGAAAATATCGCCACAGTTAAGAGAAGAGATATTTACTTGTGTCGATGAAGAACATAATGTCTATAATCTTGCTATAAAACCAAATGAAATCGAAATAGTCATTTCTGAAGATGAAAATATAAAGGTTGAAAAGGAAACTGAATACGGTTCTCTATTCGAGACGTGGAAAAATAAAGTAAAAGATTCATTACTCAACATTAATACAGATACAAATCCAAAAGAAATAATTCGAAGCTTGGGCATTGAAATTTTGAGGGATTTTGAATCGGCAAAACTTCTAGACAATTACGATGTGTATGACTTCTTGCTTAACTATTATATCCTCCCCTTTGAATTATTGCTGCCTCTTTTGATTTGGATGGTTGCCGAGATCCGCGTCCGGTTGCTCCGGAAACGGAGACAGGTTTTGGTATAATATAAAAAAGAAATGATGATAATGGTGATATGAAACAGAAAGAATTGATTTCCAATAAACAAGGAATTGCCTTGATCGTTTTGTTTATCAACGGAGAAGCCAGTATTTATATTGAGGGGATCATCGCCAAAAGTGATATCTGGTTGGCGGTTCTTTTGGGTGTCGTTATGGCGATACCGGTGATCCTGATGTTTGCCAGATTGCTCTCGCTTTTTCCGGAAAAGAATATTTTTGACATCATGGAGGTTTGTCTCGGGAAAGTTTTGGGCAAGGTTTTTATTTTTATGTTTACCTGGTTTTGCTTTCATGCGATAGCCATCACCTTGGAGGATTGGGGCTTCTTTGTCAGGAGTAGTGTCTTACCCGAGACCCCGGGTTGGTTTATTATCATTATTTTTGTTTTGGTCTGCGCTTATGGGGTCAGACATGGAATCGAAGTATTGGGACGCTGGAGCGAAATTTTTATTGCCATCACGATCTTTGTGGTTGTCACAGTATTTTTGATGTTAATACCAAAGTGTGAGTGGAGCTATCTGTCTCCGGTACTTTATGAAGGAATGAAGCCGGTCATGAAGGGCGCTTTTTTGACATTTGTATTTCCTATGACCTATCTTGTAGGATTTTTGTCGGTATTCTCGCTCAGTAAAGAGAAAAACTCTTCTTATAAAATCTTTTTTTACGGTTTATTCATCGGTTCAGCAATGCTATTCGTGATTTATATCGGAGTGATATTGGTCCTGGGCCCTTATAATGCCTCAAGTATTTATTATCCAACCTATGCCAAAGTTTCTATGATCAATATCGGTAATTTTTTGCAAAGACTGGATATCCTGGCGGCTGTTGTGTACGTGTCTGGACTTTTTGTTCAAACCAGCGTTTTTCTCTTGGGTAGTTGCAAGGGTTTTGCGAGGTTATTCGCTTTTCCGGATTACCGTTTTATCGTTTTGCCGATCACTTTTTTGGCGGCTACGCTAGCAATTTATGAACCGGGAAGCATCATGCACTATTTTGAATTTGGTACAGGTGTTTGGCCTTACTATGTTTTACCGTTTGAAACAGTTCTTCCATTATTCGTTTGGATCATTGCCGAGGTCAGAGTTCGGTCTGCCAGGAAGCGGGGACAGGTTTTGGGATCATGATTTGGTTACTCGTTATAACGCTTATTACATCCGTGATATATCATCCGCTACCAGCTCTAGGTTTGCTTTACCATACTCGTTATTGCTAACTGCTGTGGCGCTGATATTTGATCGTGTCGCCGTAACTGTTTTTGCGGTAGGTTTAATTTTGAATCCAAAATGTCGAGAAACTGACAAAATACGGATCATTCCTTTATTGACAATAAGGGTGTTCCCCGCTATAATTATGTCGTAATTAGAATATTACTAAAATAGACATATTGGCGGGAGGCGTCCATGCGTAATCACATTGATAAAAATGGAATCCTAAATTATTGTATTGATATCAGACGACATTTGCATAGATTTCCCGAACTTAGCTTTAAAGAATATGAAACTTCAAAATATATAATACAACAACTTAAGGATAATGGCATTACAGCACATGCCATTGCTAAAACCGGCGTCTATGCATTAATTGATACAAAACGTCCTGGACCAACAATTGCTTTTAGGGCCGATATTGATGCATTGCCCATAAAAGAAGAAAATAATGTTGCATACGCATCGGAGAAGCCGGGGATCATGCATGCCTGTGGACATGACGGGCATGTTGCAATTCTACTTGGTTTCGCAAAAGTTTTGAATCAAAATAACGCTGATTTAAAGGGAAAAATAATGTTATTGTTTCAGCCTGGCGAGGAATCTGCTGATAATAGTGGTGCTCTTTCTATAATGAATCAGGGAATCCTAAAGAATGTTGATGCAGTTTTTGCCTTACATATCAATACTCTTTTACCGACGGGATTTGTTTCTGTTAAGTCAGGCCCGATTTTGGCTGCATACGATAGCTTTCAAGTAGAGGTGTTAGGTAAAGCAGGACATGGGGGAATGCCTCACATTTGTATTGACCCAATTATAATCGGATGTCAGTTAGTAAATTCTTGGCAAACAATTATTAGTCGTAAGATCGACCCGCTTTGTCCAGCCGTATTAACAACGGGGACTTTTTTAGCCGGGGATAATTTTAATGTCATTTCCGAAAGTGCGAACATTACAGGGTGTACACGTTTTTTTTCAAAAGATATCGGTGATTTAATTGAAAAAGAATTTAAGGATATGACAGAGTATATTTGCCAATCACATGGGGCAAAAGCTAATATTATCTACAATAAGGGGTGCCCCCCTTTGATGTGTGATGAAGTGCTGACCTATGTTGTTAAATGTGCGGCAATCAAACATTTGGAGCAAAATAACGTAGTTGAGTCGGGGCCATTTATGGGTAGTGATGATTTTTCCTTTTATGGTAGTGAATGCCCCTCGGCTTATTTTTTTCTTGGTGCCGGCAATAAACCGAAAGGATTGGTTTATCCAATGCATCATCCTTGTTTTGACTTTGATGAAGAAGCAATGATAAATGGTGTCAATATATTTTACAGCATACTTGATCAGTTATGGCAAAAGAATAATATGTTTGGAGGTAGTTGTGATGCATAGTTTTTATGAAAGAATCAATGATTCATTAGAGGCCTTAAAAGATGCGGGGACTTACAAAAAGCAAAGGCATATAACATCACCTATATCCGGCAATATAGAAGTTAAAGGAAATTCAGAAAAGGTTATATTACTATGCTCAAATAATTATCTGGGATTAGCGAACAAAGAAGAAATCATGAATGCGGGAATAAAAGCATTCATGAATTATGGTTATGGAGCTGCAAGCGTTCGTTTTATATGTGGTACTTTTGACATCCATCAAATCCTGGAAGAAAAGCTAAGCCGTTTTTTAAATATGGAAGCATCATTGACATATACCTCATGCTGGGATGCCAATACAGCAGTGATCCCCACAATTCTGCATGCCGGAGATTCCGTAATTTCGGATGAATTAAATCATGCAAGTATTGTGGATGGGTGCAGATTGACAAGTAAAGGAGTAAATAAATATATATATAAGCATGCGAATATGGTGTCCCTTGAAGAGAAATTAGAAGCGGCGCCCAAAAGCGGGACATTATTAATTATTACTGATGGTGTTTTTTCAATGGAAGGGGACATAGCTCCTTTACCAGAAATCATAAAAGTTGCCAAAAAATATAATGCACTTGTTATGGTAGATGATTCACATGCGATAGGGGTAGTAGGGAAAACCGGTAAAGGTACGGCAGAGTATTATAATTTGTTAGAGCCGCCCGACATTGTTACCGGTACTTTTGGTAAAGCACTGGGTGGTTGTGCTGGCGGTTTTGTTGCAGGTAGAAGATGTTTAATTGATCTGCTCACACAAAAATCAAGACCATATTTATTTTCTAATGCACTATCGCCAGTGGTAACGAAGATAGCGATAGCATCGCTTGAATACTTGGAAGCCAATCCAGGTCTTGTTCATTCTCTTCACAAGAAGACTGAATATATGTTCGATAAATTGTATCAGTTGGGTTTGAATCCAATAAAAAGTGATTCGGCGATCATTCCCCTAATTGTTGGCGATACAAAGAATGCTATCGCTATTTCTGAAGAAATGATGAAAAGAAATGTATACGTTATTGGATTTGGATACCCGGTTGTACCCGAAGGGGCGGCCAGAATCCGTATACAGCTCTCTAATGATCTTAGCTACCAGGATATAGATTATGCGGTTGAAATCATCCGGGAAGTATTTAAAAAAACCATACAATAACATCGATGACATAACTGTAAACATTTTATTATATAAAAAAAGAAGGAAGAGTGATATAATAAATAACAATAAATTTTTTATAAGAAGAGGTAATTATGCATAAGGATCAAGCTGATAATTTTAGTAGGGTATTTCATTCTATTCTGAATGTTATTCATATTGAGCGACCAAGTTATTGGTCGGAAAAACTTAATGGTTTAACAACCATAGAGTTTTATATATTACGTTTTACAGCAGAACACCCTGATATGGTTTTAAAGGATTTTCGGGATTATTATAAAATTCCCCATACGACTTTAACGGGGGTTATAAATAGGTTAGAAAAAAAGAAACTTGTACAAAGAATCATAAATAAAAGGGATCACCGTTCTTTTGGACTGGAATTAACCGAGAAAGGGAAAATAATTGAACAAGAACATTATAATGTAGATATTATGGTTTCTAAAAAAGTACTTGATACTTTGGATAGCGAAGAAGAAAAAGAAACTTTAATTAAGCTGCTTGAAAAAATCGTATCAAGAATAGATAAATAGTCAATAAATTTTTAAAATAGCGATTATTGACAGCGCTATTTTATTATATTATAATATGACGTAAGTAGTAATATTCTATATAAGTCATAAACAAGAAAGGAGGAGAAAAATATGCTGTCATCCATTGATGAGTTGTCCATATATGAAACAATGGATAATTATTATGACGGATTGCTTGTACCGCAAAAGGATGTGCAAAGATTTGGTTACTTTTGGCCGAACATACAAACGTCTCCGTTCCCGGCAATCGTTTCAGAACATGGTTTTTCCTGCTACATTGTTGTAAAAACAGGAAATGTAAAGAGGGCTATCGTTTTTGACTTTGGTCTGTCCGGCAATGGTGTAACGGGGAACATGGCTATGATGGGATTGAACCCATCCATAGTTGAAGCCGCCGTGTTAAGCCATGGGCATTTTGATCATTATGGAGGTGTTGAAAATGTAATAGAAACAATTCCTGAAAAAGTTCCTTTCTATGTAGGGCCAGATGTGTTTTTCAAAAGATATATCCACTTTCCCACAAAACAAATTGACTTAGGCGCTTTAGATGAAGCGTCAATAAAACGTTTGAATTGCGATTTATGCGTAGTGAATGAACCAAAAGAAATAATTCCGGGAGCTATGCTGATAGGACCGGTATCAAGGGTGACTGAGTTTGAACAAAGTTCACCGGGTATCATGATTGAACGCGAAGGCGTATTAGAACAAGACGGTTTTAATGATGAATTAAGCATGGTTTTTAATGTGAACGGCAAAGGCTTGGTTGTTTTAACAGCGTGCGCTCATGCAGGAATTATAAATATCATAAGACAGGCTGTTGAGGTAACCGGCATTCGAAAAGTTCACGCGGTTTTAGGCGGTTTTCACCTCATAGGAGCAGAACCGCAAAAAATCATGCACACAATTGCAGAAATGAAAAAATTCGAACCGGATATAGTCGTACCTATGCATTGTAGCGGTTTTGAGGCAGTAAAGGCCTTTTCCAGCGAAATGAAAAAAGAATTCAGGATTTATTCAACGGGTTCAAGATTTATCTTTTAATGATAAAGGAGGAAAATATAATGATAACAAGAAAGCCTTTTAATTTTACAATTGTCATGGAGCCTATTTTATTGCATCTCTTGGATGGCGAGATTGATGACCCAAAAGCTTTTTATGATAATTGTAAAGCGACAGTCGGTGAATTATATATTAAAGCGAAAGATAAATTCCCTGAAGACTTTTTGAGGTTTATTGGCTTACCAATATGGACCTACATCAATCTTAAAAAGGAACTTGGCCAGCAGAAGGCCTTTGAGATTATGCGGATTGCTTTTATCACCGGCGGTTATGCTATTCAAAGTATTTTATTTGACCCAGTACAATACCCGAGAAGTTTTAATATGTTTTGCGATAGAGAATTGTTCATAAATCAAAACGGTTCAACTAAGTGGAACAAATTAGAACCTAAAGAAAGAACAGACAATAAATTTGAGTTTACAATAACGAGATGCATGTATCACGAGCTCAATGAATTTCTTGGGATACCTGAAGCAACACCGATGATCTGTTCTGTTGATAACGCGTTATTTAATTCGTATCTTCCGGAAGAAATGGTTTTTCACAGAGGCGGATTGAATAGAAAGATTGCCAATGGAAGCAAGGACGGTTGTCATTTTGTTTGGGAATATTGCAAAGAGTAAATTAGTTTACATAAAATCTATATTTAATTGTAAATACCGAAGATGTAAGTTTAGGTAGGTTACCCGGTAATAAAACTTGCGCCCCGAAGGGCTGTATCCACACAAAACATTTGGAAGTAATATCTGATTTATACACTGATAGAATCTTTCAGAAAACTAAAACAGAGGAAGACGACAATGCATTTGCCGTTTTCCTCTGTTTTTTACGGTACTGAATTTTAGTTTCATTGGTTTGGGAAGGATTGCGAGAAAATAGTTAGAATTATATACATTATTTTACAGGATCAAATACATAAAAATAGGAATTAAGTACAGCGTTCCACTAAGAGATTAATATGATTCATGAATACATGACTGTATCAAGGGGTTACCAGCTTCAAGCGGCTTCATTATTATGTATGCAAGCATGTGGAGAG
Organism: Bacillota bacterium; assembly: GCA_036677375.1. Lineage (GTDB taxonomy): Bacteria > Bacillota > Dehalobacteriia > UBA4068 > UBA4997 > JAVBWO01. The sequence continues at coordinate 6,886 of JAVBWO010000010.1, forward strand.
GGTGTGCTTGCTTGAAAAACAAAAGTAAGGTGATTTATATTTTATTTGATGGGAGGGTAAAGATGATTACAATAGAAAGCATGATGTCAATTGATAAAAGCGATCTACAGGAAGCATCAAAGATGATAAACAAAGATGATGTTCCACAACTTATTGAATGGTTGGCCTTAAAAGACGATAGTATCAGATATCAGGCATTTCTACTCCTGCAAAATCGGTCGCGATTCGTTAATGATATCTATCCGTATTGGGAACTTTTCCGGAGTAAACTGAAAAGCGATAATTCCTATCAAAGAAGTATTGGGCTTATGCTTATTGCTGAGAATGTAAAGTGGGATACAGAAAGCAATATGGAGGACACCATTGATGAATTGAGGCGCTTTTATAGTAAACAGAGATAAATTGGGCTTGTCACGATATCATATGGTTTCTTATTACATAATGAGAGGGGATGCATTGGTCATGACCAGAACGATCATTGGACCGGAAAAGTATATACAAGGCAGCGGAGAATTACATAAAATAAAAGAATATACGGCAGGGTTAGGGAAAAACTTTTTAGTTATTGTAAGCAGAAATGGCATTAACAGAACAAAAGAAATGATTGAACACAGTTTTAAAGATACTTCTATTTTTCTTGCATTTGAGCTTTTTAACGGAGAGTGTTCCCGGTCTGAGATTGAAAGACTTACCAAGAAAGCCAAAGAGATTCACTGTGATGCCGTAATAGGAGTTGGCGGTGGCAAGATCTTTGATACTGCCAAGGTCGTAGCCTATTATGCAAATAATATTCCCGTCGTTATTGTTCCCACCATTGCGTCAACAGATTCCCCCACGAGCGCAGGGTCAGTCATTTATACGGAAACCGGTGTGTTCAGTGAGTGTATTATCCTACCGCAAAACCCAAAACTGGTGCTCATAGACTCCGATATCATTGCGAATGCCCCCGCAAGATTTTTGGTGTCCGGAATGGGCGACGCACTATCCACATACTTTGAAGCAAGAGCCTGTATGCAATCAAATGCGTTAAATGTGGCGGGAGGAAAACCTACCAAAGCCGCTCTGTCTTTAGCAAGACTTTGCTATGATACTTTACGGGAAGACGGATTAAAGGCCAAACTGGCAGTTCAAAATAAAGTTTTAACCAAAGCTGTTGAAAATATCATTGAAGCGAACACTTATTTAAGCGGAATAGGATTTGAAAGCGGCGGTTTAGCGGCTGCGCATGCGATACATAACGGATTTACCGTTCTACCGCAATGCCATCATCTGTATCATGGCGAAAAAGTGGCCTTTGGGACAATTGTTCAATTAGTGCTCGAGAATTGCCCTTTGGCAGAAATGGAAGAGGTAATACGGTTTTGTATTAGTGTGGGGCTCCCCACTACACTGGATGAAATGGGAATTAAGACAGTGAAGGCAGATGAAATTAAGAAAGTAGCGGAAGCCTCATGCGCATCAGGTGAAACGATTTACAATATGCCGTTTGAAGTTACTCCTGAGGATGTATATGCCGCAATCATTTCAGCTGATGAGATCGGAAAAATATTTGTAAAGTGATAGTTGCCTGTTTATAAAGGAAACGGTAGGCCGGCGTTTAAGAGCCAGCCTACCGTATAAATTAAAATCTAATATCAATTGCGTTCAAGGTAATCTTAATCAGAATTGAATGACCTTAGGGGCATCTGTAAAAGATGATATTGTTGCAATGGCATCTTTAAGATAAAGGACCACAGTGTTGCCATCGTCAGCCTTGTACATATTCTGAAGCGAGGGGTATGCATCCAGCATATGCTGTCTTGCCTCTACCCTGTCATCCTCGACGGCGATCGCTTCCACACGTATCCATTTACCGTCTAACATCCCGCAGATTTCAATTTGAGGGTTCGCCTTAATCTGCTTAAACACATTCTTGGCTTTTCCGGTTTGAATATAAAGCTTATTCTCAAAAATATCCACTGTGCCGAAAGGCCGCACCCGTGGTTGATCACCGTCCATCGTTGCAATAAAATATGTTTCGCACTTTTTTAAAAACGTATAAACTTCTTCCATGCATACTTCCTCCGTTTCTTTAGGGATTGACTTACAATCCCTTTTCTTATATCATTGAATCATGATACAATACTATATTCAAGTACGATTTTTTAGTATAGTAAGTATCAAACTGAATACTATGGGAGGAAGTATGCAAGACGATCTATTTGGAATTTGCCCATATGTAACGGCGCAAAAATTACTCACAGGAAAATGGACATTGCTCATTATGTACCATTTAAGCATAAAAACGATGCGTTTTAACGAACTGCAAAGAGCGCTTCCCAATTTGACGCAGGCTACCCTGACAAAGCAATTGCGCATGATGGAAGAGAATGGTCTGATTAACAGAACCGCATACAATCAGATACCGCCAAGGGTGGATTATGCACTCAGTGAGCTGGGGAATCATTTCAAGCCAGTTTTAGAAGCGCTCCAAGTGTGGGGGAACGAATATATCGAATATATTAAAAATAATCAATAGGCTTTGAATCCTCCCACGTTCAAAGGGATCCGGCTGAATTTAAAAACAGGGTAAAAACAGCTTTTTAAAAGCTGATTTTTGCCCTGTTTTTGATTTGAAATACCTTTAGAAAAATCCTGTACATTTATGGCTTGCAAAATAAAAGTAGAATTAGACCCCCAATACCGGTTTTTCAAGTTTGCTTTGCCGTATTTATGTGACGATATGGTTTGAAACCCTGCTGCAACGAAAAATTTTTTACTTCTAATCATCATCATTTCACATTCAATTTTGTACAAGCATATGCTGGTATTAGAGCATATCTTTAATTAAGGAGCTTTCAAATGAAACGATCATTTCTCATTTTATTCAGTTTGTTTCTTGTACTTACCATGATTCTGGTTATGTTTACTCCTGTATTGGCAAGAGCTTCTGTACCGCCTTCCGGTTCGGCGGTCACAAAGCAGGCGCCAACCTTTCAGGTCACGAAGCCTCCCGCGAAGGTTAAGCCAAAGGCCGCGCAATCAATCCAATCAACCCCGGAGTCGGATTTTACCTTTGATGCGGCCACCGGCACGATCTTACAATACATTGGCAGCGACACGATTGTTGATATTCCGTCTACCATCGGCGGGGTCAATGTGTTGCATATCGGAGAGGAAGCATTTGTTACCACTGCCGTTACCAGTGTCACGATTCCTGACGGTGTTCTAAGCCTTGGACTGGGTGCTTTTGGATATTGTGCGTCTTTAACCGATGTGTCTATTCCCAACAGTGTAACAAGTTTTGATAAATATGTTTTCTATGGCTGCAGTGCGCTGGAGCATATCACGCTTCCTGATCAACTGGAAAGTATAGGGGATGCTTGTTTTCTCAACTGCGTATCTCTGAAGAGCATTACGATTCCAAACTCTGTTACAAGCTTAGGGATCGCTGCTTTTTATTGGTGTTTTTCCTTAGAGGAGGTTACCCTTTCCAACCAACTGACCCGCATCGAAGAATTTACCTTTGAATTGTGCGAGCCATTGAAAAGCATTACCATACCGGATTCTGTGACTTATGTCGGATATCATGCATTTTGGGCCTGTGCGGCGGCGGAAAGTTTAACCCTATCTCAAAATTTAACCACCATAGAAGAGGAAGCTTTTTATTACCTGCCGCTGCTTACCAGCATAGAGGTTCCTAATTCTGTCACTTATATTGGCGACGGCGCGTTTAAGTATGCCGAGCAGGTTACAAGTCTTACTCTTTCTGATCACTTGACCTATATTGGTTCCACCGCTTTCAGTCAATGCATATCCCTTGAAAGTGTTACCATACCGGAAACTGTCACGACCATTGGAAACAATGCCTTTGCCTATGACGGTGTTTTAGAGGCTGCCTATTTTAATGGAAACGCTCCCACAAATTGGGGCAATGGCGTTTTTCTTAATACGGCGTCAAACTTCACAATCTACTATCTGTCTGAAAGCACCGACTTTACCTCGCCAACCTATCAGGGGTATCCTGCTGTTTGTCTCTATCGGGTTGATGTGGCAAGCACAACGGGCGGAAGTGTTTCAGTCAGCAGCAGTAGAGCGGCGGCCGGCACGACGGTTACGCTGACGATAACACCTGATTTTGGCATGAGCGTACAGTCCGTTTACTACCAGGATACCGGTGGTCAGCATGCCATTACCGGTAACCAATTTATCATGCCGGCATCGGATGTCACTGTTGGCGCTGTCTTTGGATGGAATGCTTTGTTTTTATTCATAGCCTTTACGGTTTTCTTGGGAATCATTGGATTTATCATATGGCTTTTATTCTGATGTTCCAATAGAAGTCCAATAGGCTGAAGCGAATTTGTTGTTTCTACTGACAAAAAAGTCCGGTGAAAGCTGGGCGTCAATAAGAAGTATCATTAACAGGAAACGGTATGGCCGGAAAGCTATACCGTTTCTTTATTTCTACCTAATATTTGATTGGTCAATTCTGTCAAGGATGATCCCGTCAGGTTCCGTCAATCATTCTTCGCAAATTTAGAATTGCCGTTTGGTAGTGTTGTTGACCGGTGATGGAATTCGGCGCTTTGCAGGCGGTCACATCCAGGTATAAGCCGCTGCTGATTCAATCGGCCCGGTGAACCGGACCGATTGAATCAATGGGGTTTATTTAAGATAGTCCAGAGGATTGACTGCTTCCCCATCTACATAGACACCGAACGCAAGGTGGGGGCCGGTAGCTCTGCCGGTTTGCCCCACAGTGCCAATCGTATCGCCGGCGGTAACGGAAGCTCCATCTGAGACCAATGTTTTTTTCAGATGCCTGTAGCACGTCTCGATGCCGTTATTATGGGTAATGATAATATAATTGCCCTGTTCGGTATCATATCCGGTTTCCAAAACCGTTCCGGCCAGGGCGGCGTATACCTTTGCTCCATCGGCATTATTTCCGCTGATACAGATATGATCACTCTCAACGGTTTTACCGCTGATGGGATGAACGCGCCTGCCGAACATAGAGGTAATGGTGTCGCAGCCCTCCACGGGCCAGACCCAGCCGTTTGAAGCAACCTCGCCTGCCTGTGCCCCGGCAGAGACGGGTGCGCCGTAAGCGACGGAGATATCCACGATTCCCATGCGTTTTGTAAGCGCTCCGTTTTTGACCTCAAACCATATGCGCTGATTGGCATTGTCAGGGCTATAGTACCAGAGAATGTATCCATCACCTTCTTGAGCGACAACATTGGGTCCTCCATATTGTGTGAGAACGCCGCTGAGAGTACCCTCGGAATCTTCCCGGCCCGTCATCTCGCAATCGCCGGATACGTCGATACGATAGACGCCGTTTGTTTCATCCAGATAAAATATCACGTCAACGGCGGTTGCAGGGAGCTTGACGGCGGTTTCGCTTCCCGGTGAAGTATATTTTACGGGGGATAGATGATACTTTAACGCACTTGTTCCGTCGGAAAGTGATTCTTCTGCATCAGGCTCGTCGCCCATCCGGTAAACAATCCAATCGCGGTCAGAGCCAAAGGTAATCCGGTCAAACGTCATATCTCGTGTCGGCCAATCCGTTTTTATGGGTACGTCCAACCATGGTTGGGCAGCTGATTCTGTCAGAGGATTTTCAAATACTCGGTTGATCTCGAGCGTCAAAGTAATCGTATCCGGAGCGTCGGACACCGATACGCCGACCTCTGCAGTAGTTTGCCCACCTGCCTCGGCCGCATCCGTTTCAGGAGGTTGGGAAACCGCGGAACTGTCTTGATCGCTTCTATTCTTGATATTCTGAACGCTGATTCCATATTCCCCGGTTTCTGGTATAATGAACGATATCTCCTGCACTCCGGCGCTTAAAGCAACCTTTTTCTGAATGAACTGACCATAGTCGTTATATCCGAAACCGCTGTCCATATTTTCGGCCGGGAGTATCCCTACATTTAGTTCCATGGCTTCATCAGCACTGATGCGGAATATGATTTCGTCACCCTTCTCCCAGATTTCCCGCCCAACAGCAAAGGTACCGCCTTTTATCAGTTCTACGTCCATATGTGTTCCAAAGTTTACGGCAGAGAGCGTGATGGTTCCGCCCGTAACAGTGATGGAATCCGTTTGCGCATCTTGATCAAGCATATTGACGGTATTTATCGGGTCATTTACTTCTGCGGCATTTGCCGCGTTGGTAGCAAATACGGTCACTGTCCCAATCACCAAGGTCAGTGCCAACATCATTCCAATAAGGGAAGTCTTCTTTATTTTCATAATCGCTATAATCCTTTCTTCAATGGCATTTTTGCTGAATCCACTGATTAGGGGAGCAAGACTGCTCTTTCTTTCCTCCCACCCAATCAAGGTCAGGGCATAAGTCGATTTCATGCTTTCCCCCAAAGTTCTCACAACAGTTTCGTCGCAGGACAATTCAATATCACGGTTTGCCAGCACATACATGACCCACACGAAGGGGTTGAACCAATGTACGCACACAGCGGCGGCCAGCACCAGTTTTATCAGCGTATCAAAGCGCCGGATATGTGTAAATTCATGGGTAAGAATAACCTTTAGTTCGGCTTCATCTGAGCAGTGGATTGTCTCTGGCAGAAGTATCACGGGACGAAACACACCATAGGTCAGCGGAGCCTTGATGCGGTCGCTTTGCCGTATTTGTAAAGGACGGTATAAGGAATGTTCCCGTAGCCAGAGGGCTGCGAAGTTATTTTCAACAGGCAGGGATGTTTTAAACTCCCTGCGGCATTTGATATAAGTCGCGATGAAAAACAATGCGCAGACGCACATCCCGGCGAACCAGGCAATCTCAATCGGTGAAATGGAAACTGCTGACGTTGCTGTTGCGATTCCAACGGTTTTTCCTGCGGCAGATGTATTTGCTATGTTTAAGCCACTCGTTATAGCCACGGGAGAAGAAGGCGAGCCCGCTTTTACTGCTTTTTCCACAAGCATACGCTTTACCATATCAATTCCCGTGTAAAAACTGAATCGGGACGGAATAGAAAATGGTATGAGCAAACGGCAAATCACAGTGCCCCACAGGGCAAGGAACATTTTTTTGGGTAGCTTATGCAGGGTGAGCGTGCGGAGGATCACAACGGCGATAATGAGGACAGCCGCAGAAAAACTCATTTGCAAAATATTCATATTGGTGCCTCATTTCAGATTGTTGATGATCTGTTTCAGTCTTTCGATTTCCTCATGGGACAGTTTTTTCCTGTTTAACAAAGAAGCAAAAAGTAAATCGGCAGAGCCGTCGAATACTTTATTAATCAGTTCGGTAGTTTCCTTCTCCTGTACCTGCTCTTTTGCAATTAGAGCGTGGCAAAGAAAATTCGGTTCGCTGCGTTCAATCGCCCCCTTGGCGATGCACCTTTTAATCAGAGTATAAGTGGTATTCATATTCCAGCCAACCTGCTCCTTAAGAATGTCTGAAATTTTCTTTGCGGTCGTATCTCCTTCTTTCCAGAGCACATCCATTACTTTCAATTCAGAATCAAACAACTTGATTTCCACGTTACAACCTCCTAACTACCACGGTAGTTTTAATGACAAACCTATACTACCACAGTCGTTTTTGGTTGTCAATACTACGTGAGTAGTTTTGAGAAATATTTTTGGAGGCAAAGTTTTCTGTCTGCCATATAAAAAATTGCCCACCGGGTCAATTTTCGTTTGTTTTAGCCTCCAAAACGTTTGTAATTGCTGTTTCCTGCTTACTTCCAATACCGTTTGCTGAAGATTTAATGTTTTGTTTGAGATTCCTTCCTTATTCCATGCCCCTAAAAGGCAGTGTTTTTTGTTGTAAATATGGTAGAATATAAGAAACGATAAAATTTTTGCTTGGCATATGGACTCTGCCATTTGTGAAGCTATGCTCGCCAAACGCAAAGACGCATTCATTGATGATTCAAATGGTCAAAATAAAAGGTTCCGGTAACGAAAAAATATAGAGAGGGGAATACTGATGCAAACAGGGAATTATTTTAATACGGAATCAGGCATAGACATTCATTATGTGGACAAGGGACAAGGCCAGCCTATTATTTTTGTTCCGGGATGGACCTTTTCCTGTGATGTATTTGAAAATCAGGTGCAATATTTTTCAAAATCAAACAGAGTCATAGCCGTAGACCCCAGATGCCATGGCAGATCAACCATGACAATGCTGGGTTACGATCATACGACGCATGCCAAGGATCTGGTTAAACTCATAAACTATTTGGAGTTAAAAGACATTGTTTTAGTAGGTTGGTCCTTTGGAGCCTACGAAACCTGGGGGATGATCCGGGAGGTTGGCGTAAGCAATATCAAAGGCTTATTGAATATCGATATGTCGCCTAAGGCGCTATCCACCGTGGAAGAGGATTGGGTGGAAGGCACAATTGAGGAGATCGCCGACATCACTTTAGGCATTAGAAGCCCCGAAGATATGAGAAATATATTGTCCGCTTATATCACAGAAGTCATGGTACAGAAAAAGTTAAGTACCGACGAGCTGAATAGTATCCTGGACATGTCAAAGACCCCATATTATATTGCATCCGCCCAGTATGGTGTTGCCTGCTATGCAAATTATATCGCGGAGGCCCAACTGGCCGATTCAAAGATCCCTTGCGCTTTTGTGATTGCAGAACATTGGCAAGATGCCGCATTGCCATATATGAAAAAGCTTTGCCCCAATACGGAACTGCATGTATTGGGAGGGCATATGATGTTCTGGGAATATCCCGATCAATTCAATCAGATTCTTGAAAACTTTATAAAGGAATGCGGCCGCTAGAAGGGCTGCAAGATAAACAATAAAAATTCGGCAAAACCATTTTGATTGATAGCAATTGTTTGATTGTATAATATGGGACGAGCATGTGACAGTTACAAACCGGCCCATATCGTCCCGTTGGTAATTGCATGGGATAATCTAATCATATGTAAGCCAAAAGTGTCATAACCCTTTGCGCCATTTCAATAACCGTTCATCCTGCCATTAACCATAAATCCCATATCAAGAGAGCTCTTGATATGGGATTCCGTTTTCCCCGTAAGGTGTTGAACCCGTATGGTGTAACTGTTATTTCTCCCATTCTTCCCGCCTTTTTAAACGGGTATTCTCGTGGGGTATCAGACTCAGTTGCTTTTCTTGGAAAAGCTTTTCAATACCCGTAATGGGAAGATCGCGATATGCATTACAGATACCACAGTTTAAACAGGTGCTTGATTTATCTTCCGGTTCCGTATAGGAACAGATAATGCCTTCATAATTTCTTAGAATGACCTTGTCTGGGGACTGGGAAATAAGATATTGGGGAAATACGGGGATTTTCCCGCCGCCGCCGGGTGCGTCTATCACATAAGTTGGAACGGCAAATCCGGAAGTATGTCCTCGCAGTAGCTCAATAATTTCAATTCCTTTACTGACGGTAGTCCTGAAATGCTCAATACCCGATGATAAATCGCATTGATACAGGTAGTATGGACGGACTCTCATTTTTACCAACTCTTGTACCAGTTTCCTGATAATATACGGACAGTCATTCACTCCCTTTAAGAGAACCGTCTGGTTTCCTAAGGGTACGCCGGCATCCACCAGCTTTTCACAGGCTTCCCTTGCTTCGGGAGTGATTTCATTGGGATGGTTGAAATGTGTGTTCAGCCATATGGGATGATATGCTTTGATGATATGACATAAGTCGTCGTTAATACGTTGCGGTAATACCACAGGTGCTCTGGACCCGAACCGGATCACCTCCACATGGTTGATTGCTCTAAGGCTGCCAAGAATGAACTCAATGGTTTCATCGGAAACCAGCAAACTGTCTCCGCCGGATATCAAAACGTCCCTGATATTTGGCGTCTTTTTGATATAATCGATTGCTTTTTGCAGATCCGCCCGTGGCAGTGTTTTATCGGTATTACCGGATATCCTGCGGCGGGTGCAATGGCGGCAGTACATTGCGCACTGGTCGGTAATCAAAAAAAGAACTCTGTCGGGATAACGATGCGTGATCCCTTTCACAGGAGAGTCCATTTCTTCATGCAGCGGGTCTTCCATTTCGCATTTTGATTTTATAATCTCAAATGGCAAAGGGATTGCCTGTTTGCGAATGGGATCACCAGGGTCTTTCGGATCAATGAGGGTGGCATAGTATGGAGTAATTGCCATCCTGAGCGCGCCGAGACATTCTTTAATGCCTTCTTTTTCATCCGCGGTAATTTCGATGATCTGTTCTAATTCCTCAAGCGTAGTTACTCTATTGGCAACCTGCCATTGCCAGTCATTCCATTGTTCTTTCAATACATGCTTCCATAATTGAATATCCGTGTAAATTCTTTGCATTTTCATACCTCGTTTTATATCTGTCGGATGAATGTTTGATTATAATGAAGAAACCATTTATAGTCTGTCGCCGCAAATTGTAAATATGAGTAAAAGGTTATGGCAAATAGTGGTGTTTTGACAGCATAAAGAGCAGTTCTTTAGGTAGAATTATTCTGAAACCTTTGTCTGAATGGAATGCAGATGATAAGCTTTTCGCATTGTTTTGTGCATTTCAGTTATACTATTTGAATGAATGCATCAAAAAGGAGGTGGAAGTTTGTATCCGGATAAGGTTTTCTATGAGCCAGCAGTGCTGGATTATGAACTCGGCAAACAATTAAAAAATAAACTGGATCAAGTTCCGTGGCTTCCCATTGAAAGCCATAATAATATCGAACAGCTGCGCAAAAACCAAAATCAAGAATTTGCCAACATGAAGCGTCATCTGATTATTGGTGTCAGGAAGTCTTTAAAATATACGCCAAACCATAAAGTTTCCGATTTTTTGGTTCCATATACCTCGTCCGGCTGCAGCGCCATGTGCCTTTACTGCTATCTGGTGTGCAATTACAACAAGTGTTCCTATCTAAGGCTTTTTGTCAACCGGGAACAAATGATGGATAAATTGATCAAAACCGCAAAGCAATCGGACAAAGACCTTGTTTTTGAAATTGGCAGCAATAGCGATTTGGTGTTGGAGAATACGTTGACTGAAAATCTGGTATGGACAATTGAGCATTTCAGCAAATGCGAAAGGGGCTACCTTACTTTTCCCACAAAATTTGATATGGTGGAACCTTTGCTGCCGCTGAATCATCGAGGCCGAATCATCATGCGTATGAGTGTGAACCCTCAGGAAATTATTAGAAAAATTGAATTTGGCACATCCTCTTTAAGATCCAGGATTCAAGCGCTGAATCAAATGTGTGATGCGGGATACAGCGTGGGGATATTGATCGCCCCCGTTATTTTGGTGGATAACTGGAGGGAGCTTTATGCGGGGCTGATTGAACAATTGTCCGACGAACTGTCTGAGAAAGTCAAAAGCCGGCTTTTTATTGAAATCATCTTTATGACCTATAGTTATGTCCATCGCGCCATCAACCGGGAGGCCTTTCCCAATGCCGTGGAATTATTTGATAAATCCCTGATGACTGGACGGGGCCGGGGAAAATATTGTTACCGTGAAGAAGTGCGCTCTGTAGGAGAACAATTTTTAAGAGAACAGCTTTCGCAAAAGCTTAGCAATATCCCAATCATATATATTGTTTAGAAAGTTGAATAAGTGAGTGATTTCTCATTTTATGAACAGAAATTTCACCTGTGTTCAGACGAAAGATAAAGGACGTTTTACTTGGCTTGACAGAGATAAAATCAATGTGATATACTCTAAAATGTTCATCGGAGGGCTTGTAATCGCAATTACAATGCTGGATAAGATGTCGGGTGTGCCCGGTATTTTATCCGGCTTTTTTGTTATAGGAGGATGTATGAATCAAACATATCATTTTACCGAAGGGAAAATTCTTTCTCCTTTGATCAAATTTACCATTCCCATTTTATTAGCGGTTTTTTTGCAGGCAATGTATGGTGCTGTTGATTTGCTGATTGTCGGCCGGTTCGGTAACACAGCCAGTGTATCGGCTGTGGCGACAGGTAGCCAGATGATACAGACGATTACAGGAATTATTACAGGGCTTACCATGGGTATTACGGTCCTGCTTGGGCAAAAAATCGGTGAAAATCGCATGGATGAGGCATCGAGGATCGTGGGTGCATCCATTGGTTTATTTGCGGTGATCTCGATTATCGTAACCGCTATGATGATGCTTACCGTCAGACCTTTTGCTGAATTGATGAATGCTCCCGCGGCGGCTTTTGAAAAAACCGTACATTATGTTCTTATCTGCTCGGCCGGTATTGTATTTATTGTCACATACAATGTCATAAGCGGTATTTTCAGAGGGATGGGCAATTCAAAGCTGCCGCTGGCTTTTGTTGGGATTGCCTGTGTCACAAATATTGTGGGGGATTTCGTGCTGGTCGGTATTTTCCAGCTGGATGCGGCAGGCGCCGCCATCGCAACCGTTACGGCGCAGGCGGTCAGTATTGTATTATCGCTTGTTATTATCAAAAAGCAAGGTTTCCCTTTTGTTTTTACAAAGAAAAGCATTCATTTCCATAAAGCCGAAATCAAAAGAATATTAAAGCTTGGCGCGCCCATTGCTTTGCAGGATGCCTTAACCAATGTTTCATTTTTAATTATTACTTCCATTATCAATTCGTTAGGCCTGATAGCATCTGCGGCAATCGGTGTCAGTGAGAAAATCGTGATTTTTATCATGCTGATCCCCATCGCCTATATGTCCTCGGTTTCAGCATTTGTAGCTCAGAATATTGGGGCAGGTAGATGCGATCGTGCCAAAAAATCGATGCTTTACGCTATGAGTACCGCCCTTGTTTTTGGTGTTATGATGTTTTGTATTACATTCTGGCACGGCCATATTCTTGCGGGCATTTTCTCGAATGATGCACAGGTTATTGCAGCTTGCGCCGAATATATGAAAGCATATGCGGTTGACTGTGTGCTCGTTTGCGTGTTGTTTTGTTTTATGGGTTATTTTAACGGACTTGGGAAAACCATGTTTGTCATGATTCAGGGGTTTCTCGCCGCATTTCTCGTCCGTATTCCCTTCTCCTATTTTATGAGTCAAAAGCCTGGGGTAACAATGTTGCAAATTGGGTTTGCCTCACCGGTTGCCACGATTCTTTCCATCTTTCTTTGTGTCATTTATTTTAGATATGTGACTGCCAGAGAAACGACATCGGAAGCGCAATTTATGATCCATGATTAACGACATAGTTATATTTTATAAAACAACTGGATAAAAAAATGGTGAACAAAATGACAAAATGTAACATTTTTCGTATCGTTTCCGGCCTGTATATGATATAGTAAGAGATGGTAAAAGTGGAAAATGCTATACGAAAAGCGAAACCTTTTGGGGTATCACCTATCGCCCTGTTTTTTGATTGTTGCAGCATCTGGACTTGCCTCTCTCCTGACAGTGAAAGCCTTACTAGCGCATATTTTTACATGTTCCCATTTGGATATGACATACGGGTAAAAACGGAAACGAAATATAAGGATGCGTGATTTTATGAACGGTTATAACGGCTTTTGGAAGAAAAAAGTTCTCAGCCTGCCGGCGGCAATCATCCTGTCGTTGGTGATTGCGGTTTTTGCCAGCGGCATCACCTATTACGCCAACAAACCGGCCGGGGTTCCAAACGGACAATCAGCAGCCGAAGTGCAAAGCGGCCAACCGGCCAAGGAATCCATAGAGGATTTATACAGCGATGCTATAGCCGACGCGATGGTTGCGGAGGCAGATGAGTTGATGCCCCTGGTCGCCGTCACAAAAGACAGCAATTTGATTCAATGGAATGAAAACAAGGACAAGGTATTAGTGGCAACCTGGCATAAATATCCCGACAGTTATGTGCCAGGTATGGAAGTTTCCCTGGATTGGGGAGATGTCTGGGTATTTTCAGATAAAGAATTGCACAGTTGGTGTGAAAAGGGCAATCTTGATTGTCAGGATAAGATTCTTCGTTTGGAACAGCTAATCGGGCTGCCGCCGGAGAAAGGTTATACCCATTTTACAGCTATGTGGGTTGCGCCTGCCGACTTGTTCCGGCCAGGTTATGATAATGAAATTGATGATACCGTAGCCGGACTTGCTTTTCCGGAGGATGCCGATGCCGGTTATGTGCAATGGTTTCATAACAATATCATTGATTCTTATTTCCCCGAGAGTTATCCGTGGACGCGGCTGGGGTATACCTATGACTGGTCAGGTAGGGGAACGGAATACGGGTTGAGCGAATTTGTTGTCAAGACCGGCTCCAAGGTAATCGTCGAAAACACTTACACCAATGAGGCATTTTTGGCATATTTAGAAGCAGAGTAAAACATGCATCCCATAATTGATGATGATTTACATATCAATTATCGGCAAAATTGCCCGATATATTGAATGGGTAAGTAGGCGTAAGAGACTTTGTAAAGGTCAATCTTATCTGAAACGCCCGTTACCGTTTGTTCGAGAGTGAAAGGGCATGGACGGAAAACATAGTCATTGGCAAAAATCCGGTGAAGGGAGATGATACAGATCGGCAATTTAGTGGACTTATTGATAGAGTTGGCCAAAAATATGTCGGTCGTGATTGTGCTTGCTTATATTGTGACCAGAACCAAAGCTTATGCCACCATCATGACGACCCAAAAAACCACGCTCAAACAAAAATTGGGCCTGATATTGGTTTTTGGCATTTTTTCCATTTATGGTACCCTGAGCGGAATTGAGATTATGGGCGCCATTGCCAATATCCGGGATCTGGGTCCGGCGATTGCGGGTTTGATTGGCGGACCATGGGTTGGTATCGGCGCCGGGCTCATCGGCGGTATGCACCGGTTAACCGTAGGGGGGGGTACTTATATCCCATGCTCTATTTCCACTGTCGTGGCGGGACTCTTGGGCGGTTTTATCTATCAGTACAGAAAAGGCAAATTTATCAGCATTACCGGAGCGGTACTGGTTATGGCACTATTGGAAGCCTTTCACATGGGGCTGGCTCTCGTGATTGTGAAACCCTTCAGCCTGATCCTGCCCATTATTCAAAGTGTCAGCCTGCCTATGATTTTCACCAATGCATTAGGGATGGGCATATTCGCTTTTATGATTCACAACCTCATGCGGGAACAGGAAACGCAGCATACCAAGGAATTAATTGAGGGAGAACTAAGTGTCGCCCGTAAAATACAAATGAGTATTGTCCCCAAAATTTTCCCGGCCTTTCCGGAACATTCGGAATTTGATGTTTTTGCCGTTCTGGAGCCGGCCAAGGAAGTAGGAGGGGATCTTTATGATTTTTTCTTGCTGGACGACGATCATCTTTGTTTCACAGTGGGGGACGTTTCAGGGAAAGGGGTTCCGGCTTCCTTATTCATGGCCGTTACCAAAACGCTGATCAAGGCCAAAGCCGATATCAATCTGGGGCCTGATGAAATACTATGTCAGGTCAATAATGAACTTTGCAAGGACAACGATTCCGGGATGTTTGTAACAGAGTTCCTTGGGATTTTGACGATTTCCAGCGGAGAGTTGGTCTTTAGCAATGGTGGCCATAACATTCCCTATCTGCTCAGGAAAAACGGCACAGTGGAGGTTTTACCGAAAATACCTGGCATGGCCTTGGGGGTCATGGAAGATATGGACTATGTCTGCGCCGGCATCAAGATGTCGGCGGGAGACAGCCTTGTGGTTTATACGGACGGAGTCACAGAGGCCATGAATCAGGCCGGGGAGCTCTTGAGTGAAAAACGGCTGGTTAAGATGATTGGTGAATTTGGCGGTACAACGGCCCAGGAAGCGGTTCACCATATCCTGTGCGGCACGCGGCAGTTTGTCAGCGGCGCCAGCCAATCCGACGATATCACTATCTTGGTTTTAAAATATCTTGATCAAAAGCAGATGGAATACCGTATCAAAAACAAACTGGAAGAAATCCAAGGCCTGGCGCAGGCCATCGAAAAATTTGGGAATTTCCATCATCTGTCGCAGGAAATGATTTTTCAGGTCAATCTATCCTTGGACGAGCTGTTGACTAATACCATCAGTTATGGTTTTGCGGCGGGCGGAGAACATGAAATCAGCATCAGGCTGGCTCTCACGGAGGAATCCCTGTTGATTGAAATTCGGGACGACGCCATGCCCTTTGATCCTCTCCAAAATGCGGAACCCGATTTGAATCAGGATGTGGAAGAACGGCCCATCGGCGGCCTTGGCATTCATTTGGTACGCAAAATGATGGATGAAATCGCCTATCGGCGCGAAGGAAATGAAAATATTTTAGTATTGAAGAAGGCTAAGCGCCAATAGGCTTATGGCATGAAGCAGGGTGAGAACTTATTTAGGACGGTTTTTAGCGGAGCAAATAAAATAATTACTATTTCAACGAAATGATCTCAATATCACTTAAATCATTAAAGGGGGATTTTACATGAATATCAAAGAGGATAAGCAAGGCAAAGCAATTATTTTAACAATCGAGGGACGACTTGATTCAAGCACTTCCAGTACGCTGGAGAAAAAGTTGATTTCCATGATAGAAGATGGCGGTAAGGATATCATATTGGATTTTACCGATATGGATTATATCAGCAGCGCCGGACTCAGGGTCTTGCTGATGGCCGCCAAAATGGTGGGCAAGGTGGGTGGCAGGGTAGTTTTAGCTGCCTTAAGCTCCAATGTGAAGGAAGTCTTTGACATAGCCGGATTTACCAATATTTTTACCATTTTCGCTTCACTGGAAGAAGCGATTAATGCCTTTTAGCATGATCACACAGAAAAAGATCCGATAGAAACAGAAGCGCGGTTTCTAATAATGGGCAAATGCGGCTATTGTTTCATATTTCAATCATTTGAATCATTAAATTATTTAAGTGAAAGGAAAGCCATGCGAAATAAGTTGCTGTGGTTTGCACTGATTCTTATCTTTGTATGCGCATTGTCAGGTTGCGGAGGTAACAGCCAACCGGTGGCCGAAGCTGATGCTAACAGCGGCAGGATGCGTTCCGTTGATGATCTAAAGGATAAGCGGATTGGGGTCTTGTTAGGCGGAGTTCATGACGAATATGCCAATAAAGCCTATCCCGAGGCAACCATCCTGCAGTATAAAAGCCCGCCGGATCTGATTCTGGCAGTCAAGACAGAAAAAGTCGACGCTGCCTTTTTTGCTCATGAAACTTTATTGGTCATCATGCGGGAAGATAAGGATCTGGCATTTTTGGGTAAAAATCTGTTCAGAACTCCTATGGGTATGGGCTTTAACCAAAATAATGATGCCTTACGGGAAGAATTTAACGAGTTCTTAAAGCAGTGCAAAGCAAACGGTGTCTATGACGATATGGTCAAACGGTGGGTAAACGATGGCTCAACAGAGATGCCGGAGATCGAAAATCCTCAAAATAACGGCCGTTTCGTCGTGGGTGTCGTAAGCGATAAAGGGCCGCCTTTTGCCATTGTCAAAAACAATGAGATCATCGGCTTTGATATTGAAATGGCTGAAAGATTTGCCGCTTATTTAGGCAAAGAGCTTGTCCTGCAGGATATGGAATTCAGCGGACTGATCGCCGCTTGCGCCTCTAATAAGATCGATATGATTGACAGTACCCTGGTGATTACCGAAGAAAGAAAGCGACAGATCGATTTTTCCGATCCGTATTATGAGTTGGGGGCAAGCGTCTTTGCTCTGAAGAAGAATATTGCCGGTGATAATGATAACAGTCAACCGCTTACTTTGGATGATCTGGAAGAGAAACGGATCGGTATTTTGACCGGGTCGGCGGGGGATCATGCCGCCAGGCAGAGATTTCCCCATGCGCAGATTTTCAACATGGATAATATTGTAAACGCTGCCGCCGCCCTGGAGAGTAATACAATTGATGCGGTTGTCTATGAGCGCACCACGCTCAGGGATATTGCCAAACAGCATGCTGACCTTGAGTTGATAGAGGAACCGGTACAAATGGTTGATATCGCCGTTGCCGTAAAGAAAAATAATCCCTTTTTATTAGATGCGGTGAACCAGGCAATCACAGACCTTGAAAACACCGGCACTTTGGATGAGATGAAAGGGCGCTGGTTTGTGGATGGGGATTTGCCGGATATGCCCGCGCTTGATCTGCCGGATTCTCAAGAAACCTTGCGGGTGGGCACGGAGGCATTGATGCCGCCTTTTGAATTTGTGGACAGCAATGATAACTGCAGCGGTTTTGATATTGAGCTGGCGCAACGTATCGGCCAGGTGTTGGGTAAAAAAGTGGTTGTCAGCAATATGGGTTTTCCCGCTCTTATCCCGGCCCTGCAATCGGGTAAGATTGATCTGGCGATTTCCTGTATTAATGTAACGGAGGAACGCAAACAAGAGGTTGATTTCTCTAAACCCTATTATACCAGTGAAACGGCGGCGATGGTCAGAAAAGCCGGAGTCGGTTCC
Source organism: Bacillota bacterium (assembly GCA_036677375.1). Taxonomy (GTDB): domain Bacteria; phylum Bacillota; class Dehalobacteriia; order UBA4068; family UBA4997; genus JAVBWO01. Next base: position 25,259 of record JAVBWO010000010.1, read on the forward strand.
CAGGTACAGTTCAGTACGTTTTTCAGTAATATCAAAAACAGTTTCTACAGAAATATCATTCAAGAGCGGCGCTATTTGCTCATTGTGAACGGATTGAAAGTAACGGCCATGATCTCGCTGTTCTCCATCTTATTTGGTACTCTTTTGGGGGCGTTGATCTGTTTGATGCGCATGGCTAAAAATCGGTTTCTGAGCGCGATTGCCCGGGTTTATATCTCTATCCTGCGGGGCATTCCGGTGTTGGTGCTGCTAATGTTCATCTTCTATGTGGTCTTTGCATCGGTAGATATTGATCCGGTCATTGTATCTGTGATCACATTCGGTATGAACTTTGCCGCCTATGTCTCCGAGATGTTCAGAGCAGCGATTCAGAGCATTGATAAGGGTCAGCGTGAGGCGGGAATTGCCGGCGGCTTTACCGGTTTTCAAACCTTTGTGTATATCATACTGCCGCAGGCGATAAAACAGGTGCTGCCGGTCTATAAGGGAGAGCTTATCTCCTTAGTCAAGATGACCTCGGTTGTGGGTTATATCGCTGTACAGGACTTGACCAAGGCCAGTGATATTATTCGAAGCCGCACCTTTGACGCCTTTTTCCCGCTTTTGATGATAGCGGCGCTGTATTTTTTCATATCTTGGTTGTTGATACTGGTTTTAGACGATATCGGCTTAAAAACGGATCCCAAAAGAAATCGTAAACAGGTGGTGCAAGCAAATGATTAAGACGGAACATTTATCAAAAAGTTTTGGCGATCTTACCGTGTTAAAGGATATTACAACAGAGATACAAAAAGGCGAGGTCATTGCGATCATTGGCCCATCAGGAACCGGTAAGAGCACTTTTTTACGTTGTTTGAATTTATTGGAAAAGCCCAGCGGCGGCAGTATTGATATCGACGGTATTAATCTTTTGGCAAAAAACACCGATATTTCAAAAATGCGGCAAAAAATGGGAATGGTCTTTCAGTCCTTTAATTTGTATGCCCATCTGCCGGTATTGGAAAACCTTACCTTGGGGCCGGTAAAATTGCTTGGCAAAAGTAAAGCCGAGGCAAATGAAAATGCAATGGAGCTTTTAAAGTTAGTAGGCTTGGCGGAGAAAGCCTACAGTTTCCCGGACGAGCTTTCCGGTGGGCAAAAGCAAAGGGTAGCCATCGCACGTTGTCTAGCCATGGAGCCGGAAGTGATTCTATTCGACGAGCCGACTTCGGCTCTTGATCCTACCATGGTAAGCGAGGTGCTGGCGGTCATCCGACGTTTGGCCAAAGCGGGCATGACCATGCTTATTGTTACCCACGAGATGGAATTTGCCAAGAATATCTCCACCCGGGTGTTCTATATGGACGAAGGGATCATCTATGAAGAAGGCGCGCCCCAACAGATATTCGAAAATCCCCAAAAAGAGAAAACCAAAGCATTTATTAACCGGATACGCAGTTTCCGTTATCATATCAGCAGCCCCAATTACGACCTGTATGCCATGAATGCCGAAATAGAAACCTTTTGCGAAAGGCACCTCTTGTCAAAAAGAGTTTGCGGCAACGTGCTGCTTTTGGTTGAGGAGACTTTGATCCTGCAAACAGAATTTTCCGATATTGATCTGAGCCTGGCCTATTCGGAAAAAACCGGCCGTCTGGAATTTTTATTTACAGCAGGCGGAGCGCCTATGAATCCCCTGGAGGAAGGCGTGCAAGAAGATGATATCGGGATCAGGCTCATTAAGAGTCGTTGCACCGACAGCCAATACCGATATGAAAATGGTAAAAACATTTTATTACTGGAAGTCAAGGACAGATAGCACGCAAAGGGAACCCTTGAATCTGCGTCCTGTAAACGGTGCCGTGAGAATAGAATGCCCGATATGTCATGCCATTAAAGCATTGCAAGGCCATATCGGTAGAGAACACGGAGATGCGGATCTTTTCACCGTATTGCTTGTTGAATAGGACATCGAACACAGAGGGAGCAAAACAATGAAAAAAATAATAGTACTGTTTGTAACCGTATTGATGTTTTTATGCGTTTTCCCAGGGGCAGGCATGGCGGAGGAGCAAACTGTGGAGGTGACTCCTTTTGATCAGCTCTCCATCGACCTGAATCATGTAAAAGTAGGCGTTATGACCGGATCGACCAATGAAAAGCTGGTCAGGGAAAATTTCCAATCTGCCGATTTGCAGTCTTATGACAGCACCATGGATGCGGTGGCGGCCCTGAAATCCGGACATGTTGACGTGGTGGTTACCACTTATCCCACCTCGCTCAATGTTGTCAAACATAATAGCGACCTGAAGCTGCTTCCCGATGTGTTGGAGCTACAGGATACCGCCATAGCGGTCAAAAAGGAGAATACCCAGCTTTTGGATCAGCTGAACGCGGTGATAACGGAGCTGAACTCAGACGGAACCCTGGAAGATATGCAAAAAAGGTGGCTGAAAAGTGATCTTTCCCCCTACGAGCAGGTGGAGCTCAATGTCTCCCAGAGCGGAGAACCCATCAGAGTAGCCGTGGACGCGACTCGGGAACCCTTTTGCTTTAAGGATGCCGACGGAGAAGTCAGCGGTTTAGACGGCGAACTGGCCCGCAGGATCGCCCTCAAGCTGAACCGGCCGGTGCAATTTTTAGATATGAAATTTGCCGCTTTGATTCCCGCTCTCCAGTCGGGCAAGGCAGACGTCATTATCTCCATGATGAACGCGACGGATGAACGCCGCCAATCGGTCAATTTTACCGCCCCGTATTATAAGCAAAAGACGGTGATGCTGGTAAGGTCGGAAGTACTTGGCGAGGCATCCGGCTTTGCCGCTTTTTTCACCAGCATAGGCAACAGCTTTTATAAAAATATCATCCAGGAAAACCGCTATCTCCTGATACTGAGCGGGCTGAAGGTCACCATGATCATCACTGTGCTGGCTTGTATTTTGGGAACCTTGCTAGGCGCCTTGATTTGCTGGATGCGAATGTCTGGGAAAAAGGGCTTCAGACGGTTTGCCCAGGGTTACATCTCTATTTTACGGGGTATTCCAGTGCTGGTTTTATTAATGATTATCTTTTATGTGGTATTTGCATCTGTGGATATCAATCCTGTCCTGGTGGCGGTCATCGCTTTTGGTCTGAATTTTGCCGCTTATGTCTCCGAGATGTTTCGAGCCGCCATACTCAGCGTAGATAAAGGTCAGCGTGAGGCGGGGATTGCCGGCGGTTTCACCGATTTCCAAACTTTTATCTATATTATATTGCCTCAGGCGGTGAAGCAGGTACTGCCGGTATATAAAGGAGAGGTGATTTCCCTGGCCAAAATGACTTCAGTGGTAGGTTATGTAGCGGTTCAGGATTTGACCAAGGCCAGTGACATTATACGCAGCCGGACCTTCGATGCTTTCTTCCCGCTATTGATGATTGCTGTATTATATTTTCTTATTTCCTGGCTGCTGCTCCTTTTGCTGAGCGATTTGGAACGAAAGTTCGATCCCAAAAGAATGAGAAGGGACACAAAGATAAAAGAAGCGTAGAAAAGAATATAAACATAGGAAAATAAAGATGGGAATTCCGGGCAGGGACATCCGGCGGTTATCGACGTTTCCGCGATCCTTTGGTTTTTGTTCACGCTGGTGATGTTGGAAACGGTGGGGTTCTGTGCTCAAAAAAAGAAGCCCTTGTCAAGGCTGCTTAATGTTCGTTATTTTTTATGATTATCAGCTATTTATGAAGGATGGCTTCGAAATATATGCCAAAAACGACATCAACAGGGACATGCTGTCCGGTATAAAATCACAGCTTCATTTGATCAAAAACAAAATCATCCAAGAGGAAATCCCGATTTCTTCAAAGTGAATCGTAAAAGGCGGTGGTTTTGATGCTTATGCAAAGGATTCTCCACAGTTCAATGGTTTTTCAGCATGTGATTGAAAACATGCATGACGGTGTCTTGACGATTGATCGTTTGGGAATCATTACAACGGTAAATGCGGCGGCGATAAACATTCTCGAAATATCAAAAGAACAAATTCTGGATAAAAAATTATCTGACGGTTTTTTTGATTACGCGGAAAATGACGATTTCATTCAAATTATCCTGGATGCGGTTTATGACTCTTCCATGAACCACCACAAAATTTGCAACTATTATACCGGCCAGCATCTCAAATCTTTATTTGTGACGACCTCATTCCTGAAAGCAGAAATTGAGGGAACTCTGCAATCCATTGGGGTGACGGTGCTCTTCAGCGACATTACGGAGCTCCAGGAATTACGGGATGCTGCCGCGGCACTGGATAAGATCAAACTCTTAAATCAAAAGTTGGAACGCTTGTCCTACTTTGATGAGCTGACCGGTCTGCCCAACCGCCGCTTTTTTAATGATACTTGTAACAGAGAGTGGTACCGGGCGATGCGATTGCAACGGTCTTTGGCTTTTATTATGATTGATGTGGATTATTTCAAAGAATTGAACGATCAACATGGACACCAGACAGGTGACGCTTGCCTGCTCGCAGTAGCGAACACATTAAATAGCGCGCTGAAACGGCCCTATGATCTGATCATGCGTTATGGGGGAGATGAATTTATCGCGGTTATCCCCGACGCCGACATAAAAGCAGCCCGCATAATAGCGGAAACCATGCACCGGGCCATATTGGAATTAAATATAGAAAATGCTTGCACTTCCTGTGGCAGAGTGACCGTCAGTATAGGGGTGTCTTCACAAGTACCTGTCCTAGAATCCCACTGGAAAGAGCTTCTAACCGCTGTCGATAAGGCCATATACAGGGCAAAACAGAACGGCCGCAATCAGATAGCGGAATAAGGTTGGAATGAAACCACTTCTTTTTTATCTCAATTCTTAAAACCAGAGATATGCAGGGGTTATCCTAGTTCAAGACTGGATTTCCGAATACCTTTCATTGTTGTATTATACATCAAATCAAGCTAAAAACAGACAAGAAATTTTATATATCTTATACGTTTGATCAGGCCGGTTCCTACGAGCGGCGGATAAAAAACAGAACGGTTTGTTTTGAGAGGCTATGTTTTTCGTTTCAGGAAAGCATAGCCCATTTTATTACCAATCGTAGAAAACATATTTCAATTATCCTGTTGTTTGTTACAATAAAATGTGAATCAGCAAAAGAAGGTAAACTATTGTTTGATAGTTTAAGTATTGACAATACGATCTATTTATAGTATAACTAAAAAAAGGAGAGATACCATACATGACTGAATATCCCATACAAAAACGTAAAAGAGGTATAGAAACTGCCAACCGTATCTTGGAGATAGCCGCAGATTTATTTGCACGCCGGGGTTATGACAGTGTATCTGTACGTCAAATAGCCGATGCCGTGGGGATTAAGGAAAGCTCCCTTTATAATCATTTCAGCAGCAAGGCCGATATTTTAGAAACCCTAATGGAAAATTTTATTGAGCAGGCGCCCCAGTCAAGGCCGTCTGATGCCGAATTGGATCAGATGCTCACCATAATGCAGCCGGAAGAGATCTTTAAAAATATTTTGTTCCATGTTGGTAGTCATATAAGCGATATTTTAGCCAACACCGCAATGATCATAAATTATGAGAAATTCAGAAATGCAAAAGCCGCGGAGGTATATTACAAATATGTGGTAAATGAACCGGCGGGTTATTATGAACGGTTAATCAACAAAATGATTGCCAAAGCAATGCTGAAGAAGGTTGACGCGCGCCTGTTTGCCGAACAGTATAATTATATTTCCATCACTTTGACAAAGGAATATTTTATGGCGAAAAATGGTCTGGCGGATTTGGAAGCAGTGGTTCAGTACATGGTAAAGACTGCGAACTTTTTTTGTGATCTGATGAAAAAATAAACCATCAATATTAGATAAAACAGTTAATCTGTGATAGGCAGCATAGAAATTTAGGCATAAAGAAGCAATTGGGCAGGATTTTAATCAGTATAAGGGGCAGCTTTTATGAAGTCAAGTATGCAACGAAGCATGAAGCCAAGCATGCAACCAAAAAATTGGCTTAACGAAAAATATCCTCCTTCCGCGTCCTGCAGTTGTGATATTTGCAAGGCTTATTGCAATCGTCCCGGCTGGTGGACTGTTGAAGAAGCTGCAAAAGCGATCAAAGCCGGATACGGCAACCGTATGATGCTGGAGGTAGCTCCGGATTATACTTTCGGAGTATTGTCTCCGGCATTTAAAGGCTGCGAGCAGGATTTTGCGTTACAGAAGTATGCCCGTTATGGCTGTAATTTTTTTCTGAATGGGCTGTGTGAACTTTATGACACAGCGCTTGTGCCTTTGGAATGCCGCTTTTGCCACCATGCAAGAGAAGGCTTAGGCCAAAAATGTCACGATGACCTTGCAAAGGATTGGCAAACGCCTGCCGGACAAAGGCTGGTGGCGGCATGGGCAGAAAAGATGAGAATTTTCACGAAATACCAAATCATTCATTTTAAGATTTTGCAACGATAAGGTTACTCTCACTTTTGGATTCAGAAAAATTCTCCATTCGGATTTAGGTGCAAAAATGCGATGGTAAAAAACCATCGCATTTCTCTTGATCTTTTTGCATAGCAAGCGCCACGGAGTTTTGTGAACCCAATGCTATTCTTCTATGGAATATAATTGCCGTCTTTTTAATTCAGTATGGTATTCTGACCGTGTGATTTTACCATCTGTTACCATATCTTTCAATTCTGATTCCGGATATGTATGCAATTCATAACTGTACATGGTTTCTTCATTTCCGTTCACACTCTGGGTATATTGAACCGATGATGTGATATGTAGTTGATTCGTCCCGCCCTCTGTTGGCAGGATCTGGTTTTGTTTTTCATAATCCAGATATGCCTGGCTTAACTCTAATGTGTCATATTGAAGAGAAGGGGCAGACTTGGAAGCTATGCTGCTCTCATTTGTAGGATCTGCGGTGTGTTTAGCTGAATCGTCTATCAACGTTTCTGTTGATGTCAAAACCGATGAAATAGTAAGATCTGAATTAATTGCATCCATAAGGAATCTCCTTTCTTTTTGCTTATATTACTTATAGAAATATGATCAGATTAATAAAAATGTTACAACCTACGATATTAATATCGACGCCTTTCATTATTTCTTTAGCTGTTTTCTAAAATAATTGATATATTAAATATGCGACCCGTAATTTGAAGATTTGTGTTACTGCTTTGTTTCTAGTTTTAAGGTCAAAATATTGATAGAACCATGGAAGTATATACAAAAACAATCCCCATAAATCGTTGCAAAAGGTTGTAAGAAACTGTTTTGGCTTGCGGAGCAAAATGGCGTGCCGCAAACCGATTGCTCCTACCATAAAGTGCTATTAGGCGCAGCTCTTTCCGGCATGCTGCCGGTACCTCGGTTTATTGCCAATACGACATTGGCCTGTGATGCCAACACCAATACCTTCCGTACCTTGGCCAATCATTGGCAAGTACCCCACTTTACGGTGGATGTTCCCAACTGTTGAGACAGGGAGGCCCATCCTTGGTAGTCATGGAGCGATAACGCAAAAAAGGGGCTGATGGTGTGAAATTCTGCTGTCCGCTGATTTTAGTACAAGACGTTGTAAAATCAAGACATTTCTATGAACAGGTGTTAAACCAGAAAGTAAAATTTGATTTTGGAGAAAACCTTCTCTTTGAGGGGGACTTCTCTATTCAGCAGAAGCAGCACTTTGCCAATATGGTATTGCTGGATGAAAAAGCTATTCTGGATGGGGCCAATCATTTCGAGTTGTATTTTGAAGAGGAAGATATGGATGCTTTCTTGAAAAAACTGGATGGCATCCCGGGAATCCAATATTTGCATCCTGTCCTGGAGCACTCCTGGGGACAGCGGGTGATTCGGTTTTATGAACCGGATCAAAACATCATCGAAGTAGGAGAAAGCATGGCCAGTGTGGTAAGGCGTTTTATCAGCCAAGGGCTTTCTGTGGCGGAGACCGCCCAACGTACCCAGCATCCGGTAGAATTTGTTCTGAAATGCTTGTAGAAGACGCCGGTATCCCACAGATAAAAAGATATCATGCTCAAAACAGAAGTTTTCCCTCTTCACTGATTGCTTAGGTATTTAGCTTGCAGCATTGAAAAATCAGAGTATTTGACACGCCTTTAACCCACAACAGCTTAACCTCTATGGATTTTGAGAAGAAAACCCACCTTGTTTTAGCAAGGTGGGTTTTCTTTTAGTTTGATTAGAAAGCAGCTGATTTTAATCGTCTTGACGGGGGATCATTTGAACGCCTTTTTCAGTCAGGCTTGGCAACAGGACATTCCATAAGACCGATAAATAGTCTTTGGAAGAATCAACAAAATCTACGCGGTCCGAGGTTTCCTGCGTCCAGACAAAAGCAACGGATAAGATGGTGTAGATCAGATCGTCATAAACACCCGGGAAAGGTTCCGGTTTCATCAAGCCTTGCTCAATAAAATTTTCAAAGGATGTTTGCAGCAACGCAAAAAATTGCTTTTTAAATTTTGCCTGTATGGCAGCTATCTCCGGGTATTTCCGCCGTAACTCGGTAAAGTTATTGAAATAAAAGAAGTATTTTTTCTGATGCTGCATATTGACCCTCATAAGATCATCTAGATCTGTAAAGGACATAGCCGGACGATAATGTCTGTTTTCGTGATCCTGGCATTGCCGGTGCACGATGGCGTGAATCAAATCATCTTTTTTCTTAAAATGATAGGTCAGATTGCCGGGACTGATATGAAGCGCTCCGGCAATGTCGCGCATCGTCACCGCCCCGTAACCGTTTGTATTGAACAGTTCGATGGCTATATTGAGGATGTTGCTTTTGATATCTGCGTTCATAGCTTAATCTCCTTATTAATATTATCTTGCTATATTTTTTTGTAAAAATCAACTGAAATCGAAAAAATATTGACAGAGACGAGAGGGAGCTCTATAATTAGTACAAATGTACTAATTATAGAGCTGGTTCCTTTTTGTGTGGCTTTCATTCTTTTTGCCAATAAAAAATATTGAAATAATGACGGCTGGTTAAAAAATCAATATAAAACCTGTTCGCGGCTATGATATCTTTACGGAATTAAAATATCCCTTGGGATATTTTAAAAATTGAATAAGGAGGCAGTCATAATGGGCAGAAAAATTTACAGCAATTTTTCTTTATTCGACGGGGTCCAGCCAACACTTCAAAAAAATCGATGGTTGGAAACGGAAAGCGAGATGATTAAACAAATCGGGAGTGGTGAACTTCCACAAGATGCTGAAGTGATAGACCTGGAAGGTCGTACCATCATGCCCGGTATGATCGATGCGCATGTTCATATTACTTCTCCATTTGTCTTTGCTCCGGAAGTATTTCCATCCGTACCCAACCAGGTGAAAAAGAACTTTTTTAACACCGTGCGCTCCGGAGTAACTACGGTTCGCGATGTGGGCGGCGGCCCCGGTTTATTGACCGAATCGAAAAGGTGGTCGGACGAGGGGGAAGCGGTCGGCCCAAGGATGCTGCGCGCCAACAGCTATATCCTGGCGCCGGGGGCTACGCCTGAAATGATAGGGCCTTTCCCACCTGTGGTAAAGAGTATTTTTGGTGGTGATTTCGTTGTGCGTGTCAATACGCCCCAAGAAGTACGGCAAGCGGTACGGGACATGATCGCTCTGGGGGCGGATTGGATCAAGACGACCCATAATGACCGGTCCTACTTTATGAACAGGCCAGACCCCACCTCCTTCAGCGACGAATGCTACAGGGCTCTTGTTGACGAAGCGCATTCCCACAACAAGCCTGTTTTGATGCATCAGACCTGGGCCAGCGGCTTCAGAAAAGCGGTGGAAATGGGTGTGGACACCATGGATCACGGGCCTTTGGATGAGATCACCGACCAGGATATCGAAAATATGCTGAAAGCGGATGTCGCCATTATCCCCACGATAAAAGTGATGCGAGAACCCACCCAGGATATTTCGGTATTTGAAAAAATGATCTATGAAGACGGAGAAACATACCTTTGTCCTGCAGCCCAAGAACAGATCAAACCCCTCCTGCAAATGATGAAAAAAGGACTGAGTTACGAAGACACCCAGATGATTTATTTTGAGGATTGCCAATTGTTCACAGATTACTTCCCCACATTTATGAACAATATGAAAAGGCTGTATAAAGCGGGCGCTAGAATTGGCTGCGGGACGGATCAGGGCAATCTGCCATTCTCATTTTTTGGCAATTACCATGAGGAAGTAGAAAATATGGTTGAGATCGGCATGTCCAATTTTGAAGCTTTATGCTGCGCTACCTCTACGACTGCCAAAATTTTGCGGGTGGATGATAAAGTAGGCAGTCTGGAACCAGGAAAATTTGCGGACTTTATTGTGCTGGACGGTAATCCCTTAGAGGATGTAAAAGTCCTGCGCAAGATTCATACAGTGGTCAAGGGCGGTTCCGCCGTTTACCGGCAAGGGGATAAATTTAATTTGTGTTGATGAAACCACAGCTATTATAGCCTGGCAATAATAGCAGGAGAAAGGATGTGTGATATGGAGGATCAAAACAGGATTTTCCCGATTTATGAGTTGAGCGGAACTTATTTCGAGATGGGGCGGCAGTATGGAGAACAGTGTAAAGAACAGATCAAACATATGGTGCAATGGTGGATTGACGTTATCCTGGGACTTTGGCCGAACATCGAACCGCAAGTCATGATAAAACAAAGCTCGCGGTTTATTGAACCGATCAAAGCCTATGCGCCGGAGCTTTTTGAACAAATGGAAGGGATTGCGGAAGGATCCGGGCTTCCACTAAATGAGATCCTCTTTTTGAACGGAGCATGTGAATTTGATGCGGGCGGTTCGGCATTGATGGGTTGTACTTCTTTTGCCGCTGCCGGGGAAGCGACAAAAGATGGCAAAACGATTTTGGGGCAGAATTTGGATTGGAACCCCGGATCGGATGTCGTGGTATTGCGTTTAAAACCAAAGAATGGCCCCAAAATGTTGGCTTTGACATTGGCAGGAAGCTTGGGTATGGTCGGGATTAGTGAAGCAGGTGTCTCCGTTTTTATTAACCTACTTTTGAGGAGCAATGTCGCTTTTGGTGTGCCTTTTAACGTGATTACGGCTAATGTGCTGCGCCAAAAAAATCTTGTCGATTGTATCAGAGCCGTTTCCCAAGCGAAACGTGCGATAGCCTTTAATTATATGCTGGCGGATAAGGAAGGCAGTATCATTGATGTAGAAACCTCAATAGAGAACTGTGGGTTTTTACTCCCGAATAATGATATTCTGACACATGCCAATCATTATGAAACGGTATGGTTGCAAGAGGGCGACTTGAATCAATACAGCTCATTTCCTGATTCTTATTTGCGTAGCTATCGGCTGGCTCAGCTTATGGAGAAAAAGCGTGGTGCGCTTTGCGTGGATGAAATGAAAAGTATGTTGCAGGATCATCGGGACTGGCCGGATTCCATCTGCCGCCATTGCGACATGACCGGCCCAGTCGCGGAGCGTTTTGAGTCATCAATCTCTATGATCGCGGTTCCTGAAGATGGCAAGATCTTTGCGACAAGTAACCCCTGTGTCAATCAATATTCCCTATACACCATCTAAGTGTTTTTATGTGCGATTTCTTGCCTAAGACCTTATGGAAGTTATGATACCGACCGGCTCACATAAAAATCTTATCTCTATTCTCATGCCGCTTTATGCAACGCTTGTTTTTGGATGAAATTCTGATTTTTTCGTTACCTATCATGCACAATCCTTTCTACTACACATACAACAAAGCCCTGGGAATACGGTTAAACCGTGTACCGCGCCAAGATTGACGGACACGGAATAAAAAGCCCTATCGTAGGATATCAAAGAATTACACAGCCTGGCGCCGTTTTTCGAGTGGTGTCAGGCTGGTTTTTGTCTGAATGCGCTCGTTGTTGTAGAAATCAATATATTCATCGATCAACTGTCTGGCTTCGTCAAAGGTGTTGAGCTTATAGCGGTGAATGCACTCCGTTTTGAGTATTGAGAAGAAATTTTCAGCCAT
>JAVBWO010000011.1:0-64155 GCA_036677375.1 Bacillota bacterium
TTGTATAGAACAGAAAATCCTCATCTTTCCTTGATATTGCAGGATGAGCTGTATTGAGGTAATTCTTCAGATGCCCAGCAACTTTGGACGAAATGGGTAGTTTTCGCATTTTAGCTCCTTTGCCTGTAAGATAAACAGACGGAGTATTCTGCTGCAATTCCAAATCGCCAATCCGCAAATCCAACAGTTCCTGACACCGTGCGGCAACGTCATACATTAAAATCATAAAACAAAAATCCCGAAAACCTGTTGTTTTCTTAGTATTAGGTTGCAGAAATAATGCTTCGAGAGCTGGCAAGCTCATAAATTCCACTACCTTACCGTGGGCTTTTTTAACGGGTACGTTTGCTAACTCGACCTGGAAATAGATCTTTGCCGGATCGACAATGCTTGAATATTTTGCAAAAGAGCGGATCGCCATCAAGCGCAGATTTACAGTTTGAGGTGAGCATCCCCGCGAAACTGTGAGCCAATCCAAAAAGCCGCAGACATTTGTATAAGTCAGATCATCGAAACCTATCCGAGCATACCCAAGGCCAAGTTCTTCCTTAAAATATTGAAGCAGGAGACTCAATGATTCCCGATAGGATTTCTGCGTATTTTTGCTGTAGTTTTTTTGCTTGAGTAAATATATCTCAAGAAAATTTTTAATTGTTTTGAAAAAGCGTTCGTCTTTCATCAGCATTGTTCTACCTCCGGAATCATATCTACGTAATCTTCAAGGTGAAGATCTGACATTTGTGGAAAGAATTCAGGCACCAGATGAATGTAATAGGCGGTGTCAGACAGATTTTTGTGTCCCATATACTCGCTGAGATAAGCAAGACAGGCATTGACATCCTGTCCTTCCTTCATCCATTGATACAAACGATGTGTGGCAAATGTATGGCGGAGATCATAAAGTCTGGGTTCGTTCCCTGCGCAATGGTGATATAGTCCGGCCTCAATCAAAAATTTCCTGAAGGTGGGAATGATCCACTCTTGGGAATACATCCCCTCTCCGCGACTGCTTGGACTGGGAAAGAAGAATCTTCTTTCCGGATAGATCAACCCAACTTTTTTAGAATACCGGCGGCATAATTCCAGTATTGAGCCCGAAAGCATGACGATGCGGTCTTTATGACCTTTGGATTCCAGTATTTTTACACAGCCAGTATTAAGATCAACATCTTCCGGACGTAGGCGACGAGCTTCAATTGGCCTTAATCCGCAGCAGTAAATCATTCTGAACATCACGGAAACAACTAAGTGCTTTGCTGGCGTTCGGGTTGATGGTTGACATTGGTCAATCACACTAAAAATGGTATATAGTTCCTCTTTGGTGTAGATATGCGGGATGTGACGTTCGGTTTTGCGCATCAGCTCCATTGGAAGGACATAGGCCGCAATGCCTATACCGTTCATATATCTGGCAAGCTCACGAATAACGGAGACTCGGTTGAGTCGAAACAGATTCCGTTCACAGTCCCGGCATTCGGCCCATTTTAGAACCAACTGCTGCGTTATTTGTGTCTCGTTAGGGAATTGTTCTTGGCAAAACCGTTCAAACATATACAAAATACGTTCGCTTTCCAGATAATCGAAACCGAAGGCACGCTTTTGTGCGATTAAACCACATATATATGGAGCGAACGCTCCGGTAAAGTCATATCTCATAGAAGTGCCTCCTGCGTAACTTCAATTCCGTCAAGGTCTAATGCGCAGACAAGTAGCCGCTTTTTACTGATGCGTACATATGGTTTCATTGAGTCAATTTGAGTATGACCTAATATTTCTTTTACGGTATCAATCGGTACTCCGCCATCAATCATTTGCGTGGCCACATATCTTCTAAAGCTATGAAAGCCCTTATGACATCCCGGATCGTAGTTCATCTCAGCCTTGCGCATATGCAATCTCAGTCGATCACCAACCGCATTGGGGGTCATTGCACCATAAGGAAATCGCGCTCTAACGAACAAAAATTCCGATTGTGTTTTTGGGCGTTCATTAAGAATATAGTCTGCTATGGCGTTTCCGACTGCGGGTTCCAAAGGCAGTGCCAATTCCACTCCGGTTTTATGCTGACAAAATCTGATTTCATGGCTGTTCCAATTAATGTTCACTAATTTTAAGTTTACTATATCGACCGCACGCAGGCCAACACTTTGCGCTATAGCAAAAACAGCAGTGTCTCGCTTGGACAAGCTGGAATACTTCATTGCGGAATCTGTAATCGCCACAACCTCTTGCGTTGAAAATACCGGCATCAGCTTTTTCCTCTGCGACGGCCGCGCCGTTAATGAAGGTCTAAAATCAATGCAGTCTATACAGCCCAGCAGATATTCACACAGATTCTTTAGCGCACTTAGCACACGCTCCATGCTGCCTTTATGTTGCGGCGCAACAAACAGTAGAAAATCACTGATCGATTTGAGCGTTATCGTTTTTAATGAAGAATGCCCGTTCGTTTCGAGATATCTGAAAAATTTGCGCGTTATCCCGACAAAACTTTGGATTCCTTTAGGGGCACGCATCTTTCTTCTTTCTTCCCAAAATTTAAATTCCAGCGTAATGTTTTCATAATAGGCAGATAACTGATAAGCTGGACAAGGCTTGATTCTATGCCACACGATGCAACGCCTTAAAGAATATTCTTCCATCATCGCCGCCATCTTACGAACGCGCATATTTATGTGATTCCCAATAAGACCTTCTTGAAATTGCTTCTGGATACCAAGAACCACCTCATTTGTAAACACAGGATCATATAACTCTTTCCCGGCTTTTCGGTACGCCTTGATGAGAGGCCACATGCCCTCATAGTAATAGTTACGAAGACTGTATTTTCCCGCCCCATCTTGCGTAACACATTGAGCAGTCCGTCGCAAAGACATTTTAGTTCAATTTCTTTTTGCATAACAAAGTACCTCCATAATATTGTAGATCGGCCTATGACCGTCAACTTCATTATAGAGGTGCTTTCGATATATTTAGTTATTGAAACCATGCGAGTAAAAAGAAGGTTTAAACTTCTTATTCAGTTGTCGCTAATTTTCATCTTCAGAAATAGAAATTGCTTTGACCGGGCAAGAGTTTACTGCCTTCATAAGCTTCTCCTGATCGATCTCTTCGCTAATTTCTTTGAGAGAAGCTTTTTTGTTCTGAATTTCAAATAACTCCGGGTAGTTTTTTGTACACAAAGAACACCCCATGCAGGCGGATCTGTTGATAGAAGGGCCGCTCTGATTTGCCCTGAGCTGAGGCAGGTCATCATCCTTTACAATTTTCGCTGTGATCCAAGAAAAAACAACGATGGCGATGACAGTCAAAACCCAGCGAACCGCCATAAACTTAAATCCCAGGAATTTCAACTCATTTAATAGCATCGGGACTTTTATCACTGCCCAAGCGCTTAAAATGATAACCAGATTTCTGACTGAAGCGCCTTTCTTATGCAGCATCACGCATAGCGGAAACGCCGCGTAGATTGGGCCCGCCGATATACTTCCAAGCGCAAGAGAAAGAACAACGCCTTTTGCCTTTGCTTCTTTTCCAAGATACTTCATGATTTTTTCCTTGGGAACCCATAAATCCAGGAGAGCTGTCAGAACAAATATGACCGGCATGATCACAATCATTTCTTTTATGTAATAGAAGCTGTTCTTGACAGAAGCGACTCCCATACCCGGATTTATGATAAACATAGCAATGTAGGCGATTGCTATAAATACGATAAACAGATTTTCTTTCACTTTACTTATGACTTTCATATGATCACCCCCATAACAAGTGCAATAATAATCGCAAATAGAAAACTCAGCCCGTTTCGAACGGCGGTAAATTTCAAGCCAAACTCTCGCCGTTCAAGCGGAAATGTGACGATACCAACCATCGTAAGCGTTGTCAGAAAAGCGACGGAGGGAACTATTCCCACGCCTGCGTGCACAAGCGTACCGACAAGTGGAAAAGCAATAAATGCCGGAATCAGGGTAATTGCTCCGAACGCGGCAGCAATAACAGTGGCCAAAAGTACCGACTGCTTGCCGACAAATTCGGCAATGTTCTCAGGCGGGAATACAGTCAAGATCAAACCGATCAAAAAAATAATGGACAAAATACTGCCCAGCATTCCTTTGCCCATGCCAAACGCCATTTTGAGGGCCTGCTTTGTTTTTCCCTTATCCTTTGCAAAAGAAAATATTAGGAATATGGCGGTTCCGATCCACATTGCCAAAGTCAATACATCCATATGATACCTCCTACGATCTGTTTGATCAGATTATAGAGGGTATTATTCAATTGAAATAGACACCTATGTTTCTTTTTGCTATAATATTCAAAAAGGAGCGGTCTATATGATAATTGAGGAAATACGGCATATTCCCTTGCTTTCGGAAATGGATACCGCCGTTTTGGATAGATGTATTACTGAAAATCAGCTGTTTGTCAGGCATTACGCAAAGGGGGCAACGGTGCACCATCAGCATGAAGCCTGTTCTGTGCTCGACGTTGTTTTATCAGGAAAGCTGGTTGCGTATTCCTTATCGGAAAATGGTTCCGCGATTACAATGTTCGAGTTTCAAAAAAACAGTATTATCGGAGCCAATTTGCTGTTTGGAGAAAACACCAACTATCCGTTGAATATTTACGGCGTAACACCTTGCGACGTGCTTCATATATCGAGAGACGCAGTTATGGAATTTCTTCATGATTATTACTTTGTCATGCGGTATATAAAATCTTTGTCTCTGAATTCCCAAGGCATGAATCGAAGGATTACAATGCTGACCCAAAAAACTCTGCGTGAGAATTTAATGGACTATCTCAGGCAACAATCCATTATTCAAGGCTCTTCGAAAATCGTCCTTCCTTTCAGCAAAAAAGAACTGGCAGACTACTTGGGCGTGCAACGACCGTCGCTGTTCAGGGAACTGAAAAAAATGAAGGACGAGGGTATCATTGAAATTGATAACCGCACGATTCAGTTATAAAAGCTCAAACTGATTTTTGTAAAACTTCAGAACGCCGTCGTCCCTGAGCTTTGACAGTTCAGCCGACATTGCGCTGCGCTCGACGGAAAGGTAATCCGCAAGTTCCTGCCGGTTGAATGGAATGCAAAAGTGACTGCTTCCCGATTTCTTGGCCTCAGCCGAAAGGTAGGCCAAAAGCTTTTCACGAGTGGTGCGTTTCGAGGTGAATTCAATTTTCTGCGTTAGCGATATGTTTTTCATGGATACGATACTCAACATATTCTGAATGAGCCTGCTGTGAAAACCACACGCCTTGGCGCATGGGACGGCCAGCCTGTGACAGTCGATAAAGAGAAGTTCACTTTCGGTCGTTGTGATTACACTGACCGGAAGCGTTTTCATTTCCGCACAGGCAAAGGATTCCCCGAACAAATTTCCAATGTCAATTTTTCCGAGGATACTCCTGTTTCCGTAATAGTCATCCTGAACAACCTGAACCTGTCCCGATAGAACGATGCCGAATTTTTCGATGCTTTCGCCACTGGAAAATACGGTTTGAGCTTTTTCAAAACGAACCGATTTCGCGGCCAGGCACGATAGAAGTGGCTGTAAATCAGCCTCTTCAATACCCTTGAATAATCGTACTGTTTTCAGCACATCCAAATAATTTTTCATAAAATCCTCTTTCGTTGGAATTCCAACCGACTTATTGATTTAAGAATAGTAAACTCAAAACATAAAGTCAACAATAACCTGAAGAAACACACTCGGAAAAAGAGGTGAACGGAACATGATTCGAAAAATTATCAGAATTGATGAAGAGAAATGTAACGGCTGCGGCCTGTGCGCAAAAGCCTGCCACGAAGGGGCAATCGGAATGGTAAACGGAAAAGCGAAGCTTCTCCGCGACGATTATTGCGACGGTCTCGGAGACTGCCTGCCAGCCTGCCCGACAGGAGCAATTAGCTTTGAGGAACGCGAAGCAAAGGAATACGACGAAGCCGCCGTGAAAAAAAGCAAGCTGAACAAACAGGGAGAAACGCTGGCCTGCGGCTGCCCAGGCACACAGTCTAAAACCATCCATCGGGAAAATGAGTGTGAGGCCGTCTATCCAAATATCAGTGAAAACAAAAGCCAGTTGTCACAGTGGCCCGTCCAAATCAAACTTGCGCCGGTCAACGCTCCGTATTTCGCGGACGCCAATTTGCTGATCGCCGCCGACTGTACGGCCTATGCTTACGGCGATTTTCACAACAGGTTTATCAGGAACAAGGTGACCCTGATCGGCTGCCCCAAGCTTGACAAAGGGGATTACAGCGACAAACTGACGGAGATCATTAAAAACAACAGCATTAAAAGTGTTACAGTCGTTAGAATGGAAGTTCCCTGCTGCGGTGGGATCGAAAACGCGGTAAAAAGGGCGCTTCAAAACAGCGGCAAAATGATTCCCTGGCAGGTAGTGACCATTTCAACCGACGGAAAAATTCTTGATTGACAGGAGGTAATCATAATGATAGAAAAAGAGTATAAGCTGTCCAAAGCCAATGAAAAAGCGATAGAAAAAGTCATATTTGACGAAAACCTTCATTACCTCCACATGGTGTTTAACAAAGGCGAGGGATTGCCGGAGCACTTTTCCAATTCTATCGTGTATATGACCGTTATTCGAGGACAGCTCTCCATCGGCCTTGATGATCAGGAAATCCATGAGTACGAGGCCGGAACTCTGCTGAAAATCCCGTTTCAAACTAAAATGAATGTCAGAAATGTGCATGACGAAACGCTGGAGCTAATTGTCGTAAAGGCCCCCGCACCGAAAAGCTGAGAAAACAAAGGAGGAACCCGGATGAAAAAGTACAGGTGTATTCCCTGCGGGTTTATCTATGATCCCGCGATTGGCGATCCCGACAGCGGCATCGCGCCGGGCATGGCATTTGAAGATTTACCAGACGATTGGCAGTGCCCGATTTGCTTTGTTGGCAAAGATGAATTTGAACCTGTTGAAGACTGAATATTAAAGGAGGAAAAAACAATGAGTATGTTTTGTTATCAATGTCAGGAAACCGCCGGAGGAAAGGGCTGCGCGGTACGCGGCGTCTGCGGAAAAACCGAAGAAGTAGCAAAGCTTCAGGATCTTCTGATTTACATCCTCAAAGGTATCTCGCAGATCGTAGTCAAAGGAAAAATCGATGTTAAATGCCTCGGCGAGACAAACGATGAGGTGCTCAGCAGCCTGTTCATGACTATCACCAACGCGAATTTCGACGACGGCTCTATTGAAAAGCAGATCATGAAAATGATCGCCGTAAGAGACAAGCTCAGAAATTCTAATACTTCTGCGGGTTTGCACGACGCGGCGACCTTCACGGTAAGCTCCAGAGCGTCTATGCTGGAAAAGGCTCCCTCTGTCGGCGTGCTGTCAACCGCAAACGAGGACCTGCGTTCTCTCCGCGAGATGATCACATACGGCCTTAAGGGCATGGCGGCCTATGCCGAGCATGCGAAAAACATCGGAAAACAAGATTTGGCGATCAACGTCTTTATCTATGAGGCTCTGGCGGCAATGCTGGACGATTCCCTCACCGCCGACGATCTGGTGGCGCTGACGCTGAAAACGGGCGAATACGGCGTCAAGGTCATGGCGCTTCTGGATGAAGCCAACACATCACGGTTCGGCAATCCGGAAATCACCGAAGTCAATATCGGCGTCAGAAAAAACCCCGCGATCCTGATTTCCGGTCATGACTTGGCCGATCTGGAACAGCTTTTGGAGCAGACCAAAGGCACCGGCGTGGATGTGTATACCCACAGCGAGATGCTGCCCGCCCATTATTACCCGGCTTTCAAAAAATACGATCATTTCGCGGGCAACTACGGCAACGCCTGGTGGAAGCAGCTTGATGAATTTGTGTCCTTCCATGGCCCCATCCTCTTTACCACGAACTGCATCGTCCCGCCCAGAAGCGAGGAGGTCCGGGGCAGAATCTTTACCACGGGTTCCACGGGTTATCCCGGCTGTAAGCACATTGAAGCCGACTTAAACGGCAAAAAGGATTTTTCCGAAATCATCGCGCTTGCCAAGACACTTCCCGCACCCGATGAAATCGAGACCGGCAGCATTGTCGGCGGCTTTGCCCATAATCAGGTGATGGCTCTGGCGGACAAGGTCGTCGATGCCGTCAAATCCGGTGCAATCAAAAAGTTCTTCGTTATGGCCGGGTGCGATGGCAGGATGAAGTCGAGAGCGTATTACACTGAGTTTGCAGAAAAGCTCCCGAAGGACACAGTGATTCTTACGGCGGGCTGCGCGAAATACCGCTATAATAAGCTGAAGCTGGGCGATATCGGCGGCATTCCGAGAGTTCTGGACGCCGGGCAGTGTAACGACTCCTATTCTCTGGCGGTCATTGCCCTGAAACTCAAAGAAGTGTTTGGACTTGACGATATCAACAAACTGCCGATTGCATTTAATATTGCCTGGTACGAACAGAAGGCCGTTATCGTTCTCTTAGCGCTGTTATACCTTGGCGTGAAGAACATCCACCTTGGTCCCACACTGCCGGGCTTCCTGTCACCCAATGTGGCCAAGGTGTTGGTTGAAAAATTCGGTATCGCGGGTGTCGGAACAGTTGACGATGACATCAAACTGTTCATGAATGCCTGATAAAGAAAGGAATCTCAGCATATGAAAGCGACGATCGGACAACATGCCGGATGCATCCATTGAAAGCTTTATGGATAAGGGTTTGTGGCTAAGACCGGAACAGGACTCCTTAAAACAATGTATGAATTACAACAGAAACCTGAAATAGGAGCTTTGAGAATGGATGTCGGGACTAAAAGACAAAACGAAAAAGATATTGTAGAATTGATGATCAAAGTTTATTGCCGCGGAAAGCATGGAAATCACAAAGAATTATGTAGTGATTGTCGGGGACTTTTGGAATATGCTTTAAAACGGATTGACCGATGCCCTTACATGGAAACAAAAACGTATTGCAGTGCGTGCAAAACCCACTGCTACTCACCTGAAATGCGTGAAAAAATAAAATTGGTCATGAGATACTCGGGACCCAGAATGCTGCTATATCATCCGATTATGGCAATAAGGCATATGTTGGTAACATTGTCAGAGAAACAAAATGAATAAAAGCGGCACGCCAACGCACTGTTTGAAGCAAATTCAAAGTCACATCCGGCAGAAAATTCAACGCAGAATTTCAGCAGTTGGTGGAACAGTACCGCACCAAATGCTAATCCTGGCGCTTTGCCGCGATGATATGAAAAGCCGGAGCATTCTCAGAAATTTGAGAGCGCTTCGGCTTTTTTGATTGGTTGATTAAATTCGCGGGTTCTGCTCTTCACAGAAATAATGAAAGGCTTTATCAACTTCTCCATTCATAATATGAGGCAGAAACTGCTGGATCTTATCAAAAGGCCAGTTCCACCATTCAATTTGCTGTAATTTTTCAATAGTTGCTTCATCAAAACGCTTTTTGATTTCCTTGGCGGGGATACCGCCAACAACCGTATACGGGGGAACATCCTTTGTTACAACGGCTCTTGTTCCTATGATTGCACCGTCACCGATGTGAACGCCGGACAGGATCACTGCTTCATAGCCGATCCAGACGTCATTGCCGATGACAATATCGCCGTTGTTGTCCCACGCGGACACAACCTGATTTTTGTCCAGATTCCATTCTTCAAAGAAGATTGGAAACGGATAAGTCGAAAGTGATTTCAACGTATGATTGGCGCTGGTAAAAAGGAACTTTGCTCCGCAGGCGATGGAACAGAACCTGCCGATGATCAGTCTGTCATTGTTGACAGGATAGTGATACAGCACATTGTTCTTTTCAAATTGCGTTGGGTCAGAAACAAAATCATTATACATCGTGTAATCGCCGACGATGATATTGGGATTTGTAACGACGCCTTTCAAGTATACTGTTTCGGGGTCATTGGTCCGGGGATATATTTTTTTATCTGGAATAGTCATAAAATCCTCCTGAGTTTAATTTTTTATTCAACTATTCCAGTCAATGCAATGCACCGTTTCACTTTACCACCAACCTCGTAATGATATAACGATTTTTCATGCTCAGGGAGCCGTCCTCCCTAATATGGACAGGTCAAAGTTTTATGAAGCTAATTCCTGCTTAATTTGATTTTTTCTGTACTGAACACCGCAGCAAAGAGAGCAGAGAGCATGAGCACGCCGTTTACGCGCATCAGCCAGTCGGGAAAAGAAATGATAAATCGCCATCATATAAAACTGCTAAGGTTATAAAAAAATAATAATACTTACAATACGCAGTTTTTTCATTTCTGTTACCTCAAATAAATAGGTAGAACGAAGCGATTAAAATCTTCATTTTACTTTCAACGCCCGCAGATACTCTTTTGTTTCATCGCTGATCCGGTAACTCTCAATCGCCTTCTGGATGGCTTTATTGTGCGTCCACTTCTCCAAACGCCGCTTCTGAATGTATGGCAAAGCCGCGTCGTGCTGCTTGGCCAGTGCCGTTGCGAAATACCAGGCGATCATCATGTTGATGTAATACTCATCTGAGCGTATGTCTGCCACAAGTTCAAGCATCTCCGGCCGGAAATCATCGTCGAGATAGAAGCCCATCAGCATTCCGATCCCGAAGCGCACCGTGTAGGTTCGGTCGGATTTCAGCCAGACTTTGATTTTCTCGTAAAGCTCGGGCAGATGCTTTTTAAATACCTTTGGTGAAATCAGGTCGCAGGTTGCCCAGTTGTCTATGTAAGGCAGAAACGCGTTAATGGCGGCAACTGCAGCGTCATAGTCCCTAATCGTTTCGATCAAAAAGCCGTGTAGGTTATTTTCTTCATAATACGTGTGCGGTAGGATTTTGAGAAACTCCAATGCCTCCGGTGTTTTGGAATACTCCTTTGCTAACTTCCGCAGATCCGGCGTACGGACGCCAATGACAGTTTCCCTGTTCACTGTCGGCATGAGTTTGGACGAGAACTCTTTGTATTTCATATCCTGCAGCTCAAACAGCCGGCGCTGGATTGCTTCTTCGATACCGCCCATATTGTTTCACCTCCATAAACTGAGTGTTACCAACAACCATAAGTTCTAAGCTGTGACTATTACTAATAATTCCGATGATAAATTGGAGTATGTCTATTCTTCCAATGCCTTTGTTATCAATGACGACGATATACGGAGTGCTTTAATCCGATTTCTGAGTAACGTCCATTGAGAAGTACCTTGAGATATCCTTTCCTGTGCTTTTTCGCACTTACTAATAAGTGAAGTTATAGCTCGGAGAGCTTCATTCAGATCTTCTTTTGTAAAACTATTCATAGAGCCTCCATTTTGGTTACAAAATCCGCTGCTTAGATGGCATAACAAATTTCTTTTCAGAGCTTATTATATATGTTATTGATACTCAATTACAGCCATACGGCAAAATTTCTGTAATGAAATGTTCCGGCACCATGGTGCAGTTTGCCGTCCGCTTTCAGCCCGGAAAATGCATCTTCCATATCTTCGAGAATGGAGGGCTGGATATTCAAATCGTGATGTGCCGGTAACACTCTCTTTACGGGAAGAGCAGCAATTCTCTCTATCGATGACAAATAGGCTTCAGGGTCGGTCGAAGGGAAATAGGCGAACAAAGTTCCTATGTAGATCAGATCGCCGGTAAAAAGATATTCTCTGTCTTTTTCATAAAAGCACATATGCCCCGGCGAATGTCCCGGCGTATGCAGCACTTGTATCGTGCGCCTGCCGATATTTATTACATCATTATCTTTCAATATTCTTGTGGCAATGCCCTGAAAGAACTCATAATCATCGACGTTAAAGCCTTCCGGCAGCTCACATTTCTCAACAACAAAGGCCTTTATTTGTTCCATGGTCAAGGGGAACTCTCCCGCCAGCCAATTTACCTCGTCTTCATGCACATAAAATTCGGGGAAATATTTATGGCCGCCGATATGGTCCCAATGTATATGAGTAGCAACTGCTATGACAGGCTTGTCTGTCAGTTTCATAATTTCGTCACGAATATTCATAATACCAAGCCCGGTGTCGATCAGCAGGCTGTGGTTGGCCCCATTCAGAAGATAGGCATGGGTTTCTTCCCAATGTTTGTACTCGCTGATGATATGCGTATCCTTGTCGATATGGTCAATGGTGAACCAATCATTTTTCATATTTTTCCTCCCAATTTTCATTTTTCGGCTTTTGCCGAAGTCGCTGCTCGGCATCTTATCTTGCGTTATGCTGCAAGAAGTAAGGAGCATTGTTAACCGCCGTTTCCATGAGCCTAGCAGCCGAGTCACGGTTCAGTGGTCCTACCCGGCCATGATAGATGTAGTAGATCAACATCGACCAGTATACCTCATAGCCGCCCTTGTCATATTCCTCTTCAGTTGGGAAATAACCTGTGCAGCCGTTGGTATAGCCGCCAAAATAGAACAGGTCGCTGCACAATTTTTCGCTTGTACGCAGTGCAAACTCACACATGATCTCATTGGGCACACCGCACAGGCAGCCGTCGTTTGCCGAAAAATACTGCAGCTCAATGTCATCGGTTTGCTTTCTAACGCCATTTTGAATCAGCCTGCGCACTTCGGCAAGCCAAGCCGTGCCGTCGATGCATGCTTCATCGTTTGCTTCGGCGGCAATTTCCAGCGCTCTTTCATAGGTTGGCACATCGGCGTCAAGCTTCAGATTGACAGAATACATATCGAGATGCCCCACATTGCGCGGATGGATTTCGCCTATGGTGTGGTCCACCTGCCGAAAAACCTCTTCTGCCATATCAGACAGCGCCGAGGCGGATTCACATTTGCCGTAATAGGAGGGCGCGGGATGTTTGGGCGTCCAGATGCGGCTTGTCATATAGTACTTTGGCGAGATGTTGCCGGACGCCCCTTGCGTGAGCATAACCATGCACCGATACTTTTCAGACAGCAAATCTCTTACCACTCCAAAATAATCCGGCGATATCAGATAGTTGTCCTCTTTTAGCACATTCGCATGAGCTGTCAGACGCAGCAGCAGCAGCCGGAGATCGCCGTTTTTCGCATCGACGACCTTCAAAATCCCGATTCGCCTGTCCAATGCGGCAAAGCCTCCACGGCGGTTTATGCCGATATCCCCCCAGGCGTTTCCCCAGGACGCTTTCACAGGAGCCATATTTTCCGCGGCTTCCCGAACCGCACCTTTTATTCGGGCATTGACGAAATCGGAATAAGCCGTTTCGATACTGTCGTTGGGTGCCGCGTGCGTATGGGAAAAGCACAGCATAACCTTATCTTTGGATATGGACAGTATTTCACTTATTTCATTTCTGAGAGCTTCTGCGTGCCATGTTGAAAAGCCGATATGGTCTATCGTCACAAGGCAATACTTCCCAGCGGTCGACTGCCAAACCGATACCTGTGCGGACAGGGGATGCAGTACACCGCGTGATAACTCATCCTCTCGCCCAAAACCAACGGTTTGCATCGGCGAGGAAGGCGTAATATCAACCTCGGACAAGCCTAATATTGCTGTTTCCATAATAAACATCCTTTATCCAAACAAGAGATTATGCCTGTCCTTTTCCATAGACGCTCTTGTCAAACCGCAGTATCCCTGTGAACAGCAGCAGTGCGCTGCCGGTGACGATCATCAGCAGCCGCATGGGCACGACGTCCGCCAAGGGGCCGAATACCGCCATTCCAATGGGCAGACAGCCGCTGTACATGGCGCTCAAAAAGCCGAATACACGACCCTGCATGCTCGTCTCAGACTTTTCCTGCAGGAGTGTCGTCACGGCAGTCTGTACCATGGTAAGCGCGATGCCGTAAACCGCCATGAGCACCAGATAGACGGCAAAGCTTTTAATCGCGCCCATCCCGACGCCGAGCGCGCCGAAAGCAGCAAGTCCAACAAGTAGGGTTTTGACCCGGTTGGGGAAGCCGCCCCAGGTGCCGATGAGGATGCCGCCGATGGCCATGCCCGCAAAGCCGATAAGCTCCACGACCGTCAGATAAAAATAGCTGTCGCCATAGGTGCGGCTCACAAACAGCGTCGCAAGAAATCCTGCCGGTACGGCTAGAAAGATGAAGATACCATAGGCGAACAGCAGCTTTCCGATAAAACCATCAGCCAGGGCATATTTCATACCATGTTTCATTTCCACGAAAACCGAAAGCGTTTCCGCAGGCTCTTTTTTCTCCTGCTTCGGGATGGCAATACAGGAGAGGATGCCGACGCCGGCAACGGCGGTGGCGATGTCGATAAACAGGGTGCTGCGCAGCGTACCGAAGGTCAGAATGGCGCCGGCAGCCGCGGGAGCCGCAAACTGCACCACAGACTGCAGCGTGGCGTTTATTCCGTTGAAGCGCATGAGCTGCTCCTCTGGAACAAGCTGCGGAATCATGGCCCCCACCGCTGGCGTCTGCACGCCCGCGCCGAGGGAGCGGATCATGGATGTCACAAGCAGTGCCGCATACAGTTTTGTGTCCTGACCGATGAACGGTATCAGAAGGGCGAGCGTCAGCGTCGCGGCGGCGATGACGGTGTCGGACAGGATGATGAGAAG
Source organism: Bacillota bacterium (assembly GCA_036677375.1). GTDB lineage: Bacteria > Bacillota > Dehalobacteriia > UBA4068 > UBA4997 > JAVBWO01. The sequence goes on from JAVBWO010000011.1 coordinate 14,531, forward strand.
CTTCCGTGGATACCGGTCCGCCCACACACCGGAAAAGAAGGAAATCAAAAACTGCGGTACGAATGAACAGATGGTCAGCGCCGATACCCAAGCGCCGGATGAAGTCTTAAGCGTCACATACCAGACGATTGCAAACTGCACCAGCGATGAACCGAACAGCGTGATGCCCTGACTGACCAGAAAGGTTATGGTTTTCTTTTTCCATTGCTGCATAAAAAATCCTCCGTTTCTTTGACACCGAGAATGTTACCAAAGAAACGAAGCCTGGTGTCTTACTGGATGGTTTGAAATTTTGTTTTCATGGTTATAAGCATGGATTGTATTTGCTTTACGTCTTTTTGCGTATTTTCCAGTGATACGATGAGACGATCACAGACAGACACGATATTCTCATTCTCCGCTGGTGTATTCAGAATCTCCTCCACCGGAGCGTTTTGATCCCTGTCCAGGTGATTCATAAGACGCAGGATAGCCGAGAGCGAATAGTTCGCGCAGCGGAGTGTGCGTATGATGTTCAAGCGGTCAAGATCCGCCGCGTTGTAAATCCGATAGCCGTTTTCCCGCCGCTTTACTGCTATGAGCCCGTTCAATTCCCAGTTGCGGAGCGTATCTACGGTCACGTCCAGCCTTTCCGCCGCCTCTCGGCGCTTGAGGGATATGTCATTCGGTTTGCGTTTACCGTTCAGCATAACCTCCACGGAGACGATGGCGGCTCTTGCATTTTCTATCTCCCGCGCGAGCATGGCTTCATACTCCCACGCCGACTTTGTCGCGCAGGCAAAGTCAAGCGCGGCACAGAGATGTATGACCTCGATGGCCTTCTTCCGCAATCCGTTCTGAAGCACCTCGGCGCGCAGGGCAGTCCGCGCAAGCTCCATCTGCCGCAGGTGCAGCTCCGTAAAAACCCTGTAGCCGTTTTTAAGGCGCTCCGGCGGCGTTATAAATCCTACATCCTCATAAAAACGGATGGTATTTGGATGAACGCCTGTGAGCTTCGCTATTTCGTTTGTTTTGTATGTATTCATATGCCACCACAAATTGAAATCTACGGATTCTCATAATTTCACTTTTAAGTATTTTTTTAGGTATTCTTCGTTGAGCAACTGCACAGTTTCAAATTTTCCGTTATCAAAAACTGCCCCGTTAAGGGATTGAATGCACACGGTACAGACTTTGCTTTTTCAAGGGATGTATAATAAAGACCTTTCCTTTTTCATAAAATCCAGAATACGTGCTCTTCAGAGAGCCTGTCATTTAACCACTGCTTTTTCACATCAACCCTTTGTTGATGTTTTTTATCTGCAATGGCATAGCATAGGTGTACGCTTGCGAGGTTTTCTGCTGTAATTAATTGATTATTTATCGTTTTTTCTCCTGCCCATCATATGAATATTCCGCCGCCTAAACGGTACAACAAAATCCTTGTATATCAACCCTTATTATACATAATTTCCCAAGGGATAGCAATGCAGGCTCATCACTCCATCCCGTCTTGTCTTTTGGGTTTCTTTAGTAAGTTCTCGTTCAGCTAAAGTATAGAGAAGGCCCGCCTCCGGTTCAAGAGGCGGGCGATAAACATTTGAAGTTTAGCGGTTATTTTCTTCGTAAGATGATCGCTACGAAATTCAGGTATTTCCCGGCTCCGGCCTCCATGGATTTTCTGTCGCTGCGGGCATATTCGTTATCGCTTTCCAGCCAGTCGTTCCAACATTCCTCGTTGCTTTCCATTTCATGCACGGAGATGATTTCAGCTCCCTCGCTCCTGCCCACAATGCCCCTCCAGTAGTCGGCATCGTGAATATAATCAAGCTGTTCAGGCGTCCATGACAGGAGCAACTCTTCTGGGGGATTGTCATGGCGGTCTTTCTTCATTCCGGGAATGGTGATATAAATGTATCCGCCGTGCTTTACAAACGGAAGAAGCTGCTGATCCAGATACTCCGGATCACGTCCGAAAAAGTTGTAAGAATCCGTGCTGACAACGGCGTCAAAGAATTCTTCCGCAAACGGTAGCGCTGTCGCGTCGGCGTGAATGGAGATAATCTGTTCTGTAGTTAATCCCATCCGATCAAAGAACTGTTTGTTTTCAGTTGCGCTGACCCAAAGGTCGACGGCAAAGGTGCGGAAGCCATATTCCTTTACAAGAAATGCAGAAGTCAGGCCCCGGCCACAGCCGAGATCCATAACAGTGGCGCCCGAGGGAATTTTATGGTTCTGTAAAAGTTCTTCTTCCAGCTTGATCGGATTCGGTCCCATGATAAGGCTTTTTAAAAATGGAGTATTGTATTTTTCAGCTTTGTTGTATTTCATAACATGAAGTCCTTTCTGTTTGAATTGTGTAGTTCATATTCGAAAACGGAACGCAGCATCCATACAGAAAAAGAGACGCCGCAAAAAGACGTCCCCACAGTACTTTTTAGTCTGTGCCTGGTTGACGCCATTCTGTACGAAACATCACAGTATAACAAAACAAAGCGGCATGTTTCCGCTTTTCAAATACTGCTTGCATTGATGTGCGTTCCTTACAGAACAGACTCCAAAAAGACACCTCCTATTTCATTAATAATTATATTGTAGCACAGGAAAAAAACAGCTGTCAAATACAAACTACCCTCTTGTTTGTATAATAAATGATCCGTTGTGGATAATATTATAAAAAATAATTAGGAGGCGGTTTTGTGAAGCACAATCCTGATGATCGCAGGGACAATGTAGAAAGGATTCAGGAAAACATTGACCATACGATCCGTAATATGGAGATTGCCAATGACTTGATAGGGGAGCCCGATAATTCAAAAACAAAAGAAGAGCTTCTTGCCAAAAATGAAAGACGGGAACAAGCTTTGGAAGGCATGCGTAAGGAAATCAAGGAAGAAGCCGACGCCAGAGAGAAAGGTTATAAAGATTAAAACAAAGAGTAAATCAAAAAGAAGAATGTATTTTTTACCATAAAGAGCCGCCCGAAAGGGCGGTTCTTTTCACGGTCATGGAGATACCGGAATACATACTTGGTTTTTTATCCGAAGAATATATGATATAGAAGGATTTAATTGTGGTTTGCTGAAATGGTTTAATCTTGTTGCATTAATAAAAAGTGAATCATGTATTAATTTTTATAATGGATATATAAATTTTAAAGATTTATTTAAAAAATTTAAGTGAAAACATACCTGTGTAACGAATAGGTTAGTGAAAAGCGCTTTTCAACATTACAAATACATTATAAATCGATTACAACAATCTGAGAGACAAAAGGGGCAAAGAAGCTGAAATGAAGGAAATCAGAGAAAAAGAGATTTTGCAGCTTCTCCGAAATTACCCGGAGGAAGGCATGAAGCAGGCAATCAACTTATTCGGAGGCCCGGTGATGACGATCTGCAAAAACATATTGTTCGATTGCAGCGCGGAGGATCGTGAAGAAGCCGTAGCGGACAGCTTTCTTGGCCTGTGGCGCTCGATAGAGAATTTTCGGGAGGACCAGGAATATTCCCTAAAAAGCTATCTCTATGGGATCGCCCGCCACACAGCCCTTGACAAAAGGCGAAGCCTAAAAAAGCAGGAAAGCGTCATCCCCATCGAGGAGACGCTGATCGAAGCTCCGGTGGATGTGGAATCCGAATTTGCGCGAAAACTGAACGCCCATATTGTTCATGACTCGGTGAACGGCATGGATGAGCCGGATCGCTCCATCTTTATCCTGCGGTACTTTTACTTCGAAAAGGTGAGGGACATCGCAACACGCCTCGGGCTTGCGCCTAAAGCGGTAGAAAATCGGTTGCATTACGGCAAAAACAAGCTGCGTCAGGCGCTCATGGAAAGGGGAATATAGAATATGCAAAATAGAAATGGCAAAAAGGCCGGAGCCGCGGGAAGCGGGGAAACCCGTATCGACGAAATGATTGACCGCATCCATGAGGTCGAAACCTTAAATATGGTGGACGCTTCAGAGCTTCTCCAGTATGAACTCTCAGAGGAAGAAAAGGGGAGAATTTTAACCATGGCAATGCATAAAATGAAAGCTGAAAGCAACGAATCAATCGATAGCAATAAGATTAACGGACAAAATGAAATCGTCATATGTAAGAAAAGGGGTGTGAAACGCAGTGTTCTTATAGCGTCTCTTGTGGCAGTGTTTGCTTTTGCGACAACTGCGGTTGCCGCAGAGGTCTTCCAGTGGGACACCCGCATTTCCAATCACTTGGGCATGAATGAAACGAACCGTGCCGAGCTTGCCGAAAGCGGCATGAATGTCGACGTCAGCGCGGTGCAAAATGGTGTGACGATCAAGGCGGTCCAAACTCTGGGCGACGCTAATAATATGTACATTCTGTTGGATGTGACAACGCCGGAAGGAACAGTCATATGCCCCAATTCCCGGTTTGACATGATCTACCTTAAAGTGGACGGAGCGACCAGTCTTGGATATAGCTGTGATTTTCTCCCGGATGAATCGGAAAACGATAACAAAGCCACGCTGCTTCTTTCCATGGAAGCCAATAAAAGCATCAACGATAAAACAATCGACCTGCGTTTTGAGAATCTTGGACATTATAAGATGGAAACCGGTGAGATAACCCCCGACTTTGAAGGGGACTGGAAGCTGCAATGGAAGCTGAATTACCAAGACAGCTCCACCAAATACCCTGTCGATCAGAGCCTCTCCGTCAACGGAGAAACGGTCAACGTAGATTCCATTTCGGTTTCGCCCATCGCACTAAATGTAAAAGTCAGTGGAAGCTATATCAAAGAGTATGACGCTGTTCCTCCGCAACCACAAGAGGGAGACTTGATCTCGGTAACCGCTGTTACCTTAAAAGACGGAACCGTTCTGTCACAGGATGACGCGTCCGGCTGGGGAACTTCGATAGACGGCGACACTTACACCATCAATATGCAGATGAAAAAGCTTCTCGATACAGAGCAGATCGCAAGCATCACCCTGAATGATACCGTGATCCCTTTAAAATAAAAGGTTGTGCAAGAGAAACAGGCTGTCTCAAATTTTTATTTTGAGACAGCCTGTTTCTTTCAAAAACCGCATATAAGTGATTCCTCCCCCTAAAACGCGCGGGCTGATTGCAACCAGTTAGAACGGCAAACAACGGATGTTCTCATAAAATGACCATCGCCTGGCTACCGTTTATTTATATTTCTCTTCGTCTTCCTCCGTCCCGCTTTTCCTTTCTCCTTCTCCTTCTGCTGCTGCTCCTTCTTCTGTCGTTAAGATTGCGACCGCTTTTAAGATTGGAACCGCATCCTCTGGATCGGTACCACTAAATGCTTCGTACCCCTCCCGGTTGTCTGGTTTTGAGCTTTTATTACGATCTTTGCGTTTATTTATGACAATCAGAGCAAAAATCAGCAGACAGGAAAGCGATAAAATGATTCCGACCTTAAGGCCTGCGGGGAAATAATAAAATTCAATGATATGCGATCCGGAAGATAAGGGAACAGAAATAAAAGCATCCTTAAAAGCTTTTATTTTTGTTTTTTTGCCGTCGACAAAGGCTATCCATCCGTCATCATAAGGGATAGATGTGTACATCAATCCATCTGATAGGGCCGTTATGGAACCTTTGACGTAGGTGTCGTGAAAGGCTTCCACTGTAAATGGCTGCTCATTTAATTGATCAATCACCTTTTTATATATTTCATCGTTAAAGCTGTATGCAAATAAGCTGAATTCTGCCGAATTCTCCGAATCCACTAAAATCGTAATTTCCGAACCCGGTGATGAGCTGCCCAGATTAAGAATATAGGATCGCCTTAAATTGGGGAAGATTTTTGTTTTTCCTTCACTGCCATCGGGCTTTTTGATGGTGACCTTTACGCTTTTCACCCCACTGTTGGGAAGAAGATACAGATAAACGGTTTTATTGTCACTAATATTGAGAACGGTTGAATGATCGACTTTTGTTGATTTTACAGGTTCAAATAAACCGGACAGACCGGTAACTTCTTCGGCGAAATTATTCTGCACAATAAACGGGTTGCCGGCTGCCGTACTCCAGCTTGCCGCCCATTTGCTGTCAAGCATGAATCCAAGCGGCAGAAAATAATTGTTTTTATAAAGGGATTGATCCCCTGATTTGGCGTAAAAGCTTGTCAAATCGTCATTTGGAGCATGATTGTATAAAACATATTTAACCGATAAAAGGGACATGGTCAGGGGGGTATAACCATTAAAAGAATATTTATTAACCGAATGCTCCAGGCCTAAAGCGCCTAAGAGATTGGTCAGACCGGAATTTGCCGTGGAAGAAAAGGAGGATACTCCTTTGTACTGATTCCAGGCGCCGTCATTAGGCGTCCTTCTCTCATCCTTTTCAATGCGGTAAAACCCCGGATCCTCTTTGTTAACATCTTCAAGCAGTTCCGCTATGGCGGCATTATCGGATAGATAGGCTGTTCTGCTTGTGGCGTTGACTGCGGTGATATCTATGTTAATAGATGCTTCCGCAATAACAACCGCAAGCACTGACCATAGCAGTATATTCCGCATTAATTTTGATTTGCTTTTTCTTAAAAATATGATTAATAAAAAATATCCCACAATAAAAGCCGCAGTCATAAGAATCGTAGCGGCAGTAAGAGTTTCTTTGGCCAGCCATACTTTGTATATAACAAGAAGGCCGGCTATTCCCGCACATGTTACGGATAATTGAGAGATCGTATATTGTTTGAATCCTCGCATTCCTTCAAAGGAAATGGTTAAAATGAGAAATATATAAATGAAGGACTGGCGGCACTGCAGGCAGTTAGGAAAATGGCAGCCATGCCAAACGAAATCCAGGATATTCACATTAAAGCTAATCAGCATAAAGACAAGTAATGTACTTTTGCAGATTTTTTCTTTTAACGGAACCGTTTTGTTAAACCAATAAAGGGGAACAAGAAGGAATACCGCAACCGTACAGTAGATGTTGGGAAGGTGTCCCTCAAGGATCTGGGGCTTTACACCCAACATTGCTCTTGGAATCAAGTCAAAAAAGGAATAGTAGGTTTCCAGTGTCTGCGGAAATTTGATTGTTCCGGAGGCCGCCAGTTTTAAGGCGAACATTTCCGGCATCATGAGACAGGCGGCAAATCCGCCCGCCAAAGCGGAGAATATAACAAAATTCCGTATCCTCTTTGCGAAAAAGTGCTTTTCCTTTATGCCGTCTTCTAATATTAAAAGCACAATAAAATACAGAACGCAGAAAACGCATATCATGATTGAAATATAATAATTGCAAAAGATGGAAATGCCAAGGGCTGTGCAGTATAAGAAGCAGTGGTTTTTTTTCACCAGGCGTTCCAGACCAAGCAGGATCAGCGGCAGCATAACCAAGCAGTCAAGCCACATGATATTCCATCTGAAAGCCGCGACATAGGAAGATAAGGCATAAAATACCGCAAAGGCTGCTATGAAGATATGCCTGGTTTTGAAATGACGGTACAGATAATAAGCAAAAGTAAAGCCTAAAAGGCCTATTTTAAGCGCAATCATGGCATCCATTACATCAATGATGTGGCCATGGGGAACAAACGCAAGAATCCAGTTGATCGGGCTGCTGAGATAATAGGCATATACCGCGGTAAAATTACTACCCATTCCCATATTCCACGTATACAAAAGGCTCCCGCCGCTGATCAGCTTTTGCCGCAGTTCTGAAAAAAACGGCGCATACTGCGCATACATATCTGACGGCAGATAACAATTACTGCCAAAGGGGTAAACGCCGGTGGAAATGTAAATACCGGTCATGATGGCGACAGGGATCAAAAAAGCCAGGATCAGCGCTGCATTCCGCTTGCAAAATTTTAAAAACGGCTTTCCGCTTTTTAAGTCAAGTTCATCCGAAGTCGTTCGGTTGCCGCGTGCTTTTTTAAACACAATCCCTCTTGCCTCCTCCTGAATATATGTAGATTATAGCAGAACCACAATGTCTTTACCATCTATTGATGCGATTCGGCACCCTCTTTTCATATCTTAACCCAAATTCTTTCCATTATCAGATTATGTTAATACATTAGGAATAAATATTTTAAAGCAGATAAAATCTTATAGCAAAATTCCCGTGAAACACTGGTGCGCGGAATTTCTTCAATTTCAGCCGGTAGCAGAAGCCTTCATTGAAGCCTGTGTTGAAGCAAGGAGTGATCTATCTGATAATCCGGGGTCGCATGATACTTCTCGCAAAGACAGCCCTCCCTTGAATGCCTAGGTCTGGTCCACTGTTGACACATGAGAATAGGAACAAAATTACATAAGAAAATCTCTGGAAGAAAGCCTGCATAAGCATTATGCTTGTGCAGGCTTTTATGATAGGCACAACGGGTATGCGGGAAAATCCCTCAATTTTATATCATATAAATGATAAAGAATTACAAAATCTTGTCGAATTTAATATATAAGATATAAGTTAATGTTTACACAGAAGCAGATGTGAGGGATACGTTATTTTTTATAGTCAAACAATTGAATGAGCGTGAATCTTTAATAGAAATGCTGCTTTATAAAGTTTTCATCTTGTTTTAAGCTGTTTTCCATACTGATATAAAATAAAAACCGCTTGGAGGGAAGCAAAATTGAAACTTTTTAAATATAGCCTAACCATTTTATTGTCTGGGGTAATGTTTTTTTATATGAATCCAATTGCTCTTAGCGAAAATAACGCATCCGTTCTACAATCTATCGGTCATACGGATACAGATACGGTAACGCTTTCCGTTGCTGCACGTACAATAACGCTTACCGTGCCTTATGCTTATATGGGAAATACTGTAGACCTGTCTAATGGCCTGGATATTACCTATAATGAGAGTTTATACAAACACGTTGTTGCTGTGCCTGAATCGGTAGCCACCGTTCATGGCGCGGCCGTTTTACTTACTGTGACCTATCATGGGATCAATGACGAGACGACTGCGGAAAAATCTCAAACAATTTATAGCGTGTATATTGAGCGTGGCACAGCAAAGGACCCTGCATTTTCCGGCATCATTCATAAAACCGGGGTATCTCCCGGCGCCGTTTCCTTCTCCGCCTCCGACTTTATGGCAAAGTATGAACAAAACGACGGGGAGGAATTAGATTATGTTGCCATAACCGGCAGCAACCAGTCCAAGGGCAAGCTCCTGCTTCTGGGAACCGACTATGAGCTTGGCTCCCTGATCAGTGTTTCCCAACTGGACAAGCTTACTTTCCTGACCGCGGCAAGCGGTACGGTCTCCTATGACGTTGCCGCTTATACTGCTTCCGATACCTTCACGCCGGTGGGAACGGCAGTCTTGACCATTTCGGTATCTGCTCTTGCCGTACCAGTGGTTAACAGTGCAATGACAAAGTCCGTATCTGCCGGATTTGATGTAACCATTCCGCTTTCCAGTTTTGTAAGCTGCTGTGATTTAAAAGGCGGCACCCTCGGTTCCGTTGAAATTACCCCCACCAACACCACTTATGGCACCTGGTATGCAGGCGGCATGCCGTTCACGGGAACCACGACGCTCTCAAATGCGAGTGATAATGCGTTTGTTTTTACAGGAACCGCTGTAGGAATCGCTGCTTTTAAATGGCGAATTGCCAATGAGGCTGGTTATTCCCAATACGGCACAGGTTCTATAACCGTATCCCCTGTTGAGCTTGTACTTACCTCTTATAAGGCTTCTTCCGATATTTTGAAAGGCGCGACCTATTCGCTGGCCGCCGCGCATTTTGGTTACTCACCGGTGTCCGCTTTCCTCAAATACGTAAAGCTTAGCACCATTCCGCCAAGCGCGGACGGTTATCTTTGCCTTTCTACGGATCTTGCCAAAAGCGATGCCTGCGGCTACCCCGCTATTGTTGCGGGTAAAGCCTTGACCAAAGGAGCGGTCATTCCCTATGATTATCTTAAATTTCTGCGGTTGGTAACAAAAAGTACCACCACCAGCAATTCTCTTTCGTTTACCTGGACCGCGACCGCAGACAGCGTGGCGTCTAAGGCCACATGGGCATCTGCAGTTAGCTACACCGTGGATTTTGTAGCCGCCGGCACCGTTTCTTATGACACGGATTTGAATCTTCCCGTCACCTTTCATAGTTTGGATTTTAGCGAGGCGTTTGACGACGCCACCGGTGAGACGCTTTCCTATGTGACTTTTACGCTCCCCGCCGCCACCAGCGGTAAGCTTTACTACAATTACGACGCCTCCACCGGGAAGGGGACGGCGGTTGCCGCCGGCACCAAGTACTACAGAAGCGGAACCCCGGATCTTTCCAATATTGTTTTCGTCCCTGTTAACGGATATACTGGCACGGTAACCACTTCCTACAACGCTTACTCTTCCGACGGGGCCCATGTTACAGGTACCCTTGAGATATTGGTTTTCAACAAGCCCGGGGGGACGGTGTACTATACAACGGATAAAAACTTCTTCGTTTCCCTGGATGCCAAGGATTTTAAGACAGCTTTTCAAAACGCCAGCGGAGCTACCCTTTCCTATGTCAAATTTTCCCTGCCATCTTCCTCTTATGGCAAGCTGTATTATCAAGACGAATCCGACTCGGATCGTGAGACTGTTTCATCCGGTACCAAATATTACGTCTATGATTCCCCCTATCTTTCCTATGTTTATTTCATGCCGCGTAACGACTATACGGGGGATGTGAATATTTCTTTTACCGGCTATACCTCCGGCGGCACTTCGTATAAAGGGAAGCTCAAAATAAGTGTTGTCGACAGTCCTGCGGGCATCGTCATGTATTCTACCAATGCCAACAGCCCTGTTGCCCTTGACGGGGATGATTTTGCCGAGGAGTTTCTTTCCGTAAGCGGTTCGGTCTTATCATATGTCAATTTTAAAACGGCCAAGGCTGCCAACGGGGTTTTATATTATAATTACTCCGCTTTAACCGGGAAAGGGACGGCGGTTTCCGCGTCCGCCAAATATTATTGCGGCTCTGATCCGGACCTTTCCGATCTTACCTTTGTGCCTGCTTCAGGTGTTACCGGTACGGTAACGATTCCCTATACCGTTTCCACCGCCGCCGGAACGACTTATGCCGGGAAGCTGAAAATCGCCATGGAAAAAGCTTCTGCCGGCAATATTACCTGTACGACGCATGTGAATTCACCTGTAACGCTGAATGCGGAACGTTTTAGCTCTCAGTTTACAGACGATACGGGGGGCACCCTTGCCTATGTCAAGTTTATCCTGCCCGCCGCATCCTATGGCAAACTGAATTATAATGGCGCCTCCGCTTCTAATGCGGCTGTTTCGGCGGATATCAAATATTACAGACGGTCAGAACCCTATCTTTCCGGCGTAACCTTTGTTCCTTATACCGATTATGTTGGAGAAGTGACCATCCCATATATTGGCTATGATACTGAGGGAGAGGCTTATACAGGCGATCTGATCATTATTGTTGACGGTACCCAGTTTTTCGGCGATGTAGACGGAAGCTACTCCTGGGCCAGGGAAGCCATCCAATACCTCTCTCGCGAAAGTGTGGTAAAAGGCACGGGAGACAACCGGTTTTCACCGCAAGACAATGTGTTGCGGGGCGATTTTATGCTTATGCTTTGCCGGGCTTTTGCTCTTAGTTCCGGCGCTTCTAATAATTTCCCGGATGTTCCCAAAGGCAGTTATTATTATAATGCCATTGCATCAGCCAAGGCTTTGGGAGTGGCCACCGGCAGCGAAGGGAATTTCTATCCGGATGAATCAATTTCTCGGCAGGATGCCATGGTCATGCTTGTACGTACCCTTGCCGCAACGGGAGATATGCTGACGCCGGGCAGCAACAGTGCTTTGACGGCATTTTCCGATAGAAATGATATCGACGATTACGCAGTGGGCGCGACCGCCGCTCTTGTCAAGGCGGGGATTGTAACCGGCAGCGGCAATGCATTGAACCCAAAGGGAAAAATTACCAGGGCGGAGATGGCTGTCATCCTGTATCGCATCTTAACCAGATAAGCTTGATCCTTTACTGCTTTCATGCCGATAAATCGTTTCCGGCAGCGGAAGAGGCATAAAATCAATCCCTCAGCACAGGAAGCAAGCAGGTCCTGTTTCATGCCGAATGCATTAAGCCTTATTTGGATTCTATATTGCCAATTTACCACAAGGCGTCTTTTCCATGGAAGAGGCGTCTTGTTGTTTTGGTTTTAGCCCATAGCGGCGGGTTATTTCGCAGTTTAATGGTTAAAAGTAATTTATACAAAGTAAGGGAATAATGATAAAATAAAAATAACAAAGGAAGTCGGGGGATATGAACTTCCAAGGCATGATAAAGAGAGATTTTGTTTAAAATAGCAAGAGCATAATCTTGCCCATGCGTGTTTTTCAATTTCACAAAAAGAAGCGCACTTAGAAATTGACAATCTTAGAAAAATATTAAACAGGATAGTATTGTGGGAGGATATTGATAACGGAGAAATGTGGGCCGATTGATTATATTAAAAAAGCTGTCATGATGACAGATGAAAAGGAAAGCTAAAAATGAAAAGATATCAAAGACAGCATCAAGGATAGGAAGGGTATAAAAGGTATAAAGGAGGGAAATTTTATGCCGTTGTCTGGAGCCTTTATTGTGCCGCATCCGCCGTTGATCGTCCCAGAGATCGGCCGCGGGCAGGAAAAAGAGATTCAGAAAACCACTGATGCATATCGTGAAATTGCCAAAAGAATCGCGGCCTTGAAGCCGGATACTATTGTGATTTCAACGCCCCATTCCATGCTCTATGCCGATTATTTGCACATCTCCCCAGGAGAGCGGGCCGAGGGATCTTTCAAGGATTTCGGCGCTTCCGGCGTTCACATGGCGGTAGATTATGACAGTGCTTTTGTCCAAGTGTTAACAGATCTTGCCAAGCGGGAAGGCATCGATGCGGGTACTTTAGGTGAAAAGAAAAAAGCGCTTGACCATGGCGTCATGGTGCCCCTCTATTTTGTCAATCAATATTACACGGATTATAAACTGGTGCGTCTTTCTCTTTCCGGACTACTGCCACTGGTGCATTACCGTTTTGGTAAATGTGTGGCCAAAGCGGCGGAGCAAAGCGGTAAGCGGGTTGTTTTCATTGCCAGCGGTGATCTTTCCCATAAGCTGAAAGCCGACGGCCCTTACGGTTTGGCGGAGGAAGGCCCGGTTTTTGACCGCGAGGTAACCCAAGCCATGGTGCAAGGCGATTTCTTACGTTTGCTTACTTTTGAAGAAGACTTTTGTGAAGCCGCGGCGGAATGTGGCCTGCGTTCCTTTTTGATCATGGCGGGCGCGCTGGACGGAAAGGCGGTTGCGCCGGAGCTCCTTTCCTACGAGGGACCTTTTGGCGTAGGTTATGCCGTGGCGGCGTTTCCTATTGTAGGTAAGGATGAGAACCGGCGTTTCGATCAAATATTTGAGCAGGCGGAAATGGGACGGGTGGAAAAGCGCAAAGCGGCGGAAGATGATTTTATCCAGCTGGCGCGGCAATCTCTGGAACATTATGTCAAAACCCACCGGCATTTACCGCTTCCCGCAGGCCTTTCCGAGGAATTGCTCACGAAAAAAGCCGGCGTATTCGTTTCCTTAAAAATGGACGGCAGGCTGCGCGGCTGTATCGGTACGATTTTGCCCACGACAAAGAACCTTGCCTCAGAGATCATACAAAATGCTGTCAGCGCCGGCACGGCGGATCCCCGATTTGGCCCGGTGCGGCCGGAGGAGCTGCCCCGTCTTGTCTATAGCGTTGATGTGCTGGGAAAGGCTGAACCCATCCAATCCATGGCGGAGCTTGATGTCAAGCGTTACGGCGTAATTGTCAGTTCAAAGGGCAGACGCGGGCTATTGCTGCCCAATTTGACCGGCATTGACACGCCGGAGCAGCAAGTGGATATTGCATTGCAAAAAGCGGGCATTGCGCCGGGAGAAAGCTATGCGATGGAACGGTTTGAAGTGGTGAGACATGAATAGCAAAGCGAGGTGTGATCTTTGCCATCATCATTGCCTTCTTGCGGAAGCTGCCGTTGGCTTTTGCCGTGCCCGCAGCAACCAAGACGGCAAGATCACGGCTATCAATTATGGTTTGTTGACTTCTATCGCGTTAGACCCTATTGAAAAGAAACCTCTTTATCATTTTTACCCCGGTAGTCAGATTCTATCGGTGGGTAGCTTCGGTTGCAATTTCCGCTGTCCTTTTTGCCAAAATCATGAGATTTCCATGGCAGATATGGAAAAGGCGCAAACCAGACAGGTAAGTCCGGAAGAGCTTGTGCAAATCGCGCTTTCCCTGAAACCACAAGGCAATATTGGCATTGCCTATACCTATAACGAGCCATTGGTCGGTTACGAGTATGTCAAAGATTGCGCCGAGCTGGCGAAACAAAAGGGCTTAAAAAACGTTTTGGTGACCAACGGCTGTTTTTGTGAGGAACCCCTGCGTAATCTGCTGCCGCTGATCGATGCGTTCAATATTGATCTGAAAGCATTCCGTCAGGAATTTTACCATAAGATCGGCGGTGATCTGGAAACGGTCAAGCAGGCGATACAGCTTGCGGCGGCCCAAAGCCATGTGGAGGTCACCACGCTGATTATCCCCGGCGAAAATGACAGCGAAGAGGAGATCAAAAGCCTTTCGCGTTGGTTGGCCGCGGTGAGTCCCGATATCCCGCTGCACTTGACCAGATTTTTCCCGCGTTTTCAAATGGCAGACCAACGCCCCACCAAGGTGGCCAGCATCTATGCTTTGGCGGACATCGCTCGGGAATTTTTGCATTTTGTTTATGTGGGGAATTGCTAAAATAATGTCAAGGGGTATCTTCGCTCAGCCCCCTGATCAGATGTGTATGAGCGGCACGAACTTTTTACGAATCGTTTGAATGCCTGTTTTATGGAAATACCTGGGTTCTCTTATGTTGTATCACTTCTAACAAAATCAGACTGTTTTATGACGGTCTGTGTTTATTTATAAGTGAAGCCCTGTTTTTTAAAATTCTACGGCCCATCTTTGCCACGGGTATTAACAAAACACGAAAAATCTTGTATGTAAAAAAATACATTTCTATTTGTAATCATTTATTGAATTTCTCCTGATTTTGTGGTAGGATTTAATAAAAAAATTATACAGATAAAAAATGTTGATGCTCAGCCTGAAAGACGTTTTATCAACAAAAAATACCGTTTCATATTGGAGGGAGGATTTTGATGAACTCGAACAAGAAATTACAAGCGTGGATTCAAGAAGTTGCGGATATGTGTCAACCTGATGAGATTCACTGGTGTGACGGCTCAGAAGAAGAAAATGATTTGCTTTTAAAAAAGGTTGTCGATTCCGGCGCGGCAGTGCCCTTAAATCCTGAAAAACGTCCCGGATGTTATTTATTCCGCAGCCATCCTTCGGATGTGGCACGTGTGGAAGATAGAACCTATATTGCTTCCAAGAAACAAGAAGACGCCGGTCCGACCAACAATTGGCTTGATCCCGTGGAACTGAAAAAAACCATGACGGAATTATATACCGGCTGTATGAAGGGCCGTACCATGTATGTGATTCCTTTTTCCATGGGACCTATCGGTTCTCCCATCTCCAAGATTGGTGTTGAGATCACCGACAGTCCCTATGTTGTTGCCAATATGCGCATCATGACCCGTGTGGGCAAAGAAGTGCTTGATGCCCTTGGGGAAGACGGCGAATTTGTCTATTGCCTGCATTCCGTAGGAGCGCCCCTGGCTGAAGGGCAAAAAGACGTGGCCTGGCCGTGTGCGCCCATGGATCAAAAATATATCAGCCATTTTCCGGAAGAAAGAACCATTTGGTCTTACGGTTCCGGTTATGGCGGCAACGCTCTTTTAGGGAAAAAGTGCTTTGCCTTGCGTATCGCTTCGGTGCAGGCCAGGGATGAAGGCTGGTTGGCCGAGCATATGCTGATCCTCCGCCTGACCGACCCGGCAGGCAATAAAAAATATTTAGCCGGGGCTTTCCCCAGCGCTTGCGGCAAGACCAATCTGGCCATGCTGGTGCCCACCATCCCCGGTTGGAAAGTGGAGACCATTGGTGATGATATTGCTTGGATGAAATTTGGCGCTGACGGACGCCTTTATGCCATCAATCCGGAAGCCGGCTTCTTTGGTGTTGCCCCTGGTACTTCCACGCATTCCAACCCCAATGCGATGAAGACTATAGAAAAGAATACCATCTATACCAATGTCGCCTTAACGGATGACGGCGATATCTGGTGGGAAGGCATCGGATATGATGCGCCGGAGCATTTGATCGATTGGAAAGGCAACGACTGGACGCCCGGTTCCAAAGATCCGGCGGCTCATCCCAATGCGCGTTTTACGGCGCCGGCTTATCAGTGCCCTGTCATTGCTCCCGAGTGGGAAGACCCCGCCGGCGTGCCCATTTCCGCCATTTTGATCGGAGGCCGCCGTCCCAATACCATCCCGCTGGTTCATGAAAGCTTTAACTGGCAGCATGGCATCTTTATGGGTTCCATTATGGGTTCCGAGATCACCGCCGCCACCATCTCTGATAATATCGGCCAAGTGCGCCGCGATCCCTTTGCCATGCTGCCTTTTATTGGTTACCATGTTTGTGATTATTTGCAGCATTGGCTGGATATCGGAACGATGACTGATGCGGATAAACTACCGAAGATTTTTTATGTTAATTGGTTCCGCAAAGATGAAAAGGGCAGATGGCTCTGGCCTGGATTCGGCGAAAACAGCCGCGTCCTCAAGTGGATTGTGGAAAGAGTTTCGGGCAAAGGCCTTGCGGTCAAGACGCCCATCGGTTATATGCCGACTCCGGAGACCATTGATACCACAGGGCTGGATGTCAGCGAAGGCGATATGCAGGAACTGCTTCGGGTAGATCGGAAACAATGGCTGAAGGAAGTAGCTTCTATCAAAGAACATTATGCCAAATATGGCAGCCGCCTTCCCAAAGCGATGGCAGATGAGCTTGCCGATTTGGAAGAACGCTTGCAAGCATAAAAAACCGTGATTTCAATAAAATGTTGTGCTAAGCGCCTGCCGGAACATTTCCGGCAGGCGCTTCCGTTTTCATGAGTTGTCTGGTTTTTATAAGGATATTTTAAATTTCTACTTTCGTTTTGATGTTGCTGACTCCTTAATTTCTTTTTATTTGATAAAAAAGAGTTCTCCCTTTCAGTGAAACAGTAAATGAAAAGTAGGTATACTCTTTTAGGCATGTCTACCTAGCTCACCTTTTGGGGAAGCTCTTTTTATATGTGCCCACAGGCTAAAATTTATCAGAACTATAAGGAAGATTCGTATGACCGTTCAATGAAGAGAGCGGGTTATCTTTCATTAATCGTTATGTTTTGATTTCTCTTCTTTTAAGATGATAAAGTGGTTGGAAACTTCAATAAATCCTTCCTTTTCCAAGATTTTCATTTTTTTTGTTACGGTACTCCTGGTGGAGGAGATCATTTTTGCCAGATCCTCATGGGTAAAACGGGGAATGATCCGTGTTCCGCCCGGCACCTCGGCGCCATGTTGATAAGAAAGCCGTATCAGCAAATTTTTAAGCTTGTAGACGGTATCACAGAAAGAAGAATCCTGTACTTGCGCCATAAAGATCCTGGCCTTGTTGGAAAGCATCAGGGAAATATAAAAATAGATCTTAGGATTGGTTTCCGTAAGATTTAAGAACAGATCAACCGGCAGTTTGTCTACTTCCACATCACTGTGAGCTTGTGTGATAACCAGGTCTTTATCACGCTGAAACAGAGTGATTTCCCCGAACAGATCCCCTTTGGTCAAAAGGAGGAGGATCTTGGTATCACCGCTGTGATCCAAAAAATACTGCTGGACGAAGCCTTTTTTAATAAGGTAAACATAATCAGCAGGTTTGCCGCCAAATTCAATAATGGTTTTTTTCTTGAAAGCCACGGGTGTGCCTTTCCCTGCAAAGAAATGATACAGCTCATTTCTGTAGGCGGCGCACACGGATTTTTCAGGGATGATCGTACTGATAATGCTCCCCCCTTTTTTGTACAAAACCAAAGAAGCCATAAAAAGCCTTACCTTAATGTCCGGTTTTTCTTGCCTGTTCCGGCTTCCGATTATTAAATGGTTAAAAAGGGCATCTACGGCAGTAGAATTTCGATACTTTTCTTATAATTTATACTACATTCTTGCTGAATGCAATAGCAAGAAGCGATAAAAAATAAATTATCAGTAAATTGCGAATAATGTGTTTTGCGACACATTATTTTTTTTTAGTTCATTATAAAATAAAACAAAGTCCGGATTACATTATCTTACTTATTGTGATGAAATATCAATTTTGCGGAGGTGCAAGGAAAAAATGAGTCAGTGGTTGCAGGAAAAAAGCTGGAAAGAAGCAGAAGAGCTTATCAAAAAAAGCAAAGGTGTTGGAATAATTCCCGTCGGTAGCATCGAACAGCACGGGTACCATTTACCCATGGGGACAGACAGTTATGTTGCCATCACCTTGGCCGAAGAAGCGGCCGAAAAAACAGGAGCGCTTTTAGTGCCTCCCATATGGTTTGGCTGGAGCCCCCACCACATGGTGCTTCCCGGTACGATCACCATCAGGCCGGAAGTTTTGATCGGTCTTACTTATGATGTCATTGCTTCTTTAAAACAGCATGGCACCGATAAAATCATCCTTCTCAACGGCCATCGCATCGTTAATATCATTTGGATGCAGCTGGCAGCCGAAAAGGCGCAACGGGAATTGGGTGTTACGATAAAGATATTTGATCCCGCCTATATGTCAAAAGATATTGTGGCAGAATTGGGTTTTGGCGCCGTAGGCCATGCCGAAGAGGTGGAAACCTCCCACATGATGTGCCGATATCCGGAGTTGGTGCATCTGGAGCTTGCTAAGGACAATCCCATTTTATCCCAGGCGTTATATTCCGTCGATCCGGCTTTTACCCATGATACCCTTTGCTATGTTCCCAGCACCTTTGAACATGCTAAGAAGAACGCTGCAATTGCCGGCGGCACGACAGGAGAACCTTCCAAGGCGAATGCCGAAAAAGGCAAGGTTTATCATGATCATTTGATCAAAAACTTGGTTTCCGTTATCCAAAGCTTACAAGAGCAATAGTCTCTATCAGCACATGGCGATTGCCTGAAATACCCATGATCCATTTATTATTATTTAGGAGGTGAACAATATGAAATTGTCAACAGGAGAAAAAATCGTCTATGGTATTTTTATTTTGGTGTTGATCATGGTAAACCCGCCCGTCTTGAATCTTGTGAACAATTATGTGCTTCAAAAACCCTTTACTTTCGGTTGGCCCACGTTGCTTGTCTGGCTGGATTTTTGGTATGTTGTGGCAATCATTGACTTTTTAATCGGCGTGTTGAAGATCAAATCCTGGAAAAAAGAATATCAAAAGCCCTAAGCCGGCTAAATACAAGTAAAGGAGGTCTGAGAACATGAATGTTGGTCTCGTTATTTTGGGGCTTTATACCCTTTCCCTGTTGGGAATCGCTTATTATGCCTCCAAGCAAGATAAGAAGAACATAAAAGATTTTGCCACCGCAAGCAGCTCTTTGGGCGTTTTTGTACTGACCCTTACTTTTAGCGCTACCTACCACAGTTCCTATGCTTTTATGGGCGCTCCCGGTTTTGTTTATGCCAATGGTATCGGCTGGTGGGTCAACGGGATATGGACGGTATTCCCCGGTGTTCTTTTCTGGGCCATCGGAAGAAGATTCTGGTTTCTTGGTCAAACCAAAGGCTATATCTCTATGGCGCAATATATCAGCGACGTTTATCAGAATAAGATTATCGGTCTTATCGTTACCATTATCACCCTTGTTTTTACAGTGCCTTATGTGGCGATGCAGGCCATTGGCTCAGGCTACATTTTTCAGATCATCAGCAATGGGCAATTAAGTTACGCTTTCGGTACGATCATCTTTTTTGCCATCATGATTATTTTAGTTTGGATGGGCGGTATGAAAGGGGTGGCCATCACCGATGCCGCCCAGGGCGTCTTTATGTGGATCGGTATGGTGATTGGCTCCTATTTAATCATTCATCATAATTTTGGCAGCGTCAACGCCGCTTATGAACAAGTGTTCCAAACGATGCCGGCGCTTTTCTCGTTACCTGGGCCGAAAGGCGTGGTGACTGCCGCTGACTGGATTTCCAGATGGCTGATCATCACCATTGGTATGATGATGTTCCCCCATGTGACTTTAAGATTTTTCTCAGGTAAATCTTTGCGGGTCTTAAAATGGTCTTCTATTTTTTCTTCCATCTATCTGACATCCATTTATGTGTTTACGCCCGCCATCGGCATGGTCGGTAGGATCTTGATGCCGGATATCGCCGCGCCGGATACCATCTTCCCCGAAATGTTATTGAAATACACGCCTATCGTTTTTGCGGCATTGGTCATCGCGGGCGCTTTGGCGGCCTCCATGTCCACAGGAGATTCCCAGCTTCATGCCGTAAGCAGTATGGTTTCCACCGATGTGTACAAGACCTTTATTAATAAAGAAGCTTCCGAATACAAGCAATATCAGGTGGCGAAAATAGGGACGTTGGTATTTGGTTTGTTATCTGTGATAGTTGCACTGATGAAGCCGGGGCTTCTGGGTAATATCCTTGCCTTGGCAAACGGCGGTGTGGCGGCTTTGGCTCCCGCTATGCTGGGCGGAGTTTTCTGGAAAAAGTCAACGCCCCAGGCGGCTATCAGCAGTATCATCATAGGCGAGTGTGTCATGCTCTTTACCACTTTTATCGTAAAGAGTCCTTTAGGGATCATGGCAGGCCTTTGGGGCTTAATCGCCGCCTTGATTGTTTTTATTGCAGTGAGCTTATGTACCAAACCGGAGCAAACCACAGTTGAAACGATTGATTCCATTAATCGGTTTTTTGCAGCGGAAAATTAATATATGTCACCAAGCCCGCCGGCTTTCGCTGCCGAGCTCCTTTATTTAGTTCAATGACACAGCCTTTCATCAAAAGAAGGGCTGTGTTTTTTTACGTCCATGTCCTTTTGGGGGACTTGTTACCTTTGGCCAAAAGACCGCATAAATTGCAGTAGATCTATATTTTAGATCAAATTAAAAGAAAAGAGGTATAAAAATTGTCAACTTCTCAAGACGAAAACCTTCTGCAGCAAGAGGTCGTGACTTGCCCGGCTGTGGGATATCAAGCAGTAACGGTATGCGTACCTGTAACCGTTACCCCCTTTGCGAATGCAGGTACTGCAATCACTTTCTGTTGCGGCAGCCCGACGGTGACAACGGATATGACGCCGTGTCCCGGTACTGTCAATGGCAGCTGCACTTTTAAAATCACGCAGGAAATGTGTGTGGCAGTCCCTGTGGAATTTGGTGCGACAGCGGTTACGGGAGCGCCCCATGTACAATGCGGCGATGCTTCCGCCGTCGATATCTGTACAGACTGCGGTGTTACGGCAGGTGGGGTGGCGTCAAGTGCTGTTTCTACCAAAAAAAATAACTGCACAAGTTGCAAATAGGAGACAGTCCGGCCGGTATCAACTTCTTTTTTTGAAACCGGCGGGGCTTGCTGCTAAGGAGGTTTTTTGATGTCAGACACACAACAACTTAAACAAGCTTTTTGTGAACTGGAGATTGATTATTCAGAGATGCCCGATATGGTAATTTTTCCTTTTTTAATCCAACTTGATCTGGAAAACTCTATTCTTATTCCGGTCCCCGGGCAAAATCAAAGATTTTGCTATATCATAAGCGGGATTGGTGAAGACACGCCGCTCTATACAGATCTGAGCCATTTGGTTTTTAGTATATGTGATCAGATTGTGGCAAGCCAGATCGTCAATATCTCTGTATTCATTGATGGATTGGAGCAAGAAGTCATATTTGGCGAAGACGGAAACGTTGAATTGAAGACTCCCGCCCAGCCAGATCCGACCACGGGTTGCTCGGGATTAAAATTCGACTTTGCTTTAGATAAAGTAGATGGCGTTATGAATATTTGTTTTGAACTGACCAGCCCTTATCCCATAGGGCCCATTCCCGTGTGTCTAGCCAGCGGAGGATTGTCTGCAACGGGATTGTCCATCTGCGGTCCTGTTTGCGAGACAGGCCAGACTTGCCTTGCAATGGGGTACCAAAAAGTGACGGTATGCGTACCTGTAACCGTTACCCCCTTTGCGAATGCAGGTACTGCAATCACTTTCTGTTGCGGCAGCCCGACGGTGACAACGGATATGACTCCGTGTCCCGGTACTGTCAATGGCAGCTGCACGTTTAAAATCACGCAGGAAATGTGTGTGGCAGTCCCTGTGGAATTTGGTGCGACAGCGGTTGTGGGAGCGCCCCATGTACAATGTGGCGATGCTTCCGCTTTCGATATCTGTACGGATTGTGGTGTAACCGACGATATTCTATGACGAAAATCGGAAGGTTACAATAAATCCGATTTGCTAAATTCGCAGAAGCAGAAAAGGTAGTGAAACAAAAGAACCTCTGTTATGAAGTGTTAAACCTATAACAGAGGTTGTTTTATGGGAAAATGCAATTGCCTTTCCGGGATGAGCAGTTAAATATTTGCGGTCTGCGGTTTTAAAGTGTTTTGTTGCAATATGTATTGTAACCGGTATTATAATATGCTAAAATTGCAGGAACGATATGAAAAGATGATTGTCAGGGATTTTGGGGGGCGGATTGCCGGGAGCATAGGATGGCGCTTATCCAATGCGCGGCGGCCCTTGAGAAGTTTTTGTCGTCAAGTCTATAGATTTAACGGTAAAGCCTAAAGCCGGAAAAATGACCCGCCGGCATAAGGGTTTAGAAAATCAAGACTAGGAAAAAGACTAGGAAAAAGATTAGGGAAAAGATTAGGGAAAAGGCTATTAGGCCGGGAAATGAAGGTTGGAAAATAGTATGAGAACCGAAAGGAAAAAGAAGATTTCCAATATTTTACTGATCGGTCTTGTCAGCCTGTTTGTGGATATGAGCACGGAAATGGTTTACCCGTTGATTCCGCTTTTTCTGACAACGACCCTTGGTGCGACTCCGGCAATTGTCGGTATCATTGAGGGAATCGCGGAAAGCATTGCTTCTTTGCTCAAAGTATTCAGCGGTTATATCGGTGACGTATATCAGAATAAAAAGCATCTTACTTTTATTGGTTACTCCGCTTCGGTGCTTTATAAAGTACTGCTCCTGTTGGCTGCATCATGGCCCGGTGTTCTTTTGGCAAGGGTGATCGACCGTACGGGCAAGGGCATCCGCACCGCGCCCCGCGACGCTCTGGTGGCACAGTCCAGCGAAAAGAAAAAACTGGGCGGCTCCTTTGGCTTACATAAGATGCTGGATATGGCCGGTTCCTCCCTGGGAGCTTTGCTTGCTTTTGTTTTTGTAGCTACCGGCTTCGGATTCCACAGAGCTTTCCTTTATTCCATCATTCCAGCCATGATCGGTATTTTGATCATTCCGGCTATCCGGGAAGAAAAATCCTCAGAACCGGCGGTTGAAAAATTATCGCTGAAAGGTGTGAAGCTGGACGGCAGACTAAAGCTGTATCTTGCCGTCATGTTTTTATTTTCCCTGGGCAATTCCTCTAATACCTTTTTGCTTTTGAAAGCGCAGGCACAAGGATTTTCAGCGTCACAGGTTATCTTGTTATACCTGATTTTCACCGTTTCCGCCTCTCTTCTGGCAATCCCCGCCGGCAGGTGGTCCGATCAATGGGGCAGAAGCGCCATTTTGGTTCCGGGGTATCTGATTTATGGTTTTGTCTATCTGGGTTTTGCTTTCTTGACTTCCCAAACGGCTATCATTGGTTTGTTTGTTGCTTATGGTGCCTATACCGCCTTTATCAGCGGCGCGGAGCGGGCCTTCATCGCGGAAGCGGCTCCATCTTGCTTTAAAGGAACGGTATTGGGCCTCTATGGCATGCTGCAAGGTATCGGTCTGCTCTTTTCTTCCATCATCGCAGGCGCTATGTGGGATAAGATCAACCCCGGCGCTCCATTTTTATTTGGCGGCCTCATGGGGATTGTTTCGGCTCTCATCATCGCGATGATATTGGGTAAAAATAAACTGGGCGGCGCATACGGCGGGAAAGGAGAGCGCGAAAAGTGTTAAAGCATGCTTCCCCCTAATAAATGGATTCCTCCTAATACTTGATTATTTTCGCCAAAGAAAACCCGTTGACGTACCAGGAAAGTTTGTGGTATATTTAACCAAACGGAAAGCTATGAAGGCTTTTCATAGGGCATTGCCGTTCCATTAATAACAAATCAGTAATAAGTCAATAACAGATCAATAATGAATCAATACGAACGGATCGTTAGGGGCCGTTTTGGTTTTCGCATGGGATGAACCCAAAAGAGATGCTGTAGAAAGCAGCTCTTTGGGTTTTTTTTGTTTTGGTTTCAGCTGGCATCTTGCTTTCATGCAGAAAGGATGGTTTGAAAATGCATATTCCGGACAATTACTTGAGCCCGTCTACCTGTGCGGTTTTAGGTGCAGCCATGGTGCCGGTATGGACCGTGGCGGTCAAAAAAGTCAAAGAAGAAATCCCCAGGGAAAAGATTCCCCTTCTTGGCGTAGGCGCCGCTTTTTCTTTCCTCATGATGATGTTCAATGTACCGCTGCCGGGCGGCACTACAGGTCATGCCGTGGGCGGCGCTTTATTAGCCATTCTTTTGGGCCCGTTCTCGGCATGTATTTCGATTACCGTGGCTTTACTGATTCAGGCACTGTTCTTTGGCGACGGCGGTATACTGGCCTTTGGGGCCAACTGCTTTAATATGGCTTTTATAATGCCTTTTTTGGGCTACTTTATCTATAAATTTATGAAAGACAGAGTAAAATCCCGTAAAGGCGAATATGCCGCCATCATTCTGGCCTCATACCTAAGTATTAACTTTGCCGCTTTGCTGGCGGCCATCGAATTCGGCATCCAGCCATTACTTTTCCATAATGCGGCAGGGCAGCCGTTTTATTGCCCTTATCCTTTGTGGGTATCCATCCCAGCCATGACCATTCCCCATCTTTTAGTGGCAGGTGTGGTGGAGGCGGCTTTTAGCGTCGCCATTTTTGCCTTTATCCAAAAGGTCTCGCCTGGAACCATTTACACAGGATCAAAACAAAGGATCAAAGCGGTCTACGGCTTGCTGGCAATTCTCGTCGGCCTTACGCCTTTGGGCCTACTCGCTACAGGTACGGCTTGGGGAGAATGGGGCGCGGACGAGATTGGCAAGGTGATGTCGGGCGGTAATATTTTAGGTTATATTCCTGCGGGAATGCAAAACGGCTTCCGCTTTGAGGCGGTAATGCCTGATTATACCATGGGGGGGCTGCCGGAAGTAGCGGCCTATCTTTTGTCTGCGGCGGCCGGCGTCGCGATTTTATTGATTTTGTTCAAACTCTTTGGTATCATGAAGAGAAACAAGCCCGGGAATATTCCCCGGTTAAACGAAAAAAAGGCCAATGATAAAGCCAATGAAATAGAAGGGGACAGAAAGTACTATGCCTGAATGGCTCCTGCAAAAAGAGAATTATCGGCCGCAGACGGATCAGGATACTTTTATTCATAAAAGTATCCTGTCTTTGTTGCATATCCTTTCCCGAATACGCAGGCAAAGTAGCTGCGCGGCGGCATCCTCGCCTATCAATCCCGTTTTGAAAGTCGCTTCCGTTGTTTTTCTGATTCTACTGCTTTCCCTTGCCAGGAACCTTGCCTTTGTCCTTACGGCAAATGTTTGCCTTCTTTTGATTTTAAGTATGCTGCGGGGGGAAGACATCCTAGCCGCTCTTAAGTCCGCTTTTGCGGCTTTTTTGTTTGCCTTCATCCTTTTATTGCCGGCTGCCTTCTTCGGAAACCATGAGAGCCTGGTGATGATCACACCCAAGGTCTTTGCGGCGGTTCTGGCTGTCAACATCCTTTCCCGTTCCACTCCGTGGCATGGCATCACCGGCGCATTAAAAGCCTTTTTCATCCCGGATCTTTTTATTCTGGTCTTGGATATTACCATCAAATACATTCTGCTTTTGGGTGATTTTTCTTTGCATATGCTGTATGCCCTCAAACTGAGATCGGTGGGGAAAAACCAAAACAAGTATGCTTCCCTTTCCGGCATTGCCGGCACCATGTTTTTAAAATCAAAGGAAATGTCGGAAGAGATGTATGCTGCCATGGAATGCCGGGGCTTTACGGGAGAATACAGTACCGGCAAAAATCAGAGCTTTTCTTTTGCCGATTTTATCTTCGTTTTAGCCAATATCACTCTTTTTTTAACCTTTATTTTTTGGGGAAAGGTTTAAAATCATGATTCAACTTGAGCAGGTTTTTTATGCATATGACGGCATTGCCGCCTTACAAAATGTGACGCTGCATATTGCAAAAGGGGAAGCCGTCGCTTTTATGGGGCCGAACGGCAGTGGCAAATCCACCCTTTTCATGCTCCTAAACGGCATTATTTTGCCGCAGGGCGGCAGCTATCGCTTTGATGGGGAAGAGATCACCGCCAAAAAACTGCGGGATGCCCAATTTGCCAAATTGTTTCATCAGAAAATCGGCTTCGTGTTTCAAAATGCGGATACCCAGCTCTTTTGTTCCAATGTTTACGATGAGATCGCTTTTGGCCCGCGTCAGATGGGATTTCCTGAAAATGAAGTGGCGCAAAGGGTCAACGATTGTTTAGAATTATTGAATTTGCAGGGTTTCGAGAACAGGCAACCTTATCATTTAAGCGGCGGGGAGAAGCGTAAGGTAGCGATTGCATGCGTTTTATCATTAAATCCGGAGGTGCTGGTTTTAGACGAGCCCATGAGCGGTCTGGACCCCAGAACCCAGCGCTGGCTTGCTGAGTTTCTCATGCAATTGCAACAAGCCGGCAAAACCTTGCTTACTTCCACCCATAATCTTGAATTGGTAGCGGAAATTTCCCGGCGAGCCATTCTCTTTGATGAAAATCACACCATCTTGGCTGATCTGCCTACCGAGACCATGTTGGGTAACGCCGGCTTGCTGCAACAGGCCAATCTGGTGGATGAATATTACCATCGGCACGAAGGTGGCGCGCACAGTCATTATCATATCCATCATTTTTAAGCAACCTCCGCAATCTTAAAAGACATAAGCTTTTGTGGCTATTGTTGGCATACGTCCATAAGGGAAGTGGCTTGACGGCGGATAGACGATAGGGGGGGCAACCTTGTTCAGTGACTTGTATGTCAGTGGGATCAAATTAAAGAAAACGGCTTTTTCAGACGGCGGCTACCTTTCTGAGCTTCCTGTTGTGAAGCACTTAAAAGAATTGCGGCTTCAACGAAAAGTTACATTTTTTGTAGGGGAAAACGGCACGGGAAAATCCACCTTGCTGGAGGCTGTTGCCATCTGCTGCGGCTTTAATGCGGAAGGTGGCAACAAAAACTTTTGTTTTTCTTCCAAAGCGACACACTCGGATCTGTATCAATATTTGACGGTGGTAAAAGGCGTTAAAAAGCCCCAAGACGGTTTTTTCCTGCGGGCTGAGAGTTTTTATAATCTTGCCACGGAAGTGGACAGACTGGATGAGGCAGACCCGGTCAACCGCCTTTCAAAGAGCTATGGCGGCAGATCATTACATCAGCAGTCCCATGGCGAAAGCTTCTTATCGCTTTTTCTGAATCGTTTTGGCGGTAACGGACTTTATATTCTGGATGAACCGGAGGCAGCCTTGTCCCCTTCCCGGCAATTGGCTTTATTGTCTCAAATCCATGAATTGGTAAAACAAAACTCACAATTGATCATTGCCACCCATTCCCCTATCCTGATGGCCTATCCTGGGGCCGAGATTTATGTGCTTAACGAAGACGCCATTACTTTGACCCCTTATGCGGAAACAGAACATTATATTGTAACCAAGGCTTTTTTGGAGAATCCGCAAAAAATGCTGCAATATGTTTTTGAACCATAATGCGGTAAGAGAATACGGCAAATATACTAATTGCACCTGTTCTTTATTTTTTAATTAATTTTTTAATTTTTTTGTTAAAATTTCAACAACATCCGCTCCGGCAGGCTGCTAGCGTTTGAAGAAGCGGTAAATGATTTTATCCGCTTGTTTTAAATGCTTTCTTAGCTTGGCTAAGGAGGCATTTTAATTTTATGCTTCATGAAAGAAACAAAGGAAAACCGGTGAAAGATATTGTGACGCAAGAATCTTGCCGCAGCTTTACGGCCAATGGCTGCCAAGAATCTGCTGAGGCTTTTCTTTTTATCTTATCGTTTATAAAAAATTATTCAAATAAAAAACCCGGTAAACAGTGATAAGAATCTGTCCGCCGGGTTTTCATGTTGATACCGAAGCAATGGCTTTACAGAACCAAAGAAGGCGGTGCATACACCCGGGCTTTCAGTTCATTATCCAGCATATAAAGCCCTTTAGGGTCGCCGCCGAACAAGGTGTAGCGCTGTACCAGATCCCCCGTGTTCTTTTCCTCTTCGCCTTGTTCTTTGATAAACCAGTCTAAAAATTGCATGGTCCGGAAATCTTTGCTGTTGTAAGCCTCTTCATAAATGGTGTTAATGGAAGCTGTGACATACTTTTCATGTTCCAGCGCTGCTTGTAGAGGGGCTTTAAAATCAGGGAAGGATATATCCGGCCCGGCAATCGCAGTTAATTGGATCTTTTCCCCGCTATCCAGCAGATAAGTCCGAAACAACATGGCATGGTCGCGTTCCTCCTGCATTTGAACATAGAACCAATTTTCAAAACCGGTCAGATTTTCGTTGGCATAATAATTAGCGATATCCATATACAGGTAGGCGGAGTAAAGCTCTTTGTTGATCTGTTCGTTCAATAGCTGTGTTACCTTTGTATTCGGCATTTTGTCATTCCCCTTTCTTTTTCATGTTTGTTCTATGGGAAAACCTTGACGTTTGCAGCTACCGGTTCGTTTTCGGCCAGGCCCGGCGCTAGAAACGGATCAAGCAATTCTGGTTGATACGGCACTCTGTGGCGCAGTATTTTACTTTAGGTAGATAATTCCGTGGGAACTTTACCTCGCATGCGCCGGGCTATATAGATAAAAGGTGTATCCAACAGACTGACCATGATCTTCAAAAGATAAGTAGAGAAAATGAGCTCCACCACGACCGTCACTGGAAACAATCCCCAGAAAGCCAATAGGGTAAACACAGCGCTGTCTAAAAGCTGGGCGATCAAGGTGGCGAAATTGTTT
Organism: Bacillota bacterium; assembly: GCA_036677375.1. GTDB lineage: Bacteria > Bacillota > Dehalobacteriia > UBA4068 > UBA4997 > JAVBWO01. Next base: position 43,671 of record JAVBWO010000011.1, read on the forward strand.
CGCAAAAAAAGGAAACGGTCGCCGGTTTTGCGCCAGATAAAATGGTAAAGCATGATATCAAGGTTTTGTGAAACGAGGTAGGTGGCGATGCTGGCCAAAGAGATCCGGGGCGTGACGGAAAAAATGGTTCGCATGCTTCCCTGTACAAAATCATCCGCCGCCGGAATAAAGGCCAAGGTCATTTGAGTGGTAACAGTAAATGCCAAAAGCGCGGCGAATCCGATGGCGATGGTTTTGTGGGCTAGTTTTTTACTGTGGTTCTCGCTTATGATATCGGTAGCAAGAAAGTTGCTGCCATATATCACGTTGCCCAAAGTGGCCTGCATGCCAAACATGGGGACCAGCTTCAGCGCTTCAATATTGGCAATAACGGAAGCCAAAGCGCACCAGATAAAAAGGCCCGTAGGCCCCCAAAGCCGGTAAAAAAGCAGCATCAAGGAAAAATAAACTAAAATGGTGGCAAAAAAGAGAAATTCGTTCATGAGTTCATAAAAATCCTTTCTGACAATGAAGTAGCTAAGAAAATATAATGCACGATGAAAAGGGAAACCGCAAAGTGTTGTTATCAGCGGTTGATTTGAAAGAGATTGGTATCCGCTGTAAATCCTGCCACATTGTAACAAAAAAGAATATTATCCGGGGGGTTTTCTTTCAAATAATCGCTGAGCTTTTCTTTATAGAACCGCAGGTCCAAAACATCGATGCGGCTGAATTCCTGCATCAAAAAAGGCAAAAGGCAATTGGCGTAAGAGTCCTTTATGAGCAAAAGGCTTCCTTGTTCGGTAAGTCCCGTATCAATTGTGATATAGGGCTGGTTGCCGCCCAAGAATAAGGCATACTTGTCTCTTTTCGCCAGGGCGCTTTCGTCATAAAGAGGGATCACGTTCTTTTCGACGCCGTTCACCACGGTAACAGTGGCGCCGCTGTTTTGTTCTGCCATGATATCAATATCGTCTGAGGGTAAAAAAGGAATTCCCGCTTTGGCCTGGAGCGTGCCATAAAAACCCGGAATGGTTTCCAAAATATCAAAGGTTTGGGCAGTCCGGCCCATGGCACCCATCAAAGCCTGGTAGCCATAGTAAGCGCCCAATGTGGTCCAGTGGTGGTCGGTACGGTAAAAAACATATTCCGTCTTGTGCTGTTCTAAAGGTGTCAGGCAATCTACAATACGGACCGACTGAATTTTTTCCTGTAGATAGGAAAGGAGCTCTTTTTGGCTCTCGTTGGGAGCGCCTTTGGGCAGTTTATCCCGCCAGATCTCAACGGCGCCCGGAACGGTCATCAGGTAAACCGGGGTTTCATAAGTTGCCGCAAAGGTGTTGAGTGCTTGAATATTTTTATCCACCTGCTGAAAGTCCGGTTTGGGGTAAGCTTCGATCAACGTGTCTCCCGCCGCCAAGTAAACACCATTATTTTCCTGTTTGCCGCAAAGCTCTTCACTGAATGCCTTCAGCCCTGTCCACCAATCCCGGCCAAAAAATTGATCTGCGGTATAATCTTCAAAGTCTTTCATATATTGGCCGCTTAACACATCATCCATATGGAAGCCGGGACGCTGGGCCAAATAACGGTTTTCCTTTTCAGAAAATGCCTTGTCGGGTAGTAGTATATTCAGAATGAAGAATCCTCCGATAAAGAGGAAGAACACAAGCATGGTAACAGAAAGCCGTTTCATGTTCAGCCTCCTTGATTAAAATCTGAAATATAAAAAAGGATTGTAAGAAGCGGATACCAAGTATGCCGTAGCCAGAATCAATAACAGCAAAGTAAGGGCGGGAGCCAGAAAGCGTTTTCCGGTTTCCGGCTGCTTCTGCCAAAGCTTTTTGCCAAAAGGAGTGGCCGCAACCGCCATAACAAGAAAGGACGGCAGATAGTTTCTGCAATAATAAAAGGCGGTTTTATCCCAGAAGGGTATGTTGCCCAGGCCGACCATGGCTTTGAAATAGGCCATGCCCTGGCTCATATCGGTCATGGCAAAAATGACCCAGCTAAAAATCACCAAAACCATAGCGTAGAGATGTCCGACGAAGGCGGGAGCCTTTGCCAGAGGCTTCTGCAAAAAGGCTTTTTCCAGGCAAAGAAGAATGGCGAAATAGAGCCCCCAACATAAAAAGTTCCAACTGGCGCCATGCCAAATGCCGGTTAAAAGCCACACGATAAAAATATTACGGTAGATCTTCCAAGGGGCCACCCGATTGCCGCCCAATGGGATATAGACATATTCCCGAAACCAGGAACTGAGGGAAATATGCCAGCGTCGCCAGAACTCGGTAATGCTTTTGGCGATATAAGGATAATCAAAGTTGATCTTGAATTCGAAACCCAGCATGCGTCCCAAGCCAATGGCCATATCGGAATAGCCAGAGAAATCAAAATAAATCTGGAAAGTAAAAGCCAGAGCGCCCAGCCAAGCCCCTAAAACGGAAAGCTCGCTTGCAGGCATGGCGGCATAAGCGTCCCAAAGCAGGCCAATGTTGTTGGCTAAAAGCACTTTTTTACCAAATCCGCAGACAAAGCAAAGAATCCCTGAAGTGAACTGTTCTTTGGAGTATTGACGGTGACCCAGTTGGGAAGCCACATCTTTGTATTTTACGATAGGCCCCGCAATGAGTTGCGGGAACATAGTGACATAAGTGCCAAAGGCGACGAGATTCTTTTGCGCAACGCTATCCTGCCGGTAAACGTCGATGGTATAGGACATGGTTTGAAAGGTGTAGAAAGAGATCCCGATGGGCAAAGCCAGGCCTAAAGGCTGTAATGTGGGGAAGCCGGGGATTAAAGCCAGATTGGTAATGATGAAATCATAATATTTAAAGAAGATTAAAATTGCCAGATTACAAAAAACGGAGGCAAAGACTAAAAAACGCGTCAGACGATCTTTGCTGCGATAGTGGCCAATCAGGATACCAAACCCATAATTCAACAGCACGGAAAGAATCATGATCAATATGTAAACCGGTTCGCCCCAGCCGTAAAAGATCAAATTAACAAAAAGCAAAAACAAATTGCGGTATTTCAGAGGCGTAATATAATAAATGCCCAAAGCCAAAGGAAGATAAATAAAAAGAAATAAGATGCTGCTGAATACCATGAAACAGTTCTCCTAGCTTTTTGGTCTTTATGAAAAATAAGTTTAAGTAATTTACTGGCCCATTCCGGTTATTTTTCACCATTTTGATTACTAATGCTAATATTATAGCATGCTTATAAGGCTTCTGCTGTTTTAATTTTTGGAATTAACTGCAAAGATTTTAATAGAAGTTTTTAAAAATTAATCAAAAATATAAAAAATCAGTATTTTGAAAGCAATGCCCAGGGAATATTTGCTATGAGAATAAATCACGGCAGGTACTTTAAGTACCTGCCGTGATTTCCGTTCATTTCCGTTCAGTGTGTTTGGAGGGTCACACTGCTTGCTGGCATATTATTTTGTGAGGTTTAATATTCGTGGGCGGTCCACTTGCTGTAGCCGGATTGATTGGCGCCCATGTACATTTGTACATTGGTAGTGAAGGTGATGGCTTCGGTAGCGGGTGGGAAGAAGCCGCCGGTGTCTTTATCCAGACGCAGAAAATCGCCGCCATAAGCTTTTTCCACTTTTTCCAACATAATGGGTCTTTCCCAGCTGCCGCCGCTGATGACGGCATCCGCTTCGGGAACGTCGTCCACCAGCAATTGACCTTCGGTGCCGTCCTTGCCACCGAATTCAAAAGTGATGAGGGAGCCTTTAATATTGCGTCGTTCGGCGTGCTGGATGGTGAGCATCCCGTCAATGGCCGCATTGCCGCCGCCTTCCCAGGCCATGACGATGCCGTCGGCATGAATCGTATCCGCAATTTTGGCACACATTTGCGAGCAGCGCTCTTTATGCCAGTTGCTGGGCTGGTGACTACGGCAGAAGATAACCCCGACGAAATTAATGTCGACGCCATGACGGCGGTAAAGATCCAATAAAATAGGATGATTTGCATGGATATAAGTCGGAACTTTAAAAGTAGGCCAGGCATAGTTGCCGCCGACCACACAGCCGTCCAGCATTTCATTGGGTTCCAGCAGGGTGGGTACAATATCATAAATAGGCAGTCCATATAAAAGGGTGTTGGTATAAACGCCTTGGTTTTGGCATTGCCATACCAATGCCACATTGGGCAGGCCTTCCTTTGGGGTATTGTCGAAAACCTGCACCCGTTCCGGCTCCAGATCTTTGGTAAGACTGGCTAAGAAGGTGGCTACTTTGATGGCGCATTTGCGCATGTCATTGTCATATTCCTCAGAGGATTTGCCGGGAACCACTTCAAAGACCATAACCAGGTTGATAGTTTCGGAGAAAGGCGTAAAGCCTTTGTATGGGCCGCTCATTTCCACGATAGCGTCCCGGGCGTATAAAAGACCGCTTGAGGCATTGCTTTCATCCCAGGGGATGGCCGCGCACTCCATAACCGAGAAGCCATCCAGAAGATTGGTGACGCCTTGTCCTACCGTAAAGGGATCATTCAAGACGCCGGGATATTCGCCGCCCAGCAGTCTGGGGTCAATCTCCGATTTATACATGGGTTGAATGGTATCATAAATATGGATGATCCGGGCGCTTTCGCCAGGACGGGCGACTTCAAATTTAATACTAGTAATCGTTGCCATATGTGGAGCTGTCAAAGCTAGAAGCTCGTCATAGTTTACCGTTAATACGCCATTTTCATATTGGCATTTTGCGCCTTCCACCAATTCTTTTACAGGGAAATATTGTCTGGTCAATTTCATGGTCATGGCTATTTCTCCTCCTTCCATTCGCCTTTACGGACACTGAAGATCGTAGGCTCTTGAACGTCCGTACAAATCGCTTCAATGGCTTTCAGGAGAATCGCTTTCCGGTATTCCCTTTCTCGGTCGGGGGGCAAAGCCGGATCGCCGATGGGGCAGGTAAAGTCACCGCCGGTAATGATGCGGTTGGCACCTACCGATAAAGCAATGGAGTTGAAGGCGTTGATGTGGGCAATGGGAATACCCTCTTTATCAAACTCTTTTGAAACCGCTGCGCCGCAGCGGGTGCAGGTGCCTCAGGTAGAGGTTAGGATAACGGCTTGTACCCCATCCTTTTTCAATTGAACGGCCATTTCGTGGCCCAGCTTCATACTCATTCCAACATTGGTACCGATACCGCAGGTAGCCAAAAAATATTGGGCTAATTCACCGATGACGCCTTCTTTTTGCAGTGAGGTGGCTTCTTCATAAGCGATCAAACGGTTGGGATCTTTGTTAACAGTAGTGGTGTCATAACCGCCGTGGATAGATTCATAGTGCTGGCAGTCAAAGGTGTCGGGGTCTATGGGGTAAGTCCCGTAAGCGACGGAAGCAAACATCCGTAGCCTGTCGGGATTCCCCTTAGGCACCAAGCCCCCCACAGTAATTAAAGCAAATTTTGCTTTGGAAGGATCCTTCAGGGCAGGAGCTGCAGGAACCTTTCCTTCTTTCCGCAGGGGTACTTCGGTGCGATAAGGTTGATTGTATAGTTTTTTTACCAGAATATCTACAACACGCTCGGCACCGGATTTTTCATCGTATTCATTGTAACGATGACCGGTTGGTATGTAGCCCTCGAGGGATGCTGGGCCTATTTTTTCTCTTTTGGCTAATTTTAAAGCGAATTTTGCCAGTGTAGGCAAGGAGGTTTTCATCCCGGTAGCTGTTTCTGTGGCTTCGGTGATGTAGTTGTTCAAGACAAACATTTGAACAGCCGGGTTCTGGGGATACATACCGCATACGGCGGAGATTCCCAGTTCCGAACGGACAAAATCGCAGAATTTAGCGCAGGCCACGCCATAACGGCCGGCGTTAAAAGCCGGACCGGCAATAACTACGTCTGGTTGTACTTCCTCCACCAATTTTTTCAGTTCGGGTTTTAACGCTTCGTAGTGTTCATCTACGTTGAAGTGATTATCGCCGCAAGCCAAGGTGCGAACGATTTTCATTTCGCCTTTCCACATGCCTTCCATGCCAATACCGGGGCCTTTGGCCCCCTCGAACACATGAAGCCCTTCATGGGCCATGTCTTCGCCGCCGATACCGGCATAGAATTGGTTAATGTAGCATAGTGCCTTTAGAGTCATTTTTCCACCCCTTTTGATTTATTATAAATGATAAGATTTATCCATTTACCTTTTACCTTTTGCCGTTTGATTTTCTAACATGTCCGGGATAGTTTTTTTATATCTTCCAAGGCGGGCTCATGATCAAGAGAAATTCAGCCTCTTCGTCTTTGGTAAAGATACAGTGACCGTAGGTGGCAGGGTAATAAATGGTATCCCCTTCATAAAGCTCATATTCCGTATCCCCTATTTGTACATACAAGGTGCCGTGCAATACCGCCAAAACCTCGTCGCCGGAGCTATGGTTGTGCAGCTTAATCTCCCCTGGGGTGTGGGATGCTAAGACGACCCGTGAAACCTGCAAGGCATTGGCGCAGCCGGGAGTTAGCACCTGGTAAGTCATACCGTCGTCGACAGTGGGCGGGATATATTGTGACTTCCTGGTGATCCGGATATTGTCGTTGTCATTTTCCTGCAGAAAGTAAATGAGATCCACACCGAAAAATTCCGCCAGTTTTTGCAAGTTGGCAATGGTAATGGAATGTTTGCTGTTTTCCAGGCCGGATAAAAAAGAATAAGACATTTTCGTCAGCTTGGAAAGCTCTAATAAGGATAATTTATGTCTCTTACGCAATTCTTTTAAACGAAGGCCGATATCGGTCATGGTGATTCCTCCTTAAACAAGTATTCAAATTGTATGATGTATTATGTCGAAATGAAAGAAATGCTATACTTATTGTATTCGATTGATGGTATGTTTTGCAATAGCCAAAATGAAAAAAACACTAAAAAAATTTTATTAAGACACATAAAAGTTTTATATTTAAAAAGTTTTTTGATTTTTAATAAGGGTTTTTGACTTATTTTTTTAAAAAAAGATATTAAATTCAATATAAGCCACTTTAAAAATAATAAAATTTGTGTTAAAATAAATCAGAATCATTTATAATATATTTTTGAATAATTAATTTTGTTTATGAACTAATTTGATATTGTTCATACGAAAAATAAAAATAAGGAGGCTGTTTGATGAATCCCTATGATCAGGTAAAAAAGGAACCCTATAAGCTTTATATCAATGGGGAATTTGTCCCTTCCCAATCGGGCAAAACCTTTGATATCCTAAACCCGGCCAATAATCAGGTTTTTGCTTCCGCTTATAAGGGTAGTGCCGCCGATGCCGAAAAAGCGATTTTGGCGGCACGGAAAGCCTATGACGAAGGGCCCTGGGGAAAAATGAGCAATTTGGAAAGAAGCAAATATCTGTTGAAAGCCAGAGACGTGTTGGCTCGCTACATCGAAAAGTTTGCTGTCATCGAAACACTGGAATGCGGCAAACTGTATCCCAGCGCCCTGTATTATGAGGGTAGTGTCAGCCTGGATGCTTTTGAGTTTTTCGCAGGCAAGGCGCGCTGCCTGGAAGGGAAAGTGGTTCCCGTAGATGGCGGCGGCAAAAATATGAACTATGTCATCTGGCAGCCTTGTGGTGTTGTCGGCGAGATCCTGCCCTGGAACGGGCCGTGGATGATGGGCTGCCAAAAGATCGCAGCGATTTTGGCGGCCGGCAATACCGTTATTGTAAAACCGTCTTCCTGGGCTTCCTTGAGCATGCTGGAGCTGGCGGGCGTATTTGACGAAGCGGGTTTCCCGCCCGGTGTCTTCAACGTCATTACCGGCAACGGCGCCGAAGTAGGGGACGTTTTGGTAAAAAGCCCCTTGGTGGATATGGTTTCCATGACCGGCGGCACCGCCACCGGTAAAAATATCATTACCGCTTCCAGCGATACCGTGAAGGATATTGCTTTGGAATTGGGCGGCAAAAGCCCTAACATCGTTTTTGCCGACGCTGATATCGAATCTGCGGTGAAATGGTCTCGTTTTGCCTTTACTTTGAATTCCGGCCAGGTTTGCGTTTCCGGAACCCGTTTGCTCCTGCAACGTAGCATTTATGAAGAATTTTTGGAAAAATTGAAAGCTGAATGCACCAAATTTGTGGCAGGTGACGGCTTTGATTATCAAAAAGGCGTTAACTTTACCACTTTGATTTCAAAAGAACACGCCAAGACCGTTTGGGATTATATTGAAAAGGGCAAACAGGAAGGTGCCCGTCTCATATGCGGCGGTATTCCTTATAATGATCCTGAGCTGGCAAAGGGCAACTTTGTGCCGCCCACCATTTTCGCCGATGTGACGCCTGATATGACGATCTTCCAGGAAGAGATCTTTGGTCCGGTTCTTTGCGTTACGCCTTTTGATACCGAAGAGGAAGCCATTTCCTTAGCCAATGCTACGAAATACGGTTTGGCAGGCGCAGTCTTTACCATGAATATCAAAAAGGCCCACCGGGTAGCGGAAGCAATCCACGGCGGACAGATCTACATTAATACTTATTTTAGCAAAGGCATGATCGAATCTCCCGGTACCGGCTGGAAAGAAAGCGGTATAGGAGTTGCCGGTATCCAAAAATATATGATCTCCAAGACCGTCTTTGTTGATCTAAACGATGTTAGCATGCCTCCCCAATAAACGATTGGGTTGATGATCCTGCCTTGGAGAACTCTGAAGCGGGATATGCCGCTTCAGAGTTGCTTTGTTAAGGCGGCGGCCTCTTTGATAAGGTTTTCGAGAGATAAAAAAGATAAGCACAGGCAAAAATAGAAACAAACGTGACAGCGGGAACAGTAAGATAACAGGGAAATAGTTTCCCGGGAGCGGCTTGGTTTTGTCGGCCGCATGTAAAATTAACCAACTCAACAGGAGTGCATAATAAAGTTAGCTGACATTGATTCAGAGAAGGAGACAAACATGAACAATCCTTATTCTTTATTAGTACATAGTCAGTATGTGATGGGCCGCGGTGCGATTTCTTTTTTAAGCCAGCTCAAAAAAGAACGGGCGGTTGTGGTTTATGACGGTCGCATTGTGGGAGAAGAACTGCAAAAGAAGATTGCTGGTTTTATTGAGGCGGGCGGCGGAGAATGCCGTTTTATTGCCGATATCAGAAATGAGCCTTTTTTTAGCGATATCATGAAAGCCGCTGAAGAATTGGGGGATTTTCAGCCGGATCTGATCATTGCCATTGGCGGCGGCTCCGTGATGGATACCGCAAAAGCGCTGTGGCTGTTCTATGAGCATCCCCAATTGGCCTTCCAGGATGCCTTTATTCCTTATAGCTTGCCGGAAACCACAGGCAAAGCGCAAGTTGTTGCCATTCCCACCACCAGCGGCACTGGTTCCGAGACTACTTCGGCCGCCGTATTTATCAACCAGGATACGAAAGCAAAAAATCTGATGCTGGGGAATAATTTGATCCCGGCCTATGCGATATTGGATGCGGATTTCACCGATACGCTGCCGGATGTCATTGCCGCGCATACCGGTATGGATGCCTTGACCCATGCCATGGAAGCGGCGGTTTGTGTTATTGCTTCTCCCATGGTGACCTCTCTTGCAATTTCTTCCACCCTGGATCTTTTAGAGAATCTGCCAGCTTCCGCCGATAAGGATGCTCCCGTTTCGGAGAAATTAAAAGCCCGGGAAGCCTGCCATATCGCGGCCAGCTTGGCAGGCTTGGTCATTACTAATTCTTGTGCCGGTTTGGCTCACGGTTTTGATCATCCGGGCCCCTGTTTTAATCTGCCTCACGGTTTGGTTTGCGGCCTGCTCTTACCTTATACCACCGCTTTTCATTCACCGCATCCGCAATATGCCAAGATTGCCAAACGCTTGGGTTATACCGGTACGGAAAAAGAGCTGTGCCAACACCTGGTGGATCATCTGTGGGATTTCGGAACCCGTCTGGGCATTGCCCACAGCTTTCGGGAATTAGACGTCGACGAAAAGATATACTTTGAAAACATTCCCAGCTTTATCGAAAGCGCCGGTAAAGCCGTTGCCACCAAATTCTCGCCCAAAGCGCCTTCCGTAGAGGAGGCCACTGCCCTGTTTACCGCTTTTTATTATGGAGAAAAACCAGTGGTGAAATAAGCTCCGTAATTGAATGAGTCAGCCGCGCAGCTCCGGTAATAAGCTTGAAAAAGCGGGACCATCAGTTGACTGACGATTGGAAACCTCTATGTTGATAAATGGTTTCGTTTAGAATTGATGCTTAAATCTTTATCATAAATGACAGAAACACCTTGCCATTTTGGCAAGGTGTTTCTGTTTTATATTACGGTAAGGTCGGTATCATCCAAAGGATTAGAATTCCTTGGGGTATCCGCGGATTTTTCCGCATCTTTGTCCCAGTCGTCAGGCGGCGCCGCCGCAGTCAGTTCAAACCAGAATTCCACACCGCCTTCTTGATTTTCTACGCCAAAAGCATTGTTGTGGGCCGTCATGATGGTTTTCACAATATAAAGACCCAGCCCCTGCCCGCCGTATTCCCTGGTGCGGGCTTTATCTGTTTTGTAAAAACTTTCCCATAAGCGGGGCAGTACATCTTCAGGGATATTCTCTCCGGAATTATAGATTCCCAAACGGAACCTATCATCGACCTGCTTGAGAGTGACCCGGATCATTCCGGGCTCTCCCACGTGATTTAAAGCATTGGTAAGGTAGTTGGTGATGACCTGATCAATCCGCCTGTAATCAGCAGTTACAAAAGCCTCATCCGGGATATCCAGCTCTAAAGTACAATGCTTTTCTGCAATACGCAGAGTGTTTTTTTCTAAGATCCAGCTCAAAAGCGCCGCTAGATTGAACTCCTCTATTTCCAGTTCGGCAGCTCCCGATTCCAGCTGAGAAACTGCCAGCAATTGTTTGACCAGATGATTCATTTTTTCCGCTTCATCCAAAATAATATCGCAATACGCATTTTTGTCTTCACTGTTGATATTGAGCTGTAGGCCCTCAGTATAGCCAATGATCAAAGCCAGAGGAGTCTTTAGCTCGTGGGAAACATTGGAAATAAATTCCTTGCGCATATCGGCGATTTTTTCTTTTTGGCGGATATCTTCCTGTAGCTGCTGATTTGCCGCTTTCAGGTCGTTGATGGAACGTTCCAAGTGGGAGGAAAGCTCATTGATGCTTTCGCCTAATTGTCCCAGTTCATCTGCGCTATTGATCCGGATCTTTTGAGAAAAATCCAAACCGGACATGGCTGTGGTGATCTTGTTGATCTGTAAAATGGGCTTGGTAAAACGATTTGCTACAAAGAAAATGGTGAAGGCGGCTAAAATGATGGCAATAAATGAAGACATGAGCAAAAATTTATTGGATAAAGTAATACTTTCTTTGATAGCGGACAGTGGCGTCTCAATAATGATATATAGCTCTTGTCCCTGAATGTTTTCTTTGCCGTAGATGGTTAAATTGCCGCTGTTGTCGCTGGGATTCTGTTTGATGGTAATGACCGGCTGACCGTTATAGGCGGAAAAATAGTTTTTGATGATACCTTCCATCATGGGAAGAGCTGACATGAAGGGAACCATATTGTTATAAGTTCGAGATTCCTCGCTTCTTGTGCTGTAAACAATTTGGAAATTGCTGTTAGCTATTGTAAAGCGCAAACCTTCATTTAATTCCCATTGTTCCAAAAGGCGTTTGACACTGCTGATGTTTCCCTGGTAAGCATTTTCAAGAGAAGTATAGGTGTTTTCCAGCGTATTCATTTTGTAACGGAGATAATACTTTTCTAAGAAAAAAGTGTTGGCCACAAATGGCAGAACAATGAGAAGAAAGACAAAAATTGCCAATAAAAGAGCCAAGCGGTTCCGAAGAGAGGTTCGCATTACAATACCTCAAAACGGTAACCGATGCTGCGCACGGTTTTGATGCAGTCTCCTTTATCTTCCAACTTCGCTCTGAGCTGTTTGATATGCGTGTCCACTGTGCGCAAACCGCCGAAATAGTCGTAATCCCATACGGCGTTCAGTATTTTTTCTCTGGACAGCGCAATGTTTTCATTCTCCATTAAGTAGAGCAAAAGCTCGAATTCTTTTGGTGTAAGGAAGATCTCTTTGTCGTTGATGAAGACTTTTCGCGCGCTGTTATCGATATAAATGCCGGACATATTGATGTTTTTTTCCTGAGGGGTCGCCGTTCTTTTTAAAAGAGCGGCAACTCTGGCCATTAAAATACTGGGGCTGAAGGGTTTGGTGACAAAGTCGTCGGCTCCCAGCTTAAAGCCGTTCAATTGGTCGTGCTCTTCCCCTTTTGCCGTTAAAAGCAGGACGGGAACCAGGGATACCCCCCGGATCTCCGACAGAACCTGCCAGCCGTCCAGCTGGGGCATCATAATATCTAAGATAATCAAGCTGATCTGCTGTTGGTTTTCCATAAAAACATCCAGTGCCTCTTGACCGTCTTTGGCTTCCAAAACATGATAGTTTTGAGATCTTAAAAAATCTCCTACAAGCCTTCTGATTCGAGCTTCGTCATCCGCGACCAATATCGTAGACTTCCCCACATATGCCACCTGCCTTCTAATATTTTTTTTATTCTATCATGGGTTTGTGATGGGAAAGTGAAAAATAAGTTATAGAAAAGGAAAAATTTGTACAAAATATTAGAGTTTTAAAAAATTTAATTATTATATAAAATATAATAATAGTATGGAAATGATTTTGTTTCCGGATACAATATGCTGAAAGTTTCCATACGAAGAATTATCCATTGACAGGGCGCGCTTGGTTGTTTATCATAGAAGAGGATGATTTGTTGGTAGATTTGCCGTACTAGACGGGGCGGTAGCGGAGCCTTGTAACCCTCAATCCGCTATAGGGGGGTTGAATCCCCGCTTCAGGGCCGGTTCTGTAGGGTCTGCCCCAAATAAGTGACTATGAGAGCTGGGTCCTGCGCGGCAAGCAGCTGTGAACCCCGTCAGGTCCGGAAGGAAGCAGCGGTAAGCAGTTTCAGCTTGGGCGCCGCAGGAGCGCCTGGTTTGAGTTAACTGTTTGGGTTACGCCTGGAGAATTGTGTTCGAGAGTGGGTGTACGGCAATTATTTTGTATTTTATAGCCTGGATTATGAATATTAATGTATAATTTTCAAAAAGTAGCCGACGCGGGCGCCCTTGAGGAGCTTCGTTGGTTATTTTTTGTTAAAATAAGGCGAAAATCAGAATAATTGCAGGAAAACAGGAATATTTGTGGAACTAATAATATTTGTTGTATACCAAAATTTTCGCAAAACTTGTGCAAATATACTGAATCTGTATAAAAGAAAGGGCGGCGATTGTGTATGCATTATACAGCTTTATACCGAAAATACCGTCCCCGCTTCTTCGGAGATCTGGTAGGACAGCAGCATATTGCCACTACCCTGCGGAATGCTCTTTGCCAGGATCGTGTGGTGCATGCTTATTTGTTTTGCGGGCCGCGAGGTACAGGGAAAACCAGCACCGCTCACATTATGGCCCGGGCGGTCAACTGTCTTTCCCCCCAGGAGGACGGAGAGCCTTGCGGACATTGTGAAGCCTGCGACAGGATCTTGGCCGGTCAAAGCCTGGATATCATTGAGATCGACGCCGCTTCCAACCGGGGTATTGATAAGATGCGTGACTTAAGGGATGGTGTGAAGTATACGCCTGCCCAAGAAAAATACAAGGTTTATATTATTGATGAAGTACACATGCTCACCAATGAGGCTTTTAACGCTTTGCTGAAAACCTTGGAGGAGCCGCCGAAACACACGATTTTTATTTTAGCGACCACCGAACCGCATCAGGTATTGCCCACGGTTCTTTCCCGTTGCCAACGTTTTGATTTTCATCGGATCAGCCAAGGCGATATCATAGAATGTTTGAAGGATATTGCAGGAAAAGAGCAGCTCCTGGTTTCCGGGGAAGCGTTGGAGCTGATTGCCCGGCGTGCTTCCGGAGGGCTGCGTGATGCCATCGGTTTATTGGATCAATGTCTTACCAGCGGCGAAGGTTCTGTAGAAGTGGCGACTGTACGCGAAATTTTAGGTAGCGCGGACGACGTCATTGTGCGGCAATTGGCTTGTGCCGTTTCTGAGCAGGATACAGTAACGATGATTTCTTTGGTGGACACACTGGTCAACGAGGGAAAAGATCTGCGGCAGATCTTGCTGCAATTGCTGGAATATTTGCGTGAAGAGCTTTTGGAAAGTTTAAAACCGCAAGGTTCCTCCAATATCCCCCGTCGGCGTCTGTTACAGATGCTCAGAGACCTGGTGGACGCCGATATGAAAATGAAGGAAAGCCAGTCAGCCAGAATTACCTTTGAGCTGTCACTTTTATCGGCGGCACGGCTGGAAGAGGCCGAATCTTCCGGTAAAGAAATGCATATACAGGCGCCTGTTGCCAAGGGGAAGCCCTCGGTTGATTGGAAACGGCAATGGGAAATGGAGACCCCGCACGCTGGGACGGCGGAAAATGCTAAAATAACAGCGAAGCCGCCGCAGGAACCTGCAAAGAGTAAGGTGGCTGAGGAAAAGGGAACTGATTTTCATGGTGATGCGGCATCTTTTTTGCACGAGGTTCAAGAGGCTTGGCCGCAGATTTTAAAAAATGTCCGTAAGGAAAAGGTAGTCACTTATGCTTTTCTTCAGGAAGGCAAACCTCTGCGGATAGAAGGAGACAGCTTGATTTTAGGCTTTGACCCTCGCTATGTTTTGCATATGCAGACTCTGCTGGAGGATACGCATCGTCGGACGGTGGAAAAAGAGCTGACCCGGGTTTTTGGCCGTTCGTTGACTCTGAAAGCCTGTTTAACCCAGCCGACTCCCTTACCGGATCAGTGGTTTGGCGATAACGCGCATATTTGATATAAAAAATCATAATAAAGTATAACGGAAAAATTTTGAATATAAAAAAGGAGGCGTATTATGGGTTTTGGTGGCGGAAATATGCAAAAAATGTTAAAACAAGCACAAAAGATGCAGGCCGATATGGCCAGGCTCCAGGAGGAACTGAAAACCATGTTGGTGGAAGCGGAAGCCGGCGGCGGTATGGTAAAAGCGGTGGCCAACGGCAGCCAGGAACTGATGAAAATTGAAATTAATAAGGAAGTTGTAGATCCGGAAGATGTGGAAATGCTGGAAGATCTTATTTTGGCAGCTGTTAACGAGGCGCTGCGCAAAAGTGCGGAGCTTTCCGCCGGCGAGATGGCTAAAATCACCAAGGGCATGAATCTGCCGGGATTTTAGGCAATATTTATAAAACATTTAAAGTTTGACAGCAATCAATTATTACCGGCTCTTTGAACCGCTTTGATATGTTTTCTGACGGCAGGTGATGGAACGGCCGAAATATTTTTTGAGTTTCTTGTAGTATACTCCTAACATGGCTTTTGAGGGTTGCCGATATCAAGGTCAATCTTGTGAAAAGGCTTGAAACACGCAGCAAACGGCAAAATCTTCGCTGAAAGGTGGTGAAAAATGACAGCGTATTTTTATCCTCCTTCTATGGAAAATTTAATCCAGCACTTGATGAAGTTGCCTGGCGTTGGTCCAAAAACGGCTCAGCGATTGGCCTTTCATTTGCTTCATGCACCGGAAAGTGATGCAATGGGCCTGGCTTTTGCTATTCAGGAGGCAAGAGAAACCATCCGGCGCTGTCAGATATGCGGCAACTTGAGCGACGAAGACATTTGCCCCGTTTGCCGCGATCCTGGACGTGACCGTACGGTGCTTTGTGTGGTGGAGCAGCCCAAGGATGTGCTGGTCATGGAAAAGACCCGGGAATTTCGGGGTTTGTACCATGTCTTGCACGGTGCCATCTCTCCCATGGAAGGCATCGGACCCAAGGAGCTTACCATTGAGCTTTTGATGAACCGTCTGCGGGCAGGGGGTATCCAGGAAGTGATCATGACCACCAATCCTAACGTGGAAGGGGATGCTACTGCGCACTACCTGGCCAGGCAAATCAAACCACTGAACATTAAAGTAACCAGAATTGCCCATGGCGTGCCGGTGGGTGGCGATTTGGAATATGCCGATGAAGCTACCTTGGCACAGGCATTGTCCGGCAGAAAAGAAATCTGACAGTAAAAATTAAGACAAAGAAGCATATGAGTTTGTTTTATACGATATAAGAAGGAAATCTGAATTAGAATTAATAGCATAAACCCGTGATCATTTCATATTCATTCCATATAGCCGGATTGTAGGGATCGAAAATGAAAAATGATCGGAAGGGTGGAAGCGCTATGAAGTGGTTTTGGTTTCCTAGAAAAAAAACGAAAGTGTACACTGCAAACAATAATCTCCTCATGATGGTGGAGGAAGCCCGGCGGGAGATGCATATTGCCGCCACGGTGTTCCGGCAGGCCGAAACCCCTCTGGCTGTGGATTATGCCTTGCACGCCATGGATGCCGCCGAAAGGCGCTATGTGCACCTACTGCACGAGGCAAAAAAACAATCTTTGAGCGCCAGTATGATAGATTGTACTTATCTGGCTCTTGCGAATCTGAGCAGGGATCCTTATGGCAGGATCTGACATCACGTCTATTGATATTGCCGGAGGCGGGACGGTTCATCCGCAATATCTTTAAATATATTGTTTGGAGCTCCAAAGAGGAGCTATACCATATTGGGACAGGCTTTTTTCAGCCTGCCCAAACAATTGATACCAAAACTGAAAGGGGCGAGTTTCCATTGAGCAAGAAAATGAAAACGATGGACGGAAACAAAGCAGCAGCCTATGTTTCCTATGCATTTACGGAGGTGGCTGCGATCTTTCCAATTACTCCATCCTCACCTATGGCGGAATATGTGGATGAGTGGAGTGCCCAGGGTCTAAAAAATATTTTTGGACAAACTGTAAATGTCATGGAAATGCAATCGGAAGCTGGTGCGGCCGGAGCTTTGCACGGCGCTTTGGCGGCAGGGGCTTTAGGTACTACTTATACTGCTTCTCAAGGCCTTTTATTGATGATACCCAATATGTACAAGATTGCCGGGGAATTTTTGCCCGGCGTTATGCATGTCAGCGCCCGTAGTCTTGCCACCCATGCTTTGAATATTTTTGGCGACCACTCAGACGTTATGGCTTGCAGCCAAACCGGTTTTGCCATGCTGGCTTCCAGCAGTGTGCAGGAAGTTATTGACTTGGGCGGCATTGCGCACCTTACGGCCATTAAAGGACAAGTTCCCTGCCTACACTTTTTTGACGGTTTCAGAACCTCTCATGAACAACAAAAAGTTGAAATCATCGACTACGAAGATTTTGCCAAATTAGTGGATATGGACGCGGTCAACGCTTTCCGCGCTCACGCTCTGAATCCGGAACATCCAGTTATTCGCGGTACCAATCAAAATCCCGATATTTTCTTCCAAGCCAGAGAAGCCGCCAACCCCTATTACCAAGCGCTTCCCGCCATTGTGAAAGATTATATGGAAAAGATTAGCGCCCTTACCGGCCGTTCTTATAAACCCTTTGATTATTACGGCGCTCCCGATGCAGAAGAAATCATCGTGGCCATGGGTTCCATTAACGAAATCGCGGAACAGGCTGTAGATTATTTGAACGGTAAAGGCCGTAAGGTCGGTTTGATCAAAGTCCGTTTATATCGTCCTTTCGTAGAAGAATATTTCTTCGATGTATTGCCAAAAACGGTGAAACGCATTGCCGTATTAGACCGTATCAAAGTGCCGGGTGCAGTCGGCGAGCCGCTTTATCAGGATATCTGCAATGTTTTCTATGGCAAAGAAATGCAGCCTATGATCATCGGCGGTCGTTATGGCCTAGGTTCCAAGGATACCGTACCTGCCGATGTCATCGCGGTATTTGACAACCTGGCCGCCGCGCAGCCTAAGAATCATTTTACCCTGGCCATTACCGACGATGTGACCTTTACTTCGCTGCCCCGTGGCGAACAAGTGGATATGCTCCCTGGCGGCACCATCCAATGCAAATTCTGGGGTCTGGGTTCCGACGGTACCGTAGGGGCCAACAAACAAGCGGTGGATATCATCGGGACAGAGACGGATCTTTATGCGCAGGCATATTTCGCCTACGACTCTAAAAAATCCGGCGGCGTTACCGTTTCCCACCTGCGTTTCGGCGCCAAACCCATCAAAGCGCCTTATCTCATCAATCATGCCGATTTTATTTCCTGCAGCAACCAAGCTTATGTAGAAATCTATGATTTGCTGGAAGGCATCAAAACCGGCGGCACCTTCCTTCTGAATGCCGTATGGACCCCTGAAGAGTTGTCGGAAAAACTGCCTGCTGCCATGCGGCAGACCATTGCCAAGAAAAACATCAACTTCTATACCATCAACGCGGTAGAGATCGCTGCCGGCCTTGGCCTGGGCAACCGGACCAATATGGTCATGCAATCGGCTTTCTTTAAACTGGCTCAAGTGATTCCGGAAGATGTGGCGGTGGCCTCTCTGAAACGCAGTATTCAGAAAGCTTATGGCCGTAAAGGGGAAAAAGTTGTTCAAATGAACAATGACGCCGTTGATGCCGGTATCAAGTCTTTGGTGAAGATCGACGTGCCGGCTGACTGGGCCGATGCGCAGGGCGAAGCCAAAAACTATGGCGAAGAGCCTGCCTTCATCACCAATATCATGCGGCCCATGGAGGCACAAAAAGGCGATACTCTGCCAGTCAGTGCTTTTGCTGATGCGGCGGACGGCCATTTCCCCCTGGGTGGCACCAAATATGAAAAACGCGGCGTTGCTGCCTTCGTGCCCGAATGGATCAAAGAAAATTGCATTCAATGCAACCAATGCGCTTATGTTTGCCCCCATGCCGCCATCCGTCCCTTCCTGCTTACCGACGAGGAAACTGCTGAGGCTCCCGCTGCTTTTGAGACCTTGAAAGCAATCGGAAAAGATTTAGCCGGTTTTTCTTATCGCCAGCAAGTCAGCGTTTTGGATTGCCAAGGCTGCGGTTCCTGCGCGGTAATCTGTCCTGCCAAGGAAAAGGCTTTGGTTATGAAGCCTGCCGGCACCCAGGAAGAGCAGGTCGACAATTGGAAATATGCCGTCAGCCTGCCGGTGAAAGATGATGTGGTTGCTCCTACCAATGTTAAGAATACCCAGTTCCAACAGCCTTTGTTCGAGTTCTCCGGCGCCTGCGCGGGCTGTGGCGAAACGCCTTATGCCAAGCTTCTTACCCAATTGTTTGGTGACCGCATGATGATCGGCAATGCCACCGGCTGTTCCTCCATCTGGGGCGCCGCCGTTCCCGCTATGCCTTACTGCACTAATAAAGAAGGAAAAGGCCCCGCTTGGTGTAACAGTTTATTTGAAGACAGCGCCGAATTCAGCTTTGGCATGCTCTTGGGTGATCGTCAGCGCCGCGCCAAATTAGTGGAGCTGGTAAATGAAGCGTTGGCTTCAGATCTTTCCGCCGATGTGAAAGCGGCTTTGGAAGAATGGCTTGCCAATAAAGATAACGGCGACGGCTCTAAAGCGGCCACCAAGAAATTACTGCCCCTGATCGAAGGGAGCAATAATCTGCTCTTGGCTGATATCGCTTCCAGAAAAGATCAGTTAATCAAAAAATCCGTCTGGGCCTTTGGCGGCGACGGCTGGGCCTATGATATCGGTTATGGCGGCGTAGACCATGTTTTGGCCAGCGGATTGGATATCAACATCTTTGTCTTTGACACAGAGGTTTATTCCAATACCGGCGGTCAGTCATCCAAATCCACCCCTACGGCGGCTATCGCCAAGTTTGCGGCGTCCGGCAAGAAGACCAAGAAGAAAGACCTTGGCATGATGGCAATGTCCTATGGCTATGTCTATGTGGCGCAAATCGCCATGGGCGCCGACATGAATCAAACCTTGAAGGCCATCAAAGAAGCCGAAGCTTATCCGGGTCCCTCTTTGATCATTGCTTACAGCTCCTGCATCAACCATGGTATGAAATCCGGCATGAACAATTCCATGACCGAAATGAAAAAAGCGGTACAATGCGGATACTGGCACCTGTACCGGTTCAACCCCGCTTTGGCGGAGGAAGGCAAAAATCCCTTTACCTTGGATTCCAAAGAGCCCGGCGAAGGCTTCCAGGATTTCTTGAAGGGCGAAGTCCGTTATGCTTCCCTGGCGCAGCTTTTCCCGGAACATGCCGCGGAATTGTTTGCCAAGACCGAGAAAGATGCCAAAACGCGTTATCAAACTTATCTCAAGATGGCGCAAGGTTAAGAATATTTAAGCCAAAAAGTGCGACGCAATGATTGCGCCGCACTTTTTGTAAG
Organism: Bacillota bacterium; assembly: GCA_036677375.1. Classification (GTDB taxonomy): domain Bacteria; phylum Bacillota; class Dehalobacteriia; order UBA4068; family UBA4997; genus JAVBWO01. The sequence goes on from JAVBWO010000011.1 coordinate 63,875, forward strand.
CCTTTGTAAGCTGGCGAGAATAACCTGTAAAAAACAGGTTATTCTTTATTTGTAAGATTTGTGGTGGTGTGTGACGGCTTTTTAGCTTTCAATTATTTTTTAATATAGGAAAAATAAAAATTTTTATATATTGTCAAAGATAATCAAATTATGCAAAAAAAAGACGAAAAAAGTAGTTGACAAGAGAAGGGAAGAAATGATATTATAGCGAAGTTCGCACGGATGAGGAAAGGCATTGAAGGGGTAAGGGAAGGCAGGAAAAACCTGGACTTGACAAGGCT
>JAVBWO010000012.1:0-500905 GCA_036677375.1 Bacillota bacterium
GGTACAAAGTCATTATCCGCATAAAATTTGCCGAGAGACGGATCGTCATGAGCTTCATAGGCAATCTGGCAATGCTCGGTGCTGTGTGTCATATTGATGAGCCGCTCCACCGGAACGGGAGCGTATTGAGTCTGAACGGCATCCATCATCACCATGCCCTCGAAGCAGTCCAGTTCCCATGCACTTAGGGAAGACAGCCGCTGGGCGAGGTGGTTCAGCTCATGCAGATTGGTATCGGGGTCGATAAACTGCGGCAGATAGTCCAGCTTGCAGCTTAAAACCTCCGCGGAATAGACGGTATCTCCGGTAATTCTTGCTTTTTCCAACGCATCCGCCAGCTCATAGGGTGTGGCGGGGAGTGCGATTTGTGCCGACGGATTTGCACCGGAAGGGTTCCACCGGCTGAGTTCTACTTCAAAGATTTTTCCTTTATCCAAGTGTCATTCCTCCCATCTTCACGCCTGACTCATCTGGATTGGATAATTCGGATGCGAGAGTGATTTTGTGCTCATCACAGAAGTCTGCGAGAGTCAGGGACTCACCGAGGAAATTGATGTTGTCCCGCAGCCTGCGGAAACCCTCCTTGGAGATAGTGACCGGCTCCGGTGTCAAAACGGCTCCGGCGTGGTTAACGGTAACCTTATTTTCTATGCTCACCGGCCTGCCTGGATCATAGTCGGAGCCGCGCAAATCGTAGCAGTAAAAGCCCACCGGCACCGTGGTTCGGTCGATGCGGGAATTGGTGAAAAGTGCTGGCTTTCCAAACAATTCTATGTGTTCATATTCTTCTTTTCTGGCGTTAACGCTCATTTGAATACCTCCCTGTAAATATTGGTTTGTGATTACACAAAAACAGCTCCGTCGCACCACTTTTTCATGGCGTTATACAGCAGCAGTACCTTGATTTGATCGGATACCTCTTTGTTAAATCAGTTTCCATGTTTCATCTTGCACCTTCCTTGCGTTTTGCAGTTTTTTGCATATCCGTTCTAAGGCAATCTCCCTCAGCGCTGTAGCAGATGAAGCCGTGGGACGGGTATGGGCAGCCGCCACAGCTTTGAAATGGACCGCATGGCCGTTCAGCCGGGGGTATTCTACCTACAGTGGAGAGATTGTTTGAATCGTAGCAGGCGGTTTGTTTATTTCTTTTATAGTGTACCAGCATGACCTTTCCTTTCCAGAAAACAAAAAAGCCGGAGAATAAAAGTGCATTCCTGCACTCCGATTCTCCGGCCTTCTAATGCTTTCAAATTTAATGTGATTTTGGTGTATATATAAAAAAAGGGCGCTAACTTTATCGGCTTTCATTCAGCCTTAAAAATCGGAGCCCTTTTTGATTTCAGCTTGTTCATCTGATTGTATTTTGAGTGGCGCCCTTTTTCATTTCGCTCTGTACTAAAAAGGGCGCTGCTCATGAATGTTTTTACTTGTAGGTTTGAGTCCTGTCAGAGTGAAGCTTTTACCCCAATAAATCTACGAAAAAAGAGCTTCCACTTTTCATCGTGGAAGCTCTTGAAAGGCTTGGATTTACTGGCTTTGTAAGCAATAAATCTTTTTTACCTTTTGTTTTTGGAGCGGGCAAAGAGATTCGAACTCTCGACTTCAACCTTGGCAAGGTTGCACTCTACCACTGAGTTATACCCGCATAATGGTGCCTTGGGGCGGAATTGAACCACCGACACGGGGATTTTCAGTCCCCTGCTCTACCGACTGAGCTACCAAGGCGGTTTGGCGGAACTGACGGGAGTCGAACCCGCGATCTTCGGCGTGACAGGCCGACATGTTAGACCACTACACCACAGTTCCACACTGGTGGGCGATGACAGGATCGAACTGCCGACATCCTGCTTGTAAGGCAGGCGCTCTCCCAGCTGAGCTAATCACCCGTGCACACACTTGCATGTGACACTTGAACATTTTACTTTATTTCGTTTTATTTGTCAAGGTTTTTTTCCAACTATGCAAGTCGCTGAAACTTTTTGTTAGGCTCAAAACCTTGCCGCCAAAGGGCTCAGCTCCCAAGTGCTTTATCATTATAACCAATCGAGAGCCCTTTGTCAACACGGTTTGTCACATTTTATAGAGAAAATTTCTTCCTGCGTTTTCCAGGTCTTTTTGCTTTTAGCGCCAGTTAACGTGTGATCTGGATTCCTTGATTTTCCGGATACCATTCCACATTAGCGCCCATATGCTCCGCAAAGAAGCGTATCGGAATAAGGATGGTATTGTTTTTTTCGATTATCGTAGCGTTGTAATGATAGCCGTCTTTTTTGATTTGCTTGTTCATGGTGTCAATGGAAAATTTATCACCGCCTTTGGTTATGGTGATGATGCCGTTTTGCCAATCCACCCAGGCGCCCATGGCGCTGGCCACTTGTCTCAGGGGCGCATAGGCAACCCCTTTCATTTCTATGGGAACAGTGGGCAATGTAAGATAACCTCTTCCGGTAACCATGGTCTCCGAGCCGATATGCATGGTAATGGTATCGGTAAAGATCATATTACGGCACATTTCCAACGCTGCTTCTTCTTGTTTTGCCGTATCATCAATGACGATATCCGGTACGACGCCGCCATTTTCATGGATGTTCTGATAATTGCGCGTAAAAACCTGAGCGATGGTAAGGGTGAAACCGGAACCGTCTTTTAAACTGTAAACATTTTGCATAAGGCCTTTACCATAGGTCTTGGTGCCGATCAAAACACTGCTGTCGGCATCCTGCATGGCTCCCGCCAGGAATTCCGCCGCCGAAGCGGTATTTTCATTGACTAAAGTCACAAGAGGCAGATCGGAATAATAGCCTTCTCCGGTGGATTTGACAAATTCTTCGCTGCCGCCTTTATAACGGAAAAAAGCAATGGGGCCGGCAGGAACAAAATAATTGGCTACATCGACCAAAGATCTTACCAACCCCCCAGGGCAATCCCGCAGGTCTAAGAGCAATACTTTGGCGCCCTGTACGCGCAAAACGCTTAGGGCGGTCTTGACTTCCTGCCCGGTGGCTTCCTTAAACTCTCCGATATAAAGATAGCCGATACCATCTTCCAGCATCTGATAAGTAACGCTTGGGACAATGGTCACTTGCACCTGAATGGTTTTGGTGAAGGTACTCTCCCCTCGCTGGATCACCAGAGTCAGTTGGTCGCCATCTTCAATGGCCAGAAGCGTTTCTGCCTCCGTATTGGTGAGATCCACGGTAGAGGCGCCGTTAATGCTTTTGATCACGTCGCCTTTCTGCAAACCGGCCTTTGCGGCGGGGGAATCATCAATGGTAGCGGATATGACCATCCCGGTTCCCGTCTCCTGCTTATAATAAATGCCCAGCATAGCCCGCTCATTGTCCAGCTCTTGAGTATACAGTTTAAAGTCTTCCGGACTAAAATAGCGGGAATATTTATCCCCCAGGCTTTCCACCATGGCTTTGACATCTTCTGTCTGTATCTTTTGGTCGTCATATGTAAAGTAAAAATTGCGCCGGATAAGAAAACGAGCCATTTCCGAAACGGTAAGTTCATCTGTAAGGTTGATGCTGACAGCAAAAGCAGCCCCGCTGTAGGCGGTCAATAAAAAAGCCGCTAGAATCACCATCAATAGTAATTTCTTCGTTTTATGCATTTTTCAACAATCCTTTCTTTTCCGGGCATCGTACCGCAAGGGGGCAAATATCGCATTGGGGCCTTCTGGCATGGCAAAGGCGCCGGCCGTGCCAGATCAGCCAATGATGGGCAAAAGCCCACTTTTCCTTGGGAATAATGGCGCAAAGCTCTTTTTCAACGCCATCGGTATGGTTGGCCACGGCCAACCCCAAACGCCGGGAAACCCGAAAAACATGGGTATCAACAGCCAAAGCCGGTTCCCCGAAACCCACAGCCAATACCACGTTGGCTGTTTTCCTGCCGACGCCGGGCAATGACATCAAAGCCTCCCGTTCGCGCGGCACCACTCCGCCGTATTCCGAGAGGAGCTTTTGACTGAGAGCAACAAGATTTTTCGCTTTATTTTTATACAGACCGCAAGTCTTGATATATGGTTCCAGTTCCTCAGGCGTTAACTGGGCAAAACTTGCCGCGTCGCCATATGTTTGAAAAAGCGTCTCCGTGATCTTATTGACCTGATTATCATTGGTTTGCGCTGAAAGCACTACGGCGACCAGCAATTGAAAAATACTGTTAAAATGTAAAGCGGATACGGAACCGCCATATTGCTCTTCTAATATTTTCAAGATTTCTTTTTGGTTTTTTGTAGCAGCCATCGGCATTCCCCCTATTTCTCTTATGCAATCCATTATACACCCCTACCATTTTTAGTCAAATAAAAAGAGAGATGGTAGTCCATCTCTCTTTAAATCTTCACAAAAAAATTTACTGAGCGGAAGAACCGGAAGAACCGGAAGAGCTTAACTGCTGGGCTTTGGTGGCAATTTGGCTCAATTCTTGCTGGTTTGCCATGCTTAAAGAATACCAACCGTTTTGCTGCATTAAACTGAAAATTTCATGATTGGCCCGCATGTGATCCTGACAGATTCTCATGGCATCATTTAAAAGATTTTGATTAGCGATTTCAGTGGAAAACTGAGAATATACGCCTACCATATATTTTTCGTCTTTCAGGCAATCCCAGGAAATGCTTTTGTCGTCCATCGTATTCCCTCCTTATTTAAAATTTTGATATTGATTTAATGTGTGGTAGTGCTGCCGGGTATATGCTGTTTCAACAGTTCTAAATGACTCTGATGCATTTGCGCAATGTTTTTCAAGGTATTGGACAATTGCTGATTCTGTACCTTAGAAGCGGACTGATTGAATTTGGTTTGCTCCTTTTGAGCCATTTCCATACAATCGGTAATATAAGAGACTTCTTTGGAACTTAACTGTTGTTGCTGTTGCATGACTGTACCTCCTTTTTCATTTATTCACTTCTTATTATTGCTTTCCGCAACAGGATTTATGCAGGATGATTATTTGTAATTATTTTTGCTGCGCCAATTTCAATTATAACAAAAGGACAGGCTATCCTGCCCTTTTGTTGCTTTTCATCGTATTTTAGAGCAAAGAATTCTTTTAGGAGTGACGAAAGGTATGGCAGGCGGTTTCGCTTTCATCTGTCACGTGTTGGGTTCCAGAGGAGAGAACTTCTACTTCATCGGCTTCGCAAGCATCATTGTTGTTATAATAGCATTCTTCAACTTTGCATTTGATTTTATTTTGATTCAACTTGTTATTCAACCGGCACACCTCCTTCAGTATTAATTTCAATCTTAAGTTGTCCAATTTAAAAAGAATTATTTTGTAAATTTTTAACAAAAATATAAAAAGACCCTGCCGTATCAGCAGGGTCAAGTATGGTTTATATGGTTTATTACGTTTATGACGGAGCAGGTTTATCAGGTTATTTCAAGACGTAGCTCTCTCCCGGTGCCAGAATGATGCAGACACTGTCTGTTCTGCTCTCTACCGAATCTTTAAAGGCTTCGGGGTCCTGAGAAATAACATGGAAAGTATTATAGTGTATGGGAATCACAATATCCGGATCCAACCAGCCGGTGGCAATCATGGCGTCGACGGGGCCCATGGTAAAATTGCCGCCGATGGGCAAAAAAGCCACATTAATCTCATGTTTACCTATGGTCTTGCCGATATCGCCAAAAAGACCGGTGTCGCCAGCATGATAGAAACAAATATTATCCAACCAGATCAAAAAACCGCAGGCCACGCCGCAAGTGGTGCCATCAGGCAAAGAAGAGCTATGCCAGGCCTGCGTCATTTTGACTTTGAAACCGTCCGGAAAGGTATAAGCGCCGCCGATATTCATGGTATGAAAGTTGGAACAGCCGTGTTTTTTCAAATAGCATTCGATCTCTGGAACACAGATAACGGTAGCGCCGGTTCTTTTGGCAATATCCACCGTATCTCCCAAATGATCCTTGTGGGCATGGGTTACAAAAATATAATCGGCCTCTACTTCGTTTGGCGTCGTTTTTATTAATGGATTTCCGGTGAGAAAAGGATCTATCACAATCTTTTTACTGCCCTCTATGGCAACACAGGCATGTCCGTGAAATTTGATCAGCATGTTCACTACCTCCTCCGAGCATCTTGTATACAGTCCATTATACCACAGCGCCGCCTTGAAGTAAATATTAACAAATCAGCAAAGCGCTAACCAATAGGAGCAGCATCAAGATGATCCAGAAAGACGGGCAAAACATGATATATAGAATAAGCCCAAAGGTAGCGGTTATAATCAAGCATCTGGAATATTGTCTGAGCACACCCGGATGACAGCCCCGCTGGCAGTAAAGGTTCCGACAAAATTGGCAAAAATTGTACCACCAGCCCATCAGAATCCCCCCTTTTTTCTTTCTACTTTTAATATATGAAGGGGGTACTTAAAGGTGAGCTATTCCCTATTATTTATATTGATTCATTTTATTTGATTGTCATATTCCCCCTGTTTCCTTGTTTCAATTTGGCAAGAAAACCTTAACATCCTGTCTGTCCGGTAAGAAATAGACGTGGCATTCCTTGACCGGTTTTTGCCAAATGGCTTCTAAGGCCCTACGGTAACAAGTCAACTGCCATCCGTACCGTTTCTGGACTTCCGCTGTCAGTTCCTGTTTTGTGCCGCCATGGCTACGGCTTAACTTATAATCCACCAAAACCCAGCCATCCTCTTGCCAAAACACCAGATCAATGGTACCTTGCACCAAAATATCTTCTTCCCTCAGCGTGGAATTGACGATTACAGCCGGCTGCAATAATGTAAAAGCAAGTTCCCGGTACAGCTCCGGCGAAGCTTTTGCGCGTTGCCCCAAGGGGCCGCATATAAAATCGGTGAGCATGGCAAGATCAATTTCCGCCGCTAATGCAGCGGAGCAACTCCCCTCGTCCACCAAAGCCTTGAGCTGGCTTTGTAATGCCACCAAAGGGTTTTGCTGCCGAAAATCAATCAATTCCAGTAATTTATGGACAACAATACCCCGTTCCATAACGCGGCTTTGGCGGTAAGAAGTTTCTGCCGTCGTTGACACTGCGGCTGGTAAAGCTTCCGGTTCTGTTTCGGTTTTTTGCAAGCCGGTGGCCGTCCATTTAACCGCTGTTTTGGCGGCTTCAAGCCAAGGATAGTGCCACTCCAACGCCTCCGTCAGAGAATTTTGGGGGGGTTCGGCATACAAGGGCAAACCCTGCGCCACCTGATTCAACCATTGCGGCGTCAAAGCCTCCCGGCACGGCTCTAAAGGACGCGGCATGCCCAAAGTCACAGCAAAGCTGCCTTCTTGAGGCAAAATGACATAAGATTCATCATCGCCGCCGGGCAAAAGCTGTCGCAAAGCCCCGCAATGGGGGTGCCGCAGCAAGGCCCGGATGGTCCAGGTCAGATAATTGGCGCCTTTGCTCAAAAGATAACCTGGCAGAACCCGGTTTGAGAAAGCTAGGGTACCGGCGCATTTTTTCATGGTCGCGGGCAGGTTCTTAACGGAGCCTACCAAAATCAGCTTTTCTTTCGCCCGGGTCATAGCTACATAGAAGAGGCGCATTTCCTCGGCGATGAGCTCCCAATAGATCTTTTCCGACAGGGCGAGATGCAGCAGACTTTCCGATTTGATCCTGCTTTCCAGGTTGATCCACCGCAGGCCCAGACCGAATTCCCGGTGCAGAAGAATATCCTCCCGGCAGTCGGTGATATTGAAATTTTTACTTAATCCCGCCAAAAATACCACAGGGAATTCCAGGCCTTTGCTTTGGTGGATGCTGATGATGCGCACCACATTCTCGTTTTCCCCCAAAGTCTTGGCGTTTTCGCCGCCCTGGCCGCTGGCGATATGGCGCTGGATAAATTTCAGGAAACCGAACAGACCGCGGTAAGAGGTTTTCTCGTATTCCTTGGCCTGTTCCAAAAGGAAGAGCAGGTTGGCCTGGCGCTGACCGCCCTCCGGCAGCGCTCCCGCCAACTGGAAGAAACCGGTTTCCTGATAAAGCTGACCCAATAAAAGGGAAATGCGGTTGCTTTGACCGGGCTCCTGCCATTTCGTCAGGTTGGCGCAAAAAGAGACAGCTTTGAGGTCATCTGAAGCCAGCAAGGCTTCATAAAGGTCGCCGGGCGCTTCAAGACGCAGCGCGGCCAGATCTTCCATACTGAAACCGCCGATGGGCGAATGCAGCACCGTGGCCAGATGAATATCCTGCCGGGGATTGTCAATGACCTGCAACAGAGAAAGCATGACACTGACTTCCGCCGCTTCGTAGAAGGTATTGCCGCCGGAACCGTGGCAGGGAATGCCCATTTTGGTCAGTTCCTCCTGGAACAGCGGCGCCACATTCTTGATATTGCGCAGCAGGATCACCATATCCCGGTATTGATAGCCTTCATTATAAAGGGCTAAAATCTTTTCCCCGATGAAACGGGCTTCTTTGGCGCTTGCGGCCAGGTCCTCTCTTTCCCCTTCCTCTGCGCCGGCGTCACTGCCATTTCCGTTTCCCTCGTTTTTCCCGTTTTCATTCCCTGCTTCAGCGGTTTCTTCGGAAGAATCTTCCTGGGGCAAGCTGTCCGGCAGGATGTATAATGCAATAGCTTGGGGCTCCGTTTCTTCCCGCCCCGGCAAAAGCCTGGCGGCGTCATCGTAGGCAATTTCCGCCCCTTCGGCGCTCATGATCTGGCTGAAAATAAAGTTGATGCCATGCAGCAGCGAGGGGCGGCTGCGGAAATTCTTCTGCAAATCGATGCGGATCCCCCCCTCCTTCCGTCCGTATGCTAGAAATTTCTGCTGAAACAGGCCGGGATCGGCCAGACGGAAACGGTAAATGCTCTGCTTGATATCCCCCACCATGAAAAAGCTATTTACCGCAGCCACTTCCTGAATGATCTCTTCCTGTACTTGGTTGATGTCCTGGTATTCATCGACTAATACGGCTTGGTACTGCTCCTGTAGCGCCGATTTGACCTGGCCGTCCTCCTGCCGGAGCAGTTTCAGGCAGAAATGCTCCATGTCCTGAAAGTCCAAAAGCCGCTTGACCTTTTTCATTTCCGAAAGTCTGGCCTGGTAATCCAGGGTCATTTGCACCAGTGCCCGGGCAACAGGCGCCATAGCGGCGATCTTGGCCAATTCCGCTTCCAGAGGCAAAGCAAAATAAGTTTCCTTGATGGTTTTCAGAGCTTTTTTGGCATCATCCCGGAAGGATTTCACCATTTCTTTGATTTGCTCATCCACGATATCACTTTTTTTGATGGCGGGCAGCCGGGGCGAAAAAGCAAAATCCGCCATAAGGCGGCTCAGCTCCTGCCAGTTTGCCGCCTGTTTGAGACACAGAACGCCGTTTAATTCCGTCTGGATGCATTCCGCATAAAGCTCCGGGCCGCCCGGCTTGCGGCAGCAATCCAGCGCCGCCTCCAGGGCAATCACACCGTTATTGAGTTCCCGGCGGATCTCTTCTAAGAGCATGGCAAGCCAGGCAGGTGCCAGCGCTTCCCCGCTGTCATCGCTTATTTTTGCCGCCTCTTCATAAGGCTCGGCAAGGCTTTGCAGCCAATTTTCCGGATCGGGCAAGCTGCGGCTAAAATCGTCAAAACGCTTGATCTCATCCCGCAAGCGGTCATCCCAGGGACCGTTGCCGAAAGCGTCCAAAAGCAGGCGGAGCTCATTGTCTTCCGCATCATAACGTTCCTGAAACGCCGCCTCCATGGCATCCTCCTTCAGCATGGCAATCTCCATGGGATTGGCCACGCGCACCCTGGGGTCGATATCCAGACGGTAGAAAAACTGCCGCACCAGATCCAGGCAAAAGGCATGCAAGGTGGAGATGGAAGCCCGGGGCAGCAAGGCCAGCTGCTTTTTCAACCAGGCCGGATCTTTGGCGGCGGCAAGCTTTTGTTCCAGAGCCTCCGCGATGCGCTGCCGCATTTCCGCGGCGGCGGCGTTGGTGAAGGTAACCACCAAAAGGCGGTCGATCTCTAAAGGGTTTTCTTCGTCCGTGAGATAGGAAATGACACGCTCCACCAAAACGGCGGTTTTGCCGGAGCCGGCTCCCGCCGCCACCAGCAAATTGCCCTCTTTATAATGAATGGCCTTTTCTTGGGCTTTTGTCCAATTGCGTTCCGTCATGGGGCATCCTCCCCTTTTATTCTGTTTTAATCCGATCCATGGCGCATAAGCCGCTATAATCACAGTAATCGCAGGCGGAGCCGTTTTTGCCCTGCCAGGGAGCGGCCAGAACCTCGCCTGAATCAATACGGCAAACCGTTTCCCCGATGGTTTCCGCCACCTGCTTTTCCAAATAAACCAGGGCCTCCGGGACAATGCCCTTGCTGCTGCCGAAGCTGCCGTCGGCTTTCAAGGTGACCGGGATGGTCTTGGCTTTGCCTTTCAGTTCATGCTCGGAAAGCCGGGCGGCCTCGGCGTCCAGCACCGCCAGGCCTTTGAGCTTTAATTCTCCCGGCCCGGTATAGGCGCTGCCTTCATTTTTTAATTTATCCTGTACCGTCATATAAAACATGCCGGCGGCATGGGGACGTCCCGTTGTGAGTTTCGCGGCGTTGGCCATAGCAATCTTTAAATAAGCCGGCAGCTGTAAACTGATGCCCTGGGCGATCTCTTCCGGCAACAGGTCTTTATTGCTGCTCTTGAAATCCACCACCCGCAGCCATATCTGGTCGTCCGCGCCATCTTTTCGGGCAATGTCGATGCGGTCGATGCGCCCTTCCAAAACGATCTCCTGCCCGTTGGGCAGCTTGAGCCGCCAGCCCGGCCAGGCTTCCTTGGGGCCGAAGCCTACTTCAAAGGCCACCGGACGGAAGGAGCCCATTTTGGCCTGTTCTTTCATAGCCAATAGCGTGGCTTTGACAATGGCCACCGCCCGTTTCAGGCAATAAGTATAACGGGATGAGGAGTGCAAAAGTACCATGATCTCTTCTTTAGCGATCTTCTCCAGCACCCGTTCCAAGATGGGTTCCAGTTGCGCTTCTTCCAGCAAAGCCCAATCCGTCAGTTCTTCATTGATCAGATAGGAAGCTTCGGAAAGCAAAAGATGATATAGGGAGCCCATATCCAGCCGTTCCAGGGTATATTGCCGGGGTGGGCGCAGCTTCAAGCCATAGTGGGCGAAATAGCGGCAGGGACAGCGGTTGAAGGCTTCCAGCCGGGAAATACTGCTTACCTTGGTCTTGCCATACAGGCGGGGCGTCAGCTCACTTGCGATAGGCTTAGTATCGGGCTGCCAGGCAATACCACGGCAAAGAAGCGCCAGAGATTGCCGCCACTGCGCTTGGCGGGAAAACCAGTCATAGGCCTGCCACCAACCGGGAGCGATCTCCGCCCCCTCTTTGGCCAAGCGTAATTGCCGCGCCAGCTGATTTATGGTATCGCGCCTGCCTCCGATGTATTCTTCACTGTCTGCCGGCCCCGGCTGCCGCGGCACCAAAGTTGTTTTCAAATCCGGGAAAAGCCGTCTCAGACGGCGCAGGACAGGCGAGGGCGACAGGGGTTCTCCCTGTTCGCCGCTTAGGGCATAGCTGATAGAAAGCTTCTCCGAAGCACGGCTCAAAGCGATATAAACCAGATATTCCTCCGCCAGCTGCCGCTCCCTACCCCCTGGGGCCAGTTCCCAGCCGGCTTCCTTTAAAGCGTTCCTTTCGCTGCTGGTAAAGAAGCCGTCGTCGGCAACCGCCGCCGGAAAGATCCGTTCATTGGCGCCCAAAACAAAACATACCTTGACGGAAGGGGTACGGCTGCGTTGCAGATCGGCCACAAATACTTCATCCAAAGAAGGCGGAATGAGCCGGGCGGTCAGGGCAGCAAACCCGCTGTCCAATATCTCCGCCAAAGCGTTAAGCGTCATCTTTTCCTGACCCAGGAAGGACACCGCTTGGCAGAAAAGATTTTCGATATCCTCCATGACCTGAGCGTGCTCCGCCGCAGCCTCAAGTTGCCCTTCCGCCCTAAACTGTAAGATCCAGCCGTTGATTTTCTCCGACGCTTTGATGTCCAACAGCAATTGCCGCAAGGCGACGACGACCTGTAAGACGTTTTCGGCTGAGGCGGTTTGACGGCAGAATTCCTGTAATGCTCTGCTGCCTTTGTAACGGATCTCATTGATATACGCTAAATAGGCCGCTTTCTCCGTCGGTTCCCTTTGGCCGGAGACCAACTGCCAGTCTTCTTTTTTCTGCCAATCCCTGTCGCGGATGCCATATGCCAGGCAGTAATTTCCCAATTGGTTGATCTCGTCTCCCGTAAGCGGCGGCAGGCCGCTTTTCAAATAGCGAAAAACCGGCTCGTGCCGCCAGCCTTCCGATGCCACTTCTAAGGCCGAGCGTAAAAATTCCACCAAAGGATGGAACAGCAACTGCCGTGGACTGTCCAAAAAGACAGGGATGCCCATCTCGGCAAAGACCTGGCCGATCAAATCGTCATAGTCCTCCATATGCCGCAGGATGATGCCCATATCCCGAAAACGGTAGCCTTGGATGCGGCAAAGCTCCAGGATACGCCGGCCCGTCCAAGCCACCTCCCCTCTTTTGGTAGCCGCTTGGGCCACAAGGATATTTCCGGTAGCGCCTGCTTCCGGCATCACCCATTCTCCGGCGAAATGCTGTTCCACGGCGGCCAGCTCCTCGTTGTCAAAGCGTCCGCCAGGTTGTAAAGCAATGGTTTGTCCCAGGGGAACGCCCTTTTCTTTTGCCAGCGACAAAAGCTTTTGCCTGGTCTGCCATAAATCGAAGAAAATATCCTCTTCGCTTAAGACAGCTTCCGTTTTCTCGGGCGGCAGGCATAAAGCCACATGGATATTCTTTACCTGGCTCATCAGAGCGCCTAATACGCTCAACTGAATCGGTGTAAAGGTGGCGAAGCCGTCCACCCAAACCTCCGCGCCACAAAGCGGCTCCTGCTTCGGGATGATTGCCGCCAATTCTCTTAAGCCCCGCTCGGAATCGCTGTATTCCTCACTGACGCCCTGGTAATATTCATTGTAGATGATGGAAAGATCCCGGAGCTTTCTGGCGATGATACTTTCCGGCGCCGCGCTGTTGAAATGCGCCGCCGCCATGGCCAAAGCCGGCGGGTCAATATTGTAGCGTTCCAATTCTTCCATGGCGGCAAGCACCATGGCAATAAAGCCCTCGTGCCAGGAAGCGGCGTTGAAAAGGCGCAGTTCCTGACGGTGGCTCTCAATACATTTGGCAGCCAGCATGGTTTTTCCGGTACTGTCCAGCCAAGTCTTTTTGCCTTTGCCGCCATAGCGGCGGGCCAGACGCTGGAAGCTCAAAACCTCTCCCCGTATGCTGCCCTGCACTTTTTGTCGATCCAGCAGAGCCATTTCATTGATAAAGGTGGCTTGTTCCGGTACCAAGAGGATCAGTGGCTTGCCTTGGGGATTTTTTTGCAGTTCCTCCCTTATGGCGTTAAGACAGGAAACGCTTTTGCCGCTGCCGGCCCGGCCTAAGATGAAATGTAAAGCCATGGAACCCCCTCTTCCCTTGAATTTTCTTTCCAGTTTTCCTGTACATCTTCCTGTGAATTTTTCACTAAATTTTCCTGATTTTTTGCGGCAGCCGGAAAACCGGCCATGCCATGCTTGACCTGTTAGGAAAACCGAACAAAGACGATTCTCCACAGTGTTCGCCGCATCCCGGCATCCTTCTTTTTCTTTACATATTCGACTGAAACAGGCGATACCCTGCCATAAAAAAAGACGCTTTTGAAAGCGTCTTGACCGATTTATAAAGGCATGCGGTATTCCTGCCCTTGCAGGAAATAGCTGATATAATCGAAGCCGCCGGCCTTCACGATATCCCGTACCAAAGAGAAATTGTAAGCCAGGTTCTTGACGGAATGAGCGTCGGAACCTATCGTAAGGATCTCGCCGCCCAGCTTCTTATAGAGCCTCAGCACATCAATATCGGGATGGGTACAGTCCAGGCCGTAGCGGTAGCTTCCGGTATTCACCTCGATGCCCTGGCCTTTATCGATCAGGATCTTTAAGACGGTTTCCGTCAGCTCTCCGTAAAGGGTCATCGGAAAGGAGCGGTCAGCATAGCGGTTGTCCCGGCGCACACAGTCCATATGACCTAAAACATGGATATAATCCTGCCGCTTCACTTCTTCCAGCAAAAGCTCCAAGTATTTAAGGTAAGCGGTTTCCTTGGTTAATCCGTAGCAGAAATCGCCGGAATAAAGCTCCTTGTGATCGGCCACATGGATGGAGCCGATCAGAAAATCAAATTTGATTTTCTGTTGTGCTTCTTTGAGATATCGCCTGGTAGGCGCATCGGATTCCGGTTGCAGGCCGATCTCCAGGCCGCCCGCCACGGACAGGGTCTTGCCCCATTTCTGCTTCATGGCTGCCAGGTCTTTGCCGAAAACGACCGGATCAATGATATTATCTTCCCGGTTGACGTTGGCAAAATCAATATGATCGGTAAAGCAGATACCTTGCAAATTGCGTTGTGCCGCCTTTTGGCAAAATTCATCCATGGTGGTGACGGAATCAAAAGAATGGTTGCTGTGAATATGGTAGTCGTACATCATTGTCTCCTGTAAAAGTTTTTCCGTAAGAAATCGTTTTTTATGCCCCTGCCTTTTATAAATCTTTCCCCGTATTTTGCCATGCCGGGAAAATGCGGCGAAAGCAAACCTGAAACAGTTGAGCATCCAAAAACATCTCGATGATCTTGATAAGATTAGCAGAGATAGCCTTCTTTTTGCAGCTTTTGACTCAAAGCGGCAGGCAGAAAAGCTTCCAAGAGGATGCCGTCCTCTTCGTAGCTTTCCGATAAAAGCTGCCCCTCCTGATGAATGACGTCCAGAAGTCCCATCCTGGTATAAGGGATTTTGCAGCGCAGCTGTTGATGCCCGTTGGGCAGTGTTTCGCCGATCTTTAAAAGCAGAGCGTCCATGCCCAGATTTTTCTTGGCCGATATGGCAATACTGTTTTCGAAATGCCCCAATAAGAGATTGATCTGCCCGTAGGTTTGGGCTTGGTCAATCTTATTGATTATATGGATGACAGGCTTCTCCGCCGCCCCCAAATAACGCAGCACCTCCAGGACAGCTGCCGCTTGGGCTTCGGCATTCTCCGCGGTGCCGTCTATAACATGAAGGATCAAATCCGCTTCCACCACCTCTTCCAGCGTAGCACGAAAAGCGGCAATCAAATGATGGGGCAGCTTGCGGATGAAACCAACGGTATCGGTCAAAAGCGCTGGCTGGCCGTTGGGTAACTCGATGCGGCGGGTGGTAGTATCCAAAGTGGCGAAAAGCTTGTCCTCCGCCAAAACGTCCGCCCCGGTCAAGGCATTGAGAAGGGTGCTTTTGCCGGCATTGGTATAGCCGACCAAAGCCGCCACCGGAATCTCTTTGACTTTTCTTTCCTGGCGGTGCAGCTTTCTGGTGCGGACGGTCTGTTCCAGTTTTCCTTCCAATTCGCCGATGCGGCGGCGGATACGCCGCCGGTCTACCTCAAGCTTGGTTTCTCCGGGGCCTCTGGTACCGATGCCGCCGCCAAGGCGGGAAAGCGCTTCGCCCTGCCCCGTCAGGCGGGGCAACATATAACGCAATTGCGCCAGTTCCACCTGGAGTTTTCCTTCGTTGCTCTTGGCGCGCCTGGCGAAAATATCCAAAATCAGCATGGTACGGTCAATAATGGCGCGTCCGGTGATCCGTTCCAGGTTGCGCATTTGCACCGCGCTCAGTTCATCGTCGAAAACCAGACAGTCCGCCCCCGTCACCTGGGCGTAAAGATTCAGAGAGAAAGCTTTTCCCTTGCCGATATAAGTAGCAGGGCTGGGCGTTTCTTTTTTTTGTATGACACTTTCTAAAACCAAAAGTCCTGCGGTATCGGCCAACTGCGCCAGCTCTGACAGACTTTCCTGCAAGGATTCCATGCTGCCCTGCTGCCATAAACCCACCAAAAGAGCTTTGGGAGCAGCATTGTCCGTGGTTTCCTCACCCGAAAGCAAGCTGGTGTTTTTTTCGATTTCCGTGACAGCGGTGAGAAAATCGATCTGCTCCAGCTGTCCGATGTTTGGATAAAGTAAAGCCTCCGGCGGTGCTTCCTGTAAAACGCCCCAAGCCAAGCCGCAACTGCCGGGAGTTCCTTCCTCCGTCACGCCCACGGCCACCATACAATCCAGGCGCAAGGTGGCAAGAGAAGTCAGATCAGGATCGCTTAAGCACCCTGAGCCTTTGGGATGCGTATGAATGCAGCGTACGCCGGAAAGACGCCGCAGACCCCGCCGTTTGCCCATATCCACCAATGGCACCGTTTCCTGGCTGCCGATCTCCACATGCAGGATGATTCCCCGGCGGTCTGCGTAAAGCAGGATCTCTCTTCCGGTTGCCGCGGTCAGTGCCGCTAAGACGTCGGCAATTTCTTTGCTGCATATCATGTGCTTGGGGATATTTTCTTCCTTCAAAGCTTCCAAAAGCATCAGATGATGCCGTGAGATCCCTGTGAGATTGCCGCTTACCGTCAAAAAAATACCTCCTAAAAATCCCGACTTATGTCCAGGATAACATTAAAAAAAAAGTGCAGTTAAAATCTACTTTATATATTGTGCACCGGCAGGGCCGCTTACGTTAAAATTTTTACACGATTCGCACCAGCAGACCGCTGATGTATTCTTTGTGGTTTTGGTTATGCGCTCTTAGCATTGCATAAATTTCGTTGCATAAGTTTATATAAATTGCAAAACAGGCGCCGCGCTACCCCTTTTTGAAATGCTTTTAGAGGTTGACTGATTCAGGTTCATGCTCCTTGAGCCAGTCCGCTGCTTCGATACCGATAAAAGGGCAGCCGGGCACGAAATTGCCTTGAAACTCCTTGAAGGCGCAATTGCCCAGACAGAGAACCGTCTTGCCTTCCGCCGCTTTTTCTTTGGTGTCGGCGTCTTTGCCGATGGTGATAACCAGCTTGTCCCGCCATTTTGCAAGCCAGCCCATGCTCTCTCCCCGCTTCAGCATCAGCTCCACGGAATTGACACAGCCGGAGCAAGCGCTGCCGGCCACCACTTCCACCTGGGGATAAAGAGTCTTATAGGCTTCGATATCGGTGTCCGCTTTTTTATATTGTTTTTGCACCTCGTAAGGATTTTCCCCCACGATGTGGATATCGTTGGGTTCCATGACGCCAAAGCCGTATTGATCGGCCAGCACCAGATATTCCACGGTATCCGGGTTAACGCCGGCGCAGATGGCCGCCACCGTATCTAAAGCCACGGTATCCACTCCCCCCAAAAGCAGATGATGCTCAATGGGCAGATACAGAGAACTACCGGTAATGGCGTCGATGATGGTAAGATTCGGCCGCACTACCTGGTAGATATCGACAATGGCCCGGTTCAGGTTGGTATGATGGCAACGCTTTTTCTCGCGATCCGGGATCAGCCCTTTTAAGTTTTTCATTCCGGCACTGATAGGACAAGCCACAATGGTCTTTAATTTTGGCACATTGATGATGACGTCCGCCGCCAACGCCCGGTGGAAGACACGGATTTCCGGCAACTGCAAAGGTTGCAAAACAGGAACTGGCGTATCGCCTTCTTTTTTCAGATCGATCAAAACAGCGCCTGTAGCCGCCGCCATAGAGCGGTACCCCGCTTTATCAAAAGCTTCGTCGGTATCAAAGCCGATGATGGACGATTCCGCCACCCATATCTCCCCCGCCCCGGCTTTTTGAGCCAAACGGACCACCGCCTCCACCACATCGGGATGGGTAACCATGGCCGATTCCTTGGGGACAATACTGCCCACATTGGGTTTTACCAGAACCTTGGCGCCGGGGAAAATAAAATTTGCCATACCGCCGAAGGGGTTTAAAAGCCCTTCGATCTCTGCCATTAAATCGGGCATAGTGGGCAGCCCTTGGGTTTTTCTGATCGAGACAACGGACATGCAGGATACCTCCCATCAGATGATTTCTGAGCATCAATTCTTTCAATCGATTCCTCTAATAAATTCTTCGCATGCATTTACCGGGCTATAAAAAAGAAAGCAGCAAAACCAATAAAAATCCGCTTAAGATACCCCAGTTGGCTTTCACACTGTTTTCGCCGCGGGAACGGGGAATCAGCTCGTCGCTGGCTATGTAGATCATGGCTCCCGCCGCGAAACCCATGGCTACCGCCAAAAGATGCGAGGAAATCTGAAAAAGCAGCAAACTAATCACAGTGCCTAAGAGCGTAAAGGTTCCTGCCAGCGCCGTGATGAAGAGAATCAACCAGCTCTTACTGCCCGACATTTTTAAGGGCGCCGCGATCCCGATGCCTTCGGGGATATTATGTAAGGCGATGGCTGACGCCAGCATGAATCCCATTTTATCGGTGACCTGGTAACCAGCGCCCAGTGCCAGTCCTTCCGGCAAGTTGTGAAGCGCAATGCCTAAAGCGATAAAGCAGCCCATTTTGAAATAATCTCTGCTTGCCGTCGATATCGGCTCACCGCTTCTCGAAACCAACAGATCTAATAGGAACATAAATGCTACGCCGACCCCAAAGCCTGCCGCCACCTGCCAAAAGGTGCCATAGGCAACACCTACCGGCAAAAGGCTAAAGATGGAGATAGCAAACATGATACCGGCGGCAAAGCCCAAAACAAAGGCTAGACGGCCTTTGGAGATCTGCCCCATCAAAAGAATAAAGACTGCGCCAATGGCAGTGGAAAAGCCGGTCAAAAGGCTGGTTAAGAGAATGGTTCCTTGCAAATTGTCAGCCCCCGTCCAAATATTGGATTCTGGTTTATTATATCATTTCTGCGTTGTAAAAAAACCATATCATAAAAATTTTCTTTTCAAGAGCAGGGATTGCCTTTTTTCTGATATTAACTATATATTTTTTGCTATATCCTGAAAATAGCAGCATGCAAAAATTTGCGGGATGTTTTTTCAAAGAAACCTTCGCCGCCAGAGTATCATACACCGCCTTGTTTAAAAAAAAGAAGCCGGTATTTTTATAGCCGGCTTCTTTTTAAATTTTTTCTAATTTCTTTCCTATCCGGATATCGGAATCAGGATAAAGAAAGATTAATATTTTTTACTTCTAGCTGTTTCTAAGAGCGGATTGCGCGGCGGCTAAGCGGGCCACAGGCACCCGGAAGGGAGAGCAGCTGACATAATTCAGACCCAAGGTGTAGCAGAATTCAATAGAGGAAGGATCGCCGCCGTGTTCACCGCAAATGCCCAGCTTAATATTGGGACGGGTCGAACGGCCTTTTTCTACCGCCAGCTGCATCAGCTGACCGACGCCTTTGGTATCCAGGCGGGCAAAAGGATCGGATTCGTAGATTTTCTTCTTATAATAGTCTTCCAGGAACTTGCCGGCGTCGTCCCGGGAGAAGCCGAAGGTCATCTGGCTCAAGTCATTGGTACCGAAGGAGAAGAATTCCGCTTCTTTGGCGATCTCGTCGGCCATGACGCATGCGCGGGGAATTTCGATCATGGTGCCCACATGGTAGGGCAGCTCAACCCCGGCTTCGGCAATGACGGTGTCGGCAGTTTGCGTTACGACATCTTTGACATATTTAAACTCTTTATATTCGCCCACCAAAGGAATCATGATCTCAGGGATGATGTTGAAGCCTTTTTCTTTCTTCACCTGGAGAGCAGCCTCGATAATGGCTCTGGTCTGCATTTCGCAGATCTCCGGATAGGTGACGGCAAGGCGGCAACCCCGGTGTCCCATCATGGGATTGAATTCATGGAGATAATCGATCTTTTCTCTCAAGCGGCCTTCGTCAATCTGCATATCATGAGCCAGGATGGCAATGGTTTCGTCGTCCTGGGGCAGGAATTCGTGCAGCGGCGGATCTAAAAGGCGGACGGTAACGGGCCGTTCTTCCATAGCTTCGTAGATGCCAATGAAATCCTGCTTCTGGAAGGGCAGCAATTGCGCCAAAGCGGCACGGCGTTCCGCTTCCGTATCACTTAAGATCATCTTTCTGATCTTGGGGATGCGGTCTTCTTCAAAGAACATATGCTCGGTGCGGCAGAGGCCGATACCTTCGGCGCCGAAGCGGACGGCGTTGGCGGCGTCTTTGGGATTGTCGGCATTGGTGCGGACCTTCATGGTGCGGTAGCTGTCCGCCCAGCCCATGAAACGGGCAAAATCACCGGTGATGGCGGGCGCGATGGTCTTGACGTCGCCTAAATAAACCTTACCGGTGGAGCCGTCCAAGGAGATATACTCCCCTTCTTTGATGGTCAAACCGTTGACGGTGAAATATTTTTCTTCTTCATGAACCCGCAGCTCGCCGCAGCCGGCAACACAGCAGGTGCCCATGCCGCGGGCCACAACGGCGGCGTGGGAAGTCATGCCGCCGCGGACGGTCAAAATCCCCTCCGCTGCCACCATGCCTTCGATATCTTCGGGAGAGGTTTCCAAACGGACCAAAACCACCCGTTCCCCTTTTTCATTCTTGGCGGCCTTGGCATCTTCCGCGGTAAAATAAACTTTACCGGCGGCGGCGCCGGGGGAAGCCGGCAGGCCTGCGGTCAGCTCTTTGGCGCCTTTTAAGGCGTCGACGTCAAAAACGGGGTGCAGCAATTGATCCAATTGTTTGGGTTCCACCCGCAAAACAGCTTCTTTTTCGCTGATCATGCCTTCATCCACCATATTCACCGCGATGCGGAGAGCGGCGGAAGCGGTTCTTTTGCCGTTTCTGGTTTGGAGGAAATAGAGCTTTTTATCTTCGATGGTAAATTCCATATCCTGCATGTCGCGGTAATGGTTTTCCAATGTCTTTGCAATCTCCATGAACTGGGTATAGACTTCGGGCATATCCTTTTCCAAAGTGGTGATGGGATTGGGCGTACGGATCCCGGCTACCACGTCTTCCCCTTGGGCATTGATCAGATATTCGCCGAATATTTTCTTCTCCCCGGTAGCGGGGTTTCTGGTGAAAGCGACGCCGGTGCCGGAGGTCTCTCCCATATTGCCGAAAACCATCATCTGGACGTTAACGGCGGTACCCCAATCGCTGGGGATATCGTTCATACGGCGGTATACAATGGCCCGGGGGTTGTCCCAGGAACGGAAGACCGCTTTGACGGATTCCAGCAATTGTACTTTGGGATCTTGGGGGAAATCTTCGTTTTTCTCTTTTTTGTACAGTTCTTTATAACGGACGACGACTTCTTTCCAGTCTTCGGCATTCATTTCGGTATCAAAATGGATGTGTTTCTTTTCTTTGATATCGTCTAAGACCCTTTCAAAGGAGGCTTTGGAAATGTTCATCACCACATCGGAGAACATTTGGATAAAACGACGGTAAGAATCATATGCAAAACGGGGGTTGCCGGTTTTGACGGCCAAGCCTTCTACGGCAACGTCGTTCAAACCCAAGTTGAGGATGGTATCCATCATGCCGGGCATGGAAGCTCTGGCGCCGGAACGCACGGAGATCAGCAAAGGATTCTTGGGATCGCCGAATTTTTTACCGGAGATGGTTTCCAATTTTGCTAAGGCTGTTTCGATTTGCGCGATGATCTCATCCGAGATCTTACCGCCTTGGGCATAGTAATCATTGCAAGCCTCGGTGGTGACGGTAAAGCCTTGGGGAATGGGCATCCCCAAATTGGTCATTTCCGCCAGATTGGCCCCTTTCCCCCCCAAAAAATTTTTCATTTGGGCGTTACCCTCCGTAAATAGATAGACGAATTTTTGCATGCGTGTAACTCCTCCTTATATTATTTAAATGAATTGAATAAATCCCAAAAAACTCTTAAATTACAGGTTTCTTAATCGACCAGCTGTGCCAGATCGCCGATGGGAGCCGCAATAGCCACCACTTGCTGCAAAAGACCGATTCGGTTGGCTCTTATCAAAGGGTCTTCTTCCATGACCATAACATCGGTCAAAAAGGCATCGATGGGGTGGCGCAAACCGGCCAATGCGGTGAGAATCCCCTGATAATCCTCTTGCTCCGCCGCCAGTTTGGCATCTTTTGCGGCGGTTTGAACCGCCCGGTAAAGCTCTTGTTCCACCGTTTCCGTGAAAGCTAGCGGTTCAATGGTCTGGGGCGCCTGTTCTTTGGTGATATTGGCAGCCCGTTTAAAGCCTGTCATCATTTCCCGGAAGGCCTCGTCGTTGCGGAAGGCCGCCAGGGTCACCGCCTTTTGATAAGCGGCGGCAAGCACGCCGATATCCCCGGCCAGCACAGCATTGATAACATCGTAGGCAACACCTTCGTCGCTTAAGACATTTTCCAAACGCTGTTTCATAAAACTCATGAGGGAGGCAACGGTAGCTTCCCTGTCTAATTTCAATTCGACGCCCCGGTAGCCTTGATAAGCGGCCTGTAATAAGACCGGCAGAGACAAGGGCAGATTATGCCGTACCAGGATCTGGCAGACCCCCATGGCCTGACGGCGCAGGGCATACGGATCCTGCGAACCCGTGGGCTGCATGTCCAAAGCAAAAAAGCCTGTCAAAGAATCCAGACGGTCCGCCAAAGCTAAGGTGATGCCGGCTTTGCTTTGAGGCAGGTCATCTCCGGCAAAGCGGGGCAAATAATGCTCTTCAATAGCAACGGCTACCGTTTCGGGCTCGTGATGCACCCTGGCATAATATTTACCCATGATGCCCTGTAATTCGGTAAATTCAAAGACCGCATGGGTAACCAGATCGCATTTCATCAGTGCGCCGGCCCGAGCCGTAGCGGCGGTTTCCCCTTGGTCATAATGCAGAAACGCGGCAATGGAAGCAGCCAAAGCGTTGACCCGCGCCACTTTTTGGGCCAGGCTGCCCAGCTTTTCATGGAAGACGATGGCGGCAAGCCGCGGGGCATAGTCTTCCAAAGGATGCTGGCAATCTTCTTTCCAGAAAAAGTCGGCGTCCGACAAACGCGCCAAGAGCACTTTCTCATTACCGGAACGTACCACGTCCAAGTGATTCTTGTCGCCGTTTCTTACTGCGATAAAGTTGGGCAATAAATTGCCTTCCCGATGGTAAACGGGAAAATAACGCTGATGCTCCCGCATGGGGGTGATGACCATTTCAACAGGCATAGCCAGATAATCTTTGCTGAAAGAGCCTGCCAATGCCGTGGGATATTCCAGGAGGAAGGCCACCTCCGTTAAAAGTTCCTCGTCTTCTTTCACATAACCGCCGCAGGAGGCTGCCGCCTCTTCCACCTGGCGCCAGATGAGCGCTTTCCGTTCCGCCGGATCGACGATCACATACTCTTCTTTTAATGCCGCCACATAGCTTTGAGGGTCTTTGATGGTGACTTTCTGTTTGCCTAAGAAGCGGTGGCCGCGGCTCTGATTGCCGGCAGTCACACCAGCGACCGTAAGGGGTAGCACTTCTTCCCCCCATAAGGCTACTAGCCAATGGATGGGCCGGGCGAAGCGCATTTCGTGATAGCCCCAGCGCATGGGCTTGGGGAAATAGATCTTACCGATGATTTCCGAAAGCAGCTGGGGGAGGATCTCCTTGGTTGCCCGGCCTTTGATCTCTTTATCGGCATAGACATAGGCGATACCGTTCAAGTCTTGCTCCACCACTTGCTCCGGTGTCACGCCCTGCCCCCGGCAGAAGCCCAGGAGAGCTTTGGTAGGTGTGCCTTCCGCATCATAAGCAGCTTTCTTGGCGGGTCCTTTCACTAAGACCTTGCGGTCCGCCTGTTTTTCCGGCAAACCGCTGACCAAGAGGGTCAGCCGTCTTGGCGTGCCATAAGTCTTGATTCCGCCAAAGGGAAGGTCTTCGTTACCCAAAAGGGTCTTAGCCAGCTCCGCCATTTGTGAAAGCGCCGGTTCCATAAACCGGGCAGGAATCTCTTCCGTGCCGATCTCAAATAAAAGATCTTTTGTCATTTTAATCCGCCTCCTTTGCCAATGGAGCCAAGCCCAATTCCCGGCGGAGGTTCTCATCCTTTAAAAGAGGAAAGCCCAGATTCTGCCTCTGCTCGACAAAAGCGGCCGCGCAAAGCCTGGAAAGATTCCGCACTCTTCCGATATAACTCTGGCGTTCCGTGACGCTGATAGCACCCCTGGCGTCCAAAAGATTGAAGGTATGGGAGCATTTCAAAGCATAATCATAGGCAGGCTCCGGAAGACCTTTGGCTACCACCTGCTCCGTTTCCTTTTCAAACATATCAAAAAGCTGGAACAGCATTTGCGTATTGGAATGGTGGAAATTGTATTGGGAAAATTCCACTTCGCTTTGATGGTGAACATCTCCGTAAGTGATGTCATCCGTCCAGTTGATGTCGTAAACGCTGTCTTTTTTCTGAATATACATGGCCAGGCGTTCGATGCCATAGGTGATCTCGGCGCTCACCGGTTTGCAGTCGATGCCGCCGCATTGCTGAAAATAGGTGAACTGCGATATCTCCATGCCGTCCAGCCAGACCTCCCAGCCCAGACCCCAGGCGCCCAAGGTGGGCGATTCCCAGTTATCTTCCACGAAGCGTATATCATGCTCCAGCGGATCAATGCCAATGGCCTTCAGGCTATCCAAATACAGCTCCTGCACATGGTCGGGCGACGGCTTCAAAATGACCTGAAATTGGTAATAATGCTGTAAGCGGTTGGGATTTTCCCCATAACGCCCGTCGGTGGGGCGGCGGGAAGGCTCTACATAAGCCGCTTTCCATGGCTCCGGCCCCAAGCAGCGTAAAAAGGTGGCGGGATTCATGGTGCCCGCCCCTACTTCCAGGTCATAGGGCTGCCAGATCAAGCAGCCTTGCTTACCCCAAAAGCTTTGCAATTCTAAAATCATTTGTTGGAAGTTCACAGGCTCTTCCTCCTTACTTAATTACTTCCTTATCGATATTGATTCATGGTTTGGAAATGTAGGATTATCAGCCTCAAGATATTAATAATTTCAAAGGTTCTATTGCCGTCTACTTCATTAATCTTACACTTCTTTAATTCTTTAATTCCTTAATTCTTTAATTGCTTGCTTACCTATACTTAATTGTATACATGAACCCAGAATCCTCAAAAAAAAACACTCGTGCCCGCCACACTGGCAGGGACGAGAGTCTTACTCGTGGTTCCACCCTGATTGACTTGAAACAAGTCGTCTTTCTTGGGATAACGGCCCGTTACCGGCAGCTTAACTGCAGCTCAAGAGGTGCCTTTCACCGTACCGATACCGGTTCCCACTATCCCGGCTCACTGTTTTTCAAACGGCGTTTATTTCTCTTTCATTGCCTTTATATATTGAAAGCAAAATAATTTTAACAAAAATTTGCAGTTCTGTCAAACATTTTTATCATTGGTTTTATGCAATGTTTGTATAAAAAATCAATACGGCGACGTGAATTTATGTAAGACTTCTCTGGCCCGGCGGCTGCGCTCCAGATAATATTCCATATAGGAGGCGATAGCAAAATCCAGCTCCCGGCGATAAGCCGGACCAAGCTTCAAATTGAACCATTTGGGCAGTTCTTGCTGGAACATACGTTCCATGGTGGCGATGGCCCCATTGGACATAGGCGTTCCGTCGTCTGCCAGGTGGCTGCAGGAAGCGCAGACGATACCGCCCCTGGCAGGCGATAAAGAAAAGCTGCTCCCGGCTAGACCTCTGCCGCAAAGGGCGCAGGAAGTAAGCTGAGGCTTATATCCCAGCAGTCCCAGAAGCTTCAGTTCGAAATAGCGGGCAATGAGCTCACGATCTTCCACCGCTTCCAAAAGGGTAAAGGCGGCAACCAGCAGAATAAAAAGCCTTTCCTGCGGTTTGCCCTCCGGCAAGGCACAGTCAACCAACTCCGCCAGATAAGAAGCATAAGCGATCTTGTCCAGATCATCCCTGAGACCCCAAAAGCTGTCGATGGTCTCTCCCTGGGTCAAGGTCAAAAGTCCTTTGCTGCCAGACACAGAAAGCCGGCTGTGGCAGAAAAGCTGCGTCGGCCCGCGCAGATTGCTCTTGGGCTTCCTGGCGCTTTTGGCGATGCAGGAGAGCTTGCCCTTTTCCCGGCTGAATACGATCAAAATGCGATCGGCCTCGCCGTAATCCCTGCCTTTTAAAATAACGGATTCTGTCAAAAACGAACGGGTATCCATCGCATATCCTCTGTTTTTACTGCTTTTTAGCTGCGGTAACATGATCTTTTTTATGATGGGCGGCAAGCGTCCAAAATACTACAAGCATACTTCACATACCAAAACAAGTCATTGACAAGCTGTCAAATATCTTTCTTTCCCACTTAGCCATGGGCATTCTGCTGGGCATGCCACCCGTTTTCATTTGTGTCTCCGCTTGATCTATCACTTTCTTCCATTTCTTCCATTTCGCTGCTTCATGAAAAGCTATTTACCAAAGCGGATTGTCTTAAAATTTTATCAAATACAATTTTTGAATCTATATCTGAAAAATTTTATAAAAATCATATCTCTTTACTGTTATAGCCCAGGCTGCGCATTTCCGCTTCTTTATTGCGCCAGTCCTTTTTTACTTTAACCCACAACTCTAAAAAGACCCGGTTGCCAAAAAGCCGTTCAATCTCCGGGCGGGCTTCCGAACCAATCTTTTTCAGCATAGCACCGTTTTTGCCAATGATGATGGCTTTTTGGCTGTCCCGTTCCACATAGATATTGGCGCCGATATAAAGAAGATCGCCCCGCCGCTTTTCCACCTGAATGGGCTCGACTGCCACGGCATGCGGTACTTCCTGCGAGGTATTCAAAAGAACTTTTTCCCGGATGATCTCCGCCATGATCTTTTGTTCCGGCTGATCCGTCACCATATCGGTAGGATAATATTGAGGACCGGGTTCCAGATATTTCGCCAAAACCGTCAAAAGCCTTTCTAGATTATCCCCCGTCTTGGCGGATACCGGAATCACCTCGGCAAAGGGCAAAAGCTTGCCGTAGCGGTCCAGGACAGGTAAAAGCTGCTGTGGCGTCAAAAGATCGATTTTATTAACCACAAGAAAAATGGGACATGCGGCGCCGGCCAGACGCTTGGTAATATATTCCTCGCCGCCGCCGATCTCGGCTGTGGCATCCACCAGATACAAAATGACATCCACGTCCCCTACCACGCTCAAAGCCGCCTTGGACATATATTCCCCCAGCTTGTGCTGGGGCTTGTGTACGCCCGGCGTATCCAAAAAGACGATTTGCATCTTCTCATCGGTATAGACGCCATGAATCTTATTCCTGGTGGTCTGGGCTTTGTCGGACATAATGGCGACCTTTTGTCCCAGGATCTCGTTTAACATGGTGGATTTTCCCACATTGGGGCGGCCGATGATGCCAACAAAGCCGGATTTGAATTCTTTCATATTTTCCCTCGCAATTTTCTTATTCTGTACTGGCTGCGGCCGGCAGCTGGAAAGTGCAGTTCTGATCCATGACCTCGATCCAGGTCCTGCCTGTTTTGAGCCGGAATTCCCGGCCGTTCTCATCATAAAAAACCGTAGGCTGATTTAAGCCTTCTTTTTTCCAGGTTCCGGCGATAGCGACCCCATCCCGCATCAGCCAAGCCTCACCGCTGCCCACCAGATCGATCTCCAGGCGGCCTTCGGAATCCAACACCTTTGATTTTACCCGCTGCACAATGATGTTGCTTGCGGTAAGTACTTCGCCTGTGACGGCATCCGTATAGTCCTCGCTATTGAGCAAACGTTCATATAGGCCGCTGGCGCTGTCATAACGGTAGCTGATCTTAGAATACGGATAGGCGGTCTTGACCCAGGAAGCATCGGCGCCGGTCACCGGATCATCGGAGAAAACATAGCTTCGTACCGGAACCGCTTCATCCCAGCCTTTTTTCTCGATATAAGGCCAGATTTTCTCAATGGAGGTATATAGGTTATGCGGCGCTTTCCGGCTCTTGTCCCGCCAAAACCCCCCGGAATGGCTGATTTCATTAAAGGAGTCCACAATTCCTTTGCTAAGATAGCTATAAGCGTCCGGGCTGCCTCCCGCATGGAGAAAAACGGCGTCCCACTCCCGGGCAATATCGATCATGTAAGGACGGGCGCTTCTTACCGGGCCGATCTTTTCCGCCGTACCGTGATAGTATAGCGCCAGATAGCGGCTGATGCCGCCTTCCGCGGGAACCTCATAAACGATATCGGCCTGATTCAGGCCTGTCTGGGGCCGGGCCTTTGGGTTATTGTCAATGCTGATCAGAATGGGCCGCGCCGGCATTTCAATCAAAGGCGCATTGTCCAAAGGGCAATTGTAAGGCGCAGGTTCTTCTTCCGGCTGGGAATCCTCTATGGCCGTGGTATCCTCTGTCTGTGATGTATCCGCCGTGCTCTCTTTGCCGCAGGCCGTTAAAAACAGACAAACCGCCAACAACAGGATCAAAAACATCTTAGGTCGTTTCATGGTTTCCTCCTAAAGGTTTGAAATAAGCGAGAGATGCGCCGAGATCAAAAACCAAAAACGGGGCAGAAAGATAATGAGCCCCACTACTGCCGCCGCCAATGCCGCAATGAGAACGCCTCCGGCCGCGGCATCCTTGGCATAGGCCGCCAGTGGGTGCTTTTCCGGAGAAACCAGATCCACCACGGCTTCCACGGCGCTATTAATCAGTTCGGCGCCCAATACCAGGGCAATGGCTAAGATCACCGCCACCCACTCCCAGACATCAATCCGGCAGATGAGAGATACGACCAAGACGGCGATGGCAATGAGAATATGAATGCGCATATGTTTTTCGATGGCGCAGGCTTTTATAATGCCGGAAAAAGCACAGGCAAATGATTGACGTTCGGAACCTTGCCGCTTGATCATAGGGCTTCCCGCCTTTCCAGGCCCAATTTTTGCATAATCTCTTCCTGCCGGGCAAACATCAAATCTTCTTTTTCTTTGCCCTGTTCGTGATCATAGCCTAAAAGGTGCAAAAGGCCATGGACAAAAAGAAAGGTTAGCTCCCGCTCCTGCCCGTGACCATATTCCGCTGCCTGCGCCGCCATAGTCTCAGCAGAGATAACAATATCCCCCAATTCCGAAGGAGCGATGATGGGTTCCTCTGCTTCATACATGGGAAAGGACAAGACGTCGGTCGCTTTATCTATATTACGGTACGTTTTATTAAGCGCTTGGATCTCTTGGTTATCCGTTATCGTCAGGCTGATGTTGAGCCCCGTCTTGGGCAGTAGGCGGCTCTTTTCTGTTTCCAGAGTCATCTTGGCTGCTCGGCGCAACAAGCTCTGCCATCCTTTCGGAAGCGCCGTCTTTTTCTGATGATTGCTGATGGAAACCGACATTCTTTTTGCCTCTTTTCTTTTTCAGTTCTTTCTCCATATTGGGCGGATAGCTGATGCGGCTGTGAGAAACGCCGGCCAGCACCCGGCTGAAAGCATTGGCGATGATCTCCAAGTCACGGAAGGTCAAAGGACTTTCGCTCAATTGTCCGTCGTCAAACTTGTCTCGGATGATCTCCCTGATTTTGCCGTCGATCTGTCCTTTGGTCGGTTTTGCCATAGAATGGATGGCAGCCTGTACACTATCCGCCAAAAGAACAATGGCTGCTTCCATGCTCTGAGGTTTAGGCCCCGGGTAGCGGAAATCTGCTTCTTTGACATCTTCCATACCGCTTTCCTGCGCTTTTTGGAAGAAAAAGCCCGCAAGTCCCGTGCCGTGATGCTGCCCGATGATATCCAAAACTGCTTCGGGCAGTTTGTATTCCGCCGCCATTTCCACTCCTTCTTTGGGATGGGAGGAGATGATCAATGTGCTTAAAGTAGGTTGCAGCTTATCGTGGGGATTTTCACCGGTTCCCTGATTTTCGATGAAGAAATAGGGCCGCTTTACCTTGCCGATATCATGATAATAGGAACCGACCCGAGCCAAGAGAGAATTGGCGCCTACATCCTCCGCCGCGGCTTCCGCCAGATTCCCCACCAAAATGCTATGTTGATACGTACCGGGGGCGTCTACCATCAACTGGTGCAGCAAAGGCTGGTTGGAGTTACAAAGCTCCAAAAGCCGCACCTCGGTGGTAATACCAAAGGCGCCTTCCCAAAAGGGCAGACTGCCAATGGTCAAAATTGCCGACAACAGCCCGTTAATAAAACCCATGATCACGCCAATGCTGATATATTCCCAGTTATAGCTCCACATCAGGCCCCAAGCTGTTACGGTGGCGGCACAGGCGGCCCCCACATACAGCACGGCGGTGACATATTTACTGCGCTGACCCATTTTAGTGACTTGATAGATCCCGACAATGCCGCCTATCACGGCGGCCAAGGTATAGCCAAGCTGGCCTCCTCCCAGAACTCCGGCAAAGATGCTGACGAAAACCGTACCAAGCAGCGCCACTTTATGATTAAAAAGAGCGGCCATCAGCATGGCGCAAGCAGGAACCGGAATCAAAAATCCCATCAGGGCGTCGGTTTCCCAGCGGGTGCTGATATTCAGCATGGTAATAACTTTGCCGAATAACAAGGTGCAGCTGATCAAAAGTCCTAAAAGCAGGATCTTGGAGCTGTCCTCCCAAACCTCCCGGCAGTAAAAGCGCAGATAAATACCAAAAAACAAAAACATAAGGAAGACAAAAGCCAAAAGACCGATATAGGTCAGGGAATCATTCGTTTCCGTTTGCAGTCCCAAAGTCTTCAAGGTTTCCAGATCGTCGGCCGTTACCGTTTCCCCCGCCGCGATCAAAAGTTCCCCCGGTCTTACCGTGACCTGTACCGGCGCTACCTCCGACATGGCCTTTTCCACCGCGTCCATGGTCGCCACCTGATCCTGCAACATGTTGGGAGTGAATTCCAAAAAGCCGACGATGGCGGAAAGCAGCTCTTTCGCGGAGGTTTTATAGTTGGATTCGCTAATGGTACTCAAAATACTGCTTTCCAGATCCGCAAGACCTGTTTCCGCGACCCCTGAACCGTAAGCTGTCTCAATCGTGTTTTTCAAATAAGTATTAAGCTCCCCCAAGACCTGATCGCTGCTGGCCAGAGCATAGGAAAGGCTGCTTTCCGGAATCTCACCCGGCAAAGCATTCTTGGCTTGCTCCAGTTTCTCTTCTGCCGTCAGGAGCTCATTATTTTTGATGGTGGAAAACACGGAGAATATGTCTTCAATCTGTTCCTCCGTATGGGGAATTACCGTATCGTCATAGCGGTAGATTTGCGCCACTTTCTGCGCGGCGGCATTTTTGGCTTCCTGAGTCAGGGAACTGCTGACAAAAGTAGTGGCGGAACCGGAATAATAAATATTTTTGTCTACTCTTTCCCCTACTTCCAGGAAAACTCTGTCCGGTAAAAAATTGATGCTTAATATGACAAAGGTGACGGCAATAAAAAATATGGCCCAGGCGAGACGCAGGGTACGGCTCCCGGCATATTTTCCTTTTTTCTGACGTTTGTCCAAAGCATGATCTCCTTTCGGAATGGAAAACCAAAGAAAAGCTCAGAAAGGCTTCCCAATGCATTCGGGTTAATTTCATTTCCGCCCGTAGGCCAAAATGATTTTTTGCACCAAGGGATGGCGCACCACGTCCATCTCCGTTAAATAAGAAAAAGAAATTCCTTCAATCTCTTGTAATATTTTTTCCGCCTCAATAAGGCCTGAACCTTCGCCCCCAGGCAAGTCTATTTGGGTAATGTCCCCCGTAATAACCGCTTTGGAACCGATCCCCAAACGGGTGAGAAACATTTTCATTTGCGGGGAGGTGGTGTTCTGTGCCTCGTCCAAAATAATAAAGGCGTCGTCTAAGGTGCGTCCCCGCATATAAGCCAAAGGAACCACCTCGATGATATTGCGTTCGATATATTTAGCGGCCAACTCCGTGCCCAAAATATCGTCTAAGGCATCATAAATGGGACGCAGGTATGGGTTGACTTTATCCTGTAAATCACCCGGGAGAAAGCCCAGCTTTTCCCCAGCTTCCACCGCGGGCCGCACCAAAACGATCTTATTGACTTCTTTTGATTTCAATGCCATCACCGCCATAACCACAGCCAGATAAGTCTTGCCGGTGCCGGCGGGACCGATGCCGAAGGTAATATCATGATTACGGATGGCTTCCAGATATGCCCGCTGTCCAAAGGTCTTGGCTTTGATCTGTTTGCCTCTCGGCGTCACATAAACGGTCTGTGCCAAATGATTGACATCCTGGTTATTATTTTCCGCCATACCCAGGGCATAATTGACAGCCGCCCGTGTTACCACGATATCGGCATTGGCTAAGACCAGAAGATGATCCAATACTTTTTTGGCCTTTTCGATTTCATCCACGCTGCCGGAAAGCGTGATTTCATCTCCCCGCACAGTGATCTTTGCTTTCAGATTCTTTTCCAGAAGCGCCAGGTTCTCGTCTTGTTCCCCTAATAGATTCGCAGCTTGTACATTATTTTTGATTGCGATTTTCTCTATCTTCAGCGCAGCATTTTTGACCAAATGTTTGGCCTCCTTTTTAAAAGTTATACTGAAACAATTATATTATACTATATATTACCAAACTTACTCAATGGTAGATATTCCTGCGGCGCCAGAAATTAACGCAATATCTTCCAGACACTCCCATACCACCTTGACATGATGGATATTTCCCTCCTGTGCCAAGGGGATCACTTCTTCCTTCAATAATTGGCTTTCGGGAGGCATGGTTTGGCGAATCATTTGAACGGCCCTGGCATAAGCTTCTTCTTCGGCTCCCGCTGCTCCCCAGTTTTTTAATTCAGATTTTTGCGGCTGATAGGTGCGTTCCATGATAAAGCAAGGCAAGTCAATCCCTTGCCAAATGACCAGTGCTTGTTCCTTTTCATAAACCAATGCCCAATCTTCTGAGGGTAATTCTCCCCAAAGCATTAATTTTTTCCCTTTTTGATCTTCCAGCCACCAATTTTTGACAAGAGGCCCCGTATCGATTTTTTGCTCTTCGGTTTCCCCGCATTGACCGGTCCCCTCGTACCAGACCCGGGCCATAATCATGGCGCGGGCTTTGCCATTTTTCGGTAGAACCAAAGGCTGGCCGGCCGCTACGGTATCTCCCCGTTTGACCAATGCTTCTCCCTGCATCACCAGGATGTCCTTTATTATGCCATCTTTGGCGGCGGCGATCAACAGTTTTGCGGTATCGGCGTCCGGTTCCGCTACTTTACGTTCGGCTACCTGGATATGGAGCATGGAACCCTGTCGGTTGATCCCGACCCAGGACAATTCCGGCAATTTTAAAAGTATTGCCTTCTCCGCTTGCCGAAGATCCAGATCCGGAATATATTTTCCCCAGGCAATACCGGATTCCACCGCCGCCTTTTCGATGGTTTTGGTTGTCATGTGCAAAAGCGGTCCTTTGCTGTCTATCTGAATGAACAGCACAAAAGAAGAAAGCGTATAAATCGACACTAAAAAAAAGAGGAAACCTGCCACAAGCATTTTTCTTTTCTTTAAATAGCGCCAGATAAAAAGAGGCCCGAACCGGTGATACAAACGAAAGGTCACTCCGGAAGAACGGGCCAGATGCCGCATGGCGCCGATTTGCCTGAAATAGACCTTAGCCGTAATATCGCCGTTTTCCAGGATACGGATATCGTACAGATCGATCCCTTCTTGCAGCGCTAAGTTGAGCAGAGCTTCCTTTTTATTGCCGCTGATGTGAATAATGACCCAGCCGGAGAAATACATTTTCAGCCATTCAAGCATCAGGCTTCCCCCTTGTCAAGTATGATGGAAACATTGTTGATCTCTCCGTTGATCAGGATTTCCTCATTGCTGATGGCGGGTAGTGTCATGCCTTTGCCGGTAATAAGGAGGTAACCTGTATTGACTTTGACCCGGATCTCTTCTTCACTGTAACCGATGATCCCCTGATGGTTTTCAATGGAAAGCCGTAAATTGCCGACAAGGATCATTTTCGGCAAATTGAGCGCCATCTCTTGGGGGATTTCCAAAAGATCGGCAAATGTACTTTTCAGCAGTTCGCGCTTTTTTTTATCTTTATCTGAGGGATTTTTACTCTTTTGCTCCATAAGAAAAGCACCTCCAACCTATCTTTATGCCTAGGTCGAAGGTGCTATGAACGTTTTGTTGACGGTTCCGGCGGCAGGCAACTTTGGCATACTCTGCCGTTTTCCAAAGTGATCTAGCGGTATTTAGGGCAAACTCTCTTTGGTCTTCTGGCCAATGGCTCCCCAATGATTTCTGCCAAAATAACCGCTTGCGCCCAGTTTTCCTGTGAGAAGGCAGAAAAAATGGCGGGCAATTCCTGATTCTTATGGATTTTTTCTGCTTTCTTTTCTTCTTTCGGCACATTCAATCTGCTGGTGATGCTGCTTTCATACCGACGGTCCTCCCCCTGGATGCCCCGGCCTTCCAGGGAGGCGCTGCCCTCGGTATTTTGCGGCTCCACGATCGTGGCAGCCCCTCCTCTAGCACCTTCCATGATCTCGGCGGCATAACCTTCCGTCCCCATCAAATCGTCGCCGAAGCCTTCTCCGGCATACCATTCAGGATCTCTTTTCGGGGCAGCGGCAGGAGCCTTCCTTTGAGGAAGGGACGGCTCCTCTTCACCCATGATCTTTTTCAATTCCGCCCACGGGTCGTTTTGCAATACCGGTCTTTGAACGGTTCGCCGGTCTCTTGATTGCGACAGAGTGCTTTCCTTTTTCTGCTGTGCTTTTCTATTCTTTGAGACGCCCGCTGCTATCATAATGATGATCCATATGATTACGCCAAAAAATCCTTCCATGTCCCTCCTCCTTTCTGCTCATAACTGCTAAATAGTGGCTTAATTAATTATTGAGAGAGGCAGTTATTTATTGGAAGTAGGTTTTTTATCACTGGTTTTATCCACACCGGAGGTGGCAATGCCTTGACGCATCTGCGTATCCGCCTGGATATTTTGCATATTATAATAGTCCATGACTCCCAATTTCCCGTTTCTAAAAGCTTCTGCCAGAGCCAAGGGAACTTCTGCTTCCGCCGCTACTACTTTGACGCGCATTTCCTGAACGGCGGCGATCATTTCCTGTTCCGCAGCCACAGCCATGGCCCGTCTTTCTTCGGCCTTAGCCTGGGCAATGCGTTTATCGGCTTCCGCTTGATCTGTTTGCAGTTGAGCACCGATATTACGGCCGACATCCACATCGGCAATATCGATGGAAAGGATCTCAAAGGCAGTACCGGCATCTAGGCCTTTGGCTAATACGGTACGGGAAATCCGATCGGGGTTTTCCAACACTTCCTTATGCATTTCACTGGAACCTACCGTGGTAACGATCCCTTCGCCGACCCGGGCAATAATCGTTTCTTCTCCAGCACCACCTACCAGGCGGTCGATATTGGCACGAACTGTGACCCGCGCTTTGACTCTTACCTCAATCCCGTTTTTGGCAACGGCTGCTACAATAGGAGTTTCAATCACTTTGGGATTGACGCTCATCTGCACTGCTTCCAAAACATTGCGGCCCGCTAAGTCAATGGCGGCAGCGCGCTCAAAAGGCAAAGCAATATCCGCCCGCTCGGATGCAATCAGAGCATTCACAACACGATCCACGTTGCCCCCTGCCAAATAGTGGGCTTCCAGTTTGCTGACGCTGACATCTAAGCCTGCCTTGTGCGCTTTGATCAAAGGATTGACGATTTTGGCGGGCGAAACCCTTCTTAACCGCATCCCAATCAAGTCAATAATACTGATCTTCACTCCGGCGGCCAATGCTGAAATCCATAGTCCGATGGGAATAAAGCTCAAAATAATAATGACCAGAATGACAACAACAATAATGGTAAACAAGCCCGCTAATGCGGTTCCGAATAAAACACTCATTTTGCTCCTCCTTCATATTCTAAAAATTTAATCTATGCCAAAGTTTTGACTACAACACGCATACCTTCCACTGCGATGACCTCGACGGGCACATTGGGTTCAATGAATTCGCCTTGTGTGACCACATCAACCCGTTTTTCATTGATGATGGCGGTTCCTGCCGGACGCAGCGGGGTAACGGAGACGCCCCGAGCGCCTAAAAGAGCCTCCAGACCCAACTGCGGCGCCACAAAACCCGATTTTTTATCTTCCTTGCCCCAAAGGATGAGACGGCTCCAAAGCTTGCGCGTTTTCCGATACTTGACGCTCCAGGCAATCACCGCAACTGAAGCCAGGATGGAGATGATAAGAGACAGGATGGCCTGCTCCCAACTGGGGGATACCGCGAAAACACCGCCTATTAAAGCGGCAATCCCCACAATGCCCGTAACACCGAACCCCGGCACCACGAAGATCTCCAAAGCGATTAAAACAAGACCGCCGATGAAAAGCGTTGCCGCTACCCAGCCTGCATACCCGGCCATGACCCCGCCGCCGAAATAAAGGAGAATGCCCACGATGCCTAAAACGCCGAAGGCGCCGAAGCCTGTGGTAATGACCTCCAAGAGCAATCCGACAATGCCTATCGTCAAGAGAATGGGCGCCACTACGGGATTGGTCAGGAAACGTCCCATTTTTTCTTGAAAGGTCGGCTGGTTCACGATGATATTGGCATTACCCAGAGCGTAACGGGCCAGCGTATGCTCCCGGCTCGTATAAGTTCCCTCGGCAATTCCCTGTTCTATGGCCTGGGTATCCGTTAAAGTCAAAAGCTTGCCTTTTTCCGTCAACCCTTCTATCACAATGGAGCTATCCGCCATGGCGGCGACAATGGTACCGTTTTTCCCCCTGGACTCTGCTGTGGCGGACAATTCCGCTACCCACATGGACAATGCTTTCTCATCGGCAGGCTCGTCGCCGACGCGGGGTTCCGCCGCACCGATGACACTGCCCTGAGCCATAAGAAGTTCATTTCCCGCCAAAGCAATCAAAGACCCTGCGGAAATTGCTTTATTCGCCACACAGCAGGTCACCGGAATCGGTGATGCCATAATGATATCTTTGATCTTGATCGCCGAATCGATATAACCGCCATAGGTATCAATCTCTATCAGGATCCGTTTGGCGCCTAATTTTTGGGCACTTTCAAAAGCGTTTTCCAATACAGTGACCAAAGCTTTATCAATATCGCCGTTGATTTCCACCACATAAACCGTATCGTTTGCCCCTAAGGCCATGCCGGGTAAAAACATCCCCACAAGGATGGCAAAAACCAATATGACCAGGCAACTTTTACGCAAAGGCCGACACCTCCGATCTGCTT
Source organism: Bacillota bacterium (assembly GCA_036677375.1). Lineage (GTDB taxonomy): Bacteria > Bacillota > Dehalobacteriia > UBA4068 > UBA4997 > JAVBWO01. Next base: position 37,029 of record JAVBWO010000012.1, read on the forward strand.
TTTTGTTCACATAATGATGTGTTTCGTGCGCAATTTGGATACTAAATAGAGCGCATTTCCGCCGGAATCATACCGGTATTTTAAGAAAGCGGTACGGGATGACCAAAACTGCGCGGAAAACAGGTTAATGCATTATGTGAACATACATTTAGAATAGTATACCACAAAATGGGAAATATTAAGAGCGTTAAAATAAGTTTCCCCAATTGTTTCATAATCATTCGATTTCGTGCACTGATAGGATGTCAGATTCTTCTTAACAAATGATTGCAATATGATGGCCGAAAAACCGGAAAGGCAACACCCGAGACGATTTCAGATTAAGGATTGGCAGTTTTATCAAACAGTTGGATAGGACCGGCAAGAAAAAACCACCCAATGATCCAATGATCTAATGATCCTAATGTTAATAAAAAATGATAGTAAAATCAGAGAGCATGAACATCAATATTGTAAAAACCACAGAATGCAAACCATAAAAAGGAGAAATGATGATGGGCAAAGCATTGCAAAGACCGAACCGATTTTTTGATTTTTATAACACATTGGAAGATTTTTTCAGCGACATCACTCCTTCGACGTTTTTGTCTGACAAAAGTTTCAAAATCGACGTGCGGGAAAATGATAAGGAGTATATGATCGACGCGGAGCTCCCCGGCGTTAAAAAAGAAGGAATCGATATTAAACTGGAAGATGGCATCCTCACCATCGCCGTGCAGCAACAAGAAAATAACGAAGAGGCACAAGAAAACTATATTCACAGGGAAAGAAAATACGGATTAATGCAGCGTTCCTTCAAGCTGCCTCATGCCGCGGGAGAAGGCGCCGCCGCCGATTTTGAAGGCGGACTGCTACAAATAACCATCCCGAAAGAACAAAAACCTGATCAATCTACCAAAATCCAGATCCACTAAGTTCCGATGAAAGGCAAGTAAAGCAATGTTTCTTCATAAAAAACAGAGCATAAAAAATAGCCGCTTGAATTTTGCACCAGCCAAAGGCAAACAGTGCATTTTACCAAACGACTATTTTAATATCTTATGATAAAAACCAAGGGAATCTCGATATTTCCCATCAAAGATCGCCTATGCCATGCCAGGAATCCTTTTTGGGTTTCCGGCATAAGCAATATAAAAAAACCCGACTCAATTGAGTCGGGTTTTTAGTCTTTATTCAGCGGGGGGTTTTAGTTCCATTTACGTTTTCTGGCTGCTTCCGATTTTTTCTTTCTCTTTACACTAGGTTTTTCATAATGCTCGTGTTTGCGTATTTCTGCCATAACACCGGCTTTTTGGCAGGTGCGTTTAAAGCGTCGCAGAGCGCTGTCCAAAGATTCATTTTTGCCAACCCTAATCTCGCTCATTCTCTTCCCCCCCCTCCACTGGTGCCTGTAACCCCTGTATCACAAAATAAAAGGATAACAAAAATATTATACAGAAAACAGTCCATATAGTCAACTATTTATATTTTTACCAAAATTGACCCATGGGATGTCCGCCGATCAGATGATAATGCAAATGCGGCACTTCCTGCCCGGAATCGGCCCGGCAGTTGCAGATCAAACGGTAGCCGTTCTCTGCGATACCAAGATCAGCGGCGATTTTAGCTGCCACAACCTGCATTTCTCCTAAGAGGGCCCGGTCTTCTCCGGTTACTTCCGCTAGAGAGGCAATGTGTTTTTTGGAGATGATCAGCACATGAACCGGTGCTTTCGGGTTGATATCATAAAAAGCCAAGACCTTTTCATTTTCAAAAACGATCTTGGGTGTGATCTCTTTTTCCACCATCTTACAAAAAATACAATCCGTCATCCGCCTAACCCCCTTTAAAAAACATCTGTTTTTTTAGTATAATCCTATTCTTCTTAGCTGTCAAGACAGAAGGGCTGCAAAAAGCCATTCCTCTTGCCATTTTATGCCGGAAACAGCCAATAGAGCCCCTTTGAGCTCCGGCTTTTCCGAGAGAAATGCCACCGGCAGATAAGTGTCGCTATGCCCTGTCCAATAGCTTTTGCCGCCGATCACTTCTTTTTGTTCCACTAAGACACGGAGAGGTTCGCCGATATAAGCGGCAGCAAAACGGGCTCTGCCTTCCTCTCCCACCGTCTGCATAGCCCGGACTCTTTCAGCTTTTGCTTCTGGGGAAACCTGATTTGAGAAAAGCGCCGCTTTGGTGCCAGGACGGACGGAATAAGGAAAAACATGGATCTTGGCAAATGCCATTTTTCGGGCAAAAGCCAGGCTGTTTTGAAAGCGAGTCTCATCTTCTCCCGGGAAACCTACCATGATATCCGTAGTAATGGCCGCCATAGGCAGGGCCTGCCGGATCCGTTCCACGATGGCGGCATATTCCCCTTGTGTATAATGCCGTCCCATTGCCTTTAGAGTATCGTCGTCCCCTGCTTGCAGGGGTATATGCAGATGCGGACAAATATTGTCATACTTTGCCATGATGTCCAGTAAGTCACATGTGACTTCCGGCGGTTCCACAGATCCCAGGCGCAAGCGTTTTAATCCCGGCAGCGCGGCCAAGGCGGCGGCCACATCCGACAAACGAACATTTCCCGGCAGATCACTGCCATAAGCGCCGGTGTGAATGCCGGTAAGGACGATCTCCGGATAGCCGGCGGCCACCAGTTCCCTGCCCTGAGTGAGGATGAGCTCCAGCGGCTTGCTCCTCACAGGGCCCCGGGCATAAGGAATGATGCAGTAGCTGCAAAAATTATTGCAGCCGTCTTCAATCTTTAAATAAGCCCGTACCCGCTGGTGCAGGCTGCCGCTGACCGGTATATCGGTATAAACGGTGGCTTTTTTAGGGTCTTCCACCACAACCATGGTATCCATAAAGCCCTCTTTGCGGGCTTTTTTCAATTGTTCCAGAAGTTGGGGCAGGAGGTGGCGGTTATTGGTACCGATGACCAGATCCACACCGGGCAAGGCGGCCGCTTCCTGAGGATTCATTTGACTGTAACAGCCCATGGCCACAATGATGGCGCCGGGATTCTCCCGGGCGGTACGCCGCAAAAGCTGCCGGGACTTTTTATCCGCCAGGTGCGTCACAGTACAGGTATTAACGATATAAATATCCGCCGGCTCTTGAAAATCCACGGTCTCAAAGGCGTCTTGGGGAAAGAGGTCTAAAATGGCGGCTCCTTCTTCCTGGTTTACCTTACAGCCCAAAGCGTAAAGGGCAATTCGCTCTTTTTTAGTCAACCCCAACATCCCCCCACCGGTACATAATGATGCTTAAAGCCGCCAAGGCGGCTGTTTCTGTCCTTAGGATCCGCTTGCCCAGGCTGACTAAGCTGGCGCCTTTCTCCTTAGCTAGAAGAGCCTCTTCGAAGGTGATGCCGCCTTCCGGGCCGATGATCAGGGCCGCCGTCTTGGGCGCCTCGCCGTCTAAGGCTCTGGCAAGAGATAATTCCTCCGTTTTCTCCCAGGCCATGATGATACGACAATCCTCCGGCAGATAAGCCAAAGCTTCCGCCATGGCGGAAACAGGATATACTTCCGGAATGGTCAGGCGCCCGCACTGCTTGGCAGCGCTTTCCGCTATTTTTTGCCAGCGTTTTTGCCGCTCTATGGCTTTGGCTCCCGTAAGCTGTACCACACTATAATGGCAACTCACCGGAATCAAAGCTTTGATGCCAAGCTCCACGCTCTTTTGTATAATGAAATCCATTTTTTCTCCCTTGGCGATGCCTTGCAAAAGGTACAGGTCGAGGGGCGCTTCCTTGGTTTCCTCCAAAGGAGCAAGCAAAGCAATCTCTACCCGATCCTCTCCCATCCGCCCGATCTTCCCCAACCAGGCCTGCTGACGCCAAACCAGGATAATCTCCTGTCCCGGTAAATAGCGCAGCACCTTGCCGATATGATGAGCGTCCGGGCCGCTGATGGTGGCTGTGCCGTCTTTTACCTGATTTTCTTCTATGAAAAAGCGCGTCATGAGCAGACCTCCTCAAAAGTTACTATCTAAAATATTTATAAATTTTAAGTTCTTGCATGCAATACTTCAGCAAAATACCGCATTCTTTATTTTAAAACAAAAAAACCCTATAGTAAAGACCATAGGGTTTTTCAAACTAATCATTATCGTTGTTTTCAAAAATTTTACCAAAAATACCCTTTTTCTTTTCGCTGCCCAGATTACCGGTTTCGCCGCCACGGGCGGCCTCGAATTTTTTCAGTAGTTCTTTTTGTTCCGCCGTAAGCTTGGTGGGTGTAACGACCTGCACCTTAACATGCTGGTCGCCGCGGCCGTAGCCCCTTACATTGGGAAAGCCTTTGCCCCGCAAGCGGAATACGGTGCCGTTTTGCGTTCCTTCCGGGATCGTAAACTTCACCATGCCGTCCAAGGTGGGAACCTGGGTCTCGCATCCTAAGGCCGCCTGCACAAAGGAAATATTAAAATCATAAAGTACATCGTCCTCCTCGCGCCGAAAATGAGCATGGGGACGAACCGTGATATAAATATAAAGATCACCGGAAGGACCGCCCTGAATCCCCTGTTCTCCTTCATTTTGCATCCGCAAGCGGGAACCGGTATCCACCCCGCCGGGAATATGGATCTTCAGCGTGCGTTTCTTTTTTACCTGGCCTGTGCCGTTGCAATGTTTGCAGGGTTTGCTGATGATCTTTCCTTTCCCGTTACAGCGTGTACAGGTCTTCACTTGCTGGAACTGGCCGAAAGGAGTGGATTGGGTGACTTTGATGCGGCCGGTACCACGGCATTCCGGACAGCTTGCCGGATTGCTGCCGGGCTCCGCGCCGGAACCGCCGCAGGTATCGCAGGATTCCATGCGCATGACTTCAAATTCCTTATCCACGCCAAAACAGGCTTCTTCAAAGGAAATGGCCATATCATAGCGAAGATCGGCACCTTTTCTGGGACCATTCCTGCTTTCCCGTCTGCCGCCGCCGCCGAAGAACATATCAAAAATATCGCCGAAGTCTCCTACGCCGCCGCCGAAGTCTCCGCCAAAACCGCTGAAACCACCGCCAAAGCCATTACCGCCCATGCCGCTATGTCCGAATTGGTCGTATTGAGCCTTTTTCTCCGCATTGGATAAAATTTCATAGGCTTCGTTGACCTCTTTCATTTTTTCCTCGGCGGCCTTGTCCCCCGGGTGCAAATCGGGATGATACATTTTCACCTTTTGTTTATAGGCTTTTTTAATCTCTTCTTCCGTAGCGGTTTTAGAGATGCCTAGGATATCGTAATAATCTCTTTTCTGCTCGCTCATATAGCCACCTTATTTAAACGGGAGGAAGACGGAAGCTTTGGTCCCCGCCCCCGCCTTACTCCCTGATTCTGATTCCTGAAATATTACAAATCCTACTTCTTCTCGTCGTCAACAACGGTATAATCGGCATCCACCACAGTATCGTCGCCGCCTTGACCGGGCGCCTGCCCCGCTTCTTGCTGGTTCTGAGCGCCAGCTTCTTTGTAGATCCGTTCGGTAACGGTATACAGTGCTTTGGATAAGGCTTCGGATTTGGTTTTGATTTCCTCGGTATCATTGCCGTTCAAAGCGGTCTTCAGCTCTTCTTTAGCCTTTTCAATCTGTTCCTTTTCGGCGGGCTGTACTTTGCTGCCCATATCGGCAAGGGATTTTTCCACCTGATAAACCAGGGAATCCCCTTGGTTTCTGACTTCTACGGACTCTTTACGTTTTTCATCTTCCGCTTTGTATTGCTCGGCGTCCTTCATCATTCTGTCGATATCGTCGTCGGAAAGGCCGCTGGAAGCGGTGATGGTGATGGATTGTTGCTGATTGGTACCCAAATCCTTGGCGCTGACATGAACGATACCGTTGGCGTCGATATCAAAACGAACTTCGATCTGCGGAATGCCTCTGGGCGCCGGGGGGATCCCCGTCAGGTTGAAACGTCCCAGGGTCTTGTTATCGGCAGCCATGGGCCGCTCCCCTTGCAGAACGTGAACCTCTACGGAGGGCTGGTTGTCCGCCGCAGTGGAGAAAATCTGAGATTTGCCGCAGGGCACCGTGGTATTACGGTCGATGATCTTGGTGAAGACGCCGCCTAAAGTCTCGATGCCCAAGGAAAGAGGCGTTACGTCGGACAAGACGATATCTTTGACTTCTTTGTTCAGAATACCGCCTTGGATGGCCGCGCCGATGGCGACGCATTCGTCGGGGTTAATGCCTTTATAAGGCTCTTTGTTTAAAATCTTGCGGATGGCATCCTGCACGGCGGGGGTTCTGCTGGAACCGCCGACCAAAAGAACTTTATCAATCTGTTCCGGCGTCAGCTTGGCGTCGCTCAAAGCCTGGCGGGTAGGTCCCATGGTTTTTTCCACTAAATCAGCGGTAAGTTCGTCAAATTTGGCCCGGGTCAAGGTGATATCCAGGTGTTTGGGGCCTTCCTGAGTCGCGGTGATGAAAGGCAGGTTGATATTGGAGGTCACCACGCCAGAAAGCTCGATCTTGGCTTTTTCGGCGGCTTCCCGTAAGCGCTGCATGGCCATTTTATCCTTGCTCAGATCAATATTTTCCGCTTTTTTGAATTCGGCAACCAAATAATCAATGATCCGTTGGTCAAAATCATCGCCGCCTAAATGGTTGTTGCCGCTGGTGGCCATGACTTGGAAAACGTTGTCGCCAATCTCCAAGATGGATACGTCGAAGGTGCCGCCCCCCAAGTCAAAGACCAAGACCTTTTGTTCCTGTTCTTTATCCAGGCCATAAGCAACGGCGGCCGCGGTGGGTTCGTTGATGATGCGCAGGACTTCCAGACCGGCGATCTTCCCGGCGTCTTTGGTGGCCTGACGCTGGCTGTCGGAGAAGTAAGCCGGCACTGTGATTACCGCCTGGGTCACCGGTTCCCCCAAATAGGCTTCCGCATCTGCTTTCAGCTTTTGCAGGATAAAAGCGGAAATCTCCTGGGGCGTATATTCTTTGCCGTCAACGGTTACCTGATACTTTTTGCCCATTTGCCGTTTGATGGATTGGACGGTGCGGTCAGGATTGGTAACAGCCTGTCTCTTGGCCACCTGGCCGACCAATCTTTCTGCGGTATTGGAGAACGCTACCACGGAAGGAGTGGTACGGGCGCCTTCCGCATTGGGAATGACAACAGCTTCGCCGCCTTCCATAACGGCCAGACAACTATTGGTGGTTCCTAAATCAATACCGATTACTTTACTCATTTTTTTGTCCTCCTGTTATCTAAAATTAAATTTTTTCCTTATGAATTAAATGAACGAAACAAACGAACATTGGCTCATATTTGCTCAACTTTATGCTTTTTCATATTTGCCTACCCGCACCTTGGCAGGGCGGATCATTTTACTCCCAATCCGGTAACCGGGCTGAATCACATCGGTCACCATCCCGGCTTTTTCCGGCTCTGTCACCTGGGTATTGCCGATGGCCTCATGCCATTGGGGATCGAATGCTTCATCAGAGGGAGAGACTTCCTCCAAACCCTTGCTTTTCAGCGATTCATTGAATTGCCGGAAAATCATGGTCAAACCCGTCAAATGTTTTGCCGCCGCGGCGTCTTTTTCCATCATGCTCAAGGCAAGGCGGAAGTTATCTAAAACGGGAAACAGGTCCGATACCATCTCGGCTACGATATCCCGGCGCCATTGTTCCTTTTCCTGACCGGTACGCCTGCGAAAGTTGTCAAAATCGGCAGATAGCCGAAGCAGTTGATGTTCCAGTTGCTCTTTGTCATTGGTAAGGCCGGTTTGCCTTTGCCGCAGATCTGCCGCTTCCTTTTCCAAGATGGCATAGGCGGCGGCCAACTCGCCGGCGGCTTCTTCCAGATCCACCTCTTCCTCCATCACAGCATCCTCAGTTTCTACGGCTTCGGTTCTATTTTCTGTTGTATCAGCATAATCTTCAGGGCTTCCCTGATCTTGCGATTCTGCCGGAACATCCGTATCACCGGGGCAGGCCCGGCCTTGCGCCATAGGCTCCTCTTGCCGTTTCTTTTGCTTGTCAGTCTTTTTACCTTCATCCATAGCATCCATAGGGTTCATAGGATTCACTGTCTGCTCACCTCGTTATTTTTTCTGTGAAAGCATCTCGGAAAGCTGTTCGCTGATGAGTTCCACCAAAGCCACCGCCTTAGAATAATCCATTCTTGTGGGTCCCACGATGCCAATGGTGCCCGCCGCTTCGCCTTTCACCTTGTAGGAAGTCTTTACCATACTGCAGCAACTGACCGTAGCGTCTGGAATCTCATCTCCGATGATCACCTGTGTGCCTTCCGTAGTCTTGTTAATAAACACCTTTCTTAAAGGTCCTTCCCCTTCCAGGGCGTCCATAATGTTTTTCACGCGCTCAACATCTTTAAATTCCGGCTGTGCGAACATATTGGTGGTTCCGTTGACCAGCATCTGCTCGTGACTGCATTGCGACAGCGCATAATCCATGAGATCCACCGCCTGCTTGACCAAGCTCTGATGCCAGGACATGGAAAGGGAGATTTCCTCCAAAAGATTTCGGGTCAGCTGTTCCATATCCAGACCGCCCAGCTTTTGCTGGAGCAAAACCTCAAATTGCTTTAAGCGCGGCTCATCCACCGGGACAACCATTTCCAAAATGCGGTGGAAGAGCATGCCGCTGTCATTCACTAAAATCAGCAACACCTGATTTTCCCCTACGGGAATCAGGCTAATCCGTTCCAGGGAACCTTTTTTAATGCGGGGCTTCACCATGACGGCCGTATAATGGCTCAATTGTGATAAAAGCTGACAAGATTGCTGAAACAGGGCGTCCATCTCTTGAATTTTATTTTTCAGGTTTTCCCGGATATAACCGATCTCCTTGGGCAAAGGCTGTTCCTTATCCATGAGGTTGTCTACGTAAAAACGGTACCCTTTATCGGAAGGGACACGTCCGGCGGAAGCATGAGGCTGTCTGATATAGCCCAGATCCTCCAGATCAGACATTTCGTTCCGGATTGTAGCGGGAGAAACGCCTAAATGATATTTTTTGACCAGAGTGCGCGAGCCCACAGGCTCAGCCGTAGCCACATAATCCTTGATCAAGGCTTGCAGGATCTGTTTTTTACGTTCATTAACAGACATGATCTCACCTCTTTTGTTAGCACTCTACCTTCCTGAGTGCTAACAAAAGCATAGCACGTTAGCCAAATTTTGTCAACAGGCTTAAGCAGGCATGATAGAATTATTTTTTCGGCAGGAAGGCGGCAAATACCAGATTGCCCAAAAAAACGCCCCGCGGTGTCAGAGAATAGCCTGCCGGTGTTTTTTGGATCAGTCCTTTTTTCACTAGGTTATCGAATTCTTTCCTATAATATACCTGGATATCAACGCCAAATTCCTGATTGATCTCTTGGGCATTAATACCTTTTAAGAGGCGGAAACCCAAAAAAACTTTTTCCGCTAAAACCATCTCGGGCGGTAAGATTTCTGTTTCGGCGGGAGGAAAGTTATTTTGATCGATGGCCCGGCGCCAGGCGGTATGATCCGTCCCATTGACAAAGCGGCGGTTTCCCTGGCAGGAAGCGGCCGCAAGACCCACGCCTAAATAATCCAACCGCTGCCAGTATATGCTGTTGTGGCGGCTGGCGAAACCGGGCCAGGCGAAGTTGGCAATCTCATATTGCAGAACGCCGGCCTTGTTCAATCGGTCAATGGCCAGCTGAAACATATCGGCCACCAAATCTTCATCCGGCAGGCATAGCTGCCCTGCTGCGTATAACTTGCCCCAAGGGCTTGCATTGTCCACCCCTAGGCTGTAGAGGGAGATATGGGGCGTTCCAAGTGCCAAAGCCTGCTCCAAGGTGTTTGCCCAGCTTATTTTGGTTTGCTCCGGCAGCCCGTAAATGAGATCAATGCCGATATTTTCAAAACCGGCCTGCCGGGCGGCTGCCACCGTTTTTTCAATGTCGGCAGGGGTATGGAGCCGGCCCATGGCTTGTAATTCCTCCGGCTGAAAGCTTTGCGCTCCCAGGGAAAGGCGGTTGACACCTCCGGCTTTTAGAAGGCGCAGGGAAGCCTGATCTACCGTAGCGGGGTTGGCTTCCACCGTGATCTCTGCTTCCGCCTGCAAGTCCAGGCAATGCCTGGCGGCGGTGATGATGGCAATGAGTTGTTCCGCCGGCAGTACGGTAGGCGTTCCACCGCCCAGATAAAGACTTTGCAGACGCCCTTGCCCTCGCCACAGCGCGATCTCACGGCAGATATAATCGGCATAACATTCCTGCAGTTCTTTCTCTCCCTGATTGCTGCAAGAACCGTAGGAAAAGAAATCGCAATAGCGGCAACGGCTGCGGCAGAAAGGAATATGCACATACAATCCTTGAAAAGCCATCGCTAACCTCATTTCTCAGCTTTGTTACAATAAAAATCATTTTGATACTAAGCGCCACCGTTCTAACCGCTAAAGCAAAGTTAAAGTAACAATTAAAGTAACAGTAGTTTGCTCTGGTTTTTTAAAATCCGGGTTGAAGCGCTATTTGCCAATCATTTAAGAATAAAGAAAGATAGGCGCACGTTTGCCTATCTTTTCTTGTGTTTTAATGCCGGTCTGAAATTGGATACACCGCATGCTTGAGCATGTCCAGCAGCTTAATCCAGTTCCAAAACCGCCATGAAGGCTTCCTGGGGGATCTCCACCGTCCCCACCTGCTTCATGCGTTTTTTTCCTTCTTTTTGTTTCTCCAGAAGCTTGCGCTTGCGGCTGATATCGCCGCCGTAGCATTTGGCTAAGACATCCTTACGCAAGGCTTTGACCGTTTCCCGGGCAATGACCTTATTACCAATGGAGGCTTGTACCGGTATTTCAAACAATTGCCGCGGAATCAGGCTCCGGAGCTTAATCACCAGGGCGCGGCCCCTGCCATATGCCTTGTCCTCGTGTACAATACAGGAAAGAGCGTCCACCACATCTCCGCCCACCATGATGTCCAGTTTGACCAGATCGGAACGTTTGTAACCGCTTAATTCATAGTCCAAAGATGCATAACCCTGAGTACGGGATTTCAACTGATCAAAGAAATCATAAATGATCTCCGCCAAAGGCAGATCGTAGATCATCATTACCCTGGTAGGGGTGATATATTCCATATTGATGAAGGTACCGCGGCGTTCCTGGGTCAACTCCATGATGCTGCCCACATAATCCTTAGGAATCATGATGGTGGCTTTGACATAAGGCTCTTCGATATAAGCCACTGCCTGGGTGGCGGGAAGCTTAGTGGGATTGTCCACATGAATCAGGCTGCCGTCGGTCGTGGTTACCCGGTAATTGACGCTGGGAGCCGTGATCAAAAGCTCCAAACCGTATTCCCGTTCCAGCCTTTCCTTAATGATCTCCATATGCAGAAGGCCCAAAAAACCGCAGCGGAAACCAAACCCCAATGCCACGGAAGTCTCCGGCTCATAATGCAGGGAAGAATCGTTAAGCTGTAATTTTTCCAAGGCGTCCTTTAGCTCATTATAATCGTTGGATTCGATAGGATATAGACCGCAGAAGACCATGGAAACGGCCGGCCGGTAGCCGGGCAGCGGGAAAGCCGCCGGATCGCCCGCGTCGGTGACGGTATCTCCCACTCTGGTATCCGCCACGTTTTTGATGCTGCCGGTAAAAAAACCCACATCTCCGGCGGAAAGCATATCAACGTACTGCAGCGAGGGAGTAAAAATCCCCACGTCTAAAACTTCGCATTTTTTACCGGTGGACATCATTTCCACCTGCATCCCCGGTTTGATGACACCATTCATGACCCGGATATAAGGAATGGCGCCTTTGTAAGAATCAAAGTGGGAATCGTAAATAAGAGCGGTAAGGGGCGCTTCCCGGTCTCCTTTGGGAGCCGGAATCCGCTTGACAATAGCTTCTAAGATCTCTTTCGTACCCTGCCCTGTTTTAGCCGAAGTAAGGATGGCTTGATCGGCGGGTAAGCCGATGACTTCCTCAATCTGTTTTCTGGTGCCTTCCGGGTCGGCGGAGGGCAGATCGATTTTATTGATCACGGGAATGATCTCCAGATCGTTGTCTAAAGCCAAATAAACATTGGCCAAGGTCTGCGCTTCAATGCCTTGAGCCGCGTCTACTACCAATAGTGCGCCCTCGCAGGCCGCAAGAGACCGGGAGACTTCATAGTTGAAGTCCACATGTCCAGGGGTATCAATAAGATTCAAGGTATAGGTAACGCCGTCGTCCGCCGTATATTTGATACGCACGGCTTTTAATTTGATGGTGATCCCACGCTCTCTTTCCAGATCCATGTCGTCTAAGACCTGTGCTTCCATCTCCCGGGCGGAAAGAGCGCCGGTATATTCCAATAACCGGTCAGCCAAAGTGGATTTACCATGGTCAATATGAGCAATAATGCAAAAATTTCTTGTGGTTTCCTGATGGGTCTGCATGTTTGCCTCCCTAAAATACGTATAAATACGCAATCAATTAATTATTATATCAAGCGCTCCCCCGGCTGCCAAGGCGATTTTTATGCCGGCGGCGCAAGAGAATATCCAATACCATTTTGGCTTCCTCCATCTTCAGCAAAAAAGCGGTGCCGATAAAGGTCGCAACTCCCAGAACAAAACAAAGCAAAAGCTCAAATAACTGTATCATTTTATGATCCATGGGCAGATAATGACCGCAGAGCAATCTGATCACAAGCAGCAAAGCTCCCATGACCAAAGCCGCCAATCCCGTTTTGACGGCGGAAAGAGCCAAGATCCTGCCACCCATGATGCCAATTTTCCGACGCAGGAGATAAAGTAAAAAACCCATATTGAAAATACCGGCCAAAGAATAAGCCAGAGCCAAACCAATATAATTCGCGATGCGGCTTAAAAGAATACTTAAAAGGATATTGACGACAATCGAGATCACTCCCGCTGTTACTGGAGTTTTTGTATCTTTCAAGGCATAAAAAGAACGGCTCAGAATGTGAATGCAGCCATAAGCAAAAATACCGACACAATAAAAAAGCAAAGCCCGGCTGGTAATCAAAGTCGCCTCAGGGGTAAATTTACTGCTGCCGAATTCAAACATGAAGCGGATAAGAGGGGTACCCAATACGGCCAGAGCTATCGTAGACGGAATGCAGACAAAGAGCACGGAACGCATACCCATCATAGTGGAATGCTTGAATTCGTTCATTTCTCCCCGGCTGGCATAGGCTGTCATGGTGGGGAAAAAAGCCACGGCAATGGCGATAGCAAAAATAGAGATGGGCAACTGCATCAGCCGTTGCGCCGTACGCAGCGCCGCCACAATTCCTGCCGGGAACATGGAGGCGATGTTTTGGCTGACAAAAAGATTGATCTGGCTGACGGCTAAACCGATAAATACCGGGAGCATCAATTTCAATATGGTGATAACGCCGGGATGGCGGAAATCAAAGTTGAAACGAAACTTCATCCCCACCTTGCGCAAGGCAGGTACCTGCACAAAAAAATTCATAGCGGCACCCAAAACAACACCGATGGAAAATCCCGCGATGCCATTACCGGGCCAGATAGCCTCAATCGGCTTCATCAGAAGCAAACCACCGAGAATGATTCCCAGATTGTAGATCATGGAGCCGATGGCAGGAGCGGAAAACTGCTTGTAGGAATTGAGGATGCCCATGGAAATACCTGCCAAAGACATGAAAAAAACTTGCGCAAACATGATCCTAGTGAGACGGATGGTAAGACGCATGCTTTCCGAGTCAAAACCGGGTACCAAAAGCCGCACCAACTGGGGCGTAAAGATCAGACCGATGGCTACGCCAATCACCAGAAGCGCCAAAATACAGCTATAGATAATATTGGCGACGGTCCATCCTTCTTCTTCGTTCTTATTGGCGATATAGCTGGAAAAAACAGGGATGAAAGCGGAGCTTAAGGCCCCCCCCACCAAAAGCATGTAAAGGAAGTCAGGAATAGAAAAAGCGGCGTTATAAGCGTCTGTCAGGCGGTTTTGCCCAAAAGACGCATAAATAAAGACATCCCTCACATAACCCAAGATGCGGGATATCACCATAGTAAACATAATAAAGCCTGCCGCTTCCCATACTCTGGTCGTTGGCCTTTCCATCATACCGGTTTGTCCTACTTTCTAGTTTGAAGATTTTACTATTATAGCATAAACCAAGAAAATTTAATATATATCAAAATAAAAACCGGCCTTGTTTTCTAAAACAAGCGCCGGCTTATTTCATATCTTTTAAGACTGCCGCTAACGCATCCGCCAAAAGTTCTCCCGTATATACGGCTTCTTCTAAAGTATTATTATCGGCTCCTACCTCTATCAGAATCGCATGGTTCATCACATGCTGATTATATCTGCCGTTTTGTACCCTAACCTCCCGTAGCAAGCCGGGATAAATTTCATCTATTTTAGCGCCTATTTTCTCAGCAAAAGCCTTGTTCTGCTTCCAATTGGGATGGGTGGCCCTGGCATTGCTGCCCACCACCAGCATGATCTTGGCCGCCGATTTTCCGTTGATCTTTGTAGTGACCTGATCTTTCGGTAAATTAGCGTCCCGATGAACATCTATTAGGATCTTAATCGTCGGGTATTCTTGTAACAATTTTTTTGCGGTAACCAAAGAATTCACATAGGATTTGCTCCAATCCGGGTAATCATGAATGGTCTGCGACAAGGCCACCCCAATATCTTTTTTCTCCAAGCACTGCGCCATTGTTTTTGCTACCTGGTAAACACCGCCCCGCTTCCCCGCCATACTGGCGCCGTCGGTTCCTGTAGCGTAAGATTCCGCCGTATGACTGTTGTAGATCCCCACCAGAACAGTACCGTCGCCCAGGTATTCTTCTTGTTCAGGTTCACTTTTGGGGTCTTCTGTTTTTTCGTCTGAATCCGGCCAGGCCGGTGTTGGGGATTCTTCAAAAAATAATTCCGGCTCCGCCGTAGCCGGAACACTGTTCCAAGCGGGAAGTTCAGCCGCCAAAATCAGGGATGGCTGGCTATAATCCAAACCGGTCAATACCTTCACCAAGGGAAACAACCAATTGCACGATATATCCTCGCCAATGGATTCCCGATAGGTCGCCACCGGCAAAGTATCGCCCAGCATGCTTTTCCCCAAATCGCCTTCCTTCACTTGAAAAAGGCTGCCTTCGCTGTTTTCGGCAAAAACCGCTACCGGAACATAAACCCAACCGATGATGAAGCCCCATAACAGCATTAAAATAGAAACCAGCAACAAGATCATGTGAAAGGTCTTACTGCCGCCCACTTTTTTTGCCATGCCTCTCCCCCCTTGCTTTTAATAAAATATGAGGCAAGGTGTGGAGATATGCGGTGGATTTGGACAACTTTGTAAAGACTTTGCTTGCATTTTCCTTTTACACATGCTAAAATAGTTTTGTTTGTTTGATAATTTAATCTTTATATATATATTTTCGCTGAGGAGGTGAAATTATGCCCAATATCAAATCCGCAAAAAAGCGTGTTCTCGTCGCTGAGGTACGCCGGCAAAAGAATGCTGCCGATAAATCCACGATGAAAACTGCCGTAAAAAAATTCGAAACCGCAGCTGCTGCCGGCAACAAAGAAGAAGCTGGCGTTTTGTTGAAGCAAGCTTTAAGAACGCTGGATAAAACCGCCAGCAAAGGCGTCATTCATAAAAATACTGCTGCACGTCAAAAGTCTCGCTTGACCAAGCGGGCCAATCAGATGTAAGTCTTTTCTTCTTTTGTTTTTCTTTTGTAGACACAAAAGACCCTCCACATTTGTGGGGGGTCTTTTATTTATAACCTCAGTCCTATTCTCATTCTATTTTAGCCCATTGAACGTACAAGCGATGCGTGCGAAGCAAAAAACCGTATCTCTTTAGGTAGGATGGCACAATTCACAGACGGGTGTTCAATTTTTTCTCTTTGCTTTCTTTTGCCGCTTTGCTCTTTGCCGCCGTCTCCCCGAACCCCATCCCAATCACTACAATACAGGTAGATCATTTCGTCAAAGCACATATCTGTAAAAGAGCCAAGTCCAGCGCGGCTTCAATGCCGGTGATACCACGTTTGCTCTTATAGTCGGCCTGAAGCAGGATCTGCAAAACTTTTTTGATGCCCTCAGACCCTAAGCTTGCGGCCTGCCGGTAGACCTTGTCGATAAACCAGGCCGAACTGCGCCCCGTGGCCTTCATAATCTCGCTATTGCCATAACCCTGGCTTTTCATGTCCTGCACCAGGAGCATAAAGCGAAAATGCCCCGCCAATATGGGAATGATGCTGTAAGGCCCTTCTTTTAAAAGGATATCTTCCAGGCAATAGCGGCTTTTCACAACATCGGACTGGGCCACCGCATCGATGAAATTAAAAATGGTGGTTTGTATATTAACGCTGGCGATGGCTTGGACATCCTCTAGCGTAATGGTTTTATGTGATCCGGCATAGGTGGAGATCTTCTCAACCTCCCCTGCCAAAAAGGTCAGATCGTTGCCGGAACGGGCCACAAGCTCGAAGCCGGCCTGACCGTGCAAATTCTGCCCGCGGGAGCGGAAGGCGTCTTTCAACCACATCTGCAAGGCTTCGCCCTGAACAGGCGCAAATTCCACCATTTCCCCCGTTTTGAGCAAGGTTTTCACTGTCTTTAAGGTCTTATTGGGCTTTTCCTCCGATGCGAGGATAAAAACCAGGCAGGTGGAAGTAACGGGGTGTGTCAGATATTCCAAAAGGACGGCGCCGTCTCCTTTGTTTTTTTCCTCAACCCCTTCGGGATTTTTTTTGTTTAGGCTGAACCATGGAGCATTTTTTACGATCACCAGTTTGTTTTCCGCAAAAAAGGAAGCGGTGCCGGCGGCTAAGATCACTTGTGCGGCAGTGGTTTCCTGACCGTCCAGCTTTTCTAAATTAAAAGCGCTGTCGCCGCCCGGAGCTATGGCTGCCGTGAGTTTTGCCACCGTTTCCTCCAGCAGATACCGCTCGGCGCCGTAAAAAAGGTATAGCGGCCTGAACTTGCCCGCTGCGATCTCCTGCCAAAGTTTTGTATGCATCGTTAAAACCATCCAATCTGTTTCCGGTATTCATATCAATTGACATCATAAGAAATTCGCGGTATTTTAACCGCTTCCTGCTTCTTTTTAAATCTGTTTCTTTCTGCCGGCGACCGGTTGGGGAAAGGCGTCTTACCGTCTTATCCATGATCCCATTGGCATGGCCCTGCCATATATCATAGCGAACAGGCCAAGAACATCGCAAAACTGAAAATTCCCGAGCCGCTGCCGAACGCACCTCAGTACAGCGCGCCTACCACACAGACAATAAAACACGGCAAAACCGCCGCAACTTTGCGAACCGTATCACCCGTATCCATAAAAAACAGATCCAAGCATCTATTGCAGATAGGTGTCCACCTGTAACGTCTGGCCGTCGCTTATAAAGGTAACGGCTCCCATTTCGTCGGTACGGTATACCGGGATCTCTCTGTCCCTCCAATACTGGATGACCACCGCCGCGGGGTGGCCGTAAGAATTGTTTGCTCCTACGCTGATCATCACAGCTTGCGGTAAAAAAGCATCGTACAAATGTTGGCTGAAGCTGTCCTTGCTGCCATGGTGAGCCATTTCCACCACTTCGATGTCCTGCGGCGCGTCAAGAGGCAGCCCTTCTAGAACCTCTTCACCCGCGTCGCCTGTGAATAGGAAATCCGTATCGCCATAGTGAAGCAGCATGACCAGTGAATCGTCATTCACTTCCCCGGCTCCCGGATCGTCAGGCGCCAGAACCTCCATGGTAATATTCTGTTCTAAATATAGCGTCGTCCCTTTGCCAATGGTCTGCCAGGGAATATTTTCTTCCTCCGAGGCAGAGATCAGCTCTTTTTGTAGTTCGATATCCTGAAAGCCTTCCCCCGTCAAAAGCAGATCCACCGGCATGGATTTCATCACCGCCAAAAGACCGCCCATATGGTCGCTGTGGGGGTGCGTATTGATGATGGTCTCCACATCGGTGACTCCTTCCTGAGCCAAATAAGGCAAAATAATATTATAACCTGTAGAGGAAAGGTTTTGTCCGCTGCCGCCCCCTCCGTCGATCAAGATCTGCTGATTGCCCGGCGTCTCAATAACAATGGCCGTTCCCTGCCCCACATCCAAATAGGTCACTTTAAGGTTGCCGGTAGAATGAACGGAGACCGTCATGAAGAAAAGCGCCAAGGCAAGGCAGGTCAGAAGCGAGGTTCTTGGCAGCTTCTTTTTGGTTAAATAAGGTATGAAGAGACACAGAACATAGTAAAGAGCCATACTTAATACACCAGGGGTGGCTACTCTGCGCCAGGCCAGCGGCACCTGGTTGCACCAGGCCGCGACATTTACCATACCTTGCACAAGGGTACCGGCAAAATGCAGGAAAGGAACGTCCAGCCCCAATAAGGAGATGGGTAAAGAAAGCAACCCCGCGATCACGGTGATACCGGCAGCAAAAACCGCTAAGGGCGACAGGAGAATGCCCAGAAGGGTCACCACATGGAAGTTATAGGCCGTGATGGGAATGGTGGCCAACTGGGCCGCCATAGCCGTCGCCAGGGCTTTGCCCCAAAAACCTTTCTTGGGAAAGAGCTTTTCCATAGCAGGCGTCAGGTAAAACATCCCCGCAATGGCCAAAAAGGACAATTGAAAACCGATATCAAAAAGAAACTGCGGCTGCCAAATGAGACAAACGCCGAAGGCCACGGCCAAAGCCGTCCAGCCGTCCTTTTCCTCCCCCAAGCAAAAGGCCAGCATGCCTACAATGCACATAATAAAAGCCCTGGTCACAGAGGGCGTAAATCCAGCCATCATGCAATATAAAAGAACCGGCAATGTGGCAACCAAAGCATAGAGCCAGCGCTTTAGTTTCAAAAGCCTGGCCAGTCCGGTTCCCAAAAGCAAGATAAAGCCGATATGCAGTCCGGAAACGGCAAATACATGCATGATCCCTGTTTGGGAAAGGATGGCTTTGTCGCTTTTGTCCAGACCGGTCTTATCGCCGAATAAGATGCCTACCATATAATTTTTTTGCTGATCCGGCAATGTTGCCAGGTTGGCCTCGATCCTGTCCTTGAGCTTCATGGCAAAGGCCATCAAGGCGTTGCCCCGGTTTTCGCCCGTTGGGGTGACGGAGCCGTTATAAGTAGCATAGATCTTGGTGATGGTGCCCTGCCGCAGCAAATATTTTTCATAATCGAAGCCCCCGGGATTGGTGAGAGCGGCACTCTTGGCGATCTTTCCTGTTACTTTTACCACATCGCCATAGGCATAATCTCCCGGCATAGCATAAACCATGGCATTGCCCTGCCAGTGATAGGAGTCCTCCGGCTCCAGTATGAACGTATATTGGCTGTTGGAACGGCTGACCATATCGACAATACGCCCGGTAACGGCCACCCTGCTGCCGGCTGCCGGCTTTGCCGCCTCAAGGCGCGGCTGATAATCCATACTGAACCAGAAAACGCCTAAAAGACAGGCGACAATCAATAAAAAAGTGTGCCATTTTTTAAAAAACGCCAGGAACAGACAAAGAAAAGCCCCTGCCACAAGACCCGTCAGCATCATTTTTCCGGGCAAAAACAGATTGCCCAATGCAATGCCAAGGGCAAAGAAAACGACAGTTACTGCCAGCGGCCGGGAATGCCAGATATCTGAAAAGATTTGAAAGCAGTGGTTTTCCCCGCCGCAGCTCTTTTTATGCTGCCTTTGTTGCTGATTCCGCTTATTCCACTTATTCCACACAGATATATTCCTGCACTTTCTCGTAGGTTGCCTTACCGATGCCTTTGACCTTCATCAGATCCTCCTTATCCATAAAGGGGCCGTTGGCCTCCTGGTAATCCAGAATGGCCTGCGCCTTCACCGGTCCGATACCGGGCAAAACCTGCAATTCCTCCAAGGTTGCCTCATTAATATTCAGTAAGCCGTTTTTGCTTTGCATTAATACACCGACATCCGAGACTTCAGGCTGCGCCACAATGCCACCCAAGGCTTGCGGCTCCTTAAGAACAGTATTCTGATAAAAAAAACGGCCGGCGCCAATGCAGAGCAGGAGAAAAAGCAGCGCGGTCAAAACCTTCATTTGCCGGTCAAAACCTTTCATGCTTCTCCCCTCCCATCGCATTTCATTCTTTCATCTCTTTTCCGAAATCTGTATGACGTAAAAGAATCCCAAACTTTATTATCACAGAAAAGACCGGGCTTATTGTAGCGGCCGATGCAATGCTATGATAAACTTTCTTAATAATTTAGCACAAGGAACGCTTTTCTCCTGCCAAATTTCTACAATATTGTACATTTATTTGCAAGGCTACAACAAAAGAGAAGCCCCCAATCATCGCAATGCTGCTGCAATTGGGGGCTGGCTGGTGAACACAAGTTTTCTGAGGGTCATATAAAAGCAATTTCCGCTTTATTTGCTGATTATTTTACCACCAAATTGACCAATTTATTGGGAACGACAATGACTTTAACCAAATTCTTGCCCCCCAGCCATTTGTTCAAGTTGGCGTGGGACCGGATCAATGCTTCCAGGTCGGCTTGAGACAAACCGTTAGGGGCCAGGATCTTGTCTCTCAGCTTGCCGTTGGCCTGCACCACGATCTCCACTTCATCCTGCACCAAGGCGTCCTTATCATATTGTGGCCAGCTTTGCTTATGCACGCTGCCCTTTTGGCCGATGCCTTGCCACATTTCTTCCGCGATATGCGGCGCGAAAGGAGCCATTAAGAGGATCAGCATTTGGGCGGCTTCCTTCAAAACATCGCTGTTGACCGTATCGCCTTTGGCTTCCCGGTAATCCGCTATGGCGTTGACCATTTCCATAATGCCGGAAATAGCGGTGTTGAAATTGAAGCGCTGGCCGATATCCTCGCCCACCCGTTTTACCGTTAAATGGGTCATACGGCGCAGCTTCTTGGCATCGGCATCCATTTCGCCGCAGCCGGCGGGCAGTTCGTTGATCCCTTCAACGATGCGCCATAACCGATTTAAGAAGCGGAAACAGCCTTCTACCGCCGAATCGTTCCATTCCAGATCGCGCTCGGGCGGCGCGGCAAACAAAATAAATAAACGGGCGGTATCGGCGCCGTATTTTTTGATGATCTCTTCCGGGCTTACCACATTGCCTTTGCTCTTGGACATCTTGCTGCCGTCTTTTAAGACCATGCCTTGCGTCAAGAGATTTTCAAAAGGCTCCTCCACCGAGACCAGCCCCATATCATAAAGGGCTTTGGTGAAGAAACGGGCATACATCAAATGCAAAATGGCGTGCTCCACGCCGCCGATATATTGATCCACATTCATCCAATAATCGGTTTTGGCCTTATCCCAAGGCGCGTCGTCATTTCTTGCGTCACAATAGCGCAGATAATACCAGGAAGAACAAACAAAGGTATCCATGGTATCCGTTTCCCGCCGGGCAGGACCGCCGCAAACAGGACAGGTGGTCTCCAGAAAGCTTTTGCTGCTCTTCAGGGGTGAATCGCCGGAAGGCAAAAATTCCACATCTGTCGGCAAAAATACCGGCAATTGGTCTTCCGGAACCGGAACCGCACCACAGTGGTCGCAATAGACGATAGGAATGGGGGCGCCCCAATAGCGCTGCCGGGAAATGAGCCAATCCCGCAGGCGGTAATTGATGACCCGTTTGCCTTTGCCTTTTTCTTCCAGGAGATCGGCAATGGCGGAAAGCCCCTCTTTCAAGTTGGCCATACCGTCAAATTTACCGGAATTGACCAAGTATCCTTCGTCCACATAGGCCGTAGAAAGCGTGTCTTGCGGTTTTCCCTTTTCAGGCGCGATAACTTCCCGGATGGCAAGGCCGTATTTGGTGGCAAATTCAAAGTCGCGCTGGTCATGGGCAGGAACCCCCATGACGGCCCCGGTGCCGTAATCCATCAGAACATAGTTGGTGATCCAGATGGGCACATTCTCCCCGTTAGCGGGATTGACGGCATAAGCGCCGATGAACATCCCCTCTTTTTCTAAAGAACTGGAAGTCCTATCAATATTGGAAAGTTGCTGCACTTTTTTGATAAAGGCTTTGACATCCGCTTCATAGGGTGTGCCGTCGGTAAGCTTGGCTACCATGGGATGCTCCGGCGCCAGAACCATATAAGTGACGCCGAAGATAGTATCCACACGGGTAGTGAATACCGGCAGCGGATCGCCGGCCTCCGTTTCAAAGACCGCTTCTACCCCAACACTCCGGCCGATCCAGTTATTCTGCATGGTCTTGACCTTTTCCGGCCAGCCGGGCAACTTATCCAGGTCATCTAAAAGACGCTGGGCATATTGGGTAATGGAGAAGAACCATTGTTCCAGCTGTTTTTTATCCACGGGGGTACCGCAGCGCTCGCAGACGCCCTCGTCCACTACCTGTTCATTAGCCAAAACGGTAGC
Organism: Bacillota bacterium; assembly: GCA_036677375.1. Taxonomy (GTDB): domain Bacteria; phylum Bacillota; class Dehalobacteriia; order UBA4068; family UBA4997; genus JAVBWO01. The sequence goes on from JAVBWO010000012.1 coordinate 59,357, forward strand.
GCAGGAAGGGCACCAGTTGACATAAGCGCCCTTTTTATAGGCCAGGCCTTTTTTATAGAGTTGCAGAAATAGCCACTGAGTCCATTTATAATAATCAGGCAGGCAAGTGGTGACTTCCCGTCGCCAGTCATAGCTTAGGCCTAAGGATTTCAGCTGCTTTTTCATGGTGGCGATATTGCTCTTGGTCCAATCAGCAGGGAATATTTTTCTCTGGATGGCGGCATTCTCAGCCGGCAGTCCAAAGGAGTCCCAGCCCATGGGATGCAAGACATTGTAGCCCTGCATGGTTTTATAGCGGGCTACGACGTCGCCGATGGAATAGTTCCGCACATGTCCCATGTGCAAATTGCCGGAGGGATAAGGAAACATCTCCAAAAGATAATATTTTTCTTTTTGGGGGTCCTCCTCCACATGGAAAACTGCGTTGTCTTCCCATTCCTTTTGCCATTTGCTTTCGATCCCGGCAAAGTTATACTTTTTATCCACCTATAAGACCTCCTGATTGCTCATTGTATGAATTGTATGATGCGTAAACCCCATTTAAATATTTTACTTGATTTCCATTTTTAATTCAATATCTATTTATTATTTACAAAAAAAGCAAGGGCGGATCGCAAAATCCGCCCTGCCTGATTCAAAAGCCGAAATTTAGATATATTCCGCTTCTTTTAAAGCCACGACAGCAGCTTCCTTGTCTTCGGGAGCTACTAAAATGATAGGACCGGTGCAGCCCATGCCGCTTGTGGCATAGATGCCCTTTTTCCACAAAACCTGCACCGCATCTTCCAATTGCAGAATCTCGATACCGGGAATGTCGGCAGTCACCGGTTTGACCGGAGGAGCCGTCACAGTCTCCGCGGCGGCTGCCGGAGCGGCTGCCGCGCACAAAGAAGACAGCAATTCGTTCCAGCCGGCTTTTTTGACGGCTTTCATCTCGGCTTCCACCTTTTGCAGCAATTTGCCTTTGGCACATTGGCCGGCATAAGCGATGGCTCCGGCGATAACAGGAGCCCCGGAAGCCCGGGATATAATGTTGATGATGCGGTCATAGCCTTCGCCAACGCCAGGGCCGTAGCCATCCCCCAGGGATTCATAACTACCACCGGTGGTAAATGCGGAAAAGACTTTCATCATCACATTACCGGTCAAGCTATCCATGACCATGATATCGGGAACGCCCTGCAAGAGGTCATTTCCACGCATGACCACGCCGCCGTCAGCACGAGCCGATTGGGTAAAGTGGATGTCATAACCTTTTTCCTGCAATTTGGTCAAAGCACGCTCTACCTGACGGGCTCCGTCGATATTGAGGATTCCGATGGTAGGTTCCGCATTGCCGCAGGCTTTCGCCACAGCGATAGCATAGATAGCGTTTTTCAGCATGGCGACCACACGTTCCGTGGCGGAAGTACCGGTGGTATTGGCAATATGCATCAATCTGCCGGTACCGGGGGTTACGACTCTGCCCACGGTAGAAACGCCGATGGGAAAACTGTAGTGCATGGTAACGGCGGCATCCAGCTCACCGGATACCAGCATGGCGTCCATTACTTTGTGGGCTTCCTTATCATCAGCGGCTGCGACATGCACAAGACCTGTGGTATCTCCGTCGTAATCGCCGATGATAACCACTTGCAGGCTGCCGTTGCCATTCGTTTGCGCCAATTTGGCCCCGCGCACCAGTTCGGCTGCACCGTGCTCGCTGCCCAAAATGGTCAGCCCCACACGGGTGGCCTTACCACAGCTGCCGGTTTCCAAAGCAGTAGCCAGTTCTTCAAATATTTCACCAATGGTAGCATTGATGGTTGGTTGACTCACAATTTTCACCTCCTGATGGTTTTTATGTGATCCGGCCCCTAGCCTTGCAGGCTTTGAGCAAAACCACGCAGCGCTTCAGCGATCATTTGGCGGACAGCTTCCTTGTCCATGCCTGCTTCTTCCGTTGCGCCGCTGTTTTTTTCCACCATGAAGGAAACACCATCAAAGAGGTTGGTGAGACGGCCCAGGAACAAACTGCCTTTCCCGATGATCATCGCACGGTTGATTTCGCCGGACAGGATCATTTCACGGGCAAATCCCAAGAAAGGTACGCCGGAAGGAATATGCCCCTGGGTGGGAGCAAAGCCGGGCATCCCAATGCTTTCCACGGTGGCGGCTAATTGGGATTTTTCGATATCGCCCCGTTTGACGCCCAAAGCGGCAATCATCTTATAGTTGGCGGTGGGTACATCGCCGGCGCCGGCGGGTTCGGTAATTTCGGGATTCTGCATTTCCGCAGAGAAGGTGTTAATATCGGTCAGCTTCAAGCCGGCAACTTCCAGAGGATCCATAACGATGGCCTGGATAACGGCTTGAGGCGAAGCGCCGGAACCGATTTTGTGACGACCTACGGCATCCGTACGAATCACAGGGCTTACGCCGTCATTTTTCGCGATATGAATAGCAAAAGCACCCAGGCAGTCTTCCAAAACAGGTAATCCTTTTTTGACATGGTCTTTGGAGTTCATGCCCATTTTGGCGGTAGCGCCGCCGGCTACGAGAACCACGTTATCGTAAACACCGGCCTGAACCAAAGCGGCTGCCTCAACAAAAGCGTGAGCGGGTCCGGCGCAGAAGCTTCTGGTGTCGGAACCGGTGGCATTGATGCAGTTGCACATTTCCCCAATGGATTTGGCGAAGTTGCCGCCGCCCCGTTGGTTCATATCGCCGCAAGCCTCTTCGGAGCATTCGATGATATAATCGATTTGATCCGCTTGCAAATCTGTTTTAGCAAGTAAAAGAGCCAGCGCAATGGTGGAAGAAGCTTTGCTGACCAAGTTTTCAAACATGACGTGGTGAGATAAGGAAACGTCGATTTCATGAGCTTGCTTGACACAGCCCACTAATTTGTCGTTATAATACATGCCTTCCGCCTGATGGGAATCAACCAGTTCTTGGATTTTGGCAATATCCATGCTGTTCTTTTCCAGGTGGCTTAAGTTTTGAATGGTGCTTAAAACAGGATGCGCCAAGATCTTTTCACGGACGGACGCTTGGAAAGATTCTTCCAAAAAGGCCAGGTCAAATACGTCAACCACTTGCATCATACCCAGGAATTCATCCAAAGGCAGGATTTCGCCGAATTTGCCATCTCTTTTGGCGTCGGCTACGTCATTTTCATACCAGGGACGGGGGATATCCCGCAATGCCTTGGGACGCATATTTCCGATATAGACCTGGTTGGGGGGATATGCCACTGCTTTCTCGAAAGAGCGCAGGTGACTGGGCAATGCTTTTAAGTGCTCGGAATCGGGATTCAAGATCACTTCGTTGGTTTGGGTGGTGCCTTGATGAATGACCATATCATTGGCTTGAATCAAGGCGTAAGCAGCACCTTTTAATACGGGAAAAGTCATATTGTCACCTCCGGGTTAATAATGATAAGAAGGGGAGGGAAAAGCCTGCCTTAAAAAGGCTTTCGCTAAACCCTCCCCTACTCATTCAGCAAGCTGTAAAGCGCAGCTTATTTATCAAAAACAGTCTGTCCGTCCACTTCGGTCGACAAAGCTTTCAGAGCTTTTCTGACCAAACCGCGGCGGAGATCCTTCTCTTGGTCAGCCGGCAAAGCGGGGTTGCCCAAGGGGTGAGGAATGGCAATGGTGGGAACGATACGGTTCGCGCCAACTGTCAGGGAAATCGGTACGATGGTGCACATATGCACCACAGGGAAACCGGCTCTTTCAATCTCTTTTACCATCGTTGCGCCGCAACGAGTGCAAGTGCCTCACGTAGAGGTGAGAATAACGGCATCAACGTTATCCTCATGGAGATATTTGGCGATTTCCGCGCCGAATTTTTTGGCATTGGCAACAGCGGTACCATTACCAACGGTAGCATACCAGTAGGGGTGAATGGAACCGAGTTCGCCGTTGGCTTCCATTTCACGCAGTACGTCGATGGGTAATACCCGGTCTAAGTCTTGATTCGCATAAACGGGGTCATAACCGCCGTGAGCGGTTTGGCCGTTTTCAGGCGTAAAATCATTGATTCCTTCCAAGCTATAGCGGCCGAATTTGGAGGCGCTGGAAGATTCAATGTGATCGGGGTTACCTTTCGGCACGGGACCGCCGGAAGAAACCAAAGCAATACGGGCATGTTTGATATCCTTTACCGCAGGTTGAGGATCAACGCGGTCGAAGGAAGGCATGGGATACTCGGTGGTGAAATCCTTACCGTTGATTTTTTTAACTAACATGTCAACAGCACGTTTCGAACCGCGCTCTTCTGCAAAGAAGTTTTTCCGCAAGCCACGAGGAATAAACGCTTGGGTAATTTCTTCGCCGTTTAAGATTTGTTTGGCCAAAGCAGCCATAGCGGGAATAGCGGTTCTCATGCTAACAGCAGAATTACCGGTCTCCACGATATAAGCATACTTTTTGAACATTTCACAGCCGGGGTTTTCGGGATACAAACCGCTGACTACCGGAATGCCAAGGTTTTCGCTAACCAATTTGGCAACGGTACCGCAAGCCATCCCATAACGGCCGGCATTAAAGCCGGGGCCTGCAACTACTAAATCGGGAGAATATTGCTTGAACATTTTCACGATTTCCGCAGAGGCTTCTTCCAAATTTTCCATGAAATAGCTGTCGCCGCAGATCACGGTGGCAACTACTTCAATGTCATCACCCAAGGCACCTTTTAAAGCCATCCCAGGGCCTACAACCCCTTCGCGAACCTCGGGGGGAACATTTGCCTTGTCTTCACCGCCGATACCGGCGTAGAATTGGTTGATATAATGAACTACTTTGAATTTGCTCAATTTCCTGCCTCCTCCCTCTAGCCGCGATAGGTAGATACCTCGGCATTAATGGCATCAACATCCAATACCATTTCCATCATGCTGATTTGTTCTTCATAAACTTGAGGATCAACTTCATCTTTCAGCTCGAACATATGATACGCTTTAAGTCCCAACGGGACTCCTGCTAAAGGACCTGCGAAAGTGGGGTCGCCAGCAGATACGGTTTCAGCAGCCAGACCGGCGGCTTCGGCTTCTGCGCCACCCAAGATAACGATCAAATCTTGGTTACCATATTTTTCTGCTAACTCCTTAATTCTCGCTTGATTGGTCAGGTCCATAGCACCGGCGGCGGTTCAGACGAAGCATTCAGTAGTGGAGAACACTACTTCGGCGCCGGCAGATTTTACGCATTCTTCAATAGCCATGCCGGGAATCCCGTCACGGTCGCCAAGAATGGCAACTTTCTTGCCTTGCAGCATTGACATGCTCAAGTCCCCTTTCATTAATGTGGTATACTTTTTTAAAAATTAATAACCTTTTGCGGTGAGATAGCCGAAGCCAACTTCACTGGTGGCGCCGGTGATAACCTGGATCTCCGCGGTGATGCTGCCATCAGCGGCCAAGCTGCCGTCCCAACCACCAGCGATGGTGTTGGCGACTTCAGGATAACCGATAACGGTTTGCATAACGGGCAAGGTGATCACTTCATTGGCATTACCAGCAGTCACGCAGGCGTCACCCAAAGGAGTAGAATCTGCCAAAGATTGGGAAGCGCCGTCTTGACCGGCATATTCGTCGGTAAGAAGAACGGTTTTGATCCCTTTCTTTTCAATCTTCGAGCAGTTCATGACCAAGTCGGCATCGGGGTTACCGAAACCTTCTTCAGAAATGACAACCGCATCAGCGCCTAACATTTCTACTAATTTAGCAGTCATGTTGGAAGAACGCTCTTTGTCGGCCAAGGTTACATTTTCGTTGGTGATTACGCAACCGATGAAGTTGAAGTCTTTGCCATGACGGTCATACAGGTCATGAATGACCGGGCTGTTCATGTGAACATAGGTGGGGTTTTTATCGCAAGCGGAAACGCAGTTACCGCTTACAATAGCGCCGTCCATTACCTCGGTGGGATAAAGGAAAGTAGGAATGATCCTCTTGGCGTCTACGCCATACACATAGGTGTCATGGAGCAAACCTTGTGTTTGCAGCATATAGACATAAGCAACCTTGGGAAGATTGGGATATTCGGCAACCTGTTGCAGCAAGGGCTTGGTTTCGAATACCTTTACTTCGTCCGGAGTAACATTTTTGCCCGCTTCGCCTAAATAAGCTGCGGCACGGAAGCCGGCCATACGGCAGACTCTTTCACGTTCGTGTTGATCGAAGCCGTCTTTGACTTCTACCTTTACCACAACGTTATTGGTTTTGGAGAAAGGAGTAAATTGAGCGCCAGGGCCGCTCATATCAATGATCCCTTCTTGGAAACCAACGATCTTACCAGTGGTTACAACAGCGGCGCCCTTCAAGACATTGGTTTTGCCAGCGCCAACCATGTCAACCTTGCTAACGAAACCGGGGAAAAGGCCGCCTTGGCCTTCTACTTTAACCCGCGGTTCGATAACGTCTTTTACCGGGATAATGCGAACGGATTCTCCGGGACGAGCCAGGAAGATCTCAATAGATGCTACGTGTTCGTCATCGCCGGCAACTTTTGCTAATTCTTCTTTGTTCACATAAAGAACGCCATTTTTTACTTGTGTTTCGGCGCCAAATTGAACATCTTTAATCAGGATATTACCTAATTCCAGCCGCAATACGTTCACCTCCAAAAGCAATCCTTATGCTACTTGATTATACTAACAATTCTTCTAATTTAGCTGATACAGCTTCCATCGTAATGTCGTCTTTGCTGAATTCGGCTACTTTTTCCCCATCTTTGTAGAAAAGGAAAGTAGGTACTCCCATGACGCCCTGCGCCATAGCCATACGTTTGTTACCGGTGGTGTCAAGGGTGCAGAATTTGGCTCTGCCTTCATTTTTGTCTGCCCAAGCATGTACTTCGGGCAAGAGTTCCATGCAGGGACCGCATTTGGGGCTCCAGAAATCCACAAATACGACTCCACCAGCCTTGACCTCTTGTTCATAGTTCTCTTTGGTCAACTCAATCATTTTTTCATTTTCACCTCCCTTGAAAAACTATCAATTCAACAACAACATTAATTAATGGTTTATTTTAACAAAGCGGTGACATCCTCTTTGCTAAAATCGCCGGTAAGGGTGCCCAGAACCTGTCCTTTATTTAAAACCACAAGGGACGGGATCTCTGTAATATTATAACGGGCGGCAATCTTTTTATTCCGATAGGTGTCCATTTTGACCAGTTTAACGCTATGATTCAGTTCTTCGGTCAAAGCTTCCAGCATGCCGGTGGCGGCAAAGCTTTTCTCAACCTGAGGAGCCCAGAACGCCAAGAAAACAGGTTTGTCTGCTTCCATGACTTCATCATGGAAGGTTTCCATTTCTTCCATATATTTCTGAGCGGCGACGGAAGCAACGGCGCCGTCGGCGCAGGCGGTAACGACCTGGCGGAGATATTTGACGCGAGCGTCCCCTGCGGCATATACGCCGGGGATATTGGTTTCCATGAGATCATTGGCGATCATATAGCCTTGCTCATTCATGGTAACGCCGGTTTCTTTCAAAAATTCGGTCTTGGGAACAGTACCAACGAAGAAGAATACGCCACTGGTTTCCATTTCGGTAATTTCGCCGGTCTTGATATTTTTGACCATAACGGACTCAACGATGTTTTCGCCAACGATTTCATCTAATACGGAATTCCATACCCACTCGATCTTTTCGTTTTTGAAAGCCTTTTCGGCACTGGCTTTATTGCAGTCCAAGATACCTTCGTCATGAATAACGATAATGGTAACCTTGCTGGCAAATTTGGTCAGGTACATGGCCTCTTCAATGGCGGCGTCGCCATTGCCGACAACAACGACATCCAGATCTTCAAAGAAGTCGGCATCGCAGGTAGCGCAATAGGAAACACCTTTACCGCGCAGGCGGCGTTCCCCTTTGATATTCAAAGAACGAGGTTCGGCGCCGGGGCATAAAATAACGGTCTTACCCAAATATTCCGCACCGCTCTTGGTTTTGATGGATTTTACTTCGCCTTCCAAGGATAATTCCACTACATCATCTTTTACGATAGCAGTGCCAAAGTGTTGCGCGTGTTTTGCCATCTCGGCAGTAATCCCAGGGCCGGTGGAGCCATTATAAAAACCGGGATAGTTCTCCATTTCTTCTGTGGAGGCTGCCTGCCCGCCTGTACGGCCTTTTTCAAGAATAACGGTGTTCAACCGAGCGCGGGAACCATAAATCCCTGCTGCCAATCCAGCGGGACCGCCGCCTACCACGATGATGTCATAAACCTGGCTCATCTTCATTTCATCCTTTCTAGTAATGGTTATTTATATTTTTATTCAAACATAAAAAATCAATATTAAAGACGATAGGGCGACGGCAGACCTTGCATGGCGGAATCAAGCAAACTGGCATCGATCACCTGGTAATCCCGCAGCAAATCATCTGTCCACGGTATATGCTTTTGAGGCATCTTGACCAAAACAGCCAATGCTTCTTCAATAAATTTCACCGAGGTAAAATCCGCAGTCCCCTCTTCTACCCCTAAAACCACGCTTTTTACCGGACTTACATTGGGTTTGACGCTGCCGGATAATGGGTGGCTCAAAAGGACGCGGCCTTTATGAATCTCATCACGGACTGTCCGGTAAACATCACCTGCTTCACCTGCGACTTTTTCACAGTATCCGGGATATTTGTCCCATACTAAAGGGTTGTTGGTAATGATTTTTATAGTTGTCACGTTTTCCTCCGGCCTTATATTGATTAAAAAATAAAGGGGACGGCAAACTTAAGTGCCGTCCCCCTGTCCTTCTTACCTGAGAGGTTCACTCCTTCGGTGTCCCGGGACTCTCCAGGGTCAGCTCCAATCATGGTCCTCTTGCCTGAGAGATTCGCATTGGTTTGGCCAACCAAGGCTTGCTCCTTCGGCGTTTCTTTATATAATACAGGATACACGATTTATATAAAAAAACTCTCCCATAATTTTCATTGCTGTTTTTAGTGTTTTCAAAAAATTTCTTTATTGTAGCGTAGCATATACATTTTATTCTGTAAAGCTGTTCTGCAAAAATACACAAAAAAGTGATATTTTTTGCTAATTTATGCAAAGAAATTATTCCCGAAAAAAAACCGGCTTGCGCAAAGCCGGTTTATGGTGGGCACAGCGGGTTTCGAACCTGCGACCTCTTGAATGTGAGTCAAGCGCTCTCCCACTGAGCTATGCGCCCTTACCACTAACTATTTTACTCATATTTCGAGTTCTGTCAAGGTTTATTTATTGTTTTTTTTAAATCAGAAAAGATCTTTATGACGCCATTAATGCTGCTATACATCAACTTTTTCGGCTATGTATTCTATGTATAGTAAATTTTTTCTTTATTTGTATATTATGCACAATTACAATTGTTAAAATAAACAAATCCAAGATATCATATACAAATATTTCCATTTTTCTTGCAATTATCTTTACATCCAACATTTGTAATTCATCATAAAACCTAGTAAAAAACTCCACAATAACCCTCTCATTTTTCTCTTATATGAATATACGGACGGCTGTTTTATCCTATTGACACAGGAATATTACTTATTTTTGGTATATTTCGGAAGAAACGACCAATACTATTTTGAGATCAAGATCAATATGAATTGCCAAAGGAGAACCATTGATGTTTGGTTTCCGTTTTACTAAAAATAAAAATGAGATCGTCGATAAGGTCAGCCAATTCAACAAGACACATGACGGTGTCGTCTTGTCCAAATCCTTTGAGGAAAATGTGGCGCTTATCCAAAAGCTTTTTGCCGATGACGACACCTTAATTGTCCGTCAGGTTGGCAACTCTTATGATAAAAGACTATGCTTCTGCCTTTTTTACAATGATAGCGTAGCCGACTCCAAGATTATCAACGAAAACATTATCAAACCGTTGACGCTTTCTAAAGCCATACAAAAAGACCAAGACCTGATGGACAGCCTTATGAACCAGGTGCTTCAGATCAATGAGTTAAAGAAGACCAATCAGGTGAAAGAAATCGTCGAATCCGTAACCTACGGCGATACCATCCTTTTGATAGACGGCGAAGCGGAAGCGCTTATTTTAAACAGCAAATCCTTTGAAACAAGAGCTTTAGAAGAGCCACCCGCTGAAAATGTCCTAAGCGGTCCGCGGGAAGGTTTTTGCGAATCCATCAAGGTCAATCTTTCTTTGATCCGGCGCAGGCTGCGCACCAATGAATTTAAAATCAAATTCATTACTTTAGGGCAGCGCACCGGCACCAAGGTAGCAATTTGTTATATCGATGACATCGTCAATAAAGACATCCTAAAAGAAGTACATCGCCGGTTGGAGAAGATCCAGATCGACGGCATCCTGGACGCCCATTATATCACGGAAATGATTGAAGATTCCCATACTTCCCCCTTCCGCACCATAGGCTATACGGAAAGGCCGGACGTTGTGGTGGCAAAGATCCTGGAGGGCCGTATCGCCATCCTGGTGGACGGCACCCCCGTGGTACTGACGATCCCCTATCTTTTTATTGAAAATTTCCAGAGCAATGAAGATTATTATTTGAATTATTACTATACTTCTTTCACACGGTTCGTGCGAATATTGAGTTTTCTTTTAACTATCACGGTACCGGCCATTTATATTGCCATCGGCGCTTTTCAGCATCAAATGTTTCCTACGCAGCTCCTTATCAATATTGCCAGTGAAAGGGCCCAAGTACCTCTGCCGGCCGCTTTGGAAGCTTTTGTGATGCTGGTCGTTTTTGATATCTTAAGAGAGACCGGGATCAGGATACCGTCCAATGTAGGTCAGGCTTTGAGCATCGTAGGCGCACTCGTTATCGGGCAAGCAGCAGTGCAGGCTAAGCTGGTAGCCGCACCGATGATCATTATCGTTGCTTTGACCGCCATTACCAGCCTGCTTATCCCCAAATTAAATTCACCTATTATTTTCATCCGGCTTATTTTACTCACCTTCGCCTCCGTCATGGGGCTGGTGGGCTTGATATTGGGCCTGGCTGCCATGCTGATCCATATTCTGAACCTGAGCTCTTTCGGGATCCTGCAAATGACGCCGGTGGGACGCTTGCAGGAACAAAAGATCAAAGATATCGTCATACGCGCACCATGGAATAAGATGATGAAAAGACCTGGAAGGATAACCCAAAATCCAGTGCGTTTAGGCAATGTTCCCCAAAACAATAGCCAAGAGGATTCGCCATGATCGAAAAAGTCAAAAAATCAATCATTTGTTTTTTGCTCTTTGTTTTTTGCCTGCCCCTTTATGGCTGCTGGAACTACCGTGGCCTGGATAAAATGGCCATCGCGGTAGGATGGGCTTTAGACAAAACCCCCGATGGGGAAAACTACGAATTAACCTTTGAAATTCTGCAACCAAGTGCTGCGCAATCCGAATCCGCCACCATACAAACCACCTTAATCTCCACAGAAGGCAAAACGCTCTTCGAAGCTGTCCGCAACAGTAAAAAAAGGCTATCGCAAAAGCTATATTTTGGCAACATGGAGATCATGATCATCAATCAGGAGATCGCCAAAGAAGAAGGTCTCAAGCCGGTGATCGACTTGATGCTGCGAGACGGTGAACCCAGGGAAACCATGAAAATTATTATTTCACAGGAAAAAACTGCTAGAGATCTCTTGTCTGCTACCGCTGTCAATAATAGCATTGTTTCCCAGGCCATTAAAAATATCGTCGCCAATGATAATAAAGTAACAGCCTCTACAAAAAATATCGATCTTTATCAGGTCTACGATATCCTGGAAAGCGACGGGATTTCTTTGGTTCTGCCCGCTTTTCATATCACAGAGAATAATAAGCAGAAAGTGCCTGAATCAAATGGCACTGCCGTTTTTAAGTCGGACAAGCTTTTGGGCTATCTTTCCCCGGCAGAAACACGGGCCTATCTCTTTGTGGTAGACGAAGTGAAAGGCGGCGTCCTCACCATCAGCCTGCAGGGTAATAAAAAACCTGACATCACCCTGGAAATCGCTGATAATAAAACAAAAAAAAGCTTTTCCTATGAAGATGGCCGGATCAAAATTACAATCGACATCAAGCTTTCAGTTTATATTGATGAAGCAATGTGTCCTATAGACGTCACAAAAAAAGAGGACATTAAAAAAGTCCAAAAAATAACGAAAGAAGAGTTGACCCAAAATATCCAAAATGTCATACAAAAGGCACAGCTGGAATATGAGTCGGATCTCTTCGGCTTCGGCAGCATGATTCATCAAAAGGACCTGTCTCTATGGTCAAAGTTAAGCAAAGACTGGAACACTCATTTTAAAAACGATTTAGATATAACCATCAACCCTGAAATCACCGTCGTCAATACGGCATATTTCAAAAAATAACAGAGGAGAATTCCGTGGACACTGTCATACTTGTTTTATTATATATTTTTGTTGTTCTCTTGGACTTTATTCCCCTCATAAAAGAAGGCAAAAAAAAAGAGAACTGGGTTTATTTTGGCATTTTACTCAGCAGTATCATCGTATTCGTTTTATACAAAATCAACCCGACATTTACAAATGTTACAAGGTTTCTTGCTATGCTCGGTTTCCCCGTTTAAGTTCACGCCTTCCCAAGCGTATCAATTGGTGATCTTAATCCAAACAAAAAAAGAAAGGGGACCTGTTCTTGGGCGCGGAAAGAATATCCGTAAGGCAAAGTGTTTGCATTATCGTGTTAATTTGCTTCGGCAGCAGCATCGCTACCGGCGCTAATACGGAAGCCGGACAGGATACCTGGATTGCCATGATTCTGACCGTTATGGCGATTATCCCCCTGATCACTGTTTATGCCAGGATCATAAAGCTGTTTCCCCAAAAAGATATTTTTGAGATTACCCAGGAACTCTTTGGCAAATTTTTCGGCAAGATCATCATCTTTTTATTCGCATTTTACGCCGCCTATGTGGGAGCTTCCGTCTTAAGGGATTATACGGAATATATCCAAATCGCTTCTATGCCGGAAACGCCGCAAATCGCCATTATGGTTTCCGTCACCCTGGTTGCCTGTTATTTGGCCAAAAGCAGCATCAGCACCTTAGGCAGATGGTGTGTGGTTTCCCTGTACTTGATTGTACTGGTCATTCTTTCAACTCTTATCATGTCTATTGGTCATTTTTCGTTTACCAACCTTCTCCCGGTCATGGAGCATGACTTCCCAACCATTCTTAAGACATCCAGCATTTACTTTGCCTTGCCTTTTGGCGAATCAGTGCTTTTCTTAGCCCTGGCCGACTCTTTAAGAAAAAAAGATAGTCCTTATAAAATCTATCTGCCCGGCATTGTATTGGTTTCTTTGCTTATAATGGTAATATTTATCCGCAATCTTCTGGTATTGGGCGGCCCTATGATGCAAGAATCTTATTTCCCCTCCTACACAACAGCGCGTATTATTAACTTGGGCGACTTCTTATCCCGGATCGAGGGTTCCATTTCTTATAATCTGATTTTGTCAGGAGTCACCAAACTTACCATATGCATCATAGCCGCCTCAAAAGGGTTCTCCGCCCTCTTCGGTACCAAGAAATACCGTAGTCTTGTATTTCCCATCAGTCTTCTTATCATAACGCTGTCTATTGGTATGTTCCGCAGTATTTTAGAATTAATCGGTTTGATTCAGATCTATTATATCTATAGCGGTCCTTTTTATATCCTGATTCCTCTGCTTCTGTGGATCATAGGCGAAATCAAATTAAAGCTCGGAAAACCAAAGCTTTCCCCAACAAAGGCCCAAGAGGGATAAGTCAACTTTTCTATAAAGATGTTTTATTATTCAGCTTCCTTTTTCCTTTAGGCGATAAGCATAACGCATATAAAAGCCTGCAATCATCTTTTATCATATTTTATGATCAACAAAAAGCACCCCGCATAAGTAAATTGCGGGGTGCTGTCTTTTTAGATCAGGCGCTGGCGCCGATATGGATCTTACCTTCTCTGACCAGATTAACATAAACTTCCGCCAATTGGGGATCAAACTGCAAACCGGCTTGGTTTATAATTTCGTTTACGGCAAATTCTATGGAAAGAGGCTTTTTATAAGGACGCTCCGCCGTCATCGCGTCGAAAGCGTCGGCAATGGCCAGGCAACGGGCACCAATGGGGACATCCTCACCTTTCAGACCTCTGGGATAGCCCCGGCCATCCCAACGTTCATGGTGCGCCACAGCGGCGGGGATCACATAATCCAGGGAAGGCAAATGCCGAATAATCGCAATAGAGTTCTCCACATGGGACTGCATGATCTTATATTCTTCGTCGGTCAGTCTGCCTGGCTTGGACAGGATATGCTCCGGGATGCTGATCTTGCCAATATCATGCAGGAGCGCCGCTTCATAAATGATCTGCACATGATCTTCGTTGAGCCCGATAGCCTTGGCCAAGGTAGTGGCATACTCCGCCACTTTTTGCGAGTGATTGAACGTATAATGGTCTTTGGCGTCAATGGCTGCAGTAAGAGCGTAAATGGTGGAAGCGTACTCGGAGTATTTACCGCTGGTAATCTTGCGGACGCTTTCACCGGTGGTAACTTTAGCAGTACCTTGCCCTGTCACGATCTCCGTCGATTCCATGGAATAAACCAACACTTTGTTCTTGCCGCTTCTTTTGGCGTTATAAACCGCCATATCCGCGTTTTCCAGCAATTGTTTGACATTGGCGGCGGAATAGGGATAAACGCAGATGCCGCCGCTTAACGTAATCATCTTCATGGTTTCGCTGCCCAAGCCTTTGTGCATATTGGCGATCTGCTGCTTGATCTCGGTAGCCATATTGAATACCTGCATGGTATCACAGTTGGGCATGATCAAAGCAAATTCTTTGCCGCCGTAGCGTGCCGCAATGCCGCTTGTACCAAGGCAGCTGGTAATGATTTTAGCTACGTTCTGCAAGGCCATATCACCTTCGCGATTGCCGTACAACTGGTTATAGAGCTTAAAATCATCCAGGTTCAGGATGACCAGCGCCAAAGACTGCCGCGAGCAGTTTTCAAACTCTTCATTGAGCTTCTCATAGAAATATTTTCGGTTGAGCAGGCCGGTCAAATGATCGATACGCGCTTCATAATAAGCATTTTTATAAAGATTGGCATTATTGATGGCAATGGAAGCAATGGACTGCACCGACTCTAAAAATGTGATGTCGTCAAAGTTATAACCGCCGTTTTTACGTTTTTCGGAAAGAAGCAGAATCCCTACCAGCTTATTGTCACACTTCAAAGGAACCAGACAGCCGATATTGAGATCGCTTAGCTGTTTTTTCTCCTGCTCCCACATGGATTTATATAAGGTAGATTTTTTAAATTCTTTCAACACCAAACAGGTGTCGTTCTCTTCGAACCATTGCGCGCATGGATTGTTGGAAACCAGCACAAAGTCCCTGGAATCAAGGGGACTTGCCGTACAAGCCACCCGATAGTTTTCGCCTTGCGGATCTTTCATACAGATATAAGCCTTGTCAACATTGATGGCGTATTTAACGACGGTGATGACTTCTTTTAAGATTTCATCCAGGTTTAAACTTTTGGATACCTTGAGACTGAAATCCTTCAGCTTCTGCGCTTGGGCCTGCTCTTCCTTGATGAAAAATTTATCAATCAGTTTCTGGATTCCCTTATAAAACAGGATGGTGATCAATGCAAACATCATGGCGATGATTTGGGTCCGGTAGCCGCGGAACTGAGGAAAATGGACATTGATCAGCGTTTCAAAGGGCTGCGTCAGATATGTCAAAAATCCTGTTGCCACAAGAGCGGCAATCAGAAAAACCGTACCCCGGGATACCAAAAGAGTCAGTTTGAAAAGCCGTTTCCTATATAGAGCGTAAAAGAAACAGAAAGCGACTCCAATGCCGGAAAGAGTGTCCCAGGGAAAGATGTTGTTAGGCATGATGGACAGGACATTACCTACAAAGAGAATGCCCATACCAGCCAGAATGGGAGAAAGCCACGGCGTCGCCATACCTTTTTTCTTGATCTGATTGAAAACCACCCAGGCGATGGAAACCAGGATGAAAAAGAAGAAAACGCATGGTATGGCAATGGGCCACTGCGTATTATATAGGAATACAGCCTGTCCATTGCCCAGCTGCACAAATTCCGGACGTTTCAAGAACACTTCAAAATGGGTCAGAATCAAAATAATGATGGTGCCGAACATCCAGATGAGCTTCAGCAGATACCCCTTGGCTTCGATAAATTCACAAACAAAATTATATAATAAGAACGGCGTGGTAAATAAGCTCAAAAGAGAAACTTCATACCAAAAATAAATACCTGGGAAAAATTGTAACCGCATGCACATGGAGCCGCCTGTCCAAAGCATGAAAGCCAACAAGACCAGCATAAAAGAATAAATTAGCCGGTTTTTTTTGGCGGCCAAAAAGGCTAAAAGCAGAAAAGCATTACAGCATACGGCAATTATGGGAATGGAAATGAACGGGATTTGCATCATTTTCGGCACCCCCCGATCTCCCGGTCAAAATCCCCTTGCTGATATTGCAACAAATCAGCAATCTGATAGCATGATGGGTTCATACGGCGGAGCTTCCTTCCCACACTCTTTTCGTATGCCTCAATCGTGCCGGAACGCAGGATCGTAATTTTTAACGGGTCAATGCCCAAGAGCTTCTTAAGATCATGGTAATCACTGTCGAAATAAGTAAAGTAAGCGCTTAAATGTTCTATTAAAACCTGTTGGGTCAAAGCCGCGGACTCAATGCCCCGGGAATCCATTTCTACAAACATGTGCAGGAAAGGACGGTGATCTTGGTTGTATTCCTTGAGAGCCAGCCATTGAGAAATTTTAAGTCCGGAAAGGCGCACCACGTCGCTAATGGATTCTTCCGTGATACGGGTAAAGCCGGCAATATCAATTACTGTCGGCACCCTGTCCACAAAAGCAAACCTTGGCAGCATGATTTTTTCACCCTCGCTGCCGATACCCAGACAGCGGTAAACATCTCCCACACGGTAGCGGGCAAAAGCGCCGCCTTTCAGTACAGAAATCACCAACTCATAATTCTGGTTGGGAACCACTTCATTCATGAGATATGTTTTGGGCTGATAACCAGGTTCTTCCAGGTTTTTATACATTTCCTGTTCGGGGATAAATTCATAGAAACAAGCGTCTGGGAAAAAGATCAATCCGTTACGTGCCCAGGTTTCCGTACCAATACAGGTGGGCTCGGTCCCTGCGGAAATCTCCATGGGACGGCAGCCCCAGGCTTCTTCCAAGGAAGTTTTGTAATATTGGGTATCGGTGCCTGCGCATACAAAGCCTTTGAGTTTGAAGATATCTTTCGGTTTTATAGGCATGCCGTCACGTTTGCTGATATAACCGGCCTTCAAAAGACGGCCTGCCATCGGCAGCGAAGAAGAAAACAGCTTTTTGACAGAACCACTGCTCTTGCCGTTGCCAGAGGCAAAAGAATTTTCGGTGATATAACTGATTACGCTGCTCAAGCCAAAGAAGAAATCGACCCCGTTGCGCATCGCCAGTTCAAAGCCTTTTTTATTTCGTTCGCCAAAAGACATCTTGAGGGCCTCTTCCACCGGCGGCAAAAACTTTAATTGGATCTCTTCTTCCAGAAGCAAAGGAAAAAGCCCCGTGACATAAGGCAGGGGCGCCAAACCAAACAAGATTTTGTCCTGAGGATTGATGTTAAATTTACCCCGTTCCGTACTGGTTGAGAGCATCAAGGCAGCAATGATATTGCTCTGATAAACATCTAACATACTCTTGGTATAGGGAGCCAGTTTGACGGGATGTTTCCCCCCTTCCCAAGTTGTCTGGATCCAGATAATGGGCTCAGCGGGCAACATATCGTTCTGTTTATGTAAAAGCACATCCGCATAATCGGAAAAATTGGTCAAAGGCAATGTCTTGCGGAATTCGTCAACGGTACGGGGGCATCGCCCCTTCAGCAATTTCCGGCCAAGTCCACACTGGCTCCAAAGCTGAATCTGTTCGAGCATAAGCCGATGCTGGATCTGCATGTATTCTGTAATACTCAGATCCAAAAAGCCGCAGTATTCCTGCCACAGCTGATCATATTGCTGTTTTTTCAGCTTTTCCTCGAAGTTCATGCTACAGTCTCCTATCATTTCCTGATGGAAGTCAGACATCTTCTGATGCTGCTACAGGTAGGAAGCAGAAAAGGTGTAGTCTTGCGGTACCGCCCATAATCATCGAACAGAGCAGGGAAAAAATAACGGTCTTGCAAAAAGCTATAAATAAGATTGCATACACTGAACAACAAAAATGCCCAAAACATCATTACGCGTTCCGTCATAAGCCAGAGCAAAAAATAAAAGAGGATAAACCACAGCACACCAGGGTGACGGCAAAGAGCATACATCCCTTTATCATATACATGCCTGTTGTTGGCAATGATATAAGTCTGTTTGAAAGGCAATGCAAAAAATAAAGAATAGATCAAGAGGATAAACATCAAAGCCGCTATTATCCCCAAAAAAATCTTTGAAAAAAACGGCGTTGTAATACCAATTTTCTCCTCTGACAGGACCCTCCATGTCGAAAATGCCACTAAGAAGAAGCCGATTGCAAAAAAAGGCCTGAACAGCTTTTTTTTAAATTGCATTTGGTTCAGATCGTATAAAATAAAAAGCACAAAACCAATACAGCCGGCTACGATATGCAGCATTTTTATGTTTCCTTCCAATTGTGTAATTACTATTATAACGATTTTTCTGATTTATGCAAGAAAATATAAGTATTTTGTAATAAAAAACTTAAAAGTGATAAGTTTTTCAATATGTCAAAACCGGTCAAGACCTTTTCACAACGGGCTTTTCATCCAATTTAACCACAAAAAAGCTGTCAAAAAGAAATGCATATATTGTATATTGTGCGTTTAAAAACACAAAAAACACAAGATGTGGTAATTCTCCCCTGACCATTGTGGTAACCCGTCAGATTTTTGTCGCATCCTTACACTTTTTAAATTAATTTTAATAAATTTAGCGAGATTTTACGAAATGACATGAAAATATTATAAATCAAATCAACCTACTTGTACAGAATTATCTGTTTCCCCGCATCTCACAAAAAAAAGCAAACAGTGCAAACCTAAAATCCCCCTCTTGCTTTCTGTTTTACGCGAAATCAGATTTGGCACAGTTATAAAACCGGATTTTTGGGATTGAAAAGACAGCCGGACAGAAACTATTTTCTATACAGAAAATTTATCACAAACAAGAGGCCATTGACCTTATGTAGCCAATGACCTCTTACTTTTCAGCTTTCAGCTTTTAGCTTTTAGCTTTTATATTTCACGCTTTGTTTCAAACACGCACCCGTCCGATATTCCCCACCAATGCGGAGTTTCCCGGACTAATCCTCGCTCTCAGTGTCTGCACCTTTACCTTGTTGCGGCGAATGGGAAGGATACAGGGCATCCCTTACCGCGTCGGCTTCATCCTGGGTCAGTACGCCGTCATCAATGAGGTCCTGAAGCGTATGATTGTTGGCATCAGTTTTTTGGTTTTCGGAATAAGCTTGCCGGTTTTCTCTTGTATGCTTGGTTGCTTCCTGATCATTGAGATAAGTCAGAATATCTTCCGCCTGAGCGTTCGTGATAGTGCCGTCCTCAACTAACGCATCCAGCTTTTCCTGTATTTTTTCCTGGCGGTCAGCTGCCTCTTGTTGCTGATAATAGGTTTGAATAGCGTCAACTTCGTCCTGAGTCAGGATGCCGGCTTCCACAAGTTCCGCACCTGGGGTAGACTTCGTGGAATCTTCCGATGCATCTTTCTTGCTCTCGATATAAGCGGCGCGTTCATCCTCCGTCATATCTTTAAGAGATTCCCTTTCAGCCTGACGGCTTTCTTGTTCTTCAGTGTAAGCAGCCTGAATCTCATCTGCCTGGTCCTGGTGGATTAAACCGGCATCAACCAAGTTCGCCAGCTGCGCTTCCAAGGCATCTGCTTTTTCTTGCTGCTGTGTTTCCTGATTTGCCGCTCTTTGTTCCTTTTGATAAGCTTCAATGGCATCCGCTTCATCCTGGGTCAAAATCCCTTCTTCCACCATTGCCGAGAACGCATCACCTTTGCCGGGTTCTTTGGCATCAATCTCATCGGTATCGCTATCTTTCTTGCTTTCCAAATAAGCGGCGCGTTCTTCTTCCGTCAAATCCTTGAGGGATTCCCTCTCTACTTTTCTCGCTGCTTTTTGTTCGTCTTGGTAAGCGATCATGGCATCCGCCGTTTCCTGGCTGATGATCCCTTCTTCTACTAGGCTAGCCGTAAGGCTTTCCATCCCGGATCCCTTATCCTGATCTTGACCCTTTTCACCGTGTGCGCCATTGCCATTGGTAAGAGCAAACAGTCCACCAAAGAGTCCACAGCCTTCACCGCCCATCCTGTCGCCTTGTCCCGCTCCCATGCCGCCGTGATTGGGCCCTTGGCAATATGCTTTGTTCGTATTTTGCGTATCCCTTGCCGTGCTATTATCCGCCGCAAAAGCGGAGCCGCAAAGCGCCGCGACCAAAATGCTGCCGCCAATCACCGAATACAAAATTGATTTTCTTTTCATAGCTACCTCCGTTTTAATTTATTTTTGAAAGCACGCGCTTACAGATTACTCAACACATCTTCAATGGCGTCAATAATCTAGGTTGCCTGAGTCGACGGATTGGATTTCTGGTTCATATTAGTCCCATTTCCCAAACCATTCTGCATCTCATTGTTGGAAGCAAAAGCAGCCGAACCTGTCAGCATGATACCGGCAAACAGTGCCTTGGCAATCACCGTTTTATAACATGTTTTCATGGTATTTCCCCCTTTCGGTTTAATCATCTAAAACAATGTTCTTCGTGTAACTTTTGGCCGGTTTTTTCCGGTATTGGCTTTCTTGCGGAGTCAGCCTATCAAAGAATCCTGCGTCAGCCAAAATTTACCACCTCCTTTATTTGTACCCAGTGTAATATCCCGGTTTGTTTTCTGTGTGAGTGTAAACTGAAGATTGGATGAAATCCGTTTTAAAGAATTCTTTAATAAAAATCGTTAAAAAATAGGTGGCTGCTCTGCGGCTCAAGGCACCGCCCATAAAAAAACCGGCAACCTTTTTCAGATTACCGGTTTTCCCAATATTTTAGTTCTTTAATCTATAAATTCGAGGATATTTTTCAAGATCTCGATCTTTGTTAATTTCCCATGTTCGCCCACTCCAATTTTTATGCTTCCGGCCTGTATCACATCATAAATTTCTTTCTTATGTTTGTAGTTATTTAAGAATCATCGAATAGGTCTATTATATAATCAAAATGGCTTTTGAAACAGGTTTTCATGAAAAATAACCGACGGCAGCAATCGCGCCGCAATATCCGGAAAAAACCGCAATCCTTACCACAAGACTTTTACCTAAAATAAGCCAAAGCCGAACCTGATCAGGTTCGGCTTTTTATCAGAATTTTATCCGGGCAAACTTAAATAAACGGATACGACTCTTTCTCCAACAAAATTACTTCATGACGGAGATGTCAGCGCATTTTACGTTTGCTATTTGATTTGATGAAATCTCTGGCGTTTTTCTTACCGTCAAACTGGGCAAACATGGCAGTGATCTTTGCCGTCTCGATCTCTCTGGCGCTCAGTCCTTCATATCCCGCTTCTTTCTCAAGTTTCTTATAAGCGGTGAGACGCTCTTTTGACAAAGTGCCTGCCGCGATGGCAGCCAGCACCGCGCAACCCGGTTCGCTTTCGTGGGTGCAGTCGCGGAACCTGCACTTCGCCGCCAGGCTGTCGATATCTGCAAAAGCTTTGGCCAGATCGGCACTTTCAATGGCCAATTCCCGCATACCCGGCGTATCGATAACCATGCCGCCGTCGGCCAAAAGGATCAATTGCCGCCTTGTGGTGGTATGCCTTCCTCTACCGTCGCTTCTGATCTCTCCGGTATCTAGGATCTCATTGCCTGCCAATCGATTGATCAAGGTGGATTTTCCCACACCCGAGGAACCGATAAAGGCAACCGTCTCTCCCTGCCGGAGATATTTTTGCAGCGGCTGATAACCGTCTTCCGAAAGGTTTGTGGTCAAAAGCACCTCCACCCCCACGGCCACAGCCGCCGTTTCCGCCAGTTTGGCTTTGATATCCTCGCAAAGGTCAGCTTTGGTGAGTACGACCACAGGACTGGCTCCACTGTCCCAGGCGATGGCGAGATACCGTTCCAGCCTGCGCAGGTTATAGTCATGATTCAATGCCATGCAAATAAAAACGGTGTCAATATTGGCCGCGATGATCTGCGCGTCGCCCGCGGTGCCGGCGGCCTTCCGAATAAAAGCGCTTTTCCGTCTCAGCACATGGTGAATGATGGCGTTGCCGCCTGCATGATCGGCACGGTCCAGCATCACAAAATCGCCCACAGCGGGGTAATCGGTCAAACTCTTCACGCAGTAGCGCAGCTTCCCAGAAACCTCCGCCACAATCTCCCCAGATGGGGTAATCGCTTGATAAAGCTCTCTGGATTGCAATGAGATACGTGCCACAAACAAGTCTTCATAAGCCGCGGCTTCCTGCGCCAGGTCGGCAGTAAGTCCGACATCTTTCATTTTGATCATTTGATTCTGATTAATCTGATTCAATTTTAATTCCTCCTAAAAAGCTTTTTGTACAGCCTTTGGGAGGCGTGCTCTTCCTTATCGCTACTTATCGCTACTTATCGTACCGATCATACACGGGATCTTACACGGACCTCCCCTGCTTACACAAGCTCGGCATCCGTTTGATACAACGACAAAAATCATCATCTCCTTTTTGCTTTTATAAAAGCAAAACACAATTCTGCATTATCTAATTCATAACTTACCAACTGCTGCCGCCGCCGCCGCCAAAACCGCCGCCGGAGAAGCCGCCACCGCCAAAGCTGCCGCCGCCGCTACCGCTGCCTGTTGTATTCATCTGAGGCGCGGGACGGGAAGCCATGGTGCTGTGCATAAAAGCCATGGAACGGAACATGTAGGCTTGAAATATCAAAGGCGAAAACGTATCCATAGGACCGTAGCTGTCATGATACCAATCAGGCGGGCGAACAGCCATACCCTCAAATTTCTTGGCCCATTTATCGGTAACGCCTAAAACATAGGCAAAGGGCATCACATCATAAAAATAGGAAGGATGTTCTTCCACCAAACGTTCGATACGGGATTTTTCTGCGCGTTCCAGGAAGTTTTTGAAACCCAGAAGCCTTCCCAAAAGCTCGCTGCCCCGCTTGGTCCGCTTACGCATAAATAAGCTGATCACACCTGAAAGAATCGTCACGCCCGCGATCACGATCCCTGCCATAGCCATTCCCTGCACCGCCATGTAGGCCATGTAGCCAATGATGAACAAAACCAGCAGGATACAGCCCCAAATCAGCATGGCGGAACGTTGAACACGGCGCAGCCCCTGCCAGCGCAAGACTGCTTTTCGGAGCATGGTGAAGGCCGTCAACACCAAAATAATCCCGACGACGGCCACCACGGCAGCAAAAGCAGCGGAATAAGTGGCTTCATAGGAGGCAACGGCCAGGGAAAATCCGATGAGAAGACTCATCAAAAACCGGATGAGCCCGCCCAGGGCTTGAGAACCGGCGCTGTACAACCGGTTTGCTTTTGTGTCGTAATGGTCGGCCAAGAGTTCTTTCGTTGTGTCAATGGTAGCATAGAAATTTTCCTTCAGCTCCGAGATCTTGACGCTGTCCCTTTCATAAAACAATTGTTGGAACATGTGTTTCTCGTAGTTTTGGGCCGTCTCGGGAAGTTCCTTTAACTTGTTCAGCTTGAAGTTTTCTTCGGCGACCCGTTCGATGCTCAGATATCCTTGGGCAGCCCAGTAGAGCACTAAAGACACCACATCCTTATCATCGGTGATGGTATCGATGATATATCCGGCTTCCGCCGAGGTGATCCCCTCCGGCGCATACAATTCCACCGGGGTGACCAGCCGGCCGTCCCGTCCGAAAAGCAGGAATAAGAGCAAAGAAACAACCGTCAAAACCAAAGCCAGAACCATTAACACCTCTTGCCACGGAAAAGACGGCGGTACGGTAAAGTAACCTTCCGGCAGATCCACTTGCAGCGTCAACCCTTCGCCCGGCGCCAGAGTGCCGTTAAAACTGCCGGCAATGGTATTGCCGTTTACGGAATAGGAAACATCCGCATTTCCGGCATTGCCGTAGCTGCCGGCAAAAAACCAAACTTTATCGGCATCGAAGCTTTCCGGCAACGTTACCGAGAAGCTGGCATTTTGGATGCTGCAATCCCAGTTGGTACCAATCAAATCATAATAGACAAAATCCTGAGCGTTTATCTTATCATTGCCCAGGACGTGGTCATAAGAGATCTGATATTCCACCGGTCCTGTCTGATAAACGTCGGGGTCACCGATCTGAATGATCAGATTGCCATTTTCCGTATAGGTTTTAAAGGGTGCGCCGCTCACCTGCACCTGTTCCACCTTGGTATGATAGGTCATGTTACCATACTCTTCCCAAGCCATCTCCTGAATATAGGGGACGGCGCGCAGGATGCCGTGCTTGGGCGCCTGAAACTCCACCGAGATGGTCTCTGTCACATGGTAGGTATTGTCTTTTCCGATCTGAATATCCGTATGATAAGAGGTGATATCATAGGCGCTGCCCGCGGCTTTGGCGGGTTGGGGCGAAACAAGCAAAAGGCCGCATAAAATCACCGCCCATATAAAAACCAGAGAAAACAGCTTTCTCAAGAGTATTCCTCCTCTTTGCACTTCAAATCTATAACAAATCAAAAAAGCTTTTAAAGCTCTTGAATGAGCAAAACGCTTTTAAAACCTCTTTCCAATTCATTTCCGATCCAATTTCCGGTTAAAACAAATTTACCGGATATACACTCAAGGTCAAAACATAGTGCCTTGCCTGCCCAATCCATTAATTCTTTTGCTTCCAGTCTAAAATTTGACATTGACATTTTCTCTTTCGGCGGCGGCAATCTCAAACATGGGTTCCCGCGTGAAATGGAACATGGAGGCCACAATCATGCTGGGAAAGCTTTCGATTCTGATATTATAATCGCGCACGACGGCATTATAATATTTTCTGGAGTTAGCGATTTCGCTTTCAATACTTTGCAGTTGCTTTTGCAGATCCATAAAGTTGGTGTTGGCTTTCAGGTCAGGGTAAGCTTCCGCCAAGGCAAACAGGCTTTTCAGGGTGCCGGTCAAAGCATTTTCCCCCTCGATACGGCCTTCAACTGTGGTAGCGCTGGCGGCCGCATTGCGCGCGGCGATGACCTTTTCTAAGGTAGACTGCTCATGTTTGGCATAACCTTTAACGGTCTCTACCAGATTAGGGATCAGATCATAGCGTTTTTTCATATAGACA
Organism: Bacillota bacterium; assembly: GCA_036677375.1. Lineage (GTDB taxonomy): Bacteria > Bacillota > Dehalobacteriia > UBA4068 > UBA4997 > JAVBWO01. The sequence continues at coordinate 84,690 of JAVBWO010000012.1, forward strand.
TCCATGGTAGAGAAGGCTTCCCGCACCATATTGCGCAGCTTGACAAAACCGTTGTAAGCCGCGATAAACCAAATCACGATAACGGCAACAATAATAACAGCAATTAAAATTCCGGGCATAACGACACGACCTTTCTTTTTGGTATTTTGCAAAGCCCTAGTACAATGTAACACCCTTGTGTATATCAGCGGTCTGTTTTGTGCAATACTGCGCTGTCGTCAATCAGAATACAGAAAAGATTCCTCAATCCTCCGCCTTGTCATGCGCAAAATATCCCCGCCGCTATATCACATTTTAGATGTTACAGTGTACTAGCTGATCAATCAAAGTCCATCCTTCCGTCAAAATACTTTTGTAACTATTTTACCTCAAATCTTGTTTACAATGATAGCATTAATGTAACATATCTTACTTGTTTTTTCCAGCCTTCTCTTAGAATATACCATGGCGACTTTCGCGCCACTGCCGGTTTCCAACAAAAAACCGAACCTTTCAGGCCCGGCCTTTGTGACGTTCTCTTTTATAAAAAAGATCCCCGCTTCTTTTCTTAACAAATTTTCCTTACAACAAATTTCTTCCTCGTCAAATTTTCAGTCTGATTACGGAAAAACTGCTTTTCCTCTCAACCAAAGTCTTTTTTCACCCTCCTAAAGTCACATCACAGTCTTGATACCACCTGAGAGCGTCCAAGAAATGAGATTTGTTGAAACTGGGCCAATAATCTTCAATAATATAAAAATCCGCATAAACGGACTGCACCGGCAAAAAACCGCTTAAACGCCTTCTGCCGCCCCACCTTATAATAAAATCCACTCTTGAGATATCAGAGGATGCCAGCCTTCTATTTTCCATGAGGTTTTTCAAATCCCATTCCCAGTCGTAATTCACCAGAAAATTGATATTGATCAGTCCCCGGCCAAAGGACACCCTTTGATTGGCGTATTTGTAAAGTTCCGGAGGGAAAGCCGGCGAATTGGTATTGCCAATGACCAATAAATTGGCGTCTTTGCCGCTGAGCATTTCAACGGCATCTATGCAAGCTTTGGTAAAAGACTCGCGCTGTCCTTTTTCTCTTTTATTGTTATCTTTGGTGAATCCATAAAAAGTAGCTTCCCGAATGCCATATTCCAGCATGATTTCATAAAGCTCAAAACCTGGTTTTACCCCATAGGGATAACCTTCTTTTTTAGGATAGCCGTTTTCCGCCGCCCATCTTCGGTTGCCGTCCGGGATAATGCCGATATGCGTGGGGATTCTTTTAAACGTTTCCATACCGTTACCTCCCTTCAATACCTGCAATACCTTCAATACCTGTAATACCTTCAATACCTTTCAAACTGTTGTCTGCGACCGCCAAATTCAATCGTTTTCATCTCTTACGCTGCTTCAAGCCTTTTGATTCCCAGCAGTCTTCTTCCTCCAGGTCTTTTTATCTAATATTTTGTTTTATTGTACACAAAAAGCCGGCTTTTATATGCACCCTTCACATAAAAACCGGCTTTCTCCTTAAACATGTGTTTCAAAATATGTAGCTCATATTGACCTGTGGTATGATACCGCGCCCAATTTTCCCATCATTCACAGGTAAGACCCAGTTCCTCGCGGTACTTCCAGGCTAACCTTAAACAAGCCATCCCCGCCGGGATCGTGTTATCCTCAATAAATTGGTCAATGTAATCCTTGTCAAAAGGCATACCGTATAAATGATTGTTTTTCCTGTCCACATTGTTGCCGATGATTTTGCCTTCTTCGTTTTCCCATTTAATATTGGCAAAAATAGCGTCAAAAGCCTCCGCTTCCCAAATACAAACCGTTAGGATCTCCCCTTTCAACGTCAAAGGATCCATGCCAAACCCCAGGTAATAACATTGCAATTTTCCTGCGTCAAGGGCTTCTTGAAAGGCTTGGAACGGTTCGCTCTCATAGTCTACGGTAAAGCCGGCGTCGCCGTAATATTCTTCATAGCCTAAAAACTCTTCGCTGTATTCCCGCATCATATTCCGCCAAAAATCCAGATCCTCCCGCAGACTTACCGGCGAGCGGCTGGAAGGCTGAAACTCACCGGCAGGGACCACATGATAACTGCTCATACCGGTGGCCACATTTAAGCTGCTGCGTTTCAACATAAAAAAAGTGTTTTTGGAGGCTTCTTTTCTGATGGTCAATGTATCAATGCCGGGCGCAACATAACGGTTCAAAAGCGCATAGGGGTCTCCCAGCTTTTTCCGCAAACTGCTAACCTGCATGCTCAACTGCGGCGCTTTCATTTGCCTGGCGGATTCATAAGCCAACACTTCGCCGATATTCAAATGGTCGAAGTATTTGCAAACGGAAAAACCAAAATACGGGATACCGTTTTCCATACCGATGTCCACCAAACGGTAGCTTTCACGGTTGATAAATAATTTGGGCTTGTCCAGCGCCTCGATGGCGTCGGTATAAAGATCATATTTGAAGCCTGTTTTGGAATAAGGCAGTATCGTTTTTAACTGCGCTATTATTTTGAGAGGATTGTCCGCCGCAGCAAGCTTTTTGACAGATTCCAGTTTCACTTTATGGATGGGAACGGGCTTTTCGGGCAACCATTCTTGCCGGTACAAAAAAGGCACGTCTTCCTCAAGAAAAGACGCATGGTATTCCTGAAATGCATTCATAACCAGCCGGTTCCGATGCTCTTTTAAGTAATTACGAACAATCAGGAACATATCCTGGCTTTTAACCCAGCGCCACCTCAAATAGCCTGTTACCGCGCCTGTAATGGCAAGCAGCAAACCGGCCAGCGCGATGGCTTTTTCAAATAATGTCATGGTGATTCCTTTCTGTTTTAAGGTAAGCTCAAGCAAGCGCCTTTATTCTAGCTCCATGTTTTCTGCTCCATATTTCAAGAATTAGAAATCTGTGAGCATACCCCCTCATAATGAATCCTATCTTATTCAGTCATATTTTTCAAGCCCTGCACCAAAAGATCTCCGGTTAATTTTGCCTTGCCCCATTTCCGTCGCCAGAATACATTCCTGATATCTAAAAACGCCCGCAAGCGTATGCCTGCGGGCGCCCATCGACTATCGTATCACATTGCTGTCAAAAAAACACATGGGCGATGACGCATTTTGTGCGGCCAAAGCCGTAATATGTGATTGATCCGCTATTCCTGATAAATACAATAATCGTTTTTAACGCCGCCTTTGACCGTATACATGGCTTTATCGGCTTTTTTTAACAGGACCTCAATATTGTCGCCATCTCTGGGGAATACACTAAACCCAATGCTGGCCTGAATCCGCAGGGACCCTTCATCAAAATCATAATCTTTTTCAAAAATCGCTAAGATCTTATTTCCGATGTTCGCAATATCCGCATCTTTGTCAACATGCGGCAAGACAATGATGAACTCGTCTCCGCCCATTCTCGATATGATATCCGATTTATACAATGCCCCCTGTAGCCTTTCAGCAACCTTGCAGAGGACACGATCCCCCACATCGTGTCCATACCGATCATTAATCATTTTAAAATTATCCAAATCCAAAAAAGCCACAACCAACCAATCGCCGCGTACTTTGGCGTACGCCAGCTCCTGTGAAAACAAGATCTGAAAATAATTGCGGTTGGGCAATCCTGTCAAATCGTCATGCAAGGCGGCATATTGAATGATCTCCTCCGCAAATTTTCTCTCGGTAATGTCATAAATCTGCAATAACCATCCGGTGGCGTTCTTATCGCGATTTTTGATTTGCATAAAGGAAATCTCATAGCAAGCGAAGGTTCCGCTGTTTTCAAAAGCCACTTCGTAAATTGCGTTTTTACCCTCTTGATAAATACGGATCAGATCGGGCAATGCACTCAGTTCCGTCTCGACAAAATGGCCGATCAGATGTCCGGAGGGAAGGTTCAGCATCTTTCTGGCGGCAGGGTTGATATCCAAAAACCGGCCTTCGTTATCCAATACGATCATCCCGGTTCTCATTTCCTGTATGATAATGGAATGGGCAATGGGGATCACATCAAATAAACGGTATCGGAAAATCCCCCAGGAAATAATGAGAGCCGATATGCCAAAGCATGGCGGCGTGATATCAATCTTAAAAGGGCTCAAACCTACGACATAAAGGGCATTCGCAAGTAAGGGCAATAAAAGCGCAATTACAAGGGATATGATTTGTTTCCGGTATAATGCCATTCTTTCTTTAAATGCATTGGCGAGATGCACCATCGTCAAAATGACTATACTATAATTATAAAGCGCAAATAGCCAAAACACCGGGCCGTAAGTTTTACCAACCGTCGGGAAGGGCACGCTGAAATCCAAATATATATTTTGCCTGATCAGCCCATGCATATCATTGGTCCACACCATAATGTTGTTAGTCAGAGGAACCACCAAAAGCAATAAAAGCAACCAAGGCAAATGCAGCCAATTTTCATGCCCGGTAAATTGTAAAGTCAAATACAAATAGGCGACAGGCGTCAGCATAATCGGGAAATACTGCAGATTGGCCCAAATGATCTTGGTTGAAAGATCCAACGCCGCCATTTCAAAGCCCTGTGCGACAATCCAGATTTCAACCAGCGTCAATGTCAGTAAAAAATAGCGAGCGCCCAAAACAGAATGGTTTTTCCAGGCAATAATCATTAAAGCAATCATCAAACAACTTAAACATAAGGATATCCACAAATAGGGAACAAATTGGTAATGAATCGCTACTCACCTACTTTGCTTTTTCATCGGTTCACATATCAATATTTTCCGTCTAACATCTTTTGAAAGGCTGTCTTTCTGATGGAAGCAGCATGATTTATAAAAGCATTCCCTGATTCAACGGATATCTTAATAAAACTAGCATAAAATAGTTATATTATTCATAATACCACAATTTTCCTTTTTTTAAAGAAAATAATATAAAATTATACGTAAATTTGCAGAAATGATTAAGTGTAAAACAAACAAAGATAAAGAAAGAAATAATGATAAAATGATGAAATGATGAAATCATTTCCTCCTGTGTATGATGTTATGCTCACGCTGATTCCAACAACGACTTGCAAAACCATCTGGCTACTAATCATAAAAACAACAAATATCCAGTTTTTGGCATAATCGTTTCATTATGGGGCATAATTCAACAGAGAGAGAGGAGCGCTACGCTTTGTAAAAATGGTGCTAAAAGATCTTCCTTTTACAACAAAGCTCTGCTCCTCAAAGCATATACCTTAAGAAAAACAGATAGGAGCACAATATGAAAATCGGCTTGCCGCAAGGCCTGTTATTCTCTAAATATCACATCTTTGCCGAAACCTTTTTGCAGGAAATGGGAGCGGATATCGTTGTTTCACCTAATACCAATAAGCGGATACTGGACGAAGGCGTGCGCTACTGTGTGGATGAAGCCTGCCTGCCCATGAAGGTTTTTCACGGCCACGTGTCATGGCTGAAAGACAGATGTGACGCCATGCTGATCCCCCGCATGATCGGAATCAAAGAAAAGGAATATATCTGTCCCATGTTTTGCGGATTAATCGAAATGGTATCCAATAATATCCCGCAGCTGCCCGATCTTATCGATACGCCTATTTATTCCCTTGAAACGAACAGGCTGTCGCAATGGGCTAAAAAAGCAGGCTGTGCCGTTACAAAAGATGAAAACAGAATCGCAGCGGCCCTGACCGAAGCTTTGCATAGATATGAGGATACGGAAACTGGCTTTCATGATGAAGGATATCTTTTTAAAGTAGGCCTGATCGGACATGCTTATAATATTTTTGACGGCTTCATCAATATGGATCTGAAAAATAAACTAAACGAACGGGGCATTGGCGTCATCACCTCCGAATCGATTGACCGAGAATCCATCGCGGGAGAGGTCAAAACCTTATTTAAAAAACCTTTTTGGACCTTTGCCGCCGATTATTACGGGACTGCCCTTGCCATTTATAAAAACGCCAAAGCCGACGGCATCATTTATCTTTCTTCGTTTTCCTGCGGCATTGATTCGGTTGTTACCGAACTAATCAAAAACGAAATCGGGGATTTCCCTTTCATGGTTTTAAAACTGGACGAACACACCGGCGAGGCAGGATTTGATACCAGAATCGAAGCCTTTGCCGATATGCTGAAAAGGAGATGTGGAATTGATCGTAACCTTTCCTAATATGGGCAATGTTGCCATAGCGGCGCGGGCGCTGTGCCAGGCCATGCAGATCCCTTATGTCATGCCGGAAAAAAATAATAAGAAGACATTGCAGCTGGGCTCCTATTATTCACCGGAGGAAATCTGCCTCCCCTTCAAATTGATGCTGGGAAATTTCATTGAGAGTATCGAAAAGGGCGCCGATACCATCTTGACAACCGGGAGCTGCGGACCGTGCCGGTTTGGGGAATATTGCGAGATACAAATGAAGATCTTAAAAAAAATGGGCTATGGCGATCTGGAGTTTATTGTTGTAGATTTTTCCTCAGAAATCGGTCTGGAAGAATTAAAACGCCGGATCGGTAAAATGGCCGCGGCCAGTCCCGCAGGAACCCTGGAACAAATCAAGGCGTTGCAGACCGCTTATAAAGTGGTGCAATTATGTGATAAAATCGACGCCAGAGCTTATGAACTGGCCGGTTACGAAGCAAACCCGGGAGAATGCCGGCATATCCTTAATGAGTATAAAGCCAAAGTGCTGCAATGCCAAAACCCTGAGGCCACCATCAAACTTTTAAATTCCTATCACAAGAAGTTGGGCGGCATTAAAATCGATAAAAAGAAAGACCCGGTCAAAATAGCGATTATCGGTGAGATATTTACCGTAATTGACCCTTTCTCCAACTTTTATATCGAAGAGAAACTAATGGAATACGGCGTTTCAACCAAGCGGCTCCTTTCACCTAGCTGGTGGGTTAAAGACCTGATGTTAAAGCCTCTAAAGCTCAATTCCCGAGACATTAACAGCGCGGCAAAAAAATACCTGCCCTATAGCGTGGGCGGGCACGGCAAAGAATGTATTGGCGAGGCGGCGCTGGCCAAAGATCACGGCATGGACGGCGCCATTCAGATTTTCCCCCTGGGCTGCATGCCGGAAGTGGTGGCTAAATCCATTCTGCCCACGATACAAAAGGACAAGGATTTTCCCATTATGACACTGATCGTTGATGAAGTTGCCGGCGAGGCCGGATATATCACAAGGGTGGAAGCTTTTTTAGATATGCTGATCAGCCGGAAAAGACAGCGTGAGACCACAAAGTCAAGCCGCTTTTTCCCCGATCTGCGGCGGGTTTAGGACAAAAGCGTCCAAAGTATTGCGCATATCCCAAAATCAAAAATTAGAAATCATAATAGAAAGGAATCATATTCTTGAAAGAAAACTATTATTTAGGCGTAGATGTTGGTTCCGTCAGTACAAATCTGGTGGTTATGGATCGAGACTGCTCGATTGTGGAAAAGCTTTATTTGAAAACCAGCGGGCATCCGGTAGACACCTTGAAAAACGGGCTTAAAATCCTTGCCGGACAGTTCGGAAGCAATATTGGAATCAAGGCGGCAGGAGCAACCGGCAGCGGCAGGCAGCTGGCCGGTATGCTTATCGGCGCGGACGTCATTAAAAATGAGATCACTGCCCATGCCATCGCAGCTCACGTCGCCGAACCCAAAGTACGAACCATTTTAGAAATCGGCGGTCAGGATTCTAAGATTATTTTTTTGAAAAACGGTATTGTGTATGATTTTGCCATGAATACAGTTTGCGCTGCCGGTACCGGCTCCTTTCTGGACAGGCAGGCCTCCCGTCTTGAGATTCCCATTGAAGAGTTCGGGGGATATGCTCTCCGGGCGCAGAATCCGGTGCGCATCGCGGGGCGCTGCGCCGTGTTCGCCGAATCGGATATGATCCATAAACAGCAGACCGGGCATTGCAATGAGGATATCATCGCCGGACTTTGCGAAGCGTTGGTGCGCAATTACCTTAACAACCTGGCAAAAGGCAAGGAGATCAGTGAACAAATCGTATTTCAAGGAGGCGTGGCCGCCAACATTGGCATTGTGGCGGCATTCGAAAAAATACTGAACAAGAAAATCGTCATTCCTCCTTATTATGATGTGATGGGCGCATATGGCGCCGCTATTCTCGCCAAAGAAGAAATCGAGAAAGCGGGTAAAAAAACTAGCTTTTGCGGATTCGAAAGCATTTATGACGATTTCACCGTAAAAAGTATGGAATGTAAAGATTGTCCCAATATGTGCGAAGTCATCAAAATCATTTTAAACAACGAGACAAAAGCATGCTGGGGCGACCGCTGCGGTAAATGGAGCGCGCTTTCCAACAAAGCCTGCATCAATTCTTGATCTCAATCTCAAATATCACCCAAGCTTTCTTGATACGACCTGAAAACCAGCGAAGAACAAGACCGAAAAGGTTGGGTTGATCAGATGGTTGGTCAAGGCACCCGGTTTGATATAGCGGACATCTCCGCTGATCCGGCCCTTACAATTTATCTGCTCCTTTTATACCAAACTGAGTTTACACAAATTCCGGAATCCCCTTCGTCTCCGCTGCGCTCCGTCACCTTTTTACTCACCTTCGCCCGTAAGACAGATTCGATATCCAAGTTAGAAAAGTCATCGATACACAAAAAGTCCGCCGTAATGAAGTGATCCCAAAAGCTAGACATGTAATAAAAATGTCTAAGAAAAAGGAGGCACTTCATGAAGGCGGACTTTTTTATTTCAACAGCAATCGTTTGATCTTAAACTTATCCGGATTTTATTAGCCCAAACATCCCTTCCAAAAATGTCCATTAACTTTTTTTCAATTTAAACCTGGATACTTGCTCCTTCAAAAGCTCAGCTTGCGAAGAAAGCTCTTCACTAGCCGCGGCGCTTTCTTCGGAGGTAGCAGAGTTCGTCTGCACCACTTGAGAAATTTGGACAATACCTTGATCGATTCCTTGAATTTCTGCCGCCTGTACATTGGAAGCATCCGCGATACCGTTAATGATTTCAGAAACGCCGGCAATTTCTTTCACAATCTTATAAAGCGCCGCGGCAGTCTCATTGGCAAGCTTTGTGCCGCCGTTTACTTTATTAATAGAACCTTCAATCAGCTCCGTTGTCTCTTTGGCGGCATTAGCCGATCTTGCCGCCAAATTACGCACCTCGTCTGCGACTACGGCAAAGCCTTTGCCGTGCTGTCCGGCTCTTGCGGCTTCAACCGCAGCATTCAGTGCCAGGATATTGGTCTGGAAAGCGATATCGTCAATCACTTTAATGATCTTTGAGATATTATTGGAAGCCACGTTGATTTCATCCATGGCTGTCAACATGTCTTTCATTTGGTTATTTCCCAATTCAGCGCTTGATTTCACCGTATCCACAATCGTCTTGGCTTTGTTGGCGTTTTCAGCATTTGATATTGTCTCGGAAGAAACTTCTTCGATAGAAGCGGTTAGCTCTTCAATGGAGCTGGCCTGTTCGGTTGCTCCCTGGGAGAGTAAAACACTTGATTGGGAAACCTGCTTGGAGCCTGCGGCTACCTGATCGGAAGCGGCGGTGATATTCGACAGCACCTCATTCAGTTCTGCCGTCAGCCTATTAAAGGATTCTGCCAGGTCACCGATTTCATCTTTTCGTTTTAGGAAGGTATCCGGAATATCCAAGGTAAAATCACCTTTTGCCATGATATCGGCATGCTCAGCCGCCATTTTAATCGGTTTGGAGATCCGCATTCCCAGCACAAATGCCACCAGAGATGATAAGATTGCTCCGATGACAACGGCTATGATAATAAAAACCCGAAGACTTTTCACCTTGCTTAGCGCTTCATCTTGCGGCGCTACTATCGCCAAAGTATTCCCGTTGGAAAGCTTCGAATAGCCAATCAACTTGTTTTGGCCGCTAACATCAATGCTTGTGATTCCTTGATTGGAAGAAGACATCAGAGAAGAAAGGCTCTTCCACTTTCCGTCTTCAACCGTTTTTAAATTGTCTTCTTGGGTGTATTTCGGGTGTGCCAAGAAATCCCAGTTGGGATTAACCAAAAACGCATAGCCCGTATCATACACTTTTATATCCAATATTCCTTTTTGAAAGCTTGTAAAATCAATATCCATGCCCACAACGCCGATCAATGTATCCTCGATGTATATGGGGGCGCTATAGGTTACCATGTTTATTTGCAGATTCGCGTCCACATATGGGTCACTCCATACCCCTGCCTTGGCATTCGCCGGACCGTAATACCAAGCCATATCGCTGGAATCAGGATCAAACTGATCCTTTACAAGAAAATTATTCAACTGGAACTGCCCATCAATCAGGGTATGTATGCTCTGATATAAATCACCGGTAAGATTGGGATTGAATACAATATAGGCATTCATGATCTGTTCGTTACCCATTGCAGCCTGTTGCACCACAGGGCCTATAAAGTCGGTATAGTTTCTTAAATAATTGGTATCCCTCATCTGGCTCGTGTCGATGGTACCAACCACCGAATTTACGATCCCGAACACTGCGCCTTGAACTTGTTCCAGCATAATATCCTGACTATCAGCTTGGTTGAGCGACATGTAAAGCAGATTATCCATAGCCTGCTCCTCGGTGTTCTTGGTGCTCTGCGCCAGGCAAAACATACCTATCGCCACACCGGATACCACACTGCAAATTGCAATGGCTAAGATAATCGTATAACTGATCTTTTTCATAGATAAATCCTCCTAAAGTAAGATAGTTTCTAAAAATTATTCGGGCTAGTACACTATAACATTAAATTTGTAATATAGCGGCGAGAATGTTTTGCGCAAGACAAAGCGGAGGATTGCGGAATCCTTTATGTATTCTGATTGACGACTCGCAGCATTGCACAAAACAGACCGCCGATATGCACAAGGATTTGGTGTTACAGTATACGATGATGACAGCATTGAAATTGTTCAATTCAGTGTGCTAAACTCGTAATTTAGCCCAGAGGCACTGGCTCTTATCTATCGAAAGGGTAAGGCAATACTGAAGGCAACCCGAGTTAGCTGATAGAGTTCCGCCAACGATCGTTAGAAAATCACTTCCCTGGTGGTAATAATGTAATATCAGATCCCATTGTCAGTAAATCCGACAATACGCTGAATGTTTTCATGGCCGTTCCGCTAGTAGCAGCCGACCCAGGTATCATTGGTGTTCTGGTTGCTGATTTAAGACTTTCTGATTTCATTTTTCTTTTCATCTACTAGTCCTCCCGTTTTGCTATTCTGTTTCATTATTTGGTTTTTCTTTTATGTTACAGGGATTAATTCTTTTCTGATCAGTTTCTTATCTTCCGTTTATTTTCTTTTTTCGATATTTAGTCTTCTTTTATCATTGGTAACAGGAACATATTTCCTGTTTTTCGGGCTTTAAAATACTCCTTTCCATTGCAAAACCGAACTTGATATCCTTGTTTGCAGTTATCTTATTATTTGGAAATTATGTCAATTTTTTCCTTTCCATTAAAGATATTCGACGAAAACAAACAAATATGTAGGGCATATCATAATTTTCAGCTTTCAAGTCTTTTATCACAAAGATAAAGTCAGGCAAATAATATTGACTCAATCACCTCAACCGGAGGCCGGTCATCAAAGACATGATACTTATAGTTTTAGGAACGAATTTGATTTTAGTTAAGTGCTTTTTATGATATCTTTTACTTCATATTTCAATCAAAAAGCCCGCCTTTTAGCGGGCTTTTTGATTGAGGGATTTGATATCTATCTACTGTCAAGTCAGGTCTAATATAAATTTGCTGTTTCTACTCATTTAACTATTAGCTTAATAATATTATTCTATTTGTTATAAAAAGAAACTGAATTAATTCTAAAATAGATCGACATTGCATGCACTATCATTGGTGATATCACCGTCTTAAACGCAACGCAAAAAAGAGCAAGCATGCTTGCTCTTTGCTATTATAAAAGATTAATTCTCACAAAGAATAAATTTCCATGAACAATTACAGGTATCGTCTGTTATATCGGGGTAACAGCTGATTGCCTCACATTCAAATCTATCGTCTATCGTTTTAGCAAAATATGTGTATTCAATCAAGCCTACAGACTTACAGGGATGAAATTCCATGCCTTTTCTTTTTCTCGCATTTTGAACACGGCAATCCAGCGTCCTATAGATTAGGACATTTTCTTGAACGATTATCTCATCTTCATTTATATTGGCATAGAGCCTAAGGGACAATGCCCGCTTTAAGCCTTCTATCCCCGCATGCTCCGGCAATTGCAAGAACTGTTTAATCCTGCCTGCTTCTATTACAGTAAAATTTCTCCATGCGTTTTTATCATGTTCTATTGCTTCGTCCATGCCAAATTTTTGTTCAATGGACTGGAACCAGACGCCATCCATAGCCAACCAATTCTTGGAATAAATATCTAATAATTGAAGCAAGTCCTCTCTTGTTAAGTTTTCAATAATTCTATTTCCCATAAAATGATTTCCTTTAATTTTTTAATAATTTTGTTAAATCTACCGGTATTATTATCATAATATCATAAATCGAGTAAAAGAAAAAGGACTTAAACCATACTGGTTCTAGTCCTTTATTTTTGGTGGAGATAAGGGAATCGCATCCGCATGACAGCAGGTTTCTGCGCTTTGCTTCGCAATACTGGGATAACCGCCCCCTGCTCTCTGATTTTCTTCAATTCCATTAGCCAAAAACTGGTACAAAAATGCCAAAAAGCCCAATAAATTCAGGCTTTTTGGACAAACTGTGTGTTTTATTACTAAAATCGATATCTTTCAATTTATGCGGTGTATTTGAACTCTCATTTCACCATCTTACAGATAAACTATAAGAAATCCAAAACAAATGTATTACAAAAGTTATTATATAAAAAACAAAAAACTTATGTCATTTGCTCAATGTAAATGCAAGTTCTGATTATGCTCATTTTATATATTCCGCCGTATACGGGCACCAAACCATGCACTTTAGGCATAAAGTGCAGTGCTTTCTAACCATGATCTCATCTCGAGTAGTTGTGATGCTCCATGTTTTACCGAGCAAAGCATTGGTCGGGCACACATTCACACAGATATTGCAATCGCCGCAATGCGGTTCTTTCGGCATTTCACTCATGGTTATAAAGGGAGCTGTGGTCAAGACCTTACCCAACATCAGCGCACAGCCATACTGGGTAGTAACCAGCAAGTTGTTTTTACCGATAAATCCCAATCCGGCTCTGAGCGCTACAGTTTTATGTGGCAGAGATCCAAATTTCAACTTAGCAATACTTTTGTACCCTTCTGTTTCCAACTGGTCAGCTAATTTTATGGCAAGAGCATCCATCTTGTGTTCGGTGTTTAAAACCTCTTTCCGTTTTGGTTCTTGACCGGCTTTGAGCGTGTTAATATACTCCTTTGATAGTGTTTTGCCAAAGAGAACAGCACAAGAGTATCCCTCGATAATATCAGCCGGTAACATAGAAATATCGACAAAATATACAAAATCTGCGCCGCTGTCTTTTATGCGATGCTCCCATACTTCGTTCAGATCTATGTTATCTCCTCTTATTTCCATATCCATGTAATCACTTTCCGAAAATATAAATAATCCGAAACCATTATTGTACAAATAATACCATATTAAACACAAAAAATCCATGTCCAGGTTCGAATCCTGAAACATGGATTTTTTTGGTCAGACCGTCCGAAAAGTCGCTGCATGCCGAATTATGGTATAATAGGAGTATCAAAAAGCAGGCGGTGACGTGGATGAAATACGTAGAAGGCGAGGACCGGGATCAACTGACTTTGCTGCCGGACTGTATTGAAGACTACATAAGGGAAGACAACCCGGTGCGTGTGATCGACGCGTTTGTAGATGGGCTGGACCTTGAAGAGCTGGGCATCATGCGTGCCACACCGAACGAAACGGGGCGGCCGAGCTATGATCCCCGCGACCTGTTGAAGCTGTATGTCTACGGGTACTTCAGCCGGATACGCTCCAGCCGGAGGCTGATGGCAGCGTGCCGGAGGAACGTGGAGTTGTTTTACCTTCTGGGGAAGCTTAAGCCGGATTTCCGGACGATCGCAGATTTTAGGAAGGACAACGCAAAAGCGCTGAAGAACGTGTTCCGCGCGTTCGTGAAACTGTGTATGAAGCTGGGGCTCTATCAGAAGGAGCTTCTTGCTGTGGACGGTTCGAAGTTCCGGGCGGTGAACAGCAAGGACAACTGCTACAACACTGAGATCCTGCAAAAGAAACTGGAGCGGATCGACGGACACATCGCGGAATACCTGAAGCAGATGGACAAAAACGACTCTTCCGAGCCGGATACGAAGACGCTGACCCCGGAGCAGATCAAAGAGGCGGTCAAAGAGCTCCGTTCACGCAAGGATAAATATGCGGGCTACCTGAAAGAGCTTGAGGAAAGTGGAGAGACGCAGCTTCTGCTGACGGACCCTGAGGCACGGCGGATGCACTCGAAGGACGGCTTCCACTGCTGCTACAACGTGCAGACGGCTGTGGACGGCGGCAGCCACCTGATTGCGGAATACGAAGTCACGAACCACAATACCGACCAGGGACTCTTGAAAGAAGTGGCGGAGAGCGCAAAGGAAGTTCTCGAAACCGAAACGCTGGAAATCGTCGCGGACAAGGGCTATGAGAGCCGGAAGGATATTCTGGACTGCGTGATGAACGGTATCGTTCCAAACGTGGCGATGAAATATGACAGGAGAGAACGTACATATGCCTTAGATTACGTTGAAAATGAGATCAGCGAGGAAGAACGGAATTCAACAAAGCCGGAAGATATTCAGAAATGCATAGCGGCGGGCGTGCTGCCAAAATGCTACGAGGGTACGGCCATCGAAGTAGAGCTTCAGACCCAAACGGAATTGAGCTGCTTCAGCCTGAACGATGACGGCACGGCGACATGTCCGATGGGATGCATCCTGACAAAGATCAGAACCAGAGGCGGAAACAGCGTCTACGCGAGCAAGGAAGCCTGCCGGCAGTGTCGGAACCGGTGCATAAGTTCAGGAAATCACAAGACGGTGAGCTTCGGGCCGGATACGAACTGTGTACCCGTGCGGATGTACGGAAGACCGGGTCAGAAGCTGAACAGGATACCGGACGGGGCAAAGATCAGCCCATACAATCACACACTGGACCGCAAGGATTACGCAAAGTCAAAGCAGGTGATCCTTCGGATAAAGGAAGACACCGGGAAAATCCACGAGCGCATGTGTCTGTCGGAGCATCCGTTTGGGACGGTGAAATGGTACGGCGGGGCGCATTACCTGTTATGCAAAGGGAAAGAAAAAGCCGCAGCCGAGCTGGGGCTGAGTTTCCTCGCGTATAATCTGAAGCGTGCGATCAATTTAGTGGGAACGAAGGTACTGATAGAGGCGATACAGGGATAAGCCACCCTTGCTTTCTTCTGTTTCGCAATTTAATCGTCCGAAAACAGACGTAAAAACGCCGAAAACCCTTGAAAATCAAGGGTTTTCGGACAAATTGTGGTAAGTTAGGTGAATATAGATGCCATTAATAATTTCTTGAAATACTAAAATAAAAATGGCTAGATATCACAAACCATTAAATAAATTCCATCTGTATGATTAATACTTACAGAATTTTTCAGTTTGATTTCTTTTACTGTCCTAAAGTCATTAGATTGATAAACTTTTTGAGCGTTTAAATTATCTGCTAAAACAAGCAGGCTTAGGTTATCAAAACCAAGGGATTTGGCTTTTTCTTTAGCAAGAGATATGAACTTTGTACCAATACCTTTGCATCGATAATCTTTATGAACAAACATTGCATTTATTAGAAGACTGTTATCTATTCTTGATTCATAAAACTCTTTAAACTGTTCCAATTTTTCTTCCGAAAAAAAAGATCTCATTTCCTCATCTATTCTATGATATACGGAAGAGTAAGATTGAATCATACCAATAATATCTAGATTGTCTTCAGCAACGATAACACTTTTATAAGAATCATATCCATTTTCATTCTCAAGGTTATAGGTTAATATTTGTGCCACTGTCATACCGGGAACAGTATCTTTAAAAAGGTAATCAAGTACTCCATCAGATGCAGAATTGATATACTCAGCAACTTTTGAACAATCCTCTTTTTTAGCGTCACGATATTTAATGTCCATAGAAAAACCTCCTCCAAAATATAATTATTATTAATTATATTACCATATAAGATACTATCATTGCACAAATTTAAATTTGGTACATTTCAGCTACTTATTATTAACATTTACTGCTACTTCACCATTACCCACTCTTATTTTTTAACGGCTATTCAGTCAGTCTCAAAACGTATCACATTGATAGGTTGTTGAAGTAACGTTAATTGTTTACTCCTACAAATGAAGATGACTTACCATTTCTACGTGTCCCGTATGAGAAAACACATCAATATTTTCATAATTGAAATCAATCAAGGATAAAAAATAAGAATAATAACCCCCAAAAAGGTAAATGCCATGCGGCTTTTACCGCATGGCATCCATAATCACCTAAATTATTGGTGGAGATGAGGGGATTCGAACCCCTGGCCTCTTACATGCGAAGCAAGCGCTCTCCCAGCTGAGCTACACCCCCACGCCGACTTAACTATATTATAACATTGACGGCGGATTGTCAATATCTTCTGCCACATCTTCTACCACTTTGCTTGCAATGGGCATTTTATGAATCAGCTTCAATACGTCTTGTCTGGTATCGGGCGTGGTCCATACCGCCAAAAGACCGGTTTCGGCATCTACAGTACTGACCAGGGCCAGATTGTCATAAGCCTCTATGATCTTATTGAAAAGATCAATTTGAGCCGGCGCTACCTTTACCCAAACGATATCTTTATGATAACGGGCGTCAATTTTCATTTGTTTGCTCCTTTGCCGTTTCCCGCACCGGCCGGCGGATCACTGTTCCCGCAGGGACTTCAAAAGCCGAAGCGATCCATACTTTCTGTCTGGCATGAGGTGCTTTGGCAATGGGCCCACCCAGCTCGTCCCACATGGCGGCGATGGTCAATGTCCGTACCCCCTGGCCGGGACAAAGGATCTCCAATACATCCCCTAAAGCCAGGTGATTACGCTGTTCCACCGCCAGCCTGCCCTGAGAATAGCCTAAGACCAGGCCGCAAAAATCATAACCCCTGACATAAGCAGAAGTGCGATAATATTGTCTTTCGGCATTGCTGCCCTCTATCAAAAAGCCATGGCCGTAGGGCCGGTGACTGACTTTCTCCAGCTCTTCTTGCCATTGGGGCCGCACCTTGTAATGCTCCGGATCGGCCCAACACAGGTCGATGGCCTCCCGGTAGATTCTGGTGACGTTTGCCACGTAATAAGAACTCTTCATCCTGCCTTCGATCTTGAAAGAAGCAACCCCCGCTTCCATCAACTGCGGCAAATAATCAATCAGGCACAAGTCTTTGCTATTAAAAATATAGCTGCCGTGGCCATCTTCTTCAATGGCGAAATATTCTCCCGGCCGCTTTTCTTCTTCCAGACGATACTGCCAACGGCAGGGTTGGGTACAGTCGCCTAAATTTGCCCTTCTGCCCGTGAGATAGCTGCTCAAGAGACAGCGTCCGGAATAAGCCATGCACATGGCGCCATGCACAAAGACTTCGATCTCCTCTTCCGTATGACGGCAAATCCGCCGGATATCCTGTAAGGAAGCTTCTCTACCCAAAACCACCCTTTTCGCGCCGTTTTGCCGCCAAAAATCAACAGCGGCGCTGTTTTGGGTATTGGCCTGCGTACTGATATGGCGAACAAGCTGCGGTGCCACTTGGCCCGCTAAGGCAAAGACGCCGGGATCAGCCACGATAATACCGTCAGCACCCATCTCGGCAAGCCTTTTCAGGTATTGCGGCAGATTTGTTAAATGCCGTTCCTGTGCGTAAATATTCACCGTCACATAAACCTTGACCCAATGGGAATGCGCAAAAGCGATACCTTCCGCCAACTCCGCCATGTTGAAATTGCCGGCCTGCGCCCGCAGGCTATAATCGCCGCCGCCAAGATAAACGGCGTCGGCGCCATAAAGCACCGCGGTTTTCAGTTTTTCCAGGTTACCGGCGGGTGCCAGCAATTCCGGCTTTTTCAACATAGAACACCTCTTGTTTTTTATTTCGCTGCCGATGAAGAAGTATAACCGGACACGGGTTTTCAGCCTTTTGCCATGGTCTGCCAGAATGAAAAGCTATTTTAAGTATTTCTTTTTGGCGGCATCATGTTCCGCCAGGGTTTTGCTGAAATAGTGGGAGCCGTCAGGCTTAGCCAAAAAAAAGTAATAATCATTGTCTTCGGGATAGAGAGCGGCTTCCAATGAACTGGCGCCCGGGCAGGCAATGGGTCCCGGCGGCAAGCCGTCATGCCTGTATGTATTATATGGCGAATCGATTTGCAAGTCGGCATAAGTCAAAACCGGTTTAGTTTCCCCCAGGATATACTGGATGGTAGCGCAGGATTCCAGACGCATGGGCTTCTTCAAACGGTTATAGAAGACACCGGCGATAATGGGCCTGTCTGAAGCAACTCTGGCTTCTTTCTCAATGATGGAAGCCAGGGTGACAATCTCCGAAATGCTCATGCCTTGCTTTTCGGTCTGAGCGCGCCACTCATCCGTAAACACCTTGTCGAATTGAGCCAAAAGTATTTCAGTGATCTTCTCCATACCCCAATCCGGCATCATCTGATAGGTACTGGGGAACAAAAAGCCTTCCAGCCTTTCCGCCGTACCCTTGGCAGGCAGATAATCATAGGAAAAATCACCGTTGACAGTATATTCAATAAAGGCATCCAGATCCACCAGTCCCTTTTCCGCCAGGATATTGCCGATCTCCAGGACGGTCAGTCCCTCGGGAATGGTGACTTTAATGCCTGCCGCCTGCTTGCCCTGGACTAAAAGTTTGCTAATGGCGGCAAAATCGATATTGCCTGCTTCAAAGGTATACTCTCCCGGCTTCAGCTTGCTGTCGACGCCCTCCTCTTTAGTATAGAGGCGGAACGCGACACCGCTTTTGATCAGGCCGGCTTCCCGCAGAATATCAGCGATTTGCCCTGTGGAAGCGCCATCCGGGATATTGACGGTAACAGCATCCGCCAATATGACGTCGCTATTGGCATACTGCCAGTAAAAGAAAGCGCCGCCAGCCAAAATTGCAATAATGATCAGAACTGTAAAAAAAGGAGTGGTCCGCCGTCTTCTCTTCTTTGCCATATTTGCACCTACCTTCAAATGAAAACCAGGAGCGAAAGCTCCTGGTTTTTTCTACGATTGTTATTGGCGCTTTGCCGCTCAATTATTCCTCGTCATCTTCCCAAAGCATTTCGGAATAAGCCTTCTCCACCTTATCCCATTCCTCATCGGATTCAATGTCGGCAAAAACTTCTTCCCCGTTTTCATCCAGGATGAGCTTCATAACAACAGCCTCTTCTTCTTCCACCAGCTCTTCGCCTACGGGAAGCATAATGACATAACGGTTGTCGTCCAATTCCATGATATCTATGATCTCAAATTCATGCTCGTTCCCTTCGTCGTCTATCAAAATCAGATTCTCTTCCGTGAACTCGCTCATATTCTTTTCTCCTTTAATTTTTATTTTTACACTACCATTGTACGGCACTTATGCCAGGATGTCAATGCTGAACCCGGCGGGCCGGACCATCTAAAAAAGCCTGCAAAATGAATACCGCCGCCATTTTATCTATGACCTGTTTTCTTTTTTTTCGGGAAAGGTCTCCTTCCAAGAGCACCCGGTTGGCACTGACGGTGGAGAGGCGCTCGTCCTGAAAATAAAGGGGCATTCCCAAGCGTTCCTTCAAGATACCGGCAAATTCCATTGCTTTTTCCGCCATAGGACCTACAGTTCCGTTCATGTTCTTGGGTAATCCGGCTACAATGCTGCCAACCTCATATTCTTTTACAATGACCGCCAAAGCCGTCAGATCATCTTCCAGGCTTTTCCGGTGAATGGTCGTGACGCCTTGCGCGGTTAACCCCAAAAGATCGCTGACGGCAACACCGATGGTCTTCGTGCCGATATCCAATCCCATATAACGCATAAAAAACCTCCTACTATTTTGCAGCACTATTTTAATATTTATTTATAATATCATATGTTTTTTTGTTATTTTGAAAACACTAAATATAACGGAAGGCGGCAGGCTCCGTTTTCCAAGAGTATGCCGCCTTTTATTGAATTGCATCGATTATTTGATATCGGAAAGATATTTTACCACCAATTCCTCTATGAGATCGTCCCGCTCCACCCGCCGGATCAGGCTTCTGGCCTGCTTGTGGCTGGTAATATAGGCAGGATCTCCGGAAATAAGATAGCCCACCAGCTGGTTAATGGGATTGTAACCCTTTTCCTGTAGGGCATAGTAAACCGAGAGTAAAACGTCCCTGGGGTTCAACTCTTCTTCTTTGCTCACTCTGAAATTCATGGTTTCTTCCAGATTTTCTTTACCGGTCATTTTATCACCCCGTTTTGCCCGCGATTTTAATATCAATATTTGGAAAACATATATGAAGTATTCTCTTTTCTGAAGCTAATTCCTGCCTATTGCGCCAATTGTTGCCAAATGACTTCTTTTGCCGCTTTCACGGCATCGCCGATCTTTGAGACATCTTTACCACCGGCCTGAGCCATTTCCGCCTTACCGCCGCCGCCGCCACCGCAAGCCGCCGCCGCCGCTTTGACGATATTGCCGGCATGCAGCCCCCGGCTTAAGACGTCTGGGCTCACCACAGCCACCAAATTGACCTTTTCACCGGAAGCGGCCAGCAAGACCAAAACGCCGGAATGGAATTTCTCTTTCACCATATCCATGGTATTGCGCAGCGCCGCCATGTCGGCCGCCTGTACTTCCTGTACCAAAACAGGCACTCCGCACACCTCTTCGATACTGTCCAAAAGGGAGCTCATGCTTTTCTGTGTCAACTGGGCCCGAAGCTTTTCCACTTCCTTTTCCTTTTGACGCAATTCCTTTTGCAGGCTCGCCACTTTATCCGCGATCTCGGGTACCGGCGTTTTTAGTTCTTTGCCGATCTTAAAGAGCTGACCTGTTTTTTCCGTCATCCATTGATAAGAATGCATGCCGGTAATGGCTTCGATTCGCCGCAGGCCTGAGCCAATCCCCGTCTCGCTGACCACCTTAATCAGGCCGATCTGCCCGGTTTCCTCACAGTGGGTACCGCCGCACAGTTCCACGCTGTTTCCCATGGTCACCACCCGGACAGTATCGCCGTATTTCTCACCAAAAAGCGCCATGGCGCCTTTTTCAATGGCATCCTCTTTTTTCATCTGCCGGATGCTGGTACTGTAATCATTTAAAACCATGGTATTAGCAATTTCTTCCACCTGGAGCAGTTCTTCCTCTGTCACCGGAGCCACATGGGAAAAGTCGAAACGCAGTTCCGCAGGCGTTACCAAAGAACCTGCCTGATGCACATGATTGCCTAAAACCTGCCGCAAGGCATGATGTAGCAGGTGGGTAGCGGAATGGTTCCGCTTGATATCCATACGGCGGTTCTCGTCTACCATCGCTTGCACAGCTTCCCCTACCTCTAAGATACCATCTTTACAAGTAAAATAATGAAGGTAAATATTGTTAGGCAGCTTTTGTGTGTCCGTAACCTCCAAAACGCCATTAGGCCCGTTAATGATACCTGTATCGCCTACCTGGCCGCCGCTTTCGCCGTAAAAAGGCGTAGCGTCCAAAACGGCGATGCCGCTTTCACCCGCCATGACGCTTTCCACTATTTGGCCGTCGCATAATAGGGCCAAAAGATCAGCGCCGCATTGATTTTTTTCATAACCGAGGAATCTGGTGGCGGGAATGGCATGAAGCGCCGCCGTGATCTGCTGCATTTCCGCCACGTTATGGCCGGCTTTCCGGGCTTCCCTGGCCCGTTTGCGCTGTTCTTCCATAGCGGCGGCAAAACCCGCTTTATCCACCGTCATTTTCTTTTCTTCCGCAATATCCACCGTTAGATCCAGTGGGAATCCATAGGTATCGTACAGCAAAAAAGCCTCGTCGCCACTGAACTGGCTGCGGCCTTCTTTTTGAATTTTTTCAGCCATGTTCTCCAGCAAAGCCAGACCCGCGTTTAAAGTCTCATGGAAACGCTCTTCTTCAATGCGGATAACCCTTTCCACCAAATTGCTTTGTTTAGCAATCTCCGGATAGGCTTCGCCCATCAATTCCACTAAAAGGGGCACCATGGTATACAAGAAAGGCTTGTCCATCTCCAAAAGCTTGCCGAAGCGCACCGCCCGGCGCAGAATGTGGCGCAGCACGTAACCGCGGCCCTCATTACCCGGCATGACGCCGTCGGCAATCAAAAAGGAGCAGGAACGCACATGGTCGGCAATGACCCGGAAAGGCAATCCGTCCTCGCTCTTATTATATTTTTTACCGGTGATGGTTTCCACTTGGCCGATGAGCTTCCGGAATAGCGGAATCTCATAATTACTAGCCACCTGCTCCAGAACGGAAACGATCCGCTCCAGGCCCATCCCTGTATCAATACTGGGACGGGGCAACGGCGTCATGATACCCTGCGCGTCCCGGTTATATTGCATGAAGACCAGATTCCATATCTCCATCCAGCGGTCACAGTCGCAGACGCCCATGCCGCAGTCGGGCCGGTCACAGCTATACTCCGCGCCCCGGTCAAAGAAGATCTCACTGCAAGGCCCGCAGGGGCCGGTATCGCCCATGGACCAGAAATTATCTTTTTTGCCCATGCTGTAGATGCGGCTGTCGGGGAAGCCCGTCACTTCCCGCCAAATGGCGCGGGCCTCGTCATCCTCTTCATAAACGGTAATATAGAGCCTGTCTATGGGAAGCGATAGCTCCTTGGTCAGAAATTCCCAGGCATAGCCGATGGCTTCCCGCTTGAAATAATCGCCGAAAGAGAAATTGCCCAGCATTTCAAAAAAAGTATGATGTCTCGCGGTACGGCCCACCGCGTCCAAATCGTTATGTTTGCCGCCGGCGCGGACGCATTTCTGCACCGTCACAGCCCTTTTATAAGGGCTTTGCTGCAAACCCAGAAAAATATCTTTAAACTGCACCATCCCGGCATTGGTAAAAAGCAAGGTGGGATCGTTATGAGGCACCAAAGAGGAACTGGGAACCACGGTATGACCGTGGGAAGCAAAATAATGTACAAATTGATCTCGCAACTGCTGCTCGTTCATTCTATTCTTCTCTCCCTATTGTTTAATGGACTATTTTATATTGTAACACAAGTGAATTTCAATAAACAATATGATTTTCCTGATTTTCCCCTTTTGTTCCTGCCACACG
The DNA here is from genome assembly GCA_036677375.1 of Bacillota bacterium. Taxonomy (GTDB): domain Bacteria; phylum Bacillota; class Dehalobacteriia; order UBA4068; family UBA4997; genus JAVBWO01. The sequence goes on from JAVBWO010000012.1 coordinate 108,013, forward strand.
CCGGTATCCCCATACCAAGACCAAGCGTAAAATGGCAAAGATGGGCACTCCCAGGATCAGGCCGGCAAAACCCAGCCAATAGCCGCCTACCAGCACTGCCAGAATCACCACCAAAGGATGCAATCCCACGCTATGCCCCATAATCTTGGGCGTAAAAATACAGCTTTCCAACTGCTGCACCACAAAAAAAGCAATCAAAACCTTAACAAACATGCCCCAACCCTGCAATGCGCCTAAAAATAGCACCGGTAACACAGCCAAAAAAGGACCGAAATAAGGAATCAATTCGCCAAACGCCATCAATAAACCGAAAACCAGCGCATAGTCCATGCCGACAATCAAAAGTGCAATAAAAAAGAAAAATCCCACCAGAAAAGCCACCACACAATATCCCCGGATGAATTGCCGCAGCATATGATGAATATCCGTCCATAGCTCATCCATGGCTTCTCGGATCTTAGGGTTTAAAAGAGCTTGTAAACGGCGGTTGATTAATTCCTTATCCCGTAAAAAGTAAAAGGCGGTGACAGGAATCAAAGCAAATGACACGATATTTCCCACCATGGTCGGCAATAACCCCAGGGTACGTCCAATGAGCGAGGCTACCTTTTCTTCCGCGCCGCCGATGGCTTTCAATACAGCAGCTTTGAAACTTTCCGGTAATTGCAATTGATCATAAAAACCGTCAAAATGAACCAGCCACTGGGTCAGCTTTTCCATATAGACGGGCAGATATTCCGCCAAACGCCGCAGTTCTTGAAAAAATTGCGGCAAAATCAAATAGAAAAGCAATGCCAAAATACCAGTCAAAAGCAGATAAACCAAAAGGATGGCCCAAGACCGGGATATCTTTTTGGCAAAGATCTCCGTAAGAGGAACAATCAGATAGGCAAAAATTAATCCACCGAAAAAAGGCAAAAAGGCATGATGGAAAATAAAGAGAAGAGCTATTATTAACAGGATGCTGAAAATTGTATTCTTTAAAGTCTTGGACATAAGGCTCCTTCTTTCTGTCATATGTATATCCTGATAATTATCTTTCGTATCCTTATCATGTCCTATACGCTTTACAACTTATCCCTATGATTTATTTGAATCAACCATTCGGTTCTGTTTCGTCAATTCCATTGCCTCCGTCTCCGCCCCGGGAAATATATTACAATATGTAAAAGACCCCGTATGGGGTCTTTTACGTCCGTTTGAAACAATAGATCAGATTTCTGTTTAAGAGAGTCCTACCGCTCCGGGCGCTGACGTAATGGGGTTTACACTTTGCTGCGTTAAGCACTCCTCTTCTTCACGGGAGCCAGGATATCTACTTCAGCGGCCCATCCGATTGATTGCTTGGCCGGCTTTTATTAAGGCGTCACCCGTTTTTTCGGTAAAATGACTCAATTCTTGGGCAAATTCCCACTTCTGTGAGCCACCCATAGATCCTGTGGCTGCTCTCTTCTTCATCATACTCATAGCAAGACCCATGCCGCCTAAGATCATAAGCCCGGTCATCCGTTTCATTCTCATTGATACCACCTCCGAACATATTGTGTCACAAAAAAGCCGTAGTAATACTGAAAAGGTGTTCCTATATCTTCCTGTCGGATCCGATTTAATTGCCGTTTTTCCCAATTTGATTCATTTCCGCCAAAGCGACCGGCGCAATCTGCGCCCACGGAATCAAAATCCAGCCACAGTCCATATCCTGCCAAATGCCGCCGGACATGGCAATGCCGGAAATGGCATAAAAAGCGCCGCCTAATGAGAGAAAATCCGGACTTTCTTTTACCGCTTTTTCAATGGCAATATCCGCCACCGTACCGCACAAAATATTGTTTTCCCGCCACAACCGCCGTCCAATCCAATGCGCCGCCAGAAATTTTTCCCGACGCTTACCTAAAGGATGAAGCGGTTTCGTAAATTCTGTTATGATATGATTTTCCGATATTTCCGTCACATTTTCCCATGGCAAAAATTTAATATTTTTCCAAACACCGGCGGCTTCAATAGCAAGACCGAGGCATTCGCCCTTAGTAAGGTCCAAAAGGATATCCTTTACTCTTGCCAACTCTTTTTCATGATTTTTTTTAAAAACAGGCAGATCCAAGATCTCCCGGCGAAAATACGTGGTTTTGGCTTTCACCTTTGTCACCTCTTGTTTAGTATGGCGGAATTCTTGGATTTCAAACGAAAAATACCCACTCAAAGAGCAGGTATTTTTTTGTTTTAATTTTAATTTTTGTAACTTAATCCCACTGAGGATAACCTGTCACAAGCCAATCTTTCCCTATTTTTTGAAAATTAATGTGAGCCAGTTCTACGGCATCCTGCAATGTTGCAATACCCTGTCCGCCCAAAAGGCTCTGGGCATCATTGCCGCCAATCAGCATAGGCCCAAAATAAAGATATAATTTATCAATTAATTTTTGATCAAAAAAAGCACCGTTCAATTGAGCGCCCGCTTCCAAAACGACGGAAACCACGCCCTTTTGATAAATATCGTACAAAAGCGCCTTAAAATCAATCCTGCCGTTGACCTCAGGACAGCAAAGCACTTTCACACCTCTTTTTTCCAGTTTTGATCTTTTGAAAGAATCGCAATGAAACGTATAAATCCAGGTTTCCGTCTGCTCCACATCACAGACATAGTTGGCCGGGTCAATCTTCAGGTGGCTGTCCAAAATGATGCGCTTGGGTTTTACACAATCCACCGCCAGACATTCCGTCGTCATTTGCGGATGATAGGCCATGATGGTGCCGATTCCCGTCAACACCGCGCCGTAACGCCAGCGCAGCTGCTGTCCATGCTTTCTTGATTCCTCTCCGGTGATCCATTGGGAAATGCCCTGATAGGTTGCGATTTTGCCGTCCACAGAGGCCGTCACTTTCAGCGCCACAAAAGGGCGCTTCTTTTCCTGGTTAACCCAGAACACCTCGTTTAACATCTTGACTTCTTCAGCTAATAAGCCCACTTCCACTTCCACACCTGCCTCGCGCAGGCGCTTGAATCCCTTGCCTTTGGCATTGGGATCGGGCGTCTCCACCGCGGCCACCACCTTGGTAATACCGGCCTGGATCAACGCTTCCGTACAGGGCGGAGTCTTCCCGAAATTACAGCAGGGCTCTAAAGTGACATAAAGCGTGGCTCCCGCCGCATAATTCCCCGCCATATTCAAAGCGTGGATCTCGGCATGGGGCGTCCCCGCTTTTTGGTGCCAGCCTTCCCCAACGATGTGCCCGTTTTTCACAATGACCGCACCCACCATGGGATTGGGCGCAGTAAAACCTGCTCCCTGGGCAGCCAGCTCCAAAGCCCGCCGCATAAAGATTTCCATTCCCACACCTCCCCGTCTTACAATTTTTTAAAAAAGAAAAAGCCCCCGCAACATACGGAGACTTGAAAAGCGGTTGCGCTTACCTCTCTTGTTGAGCATCCGGGCTGTTTCTGTCAGTTTGAAATGCGCTAAGCATCTCATCAAGACAGACTAAAACATCACGGATATTTCATGGCAAAAGATCCGGTCCCCTAACAACGCTACATGGAAGAAACAGAGAAACAGCTATGATTTTCGGTTTTTTACTTTCAGTTTAAAATGTGTGAAAATTATAGCATAAGGTTTTCCATTTTACAAGGGGAGTCTCGGACTCCTTTGCCTCTACAAGGGAATTGCCAACCATTTTTCATATGTTTTTCAAAAAAATGCCGAGCCGATTGCTTTGCGCCATCCAATACCGATTTACTTTAACGCTTGCCGCTCCCTCTGCCAAAGCCTTTGATTGGCCTCTTCCGCCGCCTGCCGCATCTCGGCCACGGCTTGCGCAATATCCGCCGCGCCGAAAATAGCCGTACCGGAAACCAAAACGTTGGCGCCGGCTTCCACCACTTCTCCGGCATTCTCCAGACAAATTCCTCCGTCTACTTCGATATCGACGGTCAATTCCTGTTCCAGAATGCTTTGACGCAGCCGGGTGATTTTTTTCAGTGTGGCCGGCAGAAAGGACTGACCGCCAAAACCCGGGTTGACGCTCATGAGAAGCACCATATCCACCTCGGGTAAAATTTCTTCAATGGCGGAAAGAGGCGTGGCGGGATTTAAGGCCACCGCCGCCGCTACGCCTAAGGATTTGATATGCTGCAGGCTACGGTGCAAATGAATGCAGGCTTCCGCATGCACGCAAAGGAGATCGGAACCCGCTTTCACAAAATCCTCCATATAACGGTCGGGATCGGCCACCATGAGATGGGTATCGAAAAACAAATTGCTTTCTTTGCGCAAGGCTTTGACAAGAGCGGGGCCGTAAGAAATATTCGGTACAAAGCAGCCGTCCATAATGTCCAGATGCAGATATTCGGCGCCTGCCGCTTCCGCCAGAGCCACTTGCCGCCGCAAATCTCCCATGTCCGCCGCCAAAAGGGACGGGGCAATCTTAATCATAATATCTCTCCTCCCGCTTTTGCAATTCTTCCAACAGATCCAGATAGCGCCGATAACGCTCCGGATGCACCTCGCCTTTTTCCGCCAATTCCCGGATGGTGCAGCCGGGTTCTTTATGATGCAAACAACCGTCGAAACGGCAGGGTTGGGCTTGCCGCATTTCAGGATAAGCTGCCGCCAAATCTTCCGGATGCATTTCCTTAGGCAGATCCAGCAGAGAAAACCCCGGCGTATCCGCTACCCAGCCGCTGCAGGACAAGGGAAAAAGCTCCACCAAACGAGTAGTATGCTTTCCTCTGCCCAGCTTGGCGCTGATATCTCCCGTTTCCAGGGTGAACCCAGGCTCCACCATGTTGAGGAGACTGGATTTCCCAACCCCCGAAGGGCCTGCCACAATGCTGACGCGTCCGGCAAGCCGGTTTTGCAACTCTTCTTTGCCCCGACCCAATAGGGCGGAGGTCAAAAGTACATCAAAGCCTGCTTTTTGATAAATTGCAGCGCCAAGGTTCAATTCCGCCGTGGCAATATCCCATTTGTTCAGGCAGATACACGGCTTGATATTTGCCTGGTGGCAATGAACCAAAAGCCGGTCCAATAACAGCCAATCCGGCTGTGGCGATGCCGCCGCCAAGATCAAAAAAGCCTGGTCAATATTAGCAACCTTAGGCCGGATCAACTGGTTTCGTCTGGGCAGGATCTCCTCCACCACGCCTTCCGCCTCATTGAGCGGCACAAAGCGCACCTGGTCTCCCACAACAACGCCGCCTTCCCGCCGCCGCAGCTTGCCCCGCAAACGACAGGTATAGTGCTGTTCCTGAGCGGTGACAAAATAGAATCCGCCCATTCCTTTTATAATGACGCCTTGTTTTTTTTCTAAGGGCATAAGCTCCTTCATCACTCCACGTCCTGGCTGTAAACCATTTCATCGTCCAGATAGATCTGTACCTGACCCTTTCCATAGAAGGGAACTTCCTGTACCACCACATCGCCGCCGGAATGGGTAGCGTTATATTCTTCATGGCTGCCTTTGGTGTCTACCACGACGATACGGACATTATAAGTGGTGCCAGTTTGCGGCAAGCCATAAGTGACACGTGCTTTCTGCGGCAGCGGACCCGGCCCGTCGCTGATGGTCAGATCGATGCTGCTGCCTTCCATGATCTTGGTACCTTCCGTGGTACTTTGAGCAATTACGATGTCGGAGACATAATCGTTGCTTTCCTTGCGGGAAGTATCGCCTAGAGATAATTTATATTCCGCCAGCTTTGCTTTAGCCTGGTCTAAGGTAAGCCCTACCAGCTTTGGCATGGTTACCTCCTGGCCCTTGCTGACTTGTAAGTAGACTGTGGAATTTTTGGCAACCATATCTCCGTCCACCGGGTTTTGCCGCACCACTTCGCCAGGATCAACCACATCGCTTAAAACTTCTTCGATACTGACCTGGAGCATACGGTTAGACAAAAGTACTTCCGCCTCACGGCGGGTCATACCCACCACATTGGGAACCTTTACCTGCTGCGGGCCGTCGCTGACCACCACCCCGATAACCCTGTCTTTTTTCACGGTTTGCCCGTCGGCAATATCCTGAGAAATGATATAGTTAGCCGGAGTATCCTCATCATAACGGTGCTCCGAGGTAAGGGTCAAGCCAAGGCCCTGCAATTTTGCCGTGGCCTCTTCCAAGGTCATGCCCACTAAATCAGGAACTTCCACCTCATTGTCCTTTGTGAATTCATTGATCAGGCGATAGCCCATAAAAGCCGCCGCGATGGCTAAGGCCACCACCACCAGGGTAATCACCGCCATGGGGTTTAATTTGCGTTTAAGAGATTTAACTTTGTGTTCTCCCTCCAGATATGCCGCGTCGCCTTCCGGAACAGTTTTGGTCTCCATGCCGCCCCGGGCCAGGTTCATCCGAATCTGCCGCAAACTGTCCGCCATATCTTTGGCCGAAGGATAACGCAATTCAGGGTTTTTACGTAAAGCCCGCATGACAATAAAAGAAAGCTCTACTGGAATATCGGGATTTTTTTTATGGGGAGGCACCAAATCGCCGTTAACGTGAAGCATGGCGATGGATACGGCGCTATCTCCCTGAAAAGCCTGCTCGCCGGTGAGAAGCTCATACAAGACCACCCCGGCGGAATAAATGTCGGACCGCTCCGAGAGCGAAGCGCCTGTCACCTGTTCCGGTGAAATATAATGTACGGAACCCACGATGCTCCCGGTATAATTATGTGTAATATCGCCCATGGCCACGGCAATGCCGAAATCCGTCACCTTTACCTGGCCGTTGGTATCGATCATGATATTACGAGGCTTGATGTCCCTGTGGATCACATTATGCTCATGGGCGTGCTGTAAAGCGTCTAAGATCTGGATCTCAATACGCAGCGCCTCATCCATGGTGAGCGGCCCTTTGTCCCGGATGTATTCCTTCAGAGAACAACCGTTGATATATTCCATGACCAGATAGTGCATATCTTCTTTAAATACAACATCATAGATACTGACGATATTGGGATGGGACAATGCCGCCACCGCCTGGGCTTCATGACGGAAACGGCGGACAAATTCCTCGTCGTTGGCAAACTGATCCTGCAAAATCTTAATCGTGACCATACGGTTTAAAAGAACATCCCGCGCTTTATACACAATGGAAGTGCCGCCCTGGCCCAATTTTTCCATAATTTCATAACGTTTATGAAATATTTGACCAATCATCTTTTCACCTCCGCCCTTGCTCCTGCCATACCAAGACGGCAGAGATATTATCAAGACCACCCCGCGCCAGCGCCAATGCAGTCAGTTGCTGTAAAACATCCTCAGGGTTCTTGGCTACTGCCATGGCCTGCGTGATTTCCGTGTGGGATACCGGATTGCTCATGCCGTCGGTACATAGGAGCACACGATCTCCCGGTTTCAAATCAACCGAAAAAATATCCACATCCACCCGGACGGATACTCCAAGCGCCCTGGTTATTATATGCCGTTGGGGATGTTCTTTTGCCTGCTCTTCGGTGATTTTACCTTCGCGCACCATTTCACCCACTACGGAATGATCTTGGGTCAGAAGTTTCAGTATACCTTTCCTGTAAAGGTAGGCCCGGCTGTCGCCCACATGAGCAATATAGCAGGTTTTACCGGCACACCACAGCACCGTAAGAGTCGTTCCCATACCGTTATACTGCAATTCCTCAATGCCTTTTGTATAAATACAGTCATTGGCCCGGTAAAAGCCCGCCCGCAGCATTTCTTCCGGGCCGGCTTCCCCGTTGCTCTTTTCCAGCAATTCCTGGGCCATGATCTCCACAGCCAAGGCGCTGGCAATTTCGCCGCCATAAGCGCCTCCCATGCCGTCGGCTACCATAAAAAGCCCCGATTCCGGCTGGCAAAAGACCCTGTCTTCGTTGTTGCTCCGCACCAGGCCCGTTTTGGATATACTTACCCCCTGCATGCTGCACCTCCGGTTTCTATTTCAAACTATGTCGTGATACTGCAACGATTTATTCGATTTCATTTTTGTTTGCTAAAGATAAAACGAATCGTCATCCTTCAATCCGTTACACATTATTTTATAAAACCGTTTCATTGACTTTTATTTTTACTCACTGTCATGTTGGATGGGATCGGCCGATTCCTGTTTTTCCTGTTTTTGTGCGTGATATTCCTGGCGTAACTGCCCACAGGCCGCCAGGATATCCCCTCCTCGGGATTCCCGGACACTCACCGGCACGCCATGATTTTCCAAAACTTTGGCAAATTCCGCAACCTTTTCCTTGCCGGAAGGCAGAAACCCGCTTCCGGGCACCAGATTTGCCGGAATGAGATTGACATGAGACAACGTCCCTTTCAGCAAATGACCCAGGGCCGCCGCGTCTTCCTTGCGGTCATTGACGCCTTCAAACAAAGCATATTCATAAGTGATACGCCTGCCGGTAACTTTAGCGTAATGGCGGCAGGCCTGTAAAAGATCCACAATGGGATAAGCGGCATTCACCGGCATGAGTATGTTTCTGACCTCGTCTTTCGCCGCATGCAAGGAAACCGCCAGATTGATGGCCAGCTCTTCCTCGGCCAGCTTATAGATCTGAGGCACCAAGCCGCAGGTAGATACCGTGATCCGGCGCTGTCCGATATTCATGCCCTGCGAATTGTTGAGCAAGCCAATACTTTTTAATACCGCGGGCATATTGGCCAAAGGTTCCCCCATACCCATATAGACCACGTTGCTGATGCCGGTAAACTGATGCCGCCGGCACCAGGCGTCGGCCAACTGCACCTGCGCTACGATTTCTCCGGCGGTAAGGTTCCGTTTGAAGCCGTCCAAGGCGGTGGCGCAAAAAACGCAACCCATACCGCAGCCCACTTGGGTGCTGATACAACAGGTCTGGCGATCCTTAGCTTTATTCCTGGTATAAAGCATGATGACCATTTCGGTGGTATTGCCGTCCTGCCACTGCAAAAGCAGCTTGACGGTATCCCTCTTGGCCGAAAGATTTTCCTGCAAAATTTCCGGTGTAGCCAAAACAAAATTGGCCTCCAGCCAATTGATAATGTCCTTGGGCAAATTGCTCATGGCGGTAAAGGAGACCGCTCCTTTTTGCTGTATCCACTGGAAGACCTGATTGCCCCGATAAGGTGCGAAACCTGCTTCCATCACTTGTTCGATGAGTTCTTTTTGCCCGACACTCCGTAAATCCAGCATCCTTTACTCCTTCCGTTCCAACAAAGCTAAAAAGAATCCGTCGGTTCCGCTCCGCTGCGGCCATATTTGCCACATGGCGGCTCCCTCCGCCTGCCAAGCCTTAGGCAAAGCCGGCAAAGGAACCAAATGGAACGCCGGGTGATTTTTTAAGAAAGCCGCAACATTGTCCTGATTCTCCTCATGGGTCAGCGTGCAGGTGGAATAAAGCAATCTGCCGCCTTTTTTGACGTAAGCCGCGGCATTGTCCAGGATCTTGCCGCTCAGCAATGCCATCTCACAAATGAGCGCCGGCGATTTCTGCCATCTGGCGTCCGGCCTGCGGCCTAAGACGCCCAAACCTGAGCAGGGCGCGTCCACCAAAACGGCATCCGCCCAATCCAGAAGCTCACGGTTTAACACTGCGGCGTCTCCTAATGCGGCATGAACAATATGAACCCCCAACCGACGGCAGTTTTCCTCGATCAGAGCGATTTTATGGGGATAAACATCAAAAGCCCTGATCTCGCCGGAGTCTTCCATCAACTGAGCCAAATAGGTGGTTTTACCTCCCGGCGCCGCGCATAAGTCCAGCACCTTACCGCCGGGCGGCGGCGCTAAGTTCAAAGCCGCCAGCTGCGAGCTTTCATCCTGCACCAACACTTTGCCTTGCCGGAAGATCGCCAAAGAGCCGGGAGCGTTTCCCCCTTGCAGGATGACGGCATCCGGCGCCCAAAGTCCCTCTTTCGCTTCTATGCCCAAAGCGGCCAGTTCCGCCAGAACCTCTCCTTTGGTAATTTGCAGCGTATTGACCCGCAGGGTCAGGGGCGATGTTTCATTGTTTTTTTGGCAAAGGGCCATGGTCTCCTCAGGGCCCAGCTCCGCGAGCCAGCGCTCCACCAGGAAAACAGGATGGCTTTCCGTTACCGCGATATATTTTACCATATTTTCCGCCGGATCCGGCCAGGAAATGGTTTCCAGGCTGGCGGCGATTTTTCTCAAAACGCCATTCACCAAACGCACCGTGCCCTCATGGCCATGTTTTTTGGCCAGCTTGACACTTTCATTGACCGCGGCGGAAGCAGGAATCTTGTCCATATAATAGAGCTGATAAACACCTAAACGCAAAATAAGCAGGATCTTCAATGGCAGTTTGTTCAGCGGTCTTGTGAGAAACTGCCCGATCATGTGATCCAAAGCCGCTTGCCGGCGCAAAACGCCATAGACCAACTGCGTAATGAGAGCGGCGTCCTGCCGGGTTAAATCATTTGACGATAATTCCTTATCCAGCAACAGATTGGCATAAGCGCCGTCATTTGCCACCCGGTATAATAGAGAAAAGGCCAATTCCCTGGAATTGACCTTTTTGATCTGTTGGGCCGCTTTAGTCACGGCGCGCACCACCTGCAATGAGTAAAAGACGCAGCAAAGTCAAGACAGCGGTTAAAGCTGCGGCCACATAGGTCAGGGCGGCGGCATTCAATACTTTTTTAGCGCCGGCCAGCTCCTCGTCTTGAAGATAACCGCCGCCTTCCAAGGCTACGATGGCCCGGCTGGAAGCATTGTATTCCAAAGGCAAAGTCACCAGTTGAAAGACCACCACGGCAACAAAGACCGCAACCCCGGCCATAGCCAGGTTAAAGCTTCCCATAAATAGCCCGACGATCAGAATAAGCCAGGAAGCATAGTTACCGAACTGCGCCACCGGCGCGATGGCATTTCTAATCTGCATCGGCGCATAATTTTCTTTCTGCTGGATCGCATGGCCTACTTCGTGAGCCGCCACGCCCAAGGCCGCCAAAGAGCGGCTGTTATAGACCGGCTGGGACAGGCGCAGCACCTTGCTTCTGGGGTCATAATGGTCGGAAAGATTGCCCTGTACCTGTTCAATGCGAACATCGGACAAGCCGTTGGCATCTAAAATCGCTCTTGCGGTCTGCGCGGCGGTATAACCGGACCGCGAGCCGATTTGGGAATATTTTTTGAATGCGCTGCTAACCCTGGCTTGCGCCCAGGCGGCAATAATAATCCCTGGGATCAAAATTATGATCGTCCAGTCGTACCAAAACATATTTTTCCCTCCTTCATGACAAAAAACCAACCGTGGATTCAGAATTTTCACTTCGGTTCATTCTCAACCGTTTTTTCTACATCGCTCTCACGCCGGCACTGGATAAACCTATAATACCAGGCGTTTTTAAATTTTTTTAGATCCTAAATGCTCGCCGCATCTATTCTGAAAGCTTGGGATGCGGCATCTTTATTCAAAGCATCCCTCTTGATTTTTGCCCAGTCCCCGGTACCAGTCGACCGCCTGCATCCGGCTTTTGCCAAAGGGCTGCACCGCCTGAAGGAGCAGAGCTCCTTCGCCGCAGGCTACCCTGACGCCCTCTTTTCCAATACCCAAGACGGTGCCGGGTTGCGCTCCCGCCGCCTCCGCCAAAGGACTGGCCTTCCATATCTTAAAAACTTCGTCCTGCCATTTTGTATAGGCTCCCGGCCAGGGGGACAGGCCCCGGATCTGACAAGCCAGCACCGCGGCGCTTTTTTGCCAGTCAATTCGTTCATGTTCCCGCTTTAAAAGAGCGGCATAGGTGGAATCGGCATGATTTTGCGGGATACGGGGTGCTTTGCCCGCCTGAATCAACGCCACGGTTTCCACAATAAGCGCCGCTCCCAGAGCCGAAAGCTTTTCATAAAGCTTTCCGGTATCGTCCTCTTCTGCAATGGAAAGCGAACGCTGCAGGATTATATCCCCGGTATCCAGATTTTCATCCATATACATGGTAGTAATGCCGGTCTCCTTTTCGCCGTTGATCAGCGCCCAATGAATAGGAGCCGCTCCCCGGTAACGGGGCAAAAGCGAAGCATGGATGTTCACCGCTCCCAAAGGAGCCAGCTCCAGCAAAGGTTTTTTTAAAATTTGTCCGAAAGCCGCCACCACCAAAAGCTCCGGCTGCCAGGCGGCAATCTCCTCCAAAACCTCCGGTTCATTGACATTTTCCGGCGTGATGACGGCAAGACCCGCCTTGATGGCCGCCTCTTTCACCGGCGTCTGAGTCAATTGCCCTTTGCGGCCTTTGGGCCGATCCGGCTGGCTGACCACGCCAGTGATCTCATGTCCCGCCTCGCGCAATGCCAAAAGGGGCGATACGGCAAAATCGGGGCTGCCCATATAGACGATACGCATCTATTCCTCCTTGGCCAATTCTTCTAATTCGGCCAAACTGACTTCTTTGGTCATTTTATCTACAAACAAGATCCCGTTTAGGTGATCGATCTCATGCTGCAAAGCGCGGGCCAGCATCCCTGTACCCTCAATGACAAATTCCCCGCCATTTCTGTTTTGAGCGGTCACCACGACCTTAGCGCCCCTGGGCACATAGCCGTTTCTGCCTTTGACGCTGAGACAGCCCTCTATTTCCACTTCCCTGCCCTCAGCTTTGATGATCAGCGGATTCACCAGTTCCACCAGGCCATCGCCCACGTCAATCACCACGACCCTTTTGCTGATACCGATCTGCGGCGCAGCCAGACCGGCGCCGTCTTCTTCGTATAAAGTATCCGCCATATCATCAAGCAAGGTGGCAAGCCGTTTGTCAAAACGTTTCACCGTCTGCGCCTGCTGCCTCAAAATATCATCCCCGATTTGCACGATATTATAAATTGCCATCCTGTCTTTCTCCTTTGCATGTTCTTTTACATGTTCTTTGTTTTCTATCGCTTTATTATAACACATTTTCTCTTTACATCATACTCATAGGTTCCACATCAATATGAATTTGTATGTCTTTGGCCCAACGGCTTTTTTTCCTGGCCATTGCCAGGCCTTCGGCCAGCGCTTGGCGCAGGATGGCAAGATCTTTGCCTCTGAGCATCAGATGAAAACGGTAACGGTCCTGCACTTTGCTGTAGGGAGCCGGCGCCGGCCCCGCTAAAACCACCTGTTCCGGCAGGCTTTCTTTTAGATAACCGGCAACATCGCAAGCGGCGGCTTTGGCTTGATTCTCATTACCGCTTTGCACCACCAGGCGGATGATATGGCTAAAAGGAGGATACTGAAAGGCTTCTCTCCTTTTGATCTCTTGTTGATAAAAAAGAGCGTAATCCTGAGCGGCGGCGGCCTCTATGGCATCCTGCTCCGGCCGGTAAGTCTGGATGATGACCTTACCCTGACCTTTCCTGCCCGCTCTTCCCGCTACCTGGGTCAAAAGCTGGAAGGTCCGCTCACCGGCAGTCATTTCCGGCAGGTTCAAAGAAGTATCAGCCGCGATGACGCCCACCAAGGCCACCTGGGGAAAATCCAGCCCCTTGGCCACCATCTGGGTGCCCACCAAAATATCGATCCGCTCTTCCTTCATTTGACGATAAACTTTTTCATAGGTTCCCCTGTCCTCGATGCTGTCCCTGTCCAGCCGGGCGATCCTGGCTTCCGGGAACAGCTTTGCCGTCTCTTCCGCCACCTTCTGGGTACCAGTACCGAAATGGCGGATGGCGCTGCCGCCGCAATTGGGACAAAGTATGGGCGGCGCTTGCACATAGCCGCAGGAATGGCATTTCAGCTGATTGCTTTTCTGGTGATAGGCCAAAGCCAAACTGCAATGGGGACATTCTACCACATAACCGCAATGGCGGCAAGAAACAAAAGTGGCAAACCCCCGGCGGTTCAAAAATAAAACGGCCTGTTTTTTGTTTTTCAAAGTCTCCCCCAGCGCTTGCTGCAAGGCATAACTGAAAATGGAACGGTTGCCGTTTTGCAGTTCCTGGCGCATATCCACCACTTCCACCGCCGCCAAAGGCAACCCTCCGATTCTGGAAGGCAAAAAAACCAGGCGGTAAGCGCCGTTTTGGGCCCGATAATAGCTTTCCAACGCCGGTGTGGCGCTCCCCATGAGAAGTTGGGCCCCTGTCAGGCGGCAACGTTCTTTGGCCGTTTCCCTGGCGTGGAAACGGGGGCTTTGCTCCTGTTTATAACTTTGCTCATGCTCTTCGTCCATAATAATGAGTCCCAGGCGGTTTAAAGGGGCAAATACGGCAGAACGCGCGCCTACTACCACATCGTATTTGCCCTGCGCCACCAAAAGCCAGGTCTGCCGCCTTTCGCTGTCCAAAAGACCTGAATGCAGAACTGCCAAAGGCTTGCCCAGACGCCCTGCGAGCATATCGATCATCTGTGGCGTCAAGGAGATTTCCGGCACCAAAAACAGCACCTGTCTCCCCGCGGCCAGCACTTCTTTGGCCCTTTGCACATAAACCTCGGTCTTGCCGCTGCCGGTGACGCCGAAAAGCAGGACGGGCCGGTTTTGGCCTTGCGCTTCTTCCCTGACGGCGGCAAGAGCGCTTTGCTGCTCTTTGGTCAACTGCCTGTCCAAAGGTAGCAGTGCCGCTTCTTTTTCAATGTTCCAGACGGCTTTTTCTTCGATGCGAATGAGATTTTTTTTCGTCATGGCGCGGAGAATCGCGCGGTCTGCCACCGCCGTTACATCCTCTAAAAGAGCGCCGTTATGTTGGCCCAAATATGCCAAAACCGCTTTTTGCTGCCTGGCCCGTCCGGAAACCCGGTCAGGTTCTTGCAAGTAAACATATTTTTTCAGGATCTGACGGGGCAGCCGGCCGGAATTCATGCCCGCTGGGAGCATCGCCTGAAAGGCCGTAGCTTTGGGACAAAGATAATAATCGGCCAGCCATTCCCCCAAAGCCAGAAGCTCCGAAGAAAACAAGGGCGCGGTCCCCGTCATTTCCAGGATATCCTTGACTTTATCCGGCGAAACCTCCGGCGTTTCCGCCAGCTCTACTACGATGCCGTCTAAAATCTCATGCTGAAAAGGAACCCGGACGATACAGCCGGGGCTGAGGAATCCCTGCATGGCTTGGGGGATATGATAATGAAAGATCCTGTCCACCGCCTGAACCCTGCGGTTGATGATGACGGCTGCGTATGCCTTTTCCAACCTATTGTCCCCCTTTTCATATTATTACTCATTATAACAAATAATTCTCTTTTTGCCATCTTCTTGACCAAAATAACATAAAAAAGCCGGAGCAGTCGCTCCGGCTCAGTCATTGTTTCTGAAAATTTTATTCCCCCTTCGGTTTGAAAAAGACGGCCGCTAAAAACCCGAAAATAATGGCTGCGGAAATTCCGCCGGAAGTCACCTCAAAGACCCCTGTCAATACGCCGATGATCCCGGTACGGTTGGCCTCGTCCAAAGCGCCCTTCACCAAAGAATTGCCAAAGCTGACAATAGGTACGGTAGCTCCCGCTCCGGCCCATTCCACAAAGGGATCATAAAATCCCCAAAGGCCTAAAACCACACCGATGACAACTAATAAAGACATGGTGTGGGCCGGAGTCAGTTTCCCGATATCCATGCAAAGCTGTCCGAAGACACAAATGGCTCCTCCTACCACAAAAGCAATCAGCACCTGCATCCAATCCATGAAGATCAGCTCCTTTCCAAGGCTACGGCATAGGCTATACCGGGAATGCTCTCGCTTTGCTGATAGGTCAAAGGCGACATCAACGCCCCGGTGGCCACCACGAGAATCTTATTAAGCAGCCCTTTTTGCAGCTGATTCAGCAAATAACCATAGGTGACGCTGGCACAGCAACCGCAGCCGCTGCCACCTGCGAAGACGTCCTGCTTTTCCCGGTCAAAGATGATAAGTCCGCAATCGTTGAATTTGGTCTGTTCAATGGTAATCCCTTTATCAGCAAGAAGCGTCTTAGCGATCTTGTGCCCTACCTCTCCCAAGTCTCCCGTGACAATGAGATCAAAATATTGCGGTTGGATGTTGCGATCCTGTAAGTGCCTACAAATGGCATCCACTGCCGCCGGCGCCATCGCGGCTCCCATATCGAAAGGGTCGGTGCAACCCATATCCACCACCTTGCCGATGGTGGCGGCTCTGATCTTGGGCCCCTCGCCCACATCCGCCACCACGGCGGCGCCCGCTCCCGTCACTGTCCATTGTGCGGTAGGCGGCCTTTGAGCACCGTATTCATTGGGATTGCGGAATTGTTTTTCCGCCGTATTGTTATGACTGACGGTAGCAGCCAATACCTTTTTGGCAAAGCCACAGGAAACGATCTGCGCCGCCAAAGCCAGACTTTCCATGGAAGTGGAGCAAGCCCCGAACAGGCCAAGATAAGGCAGATTGAGGCCCCGGGCGGTAAAACTGGAAGAGGTAATCTGATTCATCAGATCACCGGCAATAAAAAGATCGATATCCGAAGGCATTAGGTTTGCCTTGGTGATAGCGGTGCGTCCTGCTTCTTCCAAAAGGCTTTGTTCGGCTTTTTCAAAAGTTTCTTGCCCCAACCAGGCATCTTCGTGGATTCTGTCAAATTCACTTTTTAAAGGCCCTTCCCCTTCCATTCTCCCGACCACGGTGGCTCCCGCCAGCACTACGGGAGCATTAGGGAAGCTCCAGGTTTGTTTTCCGATGAGCATAATGATCCTCCTAAACAGAAAATGTCTGCCAGGCTATTTGGATCAGCCCGGCGAAAAAAGATGCCACAACGCCGTAAACGATAACCGGCCCGGCGATCTTGAACATATTGGCGCCCACACCCAGAATAAAACCTTCGCTTCTGTGTTCCATAGCCGCCGCCGTGATACCGTTGGAAAAGCCAGTGACCGGTACGGCGCTGCCGGCGCCGGCCCACTGGGCAATATTGTCGTAGACCCCGGTGGCCGTAAGGATACTGGCGATTAAGATCAGAATGGCGGTAGCCGGCGCTGCGGCTTCTTCTTTGTCCAATCCCACGAATATGAAAAAGAATTGTAAGAGCTGCCCGATGGCACAAATCAGGCCGCCGGCAACGAAGGCCTTTATACAATTGGTAAAAACCGGTCTTTTGGGTTGCTGCGCTTTGACTTTTTTTTGGTATTGCTTTTGTTCGCTGTCCATTTTTCCTCCGCTTTTTTGTTGATTTTTCTCCATTTTTTCACCTGGTTTCTCTGTTTTAATTTTTTATTTTTATACTTATTTCCTATTTCACCCTTCGGCTTTTTCTTGGTTTATACGCCGGATTTTCATTCATATATTTCTTTTGTTTTCCTTCTAGTATGCTAGATTGCAAGCCGCCTTATACGAAAAGATATGCATATTAGCCTACTATCCTCCGCAAAATAAGGCAACGTAAACCAAAAGAACACACAAAGTCAGGAGACTTGTTATGTTGCTAATTACCATTCGTACTTTAATTTTATATACCGTGGTCATGATCGCCATCAAAGCCATGGGAAAGCGGCAGATCGGGCAATTGCAGCCCTTTGAGTTTGTCGGGATCATCATCATGTCGGAAATGGCGGCCATCTCCATCCAGAGCAATGCGGTACCGGTGTTAAACAGCGTGGTACCCATTGCTTCTTTGGCCATTTTCCAGATCACCATTACCCTGATTAATTTAAAAAGCGAAAAGGCCCGGGGTATTATTTGCGGCGTGCCTACTGTTGTAGTGAAAAACGGCGAGATCTTAGAAGAGCAAATGCGCTTATTACGCATGAACATGAATGACCTTTTGGAACAGATCCGCGCCAAGGGCTATTTCAATCTGGCGGAAGTGGAATATGCCGTCATGGAAACCAACGGCCAGCTGAGCATCATGGCCCGAGCCGATAAACGGCCTCTTCAACCCAGCGATATCCAATTGATGGTGGAGAATGAGACGCCCGCTATTACATTAATCCTGGACGGCCAGGTGAATCATAAGAGCTTGAACGAATTAGGCAAAGATGAAAAATGGCTGTCAGAACGTTTATCCCGTCATCATATTACAAGCTTTGCAGAAGTTTTTTATGCCAGTGTTGACGGCAGTGACAGTTTATTTTGCCAACTGAAGGAAAAATCAGCCCAGGGCAGCCCCGCGCCCATCCGGGAAAATGATGAAACCGCTCCCTTGCATGGCGGCAAGGGAACCGAAAAAAATAACAATATGGGAGGAGACGAGCTGTGAAAAAAACCTATATTTTGCTGATCGTATCCTTCTTATTAGTCCTGGGCGTCGGTTTCGGCAATATCTTTCTCTTAAATAAAGGCGTAAGCACGCTTTTCGGCATTTTGGAACCCATAGAAGAGTGTATTTACAAGGAGGATTGGCAAAAAGCACAGGAAATCTTCCACCAATATGACCAGGAATGGCGCAAACAGCGTAAGCTTTGGCAAATAACCATCGATCATAAGGAAACAGAGAATATCGAGGTCGCCTCCAGTCATCTGGATGCCGCGATTGCCTTAAATTCCGTCGATGACGCTATTCTTGGCCTATACGAGCTGAGGCATAATATTGAGCACATCCTATACATCGAAAAGCTCAGCTGGCAAAATATACTCTAAACGTTCGCGCATATCCGCGGCAGTATGCCGCGATTTGACCTGCGGCTAGCGGTTGCAGCTCCGCCAAGATTAAAGCGTTCGCGCATATCCGCGGCAGTATGCCGCGATTTGACCCGGGGCTAACAGTCACATCTCCGCCAAAATAAAACGTTCCCGCAAACATTTCATACTTTGTCAAGATCTTACCCGCAGACGATGAGAACCGTCTATACAATACGCCCCTTGCAATGTTCACTTAGACCTTGCGGCACCGTACCACAATTCCGTCCACGGACAATAATATCCCTCCCTGCCAGGATTGGTATGTTGGCGCTGACATTTTGAATACTTTGTCAAGATCCTGCCTTCAGACGATATGAATTGACTGTGCAACGACTCCGAATCTTCCCATCGAATTTTAAAGTTATCATAAAAAAAGAACGTACCAAGTACGCTCTTCTTTAGTTTCATGATCACTTAATTGTTTTTGAAGCATATACGCAATCAAGTCTCGCTTGAATTTCCTGGGATATCTTTTATTGGATACGCCTTTTGGCATAAAAATCACCCCTTAAGTTATTTCAGTATACCATATTGTCTAACTTAAGGGGTGCAGCTCTTCAATAGCATTTATTTCTTTTAATTCATTTATCATCTAATTTAATTCACTGGTAATCACCGTGGATATTTCGGTAACCAGGGTCTCCAATTCATGCTGGTCGGAGCCTTCCGCCATCACCCGCAAAAGCGGCTCGGTTCCGGAAGGACGCACCAAAACCCGTCCCCTTTCCACCAGTTGCGCTTTGGCCTTCGCCACCGCGGCGGTAACCGGCATATTGTCCTGCCAAGCCTTATTTTTGACGGGAACATTCTGTAGATACTGGGGCAATCGTTGAATGACCAGCTGTGACAAAGGTTTGCCGCTTTCTTTTAAGATCTGCACCAAATGGAGAGCGGTTGCCAGACCGTCTCCTGTGGTGTTGGTTTTAGAAAAAATGATATGCCCAGACTGCTCACCGCCTAAGACCGCTCCCGTTTCCAGCATTTTTTCCAGAACATAACGGTCGCCTACCTGAGATTCTATTACGGAAATGCCGGCATTTCTCATAGCAAGATGCAGCCCCATATTGCTCATGACGGTTACAACGATCTGGTTATGCTCCAATTGCCCTTTTTGCGCCAGGGCCAGGGCGCACAAACCCATGATCTGATCGCCGTCTACGGGATTGCCCTTTTCGTCCACCGCCAGCAAGCGGTCCGCGTCCCCGTCAAAAGCCAAGCCAAGATCGGCTTTTACTTCTTTTACAGAAGAACAAAGGCTTTCCAGATGAGTGCTGCCGCATTTTTCGTTAATGTTAATGCCATTGGGTCGGTCATGAATGGTTTGCACAATCGCGCCTAAATCGGCCAAAACCCTGGGCGCGATGATCGACGCCGCGCCGTTGGCACAGTCTACCACGATTTTTAAGCCGGTGAGATCCGTGCCCAGGCTTTCCTTCAGATAACAGGCATAGTTCCAGGCATATTGTTCTTCATGGGATATCACTCCGATGCCGTCGCCTTGCACAGGTGATGCTTGGCGCTCTTTTATCGCATTCGTTTGATATGTCCGATCCATCATGATGGCTTCGATCTCATCTTCTATGGCATCCGGCAGTTTATAGCCATTGGCGCCGAAAAATTTGATCCCATTATAGGCCATAGGATTGTGGGAAGCAGAAATGACGACTCCCGCGACCATAACGGAGGAGGTCCGCACAAGATAAGCGACGGCGGGCGTCGGCAGTACGCCGGCCAAAACAACGTCATAACCTGCAGAACAGATCCCGGCAGCCAAGGCGCTTTCCAGCATCGTCCCGGAGATCCTGGTATCTCTACCCACTAATATTTTTCTTTTATCAGGGCAATGCCCCGCTAAAACCAATGCGCCCGCCCGGCCCACTTGAAAGGCAAGCTCCGGCGTCAATTCCACATTGGCGATTCCCCTGATTCCGTCTGTACCGAATAATTTACCCATAGATTCAATAAAAGCTCCTCTCCTATTTCTGCATCCGGGATATGGTAACCGTCACCTGACCGGGATCCAGGCTATAAACACTGATCCCACTAGCGCAGTCAACCTCAAGATGATAGACCTTTTGTCCAAAGGTAGCGCCATCTACATCGCAAAATACGGCGACATCCGCTGCCGTCAGATCTTCCACTAAAGAACGGGGACCCTCTAATGTCACATTGACTGTAGATTCATCTAAGGCATATTGGAAATTATCGGCCGGGTTCTTAATGGTGATGGCTACATTGTTCAAGGTTTTCCGTATTTTGGGTTCGATCTTCACCACCACGTTGATGGTAGTATCACTGACAATATCCGCACCGTCCGGGGGAACCAGCGCAGGCCGCATCGTAATATCGTTTTTGGCCCCCGCAATATCCACCGCAGTAGTCTGTAAGGTATTGATCTTATCAAGAGACCAATAATCTCCCTGTATGGTAGCGGTATTGGGCGAAATGGCCACCCGCGTCACCATATAGCCTTCCGCCGGCGAACCGGATAAAGGAACCTGCACCGCCACCACTTTGGTCGGTTCGCCGCTTAAAGCCGGGATAAAGACTGCGACATCCGTTGGTTGGATATCTAATAAGCTGTTCAAATTTTGCCCCTGGGCATCTTCCACCTGCACGGGCAAACTGGCTTGATAATTGCCGTCCAACTCACTGCTTTTTACCTTCACATAAATCTTAGCAATGCTTTTGATCACATCCTGAGGGCCGGAAATCACCACTTCCTCAGGCGTAAGAACCGTTACCGCCGCCGTGTCGGAGGTAGCAGTACCGCTGTCATATAATACTTTTACCTTGCTTTGTTGGGTCGCTATCTTCTGCACATCTACAAAGAGATCAAGGGGGTTGACGGATACCAACTGCACATTGCTGGGTAAACTGACCTGGATCTTTTCTGTTTGGCGACCGATGGCGGCATTGGTCAGGTCTACCGTAGCCACAATGTCTCTGGCCAAAAGATCCTCAATCACCTGTTTGTTTCCTTCTACCCTTACTTTGACAGTGGAAACCTGGCTCACGGCAAGATCATCCGGCAGATTGATAAACTCAACTTCCACATCAAATAATTTATCTTCAATGGGATTCTGCCCATCGGCAACATAAATCCAAAGTAGAAGCGCTACAATAAGAGAAAATATCTTTAAAAATGTAGAATTGTTAAAGATTCCTTTCATTTACTGTTCACCCTCCTTTGCCAGAAAGGCGTATGCATAGGCTCTTTTCCGATAAAGGCTTCCTCCAGGAAGCTCCTTAATTCCTTTTCCTCCAGAGAACGAGCCAGTTTACCGTCTTTGGCCACGGAAATACTCCCTGTCTCCTCCGAGACCACTAAGACCATGGCGTCCGATACCTCGGAAAGACCGATAGCGGCACGGTGCCTGGTACCTAAAGACATGGAAATATAAGGATTATCGCTTAAAGGCAAAAAGCAAGCGGCAGCAGCAATCCGGTTATCCTTAATGATGGTGGCGCCGTCATGCAAAGGCGTATTGGGTTCAAATATATTAACTAAAAACTCTGATGAAACAACGCCGTCCAGACTGATGCCTGATTCGATATAGTCCTTGAGGCCGGTTTCCCGTTCAATCACCACCAGCATTCCAGTTTTGGTTTTGGAACAGGCAATCGCGGCCTTAATCAATTCCTGGATGATATGTGCCGACTCCGGTGTGGCTAAAAGCGTCCGGGAAGGCGAAAAAAACTTGCCCCGGCCCAGCTGTTCCAAGACCCGCCTCAATTCCGGCTGGAAAATAACGGCCAATGCGATAAAAATCACAGCCCACAATTTGCTTAAGATCCACTGGATGGTATAAAGATTCAGCCAATCGGCTACCAAGCCCGCTACAGCCAACATGATAATTCCTTTGATCAACTGCACCGCCCTGGTGCCCCTGATTAAAAGTAAAATTTGGTATAATACAAAAGCAACGATGAGGACATCAATGATACCGGTAATGAAAGAGCCGACGCTCAAATTCTGCCAAAACTGCCATGATAGATTGCTCACTACGCCTCACCTCAGATCTTACTTGGATTTCATTCTGTATCCATAAAGATTTTCTATTCTACATGGAACCATCAAATCCTTTTTAAAGATATCTTTATAATTATAAAATACTATAGAAAAAAGCCTTGATTCTATAGTATAATCTGTTTAAAGATAAAGAAAACATCATGGAATAAAAGAAACAAGGGGAAACCATGAAACACTTTACGATATTAAAACTAAAACCAAAACAAATTCTCATCTTGGTGATTCTTTGTTTTTTTATCGGATTCTTTCTGAGCCTTACCATCCGTACCAATCTTTTGGCAACGCAGCAAAGCGATAACAGCCAAAATAAGAACCTCATTGAGGTCATTACCAATTTGGAGACGGAAACCGATGCTTTAGAAAAACAAGTGTCGGATATGCGGGAAAAAATCGCCACCACTCAGCAGGAATACGGCACCGATGCGGAAACAGTGTCCCGTCTGCAAAAAGAACTGGACTCTTTGAAATTCCTGGCCGGACAAACGGAAACCACTGGCTCGGGCATTGTTTTGACCATAACGGACAATGTCTCCGGCGCGGAAGCCGCCAAAGCGTTAGACCCGGATAATTTTTATCCGGAAAACTATATCGTCCACGATACCGATTTGCGTTATCTTTTAAATGATGCTTCTTTTCTGGCGGAAGGAATCGCCATCAATAACCAACGTATTGTCAGCACTTCGGATATCCGCTGCGTCGGTACGGTCATCATGGTGAACTCCACCCGTTTGGCTCCTCCCTACGAAGTGCGGATGATCGGCTCTCCCAGCTTGCTTTCGGCTGCTATCACCGGTTCCGATCAATATATTTACCTGAAAGAAAAAGGGATGCCCTTAAAAATCGAAGCAAATGATAAGATTGTCCTGCCTGCTTATAATGGCAGTATTCCATCCAGTTATACCCAGGTGGATTACGAAAAAGCCGGTGAAGAAAGCGGCAAAGACAGCGGAACGCAGACACAGTAACCCGGTCCCGAGTCTTTGGTCTACAGCTAAATGCGATTTTATTATTCATATGTAAAGGGTACAAAGAGCAAAGAAAGGAAATTTGATTATGTGGCTTGCCATTATTAGTATTATAACAGGGGTTCTTGTTGGTTCCATTTTGACGGTCAGTGTTCCCATTGTTTTTGCAAAATATTTATCTGTAGCGGTCTTGGCCGCTTTGGACTCCCTTTTAGGCGGTATGCGCGCCATTTTGGAAGATGATTTTGACGGAACCATCATGCTTTCCGGCTTCATTACCAACGCATTAATGGCTGCCGCACTGGCTTTTTTGGGCGATAAAATGGGTCTCGACCTCTATCTGGTGGCGGTGATTACTTTTGGCTTGCGGATCTTCGGCAATTTAGGTTATATCCGCCGTGATATTCTGACGAAATTGCGTCAAAAACACGGCAAAGCACCGCAAGAAAAAGGAATTCTGCTGCCGGAAGTCAGTATCATGAAGGAAACCGCACCCAGCACAACGGAAGTTCTCTCCGCTTCTTTAACTTCTCCTTTGTTGGAAACAAAAAACCAGGAGGCTGCCGATGACCACGGGCAATCAAAAGAAAACTAAAAAACCTTATGTGAAAAAACCTTGGCATTTGCCGCTGGCCTTCGCCCTCTTGGTTTTTAGTTTTTTATGCGCCATGCAATATAATACCCAACAAAAAGTACTGACTTCCCTGGAAAATCAAAAAACGGAAGACTTGGTTGCCTTAGTGCGCAATTTAAATGAAAAAAGAAACAGCCTGGAAGCGGAATATGATAATCTGTACAGCCTTTACGCTTCTTTCGGCATTGCGGCAACAGTGGAAGACCAGATCAAGCAATTGCGCATTTTTACCGGCGCCGTGCCGGTGGTAGGACCTGGGATCACCATTACCATCACCGGGGACTCTCCCTTGGTCTATTTGGACTTAATAGATCTAACAAATGAGTTGAAAGTTTCAGGCGCCGAGGTCATCGCCATCAATGATATGCGCTTGCAGGGCAATACCAGAATCGCGCAGGGTATTGATGCCGATGGCAAATTCATCATTACGTTGGATGGCAGAAAGCTTCTTTCACCTGTTATCATCAAAGCCATCGGCAAGTCGGATACTCTGGAAAAGGGCCTGACCTTCCCCGGCGGCATTATAGACACCTTAAACAACAACTACAATGTTTACCCCATGATCAAGAAAGAAGAAAAGATCCATATTCCTGCCATTGAAACCGCAACACCCCAGTATATGAAAAAATATGAAGCTCCTTGATAATACCAAAACAAAAGCCAATACAAATACAGAATAATTAGGGCACAAAACAAACCTCACAGAAAATCTCCGGTAACAAAATCCGCAAATGATCAATTTCTCCTTGCCTGGTTTCCTATAAAAACGCAGCCGATGCCAAATGCTTCCGGATATAGCAACAGATGCGTTTCAATTGCTATCATAAAATGGCAAAGAAAACCATGCTTTGCTTTGCAGGAATACTGCCGGATACTTCCCGTGCAATCAAGAACCACCCGTTTTAAAAACGAGTGGTTCTTTTGTTTTATTTGTATCCAATACTTTACCGCTCACCGTTGGATTTCGCCTGTGTTTGGCCCGGTGTTTTATTGTAAATGTTCCGTAACGTGTTCCCAAAGGTATTACCAATAGGTAAGCGCCCGGAAGGCAACGGATTACAAATGGGTACCCGGCCGCAAAGTAACGGAATGGGTGCGGAAAAGTTTAACATTTCCCATAAATATTTCATCCGATAAATTCTATCTGATCTCAGGTTCTACAGAAACTACCGTTACTTTCCGGAGGTCAGTACCATTTCATGCAAGCCCATACCAGATAAAACCATGGGATAAACCAGCTCTTCGGGCGAGATAACACATTCGATCAAAGTAGCTTTATCATTAGCAAAAGCAGCTTTTAAAGCGCCGTCCACCTCTTCTTTTTGACTGATACGGCAGGTTTCCATATCATAGGCCACGGCCAGCTTGATAAAATCGGGGTTTCCATCCAGGTCAATGCCGAAATAATTGCCGTCGTTGGCAAAATACTGCAACTGCCTTACCATGCCTAAGGAGCTGTTGTTGAATACAACGAATTTGATGGGCAGATGATTGGCTCTGGCAGTGGCAAGCTCGTTCATGGTCATTTGAAAACCGCCGTCGCCGGCAATACAGATGACCAAATCCTCCGGCGCGGCCAATTGCGCACCTACTGCCGCCGGAACGCCATAGCCCATGGTCCCCAAACCACCGGAGCTGATAAAACCATGCTTACGGCAGGCGCTGTACATCTGGGCCGCCACCATCTGGTGCTGTCCCACGTCCGTTACGACAATGGCCTTTCCCTGGGTAAGGGCAAAAATACGGGAAACCACATAACGCATGGTTAAGATATCGGTATCGCTGACGGCATAGGCTTGCTTTTGCATGGGCTTCCAGGCTTCCACCTGGGCCAACCATTCCGGATGCCGGCAGGGTTTAAGCAATTTCAGCATATCCTGGATGACCAAGCCGGCGTCGCCCACGATGGGCACTTTCACCGTGATATTCTTGCCGATCTCCGCCGGGTCGATATCGATATGGATGATGGTGGCCTGGGGTGCAAATTTTTCTACCGACATGGTGACTCTGTCGTCAAAGCGACAGCCGACGGCCAAAAGAACGTCACAATTGCTTACCGCCATATTAGCCACCGGGGAACCGTGCATACCAAGCATGCCCATATACAGACTGTTTTGATAAGGAAAAGATCCTTTCCCCATCAGGGTAACGGTCACAGGCGCGTTAAGGATCTCGGCCAGTGCCAAAAGTTCTACTTCCGCACCGGCATGAGTGATACCGCCGCCGGCATAAATCACCGGACGTTCGGCTTTTTGCAGCAATTCGCAGGCGCTCTTAATCTGCGCGCCGTGGCCGCGGTAATTTGGCTTGTAGCCAGGCAAATCAATGGTGCCGGGAATCGTCGCAGTACAGGAGGCATCCGCCACATCCCGGGGAATATCCACCAAGACCGGGCCGGGACGGCCCGTTCCTGCAATATGAAAAGCTTCTTTCATGATGCGGGGAATGTCGTTGGGGTCGGTAACCATATAATTATGCTTGGTAATCGGTTTGGTGATGCCGGTGATATCGATCTCCTGAAAAGCATCGGTCCCCACCAAACCGGAAGCTACCTGCCCCGTAATGGCCACTACAGGAATGGAATCCATATAAGCGGTGGCTAGGCCTGTTACCAGATTGGTGGCTCCTGGGCCCGAGGTGGCAAGGCAAACCGCCGGTTTTCCGGTCACTCTGGCGTAACCAGAAGCGATATGAACGGCGCCCTGTTCGGTGCGGGTCAGAATATGCCTGATCTTTGATTGTCTTAAAGCCTGGTAAAGTCCTAAAACAGCACCGCCCGGATAGCCGAAGATCATTTCGATATTTTCTTCTTCCAGGCAGCGGATGACTGCTTCCGCTCCATTCATATGCCGCACCTCCCTACTCTAAATTACTTTTATAGCCACGCACCATGGCGATCTGCCCGGTGCGCACGACCTCACGGATCCCGTAAGGCCGCATGGCTTCTTCAATGGCGTCCAGCTTTTTGCGGTCGCCGGTGGCTTCGATGATCAGGCTTTTCTTACTGACGTCTACGATCTTGCAGCGGAAAATATCCACCATCTGCATAATCTCATTGCGCTGGGAAACGGTAGCGTTGACTTTGATCAGCACCAGTTCCCGGTCAACCATTTCTTCTTCCGTGATATTGCTGACCTTGATCACCTCTACCAATTTATGCAGCTGCTTGGTCACCTGCTCAATGATACGGTCATCCCCTTCCACCACGATGGTCATGCGGGAGATATCCTTCCTTTCGGTGGTACCCACAGCTAGGCTGTCGATATTATAGCCGCGGCGGCTGAACATACCGGCTACCCGGGCCAAAACCCCTGCCCTGTTTTCTACTAAAACCGATAGAGTGTGACGCATGAGAATTCCTCCTAAACCTTACTTCACTTTCTTTTGCTTTATTTAACGGTAATAGCCCCGGTGGAAGCGGAGGTGACCCGGCCGGCATATTTGGCCAGATAGCCTTTGGTTACTTTGGGCGCCGGGCAGACCCAGGCAGCCTTTCTTTTAGCAATTTCCTCCTCAGAGACCAGTAATTCCAATTTGCCGTTTTCGATATCAATGGAAATCAGATCCCCTTCTTCGATCAAGCCGATGAGGCCGCCTTCGGCGGCTTCCGGAGAAATGTGACCGATAGAAGCGCCGCGGGTGGCGCCGGAGAAACGTCCGTCGGTAATGAGGGCAACGGAAGAACCAAGCCCCATGCCTTGTACGGCGGAGGTAGGCGTCAACATTTCCCGCATACCGGGGCCGCCCTTGGGTCCTTCGTAACGGATGACCACTACGTCGCCTGAGACGATCTTGCCGTTCATGATGGCGTCATCCGCTTCTTCTTCCCCGTCGAATACCCGGGCGGGGCCTTGATGCAGCAGCATTTCCGGAGCCACGGCGGCTTTTTTCACCACGGCGCCGTCCGGAGCCAGGTTGCCCCGTAAAATGGCCAAGCTGCCTTTTTGGCTGTAAGCCGTTTCTTTGCTGCGGATCACGTCGGGGTTCAATATTTTTGCATTAGCGATATTCTCTTTGATGGTCTTCCCGGTAACGGTGGGAAGAGAAGTATCCACAAGACCCAGCCGATCCAGTTCGGCCATTAAAGCAGGCAACCCGCCGGCGGCGTCCAAGTCCTCCACATGATGGGTCCCTGCGGGAGCCAGCTTGCAAAGATGGGGTGTAATGGCGCCGATCTCATTGATCATGTCCAAATTGATTTCTATCCCTGCCTCATGGGCAATGGCGGGCAGGTGCAAAACGGTATTGGTGGAACAACCCAAGGCATTGTCTGCCACCAAAGCATTGCGGAAAGCGGCGGCAGTCAAAATCCTGGAGGGCCGGATATCCTTCCGTAAAACCTCCATGACTTGCATGCCGGCGACTTTAGCCAGGCGGATGCGGGCGGCGGAAATCGCGGGAATCGTACCATTGCCGGGAAGGCCCAGGCCAAGAATCTCCGTCATACAGTTCATGGAATTGGCGGTAAACATCCCGGAGCAGGAACCGCAGCCGGGGCAGGCATTTTCCTCCACGTCACATAGCTCTTCTGTGCCAATCTTGCCGGCGCTGTAAGCGCCCACCGCTTCAAATACCGAATTTAAATCCAAAGTCTCACCCTTAGAATGTCCGGTAAGCATAGGGCCGCCGGAAACAAAGACACAGGGCAAATCCAGACGAGCCGCAGCCATCAGCATGCCGGGCACGATCTTATCACAGTTGGGGATAAACACCAAAGCATCAAAAGCATGAGCCAAAGCCATGACTTCCGCAGAGTCGGCAATCAGTTCCCGGCTGGCCAAAGAATACTTCATGCCTATGTGTCCCATGGCAATGCCGTCGCAGACCGCAATGGCCGGAAATTCCATAGGCGTACCGCCCGCCAAGCGAACGCCCGCTTTGACCGCTTCGGCGATCTGCCGCAAATGGATATGACCCGGCACCACTTCGTTGAAAGAATTAACGATCCCAACTAGGGGACGTTCCATTTCCTCTTTGGTGAGACCCAAAGCATATAACAGGGAACGCTGCGGCGCCCGCACAAAACCGTCTTTCATGACACTACTTTTCATTGTTTTCCCCTCACTTTATGTAAATTAAAAACGCTTATAAATCCTAAACAACTTATAATTCCTTCATCATCGCGACTTCGTCGCAATTGGGGAATTTGGGACAGTTGATGCATTCCGTCCACACCTTTTGCGGCAATAACTTGTTGTCGATCTTTTGAAACCCTACCGAACGGAAAAAATCCTCCTGATAGGTTAAGGCAAACAATTTGGGAATCCCTAATTCTCTGGCCTCTTCTTCCAGCTTTTCCACAATATTTTTGCCGATGCCGATGTGATGGTAGTCTCCGTGTACTGCTAGGGAACGCACCTCAGCCAAATCGGACCACAGGATATGCAGACCACCGACCCCCACTACTGTTTGATTTTCTTCAGCCACCACATATTCCCGCAAATTGTCATAAATGGCAATCAACGGTTTAGCCAGCATCAAGCCACGTTCGGCGAAGCCGTTGATCAGCTTGTGGATCTCCGGGACATCGACCATCTTCGCTTTCCGATAGATCATGGCAATACGCTCCTTAATCATTGGACATGTTCCCTTAAACTCGAGCTTCCCGTTTCATGCTGCTTTGTACCGAACCAAGCGCTCTTTGGCAGAAGACTGCCTGTTTCAAGAGAAAACTGATATATGGTACAAAAACAGTACGGGGAAACGGGCATAAACCAGTCAAGCGAACATACCACAGCATTATCCTTGTATTATAGCAAAAGTAAGGAGGTATTACAACTAGAGAAGCAGGCAAAAGAAGGTCTTTATCGGCAAAAATAGCAAACGGGGTATTTGCATACCTTACAGCCCCGGCACATGCCGCCTTCTCCCATAGCCGCAAAATCTTTTTTCGTCATTTCCACGCCCGCAAAAATCCGGGGCAAGATGACATCTAAGACCGTGGTGCGGAAAAACATGGCGCAGCCCGGCACCCCCACCAAAGCCGTTTCCCCCAAATAAGCCAGCATCGCCATATTGCCCGGCTGCACCGGCGCCCCATAGGTCACGACGTGAGCACCGCTTTGCGCGATGGCGGTGGGCGTCAAATCGTCCGGATCAACGGACATGCCGCCTGTTAAAATAATCAATTGAGCGCCTCGGTCCAGGTAGTCCCGGATCGCGGCGTTGATTTGGGTAAGATCATCGGGGCAAAGGGTCTGGCCT
Organism: Bacillota bacterium; assembly: GCA_036677375.1. Taxonomy (GTDB): domain Bacteria; phylum Bacillota; class Dehalobacteriia; order UBA4068; family UBA4997; genus JAVBWO01. Next base: position 138,347 of record JAVBWO010000012.1, read on the forward strand.
AAGAATTTGCCGCCATAGAATTTGATCTTCTCCTTGATCACCGGACCGAATTTATCCTCGATCCTGCCTTTATACACCTCACTGCCGGTGGTGACAACGCCGCAGGACAGGGTCTGATAGGGCAGCACATTGAATACTCTCTTTTCTTCCTTGGCCGCCAGTTCTTCCACTTCCAACAGCGCCTTTTCCGGCACCATGAGAGGCACGACCCGCACACCGGCCAGTTTCTGCCCTTTTTCCACATGATAAAAACCGGGCAGACTCGCCATAGTGACATAATCGATCAGGTTCATTTCGGCAAATACCGGAGAATTCACGGTAAAAAGACCTCTTTGCTCCGCGTATAAATTGATTTTGCCTTCCGTAGGCTCATCATAGCTGATATTTTCTCCCGCGGTGGCTTGGGCCAGGCGGGAAGCCGCCTCGTTCTCATGCAGGAAATCTGGCTCAGGCTCCCAAACATAGATATTTTCTTTCCCGATGGAAAGCAGAACGGGAATGTCTTCTTCCGTAATAATATGGCCCTTTTTAAAGATAGCGCCTTTGAAGCCGTCGGGGATGATCTGGGTCATATCCTGGCACAATACCGTGCCGATGCTTTGTTCTACCGGAATACTTTTCATTTATTTTTCCTCCTTGCGCAAGGTAACGGGATCCAGGAACAGTTCGACGATGCCGCCGCAGACCATACCGTCCTCAGCTGCGTTTTTTCCTGTGATATCCACTTTCAGGTATCGGGGCTTCCCTGTATCCAGAGCCGTCAGGGCCTGCCGCCGCACTTCCGCCTCTACACAACCGCCGCCAATGGTATCGATACAGGTTCCGTCCGCCAATACCAGCATTTTAGTACCGGCATCCCGGGGCGCGGAACCCTGCCGCCTGGTAATGGTCACCATGGTTTTGGGCATATCGGCAAAGGTTTCCTCTTGCAAGGCTTTTATAATCTCTTTGGGAATTTTACCGGCTTGAGATCCTTTATTTTTCTCAGCAATGATCTCCGCAAAAATGCTAATGGAGATTTCTTCCGGCGTTTCCGCCCCAATCTTCAGACCGATGGGACTATGGATACTGTTGACAAAGTCTTCCGCAAAACCCTCTGCGATCATGGCTTTTTTGACCAGAGCAACCCTGTTTTTGCTGCCGATCATGCCAATATAGGCATGGGCTTTTCCCATGACCTGCCGGAGGCATATCTGGTCATACTGATGCCCCCTGGTCACAATGACGAAGTAATTGCCGGAGCTTTCCGGGACAGAAGCCAGCGCCTCCGTAAAATCCTGACACAATACCTGATCCGCCATGGGAAAGCGCTGAGTATTGGCAAAACTCTGCCGGTCGTCAATGATGGTGACTTCAAAACCCAGCATCTTACCGATTTGCGCCACCGGCAGCGAGACATGCCCGCCGCCGCATATGATGAGCCTGGGAGTGCCACCCAGGATCTCGGCAAAAATAACACTGTCTTCCACCTGAATCAAGCTTGGTTTTTTGACTTCAACCAAATAGGGTGCCGCTTTTTGCCAAAAATCGGCATTTGTACCCTCTACCATATGACCGTTTTGCCTGTAAACGGACTTTCCCCCCAAAAGTTCCGGCTTTCCTTTGACGATGGTAGCCAAAACCAGCGGCTCTTTTTCCGCCCAAGCCGCCACTTTGGTATAAAATTGTTCCATACCTGTATCCTCCCTAATTAATGCCTGGCCAGAAGCTTGTCCAAGGCCTCCAGCACACCGCCGCCGATGGCGCGGGCTTTATCCGAAACGGAAAAACAGTGTTCCACTTGACAGCGGGGATCAATATCTCCGATCTTCATGCCTTTTTCCACCATGAGCCCTTCCTGCAAGATCCCCCTTAATACCCCATCAATGGCCGCATAGACCGGAGCATCTTCTACATAAGCCAGGATCTCGTTGGCTTTGACTATATCGCCAATCTTTTTCTCGGGCCGAAAGAACCCATCCTTGGGCGCTTGAACCAGCCGTTCTATGGCATAGCCGCCCACATTGCCCGGAATACCGGTATTGGGCGCCGCTTCGCCTTGCCAAATCACTCTGCCAAGGTGATGCCCCCGCTGAGTTTCCACCACGGCATGAGCGTCGACGCCAGCCGTAAAGCCGGGCCCCAGGGCAATGACCGCCTTGGCCTGATGGAGGGAAGTTCCCAGATTCTTCTTGGCCAGTATAGCGTCTACCAAGCCGGAGAATTCTATTTGCTCTAAGATTCTAGCCGCGGGGTCAATAATAACAGGAACATGGCCGGCAGCCAAAACCACTTCAATTTCCGCGATATTTTTCGTCAAAATTCCTTTATGTCCTTCCACCCGGGTCTCCCCATCATAGACTGCCTGAGCAAAAGCTACCGTGCGCCGAATGACGGTGGGTTCGGCAATCTCGGTCATGACCACCTGATAGCCCGCGTTCAAAAGGCGGCAAGCCACACCGGTTGCCAGATCCCCCGCCCCTTTGATCAAAATCCTCATATCGTCCCCTCTTTCTGTGTATCAGTACCATTTACCGGATTACCTGTTTGTATGCAAGCTTTCTTTGTCATAGCGATTCCTTTGTTTAAAAAAAACGCCTCTTGGGGTTTCCAACATAGTTTTTAATGATGAAGCCCTCACCATTTTTTATTTTTGCGCTGCCTGGGCAATTCTATGCCTGACACCCCTTGGGGATTCCGGGGAAAGCTGTTGTCCCCCGAATCTCTGCATTTTTCCATTTTTCATATTCTTCCGGCGTATCGATATCGATGACCACACCGGGATCATCCACCGGTACCAGGATATGCGAATGCCGGTGGAACAATTCTCTTGCTCCGGTATCTCCTTTAAGCTCTCTTAATTCCGGCAGCAAATCGGCAGCAAATAAAACGGGATTGCCTCGCCGGCCTTGGTATACCGGAGCCACCAGAGGAATACTGTTTTCTTGATAGACATCAATGATGCGATTGACCGTTTCTTTTTGCAAAAGCGGCACATCCCCCAAACAAAAGAGGATTCCTTGGCATTCCGGTGCAAGCTGAGCCAAGCCCGCCTGAAGACTATGGCTCTGACCCATGGCATATTGGGGGCTGGCAATGATATTCCAGCCCGGCAAATTTTCCAGATGGCGCCAACGTCCCGCTTCATGCCCTAAAACCAGTATTTTTTGGGAAGCCTTGGTTTGAGACAGCATGGCAAGCGTGCTTTCCAAAACGGTAGAATGCCCCCAGGGCAGGGCCAGCTTGTTTGTGCCCATGCGGCGGGATTGTCCGGCAGCCAAAACGATCAATGAAATCACTTTTTATCCTCCCACATCTGTCTTACAAGGGGTTCATTTTGCGCCGTAGTGACCAAAACTTTCTTGATGCCGCGCCGCAAAAGCAGGGGCGCCATTTTAGCGGCTAAATCCAAACGCTCCCGGTTATCCGCTTTGTTTAAGCACACCACAAGTTCCGAATGAGGCGCTCTTCCTTTCAAGCCGCCCATTGGTGAAGTCAAGACATCGGCGGCTAATTCCGGTGTAATAAAATCCCCCAGCTTCTTGCCGCTGATGGCCGCAATTCTTTCCGGCCGGTGGCAGAAATCAGCCGATAGCGGTTGTCCCAAAGCATCCAACCCAAATACCAGTACTTGGAGTCCGGTAAAAGGCGGTACCACAGGCTCATGCTCCGCCGGGGCTTTAAAAGGCAGTCCGGCCGCACCGTCCGCTTCCACCAAAACATAAGCGCCGTGATTCAACAGCTGTAAAAGAATCGCTTCCTCCGCCGGGAGCAATTTCCCATTAATGCCCACGCCCGGCGCCACAGTAATGACCTTCCCCTTTTTTAGGGCTCTTTCCGCCTCTTCCCTTAATTCGACGGCTTCTTTCCTGATAATCACAGCGTCCGCTTCCCAGGGTGCCGGCACCCAGATCCGTGTTGTGGTGGCAACAGCCACCATTTCCCCCTGTTCTTTCAATTCTCTTGCCAAACGCCACATGAGACTGGTCTTACCCCCGCCGCCGGTGAATGCAATCAGCGTGGGCGCGTCTAGTGCCAGACATTTTAAAAACGAGTGATTCATGATTTGGTTTCACCTCCTGAAAAATAGTCGTCAAAGGCCTTTTCAATGAAGTTACTGCATTCTTTATAGAATCCCTCATATTGCATCATAAGATTTTCCGCTTCCGGTGTCAAATGCGTCTCACCGCCGCCAATGCCTCCCGTATGGCTTGAAATCAGTTCGAAGCCCAGATTCCGGCTGAGTTTTTTCATCATGGTATGTGCCTGGCTGTAAGACATGTTTTGTTCCTTCGCAGCTTGGGCTAAAGAGCCGTACCGGCGGATTCCCTGTAGAAGATGATAAGGTCCAATGCCGAAAGCCTTGCCACTTGTTTCAAGCCATAACTTGTAACGCAGCTTATACATAGAAAACACATCCTCGATATTCTTATTTGAATATAACGGGGTTGGAAAAAAACTGCATCCGCACGAATGCAGTTTTTATATTTAACTTTCTTGTTTTTTGTCCCAGATATGAATAAAGGCATCCTTGCTTTGCAGGATATGGTTCCTGGCTACTGTTTCCGCCAATGATGCATCCCTATTTTCGATCGCCCGGTACAACTGTTCATGCTCTTCGTATGCCTGAATCCAATAATCTTTAATATAATAGCTCCTGAAAAGTTGAAGATATTCGGTATAATCGCATAAGAGCTGTTCTAAACGCTTGTTGCCACCCGCCGTATAAATGATCAAATGAAACTCACGGTGAAATCTCATTTCGCGGTCTCGGTCACCCGATTCCAGGCTGGTCCACATCTCATTCAAGATGGAACGGAGCCTTTTAATATCCTCAGGAGTGGCGTGCTGTACCATTAAATTGGCGGCATACCCTTCCAGCAAAGCACACATTTCATAGAGGTCTGTGGCGTCCTTAGGCGTGATCTGCCGCACTTCCACTCCTCTGCGGCGGTAATGCTTCACCAGGCCTTCCGACTCCAATTTGCGTAATGCCTCCCGTACCGGCGTCCTGGAAGCATTGAGCCGTTTCGCCAGTTCTTCTTCCACCAGATGGACACCGGCCTGCAAACGCCCGCAAATGATGGCGCTGCGCATATACTGGTAGATCAACTCTCGCATGGGAATAAATTCACGTTCTGCAGCAAAATCTGTAAAATCGTCAAATACATTAAGAGTCAACTGCCGACACCTCCTTAAAAATGAATCATATGCCTGAAAGGTTATAAAAAAATTAAATCTGGCGACTGCCCGGTTTAACCGCTATGGACCCTGCGGCACACAAGGGGCAATCCTCCGGCTGATAAGTCTTGATATTAACTGTCAGCAACGCTTTTAAAGGCACGCCAAAGTCTACCCGGCCGCCGCTTCTGTCTACCAAGACGCCAACCCCTATGACCTGAGCACCTTTTTCCCTGGTAGCGGCAATGACTTCCTTGACCGAGCCGCCGGTGGTGACCACATCCTCTACCACCAATACTCTATCTTCCGGGCTTAAAGTAAAACCACGGCGGTATACCATCTTACCGTCTTCTCTTTCGGTAAATAAAGAACGGGCGCCTAATTGTTTCGCTGCTTCATAAGCCAAAATAATGGCTCCGGTAGCAGGTCCGACCACTACGGTAATATTTTGATCCGCAAAATAGCTTGCCAACTCTTTTAATAAGATCTCAGTGGGTTTGGGATATTGCAACAATTGCGCGCATTGCATATATTGTGCCGCATGCAGGCCGGAGGTAAGGCGGAAATGACCCTCTAAAAGCACCTTGGTTTCCGTAAAAATATTCAGGATCTCAGCTTCTGTCAACAATTACTTTTCCCCCTCTTACATTTCATTTTACATTTATTTTCACCTGTTATCCGTAAAGGATAAGGCATTCATATCAGAATTAATGTTAAGATCATACTTATATTACTATCTTGATGTATTGATGTATACATAGATACAATAATACAATTTAGGTATTCTACAGATCGCACGATTCTCCTTTTTTTATTGTATAACTTCCTATTATCTTGACGAATACTTTTTTTCTGATTATAATCGCATATAAAAGATAAAAAATTCCCCAAAATGACACCATGTTTGATTGAGAAGATTTTTAGCCTTTGGAGCCCACCGGTCAGACAGCCCGACATGCCGCAAGGTGTTAAAAAAGGAATCAGCCTAATTGCCCAAAGGGTCTTACGTTTATCAATCAAAATCTTAGAAAAGGCAGCATATATGAAATTTAAAATGAAAGTTAATATGAAAGTTAAAACCATTTTAACCTGGCAGGAGATGACGGGCAGAGATAACAGCGGGCAAACCTTAATTGTGATTGACGTTTTGCGCGCTACCAGCACCATCACGGCGGCGCTGGCTGCCGGCGCTGAAAAAGTGATCCCGCAAAACAGCATTGAAGGCGCGCTGGCCGCGGCTCAGAAATACCCGAACGCTTTGCTTTGTGGAGAAAGAAAAGGCGTGCGCATAGAAGGGTTTCATCTGGGCAACAGTCCGCTGGAATTCAAACCGGAAACTGTTGGCGGCAAAGTTCTGATCTGCACCACCACCAACGGCACCAACGCCATCTTTGCGGCAAAGGGCGGCCGCCCTATTTATCTGGGCTGCCTGAACAATGCCTGGGCCTGTGCCGAGGCTGCTTTTGACGTGGGACAGGATCTGACGATCCTTTGCGCCGGGACCAGGGGCAACCAGTCGGTTGACGATATGCTGGCGGCCGGTTCTATGGTGTACCGCTTACAGCAATTCTATCCTAATGCCGACTACGACCCTATAAGCATCCAGGTGAAACAACACTATGAAAAAGAGCGTCATGACCTGCATCGTGCCTTGATCGCCTCAAGTCACGGCCAATTTTTGGCCAAGCTGAGTATGTCAGAGGACATTGCCTATTGCGCCAAAGAAAATATCATTGACCGGGTACCCCTCTGCGAAAACGGCGAGGTTTGCTTTTCATAGGCTTCCATCGGCCGCTATTCCGTCCCTATCCCATTTGGTATGGAAACGAATTATTTTCAGGTAATGCTGAAAATATTACTTACAGCGCAATGGTAATGTCATAAATAGCAAAAGGCAAGTTATATCAAAATAGATAACCCCTCACTAAAGGGGGAGATAAAAACAAATATAAAAGAACGAAACTTCGCGGTTTCGTTCTTTTATATTTGCATTAATATTGATACTACTTTTTGAATAATGCTCTTCCAGCCGCAAATACCGCCAGATTGGCGTCAAGAAACTTGGCGGGCACCCGCACTTTCAATACCTTGAGCCAAGCATCCTCATGGATCTCCATCATGGCGGACAATACGCCAAGTAATACCACATTGACCCCTTTGGGATTGCCGTGAGCCACCGCCACGTCAAAAGCATTGAGGGCAATGGTCTGCCCCGCTGTTGCCTGAACCCGGTCCAAGGCATCCTGAGGATAAAGGGCGGCGCCCGTAATAACGGGCATGGGATTGATCTCCTGGGTATTGACGATGACCTTGCCGCCTGGGGCCAGATAAGGCAGCCAACGCAAAGCCTCCAACAGTTCAAAAGCTAAAATGATATCAGCTTCTCCCGGCTGAATAATGGGAGAACTGACTTTTTCCCCGAAACGCACCTGGGTCACCACGCTGCCGCCCCGCTGGGACATGCCGTGGATCTCGGAAACCTTGACATCGAAGCCTTGTGACATGGCAACGCCGGACAGAACACGGCTGGCTAAAATGGTTCCCTGTCCACCTACCCCTACGATCAGGATGTTTTTGACATCGGACATATTACTCAGCGCTCCTTTCAATGGCATTGGTTGGGCAGAGGCCCTGGCAAAGGCCGCAACCGACACATTGAGAAGCGTTGATGGTCATACCGTCTTCCCCTTTGCAGATAGCGGGACAGCCGATGGCCATGCAACTGCCGCAGTTAACGCAGGTTTCTTTATTAATGACTAAGGAAGGCTTGACCGCTTGTTTATCAATCAAGATGCAAGGACGGCGGGCAATGATGACGGAAGGCTCCGCCGCGGCCAATTCCTCTTTTAAGGCTTTTTGCAGTCCCCGCAGGTCAAAGGGGTCGACTACCTGGATCCGCTTCACGCCGCAAGCCCGGCAGATCATTTCCAGATCCACCTGCGGCGCCGGCTGGCCTTTGGCGTTTTTGCCGGTGGCGGGGTTCTGCTGATGGCCGGTCATGGCAGTGATGCTGTTGTCCAGAATAATGGTAGTAGTGGTACCGCCGTTATAAACGGTATTCATTAAGCCGGTAATACCGGAATGCAGGAAAGTGGAATCGCCGATCACCGCTACGCTCTTGGCCGCGAATTCCCGACCCCGGGCGGTTTCCATGCCGTGCAGGCCGCTGATGCTGGCTCCCATACATACCGTGGTATCAATGGCCGAAAGAGGAGGCAGCGCTCCCAGGGTATAACAGCCGATATCTCCTGACACACATAAACGCATCCTATGTAAAACGTGGAATACGCCGCGGTGCGGGCAACCGGGACATAAGACCGGCGGACGCACCGGAATAGCGGCTGTCTCACAAGCGGCGGCAGGTTTGCCGTCCCCTAATTTTTCCCGGATATTTTCAGCAAAGATCTCACCGCAAGAGGAAAAGAGTTCGCGGCCTTTCACCGGGATGCCCATGGCTTTGACGGCGTCTTCCAAGAAGGGTTCCAGCTCTTCAATGACATAGAGTTCTTCCACACCCGCAGCAAATTGACGGATCAAGGCTTGGGGCAATGGGAAGGCCATGCCGATCTTCAAGACGGACACTTCCGGCAACACTTCTTTGACATATTGGTAAACGGCGCCGGAAGCAATCACGCCACGTTTTTGATCTTTGCCCCATTCGATACGGTTCAAGGCTTGCGTGGTCTCGCCGTACGCCGCCAAGGCCAAAAGCCGCTCTTCCACCGCGATATGACGGGGCCGGGCATTGCCGGGCATCATGACATATTTTTTAGGATCTTTGACATATTCTTTTACTTCTTTTTCTTCTCTGTCCGATAATTCAACCAAAGATTGCGAATGTGCGATCCTGGTAGTCAGTCTTAAAAGAACTGGCGTATCGAAGGTTTCACTGATTGCAAAACCCAGCTTAACAAACTCTTTGGCCTCACCGCTATCGGAAGGCTCCAGAATCGGGACTTTGGCGGCCCTGGCATAATGCCGGTTGTCCTGCTCGTTTTGGGAGCTGTGCATACCGGGATCATCGGCGCTGACAATGATCAGTCCGGCGTTGACGCCGGTATAGGCGGCCGTAAACAGCGGGTCGGCCGCTACATTCAAGCCGACATGCTTCATGGCGGCCAGCGCTCTGACGCCGCCGATGGCGGCCCCCAAAGCCACTTCCACCGCTACTTTCTCATTAGGGGCCCACTGCGCCGCCAATTCTTCATAACCTGCGGCATTTTCCGTGATCTCCGTGCTGGGAGTACCGGGATAAGCGACTACCAAACTGCCTCCCGCTTCCCAAACGCCCCGGGCAATGGCCTCATTGCCTGTCATTAAGACTTTTCCCATGATTACCACCCTTATCGATTATCAATATTAACAACTTTTAGCCGTTACGAGCTATTTTTGTCCGTTTTTGTCCATGATGGACGGTTCCTGCTTCACCTCGTGGGCAAGCCGCTATTTTCGATGGTCGACCACCCGTTTTGCTTTACCCGCCCCTCTTTGGATGGAGAAAGGCTCCAGTAATTTCACACGGCAGCTGATGCCTAAAACAATTTTCATCCGGTTTTTGATTTTACCGGTCAATTCTTCCAATGCCTTATAACTGTCTAAAAGGCTGGTATCCGCCAATTCCACTTGGATCTCCAGTTCATCCATGGAACCTTCCCTATAAACATGGATCTGGTAATGCGAACCCAAACCCTCAATCTTAAAGAGAATCTCCTCAATTTGAGAAGGAAAAACATTGACGCCCCGGATAATCAGCATATCGTCGGTGCGGCCTACCAGTTTGCCGATTCTGGCCATGGTACGCCCACAGATGCAGGGTTCCTGATTGATATGGGAAATATCCTTGGTCCGGTAACGAATCACCGGGAAGGCCTCCTTGGCCAGGCTGGTGATGACCAGTTCCCCTTCGGAGCCGGCAGGCAGAACCTCAAAAGTATCCGGATCGATGGTTTCCACGACAAAATAGTCTTCCGCGATATGCATGCCTGTGGCATAGATGCATTCTCCGGCGACACCGGGCCCCATGACCTCGGTCAAGCCATAGTTATCGGTGGTGACGATATGTAAGCGCTTTTCAATTTCCATCCTCAGCTCGCTGGAGGATGATTCGCCGCCGAAAAGGCCTACTCTTAATTTCAGTTTATTGGTATCGATCCCCATGCCTTCCGCTACCTCAGCAATATGCAAAGCATAAGAAGGCGTTGCGATCAATGCCGTGGTGCCGAAATCCTGCATTAGCATCAACTGTTTTTCCGTATTGCCGCCAGACAGGGGAACCACAGTAGCTCCTACCGCCTCCAACCCGTAATGCAAACCGAAGCCGCCGGTAAAAAGACCGTAATTAAAAGCCACCTGTGCAATATCGTCGGGCCCCACAGAGGCGGCGGTGATGATCCGCGCCAAGAGGTCCGCCCACATTTTCAAGTCGTTGGCGGTATAGCCGACAACGATGGGTTTGCCGGTGGTGCCCGATGAACCGTGAACCCGGACAACATCTCGTTGGGGCACCGCGAACAGTCCGAAAGGGTAGTTCTGACGCAGGTCTTCTTTTGTGGTAAAGGGCAGCAATGCAAGGTCTTTCAAAGTACGGATATGTTCCGGCCGCACCCCCAGCTCATCCATTTTTCTCCGGTAAGGCAGCACATTTTCATAGACTCGCCTTACCGTATTTTGCAGGCGTTCCAACTGCAGGGCTTCCAATTTGCTGCGGCTCATGCACTCCTGTTCCTTGTTCCAGATCATTGCTGCCATCTCCTTAGTTTTTCAATCATTATAAAATTTAAGTATTTTAGCGAAACAAAACAAATATTACCCTTGAGAAACCGCTACACTTTCATCCGGGATCCGATTAGCCTTTTTCTGAAGAGACAAAACGTCTTCTCCGAAAACCCTGTCGAGATGCTCCTGGCTAAAAGGCTTGGTAAATTGGCTTACAATAGGTACAACCGCCAAAGGAATCACCATGGCGCAGCAGCTCACAACAGCAGTCTGGGCGGGCACTAAAGCGGTGCCAATCACTGCGATGCAGAGACCACTCAGCATACCGGCCATTGCTCCGGCTTTGGTGGTCTTTTTGGAGAAAAGACCCCAAATCATCGGCGCGATAAAGCTGCCGGAAACAGCACCCCAGGAAAATGCCATCAGATTCACGATAACGCTGGGCGGATCCATGGCAATGAAAAAAGAAAGAGCCACAAAGGCAACGCATAAAATCCGCATTAAGACTACCTGAGTAGATTTCTTCAGATCAGGTTTGGCCACTTGCATAAAGTCAACGGCTACAGAGGAACTGGAAACCAGAACCAAAGAGGACAAGGTAGACATGGAAGCGGCTAAAACCAGCACTAAAATCAAAGCAAGCACCGCGGAAGGCATCGTTTGCTGCAACATGGTTGGTACGATCCTATCTACATTGCCGCCCACCGCATCCAGATTATTGAAGAATAAGTGGCTCAGGCTGCCGGTAAAATAAGCGCCAAAGGCAACCCAGAGAGAAAGTAGAAAAGTGACCCAGGTAGCACTCTTGACCACCCGTTCATCCTTGATGGCATAAAATTTTTGCGTCATTTGCGGCATGCCCCAGGTTCCGAGAGAAGTCAGCGTCACTAAGGCAACCAACTGGATGACGCCGGGAGGTCCCACGGGAGATGTCAATTTCGGATCAATGGCGGTGAGCTTGGGGATGATATTGGCAAAGCCGCCAACCTGCGGGCTCCCCACGACAAAATATAATAAGAACAAAACGCCAAAGATCATGACGATGCCTTGAAACAAATCGGCTAAAGCCACGGCTTTATAGCCACCCATCACCAGGTAAAAAGCGGTGACACCGGCAATAATGATAAGACCTAAAATGTAAGGGATACCAAATACCGATTCAAAAAGATAGCTCAGGCCGGAATAGACCGAGCTGGTATAGGGAACTAAGAAAACAAAAATAATGAGAGCCGCCAGCAGTTTTATTGCTTTGGAATCATAACGCTGACGCAAAAATTCCGGCATGGTGATGGCTTTCAGCCGCACCGTCATGTTGTGGAGAGGTTTTGCCAGAAGCTTCCAAGCTAAAAAGCAGCCGATCACGGCATTGCCAATCACGATCCATAAAGTAGAAAGACCAAAACCCCAGCCCAACTTGCCGGCGTAGCCAATAAAGACTACGGCAGAAAAATAGGTGGTCCCATAGGAGAAAGAAGAGATCCAGGGTCCCATTGTTCTGCCACCCAGCACAAAGTCGCCGATGGTTTTGGTTTTTTTCATGCCTACCCAGCCCAACACCAGCATCAACACGATGTAGGCCGCAATAATTGCGAATTTCATCAAAATCTACCGTCCTTCCGTTCTAAATCATGACTTCTACCAATCTACATAATAATTTTACCAATTGAATCCCGTCTTGCTCTACTGTTCTACCGCTGTCTTACGCTACCGTTCTGCCGTCCTCCTCTCTGCAAAATCCTTAAACATCATAATTATACTATATTTCCTCTTTTTTCGCAAGGATCTCCTGTCTGTATCCTATCTTTCTTTAGTTCTGGGAGCCCTTCTCAAAAAGCCATTTCCGGCCGGAAGCAATGGCTTTTTCCACTGCCTCGGGAGCCGGACCGCCGGGAACCCGACGGGCGTCCACACATTTTTCCACCGCGATATATTCATAGATATCACCGGCAAAAATGGGGGAAAATTCCTGCAGGACGGAAAGGGGGATCTCTTCTAAGGCGCACTCCTCTTTTTCGCAATAGAGAACCAGCTTGCCCACCACCGCATGAGCTTCCCGGAAAGGCAAGCCGCGGCTTGCCAGATAATCTGCTGCGTCGGTAGCATTGGTAAAACCGCTTTGAGCGCTAAGGAGCATCTTGGCCCGGTTAACCCGCATGGTGGAAAGCATGGGGGCATAGACCAAAAGGCATTTTTTCACGGTGTCCACCGTATCAAATAAGGCTTCTTTGTCTTCCTGCATATCTTTGTTATAGGCCAGAGGCAGTCCCTTCATCACGGTCAAAAGCCCCATCAAATGACCGAATACCCGGCCGCTTTTCCCCCGCACCAGCTCGGCCACATCGGGGTTTTTCTTTTGCGGCATAATGGAGGAGCCTGTGCTGTAGCCGTCGTCTAAGCTGATAAAGGCAAATTCATTGCTGGCCCAGAGAATGATCTCTTCGGAAAGCCTGGATAAATGCATCATAAGAATAGAAGCATCCGCACAGAACTCGACGGCAAAATCCCGGTCGCTGACACCGTCTATGGTGTTTTGACTGATCGTGGCAAATCCCAGTTTCTCCTGGACGCTGTAGCGGTCGATGGGGAAAGTGGTGCCTGCCAATGCCCCCGACCCCAAGGGCATACAGTCGGTACGTTCATAACAATCGCTGAGACGTTGGGCGTCCCGGCGGAACATCTGAAAATAAGCCATCAAATGATGTGCTAAAGTAATCGGCTGCGCTTTTTGCAGATGGGTATAACCGGGCATAATAGTCTCTCTATGGGCATCCGCCAAATCCAGAATGACCTTTTCCAGTTTATAGAGAAGCTCAAGAATCGCATTGATCTCATCTTTCATATAGAGACGGATATCTAATGCTACCTGGTCATTTCTGCTCCTGGCCGTATGCAGGCGCTTGGCTACGGAACCGATCTTGGCAGTCAAAAGCTTTTCCACATTCATATGGATATCTTCGGCGCCGATCTCAAATTCCACATGGCCGGTTTCGATATCAGCTAAAACCGCATTTAAGCCCTCTATGATCTTAGCGGCGTCTTCTTTTGTGATGATGTCCTGCTCGCCCAGCATCGCCGCATGGGCAACGGAACCCTGGATATCCTGACGGTACAGGCGTTTATCAAATGAAATGGAAGAATGAAAATCCTCTACCAATGCATCGGTTCCCTTGGCAAAACGTCCGCCCCATAGCTTGTCACTCATCAAACTTCCTCCTAAATTACAGTATTAATCTTTTATTGCTTCTTTTATTGCTTCTTTTATGGCCCTTTTAATATTTCTCTTCCCACAAGATGTTTACCGCTTTCATATACGGGCAGCGTAACATCAATTAGATTCAAGTCACTGGAAATCCATAAATATTATTATAGCATCAAACAGCAGGGATGACCAGAATATTTGCGGTTTTAGCTTATTTCTTTTAATAATTTTCTGTTTTCGCGATTTTTACCATGCTTTAGCTTAGGTTTTACAATTCTTCTTAATTCGTTCCAGCGCCAAGCGCCGGATAAACATAAAGCGGGCCGGCTGTTTTCCACCGGTCCGCCTTATGCTTTCAATTTTTCTTGTCATGCCTGTTCCTGGTCCCAAAGCTCCCAATTTTAGAAATATCTTTTCAACAAACCGGCAAAACCACAGCCGTGACGCGCTTCATCTTTACACATTTCATGAACGGTGTCATGAATCGCATCATAATTTAATTGCTTGGCTAAGGTCGCCAAATCTTTTTTACCCTGGCAGGCGCCATGCTCGGCAGCAGCGCGCAATTCCAGGTTTTTCTTGGTATCGGGATAAACCACTTCCCCCAGCAATTCGGCAAAACGGGCGGCATGATCGGCTTCTTCCAAGGCATAGCGCTTGAAGGCCTCGGCAATCTCGGGATAGCCTTCCCGGTCGGCCTGGCGGGACATGGCAAGATACATCCCTACTTCGGTGCATTCCCCGGTAAAGTTGGCTCTTAAGCCTTCTATGACTCTTTCGTCCACACCTGCCGCTACACCGATCTTATGTTCGTCGGCATAAGCTGTTGTGCTTTCGGTAGCTTTTTCAGAAAACTTTTCCGCAGGAGCCTTGCATTGCGGGCATTGCGCCGGAGGCGTATCACCCTGATGAATATAACCGCAAACACTGCAAACCCATTGTTTCATTTTGACGACCTCCCATATATTATTAATAATTATTACTAATAATAGTATAGCATAAAATCCTATCCTGTCAAGCACAATTTGAAATTTAATTTAATTTCAACCAAATTCATCCAAATTTATCTGATTCTTGATTGTTTTAGCCCAAATAAGCAATGGCTTCGATCTCAACCAAAGCATCCTTAGGCAGACAGGCCACTTCAACCGTACTACGGCTGGGATATGGTTTTGTGAGATATTCGGAATAAATGCCATTGACCGTGACAAAATCCTGCAGATCCTTTACAAAAATCGTTGTTTTTACGATATGCTCCAAAGTACCGCCGGCTTCTTTTAAGATAGCGGCAAGATTCTTCATGACCTGGCGGGTCTGAGCCTCCACACCTTCCGGTATGATACCCGTGGCGGGATCAAAACCAAGTTGACCGGAAACAAAAATCATATCTCCCGTTTTGATTCCCTGCGCGTAAGGACCGATAGCCGCAGGAGCATTCACCGTGCTGATCTCTTGTTTTTTCATGTTCTTTCCTCTTCTTTCCTCCGTATGTTTTCAATAATTGTGTTGCACACAAATTTATTTTAGCTTACAATAAGCATAGTTGCAATTTGATTGTAAAAATTTCCCTGGAATGGACGTGGTTTGATGACAGATGCGTTAAAAAATAAAAGCCTTGGTATGGATATGACAACCGGAGTGCCTTGGAAGCAAATTGCTCTTTTTTCCATTCCTCTTCTCATTGGGAATGCTTTTCAGCAATTATATAATGTTGTAGACAGTATCATCGTTGGACGCATTGTGGGAACCGAAGCATTGGCAGCCGTTGGCACCGCTTTTCCGGTGCTTTTTTTAATGATTGCCCTCTTTGTGGGAATCAGCATGGGCTCCTCCGTTTTAATCTCCCAATATTTTGGCGCCAAGGATGAAGAGAAGATCCGCCGTACCGTCAGTACAACCTATATCCTTATTTTCTTTCTTTCTATCGCCATCACCGCCATAGGACTACTTTCCTCCGCCGCCCTGCTCCGCTTAATGAAAACACCGGAAGAGGTCATGCCCTATGCCACAGGTTATCTGAACATCTTGTTTTTGGGCACCCTGCCTAACTTTGGCTACAATGCCATTGCCGGCATTCTGCGCGGGGTGGGCAATTCCAAAACGCCCCTTTACCTTTTGATTATCGCTACTGTTATGAATATCGTGCTGGACCTGATCTTTGTCGGCCTGTTCCACTGGGGGGTCGCCGGCGCGGCCTGGGCGACTATCATATCGCAAACAACCTCCTTCATCATGGGAGCAATGTACCTGAATATGAGCAGGAGCCTCCTGAAAATCGATTTTAAACATCTGATTTTTGATCATGCTATCTTAAAAGGCATCTTAAAACTAGGCATTCCCACAGGAATCCAGCAAACGACTCTTTCTCTCGGCATGATGGCCATTCAAAGCCTGGTCAACAGCTACGGTACCGAAGTGATCGCCGGTTTCAACGGCGCTTCCAAAGTGGATTCCTTTGCGATTATGGTCATCTTGAACTTCGGCATCGCCACCTCTACTTTTGTAGGGCAGAATATCGGCGCCAACCGTATGGACCGGGTTCATGCCTGTACCAAAAGTACCACCATCATGTCTTCTCTGGTCTCTTTGGGCATTGCCTTGGTGCTGATCCTTCTCAGGCACCCCATTATGAGCCTTTTTGACGATAATGCCGCCGTCATGCTGGCGGGAGCGCAATACCTGATCTATACGGCTCCCTTTTATTTTCTTTTTGCCATTATGCAGGTATATGTGGGAGTGATGCGGGGCGCCGGGGAAGCCGTCATCCCCATGCTCCTTACTTTATTGACCTTATGGATTGTCCGGGTCCCCATTGCCACGTTCCTCTCCCATCAAATGAACAGTCCCATTGGGATCTGGCTGGCCACCCCCGCCGGCTGGCTCATCGGAGCCACCGCTTCTTATATTTATTACCGCAGCGGCCGCTGGAAGAACAAAGCCATGATCCTTTTCCCGCAAAGTTAGTGATTGGAATCTACTGCGTTTTTGTGTAAGATTTTTATTATACCGTCCATATCATGCATTTACTACAAAAAGTAAGGGTCTCCGGGATACCGGAGACCCTTACTTTTTTATTTGCAGGACATTACTTTAGAGTAACACAACACTTTCTGACTTTTCCATTCCATTGATTCAGCAATATACATTCATATCCTGCCCGCGGATAAAACCAACCAAGGTCATATTGGATGCTTTGGCTTTTTCCACACCTCCTGTTGTCGCCGCGGAACGGGACAACAGAACCCCAATGCCGTGTTCTGCCGCCAGACTAACAATGGACGTTGTCAAACGGCAGGTCAAAGCAACAATCTTATCTTCCAACGGGATATCATTTAAGAAGGCGTGGCCCAAAAGCTTATACATGGCATTATGCCGGCTGATATCCTCTGTAAAATAGAGGGGCTCGCTGCCCCGGCAAAGCAGGGCGCTGTGCGCTGCGCCCGTTTGCGTAAATAAGGCGGCCTTCCCTTCCAATATCTTCATGATGCCGCTGTATTGAGAGATAGGCAGGCTAATTTTAGCACTTTTATTTTCAGGCTCCCGCACCGTTTTACTTTGCGTATCCCGGATCATGGCATCAATCTTTTTTGATGGATCCTCCACTTTGATGGATAAAATATCCCGGGGCGCCGTGATCATCCCGGCTTCCCAAAGGAGACCCGCCGTCAATTCCGTCAATTGAGCGGGAGTACACAGCACCTTTTGCCAAAAGCAGCCGTTAAGATCAATCTGGTATTCCGCTTCCACGGCCAGAATATCCCAGGTACTGCCGGCAGCCTTTTGCACCGGCAGTTTTTCCGTTATCACGGTTGCCATTATAGCCCCCCCCTCAAGCCTTTTGGATACTTACCGCGCAGGCCTTTAATTCCGGGATCTTCGCCTTAGGGTCCATGGCCGAATTGGTCAGGAGATTGGCGTTGCCCTCGCTGTAATGGAAGGGCATGAACACCACATCCTGCCGGATCTTTTCACTGAGCCTGGCAGTGGTTTTCAACTCGCCGCGGCGCGAACGGACCACAACCGTATCCCCGTTCTGAATGCCTAAAGCCGCGGCAGCGGTGGGATTGATCTCGATAAAGGATTGCCCCGCCAGGCGGTTGAGACCTTCCACCTGTCCGGTCATAGTGCGGGTATGGTATTGATAAAGCAGACGGCCGGTAGTCAGGATATAAGGATATTCCGGATCGGGCAGCTCGGCGCTGGGCCGGTAATCGGTGGCCGTAAAAAGTCCCTTGCCCCGGGAAAAAGAATCTTTGTGCAGATAAGGGGTGCCGGGGTGATGCAGGTTGGGACACGGCCATTGCAGGCTGCCCTCTTCCTCCAAACGCCGGTAAGTAATGCCGCCGTAAGACGGCGTTAAAAAAGAAAGCTCATCCATGATATCCTCGGGAGAACGGGCGACACTGCAATAGCCTAAACCGTCCATGACCGAAAGCAGGATCTCGGTATCGGCTTTGGCGTTGCCCTTGGGGGGAATGGCCTTGCGAACCCGCTGCACACGGCGTTCGGTATTGGTGAAGGTGCCGTCCTTTTCCGCAAAAGAAGCGGCAGGCAGTACCACATCCGCCAAAGCGGCCGTCTCGGTAAGGAAAATATCCTGCACCACCAGGAAGTCAAGACTTGCCAGGGCATGCAACACATGGTTGGTATCCGGCTCGGACAAAGCGGGGTTTTCTCCCATAATATATAAGAGGGATATCTTACCGGAAACGGCGCCCTCCATAATCTCCATCACCGTCAAGCCGGGGGCTTCCGGCAATTGGGGCACTCCCCACCAATGGGCGAATTTCTCCCGGATATTGGGATCACCGACCTTTTGATAGCCAGGCAATACATCCGGCAGACACCCCATATCACAGGCGCCTTGCACGTTATTTTGCCCCCGCAAGGGATTGATGCCGCCATATTCATGACCGATATGACCGCATAACAATGCCAGATTGGACAAAGCCATCACCGAGTCGGTGCCGGTGGTATGTTGGGTAATGCCCATGGCGTAGAAAATACCGGCCCGTTTGGCGCCCGCATAGAGCCGGGCCGCTTTTTTGATATCTTCGGCGGCAACGCCGCAAATCTCCGCCGCTTTTTCCGCTGTCCAATTTTGCAATAAAGCAGCTAACGCTGCATAATTTTCCGTCCGCTGGTCAATAAAAGTACCGTTCGTCAGGTTCTCATCCAGGATCGTCCGCATCATGCCGTTAATCAAAGCGATATTAGTTCCAGGGCGGATCTGTAAAAAGACTTCCGCATGATTGCACATATCCACATAGCGGGGCTCCGCCACAATAATTTTTGCACCCTTTTGTTTTGCCTGCTTCATCTGGGCGGCAATCACGGGGTGTGCCTCTGTGGTGTTGGAGCCGATAATAAAGATCAGGTCCAATCCTTTGACTTCCCGGATACTGTTGGTCATGGCGCCGCTGCCTAAAGTCGTTGCCAGACCGGCAACGGTGGAAGCGTGTCACAAACGGGCGCAGTGGTCCACATTGTTGGAACCGATGACGCCGCGGAATAGCTTTTGGAAAAGATAATTCTCTTCATTGGTACAGCGGGCGGAAGAAAGACCTGCTATAGATTGCCCACCTTTGGTTTCCTTGGTTTCTTTGATCTTTTTGACCACCAAAGCGACGGCTTCCTCCCAGGAAGCCTCACGGAATTCGCCGTTTTCTTTGATCAGGGGTTGGGTCAAACGCCGGGGGCTGTCTATGAAGTTATAACCGAATTTCCCTTTTACACAGAGCAAGCCGTCATTGGCGGGACCGGGCGCCGGCTCCACCCCCACGATCTTGCCGCCTGAAGAAATGAGATCCAACTGGCAACCTACGCCGCAATAAGCGCAAACGGTACGGGTGGCCTTGCTTTGCGGAACCTGGTATTGATAACCATTTTTAGGGGTTAAGGCCCCCACAGGACAATTGGAAACACAATTGCCGCAGGAAACACAGCGGGATTGATCAAGAGGCAGCAGAAATTCCGGTGAAATTTGGGTTCTCATGCCTCTGCCCACCGTCTCTATGGCATACATCCCTTGCAGCTGGCTGCATACCCGAACACAGCGGTGGCAAAGGATACATTTATTCCGATCCAGATTGAAGAATGGATTGCTCTCATCCACGGGATAGGCCGGCGGCTTGGCGGGAAAGCTGCTTTCCCCCACGCCATACTCCCGGCAGTATTCCTGCAGGCGACAGTGACCGGCGGCATTACAGACCAGACATTCCACTTTATGGGTGGAAAGGATCAATTCCAAAATGGTACGCCGAGCCGTCAACACACGCTCCGAACGGGTAAAAATCTCCATGCCGTCCATAATCTCCGTGGCACAGGCTATTTTTAAATTGCGCTGTCCCGTAACTTCTACCACGCACAAACGGCAGCTGCCATCCGGTGTTAACTTCTCCATATAACACAGGGTAGGGATGTCGATGCCCATGGCCTTGGCGGCATTTAAAATGGTCATGGGCTTTTCTGCGGTAAATTTACGGTTATCAATGGTAATGGTTATCATAGGTATCCTTCTTTTCGTTCATTCTTTTAATCTTTGCATTTAATATCCAAAATATTTGCATGGTTTCAATCATAGTATAATGCCGCCCAAAAGTCAAGAGAAGCCTCCGGCCTGAGCGAATAAACTGTAGCAAAATGACGGCCTGTCTCATAATGTATAGTACAACCTATTGGTTTGTAATAAAAGGATCACGTATCTAAATTTGAAGTTTTTGCAAATTCTAAAAAAAAGGAGGTATTGTTATGTGTGGCTGTGGCTGTGGATGTGGCTGTGGATGTTTTTTCCCCTGGCTCTTTCTGCCTTTCCTCTTTTGCCGATTCGGCAACAATAATTGTTGCCAATGCTGTAATAGAACCTGCCGTAACTGCTGCTGTCAGTGTTGCTGCAAATGTTGCTGCAAATGCTGCCCTCCCCCTCCCGTGGGATAAGTTTTTACTTAAGAAAGGCTTTTAAAAGTAAACAAAGCACCCCAAAGGGGTGCTTTGTTTGTGGAGCAAAAGGTCTTTCAACTTTTGCAAGTTCTTATGTTTTTACAAATTCTTATGTTGGTTTGGTTTAGCGGGGATAAATGCCAACGAAACTGGGGGTATCGCTATCTTCAGTGGTATACTGAACTTCGGTAACCTGAACACCATCTTCAATACTGCTATCGGCACTGACGACCAAAGCAACATAGCCGCTGAAACCGGAACCTAAGACGTTTTTCAAAGTAGGAGATACATCATTAGCAGTTAAAGTGCTGATAGGAGTCCAGTCATCCGCAGCTTCTATAGCGGCTAAGAGGTCTTCCGCTTCACCAAAGCTTGAATTACTAATCAGGTCGGCAAAAGTGGTCTGCAAGGCCAGGGCGAAGGTCTGGGCATTGGCATCTACCGCGGCTTGGCGGGCGTCGGAAACATAATTGGTCACGACGGGAATGAGGATGGCCGCCAAAATAGCGATGATGGCGATGACGACAATGAGTTCCACCAGGGTAAAGCCTTTCTTGTTCATGAGTTTGTTCATAGGATGTTTGATTTTTAACATAAGGTTCCCTCCTTCAATTTTTTTAAATATTGATAATACAATCAAATATGTTATGGTTAAGAAATTATTAATGGCCTTTTATTATCTGGGATAAACGCCGATGAAGTTCAGCCCGGTATCAGTTGCGGTATCGGTGGGAATACTCTCGCTACTGTAGCGAACTTCAGATATATCCAGCCCTGTGCTGGGGCTGCCAGTAGCGGTAATGTCAACGATACCTGTAAAGCCGGTACCCAAAATGTTGCTAAATGTGGGGGATGCGGTTCTTAAAGCAGAAATATTCGTCCAATTGCCGGTAATAGCAGTGTCCAGAGCTGTTGCTTCCGTCAGCATGGCAGCACGCGCCGTGGCATCGGCCGCACCCAAGCCGCTGATGAGATCAGCAAAAGTAGTCTGCAAAGCGACGGCGACAGTCTGGGCATTGGCGTCGGCCGAGGATTGGCGGGCGTCGGAAACATAATTGGTAACGACGGGAATAAGAATGGCGGCTAAAATAGCAATGATAGCGATAACGACGATAAGTTCTACCAAGGTAAAGCCTTTTCTGTTTCTCAATGGTTTGATTTTTGGCATCCGGTTTCCTCCTAAAATTTTTATATGATAATAACTTTAAAAAAATTTGTTATTATTTTCCACAGTTTGATACGAACAGTTTATCAATGTTACCAAGCCAGGTCAAGGAATATTTTACAAAAATCGACTTTTTTCTAACAAATCCTCTTCGCTTCCCTCTCTTCCCCCTTCTTTCTGATTACAGTCTTTTCAAACTCTCGTCAACCTTTAGGGCCCGTCTTTGGGCCAAAGGGCATAACCCCTCCAGAAATAATCGATCAATTGCCGCTTTTCGGTCTTTGTCCAAGATGCGTAAAGCACCTTCCGGCTGTCCTTGGCCACCGCCACCTTTACCATTCCTTTGATATCCGGGTTATAATGTTCGTAAAGCTTTTTGTAATCGGTGATATAAAAATGATCCGCATCCTCCGCGTCAAAGCTGTCACCGCCAAAGGCTACATAAGCCGTCCCCGCAATATAGGCGCTATGAGCCTGATTGAGAGCGTAAAATCGGTTGTGCAGTAAAAAAAATGTCTGTAAACCGACATAAACGACCAAAAGAACGATTAGAACGGCAACCAGCGATCTGCCGATAAAAGACAGTCCCTGCCTTTTGTCCAGGTTGTCGGCATCCCTCTGCCGCGCATAGGCCTTTTTGTCGCTTGCTGGCATGGGATGGACTGATTGGCTGTCGGGAAGGGCAGTATTAATTTTTTCCTCAGGTTCTTTTTCTTTGCGGAAATTCATACGCTCTCCCCCGTCACCTGGCCTTGACTCCCAATAAACGGTGAAGATCCTCTTTCACCAGGCATTTATCCAAGGCGGCGTCCATGGTAATGGCGCCTTTTTTGACCAACGCGGCCAGATCCATATCCAGACTTTGCATGCCCTGACGGACGCTGGTTTGCAAGACGGAATTGATCTGATGGGTCTTGCCTTCCCGAATCATATTGGCAACCGCGTCATTGACCAGCATGACTTCGAAAGCGGCAAGGCGTCCGGAACCGTCCGCCTTGGCAATGAGCTGCTGGGTAATAACAGCCTTCAACACGGTAGCCAGCTGGATGCGGATTTGCTGCTGCTGATGGGGCGGGAAAATGTCGATGATCCGGTCGATGGTCTTGGCCGCTCCGATGGTGTGGAGAGTAGACATAACCAGGTGACCGGTCTCTGCCGCCGTAATAGCTGCGGCTATGGTCTCCAAATCTCTCATCTCCCCTACCAAAATGACGTCGGGGTCCTCCCGCATCGCGGAACGCAAAGCGCCGGCAAAGCTGTCACAGTCAACGCCGATTTCCCGCTGGTTTACAATGCAATTGTGGGATTGATGCAGATATTCGATGGGATCTTCCAAGGTCAGGATATGGTCATGGCGGTGATGATTGATATAATCAACCATCGCGCTCAAGGTGGTGGTCTTGCCGCTGCCGGTAGGCCCTGTAACCAGGATCAGTCCTCGGGGCATCCCGGCGATGGATTTAAAGACTTCTGGCAAATGCAACATTTCAAAGCTGGGCGTCTCACTGTTCAATATGCGGAGCGCAATGCCTTTTTTGCCTTGCTGGCGGTAAATATTGACCCGCTGCCGGTGACCGTCGGCGGAGACGTAGCCGAAGTCGATATCAACGGAATCGGAACAGTCTTCGATCTTCTCTTGCCTTAACATGGCCGTAACCATGTCTTCGATATCCTGTTGGCGCAAAGGCGGATGTTCAACTATGGGTTTTAAGACGCCGATATGCCGCACGATGGGAGACAGCCCACAGACAATATGCAGGTCGGAGGCACCATTGGCTCTGGCATAAGCCAGCAGTTCGTCGATTTGATTCATGGATCCTCCCCCTTTTTTCGTTTTCCACATTTTAAAGAATCTCTGTAATATTTTACGATTTTACATACGCTGCTATGTATCATTCTACTGTTGGCTCTGTTGTGCTGTTGCTCTGCCGCTACTCTACCACATAGGTATGTTTTAAAAGCTCCGCCACCGTGGTCTTGCCCTCCGCCACCAAAAGCGCCATGTTATCCCATAGAGTCTGCAAACCGTTTTTGACGGCATATTCTTTGATCTCCTGGGAAGAACAGCGGTCCAGGATCATTTTCCGTATGACGCTGTTTAAAAGAATGATCTCGTGAACAGCGGTTCGGCCGATATATCCCGTATGATTGCAGCGGATACAGCCGACGCCGTGCGCCAGCTTTTCCGGCGTCTTTTCACCTAAAATCATCCGCTCTTCCGGTGTGGGAGCATATTCTTCCCGGCAATAGGGACAGATGAGGCGGATCAGGCGCTGCGCCACCACGCCGACCACGGAGGAAGCCACGATATAAGGCTCGATGCCCATATCCACCAGCCTCATGAAGGCGGAGGCTGCATCGTTGGTATGAATGCTGGAAACCACCAAGTGCCCCGTAATGGCGGCCCGGGCAGCGATTTCCGCCGTTTCCTTATCACGGATCTCTCCGATCATAATGATATCGGGATCCTGCCGCAGCAGGGAACGCAAGCCGGAAGCAAAGGTCAGGCCCGCTTTCACATTGATCTGGGTTTGATTGGTCCCGGCCAGCATCTTTTCCACCGGGTCTTCCACGGTAACGATATTCACCTTCGGCGTGGAAAGCTGAGCCAAAACCGAATACAGAGTCGTGGTTTTGCCGCTGCCGGTAGGGCCGCTGACTAAGATAATGCCGCTGGGGCTTTGGACCATCCGGCGAAATTTTTCAATATTATACGGCAGCATGCCAAGCTCGGATACTTTCAAGATAGCGGACTTACTGTCGCTTAAAAGACGCAGTACCACCTTTTCCCCATAAACGGTAGGAATAGTAGAGACCCGTACGGAAAGACGGTTGTCATCAATCTCTGTTTCAAAGCGTCCGTCTAAAGGCAGCCGCTTTTCCGCAATATCCATGCCTCCCATAATCTTGACCCGGGTCACGATAGGACCATGCAAAGCGGGATTCAGGCTCATGACTTCCACCAGCTCACCGTCAATGCGGTAACGAACCCTGATCTTGCCGTTTTCCGGTTCGATGTGCACATCGCTGGCACGCCTCTTAAAGGCCTGAGTGATCATGGTACTCACCAGACGAACCAAAGGAGCGCTGTCCACCCGCTGGTAGACCTCGGTGAATTCCTCGCTCATGAGGTTTTCAAAACCGGTATATTCCTTACTGACATCTTCCACCACAGCATCTACCCGGCGCTGGGCATAATAGCGCTCAATGGCCAGATCGATATCCGTGCTGCCCGCTAAAACAGGTGAAACATTACGCCCGGCGGCAAGGGAAATCGCGTTGAAGACGGTATAATTCAGAGGATCGTTGGTTGCGACAATTAAATTGCTGTCCGTTAAGGAAATGGGAATCAAATGATGTTCGCGGGCTATTTTTTCGGGAACGGTTCCGATGACTTCCCGTGGAATGTCAATACTCTTCAGATCGAGCAAAGGAACATCCAGGCGTTTTTGTAAAACGGAAAACAGCTGCTCCTCCGTGATGATGCCTTGTTCAATCAAGATCTGACCCAGCCGTTTGCCGCCGCTGCTTTTTTGAACGTCCAAAGCGTCTTGCAGCTGGCCTGGTAATAGGAGGCCGCTCTCTACCAAGAGATCGCCGATACGAATATTTTTCTGGAACATGTTATTCCTCCAATTATTCTCCCCATAATCCCCCAAAACTCTTTGTTTTTGCCCCGGAGAATGCTACAATGGAAAATGTTTCATAAGAAGCGCAGATATGTTAATATAAAAATGAATGAATCCAATGATGATACGGAGGCGGCAATGGCGTACTTTCTTTTTCTGGCATTTGTCTACGGCCTGGTAATCGGCAGCTTTCTCAATGTCTGCATTTACCGTATTCCCCTAGGCATCTCAGTGGCCAAGGGACGTTCTTTTTGTCCCCAATGCCATGAGACTTTACGGGCCAAGGATCTGGCGCCCATCTTCAGCTATCTTTTTTTGAAGGGACGCTGCCGCTACTGCGGCAGCCGCATCTCGCCCCGTTATCCCGTAATCGAGCTGGCCAACGGTCTTTTATGGCTGGCTGCCGCTTTCAAATGGGGCTATAGCTGTCAAGGACTCTTATATGCATTCTTCTTTTCCCTGCTTCTCACTCTGGCCATGATCGATTGGGATACGCAGACGATTCCTGACCGTTTTGCGGTGCTCATTGCTGTTTTAGCGCTTTTTTCTTTATTCTTTCCCGGCGCTACCCTATTCAGCCGCGTCCTGGGTTTTTTCATCATCAGTCTGCCAATGCTGGCCGTTGCCTGGTTTTTTAACGGCTTCGGCGGCGGCGACATCAAGCTGATGGCAGTCGCCGGCTTCTTACTGGGCTGGCAGAACATTGTACTGGCTTTCTTTTTGGGTACTGTCCTTGCCGCTTTGGCCTATGCGCCCCGGCTGAAACAAAAACAGCAAAAAACCCCCATCCCATTCGGTCCCTGGCTGGCCTTGGGTCTTATCATCACCGCCCTCTTAGGCGACAGGATCATCGGGGCTTATATCCATCTTATCATCCGGTAGCAATCAAACCAAACCCTGCCCACACGGCGGGTTTTTTTATTTCCGGCTGACAAGATTCCGGAAACTTCTGTTTTTTGGTGTTTTATTGCGCCTTTACCCCTATGCTTTAAAAATGCTTTTCTGCTTTGGAAGATACAATCCCCGGATTTCGAACCAAGGGCGAACGCTCCACGATGCGGTTTGTTCCGGCTTCGGCTTCAGGTTTATTCTGCCGCATCGCTGGCCATATAGACTTCCAGGCTGAAATTTACATTAATCTCGCCGCCACCATCAGGCATATTGATGACAAAGCTTTTGACATGGATGAAATCCTTAGCGGCCAAACCGTCAAGATAACTTAAAATATTGCTGTAAGAGCCGGAAACCAACACAGCGACGCCGGATTTGTAGATAATAGGAGTGCTGCCTGCGCTTTGCTGTTTCGTTCCGGATTTTCCCGAGGCTGTTGCGGTATCACCTGTTAGGCTGGCGCCTTGCATCAAGGCGGTGGTGATGCTGCCGGCCACGGTGCTGTCGCCGCCTGAGATCTCATTTGCCATTTGGCTAACGGCCGCTGCCGCTTGGGCCTGGGCAACGCCACTGTCTTCCAAATTCACGGCGGCATAATTTCCGATAGACAAGGAATTCAGCTTCACCTTGGCATCCTTCGCAAGATCAACCATCAAGTAATGAATGTCATAGGTTTTCATGACAGGCGGCATTTGCGCAGCCAGGTCGGCATATTTTTCTTCCTCGCTGTCTTCGGCTGCCATAACCGCCGCTTTACAGAGGATACTATGATCCATCGCCTCTTTTTGCGCCTGGACGTTCGTCTGAGCGGCTTTGGCGTCCCGCCAGTTCCCGATAATGGGGCGCAGGCCAAAAAACCCCGCCAATGCCAGCACCAATACGGTACAAAAAACAGTTAAAATTATTTTGTCTTTGGGCGTCATTTTCATTGTAATTCACCACCGCCCGCTAAGACGCATTGAATATTAAAGGTATATTGCTCGGAGGTACCGTTGAACCCTACATATTTCACCTCGTAAAACAGGCCGGAACCATCCAGGATCTGGGCAAATTCCGCCGGCGGCAAATTGTTCGCAGTGGTACAGGACAACCCTATGGTGTTGTCGCTGACGCCATAGCTGATAATATGAACGCCGGAGGGCGCCATATCATCGATCTGGTGAAAGCAACCGGCCGTGATCCGGGTCTGATTTTTCAGAAGGGAAACTGCTTCCGACACTTGGATATTATGGGAGATATCCCACCCAAGATCGGAGGCGGCATTCAAAACGTTTTGATATTCTTCCGCATATTGGGGTTCTGTGATAGCCTGCTCCAGCAAAGCGGTTTCACGTTCCAGCTTATGCCCGGAGAAGAAGAATCCCAGAGCGGTTACCGCCAATACCAAAAGCAGAGCCAAGCCTACCGCCGGAATCAGAAAGGAGGATTTCTGCCAACTCCGTGCGCTTTTATTGGCGGCTTCCAGCGCGGAAAAAAAGTTGATATCACCTTTCAACGGTCTTTACCTCACTTTCTCAGCATAGCGCCGATCAGAGTCACCCAGTTATCATAATTGAAACCGGCCGGACTGCTGACAGATTGGGGATCGGGCAGCATGGCGACCTCCACCTCAAGTTCCATTTGCAGTCTCATGCAGGCTTCTTCCGTTTTTTCGATATCGCCGCAGAGATAGACTCTGTTTAAAACGGTGCCGGGAGACTTGATGGAATAAAATTGTAGCATCTTGGAGATCTGCTGAGCAGCCATATCATACATGGCTTCCATTTGCTCTTCCTGGGATTCCGTTTGTGCACCGCCGGTCAGCAAATTAATACCAAAAGCAGTGAGGTCGCTATTTTTTTTACCGATTTGTGCCGTTCTGGTCAGTATGGAGCCTTTGCCGTCTAAAAGGTGAACCGCCACATCCTCAGGAGTCAGCTTGACGACGATATAAGGGCCTGCCTGAGCCAAAGCCGGTTGCAGCCTTGTGGCCTTCAGCAAAGCGTTTTGCGCAACATCGAAAAAGACCGGCTTTTTCTTCATGCTCATAATCAAATGCTGATAAGATTCAACGATGAGCCGGGGCATCAGATAAGCCATTATTTTGGCCATGGTATTGTTTTCCACCTGCTCCAAAGAAAGGATCGTGTATTGCAGCAGATATTCCTCTTCCGCGGTATAAAATGCGGCAATCTCGCTTTGTACCAAGGTGTTCATCTGTTTTTGATTTTTGGTATAAGGTAAGGACAGCTCACGGGATACGGCGGGAACATGCAAAAGCAACCCCACATCCTTTTCCCGAAAACCATTTTTTAACAAAAAATCGCCGATAACTGTGGTACACTGCGCCATATTACGGATGATGCCATTCTCATAGATGACGCGGTCCAGGATTGCTTTGGCAAATTGATTAACCAGGATCATGCCGTTTTGTTCTTGGGCTGAAAGAACAGATATGCCGTTATTGCCGAATTCAATACAGATCATTTTTTCACCTCACGCAATATACTGAAAGGACGTGTAAATAGGCAGAATAACAGCCACCAGGATAAATCCGATGATCAGGGCTAAGACCACCAGTAAGACAGGTTCTAAAAGCGCCATCATCTTTTGAATAGCGGCTTCCGACTCCTCATCGTAATAGTCCGCGATGCTGACAAAAATAGCGTCCAGGCTGCCGGATTCCTCTCCGATCTTGACCATGGAATGAAAAAGCGTGTCAAAGAGATTCATTTCTTCCAAAGCGCCGGATAAGCTGGCTCCGGAGCTAATTTTTTCCACACCTACGGCCATTTGGCCGTTGACATATGTATTGTTCAGAACATCGGAAGATAATCGGATGGCTTCCAGCATAGAAATGCCGTTGGCATAGAGCACAGACATGGAACGGGCAAAACGCGCCTCATAGATCGTACGGTTAAATTTGCCGAAAATAGACATCCTCAGCTTCATTTTATCCAAGAACAGACGCACGGCAGGAATCTTCTGAAAAGCGCTCCGCAAGAGAACGGCCGCAAGGACCACCCCCAAAAGCAGCCAATACCAATAATGCACCAAGAAATTGCTGACAGCAAGGCAAACGATAGTGGGTATCGGCAAAACAGCATTCCCTTTAAAAATGGCAAAAACCCGGGGCAATACAAAAACAAACAGTAAAATAATGACGATGACAGAGATGATCAAAAGCAAAATGGGATAGACCATGGCCGCTTTGATCTTATTGATGAGCTTGTTTTCTTTTTCATAATGAGCCGACATTTGCAGCATGATAGTATCCAGGGTACCGCTGCTCTCGCCGGACTGTACCATGCTCAAAAGAAAAGGGGGAAAAGCCTTCCCCTGCTCATACATGGTTTCCGACAAGGTGGAACCTTTTTGGATATTTTCATACATATTCAAAAAAATCTCTTTCGCCCTGCCTTTTTTGGCAGTGGTGTACAAAACGTTCAAAGCGTTGACGATGGTCAGGCCGGAATGGAGCATGGTGCCGATTTTTCGACAAAAAAGAGCAAGCTCCTTCACCTTCAGCTTTTTACGGCTACCGGATAAAATAGCTGCCCGCTCTTTTTTTTCTTTATGCTCCAGGCAATAAAAGCCGTCTTCTCTCAGTTTGGCATAAAGATCCACATAACTATCCGCTTCCATGACGCCCTTTTTCACTTGTCCTTCGGCATTACTTGCGGTATAGGTGAATGTGGCCATCCGATTGCCCCCTTGAAGCAAATTTTCGACTAAATTTGAAATTTTTGACAAACTTTTTGATTACATCATTATAGCTTAAAGAGAATATCATAATCAAGAAAAATCTCGAAAAATGACGATTTTTATTCATATCTAAGGGGTATTCGTTTTTTTCATCTAATAGCAGGTGCATCCCAAATTGTTACCTTTTTCATTTCTCTCTTGGTGCATCCGGTAAACAGACAAGCTCCCTGCTAAAGTTGATTTCCGTTATATCTTTGCAATAAGGTGGCCACCTCTCTTCGAGGCATCGCGGGACTAAAATAGAAGCCTTGGATCACATCACACTCAAAAGAACGCAATAGTTCTATTTGTTCTTTGGTTTCCACACCTTCGCAGACCACAGTCATATCCAGCTGGTGAGCCATGTTGATGATAGACTTTACTACACATCTGGTTTTTTCCTGCTCTTCTAAGTGAACCACAAAGGACTGGTCGATCTTCACCGTATTGATCGGCAGAGTGCTTAGATAACTCAGGGAAGAATATCCGGTGCCAAAGTCGTCCAAAGCGACATTGATTCCCAACTGCCGCAGGCTTTTCAGCTGATTTTAGCCATATTCAAAAGATTTCAGCAAGACACTCTCCGTAATTTCAAATTCAATTTTTTTTGGATCCACGCCTGTTTGCCGGAGAAGCCCCCGCACACGGCCGATAAAGCCGGCATCCAAGAGTTGGGAAAGAGAGAGATTAACCGCTATTTTTTCAAAAGACAAACCGGCGTTCTGCATATCCAGCAATGCCTGCACAGCTTTTTTCAGAGTCCAATCCCCTAAAGGTAAAATGAACTCCCGCTCTTCCGCCAGGGGGATAAAGGCGCTGGGAGAGATAAACCCAAGCTCCTTACTGAATAGTCTTGATAAAGCTTCCAAAGAATAGATTTTATCCGTTCTCAAATCATATTGCGGCTGAAAATAAAGCTGCATTTCTCCGGTGTTCAGAGCATTACGTAAAACAGCAAAAATGGCGTTCTGATTCTGTACTTCAGACAGCATGGAAAGGGAAAAAGCTTCCACATGGTTTCCCTTTTGATCCTGTTTGCTACGTAATAAAGCAATACCGGTATTTTTCATCAATTCATCCGGCCCAGAACCTTGGTCGGGATAAAAAGCAATGCCAACAGAGGATGTAAGCTCCACAATGGTACCCACTTGACGAGTGGTCTCCGCAATACCGGAAACTATTTTTTCCGCCAACCCGAAAGCTACGCTGCGTTCCGGGCAATAAGGCAACAGAACGATAAACTGATCGCCGCCCATCCTGCCCGCATAGCCTTCGGCTGCAATATTCTTCACGCAGGCGCCTAGCTTTCTCAAAATGTAATTGCCATATTGATAGCCCAAGGCCTCATTGATGTGATGAAAACGATTCAGATTGATAAAAAGAAGCGCTTTAGGCTTCAGAGGGTATTTCCTGATCTCTTCTTCCAGCAGTTCGCCAAAACGGATATTGTTTAGAAGCCCGGTGGTCTGGTCATAATAGGCTAGCTGCTTGATTTCCTCTTCCTGCTGCTTTCTTTTGCTGACATTGGCAGCGGAACCAACAATTTTGACGGCGCCTCCAGCATTATCGGTATAAATATTGCCTTTTGCCATGAGCCAGACATAGGTTCCGTCCTGCTTCTTCACCCGAAATTCCTGCGACTGAATAACAGTTTCTTTCCCATTGGGATTGTAATTTGTAAAATCAAGGAAGTTGCCAATATCCTGAGGGTGCAGATATTTCTTGATCAACCACCATCTTTGGAAACCTCCGTTGATATTATAGCCAAAAAGCTGCTCCCACTTATCGGAAACATAGAGGTTTCTTGTTGCCACATCATATTCCCATACGATCTCATTGACGCCTTCGATTGCCATGCGGTAGCGGCGTTCGCTGTTTTCCAGGGAAATCCGGCTTTTCTCCAGTTCGTCCAGCATTCCGTTAAAACCCTGCGCCAACTGTCCGAATTCATCATTTTCCTGAATCACCGGACATCGTATATCAAAATTGCCGGCGCCCACCTCTTTTACTGTTTTGGTCAACAGATCCAAAGGCTTTGTAATAACCCTGGACAAATACGCGGCAATGAGCAGTGCAATCAGTGTCATAGTACCCAGGATGCCTGTGTTCACAAGTATAATATTGCGCCGCACCTGCGCAAGCTCTGCCTGTGACATCGCACTGATCAAAAGCCAGCCGTATTCCGGCATCGTAACATAATAACCCAAAAAACGCTGGCCGTTCACCACATAATCCAGGTTGCCTTCGCTGCTTCCCTCACCGTTTTGCATCTTTTCCAATAATTCCCCGATCTGCGGCACCGCCATACTTCGGGGTAAGCCTGCGGTCTTACCGCTTTGGACATTCAGTAAGACATCGCCCTTAACATCCAAAACAAGAAGAATTCCATTCTTCACTGTTGTGGTATGCATTGCCAAATCGGTAAAAAAGTCTATAGAAATATGATCTAAAACATATCCCATGATCTTGCCTTGTTCATTATACACAGAAAGCCCCATCCAGAGGCTGTTTTGGCCATCTTCGTTTTTATTAAAAAAATAAATTTTATCCGCTTCCCCCATGGCAGACAGTAAATGCCGCATCGCAAATGTATTGCCTATCGATATCATATTGGTGGATACCAGAACCTTGCCATATCGATCACACAAATAAGAGTCGAGAATATACTCATTAGCCGAATTTATGGTAATCAAGTTTTTATGTAGAATATCCGTCGCTTCCTGATAATCACTGCCAAAATCACCTTCGTACGCTGATTCAGCTACATATTGCAGGGTAGTCAGCTTTGACAAATAAGTTAGAGAAACCGAAATATTGGAAAGCATGCGTTGATAATTGCCGCTCATCTCACCGGCAGCCTGTTTTACCAATTCTTTTTTTGGTTCTATAATATAACGCTTCATAATACCGGCGGTAGATACTACCACGATTAATACGGCAATACCAAGGATAACCAAAGTAGCCAGGCTCAGCTTACTTCTGACATGCATCGAATCACCTCACCATCAATGCAACAAATATTTACCAATATATATAATATCATATATATATTATGTTTTTACAACATGATTTAATAAAAAGCAAAATATTTCTTGATCCATAAGGTATTGATTGCAATAAACTGTCATGAGCGATATAATACTTATGTAACACAATAAATGGCAGGAGGCTATGGGAATGATCAGTAATATCAAAATCAACCTGGGAATGATGGAGTATATGCTTTATTTTTGGCAGTCCAATAGCGAAAATGAAAAGGTCGGCGAGCAATATCTTTCCGAGATTGCTTCCCAAAAAGAAATGGCATCCCTTTATGACGAAGAATTCAATGAAGAATCCGTCAGAAAAGTCTTGAGCGCTATTACCAACCGGGAAATGCTGAACGGCGGCAGTAAAAAAGAAAGAAAATTCTGGAACAATAATATGTGGGTCACGGAGGATATGGAACTTCTCCAAATGATGATAAGCCCCATCAAGGTCTTAAATGCCCAAAGCCTGGTGGATAAAATCAATGCTGTTAAAAACATTCCCTTTGAGACAATTGAGATCATCTTCATCCCAGGATTGGACGAAGAAAGCTTCACGAAGGACAATCAACTTTTCATTAACTTCTTCCGGGTCACGGCAGATCTTTATGAAGAAGGTAAAGTAACCATTGACGGTAAAGCCGTCCTGGATTTCATCGAAGAAAAAATCCTGCAAATGGCATAGTTGATTCCTATTATGCACCTTTGCGATCTTTTAAAAATGCTTTCAACATTGCATCGTATCACACATATATCAAACATTATCGTATCGCATCACCAAAAACCATACATTTTTAAGCTGCATTGGGACAAGCATAAGAGCTGCGGCCATTTAAGTTTTTGATAACCTGATTATCTTGATTATAAGGTTTTCATTTGCCCAATAACCGGGCAAATAATAAGTCACACATACTTGCAACTATTTTAAGGGTCAATCCGTCATAAAGACAGGTTGGCCCTTATTCAATCAATCACCTGCTATTTTAACTTTTTTAAACAAAAGCACCATAGCTGGCATGATTAATACCTTTCCCGTGGTATAATAAGAAGATAATGAAACCAAAAAGAATGGAGGCTGCATTTCTTTTAATTAAAGGCAATTTGATCTTTTTATTACTTTCATATTGGGATTTTCCATTCTTAAATTATATCTTTTTATATTCTTTCTGTAATATATTAGCAATAATGTCTTCGGGAAAGGTTTCATCTGCTTCACAATATCAGTATCCTATTTTGGGAAAGGTGGTTATTTATGAATCGATTAGCAAGCTTTTTCGGCAAAACAATCGAAAACCTCAAAGTAACGGCGGTACGTTTCCCTGTCGTTCTTCTTTTGCTGGCCGGTATCACCATAACGGTATCCATGCTCATTGAAAACAATTTCAGTGAAAATGAGGAATTTCTAACCCGTCTGATCTTTGCCGGTATTTTCGGCGTTTTTTTCGGCACCGCCGCGCAGTTTACCGCAGAGCGGTTGGAACCGCTGAAACGGTTTCAATGGCTTCTCAGAACCGTTACTTTTGGTGCGGCCGTTCTCTATTTCTTTTTGATGACTTCACCAGCGCAAAATGACGGCGCCATCGCCATCCGTCTGTTTGTTACTTGTTTTGCGCTATTCGCCCTTTATTTGTATGTGCCCTCCACTAAGGACGCCGCCGATTTTGTCAGCATTGCCCTGACTAATTTTAAATCGGCCTTCGTCGCTCTGCTCTACGGCGTCATCCTTTTTTTAGGGCTTCTTGCCATCTATTATGCGGTCGACCTCCTTTTGATTGATCTTAACAGTAATCTCCCCTCTCACCTTGCCGCCATCGTCTTTATCTTCTTCACTCCGGTCTATTTTCTTTCTCTTTTACCCTATTTCAATTCCACGGAAAAGGCGGAGCAGGAAAAACGGGATGCGGCCGCCGCTTATCCGCGATTTTTGGCAATTCTTATTTCTTATATTGCTATTCCTTTGGTCTTTACCTTTTCGGCGGTTCTTGCCGCTTACTTTATCAAGATTCTGATCACCATGAATTGGCCTGTGGGGCAAATCGGTCCCATGGTCTTGGTCTATTCGGCGGTAGGTCTGCTCCTCTATATCCTGAGCGGGCATCTGACCGACCGTTTTGCCCTTCTTTACCGTAAGCTTTTCCCGATCCTATTGATCCCCTTTGTGGCCTTGCAGTTAACTTCCGTATATATCCGTTTGAATGCTTACGGTGTTACGGAATCCCGCTATTATGTCGCGCTGTTCGGTATCTTTTCCATTGTCTGCTCTTTGTATCTTATTTTCTCCAAATTCAAAAAACAAAGAATGATCGCCCTCTTGGCGGCCTGCTTCGCAATTTTTTCCATTTTACCGATCTTTGGCGCTTTTCATATCTCCCGCGCCAGTCAGACCGCCAGGGTAGAACAGATATTGGAAAAAAACGGCATGCTGCAAGATGATCAACTAACGCCTAAGACCGATATCCCGGACGAGGACAAACAGGAAATCACCAGTATTATTAATTATATGCAAGGCATGGGACATTTGAACGGGCTTTCCTGGCTTCCCGAGGAGTATAAAAAAGACAGCCGAACCTATATTGACTTTGAAAAGGTTTTCGGATTTTCGCCCTATTATGAAAGCACTCCTTCCGGCGAATATCCAACTTTCATCAATCTTGGGCTCAATTATAATACCCCGATAGATATAACAGGCTTTGAATCTTTTTCCAGGATAAGCTTCTACAGTGAGGCGCCTAAAGATAACAATACTGCGACTTTTTTGATAGCGGGTAAAGAATATGTTATAAAGCAAATGCCAACGGATAATGAAAAATTACTTTTTTCCGTCTTTGATCCGGCAGGCAATGTGGTTCTTGATATTTCCCTGGATGATTTCCTCAAGCAAGTGGCTAAAAAAGGCGGCGACCCGAAAAGCCAGGTGCCGCCGGAAGATGTAACATTCGATATCTCCAATAATACGATTCGCTTGCGACTCATCCTGGAAAACATCAATTTACAATTAACAAAGGATGGCGAGATCACACAGGTGGACGGCAGCGCCCTTCTTTTAGCCGCAAAACCTTGATAATGGATATTAAGCCATTACGGAAACCGCACACTTTACGCACTTCACGCACTTTCAGAGCAAAGCATATTAACCGCAACGTAAAAAAGCTGCACGTCTTTAACGTGCAGCTTTTATTTTTCCGGCAATTGTTCCCGAAACTTTTGATAAATTTCGGGATATTCCTCAAAGAATTCAATGAGCTCGCCAAGGCTTTCCACTGTTTTTCTGCTCAGGATATGCTCCGCCAGCTCCGCCTCTACAAAAGAATCGGCGCCGCCCGGCCCGTTCACCATGATAAAAAAATGATGTAATGTATCATGACGCCACAACAAGTATTTGCCAATGGCCTCTCCTTGTTCCGTTAAACGGATGGAACCATACTTTTCATAATCGAGAAAATGCAGATCCGCCAAGCGCCGGATCATCTTAGAGACGGAGGAGGGGCGGACATGCAGTTCCTTAGCCAGATCTTTCACCCGGACACGGCCGTTTGTGATAATATTACGGCAGATCATCTCCAAGTAGTCTTCCAAAGAAGCGGTGAGATTGTTTTGATGCTGATCCAGAAGCTGGTAACCCCGAACGGTATAAAAAACTTTTTTTTCCATTTTTTCCACTTTTTCTTTTTCTGTTTTTTCCATGCGCCGTCTCCCCTCTGCCGCTGCGCCCGTTTTTCAGTTGGCTTACGGTATCGCTTTTGATGCTTTTGTCATGTTACCACGCTTTAAAACTATCTTATACCCGTAACCAACCGATTATGCACCGCATATATTAGCTACGGGAAACATTATCGGGAGGAAACGTCAATGAAAAAATTATTAGAGGGAACCACCCTCCCCTTGTCTTTAAACGCCCTGCCCCTGGGGCATAAGGGCACCGTATTGGCCCTCAGTTGTGAAGGGAAGGAGCGCCGCCGTATGCTTGATCTGGGATTTGTGCAAGGGACAACGGTGGAAGCCCTGCATTTGAGCCCCTCCGGCGACCCTACCGCTTATTTTATCCGGGGCGCCGTTATTGCCCTGCGCGGTGAAGACGCGGCAAAAATTTTGGTAGAAGCCTTACGTTAACAAAAAAATAGAAGGGGTGTCCGTATGGGTCTGAGTTATCAATCAACCGGCAGGTTGGCAGCCGCAACTGCTCTGCAAATTGTTAAGAGTTCCTACGAAGACAAAGTGATCGCCCTGGCAGGGAACCCTAACGTGGGGAAAAGTACCGTATTTAATGGCCTCACCGGATTGAATCAGCATACCGGTAACTGGCCCGGCAAAACCGTTACCAATGCACAGGGCAGCTATGTTTATCAAAACCAAAATTTTATCCTCGTGGACGTACCTGGCACCTATTCCCTTCTGGCCAGTTCCGTTGAGGAAGAAGTCGCCCGGGATTTTATCTGCTTTGGCGACCCGGATGCCACCATCATCGTGGCAGACGCCACCTGTCTGGAACGCAATCTGAATCTGATGCTGCAAATTTTGGAAATCACGGGCAATGCGGTAGTCTGCGTCAATCTATTGGATGAAGCCAAAAAGAAAAAAATCCGGGTCGACTTGGCGGCACTCCAAAAAGAATTAGGCGTTCCGGTGGTAGGAACCAGCGCCGTTGCCAAAAAAGGACTGGCGCAGTTGCCGCAGGAAGTCCACGGCATTACCGCAGGCTCCAAAACAACATCACCCTTTCGGCTTTCTTATGATCCCGTCATCGAAGAAGCCGCTGCCATGCTAAAACCCGCTTTGACAAAGCTTTTACAAGGCAGACTGGATTCCCGCTGGGTTGCCCTAAAGCTCCTAGACCTGGATGAAACGCTTTACAAGGCGCTTACCGCCTACCTTTCCTATGATCTTCTGGCCGACCCTATTTTGCAAAAGTTGTTGGCACAAGCAAAAGCCTATCTGGAAGAAAAAGGCATGGGGCGGGAGCTTTTACGGGATAGAATCGTAGAAAGCCTGGTAGCCGAAAGCGAACGGATTTTTCACAACTGCGTTGTCTTGGAAAATCAAAGGTACCACAGCCGCGACCGCAGAATTGACCACCTTCTGACGGCCAAAGCCACCGGAATTCCCATTATGCTGGCTTTGCTGGCTCTGATCTTCTGGTTGACCATCGTGGGGGCTAACTACCCTTCATCCTTGCTTTCCACATTTTTTTTCTGGCTGGAAGACCGGATCACCGTTTTTTTTCATCTCATTGGAGCGCCGGGCTGGCTACATGGCATGTTAATTGCGGGATGCTACCGAACACTGGCCTGGGTCGTTTCTGTGATGCTGCCGCCCATGGCCATCTTTTTCCCGCTATTCACCCTGCTTGAAGATTCCGGTTATTTGCCACGGATCGCCTTCAACATGGATCGCTTCTTTAAAAAAGCCTGCGCTCATGGCAAACAATCATTGACCATGTGCATGGGGTTTGGTTGCAATGCCTGCGGCGTCATCGGCTGCCGGATCATCGATTCACCAAGAGAACGGTTGATCGCCATTCTGACCAATAATTTTGTACCCTGCAACGGCAGATTACCGCCACCATCCTTAGGGCAAAAATCAGTCATGCCTTATACCTATACTTGCTCTTATGAAGCCTGTTTCTCATGAGCGGCGGCTCACTGGGCAGGCGACAGAAAAACCCTCCTCCGTACAGGTAACGGAGGAGGGTTTTTCCACAAGATGGCACGTGACGAGATGCTGCCGCGCCAGGGGCCCCGCTTAATCCTAAGGCGGCTTCAGTACCAATGCCGAAAGCGATACCGGGCGCAAAGCGCCGCAGCTACCATCACTCCTATGGGAAAATGGTTTTCTTAAGGCATCGTCCCCCTTTCCTCCTGCGCTTTCAGGTGATTGATGATGCCGTTGACAACCCGAATTTTTTCCGATGTTGTCAGACAGGAGGTGTTTAATCTGTTTTCAATTAACTGTACATGAAAAGCATTGACGCGTTCTTCCACGACTTCTCTCTTGTCTTGACTGCCGGGATAGATGCGAATATTTTTGACCTGAGTTCTTTCAATTCACCCCCCTCCCTAAACCGCCTGGGGATGCGATTCTGTCCGGTTCGGTAGGGTTTTGCATTTCATTTTTCTTCAGGAGCCGTTGCTCCCTATAAGATGGTCATGATTCATGATGGTGATTGCCCTAACCGTTTGCATCCCCACGGGCGCTTTATGCAATCATATGAAGCAACCGGCATGACCTATGCATGATAAACATTTATACGTTTGATCTTTTGCATCTTTTTTTACTAGCGCTTGACAAAAGGTAATATATTGCATATTATATAAGTAATATATTACATATATGGCGGGAGGAATCATGCATGGATGAATTAGCCAAGAAAGCTTATATTTTCGGCACGATCTTCGCCTTATCCAATCAATTGCAAGTGCTTGGCGATGCCTTCGATCCTAATATTACTATCAAACAATGGCTTTTTATGGCAAGCGTTTCCAAATTTAAAGATCCGCCCACGATCAGTGAAGCAGCGGATTTTATCGGCTATTCCAGGCAAAACGCCAAGCGCATCGCAACTGCTCTAAAAGAACAAGGCTATGTAACCATCACAAAGGATCCATATGATTCACGCGCCTTACGAATCGCCTTGACCCCCCAATGCACAGAGTATTTTGCCGGGCGATGGCAAAAAGAAGCCGATTTTTTGGAGCGGCTTTTTAGCGGATTTGACGCAGAATTCATTGACAAGTTTTGCCAGAGCTTGTCGAAGCTTGGGAAAAATATTGAAATGATGGTGAGTGAACATGAAACGATCAAAGATTAGAAAAAGCAGAGAAAGCAGCAGAAGCAGAAGGAGCAGATTGATGATTATTTTAGGAATCATAGTTGGTCTGATATTGCTGATTACCATCTATTTTATACAGCCGTATTCGGCTTTGAAATCGGATTTTACTCAAAATGTCAATGCGGCTGCCACAAAAATGCCAATAGAAGCAAGCCAATTTACCGCAGAAGACATTGCCGGTCTTCCCGAACCTGTTCAAAAATATTTTACCGATTGCGGATATATCGGCACACCTAAAATGTCCTATATGAAAGCAACCTTCCAAAACGTTGCATTTTCAACCGGACCTAACAATCGGACACTGAAAATCGATTATACGCAATATAACTTTGTCAAAGAGCCCACCCGATTTGCTTTTATCGATAGCGCCATGTTCGGTATTCCGTTTCAGGGATTTGACTGTTATTTCGGCGGCGCCGGCAATATGAAGGGCGTACTTGCCAAGACCTTCACACTATTTGACCAGAAAGGTGCCGAGATGGATCAAGCCAGTCTTGTTACCGTACTTTCGGAATGCCTGCTGATCCCCAATGTTGCTTTGCAAGACTACATTACTTGGGAAAGTATTGACGAGACCCATGCCAAAGCAATCATATCCTACTTGGGAAATCGCGCAAGCGGCCTTTTCACCTTTGCCGAAAACGGTGAAATGCGCTCATTTACCACGGATGACAGAACGGCAATCGACTTTAACGGAAATAAACAGCATGTAAAATGGACTGCCATTTGTGATGATTACAAAGATCATAACGGAATCAAACAGCCTTCCACATTAAAAGCAGTCTGGCATTATCCGGAGGGTGACCACACCTATTTCGACGGGTCCAATGTCAAAATCGAATTTTATCAATAAGCAGCCGAAAAAACAAACCTGCCGGAATTACCGGCAGGAAGATAAGAGGATAAAAGGGCATGCGCCATAGAGTGCATGACCTTCCTTTTTTGGGGTTGACTTTCTATTATGACTTGATGCTGTATTATTTGATTCTATAAATAGCGCGGCGCGTATGAATGAAAGAACCACCCGCTATTGAATTGTTTCAGAACTGTTCATTGACGGGTGGTTATGATTCTCTTTACCGGCTTCCCCTACTCCGTTTGATTTGCCACTTCGCTTTTAAATTCACTTCTCCTTGCGCCATCCGGTTTTCTTTTCCTGTCAGAGTGGTCATTGAAGCTCAAAAACGGCATAATCACGGTATTCGTAATAACCGTTGGAGATCAAAAGCTCCAGCGGATCATCGCTGTCCAGATTGGCCAGAAAGCCAATATTTTCCGTTTTATAGTCCCAGTCGGTATGGGTCCATATATTTGATTTCACAATCCGGTAGGTCTGAGGAGTGTTAAGGTCGTCAATGATGAGCATGGCGTTGACAAATGCCGTTTTGCCGTCTTTGAAATGCTGTTCACTCCATTTTTCCTGAAATGGCAGCGGGTCCCCATCAATTTTCCGGTAGACATCATTGATCTCAAGAACCGCGCCAATGACGCCGTCGCCGCAAACATCCCCTTCATAAGCGGCATCAATGGCAACCGGCGCATTTTCAATCTGATTGTCTTTGAGATACTGTTTCACAGTATCCATATATTTTGCCGTATTCGTTCCTTTTCTGACTTCCCGGTAACCGCTATTAGCGCTTTTCAAGACCCCATAATATTCTTCCGGCATATCGTCCGGTTTTAGCCTGTCACATGCCGGAAAGGATAAAAAGATCTCGCCCTCATAATCTCCCGGAACCAATTTTACCTGATAAGTTCCCAGTTTTTCATCCTGTGTATACAGGTCAAAATCCAAGCCCTGCAAAACGGAGATGGGAAAATCAAACCCCTCTGGCCGAGCGACGCCGTTCACGATGAGCATATCATTGGCTACGACAATCTGATAGTCGTTCAAATTGACGGTGCGGGGGTAATCCGCCGCTTTCGCCGGATCACAAAGCTCGAAGACTTCCTCATAACCATCCGTAAGGTTCAAATAAACAAATTGGCCGTCCCGTACCGCGTAGGTAGAACGGCCCTCGTCACGGTAAGCGCAATATAGTTCGTCATAGAGCAAAGGCACCACCAGCTCACCTGCGGTATTGATAAAACCGTACTTACCGTCTTTTAGCACAGGTGACAGGCCAAAGTAGAAACCGTCCACTTCGTCATAGTCATAGAGTTTGCCGTTGACGTCAATGGGTTTCCAAACAGGTTCGCCATTTGTGTCAACGCGCACTTTGCCAACACCTTTCCAAAAATCCGAAGCGCCGTCATATGTGGCCTCCACCAAAACATTGCCTTTTTGATCCTGAAATCCCGCTTTGCCGTTCTCATGGAAAACCACGGGATAACGCCAGTTAGGAATATCCGGAGTGATCTTAAAACCGGCAAACGGGGTTTGAATGGCGCCATACAGCATGTCGGTCACCGATTCCTGCTCACTGCTTTTTGCCGGATCTTCCGCACTCGTAGTGCCTTCTTGAATGCCAGGCTCCACCAAAGCAGAGTTAGCCGGCTCTACCTGTTTGCCGTTGGTTAAAGTAACTGCCGCTACGATAACCACCAAAATTAATGCGAGAACCGTTACCAAGGCGCTCTTTTTTTTAAAGTTCATGATCGCCTTGATCCTTGACTTCAGGTTGCTTTCGCCAAAGGAAAGGATACCACCGTTTAAAAGCCCGTTTTGTCTGGCACTGAAATCAATCAGGGTATTGGCGTAATCGGCGCGGGCTTCGCCGCCGAAAACAGCCAAAACCTTCTCATCACAGGAAAACTCCATGTCTTTCTTAAATAAAAAATAACATAACCAAACCAGAGGATTAAAAAAATGGATGCAAACAGCCAACAAAAACAAGAGGTTCCAAACAGGGTCCGCCCGCTTGATATGGCAGAGCTCGTGCACAAGGATCTTTTCCAGCTTTTCATCCGGCTGACTTTCACAGGCCACAGGCAGGATGATACGGGGATGAATCAGACCGCATAGGATAGGACCTTTTATATTTTCACTCAAAAGAACTTTGCTTTCTCTTTTCAAATTGATCCGGCCTTGGCTTATTTGGATCAGTCCGCTATTTTGGTAAAGGCAAGCCGTTTTCAGCTTTGACCGGATTTTTATGTAACCCGCGATACTGAACAGCAAGAGCAATAGGACTCCTGCCACCCAAAAAAGCGAAGCGGCAAAGTAGGCTGCCTGAACAGTGTCAAGACTGCCAATCTTTTGGCTTAGCCCCGTCTTTTTCGTTGTCTCTGAGGGATTGATCTGATATGTTGCATCTGCCGCAGGCAGATTTTGCCGAGACGGCAGGTTGAATTGGGATTTGCTTGGCTTCAGCAAGTCCGGCTCCAGATACTCATTGACGGCAATCCTTTGGGCGGGAACCGGCGTAGGCACCGCATTGAATATGCTGAGACCGGCGGCAAACGAAAATGGGAGCAGCAGCCGGATCAGTAAGACGATCCAAAGAACATAAAGAATTCTTTTAGGGATGAGCCTGGCAAAACAAAAACGCACCAGCAAGATCACAAGGGCAACAAGAGAACCGGTAAAGGTCAGGTTCAATACGGTCCGGAATACGGTGTCAAGCATTATCTTTCTCACCCCTTTCCACTCTTTCTGCTCTTTCTGCTCTTTCTAATTTTTCTAATTTTTCTACACCGTCTACTTTTCCCACGATTTTACGCAGCTCGTCAATTTCTGTTTGACTGAGCTTTTCATCCTGTAAAAAGCTGACAAAAAAAGCTTTTAAAGAACCGCTGTATATTTTTTCGATATGCTGGCGGCTCTCCTGTTTTTGCACCTGTTCACGGGTAACCAAGCTTTTGATGACACTGTCTTCCTTTTGGATAACACCCCTTTGGCAAAGCCTTCTGATGACGGTAAAGGTGGTTGATTTTTTCCAGGAAAGCTCCTTTTCGCAAAGCTTAACCAGCTCGCCGCTGCCCATCGGTTCTTGATCCCAGACCAGGTTCATAAAACGCA
The DNA here is from genome assembly GCA_036677375.1 of Bacillota bacterium. Taxonomy (GTDB): domain Bacteria; phylum Bacillota; class Dehalobacteriia; order UBA4068; family UBA4997; genus JAVBWO01. The sequence goes on from JAVBWO010000012.1 coordinate 182,581, forward strand.
TTTCCGCGTCAAAGATTTTAATATTTGCCATCCCATAGCGCTCCTACTCGTATTTTATTTAGTTTATTCTATTAAACCTATCAAAAGTTTAATTCATTAAACTTAAAATGTCAATAATAAAAAGAGCTGTCAAATGACAACTCTTTTTTGCCTTATCATAACTCTATCACAATTCTGATCCGGCTATTCCTGGCTCTTCAAAAAATACCGCAATGCCTCTTCGTCCACTTGTCCGTCCTTCATATCCAGCGGCAGGCCGAAAGCAGGAATCCTGGAGACGCCCCGCTCCTTTGCAATCTGATGGATGATATCAATAAAAGCGCCGCTGTCTTGGATATAAGCCACAGGCTGGTCGATCTCACTCCAAAAGCCCATGGAACCGCCCCACTGGGTATTGCTTTCCGTGATGCTGACACCGCAGGAAGGGCTGCCGTCAATGCCCAGCAAGATGACCTTATAATCTTCCCGCAAATAATCCATGATGCCGTCAAACAAAAACTCCGCCGCCCGCCGATAAGCCATGGTGTAGCCGTAACAGGCATATTGCTCTTTCACCTGGCCCCAGCGCCGGGTTCCAGCCGCGTAAACCTCCGGACAAGGCATCTGCACGATGGAATAACCAAAATCCTCCAGGATCTTGGCAATATGAGGCACCTGGGCAGGGAATCTGGCCAATCCGCCCACCTTGGCTTGCTGGTTCAATAAACAATGTGCTAAAAGGGCAATCTTTTTGCTTCTTCCGTCATCATGCATCTTCTGTTCCTCCCCTTATGTTCCGAGCATATTTACCGGTAATTTTTGCTAACTTATTGGTTTAAGTTCTTGTCTTATTTTCATATTATTCTACTCTATTTTACTTAAGCTAGACAATAACCACCGGCGGTTTCAAACCGCCGGTGGTCGTAAGCGAACATTGAAAAACCTCTTAGGCAAGCCGGTTTCGCATGCTCAAGGCTTTATCGCTAAAGGATCTTCGAGAAGAAATCCTTGGTTCGTTCGTTTTTGGGATTTTCGAAAATTTCCGCCGGTATGCCTTCTTCCAAAACGATACCGCCGTCCATAAACAAGACTCTGTCGGCAACCTCCCTGGCAAAACCCATTTCATGGGTTACAACCACCATCGTCATATGAGCCTTTGCCAGATTTTTCATAACATCTAAAACTTCCGAGATCATTTCCGGGTCCAAAGCTGAGGTAGGCTCGTCAAACAACATGACCTTAGGCTCCATGGCCAAGGCTCTGGCAATTGCCACCCGCTGCTGTTGACCGCCGGAAAGATTGTCGGGATAGGCGTCCTTTTTTTCCGCCAAACCGACCCTGACTAAAAGCTGCATCGCCTGATCTTCCGCTTGCGCTCTGCTTTGCTTTTTAACGATCTGTGGCGCCAACAGGATATTTTGCAAAACGGTCTTATGAGGGAACAGGTTGAATTGCTGAAAAACCATACCCATCTCGGCTCTGGTCTTATTGACATTATGTTTCTTTAAAATATCATTGCCCTCAAAAAAGATATTGCCCTCCTGCGGGTGTTCCAGGAGATTCAGGCAGCGTAAAAAAGTGCTCTTGCCGCTGCCACTGGGGCCGATGACCACAATGACCTCGCCTTGTTTAATGGTAACATCAATGCCTTGCAAAACATGATGATCGCCGTAATATTTATGAAGTCCCTGCACCTCAAGGATGACAGGTCTATTTTGCAAGTCTTGCTTGCGCGTTTTCTCGTCTATCACGATTTCTTCATCCTCTTTTCCATCGTGTCTGACAACTTAACAAAAGGCCAAATCACAATAAAGTAAATAATCGCCGCGGCCATTAACGGGGTGGCATTGGCTTGCCAGGTCTGTAATTGCCGCCCTTGTTTCAGAAGTTCCACCACCCCGATCACAGATACCAAAGACGTATCCTTCAATAAAGCAACGAAGCAATTGGTCAGCGCCGGTAAGGAACGTTTAAATGCCTGGGGTAAGATAATCTTGGACATGGTCTGCGTATAAGACATCCCCAAGGACTGAGCAGCCTCATACTGGCCTTTCGGGATGGACTCAATGCCGCCCCGGAATACTTCGGCAATAAAGGCGCCGCTATTAAGAGTCAAAGAAAGAATTGCCGCCGGCCAGCGCGCTAAATTCAATCCCAAGTAAGGGAAAGCATAGAAGATCACCATGATCTGCACCAAAAGAGGCGTACCCCGGAAAATATTGATATAGATAGACATGATAGCCGATACGACTTTGATTTTCGCCACCTTCAGAAGCGCGACCAAAAGACCCAAAATCATAGCGGTAACCAAACAGATCAAAGCCATCTCTAAGGTAACAATGACCCCATTCAGCAGGGAAGTCCAACAGTTAAGGAAAACTCCCCAATTTAAGAAATTCTCAATTAGTTTTGTCATAAGAAAGCCTCTTTAACGATAGATTTTATCCTGTGTATATCCTGGGTTTATTTTTGGTTTATTTTGGGTTATCTTAATTTCACCATTTACATTTACATTGGATTGCAGCAACATGGAACCTTGGGTGGAATCAAAGAAACGCGATGCCCCGGAAAGTATATCACCGGGGCATCACAATGACTTAAAAAGTCAGTTTATTCTTCATGAGGCAGATCTGCTTCGTTGGGAGCAATACCGAACCATTTTTCGTAAATCGTCGCATACGTGCCGTCGGCAACGATGTCTTTAATGGCTTGATTGATTTGGGCGGTCAATTCGGAGTTTTCTTTGGCAACGCCAATACCGATCTTAATGTTATCGCCGAAGGAATCGGACAATAATTTGATGGTATCATTGTTTTTCAGAGTATAGCCTAAGTAAGGTTTGTCATTGAATACCGCATCGATGCGGCCGGATTCCAGGTCCATGATCCCGTCGTTCATGACTTCGTAGGGAACGATTTCTTTAATGCCTAAGTCGGCTTGATTATCCCGGGTCCATTTTTCAGCCATGGTGCCGGTTTGTACGCCGACGATTTTATCCTTGGTATCGGCCAGGCAAGTGATCCCGGAATCATTTCTCACCGCTAAACCAAAATTGGAATAGAAGTAAGGCATACTAAAATCGATTTCTTTCAAACGGTCGTCTGTAATTCCCATGCAGGACATAATAACATCGAACTTCTGAGCTTTCAGTCCGGAAATCAGGCCATCCCAAGCATAGTTATCATGCCTGGCTTCTCTGCCCAGACGATTGCCGATTTCTTTCCAAAGGTCAACGTCAAAGCCTACGGTTTCAGTGCCTTCCATGTACTCAAAAGGCGGATAAGAAATGTCCGCACCGGCAACCAAAGGAGCAGCATCCGCTGCGCTGCCGGTCGTATCCCCTGTTGCACCTTCATCGGTGGTACCGGAGGTATCAGTGGTACCGCCACATGCAACTAAGGCAATTGCCAGAACTAAGAGACCCAGAATCAGTAAAACTTTTTTCACAAAATCTCCCCCTTTTCGATATTTTTCTGTTATTCTGTTCTACAGTGAAACGCCGGACGATACCAGCTTATATCTATACCATAATCCCAAAGCGCGGTAATAAATTTGAGGATAAAACGGGCTATGGTAAAAGAAAACTGCAGGGGCACATCATGACCACCATCAGAAAAATGAGCAAATATCAGCAATTGGGAATATTCAAACAATATTTTCATATAACATTCTATACTAAAATGATTGTTTGTCAATATGCAACAATTGGCTTTCACAGAAAAGTCCATTTTAAATAAATCCTGCTAAACAGTTTAAGAAATTTTAACGGTAAAAAAACAAAAAAATATGTTAATAATTATAGTACAAATAAAAGTAAGCTTCTGAATTTAAAATTTTTTTATTTTTTATTTTGAATTGGTCCGTATCCAGTAATTTTTTGGAAAAATGATTTAAAATGACAGAATTCGACATTAAAAATTCGCAAAAATTATTGATAATTATTCAAAACAATTACTACATTTAAAATTAATTTCTTTACAAAGACAACCTTATTATAACATTATAACCAGATAATCCAGCATTTACCAATGCGGAAAATTTCAATAATTAAAAAAATTTTTGCAGGGATTTCAAAAGAAGACGCGAATATATTCACAAACAATAAAGCAATAAAGCCATGGACATGTCAGTATAATGTCATCTTTTCTTTCTTACATGATTAAGGTTCACCTTCAGTATGAGTAAGAAGAATATGCCATTTCGGACAGGATGAGCAAAAGCCAGCCTTCGGGCTGGCTTTTTTGAACGGATCACCGTAAGCCGGCAGGTATCAAATCTGTCAAATCAATTTTCTGTCATAATCTTCCTTATATCACAATATCACAGATAAGGGAATCCGGGTTTTGTAACAGATTTATAGAAATCCATAGCATGTTTTCAGCATGTACTAGGATGAGCAAGCGCCAGCCTTCAGGCTGGCGTTTATTTTAAGGAGGCAAATACATCATGGAGTTTTTAAAAGGGATCAAGGTGTTGGATATGACACAGTTTCTTTCCGCTTCCTACTGCACCCAAATTCTGGGCGACTTCGGCGCGGATGTCATGAAGATTGAACAACCGGGGAAAGGCGAAGTCTACAGAACCTACGGACCAAAGTTCATCCATGGCGAAAGCACCAGCTTTTTAGCCATGAATAGAAATAAGCGCAGCCTCACCCTGAATATCAAGACTCCGGAAGGCCAGGAGGTTTTACGCAGGCTGGCCAAAGACGCCGACGTTCTGGTGGAAAATTTCCGTACCGGTACGCTGAAGAAATACGCCTTGGATTATGAAAGCCTAAAAACCGTCAATCCCCGTCTCGTCTACTGTTCCGTTTCCGGGTTTGGGCAGACCGGACCTTATGCCGAAAAGGGCGGCTTTGATCTGACGGCGCAAGCCATGTCCGGACTGATGTACGTGACCGGTGAAGCGGACCGTCCTCCCGTTAAAGTCGGCTATCCCATCACCGATATCGGCGGCGGGCTCTATGCCGCCTTGGGCATCGTGGCCGCTTTGTGCGGCAGAGAGAAAAGCGGTCTGGGCCAGTTGGTTGACACCTCTTTATTTGAAGCGGGCGTTGCTTGGGGTATGATGGCCAGCTTGAACTATTTTGCCGATGGCTCCGTCCAGGGACGCATGGGTTCGGCCAGTCCGCAGAATGCTCCTTACCAAGCCTTTACCGTAAAAGACGGCGCTTTTACCATGGGTACCGGCAACGACGTGCTCTGGGAAAAATTTTGCCAGGTCTTTGAAATTACTTATCTCTTGCAGGATGAACGTTATCAAGATAATGCTTCCCGGGTCAAAAACCAAGACCCCCTGGCTGCCGATATTGAGAAGGCTCTTGCAGATCTGACGGTGGCGGACTGCCTTGAAAGAATGGACAGCGTCGGCATCCCGTGCGGCGCCATCAATTCCATTGATAAGGTGGTCAGCGACCCTCATGTCACCAATCGCGGCATGGTCTTAAAGATCAACCACCCCTCAGCCGGCGAGATTCCTAATATTGCTTTCCCGGTTCACTTTTCCGGTCAAACCTGCCCGGTACGGTATGCCCCTCCCCTCTTGGGCCAGCACAGCCGCGAGATATTGTCTGAGGCCGGTTATAGCAAGGAAGAAATCGACCAACTGATCCAAAAAGGCGTTACCAGCTCGGTGAACGCATAAAAATAAGGGAGGACAACGTAATGAGTGAAGCCATGGAGTGCCGCATGAAAGGCGCCTTGCTGGAAGCCGACCGCTGTCTGCAATGTTATGACCCACCTTGCGCCAAGGGTTGCCCCGCCGGCGTAGAGGTGGATCGTTTCATCCGTCTTTTAAGCAAGGGGGATTTCGCAGGCGCTGCCGCTGTAATTGAAAAAGACAATCCCATGGGTTGGATCTGCGGTTATATCTGCCCGCAAGAAAGCCTGTGTCAGAAAAACTGTATCTCGCATCAATTAGGGCATCCCATCGACATTAAGATCCTACAGCAATACGCCATTGCCCAAAGCCGCGCCATGGGAGAAGGACATCAAGGTTTGAACAAAAATATACTCGCCTCCCAGCGGTTAAACATCAACGGCAGCATTTGCGAAATCGATACGCCGGAGCAAGGTTTTGGTAAAGCCGCGGTGGTTGGCGGCGGACCCGGCGGCATGACCTGCGCCGCTTATTTGCATCAACTAGGCTATGAAGTGGATTTATTTGAAGCCGGAACAAAACTGGGCGGCAGAATGACAAAGGGTATCCCCTCCTTCCGGATGGATCAGAATATGCTTTACGGCGAGCTTGACCAAATAGCCGCCGGCATCAAAGTCAACTTCGGCAAAAAACTGGGCCGGGATTTTTCCCTGTCGGATTTAAAAGCGCAAGGATTCCAGAGTATCTTCCTCGCTACAGGCAAATGGAATGAGAAAATGCTGCCTTTGCCTGGAGCCGATCTGGCTGGCGTTTACGGTTCTGACGAGATCTTGACCGGCACGGACTGGCAAAAATCAGGTCACCAAAAAGCGGCGATCATCGGCGCCGGCAATGTGGCCATGGATGTGGCGCGGGTGCTTTACCGGGGCGGTCTGAAAGAAGTTCATGTCTTCTTCATCGGAGCCAATCCGGAAGTGACCGCCTGGCCGGAAGAACGGGAAGAAGTATTCACAGACGGCGGTATCCTTCATATGCTGGCCATCCCGGAAATAATCCTGGGTGAGGTCGGCAAGGTCGCCGGCTTGAAGCTAAACCGCTCCAAGGTATTAAGGAAGCCGGACGGCAATTGGAGTGTGGAATCCCTGCCGGATGATCTGGATTTCAATTATCCCGTAGATATGGTTGTCATGGCCATCGGTTGCGGCACTTTCAAGCAGGAGTTGGAAGCTCTCGGTTTGAAGGTGGATACCATGGGTCATATCTTAGTGGATGAAAATTTGGAAACCAATGTGCCGGGTGTTTTTGCAGGAGGAGATACCATCGGACAAGGACGCGGCGCTGTGGTTCAGGCCATTGGCGACGGTAAACGCGCCGCTTTGAATATGCATGCTTATTTGCAGGGTCTGGCCCAAAAGGAGGGCAAATAAATGGTAAGAAGAGATTTGAGCATCAATTTCTGCGGATTCCACTGTATCAACCCTTTCTTTTTAGCCGCCTGTCCTGTCAGCCGCACCGGAGAGATGGTACAGCGGGCCTTTGAAGCAGGCTGGGGAGGTGTTGTGACCAAAAGCATTTCCTTGGATCAGGACTTGCCGGATCACAGCCTTTCGCCCCGCTTTTGCGGTCTGCGTCCCGGCGGCAGCGGGCTGAAATTACAAAAAAATATCATTGGCATGGGCAATATGGACTTTCGCATCGATATATCGGTGAAAGACACTTTTGATAGTTTTGCCCGGGCCAAAGCAGCCTACCCTGACCGCATGCTCATTATCAGTGTCAAGGGAAAATTTCAAAGAGAAGAATGGCATAAACTGTCCCTTTTGGCCAAAGCAGCCGGAGCCGACGCCGTAGAGGCCTGCCTTTCCTGCCCGGACGCGGGAGCCGGCGGCAGCATCGGACAAAATCCGGAAGCTTTGCAGAAAGTCCTTTCCTGGATGCGGGAAGTCATTGATCTGCCCATTCTGGTCAAAATGACTCCTCATGTCACCAATTCCGCTATGATCGCCAATGCGGCGAAGGAAGGCGGCGCCGTGGCGGTGAGCGCCATCAACACCTTCAAAGGCATCGGCGGCATTAATTTAGCAAATGAAACACCTCTGCCCACAGTACGGAATCATTCCACCTCCGTAGGAATTTCCGGCGCTAACATACGCCCCATGGCGCAATACTGCGTTTACGAAGTTGCCAAGAATGTCAGCGATTTGCAGATTTCCGGCGTAGGCGGCATAACCTGCGCGCAAGACGCCATCGAATATTTACTTTTAGGAGCCAGCACCATTCAGGTAGGCACACAGGTCATGCACGAAGGCTACCGCTTGGTGGAAGATATGGCGGAAGGCTTGAGCCGCTATTTGGAAAAGCACCACTATCGCAGCGTCAGAGAAATGGTGGGCTCGGCCCTCTCCTCTTATGTGGCATCCACGGAAGGTCTAAGCCGGGAACAGCAGTTGAAGTCCAATGTGGATCAGGAACTGTGCATCCACTGCGGCCGCTGTTATATCGCCTGCCGCGACGGCGCTTACCAAGCCATTCGATTCAGCGAAGACCGGGAGGCTACCGTCGAAAAAGAAGACTGCGTGGGCTGCGGCCTTTGCCGTCTGGTTTGTCCCGTGCCCGGCGCCATTTATTTTACGGATGACGCAGGCAGAAGGGATGCCTTGAATTAAAAGGATAAAACAGCCGCACCTCCTTTGCCGGGTGTGGCTGTTATGATCAAAAATGCTTTCATACATTAAAATAATAGCTAAGGAAGGGAGGCCCAAATTTGACACAGGACGATTATATTCTAGAGTTTCAGAATGTTACCAAACGTTTCCCCGGGATCATCGCCAACGACAAAGTAAATCTAAAAATCAAAAGAGGAGAAATTCACGCTCTTTTAGGTGAGAACGGCGCCGGGAAGAGCACTTTAATGAATGTTTTGGTGGGACTCTACACTCCGGACGAGGGACAAATCCTCATGAACGGAGAAAAGGTAGAGATCAAAAGCCCAAAGGATTCCATCCATCTGGGGATCGGCATGGTACACCAGCATTTTAAGCTGGTAGAAGAACTATCGGTTATGGAAAACATCGTGATCGGCTATGAAAAGCAAGGCTTTGCTTTACATAAAAAGGCAACCTGCAAACAGTTGGAAGAGCTGTCCGAGCACTATCACTTACCCATCGACCCCAAGGCACTGATCCGGGATCTGTCCGCCGGAGAAAAGCAAAGAGTAGAGATCGTCAAGATGCTTTACCGCAATGTGAACTTTCTTATTTTGGACGAACCCACTTCAGTTCTCACGCCCCAGGAAGCAGAAAAACTTTTCGATTATCTCCGGGAAATGAAGGCCGACAACAAGACCGTTATTTTCATCAGTCATAAGCTGGATGAAGTAATGGCCATCGCGGACCGGGTCACCATTCTGCGCCAGGGCAAACTCATCGAGACTATGGAAAAAGCGGAAACCAATCCCAAAGACTTAGCCAGAAAGATGATCGGCAAAGAAATGCAAAGTATTGAAAAGAAAATCAACGATCATTTGGACAATGCCCCCGTTATCATTGCAGGCAAAAACTTAAACGCCAAAGGTGACGAAGGAGTCTTAGCCATCAAGGATGTCAATATTGAGATCCGCCAGGGCGAGATCCTGGGCATCGCCGGCGTTTCCGGCAATGGGCAGTCAGAGCTGGCACAGGTCTTGACCGGCCTGCGTCATCTGGAATCCGGGCAAATCACGGTAAACGGCAAAGAAATCCGTGGCGGCGCTATGAGCTTTATAAATGCTAAAGTGGGTCATATTCCGGAAGACCGCATCGGTACCGGCTCCATCCCTTCCTTCAGCGTTTTGGAAAACGTCATTTTGAAGAAATACAAAAAACCGCCCATCAAGCGCGGCCCCTTCATCGATTACAGGAAAGCCGCCTATTTCGGCAAAAATCTGCTCAAAGAATTTGACGTCAGAATGCCGTCCTATGATATGCCGGTGAAGCTTCTTTCCGGCGGTAACATGCAAAAACTGATTTTCGCCCGGGAGATCGACAACGACCCACAGGTCATCATCGCGGTACATCCCAGCTACGGCCTGGATGTCTTGGCTGTGGATATGGTTCATCAATACTTGATTAAAGAACAGCAGCGAGGCTGCGCCATCTTACTGATCTCCGAGGACTTAGATGAGATCCTCACCCTTTCCGATTCCATCGCGGTCATGTACAAACATACCCTAACACCCAAACGGAACCGCAATGACTGGACCATTGATGAAATAGGCTATGCCATGATGGGGATTGGCAAAAATCAGGCTACTGCCCAAGACGGGGGGGAACATATCGCATGATCAAAATCGAAAAAAGGCGTACGCCGGCTTTATCTACCAGCATTTTGGTCGGCGTTTTAGCAGTGATCCTGGCTCTGCTCATCAGCGGCATCGTATTAAAGGTCATGGGCTATGACCCCGTTAAAGTTTTCGGAGAATCTTTCAGCAAGACTTTCTTCACATTAAACGGTGTTTTAGAAAACCTTGTTATGCTGGTTCCCCTTTCCCTTTGCGCTTTATCCGTGGTGGTAGCGGCCAAAGCGGGCCTCTGGAATATCGGGGTTGAGGGACAGTTTTACGCCGGCGCCATCGCTGCAACCGGCGTGGCCATGCTGATGCCCAACGCCCCCGGCATCGTGGTGATCCCGGTAATGATCATTGCCGGTGCCCTGGTGGCCGGTCTTTTATGCTATATCTCTGTTCTGCCCAAGATCTATTTTAATATCAGCGAGATCCTGACCACCATTCTTTTAAACAGCGTTGTGGTTTTATTCGTACGATGGCTGGTCTACGGCCCCTGGAAAGATCCCTCCACTATGGCGGCGCAAACCATTCCCATCGCGGATGCGGCAAAGCTGCCCATTCTGGTACAAGGTTCCAGGCTGCATCTCGGAGTAGTGATCGCCATTGCGGTCATTGTGACCTGCCATTTCTATCTCAAAAATACCGTTTCCGGTTTTGAGCTGAGAATGGTGGGGGAAAACGCCAAAGGCTCCCGGTACAACGGCGTCAATATTAAAAAATATTTCTTTATTGCCATGCTGCTTTCCGGCGTTTTATCCGGGATGGCCGGTTCCTTGGAGATCTCCGGGGTGGTACACCGCCTCCAGCCCACCATCGCAGGGGACTATGGTTTTTCCGCTTTTGCCGTTGCCTGGGTAGCGCGACTGAATGTCTATGCCATCGCCATCATCAGCTACCTGTTCTCAGGGCTTTTAGTGGCTGGGTATAAAATGCAGATGATGTCTCTGCCCTACTCTATCACTGGTATGATGAAGGGCCTTATCCTCATCTTGGTTCTGGGCGGCGAATTCTTGGCTTATTACAAGATCACCTTTGTTAAAAAAGCCCGGACACTTTTACAAACCCAGGAAAATGAAAGCAAGCTTCCGGTTGCGGAAGCATTAGAACATGCGAAAATATTAGAAGATAAGGAAGCTTAAATAAGCGGAAAGAAAGGAGGAAAATCATGGATCTTGATCTCAGAACCATTTGTTGGATCATAGGTATGGGAATCACCGCCGGCACTCCCCTGCTTTACGCAGCCGTAGGCGAAGTTTTAGCGGAGAGATGCGGCGTTTTGAATTTGGGATTGGAAGGCTTAATGTTAATGGGCGCCATTACAGGTTTTATCGTGGCGCAAAAAACATCAAACCTTATATTAGCGCTTGTAACGGTGATTATCGTTTCCGCTTTTTTAGGCTTGATCCTGGCGGTTTTAATGATTACCGTCAGAGCCAATCAGGTGGCGACAGGCGTAGCCTTTACCATCTTTTGCACCGGTTTCAGCGCCTTAATCGGCAAAGCCTATGTAGGAACCCTGGCGAAGGTTTCCTTCAAAAAACTGGAAATGGGATTTTTAAGCGGATCGGAGCCATTGCGTCTTATTTTTAGTCAGGACGCTTTGGTTTACGCAGGCTTCATCATTTGTATCTTGGCCGGTCTTTTTGTTTATAAAACCAGGCCCGGTCTGCACCTGCGGGCGGCTGGCGACAACCCCGCCACCTTGGACAGCTTAGGCGTCAATGTCATCCGGGTTCGTTACCTCTACTTGATTGTAGGCAGTATTTTGGCCGGTATCGGCGGCGCTTACCTTTCTCTCGCTTATAGCCCCGGCTGGATCGAAAACATGGCGGCAGGACGCGGCTGGCTCACCATCGCTTTGGTCAACTTTGCGCTCTGGAAACCGCAGAATTCCATCGGAGGCGCCTACCTTTTCGGGATCTTCTATGCTTTGAGTTATCGCCTGGAAGCCATGGGGGTAAATGTTCCTTCCTATTTTCTAAGAATGATCCCTTATCTCTTGCCTTTGCTGATTTTAATCTTAGTCAACCTACGTAACCGCAGCAAGACCAGCGTTGCACCGAAAACTTTAGCCGTACCTTATGTCAGGGAGGCTAAATAAAGATAAAATAAAATTTAATGACAAAGGAAGAAGGCAGAAAACAAAAAGGAGAAAGAGGAGGTAGATTTATGAAAAAAGGTTTATTGATCTTGCTCATGGTTCTATTGGCAGTCGGTCTTTTGGCAGGTTGCGGCAGTACGGACACCACTTCTGGTGATACCACAGGTGATGACGCTGGCAACGCACCGGCCGAAAAAATGAAAGTTGCATTTGTTTACAATGCCGTCATCGGTGACTATGGCTGGGCTTACGGCCATGAAAAAGCCCGTGAGGAAACCCAGGCCGCTTTAGATTTTGTAGAAACCAGCTGTCTGGAAAATGTGACACCCGGAGCCAATGCCGAACGGGTTATGGCCGACCTGGCCGCAGAAGGCTATGACGTCATCATCGCTGTCAGCGGCGACTATGAAGCCGATGTCAGAAAAGTGGCTCCCAATTATCCCGACACCGATTTCCTTCTCTGCTGCGGTGCTTATTCCGCAGCCAATGTAGAATCCTTCTATCCCAAAGCCACTCAGATCTGGTGGGTATTAGGTAAAGTAGCAGCCCAATTAACGAAGACCAATACCATCGGTATGGTCGGAGCCGTTACCGCTCCCATCGACCTTCAAATTCAAAATGCCTTCCTGTTAGGCGCGCAAAGTGTGAATCCCGACATCGTAGAACGGATCATCTACATTAACACTTATTACGATCCTGCAGCCGAGCGGGACGCCGCTTTGAGCCTCATTGACGCCGGAGTCGACGTCATCACACAGGCAACCAATACCCCGGCTCACGTTCAGGCAGCTGTGGAAAAAGGCGTTTATGCCATGAGCCAGTTTGAAGACATGAGCCAATTTGGCCCGGACAATTATATTTCCGGTGACAAATTCGTCTGGTCGGCTTACTACATTCCCACCCTGCAAGCCATCAAAGACGGGAATTGGGTACCTTCCACAACCATCAATGAACCGGACATCACTTCCGGCGTCTGCGACTTCGTCGACTTCGGGCCTATGGTGACCGATGAGATGAAAACCAAGGTACAAGAAGCCGTCGAACAAGTCAAAGCAGATCCCAAGATCATGTGGAAAGGCCCCATCTATGACAATCAGGGTAACCTGGTCGTCGCGGAGGGGGAATATCTGACCGACGAGCAATTATTGGCTATGAACTGGTGGGTAAAAGGAACCATTACCTCAGGCGGCCAATAAACCATTATCCACTAACCGATTCACATAGGAGATGCAAACCGGGACGGGTGTTGAACACCTCCCCACCCGTCCCGGGGCATCAAAAGAAAGAGACGGTGAGAAAATGTTCCAAGACGCCAGAAGTACCAAAATAGCCATCCTGGCCAACTGCCTTTTGGATCAAAACGCCAAAGTAGCCAATCTGGCACGTTACCCTGCCTTTGTTCCAGGACTTTTGGAACTTTTGGGCAAATATCAATTCGGTATCCAGCAAATGCCCTGCCCGGAGACCTATACCTTAGGACTTAGGCGTTTCTGGCAGGTGAAACCACAGTACGAGGCCAGAGGCACCAGGCGAAGCTACGAATTTTTAGCGGAATTTGTGTTAGACACTGTAGAAGATTATATCAGAAACGGTTTTACCGTCATTCTTATTGGTGTTGACGGCAGTCCTTCCTGCGGTATCAATATTACAGACAGCGACCGATTCAATATCTGGCTGGGAGCGCCGGCCTTAGAAAAACAAGATCTGGAAGATGAAGCCATGTTCGTGCCGGGGCGGGGTGTCTTTATAGAAGCTCTTGACGCAAAGACCGCCGCAAGAGGGCTTGCTCCGATCCCCCGCTTTGGGCTGGCTTTGGACATACAAGGCGAAAAACCTGATTTTCAGGGCCTGGAAATTTTTTTACAGCAATTCAATCAAATTGAAGATGTGCAGAGTAATCTGTTCAAATAACCCAAATAAAAAGCACATAAAACACAAGGAGGAATCACAGATGGGTTTCTATGAAGAAAGACTGATCCCAATCATTGACAGGACAGTGGACGAAATGATCAAGACGGAACATATGCAGAATATCCTGCACGGCACCATGCCGAAGGAAAAGTTCCGGTTCCAGATCAAACAGAATTTTAACTATTTGAAAGAGTTTTGCCGCAGTTGGGCAGTAGGCTTAGCCAAGTGCAGCGACATCGACGAAATGAACCTTTGGTATACCTTATTAAAAGGAACCTTTGAAAGCGAGCTGGGTGAAACCATCCGTTTCTGGGGCAAAGAAGTCGGCCTTGAACTGGATGAAATCGAAAATACCACAATGGCAGAGACGAAACGTTCTTATACCTCCCATGAAATGGCCCGGGCTTTTGAAGGCGACCATGCCACCCAAGTTATGGCCCTCTTTCCCTGCACCATTTTATACTGGCATTTGGGATTGAAACTCTTTCCCCAATGCACCTTGCCCGAAGGCAATATCTACCGCTATTGGCTGGAGTTCTATATCCTGGAATGGTATACCGGACACAGCAAACGGGCCATTCGTTTAGTCAATAAGCTTACCGAACATAAAACTCCCAGACAATTGACTCAACTGGAAGAAATCTTCGCTATCGGCTGCAATTATGAATACATGCAATGGACCAATATGTATAACAATATGGAAACCTGGCCCATCCCAGACATCATCCCCCCCAAGTTCACCACGGTAGAGAAATTCACAGTCTAGCCAAGGATGGTCTGCAACGGACAAAAGAACAAGAAAATCAAGGGATATATATAATTTATATATTTTAAGGAAGGAATGATACAATAATGGGTTTCTACGAAGAAAGATTATTGCCCATGATCACCAAAACGGTGGACGCCGAAATGGAGCTGCCTTATTTTAAAGAAATGCTGGCAGGAACGCTGCCCATAGAAAACTTCAAGTTTCAATGCCGTCAGAATTTCAATTATCTAATTGAGTACGGAAAAGCCTGGGCCATCGGCTTTTCCAAATGCAACGCTTACGATGAAATGAACATCTGGTTTGAGATCCTGAAAGAAACCATTGAACACGAGATCCCCTTCTATCAAGAGCATTGGCAAAAAGTGCTGGGGGTTTCCTTTGAAGAGATGGAAACCACCATCATGGCCAATGTGAAACGCTCCTACACCTCTCACGAGCTGGCACGGAGCTGGGAGGGCGATTTGGCTGAGCAAGTCACCGCCTTGCTGCCCTGCGACTTTGTTTACTGGCATATGGGCACCAGGCTCACCAATATGTGTACTTTACCCGAAGGGCATATCTACCGTGACTGGATGACCTTTTATACGCAAGGCTGGTTTATTGAAGTTTGCGAAAAGCTTATCCGCTTGATCGACAAGCTCACCGCTAATAAAACTCCCAGAGAACTGGCAAAAATCGAAGAAATTTTTGCCGTAGGCTGTAACTATGAGTATCTGAGCTGGCGTGATATGTATTATAAGATGGAGACCTGGCCTTTGGAAGAAATTTTCCCCGTTAAATTCAACAAAGTAGAAAAATTCTCGATTTAACTTCAAAACCCGATCTATTGCCGTAATCATTCCTGGGATTGCTTATAGGAAATTGTAAAATGCACCGAAAGGAACATACAAAATAAAGCGAACAGAAAGGATGAATGATGATGAAAGCAGCCAGAATTTATGCGCCCGGCAAACCTTTGCAGATCGACGAAGTAGCAAAACCCCAATTGACTCCGGGCTATGCCTTGATTAAAGTAAAAGCCGCCGGCGTCTGCGGCAGTGAATTGGATTTTGTGGAAGGGATCTTCCCCTTCACTCCCCCCTTCACCCTGGGCCATGAGATCGCCGGTGTGATAGACGAGATTGATCCAGGCTGCCAAACCTCCCTTAAGGTAGGAGACCGGATAGCTGTTTATAACTACATCAACTGCGGCGTCTGCAAATATTGCCGCAACGATCAGGAAAACATGTGCCCCAATAAAATTGGTCAATTAGGGTTTACCATTGACGGCGGCTTTGCCGAATACGTAGCGGTTCCTCTTTATAATTTAGTTCCCATTCCGGAAAATGTCAGCTTTGAAGAAGCCGCTATTCTGGCCTGCAGCGGTATGACCGCCATGCATGCTACCCGGCGCGCCGGCACCAAAATGGGCGATTATGTTGCGGTAAACGGCGTGGGCGGCGTGGGTCTTATGTGCATTCAGGTAGCCAAGATCACCGGCGCTAAGGTTATCGCCATTGCCGATAATGAAATGCGGGCAGACCTCGCCAAACAAGTGGGCGCCGATTACGCCATCGTCGAGACCGATTACAGCAAGGTTCCCGACAAGATCAAAGCCCTCACCGAAAATGAGGGCGTACAGGTATGGTATGACCTGGTAGGCACTAGCGAGGCTTATTATGCCGGCATCCAGAGCCAATGTCTTGGCGGCAAAGTAGTTATTATCGGCTATCAAAAAGACCATAACATCAACTTCTACCCCGTGGAAATGATGGTAAAGGAA
Organism: Bacillota bacterium; assembly: GCA_036677375.1. Lineage (GTDB taxonomy): Bacteria > Bacillota > Dehalobacteriia > UBA4068 > UBA4997 > JAVBWO01. The sequence goes on from JAVBWO010000012.1 coordinate 199,028, forward strand.
GGCCAGATCATCAGTTCCGTTGCCGGCTGCAAAAAAGATGTGCAACTGGCGCTGGATTACACCTCCCAGGGCAAGATCAGCGTAGTAGTAGGCCAGCGTTTCAAACTGGAAGAAGTGAACGACGCCATTCAATTGCTCATCGAGCGGAAAGCCAAAGGCCGCAGCGTTCTGGTTTTTGAGTAATATCATCAAAACCTGCCGGGGAACCGGCTTCTCAAAACGGAGCCGGTTCTCCGTTATAAGCAGTTAAGGCGGTGAAGCCATTGAAAAAAATTACCGTACATGTTCCCGGCCGGCCTGACCTGAAAAATAAAGAATTCCTGCTAGAGAAGGATGACCTGACGGTGGAACAATTCTTGCTGCAATTTCTCGGCAAGACCCCGGAGGAGTTGGACAGGATTTTTATTTCAGGAAACGGCTTGGTAGACTATATCATTTTTATTAACGGAACCATCTGCCGCGACCGCAACTATGTCCTGGAAGATCAGGACAGTATGCTAATCAGCGTCATGATGGGCGGCGGCTAAAAGCAGTGGCAGATAGGCTTTATTCCGGTTTGCGTGTTTAATCGGCAATATCGCCCGCGGTTTTAGTTGATTTATAAAACTTACAAGTCAATTTACAATGGAGTTAAACGGTTTGTTAAGACAAAAAAGCAAAGACACAAGTTAGGGGGTCTTTAAATGGGGTTCAAGTTTGTTCTGCTGGATATCAATCTGTCAACCGAAGAGATCGCCACCCGTGAACTCCCCTTCCACCTCATCAAAGAATATATCGGAGGCAGGGGCCTTGGTGGCAAACTTCTCTTGGATCTGGTGCCGCCCGGCGCCGATCCCTTGGGGGAAGAGAATGTGATGATCTGGTTGAACGGCATTTTATCCGGCACCTTGATACCCGGCAGCTCCAAGCATGCCGTTATCACAAAGTCACCTGTATCAGGCGCGTATTGCGACAGCTACTCCTCCGGCGGGGTCGGTTTCAATATGGTATATTCCGGCTATCATGGCATGATCCTGCGGGGAAAATCGAAAAAACCGTCATATATATATATTAAAGACGAAACGGTGGAGATCCGGGACGCTGCCCATCTATGGGGTATGTATTCCTTTGCCGCTTCCGAGAAACTCCTGGCCGAGCTGGGCGGCGAAGGCTGGGGTCACGCTATGATCGGCCCTGCCGGGGAAAACATGGTCTGCTATGCCGGTATCAACAACGACTATTTCCGCCAGGCCGCCAGAGGCGGCGTCGGCGCCGTCATGGGGTCGAAGAATATTAAGGCGGTTGTGGCAAAAGGTTCCGGCGGCGTCCCCTGTCTGGATGTGGCAGGCTTCATGAAGCTGCACCAGGATCGGCTGGCAGCCGCCAAGGTCAATCCAGCGGCGGAGCATCATAAAGCAGCCGGTACCAGCGTTACCTTAGACGTCACGGCGGTGGCTGGTATGCTGCCCACCAGGAATTTTCAAACCGGCGTCTGCCCGGATTCTTTAGGCGAGCTGGATTCCGAAGGCTATAAGAAAAAAGCCACCGCTTCGGTGGCCTGCCTAGCCTGCCCCGTTCCTTGCGGCAAGATCCTAAAGTGCCGCCAGATCGACGGCCAGGAATTCCGCATTGAAGGGCCGGAATATGAAACCGCTTGTCTTTTAGGCACCAATCTTGGTATCGTTGACTTGAATTTTGTTTCGGAAGCCAATATGCTCTGCGACAATCTGGGCATGGATACCATTTCCGCCGGTAATATTATCGGCTTTATCATGGAACTGACCCAGCGGGGTCTAATCCCGGCAGAATTCAAAGACCAGGCCATTGCCTTCGGTGATCAAGCAGGCGCTCTCAAAGTCATGGAAGATTTGGCCTACAGCAGAGGCATCGGCGCTTTAGCCAAAGGCGGCGTCCGCGCTTTGGCCCGGGCCATCGGACATGATTCCGAAGATTTCGCCATGCAGAGCAAAGGACTGGAATTTCCAGCCTACGATCCGCGCCGGGGCTTCGGCACCGCGCTTTCCTATGCCGTCACCCCCCGGGGAGCCTGCCACCGCCGGGCCTGGCCGCCGGGACGTGAGGTGCTGGGCGGCTTCCCGCCCTATGAATTCAAAGAGAAGGGGCAGCTCATCAAGGACCAGTTTGATGAGCGGAATATCCTGCACTCTTTGATTGCCTGCGATTTCAACTTCTTCGCGGTACCCGTATCCGTTGACCAGTATATGGAATATACCCGGCTGGTGACCGGCATCGATTTCAGTCAGGAAGAACTGGATATGGCGGTAGACCGTATCGAAAGCACCATCCGTTATTTTAATTCTCTTCAAGGCCTTACCAGGAAGGATGATACCATGCCTAAGCGCGTTCTGGAGGAACCCATGCCGGAAGGTCCTGCGCAAGGCAAAATGGTGACCAAAGAGGGCTTTGAAGATATGTTGGATCAATATTACGCATTACGAGGCTGGGATTCCGACGGCACACCCACCCCAAAAACTTTAGACAAATATGGTATCCGGTCTGGAGGTGGCAAAATATGCGGTTAAAATTTATTGCTAAAAACTGTGTCGGCTGCGAAGACTGCACCTTGGTTTGCTCTCTGGTTCATGAAGGCGTTACCGGCCTGGCTCTGGGCAGGATCAAGATCACAAGGAACTATCCGTCATTAGAAGACCCCCTGATCAAGGGCTATTTTTGCCGACAATGCAAAAAAGCAAAATGTGTGGAAGCTTGTCCCGTTCAAGCTCTCACCCAGGGAGAAGACCTGGTAAACTTTGATCAGGAGCTTTGCACCGGCTGCGGCGCCTGCGTTGAGGCCTGTCCCTTTCACAGCATATGGATGAACCAAAAAACCGGCTTACCATTTAAGTGCGATACCTGTCAGGGAGATCCCAGTTGCGTCAAGATTTGTCCTCATGAAGCGTTAAAATGGGAGTAATGGATCAAGCCGGAAAAACAGCCTGTCATCAGTAGCATGCCTTGTCTTTTCCTTTGGTGCCCGGGAAGACGAACCAAAAGACCGGCTTGCCTTTTAAGTGCGATACCTGTCAGGGAGATCCCAGTTGCGTCAAGATTTGTCCTCATGAAGCGTTAAAATGGGAGTAATGGATCAAAATCGGGAAAGCAGCCTGTCATTAACAGCATGTCTTGGTCTTTCCCATTGGCGACGGGGATAAAAAGCAAACTAAAGTTAAAGTATCAGACCAATATTGGAGGGAGTAAAATGACAAGAAGACCTAGGATCATCTTGGCGAAGCCCGGCTTAGACGGTCATGACAAAGGAGCGCGTCTGGTCGCTATGGCCATGCGCGACGCGGGTATCGATGTGATCTATCTCGGTCTGCGCCAATCCGTGGATGCCATAGTCAAAGCGGCCGCCGAAAAAGAAGCGGACTTCATCGGTTTAAGCATTTTATCCGGCGTTCACTTGAATGTGGCGGATAAATTATTGAAAAAAGTGGCGAAAGCAGGGCTTAATTGCCCTGTCGTTATCGGCGGTATCATTCCGCCCCAGGATGAGGTTAAATTAAAAGAGATGGGCATTGCACAGGTGTTCCCCGTCGGCACCAGCTTTGCCGCAACGGTGGATTGGATCAAGCAGAATTTTGCAGAAACGGCTAAAGGGAGGGCGCTAACATGGCAGATGGAAAAAACTGTGTAACCGATTCCGGTATTCCCATCAAGCCCTTCTATACCCCGGAGGACATGGCCGGCTGGGATTATGAAAGCGCTTTGGGTGTTCCCGGCGACTATCCTTATACCAGGGGCGTCTACAGTAATATGTACTTGGGGAAGATCTGGACCATGCGCCTTTATTCCGGTCTGGCAACGGCGGAGGAAACCAATGAACGTTACCGTTACCTTTTGTCCCAAGGACAGACCGGCCTTTCCGTGGCTCTTGACCTTCCCACCCAGCTGGGATATGATTCCGATAATTCGCTGGTGGAAGATGAAGTGGGCAGGATCGGTGTGGCCATCGATACCTTAGCCGACATGGAACGGCTTTTCGAGGGCATTGATTTAGGCAAGATCACCACTTCCTTTACCATCAATTCCACCGCCATTATCATTTTGGCCATGTATGTGGCCGCCGCCGTAAAACAGGGCGTACCCATGGATAAGATCAGCGGCACCACGCAAAACGATATGGTCAAGGAATTTTTGGCCAGAAACACCTATATCTTCCCTATGGAAGACCATATTCGCATCAGCGTCGATATCATCGAATTCTGCGCCAAGCATGTTCCCAAGTGGAATCCCATCAACATTGCCGGATACCATATCCGGGAAACGGGCGCCGACGCTGTTCAGGAGCTGGCCACCATCTTAAAGACAGCTATCATGATCACAGAGGAAACGTTGAAAAGAGGCATCGACATCGACAGCTTTGCCCCCCGCCTCTCCTTTGAATTGTGGACGGGTCCGGACTTTTTTGAGGAAGTCGCTAAATACCGGGCGGCCCGCCGCATGTGGGCCAAGATCATGAAAGAGCGCTTCCATGCCCAAAATCCCAAATCTCTGCTCTTCCGGGTCTTCGCCGGCGGCAACGGCATCACCTTGCCCGCCCAGGAACCCTTGAACAACGTGGTCAGGGTTACCATGCAGAGCCTGGCTTCCGCTTTAGGCGGCGCTCAGGCCATTCATGCGCCGGCTTATGACGAAGCCATCGCAACCCCCACCCAGGAAGCTGCTTTACTAGCCTTGCGGACACAGCAGATTCTGGCTTATGAGACAGGCATCACCAAGACGGTCGATCCCCTGGCCGGTTCCTACTATGTGGAAAATCTCACCGATGAGCTGGAAAAACGGGCCTTTGCCATGATGGACGACATGGACGCCCAAGGCGGTCTCATCGAATGTGTCAATAAAGGCATCATCCAGCGCCAGGTTCAGGAAAGAGCCTACCAAAAGGAGCTGGCTATCCAAACCGGCGAACGCACAGTTATCGGCGTCAATAAATTCCATAATGCCGAGGCATCCAAGGTGGATATCCCCATCTATCAGGCGGATGAAAGCATTCGCGCAAAGCAGATCTCCCACCTGCAAAAAGTGAAGGAAAGCAGAAACAATCATGCCGTGGCAACCACCTTGACCGCCGTGCGGGAAGCAGCCGCCGCCAGAGCTAACATTTTCCCGGCTGTTTTAGACGCTGTCCAGGCCTATGCCACCGTAGGGGAAATCACCGATACGCTGCGCAGCGTCATCGGGGAATATCAGGCGCCACCCATTTTCTAAGATCTGCCTGCCCATCAAATAAAATTAGCAGAAATAAAAGAGCCGCGGTTTGTTGTGAGTGGATGAACCCGGGTCTTAAATCAGCGGGCAAGTATGAAATTGCTTGTTAACAGGTAAAAGGAAGGAGCACAACTATTCATGTGCAATAGCGTTTTAATTAAAAATGGCACCATTACCAATGCCGAAGCGATATTTGCCGGAGACATCCTTATTGAAAACGGCAAAATCAGCCAGATCGGCGCCGACCTTAAGGCTCCTGGCATCGAGGTCTATGACGCCGCCGGCATGCTGGTAATGCCAGGTATCATCGATCCTCATGTCCAATTGGAAATCAAATACGGCAAATTTCCCATGACCGATGATTTTGACACCGGTACCATTGCCGCCGCCGCCGGCGGTGTCACCACTATCATTGACTTTGCCGACCAGCCCAAAGGCGTCGCGGCCATTGACGACTTAAAACATAGAATGAGTCTGGCCGACGGCAGGGTCAACGTGGACTATTCCCTGCATATGAGCCTGACCGACACCAAAGCCGGCGCCGTAGGCGACATCAAAGCCGTGGTGGAAAGCGGCATCGCCAGCTTCAAGCTGTATATGGCCTATAGCCGCCGGGACCGCATGGTCAACGAGGGTCAGATCGACCATATCATGTCGGAAGCCGCCAAATACGGCGCTATCACCGGTATTCACGGCGAAAACGACAATATGGTGGAATACCTGATCGCCCGCCATCAGCAGGAGGGCAAGACAGGCATTGAATACTTCACCCAGGCTCGTCCCGACACGGCGGAGATCATCGCCGTTCAGACCGCCATTACCCTGGCTGAAAGAAACCACTGCACCCTTTATGTGCACCATGTCAGCTGCGCCGGTACATTAAATGCCATTAAAGAAGGGCGCAAACGGGGCGTCAGGATCTATGCGGAAACCTGCCCCGCTTACCTGACCCTCACCGAAGATGTCTATCAAAAAGAAGGCGGCGAGATCTACATTCTCAACCCGGCTTTGCGCCAAGAAAGCGACCGGCTGGCTCTTTGGCAAGGCATCGTGGACGGCGAGATCGACACCATCGGCACCGACCATTGCTCCTATACTTTAGAACAAAAACGCACCAATAAAGATAATTTTGACGGCATCCCGGCAGGCTTACCAGGCATCGAGCTTTTATTTCCGGTGATGTACACCGTTGCCGTCGCCGAAAATAAAGTGACTCTGCCCCGCTTATTAGAGCTGATGACCTATAATCCGGCCCGCATCTTCGGTTTGGCGCCGCAAAAAGGCGTGCTGGCTCCGGGCAGCGACGGGGATATTCTCATCTATGATCCCAGGAAGACCTGGCAGGTCGACCCGGCCAATCTTTATATGAACGTCGACTTCACTCCTTTCGACGGCTGGACCATGCAAGGTGAAGTGAAAGCTACCTTCCTCCGGGGCCAAAAACTCTACGAAAACCATGTATTCTGCGGTCCGCAGCATCGCGGACAATTTGTATTCGGTACGCCGGCCCCTTATCGCCGGTAACTTACGCTCCATTTAAGGAGGCAGTGGACAGCTTGTTCCACTGCCTCCTTAAATTTCTCTTGCCTTATTTAACACGGCAGGTTCCTGTCTTTTCACCGAACTACTCTCTTTCTTGTATTGTACCATCCGTCAGATTGCGCCGAGAAAGGGATAATAAAAGCAAGCCGAAGTCAATAAGATAAAGCAGAACTATGCCGGAGCCCCAATCACCGCAGGGAAAGCGCCCTCTGATCAGAATTCCGTTTCTCAAAACGCTGCGAAAGCGTTTTGCTAATGAGATACCAAGAGAATTTCTGTAATCAGCGTTTAAAATGTTGCGGGGAAAAGGGAAACCGGGACGGGGAGGCCCGCTTATGGCGCGCATTGCCATCTACAGCCGGAAATCCAAATATACCGGCAAAGGAGAATCCATCGAAAACCAGATCGAAATGTGCCGCGAGTATATCTTTAATCACATTCCCAATATACGCCATGAGGATATCACCGTATATGAAGACGAGGGTTTTTCCGCAAAAACCCTGGACCGGCCGCAGTTTCAAAAAATGCTGAAAGACGCCGCGAAAGCTCCTTTTGACTATGTGGTCTGCTACCGGCTGGACCGCATCAGCAGGAGCGTCAGCGATTTTTCCGCTCTGATCGAGGATCTTGCCCGCCGGAAAACGGCTTTTATCTGCATCAAAGAACAGTTCGACACCTCAACCCCCATGGGCAGAGCCATGATGTATATTGCCAGCGTCTTTGCCCAACTGGAACGGGAGACCATCGCCGAACGCGTCCGTGACAACATGCTCATGCTGGCCAGAACAGGCCGTTGGCTGGGCGGAACCCCACCCACGGGATTTACCTCTGAAAAGGTGGAAGAAATCATCTTGGAAGGCAAAACCAAATCCTCCTGCAAGCTGAAATGGAATCTCACAGAGATCCGGACGGTGAAAACCATCTTTGCCAAATTTATGGAACTTGGTACGCTTTCCGGCGTCAGTAAATATCTGATCAAAAACAATATCCGGGCCAGGAGCGGCCAATTTTTTTCCCTGCCGGGCTTAAAGGAGATCTTGTCCAATCCAGTCTACTGCATGGCCGACAAGGCTGCCCGGGATTATTTTTTATCCAAAGGCTCGGATGTTTGCTTTGAAGAAGCGCAGTGCTCCGGCAAAGCCGGTTTGCTTGCCTACAACAAACGGGATTATACCAAAAAAAATGCCCCCAGGCAGGATGAGAACCGCTGGATCATCGCCATCGGCAAACATAAGGGCATCGTTTCAGGTAAAAACTGGTCCGCTATTCAAGAAATTCTGGCGGAAAACAAAACCAAGAATCCAGTTCCGAAAACTAAAAATGATTATGCTTTGCTCTCCGGCATGATATCCTGCAGCATATGCGGTTCGCGGCTCTTTGCCAAAAACCGTCATAACAGCAATGCTTACGATTATATTTGCAGCGGTAAGCTGCGGGGCGGCACCAAGCTGTGCGGCGTTCGAAATTTAAACGGGCAAGAAACAGATGAACAGGTCTGGCATACTTTGCTTCGCTGCACCAAAGAAAACGAGGGCATCTATCCTTTGCTGGAGCAATTAAAGGAGAGGCTGAAGGAGCAGGAAGCAAGCAACCCTTTGACAGAATTGGCCCAAAGCATCAAAAAATGTCAGGAAGAAACGGAACGCTACCTGAATGTTCTTGCTCAACCCCATTTAAATGAGGTGCTTCTGGAAAAAGTCAATACAAAAGTCCAGGAACTCCATAAGACTCTGAATAACCTGTACCGGGAGCAGGCAAGGCTGGAAGCGGCAACCTGCCAGGATGAGCCGGAAAGCCTTATTGACGGCCTTGCTTTCTGGAAAGATCATGAGTCAATTTTATCGGTACGGGAAAAACGGCAGCTGCTTAAAATCCTCATAGAGCGTATGCAATGGAACGGCAGGGAACTTCACATCTTTCTTACCGGCTGTTAAAAGCAAATACGTTTTGAAAGCTTTTTATTTTTATGGATCAATGGCGGCTGACTGCCCGGAGGCGTTATACCGGAACCTTTGATACATAAAAGAACGGAAACCGCTGCTCTTTTTTCTCTTAACCGTAATCTCATTGACGTTATGATAAACTTTTATTATGTCTGTACGGAGCCGCCGAACTTTAAGGAGCTATGGGCTTTGTACTCAACATTTTGCCATAGGTATGGCGGCGCCTTTCCCACCTTGATTGCAATTATCACCATGTTCTTTGCCGGCGCGGCTGCCGGCCTTTGGCAATCGGTGCTGTCCGTATTGCTTCTCACAGGGGTGATATTGCTGGGAGTCTTCATGACATTGTCCATCTCCAAGCTGTTATCCAAGACGATACTGAAGGGCCTCCCCTCCTCCTTTGCCCTTGAGCTGCCGCCTTACCGAAAGCCGCAGATCGGCAAAGTCATCGTGCGTTCTATTTTTGACCGTACTCTTTTTGTCCTGGGCCGCGCGGTCATGGTCGCAGCCCCGGCAGGCATCCTGATCTGGCTTCTTTCCAATGTATCATTAGACGGCGTTACCATTCTGGCGCATTGCACCGGATTTTTAGATCCTTTTGCCAGGCTTTTCGGCTTTGACGGTGTCATCCTCATGGCTTTTCTTTTAGGCTTTCCCGCCAATGAGATCGTCATTCCCATTATCATCATGAGCTATATGTCGCAAGGCAGCCTTATGGAGCTAGACAGCTTGACCCAATTGAAAGATCTGCTGATCAATAACGGCTGGACTTGGGTAACGGCGGTCTGTACCATGCTCTTTTCCTTAATGCATTTCCCCTGTGCCACCACCTGTCTTACCATCAAAAAAGAGACCCAAAGCTTGAAGTGGACTATACTTGCTTTCCTGCTGCCTACCATGACGGGACTTTTAATATGCTTTATCGTGGCCAATGGGGCAAGACTCTTATTCTGAGATAAATTTTCAAAGTACCAGAATAAAATTGTATCAATATTAAATAATATTGACAAATGGGCGTAAGCACAATATAATTATTTTGTGCATATGCCCATTATTTTAAGCATATGGAGGTGGGAGAATGCCGAGAAATCAAAAATACCGGCGCGTTTGCGCCGAGCCAGTAAATCGGATCTTTACACCCCAGAACGGCAGTGAAGATTTTGTTATTTTAAATGTGGATGAGCTGGAAGCGCTGCGCCTTTGTGATCTGGAAGGGTTAGATCAGGATACTGCCGCCAGCCGCATGACCATTTCCCGGGGAACTTTGCAGCGTATCCTCTACGCCGCCCGCAAAAGCATTGCGGAGGCCTTGGCCTATGGTAAAGGAATTCATATCGAAGGCGGCTCTTACGTTTTGGCGGATCACACCTGCCATTGCCAAAAGGCCTGTCTCTCCTGCCATTTTCACGAAACGTAATAATAATTCAAAAGCAATTACAAAAAGGAGATGTCATGATGTCCGAAGCGGAAAACTGTAACAATCAATGCGGCAGCTGCAGTTCCGATTGCAGCTCCCGTCAAAAAGCTCCCGTCGATCTGATGGAGTCTCTTCACCCCATGAGTCAAGTAAAAAAAGTTATTGGGGTCGTCAGCGGCAAAGGCGGCGTGGGAAAATCTCTGGTCACCTCCAGCCTGGCTATTTTACTGAATCGTCAAGGTCTGAATACCGCCATTTTAGACGCGGATATCACCGGGCCTTCCATTCCCAAGATTTTTGGCTTGCACGAAAAGGCTATGGGCAACCAATCCGGTCTCTTACCGGCAAAAACCAAGACAGGCATCCAGATCATGTCCATCAACCTCCTCTTGGAAGACGAAGATGCACCCGTTATTTGGCGCGGACCGCTGATTGCCGGAACCGTTAAGCAGTTCTGGACCGATGTCATCTGGGATCAGGTTGACTGCATGCTGGTGGATATGCCTCCCGGCACCGGTGATGTGCCTTTGTCTGTCTTTCAATCCATTCCTTTAGACGGCATCATCATCGTCACCTCTCCTCAGGAGCTGGTTTCCCTGATCGTTGCCAAAGCCGTCAATATGGCAAAAACCATGCATATCCCGATTTTAGGGATTATTGAAAATATGAGCTATGTCCAATGCCCTGACTGCAATAAGAAGATCTATCCTTTCGGCGAAAGCCATGTAACGGAAACGGCGGCCAAATACGGCCTGGAGGTTTTAGGGAAACTGCCTCTTGATCCCAGCCTGTCCGGAGCCTGCGACAACGGCGCAATGGAAGATTTTACCGGAAATTGGCTGGATGATGCCGCCGCTAAAGTGAAGGCCTTGGCAGGCAAAACACTGCGTATTGCCGTTCCTATAGAAGCAGAGGAAGTATTCCAACATTTCGGTCAGAGCAGCTTGTTTAACGTCTATGATATCATAAACGGCAAGATCGCAGGCAAAACTGAACTTGCAACCTCAGAAAGTGGGCACTCTGCTCTTGCCGGTTTATTACAGCAAAACGATATTGATTTGCTTATCTGCGGCGGTATCGGCGACAACGCCAAGACCACGCTGAAGGATGCCGGCATCCGGGTGATTGCAGATGTAGAAGGCAATGGGGATGAAGCAGTGGCGGATTATCTCTTGGGAATTCTCTAAAATGATCCCCACCTGATCTGCAACCATCATGAACACCATGACGAAGAGGCAGGTGGCGGCCAAGGCAACTGCGACGGCACCTGTCATTAAAAAAAGGCAAACTCCTAAATTTTTTACCATAATTTTACAATAAAAGTGGATTAAGTGCTAAAACGAAAAAGCACCCTTTGGTGGGTGCTTTTTTTATGAATTTTTGATAAAGAATTCCTCCAGCTTATTTAAGGTCTCCCAGCTGATGGAATGCTCCATCTTGCAGGCGTCCACTTCCGCCGTTTGAGGATTCACCATTAAAACCTCGGTGAGAAAACGTTTTAACACATTATGGCGGCGTTTTACATTGGCGGCCTCTTGCCGCCCTTTTTCCGTAAGATAGATGGGCGCATATTTTTCCTGTACAATCAGTCCGGAGGATTTCAAAACGCCCAGCGCCTTATTGACGCTGGCCCGGCTTACCCCTAACAAATTGGCGATATCAATGGAACGGATGCTTTGATTTTTTTCCGAAAGCTCCAAAATCGTTTCCAAATAATCCTGGCTGGATGCAGAAATTTTGGCCATGCCACCACCTGCTCGCGTTTTTATTTTTTACCAAATTTAAATCCTTTTCTTCAATATATCATGATATGCTTGACAAAACAAGGGCAACCTATTAAAATGTAATCCAGAGCTAACATTTACAAAATTTGTTGCTGTTTTTTTTCTCTCACAATGTTAGCCATATCTAACATTTTTACAGGATAAACTCATTGGCATTTAGGAGGCTGACATGACACTAGACCAAATCCAACCCACCAATTTCTGCGTGATACTGTCTACCGGAGGGGAAAAAATCATTCGCCGCCGTCTTTTGGATATGGGGCTGACTCCCAAAACCAAGATTCTGGTACACAAGGTCGCTCCCATGGGTGACCCCATGGAGATCTATTTACGGGGTTACGCCCTTACCCTGCGAAAGGAAGAAGCCAAACATATCCAGGTTCAAGAGGTGAGCTAAATGAAATATGCGCTGATCGGTAACCCCAACAGTGGCAAAACCACGCTTTTCAACTCTTTGACCGGGAGCAAACAGCACGTAGGCAACTTTCCTGGCGTTACGGTAGAGAAAAAAGAAGGGATCTTAAAAAACACTAACAATATTACGGTAGTGGATCTGCCGGGCATTTATTCCCTCTCCCCTTATACCGAGGAAGAAGTGGTAACCAGAGACTACCTGCTCAACGAAAACGTCGACCTGATCATCGATATCGTGGATGCCACTAATATCGAAAGAAATCTTTATCTTACCCTACAGCTGATGGAATTGGACATGCCCATGGTCATTGCCTTGAACATGATGGACGAGGTGGATTCCAACGGTGATTTCATTGATGTGAAAGGCATCGCGCAGGAACTGGCCTTGCCTATCGTGCCCATCTCCGCCGGCAAAAACCAGGGGATTAATGATCTGATCGAGATCGCCTATCAAACGGCCAAAGGCAAAAAAAACCATTTGAAATGGGATTTTTGCAGCGGTGCTACCCATAAGGCCATTCACGCCGTCACGCACTTGATCGAGGACCGTGCGGTACAAAGCAATTTACCGCTGCGCTTCACCGCCATTAAAGTCATTGAAGGCGATGCTCTGGTAGAAAGGGAGCTTGCCATCTCGCCGCAGGAAAAGGCCATTATCGACTCTATTGTGCATGAAATGGAGAATAACCTGGCCACAGACAAGGAAGCCGCCATTGTGGATATGCGCTACAGTTTTATCGAAGAGCTATGCCGGAATTATATTCAAAAAGGCGGTGAAAGCAAGGAACGGCAGCGTTCCGTTAAAATCGACCGTTTGCTCACCCATAAAATATGGGCCATCCCAATTTTTCTCGGCATCATGGCTTTTATCTTCTGGCTGACCTTCGGTATTTTGGGCTCTACCCTAAGTAACCTTATGGGAAACTTCATTCAGTATGTGACCAACCTGGTTGACGCCGGTCTCACGGCGCTTGGCATCAGCTTCTGGCTGCACTCTCTTATCATTGACGGCGTTTTTGTAGGGATCGGCAGCGTCTTATCCTTCCTCCCCACCATTATTATTTTGTTTTTCTTCCTCTCCCTTCTGGAGGATAGCGGTTATATGGCCAGGGTGGCTTTCGTTATGGACAAACTCTTGCGCAAGATCGGTTTGTCGGGGCGCTCTTTCGTTCCCATGCTCATCGGTTTCGGCTGTTCGGTGCCGGCCATTCTTTCCACCAGGACACTGGCCAGTAAAAAAGACCGCATGGTTACCATCCTCTTGGTACCCTTCATGTCCTGTAGTGCCAAGCTACCAATTTACGCATTGTTCACCGCAGCATTTTTTCCCAACTACCAGGCGCTGGTTATGATTTGCCTGTATGTTTTGGGCATCGTAATGGGAATCTTAATAGGGTTCCTCTTAAAAAAGACGGCATTTAAAGGCGATGCGGCGCCTTTCATCATGGAACTGCCCGCTTACCGCCTGCCTACCTGGAACAATATCATGCTGGATGTGGGTGAAAAAGCCAAAGGTTTTATCCAACGGGCTTTTACCGTTATTTTCCTGGCTTCTATCGTCATTTGGTTCTGCCGCACTTTAGATTGGCAGTTTAACCTGGCGGCTTCCAGCGAGGGCAGCATCTTAGCCTCCATCGGCTCTTTGATCGCTCCCATCTTTAAACCTCTTGGTTTTGGCAGCTGGCAGGCTACTACGGCACTCATCACCGGCCTTACCGCCAAGGAAGCCGTCGTCAGTACTCTGGCTGTTTTGATGGGCTCGACGGAAGCAGCGGTGAGCGGTACCTTGCAAGGATTGTTCAGCACCTTGAGCGCCGCTTCTTTCTTGGTTTTTACTTTACTTTACATGCCGTGTATCGCCACGTTCGCGGTGATCAAAAAAGAACTGGTTTCTCGGAAGAAGGCCGTTTTAGCCATGCTATTTCAAACTTCTGTTGCCTGGATCGTCGCTTTTATCGTTTACCGGTTCGGCCTTCTTTTGGGCTTCTAGTGAGGTGATATTTCTTGCATGCAATTGATTGGGTCATTATCATTCCTTTACTGATTCTGGCAGTGGCGGCTTTTGTCAGCTGGCGTAAAAGCAAAAACCGCGGCTGCCATAACAAAAGTTGTTCTACCTGCTCCAGGAATCCCAACACCTGCCCCTATACCAAGGAAAAACAAAATATAGAAAACCAAAATAATCATAACCAACCGTAAAATTGAAGTGATGAAGTGATAACCTCTAAGTAGACAGAAAAACCACTGTTTACTTAGGGGTTATCATTTTATTAAAGGTGGTGTTTTGTGGCCAACGTCAAAACGTTGGCCACTCGCTAAAGCGTACATGAGAAAAGACCCGGGGATTTATATTCCCCGGGTCTCTTGCGCTTACTTTATAATTTAAAATACTGGTCATAATTGAGATATTTCAGCTCAATTTGGAATCCATCCTCCAAGGAAATGGATTTGGCGCCCTCTTGGGTCAATACACCTTTATCATACAGAAGCCAGCCGTCGGTGGCTGTGGAAGCCACATTGCCGAAATTATCCAACATGCCGTTCTTCAAGGTATACGGGACATTGTGATCCTGACAGGCCTTGGTAATAGCCGCAAGAGCGGTAGCATCCTTTTCATTCACCGATACTTCGGTATTGAGAAGCTCTATCCCATCCGGCGCTGTGATAACAACACTGCCGGTTATGGTCTTTGCCGTTTCCTGACAGCCGGTCAAGAGCATTACACTACAAATACAACATAAAAAGAAAACCCAAAGTTTCTTCATCACTACCCCCAAAAAATGAACAAAATTGATAAGAAAAACCCGTTAAAAAGCCGGACTATTTGAAATAAGCCACGCCGGCTGAGAAGATCTTTTGATCGTAGTCACCCGGTACATTGATATACAAACCGGAATCCACCCGTTCGGTATGGCCCATTTTACCCAGGATGCGGCCGTCTGGACTGGTAATACCTTCAATGGCGTACATGGAACCGTTGGCATTATAGGCAATATCCATGGAAGGAAGGCCGTTGGTGTCCACATACTGGGTTGCGACCTGGCCATTGGCAAAGAGTGATTTGATCTCTTCTTCCGTGGCAACAAAGCGTCCTTCCCCATGAGAAATAGCCACACAATGGATGTCTCCCGCTTGCGACTGAGCCAGCCAGGGAGAAAGCGTACTGGTGATTCTGGTTTGAGCAATACGGCTGATGTGGCGGCCGATCTGATTGAAGGTTAAGGTGGGGCTGTCAGGCCGCATCTCCCGGATCTCGCCATAAGGGACTAAGCCAACTTTCACCAAAGCCTGGAAACCATTGCAGATACCGATGATCAAGCCGTCTTTTTGCTGGAGCAACCGATTTAATTGTTCCGCGATCAGCGGATTTCTTAAAACTGCGGCGATAAATTTGCCGCTGCCTTCCGGCTCGTCTCCGGCGGAGAAACCGCCGGGAATGGCCATGATCTGGCAATCGGCCAGTGAACGTGCAAAAGCGCGGATGCTTTCTTCAATATCCTGGGCATTGCGGTTCTTGATGATGATACTTTCCACCGCGGCTCCCGCTTTGGCAAAAGCTTTGCCCAGATCGTATTCACAGTTGGTGCCGGGGAAAACAGGCATGCAAACTTTAGGGCTTGACTGCTTATAAGCTGATTTTTTGCCGGTTTGTCCGGTATAAAGAGGCATCTGTGTCATCTCAGGCAAAGGCGCCTTGGTGGAAAATACCGGTTCCAAGGTATTCTGCCAGGCCGTTAGGAGATCGCAAAGAGCAATGCTGCCGCTGCCGTAATCCACCACCGGCGCGGTCTGCACTTCGCCAATGAGGTCATATTCCATACCGAAAAGAGTTGCTTCATTTTCGATTTCCAACAAAATACTGCCATAAGCCGGAGCAAACAGCATTTGACTGTCCCACTCTCCATACAGCTTCACACCTAAATGATTGCCAAAAGCCGCTTTGGCCAAGGTAACGCCGATGCCGCCCTGTCCCAAAGCGGAGGCGGAACGCACCTTGCCTGCCTGGCCGGCCATGAAAGCAAAATTGGCCTTCAACTGGGCAAAATCAGGCGTGCCGTATTCATCCCGGCCCACCGGGAGAACCGCTAAAAGATTACCCGGCGCTTTCAATTCCGGTGAAATGACTTTTCGCATATCTCCAACACAAACGGCAAAAGCACATAAGGTAGGCGGTACATCCAGGTCATTAAAGCTACCAGACATGCTATCCTTACCGCCGATAGCCGGTACCGCAAGCTGCCGCATGGCGGTCTGTGCTCCCAGCAAAGCGGCAAAAGGCTTGCCCCAGCGGCTGGGCACATCATGAAGCGCGCCGAAATATTCTTGCATGGTGAGGCGGCACCGGGCCGCGTCCCCTCCTGCCGCCGCGATCTTGCTTAAGGCTTCCACCACCGCGTAAAGACCGCCGTGGTAGGGGCTCCAAGAACTTAAATAAGGGTCAAAACCATAGCTCATCCAAGTGCCGGTGTGGGTCTCGCCTTGGATCAGCGGAATCTTCGCCGCCATGACCTGACTGGGCGTCATCTGATGCATACCGCCGAAAGGCATTAAAACGCTGCCGGCGCCGATGGTGCTGTCAAAACGCTCGACCAAGCCCTTTTTACTGCAATTGTTTAACCGTGACATGGCATCAAGCCAGGCACTTTTTATATCTCCCGCCGGGACGGTGGCAAAGAAATCTCCCTGGGGCTGGTTCACAACAACCTTGCTTTTGGCGCGAACACCATTGGTATCCAAAAAGGCGCGGGAAATATTGACGATCTTTTGCCCCCGCCAATTCATTTCCATCCTTTCCCGGTCCGTTACCACGGCAACCGGGGTGGCGTCCAGATTTTCCGCCGCCGCCAGCTTCAGCACCTTGTCCACGTCCTGCGCACGCACCACTACCGCCATACGTTCCTGGGACTCGGAAATGGCCAGCTCCGTACCATCCAAGCCTTCATACTTTTTAGGTACCGCGTCCAAGTTGATCTCCAGGCCGTCGGACAGCTCGCCGATGGCCACAGAAACGCCGCCGGCGCCAAAATCATTGCAACGCTTAACCAAGGTAGTGAATTTCTCATTGCGATATAAGCGCTGCAGCTTGCGTTCGGTGATGGGATTACCCTTTTGCACTTCCGCGCCGCATTCCAAAATACTGTTTTCATCATGGGCTTTGCTGGAGCCAGTGGCGCCACCGCAGCCGTCCCGTCCGGTAGCGCCGCCTAAAAGCAGCACCACATCGCCAGGTTGCGGCGTTTCCCGCACCACATGAGCGGCGGGCGCCGCCGCGATTACAGCCCCGATCTCCATTCTTTTGGCTTTATAGCCTGGATGATAAACTTCATCCACCAAACCGGTGGCCAAACCGATCTGATTGCCGTAGCTGCTGTAACCCTGAGCTGCGCCTACCGTGATCTTCCTTTGCGGCAGCTTGCCGGGGATGGTATCCTCCACCTTCTCCAAGGGATCGCCGCAGCCGGTGACCCGCATAGCTTGATAGACATAAGCCCTTCCGGAAAGAGGGTCCCGGATGGCGCCGCCGATACAGGTGGCCGCACCCCCAAAGGGCTCGATCTCCGTGGGGTGATTGTGTGTTTCGTTTTTGAACATGACCAAATAAGGCACTACTTTGCCGTCCACATCCACCTGGGCTTTCACGCTGCAGGCATTGATTTCCTCCGAGCTGTCCAGATCGGGGATTTTTCCGTCTGAAAGCATTTCCTTGGCATTGATGGTAGCCATATCCATCAAGGTAAGAGGTTTTTGCTCCCGGCCGGTTTTTTGCCGAGCCGCTTTGTATTCCGCCAAAGCTTGCCGCCACAGGGGCGCGTAAAATCCTTCTTCGATGCGGATTTCTTCAATGGCCGTCTGGAAAGTAGTATGGCGGCAATGGTCGGACCAATAGGTGTCGATGACTTTGATCTCTGTTAAGGTAGGATCGCGTTTCTCTTCCCCGGCAAAATAATCCCGGCAGAAAGCCAGATCCGCCACGCTCATGGCCAGTCCCATCTCTTGCCATAGTTTGGTCAGCGCTTCCTCGTCCATTTGGCGGAACCCTTTTAAAATAGGCACGTCGGCAGGCGCTGTATATGCAATATCCAAGGTATCCGGTTTGGCCGCCGCCGCTTCCCTGCTGTCCACCGGATTGATGCAATAATTACGGATGGCCTGCCATTCCTTATCGCTGAAATCCCCTTCCAAAATATAAAGGGTAGCCACCCGCACCTGCGGCTTTTCCTGCTGGGTCAGTAATTGCACACATTGGGCGGCGCTGTCCGCCCGCTGATCGTATTGTCCCGGCAGAAATTCCACCGCCAGGATTTTCTCTGCGGCGGCTAAAGGCGGCAGCTCCTCATGATAGAGCAGGTCCACCGCCGGTTCCGCCAATATTTGCCGGCAGGCGGCTTCATAATGAGCTTCGTCCAGACCGGCGATATCATAACGGTTGACAATGCGAAGATTCTTTAAAGAAGCAATACCGAAGTTCTCCTTAAGATCCCGGCTCATGCCCTGCGCCGCCACGTTAAAACCTTTTTTCTTTTCCACATAAACACGCTTTACCAAAAGATTCACCCCATTTTTGCAGTCTCGTGCCATTGAGGCATTCTCCTTCTGCTTTAATAATAATAGATTTTATCACATGCTATATCATACCACGGGCATGGTTTATAAATCCAGCAAAATATCCAAGGCTTCCAAATATCCCGCCGCACCGTGGCCGCTGATCTGCTGCACACAAACCGGCTCGATCACGGAAATGCTGCGAAACGGTTCTCTTTGACGGATATCGGAAAGATGCACCTCTACCGTGGGGATTTCTACGCCGGCAATAGCGTCCCGCAGAGCGTAACTATAATGGGTATAGGCGCCGGGATTGAAAATAATGCCGTCTACGTTGCCGTAACCGGCATGGATCCTGTCAATCAATGCCCCTTCGCTATTGGACTGAAAGCAAACAAGCGACACCCCGCGAGTTACGGCATGAGCTTCCACCATTTTTTCAATCTCCTGCAAGGTCTGCGTACCGTAGACAGCCTTTTCCCGGATGCCTAATAAATTTAAATTAGGGCCGTTCAGCAATAAAATGTGTTTCATCTCTTTTCCTCCTTGACAGAACGTGATACAATAGTTTCAATAATATTGGGAGGTGCTTTCTTTGCCCAAAAATTTTGCCGTGATCGGTGATCCTGTGGGCCACAGCCTATCACCGGCCATTCACAACCTGCTTTATGAAATCCACCATTATGACGGGACCTACCGTCCCCTGCGTATTCGGAAAACCCAATTGGAGCAGGAGCTGCCCCGGCTCATCGCCGAATATGATCTGGCGGGATTCAATATTACCATGCCCCATAAGCAAGGCATCATCCCCCTTTTGGCGACCATTACCAAGGACGGCGCTTTGGCGCATTCGGTCAATACCGTTTGCTGCACTTATAAAGGACTGCAAGGCTATTCCACCGACGCTTTGGGATTTGCGCAGGCGGTACAAGCCACCGGACGGGACCCGCAAAAGCTGCCGGCGGTATTTTTAGGCTGCGGCGGCGCTTGCAATGCTTTGGCTCTGCATTGGGCTCTGATGGAAAAAGCGCCTGTAACCATTATCGCCCGTACGCCGGAAAAGGCCGCGCCCATCAAGGAAACCATCCAAGAGCAAGGCGGCGCTCCTCTTACTATTTTAACATGGACGGAAGGAAATATCATCAATGCCATGAAAAATGCACTGCTTTTGGTGAACACCACGCCCCTGGGCATGGTGGGCAATCCCGAAAATTTCGAAAATCTGGAATTTCTTCAAACCTTACCGGATCATTCCCTGGTTTTTGATCTCATCTACGACCCCAGAGAGACCCTGCTGCTGCAAAAAGCAAGGGAACTGGGCCATTGCACTGCCAACGGCTTGGATATGCTGATTTATCAGGCGATGGAGGCTTTTACCATTTTGACCGGCGTCAAAACGGACAAAAAGGATAAGATCACCATCGAACAGGCCTTAAAAGCACAAGGTTTGGGCTGATTGGTTAAAGCCTTTTGATATTGCAAAACATCGCTTTATCATCAAATCGCACAACATAGCCGGGGTAAGCATTTCCCGGAAAGTACGGCAAAAATCATATAACACAAAAGCCCTGTAACCTTACAGGGCTTTTTGATTGAAATAGGCGCGTCCGAGATCAATCAGCTTTTGCGCTGCCAATCCCGTATCGCCGTCATGAACTAAAGTAACATGACTGGCAGTCTCGTAGAGCTTCTGCCGCTGAGCGTACAATTGCCGGAGCCGTTTTTCGGTATCACCTTGCAGCAAAGGACGTTTTGTGGGCTTTACCTCTTGGATGAGCAAATCCAGGGACCGGTTCAAATAAACCACCAAGCCGCTTTTTTGCATCAACAGGACATTGGCGGGGTCAAGAATGATACCGCCGCCCGTGGCAATGAGAAACCCATGCCGCACGGCATATTCTTGCAGGATTTTTCTCTCCAGCGTCCGGAAAGCGGCCTCCCCTTTTTGCTGAAAAATTTGATTAATGGTCGCGTTTTCTTGTTGTTCGATGCAGGCGTCTAAATCCATAGGCACAAGCCCCAATTCCCCGGCCGCCAAAGGAGCCAGGGTACTTTTGCCGCTGCCCGGCATACCGATTAGATAAAGATTAGGCATCACGTCAGACCTCCCTCGCCGCTTTTTCATATAGTCCCAAAAGACGGCAGGGGCTGGCATAATCGCCCAGTTCCTTCAGCATCAGAAGAGCTCCCTCCCATGTGAAATCGCCTTCAATATCGGCAAAAAAACGGTATTCAAAATTATGACCCGGAATCGGACGGGATTCGATCCTAGTCAGGTTCCAGCCCTTTTCGGCAAAGAGCCCTAAAGCTTGGTATAAAGAACCAGAGCGGTGCGGCAACGTAAAACTAAAGGTCACTTTATTCCCCACAGCCTCTTGCGGCTCTTCCGCGATGATAAAAAAGCGAGTGCTGTTTTGGGCGGCAGCCTGGATATTTGCCGAAAGAACCGCCAGGCCGTAGGTATCTGCGGCGTATTGGCTGGCAATGGCGGCTTTCTCTTTGTCGCCGGTATTTTTCACATACTGGGCAGAGAGAGCCGTATTATGATAAGGCCGCTTTTCCCAGCCGGTATTTTTCTGTAAAAAAGGCATACATTGCTCAAAGCCCTGTTCGTGGGAATAGACTTGCCGAATATCCGATAAGCGCGTTCCTGGCAAACCCAAAAGGCAATGCCGAACCGGCAGGATCATTTCCCCTGTAATAGAGGCTGGAAATTCCATCATCAAATCATAGACCTGAGCAATGGAACCGGTGGTGGAATTCTCTACCGGAACCACGCCATACTTGGCTTCGCCCCGAGCCACCGCTTGAAAGACACCGGCAAAATCGGGATAAGCCAAAGCAACCCCCCGGTTACCAAACCATTTTTCCAAGGCCTCGTGACTGTAAGCGCCGGGTACTCCCGCATAGGCGACTTTTACTTGGGCAGTCTCGGGAACTTTTTCTGTGGTTATCCCCGGCTTAAAGGAAGTACTTTCCGGCTCTTTGCCATCTTGCGTCCTCTTTTTAAGGGCTTTTTCAATGGGGTTTTGGGAGGTTTGCTCCTGCTTAGGGCCGTTCTCTGTCTTATCCGTGGTCTCTGATACCGTTTTTTGAGAAAGGGATGACATCTGCTCTTTCTTGCTCAGATCCATTATGGTATGGAAAAAGACTTGCAGCTTATCTGCCAGGGTTTCATCAGACAGCCAAGCCAGGCGGCTTTGGCAGACGGCCTCCTCCCGGGAGGCGTCATAAATGGGCAGCCCGGCTTTTTCTTTCTCCCAGGCAATTTCCCGGGCCAATGCCATCCGTTCCTGGAACAGCTTGACCAGCTCACTGTCGATAGCGTCGATCTCTTTTCTTAACTGTTCCAATTCTTTCATGCTTTCGCCCCTTCCATGCCAATATCCATCAGGGCCAGCGCTACCGCCGCTTCCACCACCGGCACCGCCCGCAACACGATGCAGGGATCATGCCGGCCGCTGATGGAGAGCATTTTTTCCGTATGAGCCGCCATATCCACAGTCTTCTGACTTTGTCCGATGGATGGCGTGGGCTTCACCGCCGCCCGAAGGATCAAGGGCATGCCGTTGGTGATTCCGCCGTTAACACCGCCGTTATGGTTGGTAGCAGTAACGATTTTGTCTTCCTGTAAAATAAAGGGATCGTTGGCCTCGCTGCCCCGCATTTCCGCCATGGCAAAACCGGCGCCAAATTCCACGCCTTTGACGGCGGGAATGGCAAATAAAAGGGAGGCAATGACATTTTCCACACCGGCAAACATGGGGCTGCCCCAACCGGCTGGTAAACCGTAAGCGGCACATTCGATGATACCGCCCACGGAATCTTCGTTTTCTCCGGCTTCCAGAATGGCTGCCTTCATATATTCCGCCGCGCCGTCATCCAAAACGGGGATTTCTTTTTTCTTTAAGCCTGCCAAGGCCGCCGTATCAAGGTTGCAGGGGTCAAAAGAGCTGTCCGCCACATGGCCGATCATGGCCGCGTGGGCTCCCACAACAATGTTCCGTCGGTTCAGCCACTGCGCGGCCAAAACACCGGCAAAAACCAAAGGAGCCGTCAGTCTGCCTGAGAAATGACCGCCGCCCGAAGGGTCATGAAAACCCTGGTAGCGCACCATGCCCGTATAATCGGCATGGCCGGGACGTAAAAGCGAGCCGTTGCCGTAATCCTGCCGCCGGACATTGGTATTGGCAATCATGGCGCAAAGGGGCGTGCCTGTGGTTTTCCCCTGGTAAACGCCGGAAAGGATATTAACTTCATCTTTTTCCATCCGGGGCGTGGAATATAAATTTTGGCCAGGGGCCCGCCTTGCCATGGCCAGGGCAATCTCATCCTCTTGCACCGGCAAGCCAGGAGGTAAACCGTCTATGGCCACCCCGACGGCGGGACCGTGAGATTCGCCGAAGACCGTTATTTTCAAGTTACTACCAAGAAAGATGCTCATGTATGACGCCTCCTAACGACTCATATTCCCTCCAAAAATCGGGAGCCGATTTTTCTACCGTTTCATAACCTTCCAAAAGCACGGGCTCCCGACAGATGGTGGCAGCAATGGCCAGAGACATGGCAATACGGTGATCGCCCCAGGCCGAAACCCTACCGCCTCTCAGGCTGCCGCTGCCATAGATCAAAAGCCCGTCCGATGTTTCCGCAACGCTGCCGCCTAAAGCAGTAATACCCGCCGCAATGGCCGCCAGGCGGTCGCTTTCCTTAAGACGCAGCCTTTCGGCATGGATAATTCTGGTTTCACCCGTTACGCCGCAGGCCGCTACTGCCAAAGCAGGCACCAAATCAGGCACCTGCGCGGCGTCAATGATACTGGCCTGAGGTGTACCGGGCAATGCCTTTACTTCCAAAGCGGTGTCCCAGATCCGTGCTCCCATTTGTGTCAATAGAGCCGTGACGGCTCTGTCCCCTTGCAGACTATTGCCGTAAAGGCCGCGGCAGGAAACCGGATTGCCCAGAAAGCCTGCCGTCAGGTAAAACGCGGCATGAGACCAGTCCGCTTCCACATGGTAAGCAAAAGGAGTATATTTCCCGGGTTTTATTGTAAAATGATTCCCTTCTCTTAAGATCACAATACCGAAAAGCGCCTGCACATCTTGGGTAAGCGCCACATAATCGGCGGATTGCAGCTCGCCTTCGATCGCAATTTGGGAACTTTCTTTTAATAAGGGCAACGCCAGAAGCAGCCCCGAGACATACTGGCTGGAAACATTGCCCGGCAGAACATAGGCGCCGCTTTGCAGCCGACCCTTGGCCAAGATGCCCTCCGGCTTTTCCTCAATCGTGGCGCCGCCCCGGCGAAGCGCCTCAAGATAAGGCGCCATGGGACGCTGGAACAGCCGGCCGCCGCCAGTGAAAAGGGTTTCGACGCCGCAGGCCAAGGCTACGGGCAAAAGAAAACGTAAGGTGGAACCGGATTCTTTGCAATCCACCATTGCCTTTTCCTTCTCCCGCAAGCCACCGGATACCGCCAGAACAGGGGGTTCCCCTAATATACGGGCCAAACCAAGGGCTTCCAGACCCCGTCCTGTCGCGATAAGATCCTGGGAAGCGCCCACATTTTTCAAAATGGAAGTACCTTCCGCCAAGGCAGCGCAAATAAGCCCCCGATGGGAAAGAGATTTTGAGGGTTGAATCCAGACATCGCCCCGAAGCTTGCCGGGTGTAATCTCCAAAAGCTTCATACGCCTACCCCCTCCAGCAATTGTTCAAGAACCAAAGCCGGCACCTGCTCCACCACAGCTTCACCAATGCCTTTTAAAAGCACCAGACGTCCGGCGCCCTTTTTATCCAATTGTAAAGCATCCGCCACTAATTTGCGATCCACAGGGGGAGCTTGCACCGGCAAATCATAACGGATGAGTACTTCTTCGATCTCTTTTGCTGTCCCTACCGGCGCCAGTCCCAATTTTTCACTGAGCCGGGCAGCGGCCGCCATGCCGATGGCAACGCCCTCGCCGTGGAGGATTCCGTTATAACCAAGGGCGCTTTCCACGGCATGCCCCAAAGTATGGCCAAAATTCAACTGGGCCCGAATCCCCCGGTCAAAGGGATCGGCGGCGGCATATTCCTGCTTAATGGCAATACAGCGGGTCACCAGCGCGGTAAGATCCTGCCGCTCTTTTCCTTTGGCGATTTGATAAAAAAGCGCTTGATCTCTGATGCAACCGTATTTGATGACCTCCGCCATGCCTGCCGACCACTGGCGGGGTTCTAAAGTAGCCAAAGCGGCAATGTCGGCCACTACCATCTTGGGATTGTAAAAGGTGCCAGCCATATTCTTACCCTGGGGCAGGTCAATGGCTACCTTGCCGCCCACAGAGCTGTCTACCTGAGCCAGCAAGGTAGTGGGAAGCTGCACAAAATTGACGCCCCGCATATAGGTGGCGGCGGCAAAACCGGCTAAATCCCCTACTACGCCGCCGCCCAATGCCAGCACCACATCCTGGCGGGAAAGAGGAGCCTCCGCCATCTTGCCGTATAAATAAAACAGCATTTCCGGGGATTTGCTGCCTTCTCCTTCCGGTACTGTTACTAAAGTAGACGTCATGCCGGCTTCCCTAAGAACATCAAGTAATTGTATGCCGTAAAGGGGCGCTACTTTTGCATCACTGACCACAAAGGCCTTTCTCCCGGTAAAGGCAGCCAAGTATTCCCCGGTTTTTTTCAGAAGGCCTTCGCCGATATGAATATCATAACCATTGCCATGGACTGTTTTCAAAACCATCTGCTCCTTCTTTATACTGTCTTTATATTGTGCTTTTTACGCTGTTTCGTTTTTACCTGTTCATGATAGAAGAGGATAAATACAATAAAGCCATTAGAAACGTTAGCAAATTCAGCAAATTTACTTGCGGGTAAGACATGCCTTGCTGCTTATTCCGTATTTTTGGTATGCCAGTTTCGCTTTTGCTTCATTTAAATGCTAATGATACCTCAACATAAATAGTATCCTGCTATCATCCTGTTTTATCTGTTTTTTATTCGGCTTTTTCCTGTTTTATCCTGCTTTATCCTT
Organism: Bacillota bacterium; assembly: GCA_036677375.1. GTDB lineage: Bacteria > Bacillota > Dehalobacteriia > UBA4068 > UBA4997 > JAVBWO01. Next base: position 224,906 of record JAVBWO010000012.1, read on the forward strand.
TTTTGTCCTGCTTTGTCCAGTCAAAACACGGGAAGATGGCAATGGGGCCTTCATAGAACATGCCACCGAAAGTATTTTCCTGATGCAACTTGCGGGTTTTCCTGCGCACTACTTACTACATGCTGCGACCCAAGAGTTCCGCCACTTTGCCGCATTTCTCCATCAAAACAGCGAAATCCTGTGGCAAGATGGACTGGGGTCCGTCGGAAAGGGCGTTTTTAGGATCGTTATGCACTTCGATAAGCAACCCATCGGCACCCGCGGCCACTGCCGCCAGAGACAGGGGCTCTACCATGTAGCGCCGTCCGGCGGCGTGGGAAGGGTCCACCAAAACGGGCAAGTGGGAAAGCTCTTTCAAAGCCGGAATGGCGCTGATATCCAAAGTATTCCTGGTATAATTCTCGAAGGTGCGGATGCCCCGTTCGCATAGGATCACATTGGGGTTACCCCGGCTCATGATATACTCCGCCGACATGAGAAGCTCCTCAATGGTGCTGGAAAGGCCCCGTTTTAACAATACCGGCTTTTTGGTGCTGCCAACTTCCTTCAGAAGCTCGAAATTTTGCATATTGCGGGCGCCAATTTGGATGACATCCACCACCATCTCAAACATTTCCACATGCCGGGGAGTGGTCAGCTCCGTCACGATGGGCAGCCCGGTTTCCAACCGTATCTGCTGTAGGATCTCGATGCCTTCTTTTTCCATGCCCTGGAAGGAATAGGGCGAGGTGCGCGGCTTGTAAGCGCCGCCCCGGATGGCGGAAGCCCCCGCCGCTTTGACTTGGGCCGCGATACCGCGCATTTGATCCAGGCTTTCCACCGAGCAGGGTCCGGCGATGGCAATGATTTGATTACCGCCGATTAGCACATCTCCCACCTGGACAACGCTGTTTTCCGGATGAAATTTCCGGTTGGCCTTTTTATAAGGCTCCTGTACGGGGATGATGCGCTCCACCCCTTCCATCAACAAAACCTGTTCTTTGTCTACCTGGGTCGTATCTCCCAAAACTCCTAGGACCACACAATCCACGCCCTGATTCACCTGTACCTGCATTTGGCTTTTTTCCAGAGTGGCAATCACTTCTTCCGTCTGGCCGGAAGTTGCTTTCGGACTCATGATGACGATCATTTTATTACCTCCTTTAATTTTGATCATAATAATCAAGGCTTTAAGCTTTCATAAAATAAAAAACACGGGAGCCATTATCAGGCTCCCGTGCTATAAACAAGCAGGATAAGAGTAGCCGCAAATGGTTTTTCTAGCCCACGTCAAAATAGCCGTAGTTTAAAAAACTAAAGCTAAACAGGCCAAAAAATCGATTTGCAGCGCGATGAGACATTTTCAGACCTCCGTTTGAGGTACTTATTTGCAGTTATTATAACATCAGGCAAAGTAAAGTGCAAGAAAATTTTTTCAAGCAAAAGAATATTAAACGAGGTCAATTATTACCGAACCGTAAAGTGGGAGACCCGGCAAAGGCCGACAACATCTGCCCTATCAGGACATTCTTTTCAGGATCGCTTCACCCATGGCAGCGGTGCCTAAGGCTTTTTCACCGGATTTTGCGATATCTGCCGTACGCAGTCCCTCTGCCAGGACTTGCTCCACTGCTTTTTCGATGATCTCAGCCCCTTGGGGTAAATCCAGAGAATAGCGGCACATCATGGCCGCCGACAAAATAGTGGCGATGGGATTCGCCTTGTCCGCTCCGGCAATATCAGGAGCCGAACCGTGAATCGGCTCATAAAGCCCGCTTTTGCCTTCGCCTAAACTGGCGGAAGGCAGCATGCCGATGGAACCTGTCAGCATGGAAGCCTCGTCGGATAAAATATCTCCGAACATGTTTTCCGTTACGATGACGTCAAACTGGCCGGGATCTCGCACCAATTGCATGGCGGCGTTATCTACCAGCATATTGCGAAATTCCACATCGGAATATTCCTGAGCCAACTCTTCCATAACTTGCCGCCAAAGGCGGGAAGTCTCCAGAACATTGGCTTTATCCACTGAGGTCAGTTTTTTGCGTCTGGCCCGGGCGGTGGCAAAGCCCACCCGGCCGATCCGTTGGATCTCTTTCACGCTATAGGGCATGATGTCATAAGCACATTGACCCTCAGGCGTTTGCCTGCGCCCTTTTTCACCAAAATAAATGCCGCCGGTCAATTCCCGGACGATGATCAAATCAAGGCCGCCCGCTACCAGTTCCGGCTTTAAAGGGCATGCCTCAGCAAGAGGCGCGTAAAGCATTGCGGGGCGCAGGTTGGCAAATACCTCTAAATTACCACGCAAGCCAAAAAGAGCTGTTTCCGGGCGTTGGCCGCCGGGCAAATGATCCCATTTTGGACCGCCGACCGCGCCTAAAAGAACACTGTCCGCCTTTAGGCAAGCTTCCAAGGTGCTCTGGGGCAGAGACTCTCCCACCGTGTCGATGGCAATGCCGCCCGCCAAAACTTCCTGAAAACAAAAGTCATGTCCTAAGAGACAGCCAACTTTTTCTAAAACCAGTATGGCCTGCTCTGTAACCTCAGGCCCGATACCGTCTCCTTTGATGACCGCAATATTATAATGTACCATAAAAGCACCTCATCTAATTTTTGTTACTCTTTTGTGATTCCTCTACGATTCTTTGATAGAAGCCAAAAGGCCGCCCGAAGCCACAATATTTTGGATAAATTCAGGAAATGCCTGGCTTTGATAGCTCTTGCCGCTGGTGATATCAGTGATGATTCCTGTCTTAAAATCCACCGACACGGTGTCGCATTCCTTGATCTCCGCCGCCGCTTCCGGGCACTCCAGGATGGGCAGGCCGATATTCACCGCGTTGCGGTAGAAGATCCGGGCAAAGCTTTCCGCAATGACACAGGCAATGCCGCTGTATTTGATGGCAAGTGGCGCATGCTCCCGGGAAGAACCGCAGCCGAAGTTTTTGCCGCCCACCATGATATCTCCCGGTCTGACCCGCTCTACAAAAGCGGCGTCAATATCCTCCATACAATGGCGCGCCAGTTCCACGCCATCCGAGGTGTTAAGATAGCGAGCGGGAATGATGACGTCCGTATCCACATTGTCGCCATAGCGAAAGACTTTTCCTTGCGCTTGTAGTGCTTGCATATTCGCCGCCTCCTTTTAAATGCCGTCCGGGGTCGTGATGAAGCCGGCCACAGCCGTTGCGGCCGCAACAGCAGGATTGGCCAGATAGATCTCGGACTCGCTGTGTCCCATACGGCCCACAAAATTGCGGTTGGTGGTAGCCACCACCCGCTCTCCCTTGCCCAAAATTCCGCAATGACCGCCTAAGCAGGGACCGCAGGTAGGCGTGGAAACCGCTGCGCCCGCTTCGATAAAGGTCTCAATGAGTCCCTCCTTCACCGCTTGCAGGTAGATTTCCTGAGTAGCGGGGAAAACAATGGTACGCACACCTTTTTTGATCTTACGATCCTTCAATATCCTGGCCGCTACCTGGAGATCTTCCAGTCGTCCGTTGGTGCAGGAACCGATGACCACCTGATCCACGGGGATATAAGGCAATTCGTCGGCGAAGCGGGTATTTTCCGGCAGGTGGGGCAAAGCCACCACAGGCCGGATTTTTGAAAGGTCGATGTCATGGCTCTTTTCATAGACCGCGTCATCGTCGGCGGAAAAAACGGTAAAGGGCCGGGTTACCCGCCCCGCCACATAGCTTTGGGTCTTGGCATCCACCGGAAAGATACCGTTTTTAGCTCCGGCTTCGATGGCCATATTGGCAATGGCAAAACGATCGGACATGGAAAGGTTGGCAATGCCCTCGCCGGTGAATTCCATGGATTGGTATAAAGCGCCGGCAACGCCGATCTTGCCGATGATATATAAAATGATATCCTTGCCTGAAGACCAGGCGGGCAATTTGCCGTATAGAACAAATTGTTGGGCGAAAGGCACCTTGAACCAGGATTTCCCCGTGGCCATGGCCGCCGCGATATCGGTACTGCCCATGCCGGTGGAAAAGGCTCCCAAAGCGCCATAGGTGCAGGTATGAGAGTCAGCCCCCACCACCAGCTCGCCGGGAGCCACCAAACCTTTTTCCGGCAGGAGGGCGTGTTCAATGCCCATCTCGCCCACATCATAAAAATGGGTGATCTCTTTTTCTCTGGCGTATTCCCGGATCATGCGGCATTGTTCCGCCGCCTTGATATCACGATTGGGCGTCAGATGATCCAGGACAAGCGCAATCTTATCTTTATCAAACACTTTGGTCAATTCTGCTTTGTTCAATTCATTGATGGCCACAGGCGCCGTGATGTCATTGGCCAAAACCAGATCCACCGAAGCGGAAATCAATTGGCCCGCATGAACCTGATCCAGCCCGGCATGGGCCGCCAAAATCTTTTGAGACATGGTCATTCCCATAGGTTCCCCTCCTTTGCTTGCTGATAAATTGACATGATTTCTAAGTTTGGTTTATCTCAGCTTATCCTGCATCTTATTGACACCGTTGATATAGGCTTTGATACTGGCCTCCAATACGTCGGTGCTAATACCGCGGCCTGTGACGGTGGTGCCGAAGCTTAAGAGCTTCACCGTAGCTTCCCCTAAAGCGTCTTCCCCTTCGGTGACGGAACGCAAAGAGTAATCGGCCAGCTCATAATCGACGCCCACAATATTGTTGATGGCTTTGAAGGAAGCGTCAATAGGCCCGTGTCCCAGGGCTACTCCTTCCGTTTCCTTGCCTTCCACGGAAAGCTTCACCCGGGAGGTGGAAGAAATGGCGTTCCCGGTGGTGATGACAAAATCCACCAGGCCATAGCGTCCGGGGGTTTCCACTTTTTTGCCGCGGACCAAAAAGTCCAGATCCTTATCTAAGATATTGCGTTTCTTATCAGCCAAAACTTTGAACTGCTCAAAAGCATCCTCAAGCTCTGCCGGAGAAAGCTTGTACCCCAAAGCGGCCAGCCTGGTCTGAAAGGCATGCTTGCCGGAGTGCTTGCCCAGAACCATGTGGTTTTGGGCAATCCCCACCGATTCCGGCGTCAGGATCTCGTAAGTACTGCGTTCCGCCAAAACACCGTGCTGGTGGATACCGGCTTCATGGGAAAAAGCATTTTCTCCGATGATGGGCTTGGTGGGGGCTACCGGCACTCCGATGATGCTTTGCAGCAAACGGCTGGTACGGTAGATCTGAGGCGTTACGATATTGGTCTTGACCCCGAAAAAATCGGGACGGGTGGCAAGGGCCATGACCACCTCTTCCAGGGCGGAATTGCCGGCCCGTTCGCCGATGCCGTTGACAGTGCATTCCACCTGGGTGGCGCCGGCCCGGACAGCTGCCAAAGCATTGGCGGTGGCCATACCCAAATCATTATGGCAATGAACGGAAACGTCCACTTTTTCAACGCCCTTGGTGTGCTTCATGACATAGGAAAACAAATCTTCCATCTCTATAGGCGTAGCATAACCTACGGTATCGGGAATATTGATGACGGTGGCGCCTTGGGCGATGACAGCCTCAAAGATCCTGACCAAAAAGTCCCGGTCGCTGCGGCTGGCATCCTCCGCCGAGAATTCCACGTCGGTCACATATTTTTTGGCATAGGCCACGGCCGAAACGGCGCGGTCCAATACTTCTTCTTCACTCATCCGCAGCTTATACTGCATATGAATAGGCGAAGTGGCTAAAAAGACATGGATGCGGGGCGCTACGGCATATTTGACACCGTCATAGGCGGCGTCGATATCCCGCTCCAAAGAACGGGCCAGACTGCAAACCTGTGCGTTTTTAACGATCTTGGCAATAGCGGAGACCGCCTCCAAATCTCCAGGGGACGCAATGGCAAAACCGGCTTCCATGATATCTACGCCTAAGGTTTCTAGCTGGCGTGCCATATCCAATTTTTCATTTAGGTCCATACTGCACCCGGGTGACTGTTCGCCGTCGCGCAGCGTCGTGTCAAAAATTTTGATTTTCGCGCTCACTAATAAAACCTCCTTATTTTTTTATTGTTCTTCGGCTTACCTTCGGTTCTATCGGTTCGATATCAAGATCCCAGCAGTTTTTCCAGCAAGCCGATGCAATACATCACTGCCGGAATGGAAAAAATGCTGCATACCGTGGTAAGGAAGATACATTTTGTGGCGTATTCCGCATCGGAGCCGTTGGCCTCGGCAATCATGGATAAAGCCACCATGGACGGCAAGGCCGCGAAAAGACATAGAAAAAATTTTGCCGTAACCGGCAGAAAGCCGGCGCATAAAGTAAGTAAAAAGTAAACCACAAAGGGCATGATAAGCATCTTGATGCCGACGATCCAATAAAGGGATTTCGTGGTGAAGACCGAGCTTGCTTTAAAGGTGGCCAGCATGCCTCCCACATAGATCATGGCGATATAGGGTACCGCGGAACCCACTGTTTTCAAAGCGTCATAGGTCTTGCCGGAAGGACGCCAGCCGATGAGGATCATGATGATAGCTAAAAGTAGAGAAACAGTGGTGGGATTGATCATTTTCCGCCAGTTGTTCTGCCCCGGACGCCTGCCGGAAGCAAGATAAGCTCCGAAAGACCACGAAGTGGCATGGTCAATCACCGCAAAGATGGACCAATAGATAAGTCCTTGCTCCCCCAAGACCGCCATGGTGACGGGCAAGCCAACAAAGGTACCGTTGGAAAAGGTGCTTTCCGCCACATGGATGTCCGCCGTATCACCTTTCAGCCGGGCAAGCCAAGCGGAAAGCCGCGCTGCGCCATACATCAGTAAAACAAAAAGCAAAGAACATAGGACAAAGGGTCCGGCGTTAAATAGATCCTCCCGCGTGGTGAAAAAGGGAATACAGGTCAATACCATCAAAGGAATGGCAATATTCACCAGGAAACGGGAAACGGAGTGTAGTTCTTCCTTGGTCCATAGTTTGCCTTTCAAAGCGAAGTAGCCAATTAAAAGAAGGACGGCAAACGCCGCCATTTGTTCCATCATTACTGTTACACTGTTCATGTTTACAAGGGCCTGCCTTCATGAAGTTATCGTTTTGCTGTTATTTGAGCTATTGTATCACATTCTGAAACGATATGCATTAATTCCTAAGAAAATTTTGGAGGGAATTTTAAAAAAGCGGCAAAATTCCGCGAGAAATTCCAATAAGGCAGAAAAATTCAGGATTCTTACTCTGTTACCCTGTGGATCGCGGTCTTTTCAAAAACGGCGTCAATGGCGCTGCGATAAACACGGTAATGCTCTACGGGCAGCAAATCCTCAATAAACGGCAGGGATGGCGCGTAGAGAAAACGGCCTCGGGGCTTCAAAGAGGCTAAAATCCGCATATAAGTCTTGGCATAGGCCGTGTGGTCGCCATCCTGGCGCAAATAATTATTGATAAAATGGCTGCTGAAAGAAAGATTGGCCAGGATAGTGCCCCATTTTTCTTTGCCGTAGTCCAATTCCAACCAATTTGCCCGGTACAAATAAGAAGAAGGCTGGCATAAACGGTCCACGCCATATGCTTCAAACCCGTTTTGCCGCAAATAAGACACCAGCCGCCCATGCCGGCCGCAGCCAATGTCTAAAATGGGTTCCGCCAGAGTTTCATCAAGAGATAACTGCAAAAGTTGCACCTGAAATTGGGGGGAATATTCGGCGCAAATCACCGGGGTGATTTGCTGTGCCTTATTGGAATTCAGTTCATAGATAAAATGGTTGGTATCCTTGATCAAGCGTTTTATCCGGTTGTAATGGCGGGCTTCGATCTCATCGTTTGACAAAGAGGCATCCGCCATATCCCTCAAAAGCTTATCATAAAGGGCGGTAATAGACAAATAATCACGATTGGAGAAATCGATATACTGGTTTGTATCAAAAAAAGCCTCCATAAAACCCTCGGCCAAATATTGTACCAAATATTTTTTCTCCGCCGCTGTTAGGTCTTTTATCAGGTTTCGGTGTTCCGGCAGGAGGGCTTTGGTGGCGTTGGAAAAACAAAGGGTGTTGCCGCTTAAGCAAAAGATATTTCTCGTCCGGTTACTGGCAATCTGGGCGTCGATATTTTTTAGCAGTTCTTCGATTTGGTAGTTTTGCAGATTCATCAGTCAAACTCCTTTACGATACAGCCTTTTGGTTATTTTCCCTATTTTAATAGCGACAAGAAAGGTAAAAAAGAACAGGAGGGGTATCCGCTGTTCTTCTCTTACGCTCTTTTTTCCGTTCTTTCTTTCACACTTCGCTCTTAGTCTTATTACGCTTTTTTCACATACTACATTCATCATTCAACAATCATCATTTATAATAACCATTATAGTAACCATAAAAGCAATATTACTTTAAACGACAGCCAAAGGCAGCCCAGCCGCCGGCCAGCTCCCGTTCCTGGACGGTAAAGCCGGCATCTTCCAAGACCTTGGAAACCTCCGCTCCTCTGGTATCAAGGATACCGGAAGCTAACAGGATCCCCCCCGGCTTTAGCTGTCCGGCAAAAAGACGCGCCATGTCGCAGATGATATCGGCCACGATATTGGCGCAAATCATATCATACCCGCCGCCGATTTCCTCAAGACAAGCGGCATCCTCCAAAACATTGCCCTGTACGATACGGTAATCTTGCGGCAAAATGCCGTTTCGCTCCATATTATGTCGGGCGGTGGCAATGGCTTCCTTTTCGATATCCACCGCCGTCACCGAACTAGCGCCCAAAAGCGCCGCCGCTACCCCTAAAATACCGCTGCCGCATCCCATATCCAGCACCCTCATGCCCGGGCAAATCAGCTTTTCCAGAAGCTCCAGGCAAAGACGGGTGGTGCTGTGCTGTCCGGTGCCAAAACTAAGATTGGTATCCACCACCAAGGGGATGCGCCGTCCCGGTGTTTTCTCCTCATACCAGGCTGGAACCACCCAAAGCCGCTCTCCCACCGCAAAGGGAGAAAAATAATCTTTCCAGCGGTGGAGCCACTGCTGGTCGTCTTTCTTTTGCACAGTCAAAGTCAGCTTTCCCCAGGCGTTTTCCGTGTCCGCCGTTTTTAAAGCTTGCAGGGCGTCTTCCAGTATCACAGAAGAAACCGGCGCTTCCGGCGTAGCGTTTGCCTGGCCTTCTTCCCTATATTCTATATAAAATTTCAATACGGCGCCGGCACGATGCCGCGCCAGTACGTCTTCGTCCACATAGTCCCAGCCGGCTCTGGCTTCTTCCAAAATACGGCTGTCGGTAGCAACGTCCTCTACAATAAGTCCGTCAATGCCCAGCTCCAACAGTTTCGCGGTTACCGGCTCAATGCCTGCGGTAGTGGTGTGTATGGCAATCTCCGTCCAGTTCATAAGGGCCTCCATGCATCATATTTTATTTATTAAATAAATGCAGATTTCATATTTTAATTTCAGATGCAGCTGTATTTCGGGTTAAATTCACATGATTCCAAGGTTTGTATATTGTATTAATGTTTATTTTTTATTATAATATGCATATCTATACTACTATAACCTATTCTTTTTGTCTATGTCGGATGTCAATAATAACGTATCCCCAAAATAGAAATAAGAAAACGGAACAGAAAGGTTTGATATCATGAAGGTCACCGGTATCATCCTGGCCGGCGGAAAAAGCACGCGGCTGGGCCGGGACAAGGCCATGCTCCCCATCAACGGCCATCCATTTATCTGGCATATCGCCGACCACCTGCGGCATTTTGCCGATGAGGTGATCGTCGTAACGAACCGGCCCGGGAAATATGCTTTGCCCCACACCAAAGAAGTGCAGGACATCTTCCCGGAGAAAGGCCCGCTGGCAGGGATTCATGCCGGACTGACTGCCGCGTCTTATGAATATTCTTTCGTTATGGCTTGCGATATGCCCAATTTTCATCCCAAGACAGCAGCCTTTCTTGTCAGTCAAAGCAGCGGTTATGATGTTACTGTCCCCCAAGTCGGTTCTTACCTGGAACCCCTTTTTGCGGTTTATCATAAGAACGCTTTGCCGCTGATCACGGAAGAACTCTTTCAAGGCTTATATAAAGTTACGGGCTTCTATCAGAAAGCGAAGGTCAATTATATCAAGGAAGAGCGCTTCTTGCAGGAATGCGCTTTTCAGGAATGCTTCTTTAACGTCAACACTCCGGAAGATTATGTACGACTCTTACAAAAAGAAGAAGGAGCCTAGGCTCCTTTTTTTGTGCCGGCTTAGTCCAATAAAACCAGACCAAAATAATTTTCTTCTTCGTCGCGCTCCCGCAAAGGCTGAATGAAATAACCGTTGGCTCGAACGGTGGCAAAAACATCGATACCACAAGCTTCCATGGCCGGCGCCGTCTCATTGGGGAAATTGCATTTCTCCAGATTACACTTCTTACAGCGTCCGCAAGGGCCGCAGCCAAAGCCGAAAGCCTTGTAATAGCCGGATAAAAAGGCTTCCCGTTCTAATTTTTTAGCAATGTCTGTAGGCTGCTCCACCTGATGGCAGTGGAAAAGCAAAGCCCGGCTGTAACACTTCAATACCTCCCTGGTTTCCGTATATTTGGGGGTTCGGGGCGGGCAGTTGGGGCCGGTGCCGTATTTTTGGCAGCCGAACTGACACTTAAATGCCGGCCAAGGAGCGGTAACCACAGTGGCGGGATCAATGATCTTGGCGCTTTCGGCGCCTAATTCTTTGGCGAAAGCAAGCAAATTTTCCATAAGTACACCTGTGCTTTCTCAAGTCATATATTTCATAGATATCGTATATCAGATATCGTATAAATTTTAACACAATCCCTACGGAATGCAAAGAAGAATGTTAAGATATCATCGTGCACTGTAACATTTAAAATTGCGATATAGCGGCGAGATGCTAAGGACAAGGCGACGGATTGAGGATTACTTTATGTATTCTAATTGACGACAATGCAGTATTACACAAAACAGCCGATATACACAAGGATTCGACAGTGTACTAGTAAGATAAAAAGTGCAGAACGTGTGGGAACTATTATGATATGCTATAATAAATGGCAGAAAGCAGCTTTTACATAGCGGCTTTTGTTGCTGTTTCTTCTTTGGTTCATTTTTAATTATTTTTAAAATGGCTGTTTTTAAGATTTCTCTGCCATCTTCGGCATAACTTACACCATCTTTCCAACTTAGGAGGCTTTCATGGACCGACAAGAAAATAAAGGTATCCCCTTTTTCACTGCTCCCAATTTAAAAGCGCTTGACTTTATCATCCATGGCTTTTCCACCAGGGAAGGCGGCGTCAGCAGCGGTCATTGCGCCACACTGAATTTTGGTTACCTTTGCGAGGAAAACCAGGAGAACGTCCGGCAAAATTACTTTTTATTTTGTGAGGCTCTGGGGGTGAATCCTCAGCATCTGGTTTTAACCTATCAGACCCACACCACTAATATCCGCCTGGTGACCCAAGAAGACCAAGGCAAAGGGCTGGTACGGCCTCGGGACTATACCGATGTGGACGGTCTGATCACCAATGTACCGGATACCCCTTTGGCGGTGGTTTCGGCGGATTGCGTAGGCATCCTTTTGGCAGACCCTGTGCAAAAGGTCATTGCCGTAGCCCATGCCGGCTGGCAGGGCACCGTCCATGAGATCGCGGGTAAGACCGTGGCCGCCATGTCGGAGCATTACGGCTGCCGTCCCCAAGACATCCAAGCTGCCCTGGGGCCTGCCATCGGGCCTTGCTGTTATGAAGTGGGACGGGATGTTTATCAGTCCTTTGCCGAAAAACCCGTTTTATCCAGGATGCCTTGCCTCACGCAAACCCCGGAAGGCCGTTATTTCATTGATCTTCCCCTGGCCAATACCCTGTTTTTGCAGGACGCAGGACTGCTCTCCCCCAATATTCACAATGCTGCGATATGCACCCGATGCCACAACGATCTTTTCTTTTCCCACCGGGCGCAGCAAGGCAAAAAAGGCTTAATGGCCGCTATCATCAGTATTCACTAGTTATTGTTCCTGATTTATCTGATTTATAACTTATCTGGAAAAATTTTCAGAAATTATAAAAAAAATACTTGCAATTTATAAAACCATGTTGTATTATTGTATTAATCACTTAACACAATAATACAAGGGAGGCACTAACGTCATGCAATGGGATTTTGACAACAAGCGTCCGATCTATTTGCAGCTGGTAGACTTAATCCAGCTCAAAGTGGTGGCCGGCGAATATCCGCCGGGATCACGGCTCCCTTCCGTCCGAGATATGGCAACGGAAGCAGGAGTCAATCCCAACACCATGCAGCGGGCTTTGAGTCAACTGGAAGCGGACTGCCTACTGTACACAGAGCGGACCAACGGCCGCTTCGTGACGGAAGACAAAAATTTGATCGGAGAATTGAGAAACAAGATCGCAACACAATGCATTGCGGCTCTGTGGGAAAAACTGCGGCAAATGGGCTTTAAAACCAGAGAAGCAATGGAATTGATCGGAAACATTATCAAAGGAGCTGAAAGCAATGAGTGATATCCTGGAATGCACCAATCTGAATAAATCCTATGGCAGCGCCGTGGCCTTAAGGGATGTAAACCTGACTTTACCCGCCGGCCGCATTATCGGCCTTCTCGGTCCCAACGGCAGCGGCAAAACCACCTTCTTAAAGATTGCCAACGGTCTATTGCAACCCACCTCCGGGGAGATCCGCATTAACGGCAACCTGCCCGGTCCCGAGACCAAAAAGATCGTTTCCTATTTGCCGGACAATACCTATCTGAACGATTGGATGAAGGTGCGGGACATTATCGCTTTCTTCCAGGATTTCTATGAGGATTTTGATAAAAGTAAGGCCCTGGAAATGCTGGGGCACCTGAAGCTTTCCGATAACAGCCGCTTGAAGATCCTATCCAAAGGCAATAAGGAAAAAGTCCAGCTCATCTTAGTCATGGCCAGAAACGCCAAGCTTTATCTTCTGGATGAGCCCATCGGCGGCGTTGACCCGGCGGCCCGGGACTATATCCTGCAAACCATTCTCACTAACTATAACGACAATGCCAGCATCCTTCTTTCCACCCATTTGATCGGGGACGTGGAAAAGATCTTTGACCACGTTGTCTTCCTGGATCACGGCCAGATCGTGAAAAATGGCGCCGTGGACGATATCCGGGAAGAAAGCGGCCAATCCATCGACTCTTTATTCCGGGAGGTATTCAAATGTTAGGAAAATTATTAAAATATGAATATAAAGCTACCGCCCGCACCTTCCTGCCTCTTTACGGCATCCTGCTTTTGGCGGCCCTGCTTTGCGCCTTTTCCTTAAAAGCGGAAATCCCCTTTTTATCTGGGCTCAGCAGCGTGATCCTCTTTGCGCTTTTTGTCGGGGTATGGGGCGTTACCTTAGTTCTTTGCATTCAACGCTTCAATGACGGCCTGTTAAAAAAAGAGGGGTATCTCATGTTCACCTTGCCGGTTAAGGCTTCCTCTTTGGTCTGGAGCAAGCTCATTGCCGCCACCACCTGGTTTATCGGCAGCTGTCTCGTTTCCATGCTGTCCGGGCTATTCTTTGTCTTAATCATGTCGGAAGTGCCTATTGAATGGCAGCAGATCTTCCAGGCACTCTCCACTTACTTGCAGAGTGCCGGTGCTCCCGCAGTCTGGTTTCTGATCCAGATGATTCTGTTCCTGGTCCTGATGACGGCCTGCTTTTTGCTTACCGTATATGCTTCCTTGGCCATCGGCCAGCTGCCCTTCTCCGGACGGCACCGGATCCTGGCCGCTTTGGGTGCTTTCATCGTGCTCAGCATCGCCACACAGCAGCTGGGCATCGGCATCGGCAATCTTTTAGATTTTAACAATACCCAATTCCAATTAGAGCTTAATGCTTATGGCTCCCTAAACAATTCGGCAGCGGTAACCGCCATGCTTAACAAGCTTCTGGGCTTCGGCAATATCTTTACGCTAGCGGTATCGGCTATCCTTGCCTTTCTGACCAATTTTATTTTAAAGAAAAAGCTGAACCTGGAATAGCCTTGACAAAAGCATCTAGCTGGTTGTATAATTACTTCTAATGAGATAAAAAAACCGCAGATGAGGGAGTAAAACCGGTCAGAACTCACAGAGAGCCGGGCTATAGCTGGGAGCTTGGCAGTCAACTGAACGGATAAATGGGCCTCGGAGGGCGTGAGGAAAGAGCGATTCGCTTGAGTATGACACGACGCAATGCCGGCGTTATAAGGCAGGGGATGTATTAGCATCCCTGTAATGAGTTGCTGATCGCAAGTTTTAGCGATCCATAGCAGATCAAGGTGGCACCGTGGGATGATCCCCGCCCTTGGAATTTTTTCCAAGGGCGGGTTTTATATTTCCAAGAGCTTTTACGTCAAAACCAAGAGGAAATTCACCTGCCGCCTAAAAAGGCCGTCAAAAACCAGATGAGTACAAAATGCCTGTTCAGGCCATCAAGCCCATCGATCAAGATAAGACGGATTTAAGGAAAGGACCGAAGAAACATGAAAAAGCTTTTAATGGGCAACGAAGCCATCGCCTGGGGCGCTATTTACGCCGGCGTCAACTTGGTAACTGGCTATCCCGGCACTCCATCCACCGAGGTGTTGGAAACCATTGCCAAAAATAATCCCGGATCAATCTATGTGGAATGGTCCGTCAATGAGAAAGCCGCCATGGAAATAGCGGCAGGAGGCAGCTATGCCGGCGGCCGGGTGCTGGTCACCATGAAACAGATGGGCTTGAACGTGGCCGCAGACCCCCTCTTGTCCCTGTCCTATGTGGGAACTAACGGCGGCATGGTGGTTCTGGCAGCGGATGATCCGGGGCCTATTTCTTCGCAAACCGAACAGGATACCAGACACTTTGCCCAATATGCCAATCTGCCGGTGCTGGACCCCGCAAGCCCTGAAGAAGCTTACCGCATGGTGCCATATGCTTTTGAGCTATCGGAAGCCTGGCGTTTGCCGGTGATTCTCAGACCCACCACCAGAGTGTGCCATGGCTGCGCTACCGTAGAACTACCGGATACCCCGCCCCTGCCCCATCCGGTGGCCGGTTTCAACAAAGACCCCAAATGGGTCATTTTCCCCAGTCTTTCCTACAAGAATCATTTACGCCTGGAAAGCATCCAAAAAGAAATCGGCGCACAATTGGCGGCCTCTTCTTTTAATACTTTGACAGGGACAGGCTGCCTGGGTGTGGTCGCTTCCGGCATCTCCTATTCCTATGCCAAGGAAGCCATCGACAACCTGGCGGCACCGGTTCAATTGCTGAAAATCGGTACTCCCTACCCGACGCCGGAAAAATTGCTGGTGGATTTTTTGAATACCGTAGATAAGATACTGGTGCTGGAAGAACTGGACCCGGTGCTGGAAGAAACCTTGCTCTTGCTTTGCGGCAAATACCACCTGGCGGCGGAAATCTACGGCAAGGGAACAGGACACCTGCCTAATGCGGGTGAATATACCTACGAGATTGCGCTTGCGGCTATCACCGCTTTTGCCGGATTGCCGCTGCCGGCGGCTATAACAACAGATGCTCCGGCTTTGCCCGGACGTCCGCCCAGCTTATGCGCAGGCTGCCCTCACCGGGCCGCCTTTTACGCCGTTAAGACCGCGCTGAAAGGACAAAAAGCTGTTTTTACCGGAGATATCGGCTGCTATACCTTAGGCAACGGCAAACCGCTGGACATGGTGGACACCTGCCTCTGCATGGGCGCCGGCGTCACCATCGCCCAAGGCCTGAAAAGAATCGAGCCGGACACGCATCATATCGCTTTCATCGGCGACTCCACCTTTTTCCATACAGGCATCCCCGGCATGATCAACAGCATTTACAACGGCACCAAGATCACCATTGCCGTTTTGGATAACAGCACCACCGCCATGACCGGTCATCAGCCCCACCCCGGCACCGGCAAAACCATGATGGGCACACAATCCCATCCCGGCGACATTGCCGCCATCGCCAAAGCCTGCGGTGCTGGCTTCGTAACGACGGTAGACCCCTTGCAGTTGGAGGAAGCGGTAGCTGTTACCAAGGAAGCGGTAGAACACCCCGGCATATCCGTCATCATCTTCCGGGCACCCTGCATCGCGCTGTTTAAAGCGCCCAAGACCTACTGCGTCAATGAAAACTGCACCGGCTGCCGCCGCTGTATTAAAGAAATCGGCTGTCCCGCCATGTACCAAACAGAAACCGGCGTGGGCATCGACACCTCCCTTTGTTACGGCTGCGACCTTTGCAGACAGGTCTGTCCCTTTGATGCAATCACAGGGTCTGAAACAGAAACAAAGGGCGGAGGTGAAGCATAATGGCTCAGGATATCCTCATTACCGGTGTAGGCGGTCAAGGCACTGTATTGGCCTCCCGGCTCATTGCCGCCTGTGCCATGGCGGAAGGTCAATTCGTACGTACTGCCGAGACCATCGGTATGGCTCAGCGGGGCGGATCGGTGGTTAGCCATGTCAGAATCGGCGCGGCAGACCGCTCTCCCCTGATCCCTTTAGGCGGGGCAGATCTCATCATCGCTTTTGAACCGGCGGAAGCGGCTAGGAGCTTGAACCGGCTGGCGCCTGGCGGCCGCTGCATCGTCAATACCAAGGCCATCTATCCCATTACCGTTACTTTATCAGGAGCGCCTTACGATAGGGAAGTTATCACAGAGTATATTAAAAAGCAATCGCCCGACAGCGTTTTTCTGGACGCTTCGGCCATCGCCGCAGCCTGCGGCGGCGAAAAGGCATTGAATATCGTTTTAATCGGCGCGGCAATCGGCTATGGATTTTTACTGATTGAGTTGGAAAAAATGGCGAAGGTCATTCAAAATACGGTGGCTCCCCGCTTTACAGAGATGAATCTGAAAGCTTTACATGGTGGTTACGCTGCGGTTGAAGGAGGGTATCATGGATAATCAACAATTTTCGGACCTACAAATTTTATTAAAGAAGGTGCAGGAATATAGCCCTTTTTATCAAACTAAGTTTAAAGAGAATCATTTCGATATTAACGGGGTAAAATCTCCGGAGGATATCGCAAAGATCCCTTTTACGGAAAAAGCCGATTTGCGTCACGCCTACCCCTTGGGTCTTATTGCCACCGACGAAAAAAATATCGTGCGCATCCACTCCTCCTCCGGCACGACAGGACAACCTGTGATCATTCCTTATACCGCAGGCGACGTCAAAGCCTGGGCGGAAATGATGAAGCGCTGTATGGAATATGCCGGCGTCACGCCATATGACCGGGTGCAAATCACCCCGGGCTACGGCTTATGGACGGCGGGCATCGGTTTCCAGGCGGGTTGCGAAGCCTTGGGAGCCATGGCGATCCCTATGGGTCCCGGCAATACCGAAAAACAATTAAAAATGTTAACGGACCTCCACACTACCGTGTTTATCAGTACTTCTTCTTATGCCCTGCTTTTGGCGGAAATCGTGGAAGAGCGCGGCTTAGGCGATAAGATTGCATTAAAAACCGGCATCATTGGCTCCGAGCAATGGGGCGATAAGATGCGCAACCGCATTTCCCAAAGCCTTGGCATCGAGCTTTTTGATATCTACGGACTGACCGAGGTCTACGGTCCCGGCATCTCCATCGACTGCCAAAAACATACCGGCCTGCACTATTGGGATGATTATCTCTACTTTGAGATCATTGATCCTGTAACCGGTAAGAACCTGCCGGAAGGCGAACTAGGCGAACTGGTCATCACCACCTTGAAAAAAGAAGGGGCCCCCGTCATCCGTTACCGTACTCACGATCTGACCAGGCTGATACCTGGCACCTGCCCCTGTGGCTCACCCTATCCCCGTCATGATCGTATTATGGGACGCACAGACGATATGATAAAGGTAAAAGCCGTCAACATTTTCCCGGCCCAAGTAGTGGAAGTTCTGCAAAGCGTTCCCGGCATCAGCTCGGAATACCAGATCGTCATTGACCATCTGGAAGGCAAAGACCGGCTGACTTTGCGCTTCGAAACAGAATCTGATTCAGATCCCCGTAATCTAGAGGAAAAAGCGGCGCATCAGTTCAAGCAAAAGATTGGCATTAAGATCGAGACTGAGGCGGTTAGGTTAGGCGACTTGCCCAGAAGCGAAAAGAAGACTCAGAGGGTCATCGACAAACGTTATCAATAACAATTCCCCTAATAGTACCAATAGTATTTGTTTGTCCTGAAAAGACATAAATATAAATAACGCTGAATAGGAGTGAACAAAATGCTAAAAAAAGACAGATTGGAAAAAGTCTTCAAGAACCTGGCAGAAATGAACCTGACCCAGATGATCGTCAGCGACCCCAATTCCATCTTCTATTTAACCGGCAGATGGATCCATCCCGGGGAAAGAATGTTGGCCCTTTATATCAACGCCAACGGTAACAATAAAATCTTCATCAACGAGCTTTTTACTGTTCCCGAAGAGCTTGGCGTAGAGAAAGTTTGGTTCTCCGATATCCAGGACGGCGCCGAGATCTTGGCCGGCTATATCGATCATAGTAAACCCTTGGGCATCGATAAGACCTTTGTAGCCAAATTCCTCCTTCGCTTAATGGAATTGAATGCCGCCAGCGGTTATGTCAATTCTTCCATCGCGGTGGACAAAGCCCGCATGTGTAAAGATGAAGAAGAAAAACAACTGATGCGCAACGCTTCCAAGATCAATGACGCCGCTATTGCCAGAGTCATCCCCTTATTAAAAGAAGGCGTCACCGAGCTGGAAATCTCAGACCAAGTCAGCGCCATCTACCGTGAACTGGGCGCCGAAGGCCTCTCCTTCGATACCATTATTGAATTTGGTCCTAACTGCGCCATCGGCCACCATGAACCGGACGATACCAAACTGAAACCCGGTGATTGCGTCATTATTGATATCGGCTGCAGAAAAGACTCCTACTGCTCCGACATGACCAGAACGGTCTACTGCAAATACCAGCCCGAAAAACAAAAAGAGCTTTATGATCTGGTGAATAAAGCGGTCTCCACCGCCATTGCCATGGTAAAGCCCGGTGTCCGCTGCTGCGATCTGGACAATGCCGCCCGCAAAGTCATTGCCGATGCCGGCTATGGCCCCTATTTCACCCACCGGACAGGCCACTTTATCGGCATCGAAGACCATGACTTCGGGGATGTTTCCTCCGTTAATACCACCGTCTTGGAACCCGGCATGATCTTCTCCATTGAGCCCGGCATCTACCTGGTGGATGATTGTGGCGTGCGCATTGAAGACCTTATCATGGTTACGAAAGACGGCTATGAAAATCTTAACGCTTTCACAAAAGAAGTTATCATCGTTGACTAACTTTTTTATCAAAACTTTCAAACAGGGCGCCTATGTTAACCATAGCGTCCTGTTTGTTTTTTGCCATGTTTTATTTAAATAAAGCTTGCCTTATCAAAATTTTTCAACCTGGCTTTTATGGCAAATGATACCCTCCCATGAAAACGGTTTTCTTGCGGATCCTTGTATGATTCCGTCGTAATCTTGGCATAATTCCTTTATAAACAAATAGAGACAAAAGCAATGACAACATGAAAGAAAATAGAAAGGAAGTTCCCGATGAATTTATTTGATCTAACAGGAAAAGTCGCTTTGGTCACCGGCGCCTCCTCCGGGTTAGGCGTACAGTTTGCCAAAGCCCTCGCGGGACAGGGCGCTGATATTGCCATTATTGCCAGAAGAATGGAAAAACTGGAAACTGCCAAAACCGAGATCAGCACTTTGGGCGTCCGCTGTTTTGCTGTGAAATGCGACGTTACCAAAATCGACGAGATCCAAAGCACCGTCGCTACCATCAAGGAGCACTTCGGCAAGATCGATATTCTCATCAATAATGCCGGCGTCGGCTTATTCGGACCGGCGGAAGAACAAACCAACGAGCTCTGGCAGACCATGATGGCCACCAACTTAAACAGCGCTTATTACTTTGCCAGGGAAGTTGGTAAAATCATGATCGAAAACCAATACGGTAAAATCATCAATATCGGCTCCATCCACAGCACCGTGGCTATGACAGGACTGCCTTTAAGCGCCTATTGCACCACCAAGGGCGGTCTGGTCATGCTAACTAAGGCTTTGGCCACCGAGTGGGCCAAGCACAATATCACGGTCAACGCCATTGGCCCCGCTTATTTTCCCAGTGAAATGACGGCCGGCATTATTTCCGACGAAGGCTTCAAAGAGACTGTCAAAACCTATTGCCCCATGGGCAGGCCGGGCAGAGACGGCGAATTGGACGGCGCTATTATTTACTTTGCTTCCGATGCGTCCACTTATACCACAGGCCAGCTTCTTTCCATCGACGGCGGCTGGACGGCCATTTAATCTACTATCTTATATGGTAACGCTCTACGACAAAGCATCCGCCGGACATTTTGATACAATTGTATTCCGTGTTTTAGGTTCCAGAGGTAAAACAAAACCCGCAAATTTTTGATATTTGCGGGTTTCACATATCTAAAAGTAATCAATCATTAAGTCAAAGGAGCGGCATAGCTTACCTTGGCTACTTTGCCGTCTTGCAGTTCGTAAGTGAGGTTGATACCTTCACTGGAATAAACAATGGCGACCGGAACGTCTTCTTTATATTCCAGCCTGCCGCTGTCCTGCATATATTCGTTTTTGCCATAAAGCAAACGGTAAGTGTTGGCATCGTCGGTATCGCTTTGATACTTGGTTTCATCCTTGTTGTCGGGAAACTTCCCAAGAACGCTTTCCATGCTGTCCCCAATCTTGACGTTACGGGGCGCAGGGATCTTATCATTATCCACTGTAGCTGCAAACATATAATTATAGGGCTCCTGATCCAAATAAATAATCTGGAAAACAGAACCGTCATAGGAAAGTTTCGCAGCATCATCTGTTGCAAAAAGATCGTAAGTTTTTTTAGACAAAGGCGCGCCATAGAGAGCGTTAATATCTTCCTCTGTCAGATCGAACACATACTGAACCTCAGTATAACTGAAGTTTCCTTCCGGCACAGGTCTGGGGGAATCCAAATCATCCTCCGGCGCGGCGGTTTCCCCTATATTGGCGGACTGATCAGCCGTCGTCTGCGTCTCGTCATCCGGCGTATCCGGCTGGCCGCCGCAGGCGGTTAAAGCCAGTAGCAACAGCACAGCCAATACCAGAAACATGAAATATTTTTTATGTTTTTTCATTTTTTGACCTCCACTCCCCTAACTTATTTTAAGTGCCGACCACACGCCTCCAATCCAACAGGAAGCCGGCATCCCAGCAAACGGGCGCAAACCTTTTTTCGCTGTTGAATTCGTAAGAAGTACCGTCATAATCCAAACGGACGGCGCCCTCCGCCACCGTCAATCTGCCACCGGCGGCCTTATCTCTGGCAGCTAAAACATTCCAAAGGCAAATGGCTTTTTCTACGCCGTCTCCTGTACGGAAATTCCATACTTCGTCCGGCTGTGCTAAACGGTTCTCACTGTAGATGGAATCCTCATCCAATGTCAGTAGCTCACGATAGACCTGTTGAGGAGTAAGATCTTCGGTAGCTCTGATGACAACGGGATTCCGTTCCAAAGCGGCCTTCAAAAAAGGCTGCCAAGCGCCATGGGCAACATCCCGATAGGCCATGAAGGCCAAATCGGCAACCATGTTTTCCCGGCGGACGCTTTGCAAATAGGCAATGATCTCGTCCCTGCTCTTTAAACCTTGCAGGTTCAGCGGCTGTGGTGTCTGCCAGTTTTTATCCACAGCAGGTAATTGCGGACGAATATAACAAAATCCGGCAAAATCGGCGCACCAAGCCTTGAGGGTTTCCGCCGCCATTTCGCTACAGGCGGAAGCCAAGGATGCCGGCCAAGTATCAGTATTAGCAAAAGTGAGCTTCCCTTTCAGCGTTTTCATCAAAACAGCCAGATCCTGCACCACCGGCCGCTCCTGCAAAGGCTCGGCCGAAAACTTGTCAGAAACAGCCAGAGACAATAATTTATCGATTCCCTGCATACTCACCATAGCGGCATTGCCGTCTTCTGAGGCATAAACATCTTCCGCCGCCAAATAACCGCCAGCATGCCGGAATTGAAAGGCTTTTTGCCAATTACTATGCTGCCGTAGAAAGCCGTAGAACATGTCCATGTCGGCGGCAGGCAACAAAAAGGAGCGGATTTCATCCGAAAAATTCAGATAAACATCCATCGGCATGGTAGCTTCCCGGTATAAGGTATGCACGTAGCCCAAAATATTCGCCACCATGGTCACCTTCTCATTTTGCAAAGCGCGCCGGGCTTTAAAAGAAGTTTCCGTACCGTTGAACCACATATTTTGAGTAACGATCCGCCGGTTATTGGTAAGCAGGCCGCCGCCGGCTGAAATAAAATTCTGCGAATGCAGCGGCGTGGCCAGCATATGCATGCGCTCCAAGGGAATACCGGCTAAAATAAACAAAGCGGCATAATACAATAGGGAGAAAGACACACATTCGCCGCCGCCCGCCACAAATCCGGGACGGCGGGAAAAAGCCGTCATAGCCTCTACCGTCTCCGTTTTCCAATAAGGAATGACATCATCGGTATAACTGTCAAGGTGAAAGTGGCGGCGGATATCCATATCAAAATAATAACGATCCCCCTCATAGCCAAAAAGAGCATTGCTTGCTTTTAAGGCTTCCAGGTCAATATAGGGGGCAAAACGGGCCAGTTCCTTTTCTTTTGTGGTCAAACCCCAGGTATCCAGATCGAGATTAAAGACAAAATGGTCAATGATATATTGCTTCACCTTCAGGATACGCCGGTACTCGGAAAGCTTGTCCATGCCTTGAAACCATGGGTCGTTTTTCCATTGCCAAATCACCGGGGACATAATATTAGACAGCGCGCCTGCCAATAAAAGTTCCGGAAAGACAAATATTTCCATATCCGATAAAGTGATGGCAGAAGAATATTTCTCTATCATCTTATAATCAGTAGTTGCCACGTCAACCTCCAAGTAGTACAAGTATTCATTGTATTTATTGTAATTTTTGCGATTGCTTTGGGAAAGATCCTTTCAATATAATCCTTATAATCCTTTTAATTCTCAACTATTATTCCCATGTTATTTTACCATACTCCATGATAAAATAAAATATTTGTTTTAGTAATAATTATTATTTTCAAAAAGTCAGATGTTTGATCATCTGCCTTTATATTTCCTTCTTTCCTTTTTATCATTTAAACTTGTTGGAAATCGTAAATTTTCGCCAAATCGGCCAGACCCTCTTCAATCTCTTCCATGGAGAAATCCGCCGCCGCCAAGTCCTCTGGCATTAACATAAGCAATGCCTGATAAAAGCATAAAGCCGCTGCCAGGTTTTCTTGGCTGGGCTCTTCTGCAATGCGTTGAAAAATAAGGGTTTCCCCCTCATTATAATTTTGGGCCGCCAAGAGGATCTGTAGCTCTTCTAAAAGCTTAGAGCCCAAAGCGGCCTCCTGATAATCCAGAACCTCTATATCGGCCCCAGGCCGGTTCATCTGAAACAAGATTTTACCCAGATAACGGGCGAAAAGCGCTACTTGCCGCATTAGATAATCTTTATAGATCAATGATTTCACTCCTTTTTTTTATTATATAAAGTTTGTATCTGGGAAACAAGCTCCTTTTTACAGGAAAAAACCCTTAGGGTGGCAACCTAAGGGTTTTTCCTAGAGTGGACGTATGCTTAAAACAGGTAAATGGACTGTAAAGGAAGGGGTACACTCCCTCTACGCTTTTATTCTACCATAGTTATTTTAAAAAATAAAATTGAAAATATTTATACTACTTATCATCTGATAAATATAATTTATGTTATTTAAAAAATTGCAGATCCCTTCCCCACATGGTAAAATAAAGAAACAAGGTTCTTGATTTGCATGCAAAATGCAAGATAGGATGATTAGGATTATGGAATAAGGAGGGCAAACCATGCCACAAAGAATTTCTTCCCAACGAAAAATCTTAAGTATGTCCAGCACCAATCCTCCCGCCGCTTATGCCAAATCAGGCGATACCATTATCTTTGAAACATTAGACTGCTTTGGCGGCACCATTACCGATGAAAGCCAGCTTTTTAATTCCGTAGGCTGGGAATCCATCAATCCGGCCACAGGTCCCTTGTATATCGAGGAAGCCAAGGCAGGCGATGTTTTGAAAATCGAGATTCTAGACATTGTTGTGGCGCCCGAGGGCGTCATTGCCGATGCGCCCGGACATGGCGCCATGCCGGACATGGTGCCCAATGAAGCGACAAAAATTATCCCCATTGTGGACGGCAAGGGCGTTTTCAATGAAAAAATACAGTTTCCCATCGACCCTATGATCGGCGTCATCGGAACGGCTCCGAAGCCGGGTGAGGATATTCCCACCGGAACGCCTGGTTTTCATGGTGGCAATATGGACTGCAAAAAGATTACCAAAGGCTCTGTCCTTTACTTACCCGTCTATGTGGACGGCGCCCTTTTGTCCATGGGCGACCTTCATGCAGTCATGGGAGACGGTGAGGTCATTGTTTGCGGCCTGGAAATCTGCGGCGAAGTTACCGTCCGTCTGACGGTGCAGTCCGATACGGGGCTGCCTCTCCCCTTCCTGGTCAATCAGGAAAAGGTCATGACCATTTATTCGGCGGCTACGCTGGACGAAGCGGCACAAAAAGCTACCATTCAGATGGAAGAGTTTTTGATGGAGAAAATCGGTCTGGACTTTCATGAGGCAGGCATGCTCCTCTCCTTGTTGGGAGATCTGCGCATCTGCCAGATCGTAGACCCGCTCATGACCGTCAGAATGGAATTTCCCAAATGGGTATTAGAGAAATACGGTTTTGCCATCTGATCCACAGAATTCTGACAGTTCCCTTTTTTTCTGTTGTCCTTAACTGCGATATTTCCATATTTGGCAGTTATTGCCACCTTTTGGCTTATCGGTTTATTATCGTGCGTATCTAACAGACGATTTCCTTGTATACCGGCATAAAGAGAGGGTATGCCTCTCTTTATGCTTTTCTTTTTGTTTTTTGTGCTTTATAATAAGATGGTTAACAAGATAAAGGAGTCAACAATGGGAGTTATACTGCGTACCACGGATTTAAAAAAAGAATACGGACCCAACCTGATTTTTCAGCACGTCACCATGGCGTTAAAAGACGGGGAAAAAGCCGCGCTCATCGGCCAAAACGGCGCCGGCAAGACCACTTTTTTCAAATGTCTCTTAGGAAGCGAGACCATAGACAGCGGCAGCATCACTATGGAACCCGGCATCTCCTTTGGTTATATGGAGCAGATCCCTCGATTTGCTCCCGGCACCACCTTATTGAACGGAGTTCTGACCGGTTTTGCTGATCTGGCGGAGCAGCGGAAGCTCTTAAGGGATATGGAGCGTCAGATGGCTTTCTTGGAAGAGGAAGCCTTAGAAGCAACAATGAAAAAATACGGCGCTTTGAGCACGGCTTACGAAGCGGCCGGCGGTTTTGATTATGAAGTGCGTGCCAAGAAAGTCCTAAGCGGTCTCGGTTTTTCAGAAGAGCTGTGGGAACGGGACATTGCCACCTTCAGCGGCGGCGAGAAAACCAAGATCAGCTTAGCCAGACTCTTGGTAAGACAGCATGAGATCATGCTCTTAGACGAACCTACCAATCATTTGGATCTGGCGTCTCTGGAATGGTTGGAAAGCTATTTGAAAAGCACCAGAAGCGCCATGCTTATCATCTCACACGACCGCTATTTTTTAGACGAAGTAACAGAAACAACTTTTCATCTGGCAAACGGCAGCTTGAAAAGCTATTCCGGCAATTACAGCCGCTTCATGGAGCAAAAGGAAGCGGAAGATCTGGCCTACCGGCGCGCCTATACCAAGCAGCAGCAAGAGATCAAAGAGATGGAAGACTATATCAATAAATACCGGGCCGGCATCAAATCCAAACAGGCGCGGGGGCGGCAATCCCGCCTGAACCGCATGGAACGCCTGGTTCAAAGCAATCAAACCCAAACTATGCGCTTTAAAGGCGAAGGGTATGAAACCACCCGCAGCGGCAACCGCGTGTTGTCTCTCTCAAAACTTGGTTTTCGTTTTCCCGATAAAGTATTGTTTGAGAATCTTTCTTATGACATCGAAAATGGCGATCGGCTGGCCCTAATCGGACCCAACGGCGTCGGTAAGACCACCCTGCTCCGGCTGATCCTGGATCAATTGTCCCCCAACAGCGGCTATATCCAATGGGGTGTCGGCGTCAAGGTCGGCTATTTTGATCAGCATCACGCCGACCTCAACCTTCACAACACCGTTTTAGACGAGCTTTTGAACAACTGCGGCATCACGGTGCAGGAGGCACGGGATCAATTGGCCAAATGCCTGTTTCAGGCAGACGACATCTATAAAACGGTTGGCGATCTCAGCGGCGGCGAGCGGGCGCGGCTGGCCTTTTTAAAGATCTATCTCACCCACGCCAATTTCCTTATCTTAGACGAGCCTACCAATCACATGGATATTGACAGCCGGGAAGCCTTCGAGGCATTTCTCTTAGATTATCCCGGCACCATTCTGGCGGTATCCCATGACCGTTATTTTCTGGACGCCATTGCTGAAAAGATCCTGGAATTGGATCAGGACGGCCTTACCGTCTATGCCGGTAATTTTACCGATTACAAAGAAAAGAAGGCCAGATTGAAGCACTTCGAAGAAAGCGCGGTCAAGCCGGTTAAAGCAGAAAAAAGCAAAAAGCCCGGCAATGACCAGGCGGCAGCCAGAGCCTGGCGCGCCGGAATTCGTCAACAGATCTCCCAATTGGAAAAAGAGATCGAAGCCGGGGAAGCCCGCTTGGAGGAATTGTCCTCGCTGATGACAGAAAATGCGGCCTTTCCGGAAAAAAACGCGCAGATCCAAGACTGGCTCCGGGAATACCAGACACTGGAGAAGCGGATTCCCCAGGCATACGAGGACTGGGAAAATCTCAGCCGGGAGCTGGAAGAAAATAACAACCGCCATGCGCCTGCCTAAAAAAACGTACCGTGATCCAACTAGACACCATCTTCCGGAAATAAGAGAAGACGCACAATACATCAATACGGTTAGCGCCAGAAAGTGAAAAGGAAAACAAGCGAGATGATCGGCTCTGTTCCCGTTCACCAGGTTACCAGGTTCTTTTGTTCTTTCAGCTGTTTCTGCTTCTGTTTGGGTTTGGGTCTTGGTTTGGGCTTGGGTTTGGGTTTCAGTTTTCCAAACAGCAGCGTATATTTTACCCATCTCTGTATCAAGGTTTTCTGTTTTGTTGATAAAGAAGAAGACTTCCTTAAAATATAATTAAGGAAGTCTTCTTTTCTTCTTTTCTTTCGCTTGCTGCCCACTGCCCGGTTTGGTTTGGTGCTATCCCTTCTATGCCAGGACATTGGTTGGCATCTTTTGGTATGAGGATAAGTCTGAAATCACTTCTCCGCCATAGGAGGCTTCATATATTCCACCGCATTTTTTGACATTTTTGCCAACAATGTGGCAACCGTTTCACAATCCTCCGGCGGAAAATCTTTTAAAATCACATCATACCATTCCGCTGCTTTTTCCTGAATGACGGCTTGCACTTCAAAGGCCTTTACCGTTGGATAAAGGCAGTTGACCCTGCGATCCCGTTTTAGGCTTTCCCTGCGCAGGAACCCTTTTTTTTCCAGCTTTTGCACCAGCCGGGTAATGGTGCCTTTGTCCATGCCAAAATTGGCTGAAAGCTGTTCCTGGCTGATACCGGGTTCTCGGATAATACTGAGGATAAGGCCATGCTGCCCCGGTCCTATGCCATAAGCGTTCAATCTTTGGGCCATAAACATCTTGCCATAGCGGTATAAGATTGAGATATGCTTACTTAACGGTAATGTGATCATTCTATCACTCCTCCCGAGGCATTTGTTTTTTTAATTGATTAATCTCACCTAGCGTGCCCATTAAAAGCGGCAATGCAATACAGAAAGTGGCCAGATCAGCCATGGGCTGACTGATCTGCACCCCCAACAGACCAAAAAGGCGCGGTAAAATAAAGATCAGCGGGATAAAGCAAAGTCCCTGCCGGGATAAGGCCAAAAGCGCAGCCTTCTTCCCTTTTCCCAAAGCCTGAAAAAGCATATTGGAAATGATGATCATGACCTGAAAGGGCAATATCGCGCAGTTCCAACGCAATGCAACACTGCCGATGGCCACCACAGCCAGATCCTCTTTACGGAAAAACATCATGATACGGGGTGCGAAAATAAAGCATACAACAGCCAATAGCGTCATAACGCTTAAGCCTATCTTGATGCAGAATAAAATAGACTGCCACAAACGGTCATAGCGTTTGGCGCCATAATTATAACCGGCCACAGGCTGAAAACCTTGGCCAAAACCAAGAAGCCCGTAGATCATAAACTGAATCACCCGGATACAAATAGACATGGCCGCAATGGCCGCGTCGCCATAAGGCGCCGCCGCCAAATTCAAGAATACCATGGACAAGCTGGCCAGACCTTGGCGGAAGAAGGTAGGCATTCCCACCTTCAGAATCTCCCGGTACATATCCCAATGCAGCTGTACCTTTTTGATGCTGATGTGTAAGATGCTCTTACCCCTTAAAAACATGGAAAGCAATATGCTAAAGCTGACAAATTGACTGATCAAAGTAGCAAAAGCCGCGCCTTGAATCCCCACGCCCAATCCAACAACAAAAAGCGCATCTAAAGCAATGTTCAAAACAGCACCGGAGCAGATGCCGATCATAGAAAAAAAAGCGTCTCCTTCAGCCCGCAGATTATTGTTCATGACAAAAGCAGTGGTCATATACGGCGCGCCGATGAGAACAATCTTCGAATAACTCCTGGCATAAGGCAAAATCGTTGGCGTCGCCCCTAAAAACCTCATCAAGGGATCAATAAAAATGATCCCTAAGATCATGAGCAAAGCACCGCAGAAAAGCGCGGAGAAAAAAGCGGTGGAGGTGGCTTCACTGGCCCGTTCCACCTTCTTTTCTCCTAAAAGCCTGGAAATATAGCTTCCCGCGCCCATTCCGAAAGTCATACCCACCGCTTGAATAAGCGCCATCATGGAAAAAGCAATGCCTATAGCCCCGGTAGCGCTAGTACTAATGGTACTGACAAAAAAAGTATCCGCCAAATTATAAAAGGCTGTCACCAACATGCTGGCGATGGTAGGAACAGCCATTTTCAACACCAAACCAGGTATCGGCTTGGTCGTCATCATCTCATAATGTTTACCCGGGTTTAACACATCCATGCTGGCTTTCCTCCCTTATTTTACCATAATATAACGCAAATCAAATTAGTTGTCAATACAACTAATTTGATTTGTTTTTTTTATCTCATAAAATAAAAGAATTAACACAAAGAATCATCCAAATCAAAACTATTATTGAATGGTGTATAAAATGTCAAAATATAATTCAAAGCATGAAAGAAAGGAACAGTGCATATATTGAATAAAAGATTAATAGAATTAAACAAAAATAGCAAATAGTTTCCTAAAAAATGGTAATATATTTAATAAAAAACAAAAAATCATACAGTCTTTTTGAATGATTATAAATAACTTTTTTTATCATAAGGAGATCATTCCTTTCACATTTTTTGCATGAAAAAACCCTACATTTTTCAAAAAATGTAGGGAAAACAGACACGACAATATGTATGTCTATAGGAAAAATCTTGGAATTGTACTATATATATTATTGTAGACAGGAGCTTTATGCACAGGATACCTTATGTTAACTTTAGCGCATATAGTGGGAAAGGATCATCCCGATACCATTATCCAGTAAATGAATGATCTGTTGATGCAACTGTTCCGGAGAAACCGTCATGCCCGTTTTAACCCATTTGGTTATCACGCCTACAAAACCATGGGTAATGAATTCCGCCATAAAATCTTTGCCTTCCAGACTAACGCTGCTGGAAGCACAAAAAGAATCAATCACCTGCATAATCATTTCTCTGCTGACCTGGAAAAGATAATCGGCAAAGGTATTCTGTCCTGAGGCATTCAGGGCATTGCTATAAAAAGCCTGATTTTTTTTGAGTAAAGTCAAAACCTCCAATACCCCATTGCTCCATTGTTCATAGGTCCAGCTTTCCGCAGTGAAAGCTACTACTTCGGTAGAATAGATCCAGTTTACCAAATCATATTTATCTTTAAAATGATAGTAAAAAGTCTGCCGGTTCAAGCCGCAATGATTGACGATCTCTTCAATAGAGATTTTTGCCAAACTTTTTTTCATCATCAATTCTTTGATAGAGGCAGCCAAGGCTTTTTTGGTGACCAAAGAGCCGGACATTTTTTCACCTCCAAAATTTAGTAATAATTATATTATATATCAATCCTATCACAGATTCAATTTATTATCTTGTCATGATCCGTCATGATCCTGATCTAAGCTAAGGAGTGCACTCATGAGAGCTTATATGTTATTATCAGATGCTGTTACCAAGCTAACCCCAGTAATAACTGTATTTCAATATATAAAACAAGACATTGGGAAAGTAAAAAACTGGCTAGACGAAAACCGTTTGAAACTGTGTGACTGGTCTATAGTGGACGATCTGCTACATCTACGAAGGGGGGGAGAATGTCCGGAGCTTCTGCTTTTGTGGGAACGGCCTTGAGTATCAAACCCGTGCTCCACGTGGATGATGCAGGATAGTTTTTCCCGTATCAAAAGCCCGTGGTCGTAAAAACACTCATAAGAAACCCGTCATTCATTGAAAGAAGTTTATGAAAGTCCCAAAGATTAAGTGATTTTCATCAGTTCCAGAGATGCTTTAGCGGATGCGGAATATGCCGCATCATGATGCGGGAAAATTTCCAATCGCAGACATTAAAATCGGCTATCGGGCCCATTATTGAATGTTCTTTATTCACACACAGTTGCACTGTTTTCCTAGACAGCAAAAATTAATTGTTTCAAAACAGTTAAGAACAAGGTTGGAATAGTAAATAAACGGTCAAAATCACTGTATCAAATCAATTACACACCACCGCAAAAACGACACAGTAGAAGATGACGCAACAGCAGTAAAAGATTGTACGGAGGTGCTTTAGCAATGAGTACGTTTAAAGAGAAACTGATGGAAATGGGCTTAGCGAAGGCTTTGGAGTATATCGACAACAACCCTGAAAAGAACTTGCCCAAAGCCCTTGACTGGCTGGAAAAATTGGATAAAGAGGGTTATTATAAGACTGCCTATAATCTGGTGCGGGAATCTTTAAGCGACCCCCAAAATATATGGAACATTTACTTAAAAAGTCTTTACAGCGACTTTGATAATGATGTTCGCAAAAAATTCTTTGAAAATTTCATTATTAACTCTTCGGTAATCGGCAATAAAAAACGTCATGACGCCATTGAAAAATATAACTGCAATATTCCCTGGGCCATCTTGATGGATCCTACTTCCGCTTGCAATCTCCATTGCACCGGTTGCTGGGCTGCGGAGTACGGTAATAAAATGTCCATGGATCTGGCGACTTTGGATAGTATTATTACTGAAGGCAAGGAACTGGGAACTTATATGTATATTTATTCCGGCGGTGAACCGCTGGTACGGAAAAAAGACATCATTACTTTGTGTGAAAAACACGATGATTGTCAATTCCTGGCTTTTACCAACGCAACCTTGATTGATGAAGACTTTGCCAATGAAATGCTGCGGGTGAAAAATTTTATCCCTGCCATTAGTGTAGAAGGCTTTGAGGAAGAAACCGATATGCGGCGCGGTGAAGGCACGTATAAAGCGGTCATTAAAGCAATGGACCTTTTGAAAGCCAAAAGGCTTCCCTTCGGTTTTTCCACCTGCTATCACAGAAAGAATACCGATGTGGTAGGCAGCGAGGCTTATCTCGATGAAATGATGGCCCGCGGCTGCAAATTCGGCTGGTTTTTCACCTATATGCCGATAGGAAACGACGCCGTGCCCGAACTGATGGCCACAGCCGAACAACGGGAATATATGTATCATCAGATCCGTGAATTCCGTAAAACGAAATCTATATTTATTTTAGATTTCTGGAACGACGGCGAATACGTTAACGGCTGTATCGCCGGAGGCAGAAACTACCTGCATATCAATGCGGGCGGCGATGTCGAACCCTGCGCTTTCATCCACTATTCCAATATGAACATCAAAGAGCATTCTCTCATTGAATGCCTGCAATCCCCTCTCTTTATGCAATACCGCAAAAACCAGCCTTTCAACAGAAACCAGCTGCGCCCCTGCCCCCTTCTGGATAACCAAGGGAAATTGGCCGAGATGGTTCATGCATCCGGCGCTACGTCCACCGATTTTATTGCGCCAGAGGACGTAGATGTTTTGACTGAGAAATGCCGGGCGGCTGCCGATGAGTGGAAACCGGTATCCGAAACAATTTGGGAGAATTCTCCCGCTTATGCCAAATATCAGCAAAAATATCCGGAAGGAAAATAGTTAGTTTTTCCTGTTTACCGTATTTCATGAATCGTAGCATCAGTAATCCATTTTAAAATTATTTCTCATAATAAAGAGAAAAGAAAAAAGAGGCCGCGGCCTCTTTTTTCTTTTTGCGAAAAATCAGGGACCCCCTAAGGTTTCAAACTTTTTTAATATCTTCTTGTCAGCTTTATCGGCTTTATCGGCTTTATCCTATGTTTCACAAATCAACCGTTCATAAGATCATTATATTTCCTAAAGCTTTTCCTTTTCTCATTATAATGGCCAAGGTTTAATATCAGAAAAATTTACAATATAAATATAAAATTAGCTTGCCACTAAGATGAGCTGCAAAATAAAAGATGCTTTTGTCTCATATTCATAGAGAAAAATTAGAAATGCTTCAAAGACATGATTCTTTATGAAAATGAATTTTTACATTTTTGAAGAGTTTTTTGTATGGTTATCGTCATATTAGTGTCAAGATATAAAAAAATAATTGCTTTTTATTTTGCTCAATAGTATTATTGTCTTAATAAAATAATACAGTAAAAGTTGGGAGGTTTCCTTATGAACATACTTATTTTAACTGGACGTTTCGGCATGGGCCATTATGCCGTGGCCAGTACTTTGGTGGAAGAAATCACCAAAGATTTTCCGGCCTCCTCAATCATAGTAAAAGATATCTTCGAATATGCCATGCCGGAATATTGTGAGAAGCTCTATGGGGCTTACAGCGTTTTAGTCAATCACGGCAGCAAATTATACAACTTATTCTACAAATATACTGAAAACAGTAAAACAGGGAATAAGCTCATCTTCAGCAGCTTTTTTATAACTGAGCTGCATTATCTGATTGTTTCCACCCAACCGGATATTATCATCTCCACCCTCCCCTTCTGTTCTAAATTGGTTGCCGCATACAAAAAGCGCTATCACTCCACCATCCCCACGATTACCTGTATTACGGATATCAGCACACATAGTGACTGGATCACCCGAAACACCGACGCTTACTTTGTGGCATCCGAAACTACCAAGCAGGAACTGATCAAAAGAGGTATTGATCCCCAAATCATTTTTATCACAGGTATCCCGGTCAAAGAGCAATTCAAACAACTCTCCCGCAACCAGGAACAACAGGATAAGCATTTGCTCATTATGGGCGGCGGTTTAGGGATCTTACCCAAGGAAATGTCATTCTATGAACAGCTTGACGCGCTGCCGCAGGTAAAAACAACGGTGCTGGCCGGTAAAAATACCGCTATCCTAAAAAAACTCTACGGCAAATATAAAAACATAGAAGTGGTGGGATATACCGATCAGGTATCCCAATATATGAAAAACGCCGATCTTGTCATTTCAAAGCCAGGAGGTATCACACTGTTTGAAACGATTTACGCGGAACTGCCAATTTTGGTCATTTGCCCTTTCCTGCAACAGGAAACTGAAAATGCCCGGTTTATTGAAAACCTTCACATTGGCAAGGTACTATGGCACAGACCACAAAATGTCATAGCGGAAATCGACGATCTCATTCATGACGAAATGGAGCTTTTTCTCATTCGCAGCAATATGCAGCTGGTGAAGAATTCCCTGAACAGTAATATCCTTTGTCAGGTATTGCTACAATTAAAGAACAAAGGAATATGCGCATGATGTATTTTAACATAGGCGTTTGCCTTACCGGAGTTTATGCCCTTTACGCCATACTTCCCACTTTCTACAATAAATATTGGAATTCCAAAGTACTGCGGGAAACAGGCCGCACAGGCGCGCTGTTTCTGACCTTCGATGACGGGCCGCATCGGAAATATACCGCAGAGTTATTGGATATTTTAGCAAAATATCAGATACAGGCTACTTTCTTTCTGGTAGCCAAGCGGGCGGAACAATGCCCTGACCTCGTGGATCGCATGCTGTCGGAGCGGCATTGCATTGGACTTCATTCACTTGAACATAAAGATGCCATGCTAAAAGGATACCGCCATACCAAAGAAGATTTCCGTCAAAGCATGGCCATCATGACAAAACATCATTGGCCCGTATCTTTTTACCGGCCGCCTTGGGGGCGTACCAATCTGTTTACGCTGCATTTTGCCGCAAAATATCATTTAAAGCCGGTCCTTTGGAGTATCATGGCCGAGGATTGGAATAAGCACAGCACAATCTCATCCATTGAAAATAAGCTTTTAGCCCGAGCCAAAGACGGCGGCATCATTTGCCTGCATGATAACGGCGGCGCGCCGGAAGCTCTCGAAAAGACGCTGATGGCTTTAGACCATGTCATTCCCCGGCTGAAGGAAGCAGGATATCATTTTTTTGGCCTGAGTTCATGAGTCATTAAAACCCTTCGTTTTCCGAGAACCAATCAAATATGAATCGGCAATCACGGAAAACGTACAGGAAGAATGAAATCCGAAAGATAGCCGTGAAACAAACGGGAAGGATAACGGATTTATGGACGTATTGATACAAAAACAAAATAAAAAAAAATATAGCCTCAGTTTGATTTTTTTTCTAACTTTGATTGGACTCACTTTCTACGTTTTGCTGAAAGACCAGGAATTAACAAAACTGTTGCTGACTTTAAAAAAAGCAGATCCCGGCTTTCTTCTCCTGGGATTGGGAATGATGCTTTTGTATGTTGCTTGTGAGGGTTGGAACATCCGCCTTCTCTGTGGCTCTCTTTCTCAAAAAATCTCCTGGCGCGCTTGCCTGAAATACGCCTTTATCGGTTTTTATTTCAGTTCCATCACACCCTCCGCCACAGGGGGACAGCCTCTACAAGCCTATTATATGAAAAAAGACGGCATCCCTCTTTCTCTTTCTTCTCTTACACTTCTTTGCATTCTCATGGTTTATCAGGGAGTCAATTTGTTTTTCGTTGGCATGGTGTTCTTTCTGAAATGGCCTTTGGTGCTGAGCCATTCAGGGGGCATCAAGCTGCTGCTGCTTTGCGGTGTTCTCTTGAATATGATGATGTTTGCCTTCATGGTCACCGTTTTTGTTTCAGACAAAACCGTTTGCCGTTTCGTGCTGTTCTGCGGCAGACTTCTAAACAAACTGCGGCTCATAAAAAATCCGGCAGCCTTTGAAGCAAACGTTATCCAACAGATTACGGAATATAAAGCAGGTCTTGTTTACTTGAAAAGAAATTCGGCCGTCTTGCTAAAGGTATGCTGCGTTACCTTTTTACAGTTTATTTGCTTTTTCTCCATCCCCTACTTTGTTTATAAGTCCCTCTCTCTCACTGGGTTTGGTATTACGGATTTTCTGGCAATGCAAGCCATACTGAACATTACCGTCAGCTTTCTTCCCCTTCCCGGCGGGGTAGGCGCTTCGGAAAGCGTGTTTATGATTTTGTTTCAGACTTTCTACCCGGCGCAAATGGTCTTTCCGGCCATGCTTTTGAGCCGCGGCATCAGCTTTTACGCGATTTTAATCATCAGCGGAACCATCACATTGCTGACCCATGTGAGAAGGCCAAGCAAAAGACTGGTTTTAGCAAAAAGAAAAACATCCCAAGTTATTAGTTGATAACTTGGGATGTTTTTGTAAGGAGTAAAGAGACTGGCAAATTTTCTTAATCTTCCTGTGGCTGCCAACCGCAACCGGGTGTTTCCGGCAGCGTATTGCCGCCGTCAAAGACAATACTGGTTCCCGTGACATAACTGGAATCATCGGAAGCCAAAAACAAGGTTACCTTACCCGCTTCTTCCATGGTTCCCAGGCGGCCCATAGGAACTTGAGAAGCAATGGCGTTTTTGACACTTTGGGGATCTTCGGGATTGGCTTCCGAGCAGGAAGCGTGCATCATAGGCGTGTCGATCATCCCAGGCAAGATAGCGTTAACCGTGATATTAGCAGGAGCCATTTCTACCGCCAATGCCTTTGTAAAGGCCATGATGGCTCCTTTGGTAGCGGCATAAGAGGTCATACAGGGATCAACCACCATGACGCCGGTAACCGAGGCATAGTTGACAATTTTACCATATTTTTGTTTCAGCATATGAGGGATTGCCGCCTGGCAGGAATTCCAAACGCCTTTGAAATTAATTGCCAAATAATTGTCGATATAGGCATCGTCAGCTTTCAAAAAGGAGCGTTGGCTGCCCAAACCCGCCGCATTGACCAATATATCAAGAGAACCGTACTTTTCAACGACTTCCCGGTAGATTTCTTTTAAACGGGCGCCTTCCCGCACATCCACTCGATAAGCGATAGCTTCGCCGCCTGCCGCTTTTATCTCTTCCGCCGCTGATTGTCCTTTTTCGGAAAAGTCGATGATCACTACTTTGGCCCCTTCCCGAGCCAACACCTTCGCGGAACCGTTGCCCATACCCATGGCGCCGCCGGTAATGACAGCAACCTTGCCTTCCAATCTGCCCATTTTTTCTTCCCCCTCTATGTTTTCCACGCTATTTACTACACAATAGCATAAACTGTTCTCTCAACTGATTTTTCTAGAAAACAAAACTTACTAAAAGTGATCTGCTTCCGATCTATGCCTCGCCGATCCATTTCCGCAAGCCGCCCCGGCCGATTCCGGCCGTGTAGCCGCCGTCGATCTGAATGTCTTCGCCGGTGATATAGAGGCAGTCATCGGAAGCTAAGAAGTGCGCTAAGGCGGCAACCTCCTCCGGCTTGCAAAGACGGCCCAACGGCCAGCAGTAATGAGCCATCGCCAGTTCATTCTCGCAGCCAGGCAGATACACCATAGGCGTATCAATGCTGGCCGGGCAAATGGAATTCACCCGGATGCCCCGGTCGGCTAATTCCAAAGCGACGGTACGTGTTAAAAGAATAATTGCTCCTTTGGCGGAATTATAGGCAGAATAGCCCGGAAAAGCCTGTACACCCGCATTGGACGCCATGTTGACAATGGAAGATTTGTCCGGCATATATTGTACCGCATGTTTCAGCATGTAAAAATAGCCAAAATAGTTGATGTCAAAAATGCGTTTTGCATCAGCGGAATTGACATCCTGGATATCGTTTTCCGGAATAATGATAGCGGCATTATTGACCAGAATATTGATCTCGCCATATTTAGCGGCAATTTTCGCCAGAACTTCTTTGACCTGGCATTCATCACTGACGTCTAATTTAAAAAAGTCAGCGCCCAATTCCGCCGCTCTTTCCGCCACTTTTTCATTGATATCCAACATGCAGACTTTAGCACCGGCCTCCCGGAAACGTTTGGAAATGGCGAGGCCAACTCCTTGCTGAGCTCCCGTCACTACTGCAAGCTTGCCTTCTAAGGAAAAGAACATCATAAACCCTCCTTATTTTATTTTTAATTTGACATACAGTTAAATCACTTTTTCTAAAAACTAATGTATTTTCTAAAATACGTTCTATCCTCTTTATGCTTCCAAGGGAAACATCATATCTTCGCCCAAGCTGGTAATAACCTTGACCCAACCGGCTAACTTGCTATCCAAAACCGGGTCGCCGGTATCCACCAGTAGGGACCCCGGGTAGATGCTAAAAAGCTTGCTTTTAGTCGCAATGATCATGATATTCTCTCTGCCCACCAGTTGCAGGATCCGGGGACTCAGTTGTTGATTGCCCCGTCCGAATACATGACCCTGGCCGCCGATGACCGTTACGATAATCGCCGCCCGACTGCCCTGCAACAATTGAAACAATTGCTTTTCATTGACATCTCCGGCAACCAGTTCTTTATTTTTAACCACGTCAATACCCAGCAAGGTATTGGGAAGACCAAGCGCGTCCATGACGGAACGAGTGGTGGTTCCGGGACCGATGACATAATAAACGTCCGCTTCCATCCGGTCAACCACCTCAGCCGCAATGCCGGCCAGATCATTTTGTTCAGAATAGCCACCGGATTTTACACTTTGCATATAGGCTTTGATCTCCGGCACCTTCATATAACCATAAAGCTTGGCCCGGACACTGCCTGCCCGAAAGGCTTCTTCGTCAATATCCATCACTTCCGCTTCTCGGAATCCGGCAGCTTTGCCATTCAACAAAGCAGCCATTGCTTTGCCGGCTCCTTTGGGGTTAATGGCATAGACTGCCGAATGGATCTTGACACCGGCCGGGATACCTAAAACAGGAATACTGTCCCCTACCGCTTGGTAAATATTGCGGGCAGTGCCGTCACCGCCGGCAAATACCAGCAATTCTACGCCAAGGGACGCTATTTCTTTGGCAATGGCGATGGTATCCTCCGGCGTGGTGGCTCCTTCTTCGATATGACCTACTACCTGCGGCTGAAACCCTGAAGCCCGTGCCGCCTCTTCGCCCATAGTGAAGGGAGCGGTAATCAATTCAAATTGATCCCGAAAAGAGAATATCTCCTGAAGGGCAGCCATAGCCCGCCGGGGAGCTTCCGGTTCTGCTCCCAGTTCCCTTGCTTTTTGTTGGATTTCTATGCCGTCGCTGCCTTTTAAACCAACTCTGCCGCCCATGCCTGCTACCGGGTTGACGATCAGTCCAATTTTTTTCATGTTAATCACCCGCTTTTCGGGGGAAGCGTCTTTGCGGGAGCTTCCCCCTATTAATTACAAATAAAACTTTCTAAGCAACCTCCTCGTCAAAGGCTTTTGGCGCTCTTTTGAAACCCTTGCTCCAAATTGCGATATAAATGACGCCGCAGGCAAGCCAGGAACCGCCGATCAGTTTTGCCGAGAGCGGCAGGCTCAGCCAAAGGGTTAGGCAAGTGAGGAAACCTAATCCGGGCAAAATCAAATATTTTAACTTGTTTGCCAGACCAGCGCGTTTATGTCCCTTGATATAGAAGTGGAAAATAACGGAAAGGTTAACACAGACAAAAGCCATCAAGCCACCGAAGTTAATAACGGGGATCAGATCCCCCAAGCTCACATTGGAAAGGATAAGACAGATAACAGTAATGAGAATCACGTTAAAAACAGGAACATTGGTTTTGGGATGCGTGTAACCAAAGAATTTTTTGGGCAAAACGCCGTCACGGCCCATGCCGAAAAGCAAGCGGGTCACACCGGCCATCATATCCAGGGAGAAGGCAAATGCGCCCGCCACCATGGCCAAACTGATGGCATTGGCCAAAGTCTTGCCGCCTGCTACTAGGGCAACGTCAATAAAAGCCGCATCAGGATTGGTGAATTTTGTAAAATCGGGATAGACGCATTGCGCCAAATACGCCATCACAGCAAAGATTAATGCCATAACAAGGCATGTAATAATGGTGGCTTTGGGCAAGGTCTTGGCAGGTTCTTTGACATCTTCCGCCAGGGTGGTAATGGCGTCAAAGCCGATAAAAGAGAAACAGGCAATGGAAGCGCCTTCCAGCAACATGCGCCAGCTAAAATGCTCGGGATTTACAAAGCCTTTGGACGAAAAGCCAAGGCCTACTCCGTTATTTAACGCACCTACCGCAGCATAAATAAAATACGCCACCACTAAAAATCCAAAAATTGTCAAAATGTTGTTTACACTTGTTAAACTCTTGATCCCCAGTAAATTGATGATTGCAATCAAAATAATGGAACCGATAACAACGGTGGTAAAGCTCAAAGCAGGGAACAATTCGCAAGCATAAATAGCCAATACAATATAGTTCAGTACCGGGAAAAGCGCATAGTCAAGGAGAATGGTCCAACCGACGGTAAAACCTAAGTAAGGGCTGATGCTTTTTGAGGTAAAAGTATAAGAAGAACCCGCCCTGGGAAACTCGGCGCCCATGATACCGAAGCTCCAGGCGGAAAAAGCCATGGGAATGACGGCCAACATATAGGCCAAAGACATGTGACCCAAGGAAAGCGGCTGGATCACCCCATAAACCGGTACCGGGGCGATAGGCAGAAGCATGGCCATCCCAAATAAAAGACAAGAGAATAGGCCGATCTTTTTTCTGTTACTGTTTTGACTTTGCATTACTGTTTCAGTCATTGCAATTTCCCCTTTCTCAATATCCTGTTTTAAAGTTACGAGAAATAAGAGGTTAGGGTTATTGTACTATTGCACTTATTGTACCATTTACACCATGAAGTACAATAACCCTGAACCACATTCCTATTTGATTTGCCGGTTTCTTTTCTGGGGATTTTGGCTGTTTATAATTTAATGGTTCCGGCTTTGATGCGTTTCTGCAATTGACGATAGGTTACCGCAATCTTCTCAAAATCATTCAATTCGTCCAAGATGGTATTGTGAATGGGCATATTATGAGGAGCGTTTTTGATGAGTTCCGGTTCTTCATAGCATTCCCGGGATACTTCTCTTAAGATAGTGGCATACTCATCCAGATCATCCTTGCTGTAGGATTCCGTTGGCTCCAGGGTGAAGGGTTCCGGTACGATCCAGGGATGGTGAGACTGCCAATAGTGCTCCATGCCAAAGTCTACCAAACGCTTGCTGACATCCATGGTACCAAAGCCCGTTTCTTCTTTCAGCGGTTCCCAGCTATAACGGCATTGTTCAATACGGCGTTTGCCTTCGGCATAGTGGATTTTGGCGCCCCGGATCTGGCTAATCTTCTTCATGAGATACTGGTTATTCAAGACTGAGCAGATCGCCGCTTCCCTTACGCCTTCGGCGCCCATCTGCATGATCCACATATAAGCCCGCAGAACCACATGGATATTTCCCATGAAGCTGCGCACCTTGCCAATGCTTTGCGGGCAATTATAATCCAGATAGTAATGGTTGCCGTCAAATTCCGCTCTCGGAACCGGCAGGAAGGGCTTTAAGAAATTGCGTACGCCCAAAGCGCCGCAGCCGGGGCCCATGCCGCCATGGGGAGAGGAGAAGGTTTTGTGGAGGTTGTAGTGAATGAGGTCAAAGCCCACTTCTTTCGCCCGGGTAATGCCCATGATGCCGTTAACATTGGCCTGGTCATAATAGCAAATCGCGCCCACCGCATGAGCGGCGTCCACATATTCTTTAATACGGGGATTGAAGATACCGGTATCTTCCGGGTTGGTAATGAAAATCGCCGCCGTTCTTTCCGATAAAGCAGCCTTCATCGCATCCAGACTGGGGATACCGTTTTCATCTGCCATAAGGGTAATCACTTTATATCCCGCTGTGGCAGGCGCTCCGGCATCGCAGGGGTGGGAAAAGATGGTAGTGATGATTTCATCACGTTTGCTATCGCCTTTGGACTCATGATAAGCCCGGACAACGCAGGCACCGGCGTAGCAGGCCGCCGCGCCGCCGCCCATATGGAATGAAAAGGCATCCATCCCGGAGATCTCACAAACCATTTCTTCTGTTTTTTTGTAGATCTCCAGGATGCCTTGGAGGGTGGCAGGATCTTGTAAAGGATGGACATCTACGATGCCGGGGTTTTGACTGACCATGTGCTCCTGCACCTTGGGGCTGTATTTCATGGTGCAGGTCCCCTGGCTGATATCTGGGGCGATGTCTGCCCCCAAAATTTCCTGGGTTAGACGCATGAAGTGGCGGTTTACCCGCATCTGATGCACTTCCGGCAGCATGGGGGCTTTTTTACGGCGCATGGAGGTCGGGATATCATTAAGCCCATTACCCACTTCTTCCACAATCGCCGTATCAGGCTGCGGTACCAAAATTCCCCGTTGTCCGGGAACGCTCAAATCAAAAATCAACTCTTCGTCCCACTTTGCTTCGTGGAATTTACGAAGATAAGTATTATAATCTCTGCGCATAACTGTCATTCCCTTCTCTCTTAATGGATTCGCATCTTAGCAGGCAATAGCTCCTTTAATAGCATAAACCAGTTTATCGATGCTTTCTTTGTTTTGGACTTCGGTAACACAATAAAGGGCGCTTTGTCCCAGTTCGGGATAATCCTTGGAAAGATCCACACCGCCGAAGATCTTGTAATCCATCAGCTTCTGATTGATTTCCGCCACTGTTTTGCCGGTCATGTCAAAATTCACGACAAATTCTTTAAAGAAAGGCGAATTGAATTTTAAAGTAACGCCGGGAATCTCAGCAAGCTTCTTCGCGGCATATTTAGCATTGGTCATAATGGTATTGCCAACCTCTTCCATGCCTTTTGGTCCCATTAAAGAGAGATAAACCGCCACAGGCGCCATCCAGAGATTATTCTGGGTTCCGGTAAATTCACGGCCTTTTTCCCGCATAGCATAGTGGGTGCGTTCGATCAAGACCACCGCATAACCGGTTTCCCCTTCCACCGTGGTTTCAGTGATGCCATCCACCAACTCTTTGAACTCCATCATGTATTTCATATCATCCAAGCTTGCGATATAACCACCCTGGGCACCGCCGCAATGGAGGTGCAAGCCTACGCTGTGGATATCCCCTACGGCAATGGTAGCACCGTAATTGCCAGGAGCTTCCATAACCCCCAAAGTAACGGGATCGGAGTAAACAATAAATTCGGCGCCGCCGGCTCTGGCGATTTTGCCGATCTCTGCGCCCTGGCTTTCAATGATCCCGAGATAGTTGGGATTTTCCAGAAGGACAGCCGCGACGTCATTCCCCATTTTGTTTTTCAGATCCGCCAGATCCAACAAGCCAGTGGCAGGCTCATAATCCACCATAACGATTTCCAGAGCTTTTTCGGGCTGTACGGATTTCAGATAGTTCTTGGCAATCAGAAGATTTTGCGGATTCATGGTCTTGGGCAGCAGAACTTTTTTTCTGCCGGTCAGCCGGTTTGCCATACACAAGCCGCTGGCTACCGCCTGGCCGCCGCAGTGACAAGGCACTGTCAGAAAATCCATTTCCAGAAGCTCGGCCATAAGACTTTGATACTCGAAAAAGATCTGATATTTACCATGGTCGGCCCAGGTTTCCGCGCCATAGCAGGTCAGAAGCTCACCACGGCCGGCAATCTCGTCGCAAACAGCAGGAATATAATGCTGCGCGCAGCCGGCTCCCATGTAGTTGTCAAATTCGTTGCAGTTGATGTTTTTTGCCAAAATCTTTTCCACATGTTTTTTGATGCCTTGCTCGTCACGAATGGGCTCCGGCAATTTCAAGCCGCCTTTTAAGCGCAGTTCTTCAGGGATCTCTTCGTAGAGTTCCATGATATCATTGACGCCTACGGCTTTCATCATTTCCGCCTGTACTTCCGGAACCGAGTTTGGAATATACGGGAATACCGTTTTTTCACTCATACCTTTCCCCACCTTACTTGTATTTTTTATACTTTGCTGTTTCCATAGCACCGTTTTCGGTCTCCACAGAACAACAAAATAAAATCTAACCGTCCGGTTTATGTCTGCATTCTATCCTCTCCAGTAAATGGAGAGTCAACAACAATTTGCAAAATTTTTTAAATATTTAAAAAACCCAGTTAAATCCTATTTAAATCACTTCAAATGCCAGCAGGTATATAAAACATGAAAAAAATCCTATTGCAAAAACTGCAATAGGATTTTTAAGATAATATGAAAACAACAAATTTATTTTTAAAGCTTGACGACGGGGAAATTGATCTTAGTGATATAATGGCTGGAATCATCAGCATTGCAAGGGTCCAACAGATAATGTTCAATGGGCGGGCCTGTGATCTCATAGCCGTTTTGCTCGATCCATTCGATCAAAGAAAGATAAG
Source organism: Bacillota bacterium (assembly GCA_036677375.1). Classification (GTDB taxonomy): domain Bacteria; phylum Bacillota; class Dehalobacteriia; order UBA4068; family UBA4997; genus JAVBWO01. Next base: position 268,718 of record JAVBWO010000012.1, read on the forward strand.
CCCTGTAAGAGTTCTTATAATGGCCGATATGAATGGTACTGGCAACCAAAAATCCACCCAGGGATTTCAAAGTGCTGCAATCGAAATTAGCGGATTTGATGATGGGCAAACACACCTCCAGATCTCCTTCATCGCTAATAAACTGCGAAGCGTAACCGTCGTGAAAGATCCCGATAAAGGGGCCGGAATGGAAGAGATTGTACTGGTCGCGCATTCTTTGCAGTTCCAGACACCGCTCTAAAAACAGATCGTCCGCATTGAGCCTGCTCGTATAGCGGGTATACAGAACCCAGGTAGAGGGCATGATATAAACATCTACCGGATACATGTCTTTATTAGGCTTGGCGTCAATATCAATGGATGTCAGCACATTTTGCCCGGATACCAAACGGTTATGGGCGTACTGCGTCGCCAGAAGCTGATGATTCAATTTTTCAACTTCACGCTCAATCGCTTGGATCTTGCATTTCAGTTTTTCCGCTAAAAATGTAACATCTTTTTCCTGAAGGATGTTTCGGATATCGTCCAAAGACAATCCGTAGGGCTTCAGTTCTTTAATGATTTGCACCTGCAAAATCTGCTTGTCGGAATAATAGCGGTAACCGGTTTCCGCATTGCGGATCTCGGGAGTCAACAACCCTTCCTGGTCATAAAAGCGCAAGGTCTTGACGGAGATATCGGATATTCTGGATAATTCACCAATCGAATATATTTTTGCATCCTTTTGACTCATCATACCTCATCTGCCTTTCCCACTCCTTTATTATATAATTTTGTTAATATTAATATTTATATTTATATTTTCGGCACTATAATTCATTTTCCTTTTCTTTCACTGAAGCCCGGATAGCAGAAGGAACCAAAGTACGGTTAACGTACTTTGGTTTATATTTTTTACGATCAAAATCAGTTATCATTAAAATCACAAGCAGATCTAAAACGAAACAGCACTGCTACTGCCTCATGTGCTAGAAATATATTTAAATAAACTTTAGATTTATATACTTTAAGGTTATTATAAACCCTCCAGTCAGGTGTACAGTCAAGAGAGTCGACAAAATTATTTTAATTTTTATAATTTTTCGCAAATTGAATATGGACAGTTATTATTCATCCCCCGACTTTACGCTTATTCGAAGATATGGATGATTAAGGCAAGATTGTAATACGCTCAATACGCTCGTTCAGTGTAACATCTAACATTGTGATATAGCGGCGAAGATGTTTTGCGCAAGACAAGGCGAGGATTGAGGAATCCTTTATGTAATCTCATTGACGACAACACAGTCTTGCACCAAACGGACCGCCGATGTACACAAGGATTCTGGGTTGCAATGTACTAAAACACAAAGCGCAGGATCGCCTTCCATAAACGATTCTGCGCTTTGTGTTTCCCTTGCGTATAACCTAAATGATATCAGATATCCTACCGGAACATCCCGATGGAAATCCAATACGGGACTGCAATCATTAAAGCAATTAAAGAAGACGCAAAATGAATCAGACCAAACTTGGCCATATGAGAAGGCGTCCATATTTTTTCATGTACCATAGATTCTGATTGCAAAGCCCATATATTGGTATAACTCATAATAAAGCTGTTGATCGCAATGGCAAACAAAGGTACCCAGACCAGTGGACTGATGCCGTATACTTGCTGAATGTCCGGCAGTATGGGAACTAAAATTGCCATAGTGGGTAAGAATCTTGCAACATCAACGAATCTCCAAGCAAACAAAAACACTGTCATGCAAAAAGTGAACAAATAAGGATTACCTGCTATAGGCTTTAAAGCAGGAATAATGATGCCCGACATCCAAGCCGAAATCCCTGTGGATTTACAAATTGCTCCCAAACCAATGGAGGCGCCGATAAAAATAACCAGATCCCAGGTGATGCCCGGTCCGATATCATTTTTCTTGATGATCCCCGCTGCTGCTAAAAGGAAAAACGCACCCAGGCATATGGCCGCATCATTGATGTGATGCCAACTGCTGGTAACAAAAAACGCAAACGCTACCACAAGAACAATACCTGTAATAATCTCATCCCGGCTTAAAGGGGGCAATTGACTAAACTCCCGTTGGAAATCTTCTTCGGATATGGCGATAGCATGTTTCGGCTTTAAAATAAACCATCCGAAAATAATGAGCAGAATGCCGGATAATTCCACCGGCAGCAAGGCCACCTGGCTATAGCTGGAAAAGGTAAGTAACCCCTGAAGCTGCGGCACCGCCTCGTACATGCCTAAGGCGATGGGCCCGGTTAAGGAACCGGTCAGCCACCCGGACCCAGGAATCATACCCATTGCAAAAGTAACCAGCATGATAAGAGAACGGGCAGCCGAGCCTTCCTCTAATTTTAAAACTTGAACACATCCGGCAGCAATGGGAATAATGATTGCTGTTCTAACCGTAATGGACGGGGTAAGGATCGACAATACAACCCCAATGATGACCCATGCTAAAATCATACTGCCTACCGACGGCTTAAACAATTTAATAACAAAATAGGCGATCCTCTTCCCCAGCCCCGTCTTCAAAAGCACAAAGCCAAAGAATAAAGCCGGAATAAGCACCCACAATGCTGAACTGGTAAACCCGGAGAATACATCGGCAGGTGCAAGACCGAAAACCAAACATAACATCATAAAAAAACAACTGGATACCGAATAAGGTATGTTCAGGGGCTTAAAGATCCACATTCCCAGCACAATGATGATAGACATCAAAATCCGATGCGCCTGGGGTGTCAATAAGGGAAATGGCTGCGAAATACCAATAATAATGCCAGTGACCAAAAAAACAAAAAAACCGATATTGGCAAATAACGATTTCCCTGACAGTTTTGGTGCATGAGGCTTCACTTGCCTAATTGTCTCTTCCTTTGTACTCATCATCACAACCTCTTTCTTTTTTATTCATTCATCTACATCGGAAGCAAACCTTTGTAAATATGTTTGTAAATTTGTAAATATGCAAGATAAGCGCTTATGATTCGTTTCCGTGTTGTTTTGTTCCCTCCTTTATTATTCTGATCCCCAAAGAAATCTTAACCATACGTTTAAGCGGTATTTCGCTAGCAAAAGTACCATCCATCATCCTTGCGTATAAGAATAAACCCTCCATTAAGCGGAGGGTCAATATATTAATTTCTAAAATTTTAGCAATTCTTTTTAAACATTTTAAATTTTTTGTAAATAATATTTATCTCCTATTGACTCTCCATTTGAAGGAAGCTTTATATTATGGACTGAGGTAAATTTTAAACAGATTGGAGAGCATCTTATGCAATCAGGAACTTTTCTTACAGTCATCAACTGTATGGACGGCAGGGTACAACTGCCGGTACAAAACTGGTTAATGGAACAAAAGATGGCAGATTTTTTTGATACCATCACGGAACCTGGAGCTGATTTTGTACTCAGTAATGGAAGCGATGATTTGATCCAACACATTTATAAGGAAGTCATGATTTCAGTTTCCCTGCATCGATCCAATTCCATTTTATTAGTCGGACATCATGATTGTGCCGCCAATCCTGTCGATCAGGAGCAGCATATCCATCATATCCTTGCAGGAATCAAAAGAATTCAAGCCTGGGATCTCGGCGTGCGGACCTACGGGCTTTGGGTAGGAGAAAATTGGCAGGTAGAATGTGTATATGATTCCGGGCAGTAAACTCTGGTACACTGTAACATCTAAAATTGTGATATGGCGGCAAGGATGCTTTGAACAGGACAAGGTAGAGGAAAGAAATACTTTAGACGGCAACGCACTATTGCACAAAACAGACCGCCGATGTACACAAGGAATCGGTGTTACAGTACTAGCCTCATGCTAACAAACATATCACCATCTTGAATAGAATATGCTCCCGCACAGAGGAGCATATTCTATTTATCATTTCAGTTTAATCATTCATCTTCATCGTTCATCTTAATCATTCATCCGTTTCATAATTCAAGAGAGACTTGAATCAACAAACCCTAAAAAAGGGTATGTATCGTTCACAAACAGGTAAGTTTATGTTTTTGCTCAATGTGTTTCACAAAGCAAAAGCCCATAAAAAAAACGCTTCGCCGGGCTAAAGGCGAAGCGCATAAATGATATTGATTGATGATTGCATAAGTTAACAGGCTATTTATTATAGCGCCCGGTCAGTTCCATCTTGATCTCGTCCACTGAAACGCCCCGCTGTTCCATTAAAACCAAAGCATGGTAAACCAGATCGGAAAGTTCGTAAACCAATTCGCCTTTGTCGGGGTTTTTGGCGGCAATAATAACCTCGGCGGCCTCCTCGCCTATTTTTTTCAGGATCTTATCAATGCCTTTATCAAATAAATACTTGGTATAGGAGCCCTCTCTAGGATTCTGCCGCCGATCCTTGATGATATCTACCATCATTGGGATGATCTCCGGTTCCAAGTCGTCTTCCTTCACATTGTCTTGAATCTCATTGAAAAAACAGGAGTAATTTCCGGTATGACAAGCCACCCCTTGTTGAACCACCTCGATGAGCAAGGCATCGCCGTCACAGTCATAGCTGATACGCTTGACTTCTTGAAAATTGCCGGAGGTCTCGCCTTTGTGCCATAAAGCACTGCGGCTCCTGCTATAAAACCAGGTTTCACCGGTATCAATGGTCTTTTGTAGCGATTCTTGGTTCATGTAGGCAAGCATCAATACTTTCTTGCTATTATATTCCTGCACCACAACCGGAATCAAGCCCTGCTCGTTCCATATCAGATTTTTCATTGCCATTAGTATTACCATCATTGCCGCTCCTTTCAAATTCTCATCAAAACCCCATTTTCCCGTAGATACCCCTTTAATTGGTCAATGGGGATTTCATTGAAATGAAAAACGGAAGCCGCCAGCGCCGCATCCGCTTTGCCTCTCGTTAATACTTCAAGAAAGTCCTCCCGTTTCCCTGCTCCGCCGGAGGCAATTATGGGGATTTTTACATTTTCTGATACAATTTTGTTCAAATTGATATCATAACCGTCTTTGACACCATCGGCATCGATGCTGTTGAGCACCAATTCACCGGCGCCCAAGGCTTCGCCCCGGATAGCCCATTCCACGGCATCCATTCCGGTGTCCGCTCTGCCGCCGTTGATATAGACATGCCAGGAATCGCCGGCCCGTTTGGCGTCGATGGAAAGTACCACACACTGATTGCCGAATTTCAAAGCGGCTTCCGTAATGAGATACGGGTTCTTTACCGCCGCGGAATTCACCGACACTTTGTCGGCGCCGGCGCGCAACACTTTATTAAAATCATCCACGCTGCGAATGCCGCCGCCTACCGTAAAAGGAATATAAACTTCATAAGCGGTACGCTCCACCACCTGGACAAAAATGTCCCTGGCTTCGTTGGAGGCAGTGATATCATAAAACACCAGTTCGTCGGCGCCAGCTTCACTGTAGAATTTAGCTAACTCCACCGGATCCGAAACATCCTGCAGCTCTTTGAATTTGGTTCCCTTCACCACCCGGCCCTTATCCACATCTAGACAAGGGATGATCCTTTTGGTTATCATGTGGGCATTCCTTTCCTTCAAGTCTTAGTCTTATTAAAATTTACAGATTCTTAAAATTTATATGATCTCAGAAGAGAAATTTTAGAGTACTTCGGACAAACGGATGCTCCCCGCATAAAGGGCTTTGCCGATAATAGCGCCGTAGAGATCCATTTTTCGAAGCTTTTGCACATCCGCCGGCGTGGTAACGCCGCCGGATGCGATGATCTGACAGCCGCAGGCCGCCTGCATCACGGCAAGCTCGGCAAAATTCGGCCCAGCCAACATGCCGTCTTTGGCAATATCCGTATAGACAAGGGTCTTTAAGCCCAAGTCTTCCAGCTCCCGGGCAAAATCAGCCGCTTTCACTTCACTGACCTCAGTCCAGCCCCGCACGGCCAGAAAACCGTCTTTGGCGTCCATGGAGACGGCGATTTTTTCGCCATGCCTCTTTAAGATATCCCTGGTGAATACCTGATCTTCCAAAGCTCCTGTGCCGAGAATGATGCGGGAAACTCCCGCTTCCAGCAGTTCTTCCCCATAGGCTAAGTTGCGGATGCCGCCGCCGCACTGAACGGGAACCGATACCGATTTGACAATGTCTTTGATGATTTCTTTATTGACCGCTTCGCCGGTCTTAGCGCCATCTAAATCTACAATATGGAGATATTGGCCGCCCTCATTGCACCAATGCCGGGCCATGGCCACCGGATCTTCCCCAAATACTTTCATCTTTGAGAAATCACCCTGCTCTAAGCGCACACATTTGCCGTTTTTGATATCAATGGCTGGGAAAAGAATCATTTTATCAACTCCCCAAAATTTTTCAGCAGCTTGATACCGGTTTTGGAGCTTTTTTCCGGATGGAACTGCATGCCTAAAACATTGTCGCGGCCCACTACCGCCGGCACTTGAACATCATATTCCGTATGGAAGATGATATCGGCCGCATCATGCATCACCGCATAATAGGAATGGACAAAATAAGCATACTCCCCCGGCTCAACATCTTTGGCAATGGCGTCCGTTCGATCCTGGATCAGCTGGTTCCAGCCCATGTGCGGTACTTTTAGGGCAGTCTCAAAACGGCGAATCTCGCCGCCTAAAAAACCGAAGCCCTGCCATTCCCCATCCTCATAGCTTTTATCAAAGAGCATCTGCATGCCCAGGCAAATGCCTAAAAAATATTTGCCGCTTTTCACATTCCTTTGGATGCAGGAGATGAGATCCAGTTTCTCCAAATTTTCCATGGCCTTGCCAAAAGAACCCACGCCGGGGAGCAGCACCGCCCGGCTGTTGTCAATCACTTTTGGGTCGGCGGTGACCTGTGCTTCCAAGCCGATCTTTTCCAAAGCCTTGCTGACGCTTTTGACATTACCCGCACCGTAATCCACAATGGCGATCATTCTTTTCAACTCCTATAAACAGCCTTTGGTAGAAGGCACATCGTTACCTACCACTTTAACGGCTTCTTTGAAAGCGCGCCCGGCGCTTTTAAATACAGCTTCCAGGATATGATGGGTATTGGAACCATAAACCAAATTAAGATGCAGCGTTACCTGGGCATTCATGGCAAAAGCCCGAAAAAACTCTTCGGCCAGGCAGCTTTCGAAATCCCCAGTCTTCTCCACTTGGCAGGGTACCTGATAGACCAAATAGGGTCGGCCGGAAATATCCAGAAAACAGCCGGCCAAAGCCTCGTCCATGGGAGTAAAAGCGGAGCCAAAACGCTGGATACCCCGCTTGTCGCCGATGCAGCGGGCAAAAAGCTGTCCCATGACGATGCCCACATCTTCTACGGTATGGTGGCAATCCACCTCCAGGTCGCCTTGGCAGGAAATATCCAGATCAAAGCCGCCATGCTTGGAAAAGCTTCTCAGCATATGATCAAAAAAGCCCACGCCGGTTTCAATATGAGCGTTTCCGGTACCATCTAAGTCCAAAGACGCCACGATATCCGTTTCCAGGGTCTTCCTCGCCAGATTCTCTTTTCTCACGGCTCGCCCTCCTTATCTTCTCTATGTTATATATGTTATATTTTTCAATACCGCTATCCTCAATTCGTATATTAAGATTAACGGAAGCGCATATCTACGGCGTTACCGTGGGCGGTAAGGCCTTCTTTTTCGGCAATCTTTAAAATACCGTCTTTTTCCGCCGCCAAAGCTTCCTTGGAATAAGAGATGATGCTGGAGCGCTTGACAAAATCGTAGACCCCCAGGGGAGACGCGAACTTGGCTGTGCCGCCTGTGGGCAGGGTATGATTGGGCCCGGCAAAATAATCCCCCAGCGGCTCGGGGGAATAATCCCCTAAAAATACCGCTCCGGCATTGCGGATAAGGGGCAGATAAGAAGGGGCGTCTTCCAATAGAATCTCCAAGTGTTCCGGGGCGATATCATTGGCCATTTCCACTATGCTCCCGGTATCTTCGCCAACCAGGATCAGCCCGTTATTGGCAATGGATTGCGCCGCAATCTCTTTTCTGCCCAAGAGATCTAACTGGCGATTGACCTCAGCTTCCACCTGCGCCGCCATAATCTTGGAGGTGGTGATAAAGATGGCCGCCGCCATCTCGTCATGCTCCGCCTGGGACAGCATATCCGCCGCCACAAAGACAGGATTTACTTTTTCATCGCCCAAAATACAGATTTCGCTGGGACCGGCGATCATATCGATATCCACCAGGCCGAAAACCATTTTCTTGGCTCGGGCCACATAGATATTGCCGGGACCGGTGATCTTATTGACCGGCCGGATACTCTCGGTGCCATAAGCCAAAGCGGCAATGGCTTGCGCGCCGCCTACGGCATAGACCTCATCAGCACCGGCGATCTTAGCGGCAGCCAGGATATAAGGATTGATCCTGCCATCTTTACCGGGAGGCGTCACCATGACGATGCGTTTTACTCCGGCAATCTTGGCCGGGATGATATTCATTAAAACGGTGGAAGGATAAGCGGCCTTGCCCCCCGGGACATAAACGCCCACGCTATCCAGGGGATTCACCAGCTGCCCCAAAATGATACCGGGTTTTTTCTGCCAAGTCCAGGTCTTTTCCAGCTGCTTTTCATGGAAGGCGCGGATGTTTTCCGCCGAAGCTTCCATGGCCTCTCGAAAATCAGGCTCTACCAAAGCCAAGGCTTCCGTCAAAGCTTTTTCTTCCACCTTCAGCATAGGATTGGCTGCGCCGTCAAATCGTTGGCTATAATAGCAAAGGGCGCTGTCTCCCTCAGCCGCCACTTTTTGCAGGATTTCTTTTACCGCAGCATCCACCTGGGAAAGGTCGGATTCCGTGCGGTTATTAATATATTGCAGAGCTTGTCCTTCCAAGCCCTTGGCTATCGCTACGATCTTCATATCATCTTCCCCTGTTCTTCTATATTCCTGATATATATATGCCTCTGCATATCCCTATGCATCAGCGTAATTTATTAATCAAACTGGTGATCTCCTCTTGTTTGGTTTTCAGGCTTACCTTATTGACAATCAAGCGGGCGCTAACATCGGCAATCTCCGCCAAAACCTCCAGGCCGTTCTCCTTTAAGGTAGCGCCGGTCTCCACGATATCCACGATCATATCGGCCAGCCCCATTAGGGGCGCCAGCTCCACCGAGCCGTTGATCTTAATGATCTCAATCTGCTGGCCGTTCTTTTCAAAATAGCTTTTCGCTACATTGGGGTATTTGGTGGCTACCCGGATCTTTTGATTGGGAATCTTAACAAAACCCTGAGGCGCCGCCACGGCGAACCGGCACTTGCCGTAGCCAAGATCCAGCATCTCATAGACATCTGGCTTTGCCTCCATCAAGGTATCCCGCCCGGCCACACCCATATCACAGGCGCCTTTCTCCACATAAATGGCCACATCGCTGGGCTTTACCAAAACAATACTGATTTTTTCCGTCTTATCCTGAAAGATCAATTTGCGGCTTTTCTCACTGTAGTCGGGGAATTCAATCCCCAATGCCTGGAGTTTCTCCAGCATATCGTCAGCCAGTCTGCCTTTTGCAAGCGCTATGTTGATCATGAAATCCTGCCCCTTTTGCTTGATTTGTCACATCTATTGGTCGATAAAGATACTTTTTTTCACTTTGACCTGATCGGGCTTCTTATCCACATATAAAAGCACGCTGGCGCCGGTCTGGCGCAGGGCTTCCGCTTTGGCAATGCCCCGGGTCATGGTCTCTTTCCTGCAAAAAACGGCGTAATCCGCTTTATCGCTGTTATGATCCAGGAAACCTTCCTTCAGCGCCGTTTCATAAATGCCGTCAATATTCAGGCCAAAGCCGGTAGCCGGGATCTTCCTGCCGAAATTTTCCACCAGCCCGTCATAACGGCCGCCGCTGGCGGCAGGCGCACCCAGATTGCCCAGGTAAACCTTGAAGATCATACCGGAATAATAATCCAACGCGTTCACAAAGCCCATATCGGCATAGACATATTGCGTACAGCCGTAGGCTTTTAGAATATCGTAGATTTCCGAAATATTGTTCAAGGCCTGATGCATTCTGGTATTCCTGGCGATCTTTCGGGCCTTGGCCACCGTCTTTTGAAAGTCACCGTACAAAAAAGGCAAGGCAAGCACCACTTTTTTGATGCTGGCATCCATCTCGATGCGCTCCAAAAACTTTTCCAACTCGGCAAAGTTCTTGCTTTCCACCAGGTGCCGCAAAACGCCTTTGCCCATATCGCTGATTTCGATCTCATCCAGAAGGCCGTCAAAATAGTTGACATTGCCTAGATCCACCCGAATATGGGAGAATCCGGTGGTCTGCAAAGCTTTGACCCCTATCGCAACGACCTCGGCGTCGGCTTCGCAATTGGCATTCCCCATATATTCCACACCGGCCTGTAAAAATTCCCGCCGGCCCCCCGCCCGGAAGTCCTCGCTGCGAAACACATTGGTAAAATACATGTATTTTTTATAATCCTTGCCGCCTTCGCCGCTTAAAGCAGCCATGCGGGCAATGGGAATGGTCGCGTCAGGACGCAGCACAAGAATTTTTCCGTTGGAATCGATGAGCTTATACATCTGGTCTTTGTCAATGGCCGTATCGATATTCTGGAACAGATCATAATATTCAAAGGTTGGCGTCATGATCTGCTGATAACCGTAGCTTTTTAAAATCTGACGGATTACCGCCTGCATGGCCTCCTTTTTTTCACAATCCAGATAGTTGGTATCATCAACCCCTTCCGGGGTAAAATTCCCTATCGGAACCACAATGATCCCTCACTTTTTCCGTATTTTATTTTTTTTCACTTTACTCTGATATATTTCCCTGTATTTCTACTTTTACCGCTCTTTTTAGCCTTCTATATAAGAATTGCTACTTGAATCCTTCTATTTATCATGCTACCATTTTACTATAGTAAATTAATAGTAGGTAAATGTCAAGCCCTAACGACAAAATCTGACATCTTTCTCATGATCTTCTTGCTATCTTTATTTCTTGGCGTTATACTATAACCTGTTATCATTGTATCAGGGAACAAGGAGTGTTTTTATGTTTGACTATCATGTGCACACCAACTTTTCCAACGATTGTACGACACCGGCTCGGGAAATGCTCAATACCGCACTGGCCATCGGCATGGAAGAGATCGCCATTACCGATCATTATGATCCTGGCTATACTGATCCTGATTTTCCCTTCCGCCTGGATATGCTGCCGTATCATAATATGCTGGCGGCAGTGCAGAAAGAATACCGCGGTAAGATCAACGTCAAAAAAGGCCTCGAGCTTGGCATCCAAAGAACAGAACTCAAAGTGTGTCAAAAAGCGGTGAGGGAATATTCTTTTGATTTCATCATTGCTTCTTTTCATATGTCCAACGGGCAGCTCCTGCACACCTACGAATTTTTCCAAGGACGGCGGGACTCGGAGATCTACCGGGATTTTTATACCGATATGTACAACTGTTTGAAGGAATTCAAGGACTATTCCGTGGTGGGTCATTTCAATATCGTGGATCGCTATCTATATGGCGCCAGACCGAAAGCAAAGCTGAATCCACCGGAAGCGATGTCCTATATTCGGGAGATTCTAAAAATGATCATCGCGGATGGCAAAGGCATTGAGCTCAACACCTCTTCTTTCCGCTACCGGCTGCCAATTCTGACCCCGGCTATGGAAATTCTCCAAGCTTATAAGGAGCTGGGCGGCAAGATCATCACCTTGGGTTCCGACGCCCACACTCCTTTTTATTTAAGCGATCATTTTGAATACGGCTGCCAATTACTGGAATCTCTGGGACTTCAGGATATCTGCACCTTTGAAAATAAAGTCCCTTCCTTCCACCGCATCTCCCGGATTCATTATTAACCGCAGAAAAAGGCGCTGGCAACCGGCATCGCGTCACATTGATAAAGTGCGGGCTGTATCCAATGTCCAACATAGCGGCTACAAACCGGCCGACATATTTACAAAAAAGCACACAAAAACGTGTGCTTTTTTCTTTTATTAACGGCTATTTTTATTTTTTTTGGCCACCTTATTATAGGAAGAACGACCGGCCAGATAAGAAATAATCAGGAAGATTGCTAAAACGATTCCTTTTTTAGCATTAAGACCCGTTGCGGAAGTTTGCTCCTGCTCTGTTCCGGCAGCAGGTTGTGAAGACGTCGCCGGAGTTTCGGTGGAAGTGACAGTATCGCTTCCTGCCATATCCGGGTCAGTATCAGCCACCAGAAGAACCTCTTGTGCCGCCCAAGCGGCGCTGCCTGTTTTTGGCAGACACCATAAAAAGGCTGCGGCACAAAAAAGACAAATAAAAGTTAACAGCAAGATGTGTTTTGTGTTTTTTACCATACGATTCATTTTTTGCTCCTTTTGATCAATTAGCTATTAATTGTGATATATAATAAGAAAATCTCTTTTTTCTATTATAAATTGTCAACAGCTTTCTGGCAACCTGAAAAAATCCCTATGACACCGGCAGCTTTTTAGCAAGGAAGCTTTCAATAGTAAGTATACAAGAATGGTTTTGTTTTGATCAAATTTATTTGGATTGTTTCACATTATTATTTGATCTTTGTTCATCATGTTTTTTTTAAAAACGTCGTTAATCATGATGTCGGAATATGTTGTTTTTTCTTGCAGAAACAACGCCTATGGAGTATGATAAGGTTGTTATAAGGAGTTAAAATAAATGATTCGGATCAATAATCATGATGATCATCATTATCCTGGAGAATTGCTATGAAAAAAGAATCTGCTTTCAACTACACTCTCTTATGTGACTTTTACGAATTGACCATGGGGAACGGTTACTGGCAAACCGGTTTTGACCGGCGCATTACCTATTTCGACGTATTTTTCCGGGAGGTGCCGGATGGCGGAGGCTTCGCCATTGCCGCAGGACTGGAGCAGGTGATCGAATATATCAAGAACCTGCATTTCACAGAAGAAGATATTGAATTCCTGCGGGAGAAAAATATTTTTTGTGAAGAATTCCTTCGCTATCTTTCCGGTTTTCATTTCAGCGGCGATATCTATGCCATTCCGGAAGGAACTCCGATTTTCCCTGGAGAACCCATCCTGACGGTAAAGGGGCCGGCCATTGAAGCTCAATTCATTGAAACCTTCGTCCTGCTTTCGCTGAACCATCAATGCCTGATTGCCACAAAAGCCAACCGCATCGTCCGGGCCGCGCAAGGACGCATCGTAACCGAATTCGGTTCTCGCCGTGCTCAAGGCGCCGACGGCGCTGTTTTGGGAGCCAGAGCCGCCTATATCGGCGGTTGTGCCGGCACTGCCTGCACTTTATCGGACAGGCTGCTCCATGTCCCTTCCGGCGGCACTATGGCTCATTCGTGGGTACAGATGTTTGATGATGAATATACGGCTTTCAAAACCTATTGCGAGATCTATCCGCATAATGCCATTCTGCTGGTGGACACCTATAATGTGTTAAAAAGCGGCGTTCCCAACGCAATCCGTGCTTTCAACGATGTCTTGGTACCTTTGGGTGTACGCCCCGCAGGCATTCGTCTGGATTCCGGAGACATCACCTATCTTTCCAAAAAAGCCCGTAAAATGCTGGATGAAGCAGGGTTCTCCGATTGCCGCATCGTCGCCTCCAATTCCTTAGACGAATATATCATCCGGGAAATTCTATTGCAGGGAGGCTGTATCGATTCCTTCGGCGTTGGCGAGAGGCTCATCACCTCCAAAAGCGATCCCGTCTTCGGCAGTGTCTATAAACTGGCAGCCATCGAAAACGAGGCGGGCGAGATCATTCCCAAGATCAAGATCAGTGAGAATATCTCTAAAATCACTAACCCGCACTTCAAAAAAGTATACCGTCTTTTCGCCAACGATACAGGCAAAGCCATTGCCGATTGGATCACGGTTCACGACGAGGCGGTGGATACCAATAGGCCGCTGGAGCTTTTTGATCCCAACTTTATTTGGAAACGAAAGACCATCAGCAATTTCACAGCCAAAGAATTAATGGTGCCGATTTTCCAAAACGGCAAACAGGTGTATCAATGTCCTCCGTTATCCCAGGTGCGGCAATACTGCGCGGAGCAAATCGATCTTCTGTGGGATGAAGTGAAGCGCTTTGAAAATCCCCACCATTATTACGTGGACTTATCGCCCAAGCTGTGGAGTATCAAACAGTCGCTTCTGTCAGGTAAGCAAAAATAAAAACGTGAGCCGGCTTAAAAGCCGGCTTTTTTATGTCTACCTCACGGCTTTCCCAATGGCCGGTACAGATCAAGCTGGCTCCGGTGAATGCTCCTTATTGCCAAGGCGCTTCCCTGCTCATTGCCGCTGATTGCAGCGCCTATGATTACGGGAACTTTCACAATGACTTTATAAAATTAAGATCACTTTGATCGGCTGTCCCAAGCTGGACAGTGTGGATTATGCGGAAAAACTTACCGCTATCCTTGAGCATAGCGATATCAAAGATATCACTGTGGTACGGATGGAAGTTCCCTGCTGCGCCGGGATCGTCAATGCGGTGGATAACGCTATGCAAGCCAGCGGCAAGTTCATTCCCTGGCAGGTTTCTACCAAGGGGGAGAGCTTGGAATAGACGGGACAACCTTTAATGCTTTTAACTTTGTTACTTCCTTGCCGTACCGCAGAAAAAGTGGTATAAAAGACCGAAACCGTCGGGAACTGTTTGCCGGTTTCTTTAACTCCTTTTTTTCCATCAAAATAAAAAAAGCGCAGAGTAGAAATTTCATATTCTGCGCTTTTTATTATGCTTTTTAGATGCCTTAAGTGTCCTAAGGCTAAGTCTTAAGGCAGTTTATACCATTGCGAACTTCCTTCGCTGGACGTGGGCGGGTGCCCCACACTGCCGCCGTCATCGAATACATAGTAGTCACTGCCTACCTTGCACAAATCGCCCCGCGTCACCGTCATATCGCTGACGCCTTCGGCAAAGGTCACAACCGGATTTCCCGTTAGTTTTTGCGTTATGAACCAACTGTAAATGGCGGCACCGCCCGGCCCGTCAGCGGCTTGCCCTTGGTTCAAACCCATCGTCTTGGTAACCACATAATAATTGCCGTCGCTATACTGGAAGATACCGCCGGGATGCACCGTTACCTCATCCCATTGTGTAGCAAAATCCGACTCTTTGGGCCAATAGCTTGCCTGAATAACAATACCGGTATCGAGATAGGTATCCGAATCATCATCATCGTCATCGTCGTCATCATCGTCGCCGCCGGTTCCATCATGCACACTACAGACAATTTTCGATCCTTCGGCGGAATAAGTGCCGCCCGAGGGACATTTGGCCTTTTCAAGCCCCGCCGGAAGCGAGAGACAATTGCCGTCTAAAAAATCCTGCAAGGTGCAGTCGCTGTGTTGGATGCTATAAATCTGATACTGCTCTTGTAACGTCGCCCGATTGGCCGCGCAAGCCGTCTCATTGGCACGGGAAACATATTTAATGATTGTAGGAATCAAAACTGCCGCCAGTATCGCAATGATCGCAATCACCACGATAAGTTCCACAAGCGTAAAGCCTCTTTTACACCTGATAGATGAATTGGTCAACACTGCACCTCCCCATTCCATTTCTTTTTAAATTATAACTATATTATCATAGAAAAGTCAAATTTTGTTGACAAGAATTGCCATTTTTTTATATTGTTCTACAAAAAGAAGGATATACCATGATACTACACAAAAGAGATCTTTTTTATGGTATAATAGCTGCACAGGCCAAAATCTTTGATTTTGCAGCCTGAGCGCCTATTTAATAGCTACTTTCCGGTAGGGAAAAGCTGGCAATAAGCACGTGAGCGATTGTGGTATAGTATTAATCATGACGTCTTTTATTTGTTACAGTTGCTTGCGTAGCAGGCAAAAAATAGAACTAATCAAACCGGATTGGAGATGAAAATTTTGATTGATTTAACCATCCAGGAAGAGCCATTAAAAAGAACGGTTGCCAAGGCCAAGGAAAGAAACATCATCATTCCCACCATCGCGCAGCTAAAAAACCCGGACCTGATTCCCCAAAAGATTAAGGAAAAGCTCTTAGACATCGGCTTGTGGGATCTGAATTCCTACAATCTATTCCGGATCACCTGGAAGAACCAGCCCAAGGATAAAGGCGGCCTCTACGGCGGCGTTAACTACATCGAGCTGCCCAAGGCACTGACCGGCGTGGACGCCAGGATCATCGCCCTGGTGGGCAAATGGTTTCCCACAGGCTGCCACAAGGTGGGCGCTTCCTTCGGCTGTTTGGTACCGCGTCTGGTGACCGGGCAGTTTGATCCCACCTACCACAAAGCCGTCTGGCCTTCCACCGGCAACTATTGCCGGGGCGGCGCCTATAATTCCGCTCTTTTGGCCTGCGATTCCATCGCCATTTTACCTCAGGAAATGAGCAGAGAACGCTTCCAATGGCTTTCCCAGGTAGCGGGAGAGGTCATTGCCACCCCCGGCTGCGAGAGCAATGTAAAAGAGATCTTTGACAAGACCTGGGAATTGCGTAAGACCCGGGACAATGTGGTGATTTTCAACCAGTTTGAAGAGTTTGGCAATGCCTTATGGCACTATCACGTTACAGGCTCTGCCATCGCCGAAATGGTAGAAGCTGTCAAGGGCGAAAACGGCAGATTGGCCGGAGCCTGCTTCACTTCCGGTTCCGCCGGCACCATGTCCGCCGGGGATTACCTAAAGGAAGTCTATCCTCAAAGCAAGCTGGCGGTAGGAGAGGCCTTGCAGTGCCCTACCTTGCTCAATAACGGCTTCGGCGGTCACCGCATCGAAGGCATCGGGGACAAGCATGTGCCATGGATCCACAATGTCAAAAATACCGACATGGTCATCGCCATCGATGATGACGACTCCTTAAGTCTGCTTCGTCTGCTCAACGAACCAGCCGGCAAGGAATATCTGGTGCGGCAAGTCGGCCTGGAGCCGGAATTGGTAGAGACCCTGAGCTATCTGGGCATTTCCGGCATTGCCAATGTGCTGTGCGCCATCAAGTTCGCCAAATACTATGAACTAACCGGTAAGGATATCGTGGCCACGGTGCTTACCGATTCCGCCGACATGTACCAATCCCGCCTGGCCGAGCTCACCGCAGAACAGGGCCCCTACGACGCGACCCAGGCCGCGGTGGACCATCATGTGGCTATGCTGGGACAAGGCACCGATAATCTGGAAGAGCTGACCTATGCCGCCAAAAAACGGGTGCACAACCTGAAGTACTATACCTGGGTGGAACAACAGGGCCGGACGGTGGAAGAGCTGAACGCCCAGTGGTATGACTATGACAGCTACTGGGGCGGCATACACCGCCAAGCGGCGGAGATCGACCATCTTATCCAAGAATTCAACCAGCGTACCGGATTATTAAAGAATCTGTAGAACAGACAAATCTTGCCTGATACGCTCCTTGAAAAGAGAATAAATAATCAAATAAGACTGAAAAGCATTTGCTTTATGATGATAAGGATGTAAACACAGACCCAATAACCATACAGCTGACAGACAGGTTGCAAACAAGAACAAGGCGTATCGCTTAGCGGCGGTACCGCCTTGTTCTTTTTCTCTGTCCGAAAGCTCAAAAAACTGTTTCCAGTGATTTGGAGCGCTGGAATAATGCATCGATCGTTTTAGAGGCTCCAAATCGCGCCAGGGCTAAATTTAAAAATTGTCCGTCAATATGCATAAAGAATCATGCCAAAACCGGCCTTTCAAGAACCTTTACGGGTTCAAAGATAGGCCGGTTTTTGTGCAGTATGACAAGATATATAGAGCTAATTCTTTCTTCGATTTTCTATACTATTTTTCGCTGCTGCTAATCAACGGGAATGTAACCTTCCAATTTCCATTTGTATTCATGCCGTTAGAATAGTAATTTCCAAACAGCGTATAGCTTCCGATCTCCTCCGGTGATACATCGAAGATGAATTCCTGATAGTCAATACGATTGTCAGTAATCATACCATCAGCAAAGCAAACACTGTTGTAGTATACTTTGTTACCGTTGGCGCCAACCAGCAGAAAGTCTCCGTGGGTGTCCAGAGTCAGGCTATCAGATGTTGCTGTTTGAATGTGCAGTTGGCCGTTTACAAAGCCAATCCCTGTTATATCCATACCTTTGCCAAGCGAATAAACAGAATTACCGGGGATCATGACGGTATGCGAATCTGGGAATTCCCCATCGATGGAGGAACCTCCAACGTAGGTATACGTATCATCATGTTTAGGGTCAAGCGTATATATATTTTCTGCCACGCCAATCGCGGAAAGATCCAACGGAATAGAAATATTTTCTTCCGATACTTTGCGACTAAGAAATTCTTTCACTGAAAACGTCACCTTACCACCTTTGATGTCGATGTCTTTGCCATTCATTGTAGAGATCGTGATAAGGAATGTTGCCGTGCGGGTTGTCTCGTCGAAGCCAACCCTTTCACAATGGGAGATGCTGTCAAAAGGTATATGCAGCGAATAGCTGTCAAACAGGTCTGTCGTCGCATCAACTCGGTCTCCAGTGAGATCCTGCATCGTTACGTAAATCTGCGCCGTATCATCATGAATATACGTTGAGACAACCTCCATATGGATACCATTGTCCTCACTGGATTCCTGAACAGCAATAAAATACTGTGCGACCGCTGGTGAAACCAGATACATCAACTCATAAATTGCCGGCACATTAGCCGCCAACACCGGAGTTGCCAACGCAAGGAACAGTACGATTGCCGCCGCAACAGCGACTGGCTTACGGAATACCAACTTTGCTTTGGCGCGGGGTTTCCTTATCAAACCGTTCGTCAAATCAATGGTATCGGCAATCAATTCTGGCCCGGCAATGATCTTACTATTCATACTCTTATATTTTTCTTCAAACATCATAAATCTCCTTTCAGCATTTCGGATAATCTGGCACGTGCCCGCGTGAGTTGCGTCCGAATGGTGGATTCCCTGACGCCTAGGATACTGCTGATCTCTGTGATGGAATAGCCCTCGTAATAGAACAGGTGGATCACCGAGCGATATTTAGATGCGAGTTTCCACATAGCCTCGTTAACCCCGGTTTCCTCGGGAAGCTCAAAGGGATAGCTGTCCTCCAACGGCACCATCTTGCGGCGCCAAGCAGATGACCAATGCTTTTTTGCACAGTTAACCGTCACACGGATAAGCCATGCCTTTCTATGTTCTTCGCTTTCAAAAACCGCTTTGCTTTGGACATACCGCAGGAAAACTTCCTGGAATATGTCGTCGGCATCGCTCTTGGAGCGAACCTGAGCAAATGCCAGCCGGTAAACCATATTTGCGTATTTTTTCACAACTGACTCTGCGGTCGCCGTGCACTGCGACTCATTTATCATTGGGTGTGATTCCCCCTTTCTACTTTTAATACCTTTGAGAAGGCCAAAAAGCTACATCAGAAAAAAATTTATATGTCAGGAAGCATTGCGTTCTTAAGCAACAGGGCTGTGGGAATGTGGTAAAGCCGCAGACTGTTCCATATTTCCACAGCCTTTTCACATCAGTCCGGCCTCCCGTTTTCTGTGCCGTAAGAGCTTGACGTTCATTACATTCCGGCAGGAAGCGGAGCAGTAGACTGAGCGCGGATCAGCGGAATTTACAGGAACAGGTTACCAAGCTCCAATATGAGATTGAGATCCATGAAAACAGCAAAACGGCATAGTCAATTACGGCTATACCGTCCTGCTGTAGGAATACATCCTTGTTACTCTGTAACCATTGGTTTTCCAGTCTTTTTTTTGGAGGCAACAAATGATTTATTTACTTTATTCTCCTTCACCGGTAATTTGCTCCGTCTTGGCTTTACATGCAAGGATAAACGGTGCCAAAACTGTAAGCAAGATTCCCGTTGCGATCAAGATATTTTCAATGGAGATCATATCGCCAAGGGGCCCAAAGATGACCATACCCAAAGGCATCACCGCGGAAGCAATGATTTGCACCATGGAGAAAACCCGCCCCAACATGGATTCCTCCACACTTTCCTGAATCAGGACAGTTTCCGCCGTGCTGAACATGGGCATAAAGATACCGGAGACTAGCATGATGGCAAGATAAAGATAAAAGTTTCTTGCTGTTCCTAAAAGGGCAAAGGTGATGCCAAAGCCTGCGGCAGCCAGGGCCATGGTAGCCAGCCGGCTGCGGAAGCCGCCCCACAGGGAGATAAGCACGCCTCCCAAAAGAGAGCCTACGGCCCAGCTCATCTCATTGGCGGTCAGCCGCCATACCTCGCCGCCAAAGCTGCGTTCCACCAAAAGGGGCGTCAAGAAGCAGGCCGGCGTGATCAAAAAGAAAAATAAGGTATAAAAGATCATCAGCTTCCAAAGCAGCGGATGATTCCTGATATAACGCAGGCCGTTTTTCAGTTCTGCCAGGGCGGAGGTCCCTTCATCCGCCCTTACATGTTTTTTAACCTTTAAAAAGAGCATGATGCTTACAGCCAAAGCCGCCGTCACCACATCGACCAGCAAGGTATAAGCAAAGCCGACCGTACCTAAAAGGACGCCGCCTAAAGCTGGAGAAAGCAGCGTTAATGCTGAATTCAAGGCAGAATTGATGCCATTGACTTTTGTAAGCTGCTCCATGGGTACGATCTGCGGTAAAATCGCTCCCACGGCGGGCGTTTGCAGCCCGGCGCCCATAGAACGCAAAGCAGATATCACAAAAATAACGGTAAAAGATTTGACACCGTTTAACCAAAGGATCACCAAAGCCAGGGTGGCAAGAGCCGTAAATAAGTCGGCAAGCATGATGATGACCTTTCGGTTATAGCGGTCCGCCAATACTCCGGCAAAAAGAGAGATAAGGATCTGCGGTAAAAAGGAACAGAGCACCAAAACCATGATCAAGCTGGAAGACGAGGTTGCCAAGGTGATATGCCAAATAACGGCATAGGCCACAACAGAAGAGCCAAAGAGCGAAAGCATCTGGCTGCTCAGAAATATAAATACTTTAGAGACCCAATTGTCCCATTGTTTCATGAACGCATCCTCCCCAAATAAAAAAACGTGAACCAGCCGCCGGAAGGGCAACCGTTCACGCAAGAATAGAAATACTTGAATAAAAATAGGAATACCCCAAGAACAAAACTATGATGTCCTGGAGATATTGTCACATTTCTACGATCAAGCCGTTCCCAAAAAGCGTATCACAAGATGGCCCTATAAAAAAGGGAACCGATCAAGGCTTTTACGAAGCGTATTGATTATAGAAATGCCAAATCCATCATTTCCCCCTCGTTCCAATGGAAACTTTATGTATCATATTACCAAATATACCCATAACTGTCAACTACTCAATCCGATATATGAGCGCACTGATTCCAAACTTAAAATCGCTGTATGCTCTTGCAACCTTTTTCCCCCTTGATTCGTCTTAAATTTTATGAATGCGTGTTCCTTTGCCAGTTGTTCGCTATATATAAAGGAATATGCATTCCCCAATGAAGCAATGAGGCTAAAGGAGGCCGTTATGCAAAAAGAAGTCACCCTTTACAATGTTCTTTTTCCTATCTGGTTTTTGTTGATCTTCCCCCTGGCTTGGCTTGTGGTGCTGCCGGCCAACTTTATCATAGACAGCCTGGTGCTTGTTCTTTCCCTCAGGCTGCTGCCCGTTGCCGCCAGAAAAGGCGTTTATCAAAAAAGCATCCTTCGGGTCTGGCTTTACGGCTTTGCCGCCGATATGGTCGGCGCCGGGCTGCTTTTCGTAACACAGCTTGATTTAGGCGACTGGTGGTATGAATACATCACATCGCCTGTGGCAAGAAATCCCTTGGACAACTGGTATTCTTTCCTTTTTGTCCTTCTGGCTGTGGCTTTGGCAGGTTTTTTGATTTATATTTTCAACACGCGGTTTGCTTTTTCCCGCACGGCGCTTTCTAAAAAGGAGATTCGCCGTTTGGCGCTGATTTTAGCAATCATTACCGCTCCTTATGTCCTTCTGTTCCCCAGTCAGTTGACTTATTCCCCCCACAGTGACCTGCAATTCTTCACCAACCATATCGTAAGCAGCAGACAGCAGGGCGTTATGCTCTCCCTAACGACGGAGGCTGCAACAAGCACTAAAGCTAATACGGAAGGGGCGCCCGCTTATTCCATTCCGGCGGGCGACGACCGGCGGGTCCTGATCGACGGCTGCAATACGGCGAAAAAAGTCAGGGCGATTCCCGGCGCGGCGGAGCAAAAAGCGGATTATACTTTGATCTTCTATCATGAATACAGCGAGACGGAAGACTCCATAACAGTACCAATATGGTTAAGCGGGAAAGATGAAAGGGCTTATCTCTCCTGCGACGGTCGTTATTACCGGCTGGACGCGGCAACCACGGCAAAAATCAAAGAATTGGCGGCACGGATCCAAAACGGAACGCTGTACCAGGATTTTGAGATCATCGATGATGGCAAAGAAGATGGACCGGCTCCCGAAAAGATCTACAGCGACCTGAAAAATACCTACTTTCTCTCCAGCACCCGCTCCCGGCATATCATGATCCAATTCGGAGACGGCACACAGATGGATCTTTTGAAGGCGCTGGACACCCATTCCGTGGATATTGACACACTGATGGAGAAAGGATTGCAGCTGGTCGTCAAACCCAAAGAGTAAATCAACCGGGCTTCTTGCCCATTTCCACTCTATCTTTTTTATATAAATTGGTTAGGAAAGCTTTTCGCTTCGTCCGTTTTTCGACAAAAAAGCCGCAACCATTGGCAGCAGGCTGCGGCTTTTCTTTTTAAAGAATATCTAACGAAACCATGTCAAACGGCTCATTTTTACTCGATTTAGCGATCCTGCAACATGGCAAGAACCCTAGGCGCTGCGGTAAGAAACCACACGCTGTATTTTTCCGGATGGCAAAGAAGATCCTGCTCCAAAAAACGGCGGTCTTCCCACCAGGCTTCTGCTACTTCCCGGCTGTTGATCTGAAAACCGTCCTGATATTCTCCTAAAAATACATGGTCAAACTCGTATTCGAACAGGTTATCGGCAAAGCGGTGAAAATAAACAAAAGAAAAGACCTCCTGCAAGGGACAATCAAAATTCATTTCTTCTTGCAGTCTGCGGTGAACGGCCTCTTCCAGGGCTTCACCTTGGCGGGGATGGGAACAGCAAGTATTGGCAATAAGACCGCCGGAATGATATTTGTCATAAGCACGCCGTTGCAGCAGCAGGCGGTCGTCGTGATAAACAAAAACAGAAAAAGCCCGGTGCAGTAAAGCATCCTGATGGGCCTGTACTTTAGAGGCAAATCCGGTTTCTTGGTCATACAGATCTACCAGGATCAGGTTTTCTTGCCGCTCTGCTGATTTTAATAACTTGCTATGGGATTTGCCTGACATCATATCCGTCAACCACACCCTCCGCTTTCCTTGTATCATTGCTTTTTCATTGCTTTTTCATTACTTGCAACATTGCAAACCGCAAAAACGGGCAATTCTGTATCAATCACCTCTTCCCGACTTCTTGGCAATACCGCCGCTGCTTTGTTATTATAACACGGCATCCTGATGAAAGCAAAAGGTTCCGCACAGAGCTTGCGGTTTCGAATCCTGTTTTACTGAAACGGATATACATTTTTGCAAGCACCGGAACCACTTGTTGCTTCCGATGCAAAGTAGTAAAATGTAGTAAAATACGGACAGCAGGAGGTGAAAAAATGGATTTGTCCCAAATGCGGCAGCAAGGAATTCGAACATGACCAATTCCAGGCGACTGGCGGCACCTTGTCCAAGCTCTTTGACGTGCAAAATAAAAAATTCGTGACCATCAGCTGTTTAAACTGCGGCTATACGGAATTATATAAAGCGAACAGCAACATGGCGGGGAATATCCTGGACTTTTTGATAGGTCAATAACCTGTGCCGAAGCAACCACATGATGTGGTTCCTTTTTCTTATCTTCTGATCTATTCTCCATCATTCTCTCATTCTTCATGCCTTTATTTTTATCGTTTTCTATGCCGGCCCTTCCTTACAATATCTGTCTGTATCGGCAATGGCAGGCTTGATTCATATTTTGGCTTAAGCCTTCATCAGAAAACACAAAAATTGGTTGCTTGAATACGCACAGACCAAAAAGATAAAGTCCAATCAGTTACGCAAAATGAATAGGAAATAAAAAGGACAAGTTTGCGGCCTTTTGATAAAACAAAGCTACAAATCCAATTCACTGAAAGGAAAACTGCAAACATATCCAAAAAAATCATGCAATTAAACGAGGAAATCATCAAAGGAGAAATGAAGAACCCGGTACGCAGCAGTGTGGAAGAAACATCAAACAACCTGCTGGCGCAGGATGCAAAAAACCTTACCAATGTAGCCAGATATGAGCGCAGGGAATCCCGGCAGGGCTATCGCTCAGGCCACTACGACCGCAATCTAACCTTCAGTGATGGGATTCTTAAAGTACCCAAGTTCAAGGGAGTACCCTTTGAAACACCCATTATTGAGCGTTACCACAGGGAAAAGGGTGGAGGAAGCTTTCATTGAAATGTACCCGGCCGGCGTATCCGTCCGGCTTATTGAAGATATCAAGAAAGCATTGTGGGGAACAAAGGTATTCCGGCCACCATCAGTGAGCTGAACAAGAAAGCCTAGCTGATTTCAAAACGCTCAATAAATTTGTACAGAAACGTTTGTCAATTTCATTACAGGTTGGTTTAAGAATACCTGTACGGTATATTGGCCCATGGTAAATAGGAAAACCCCCTCAATATCATCATAATTCAGATATTCCTGATAATTGTCATAACCGGACAGAACGCTACGGTAGGGCTGCACAAGATCTTCAAAATCTTCCGATTCGCAATATTCGGTGTTGTATATTCGAAACAACAGGTCAGCGGTAGGAGGAATGGTGTTGAAGCCTTCGTCTGCGGAGAAATTTACCATGGGAATCAGGCCTTCCGGATACCAGGCAGGGGGAGCCTGATGTGAGATCATAGCATTCATTTTCTCGGATGCATCCATCAGTTTTTGCATATCTTCTGGGTTGTTGGGGTCCAGGTCTTTCAGACCCGAATAGTCGGGAAACGAAGCTTCCGTACCGCTCTTCTGACGGTATAGATAAGAGAGCATTTTTCCTGTTTTTGCGGCTTCGTTCTGAAGAGTGCCGGATTCCGATACGGAAGACAGGTTTCCACAGAAATATACTGCTTTCCCCGCAGCTTCCAGAATAACCTGATCCCCGTCCAGCAGCAGGATATAAACTCCGTCTGTGGTTTGCAGGACGCTCATAGATGCAAACTGATCGTCCAGCTGGCCACCTGCCTTCCGATACGCCGCAGTGTCAAACGGCGCAAAGGAAAACGTTACCGCCTCGTTGACGGCATCTAAAATATTCCCGGTCCCCTGGATAGAAATCTGTCCTGAATAGGTTCCCACTTTAGGGAAGGCCAGAAGGATGGCTGTATATTCCCCGCCGTCGGCTCCATCCGAAAAAGAACAAGACCACATGCTATTGACATAAATGAGACTTTCCGGATCGGAAGGTCTGCCCACGGGAGATTCCACGGACGCTGAGGTCATCTCTCCGTTGAAAACAAACTCTGCGTGATCGTGCAGCTTTATAGAAAGCGAAGCCTGGTTTTCGTTCAGCGTCAGGAGGAGCGGCAGCCCCTCCTGACGCAGGGTTGCGTTCTTATGGATTATCACATCAAACGGTGCCTCAGATATCATGGCCGGGATATTGCTGTCGTCGTTCAGCCATCCTGTCAGGGTAACGCTCCCCTCCCTACCGACCTCGGCGCGGATAACTCCGGTACGGTACACGTATTTCTGCGCGGAACCTCCTGCCTCCGCCTGCGTAATATCCACGCTGCGGCTCATGATGCCGCAGCCCTCGAACACATTGGGTTCTGTTTCATAAAGGACAAGGTCCAGACCGGTCTTCCCCGAGGTTTTCGAACCGCCGCCGCCAAGCGCATTGAGAAACTCCCCCTGCGGGTCGTCTATGGTGTCGTGAAAAACAATTTTAAGCGCGTCGGATTCCGTAGAAGACGGAGAGGTTCCGGCAGACAATGATGTATTGTTCATAGTTCCTTGGCTGTTGCAAGCTGAAACTATTATTGTTAAGCATAAAATCATTACCGCTGCAAAAACATTTCTTTTCAAAGCTTGATTTCCCCCCTTAAAACCAGATTATTTATCCGTTGCCGGAGATGATATTTCCGGTATTTCATTTGTCCATTCCAGGGTCCCTTCAAATTCACCGAACATATCCGTTTTAAGGATAACCTTTTGATCGGTCTGCTCCATATCGCAGGTAAGTGAAAAATTCAATTCGCTGCCCTGAGCAAATTGATATCCTTCCACAGAGCCTTTAACATTAGCCGGGTTATCTCCCTTTGTAGGCATCAGAAAATGCGACTTTGCATAGTTATGTATCCTCTCGTCTACATCCTGACCAGAAGTCAAGGGAACAACACCCGTTTTTTTCAGCGTAAACTTAAAATCATGCGCCTCATGGTTGTTGTTAAGATCCAGGATATCCGCATTGACGACGCCGAATTCTTCTTTGGCGTTTGTATAGCTTTTGATATATGCGGTTCCGATAAATTCTCCGTCGTAGGGAGAATCATTATCATTTGTTGCAACAAGCTTCATGGTATTTTCCGACATGATCGCGCCTTGATCTGCAAGCTCGCCCAGATAAGGAGCTGCAATCGTCTGATTGATTTTGATGACCCAGCAATATCCATCGGTGTTCTCCGGCATAAGCGTTGCAATCTCGCCGGTGTTTTCCTGCAAAGGCGCTGCGGTCCCATCAGATTGGCAGCTGGTAAGACAAAGTCCTAAAAGCATCAAAACAGCGAAGAGCGCTAAGTTCTTTTTCTTGAATTTAATCAAATTCATCCCCTCGATTGATTTCTGATTTCCGAAAGGCTCTGAATTATTTCAGATTCGGTATTTTTTCATATGTCCGCATGCTAAGCGCAATGGCCTGCTCCCTTGTCGCCATGCCGTAACCAGCCGCTTCCTGGGACGTTGTGGCGGCTTTAGGCATAAAGTTTCCGTTGCTGTCACCTGTAATGATGCCATTTTTATACATGTACTTTGTGGCTTCTACTGCCCAACTCGATATGTTGCTTTGATCGGGAAAATCTTTTATCCCTGCGATGTTGAAATCTCCATTGGGTTTCATGGCTTTAATTGCCCGGAACAGCATCGCGGCGCATTGTTCCCGGTTAATGAGAACGTTTGGTGAAAAAGTGGTAGCCGATGTCCCCGTTGTAATGCCAAGCTTGAACGCTTTCAGTATCTGGGTATTTTTCGTATCCGTAAATAAGTTCGGGGATACGGGTTCGCATTTGTTTCCCATTATCTTTTCATAGAGCAATACCGCAAGTTCACAGAATTCCTCCCTTGTAATCGGTTTGGTCATGTCGGCGCCGATCAGGATATCCGGAATCAATCCCAGATCATAGGCATCCTGCAATTCTGATTTTGCCCATTCCGATATATTTTTATAAAAGCTGCCGGAACCGATGGAAAGCTCATTGGAGAACTGCGAGCCAATAGAATTGTATTCGCCAGTCTCGTCATAATAGCAATAGGAAAGTATTACCTTTAAAGTGTACGTATGGTCTTTGATGACAATCTCATTAGAGCCGCCTTCATCTTCGGGGTATATGTAGGGAACACGGTAAGTATTCGCCTGCCCGGAAACGGCACAGCCATAAGAGGGATCAAAAAAAGTGTCTGTCATTCCGCTGCTAAGGATTTCCCAGGAACCGTCGTCAATTTTCCAGTAATAATCAATCCAAGTATTGCCATCGGCCGGTTGTTCTTTGCTTAAATCCATAAAGCTTTGAGGAAATTTGATCTCCAACTGGAAGTATGGAACCCCGTCCTCATCACTTAAAACCTCAACTTTATTAAGCATTGCAGCCTCCACGGAACTTGGAACACCATCAGCCAGCGCGTAGGCACAAGGCATCAAGCTCGCTGTGATAACCAGAGCCATAAGGAAGGCCAGTATTCTTTTCTTCATAATTATTCCTCCTAAAATTGTTTTAATTATATTTAGAAAATAAAAAGATACTCTAGTTTTTTACGATACTATAACAAGATAAATATCGCATTTATTGCAACGCCAATTTTTTTCAGAATACTGCCGATTTCAAGGAGCAGCACGGCAATTTTTTATGTTTATATATTATTTCTAAAAAAAAGAATGACCGATATAAAGATTTGTAGTATATAATAATTTAATAGGAATGCGTCAGTTTAAGGCGGGGGAGGAAGGACATGTGACTCAGTGCAAGGACTTTATCAGTCAGGTTCCTGATGTGGTACTGCAAAAAACCGAAATGCATCCATGCGGCAACATCATTCTGTTTAAGCCAATGCTTTATATGGGCGGAATCACGTTCTATGTTACCGACTATCATATTGTCATTCCTTCGGAGGATACTCCGGATGTGTTTTTTAATAATAAACTAATTCACGGCGAACAAAGGAAATTTTTAGCGGTTAATCCAGGAGACACCGTAACCTGTATAAAAGACGCGCCAGCCAAACCGTACTACTCTTTTCTGCTTAAGCCGAATCTGCTGCAAAAAATTGCCGCGGAAATGGATTTCGCCGGGGATATTCGATTTGAAAACTTCCTAAATCCGTTTTCCCCTAAACTGTTTCAAACATTCAAAAGTCTAGAACAAGAGTCCAGCCGCCAGGACCGATTGAATCTGATGCTGGACAGCTTGGAAATGCAGATTGCAGTACTGCTTCTGCGCGAGTTCAAAACAAATGTGATGCGATCTTCCCATCTTCAAGATGCCGATTCCTATGTCCGTTTGGCCCAGGAATATATCCGAACATATTTCAGCTCAAATATTTCCCTTCAGGATATTTGCAACGAAATCCACGTTTCGCAATATCATTTCATCCGGACGTTTGTGAAAAAAGTAGGCATGACGCCTCATAAATATCTTCTTTCGATCCGTATGGAAAAAGCAAAGGAATTGCTGATTACGAGACAATATTCCGTCACGGAAGCGGCTATGCTTTGCGGGTATGAAAGCATTTCCAATTTCTCTACGACGTTCAAAAATGTCGTCGGTCTTTCTCCCGTTGACTACAAAAAGCAATAAACCTTGGGAAATACCTCACAGCTGCATAGCTCTGAGGTATTTTTTGTATTATATATCATTCCCATTCCGCTTTCGTCCGCTATCGGATTAATCATTGCCACCGAATAAGTTTCCGATTGCCATGTTGCCCAGCAGACTGCCTTCCCCCTTACTCTTCCCGCCGCCGGCTTTGCTTGCAGCGTAGATTCTGTCCGCGAGACGGGAAAATGGCAAGGATTGAAGCCAGACGCTTCCCGGCCCCGTCAGTGTCGCCAGCACCAGACCCTCGCCGCCGAATAAAGCGTTTTGAATATTGCTTGCGAACTGAACATCATAATTGACGGTTTTCGTCAGGGCAACTAGGCAGCCGGTATCCAATTTAATCGTTTCTCCCGGTTCCAGATTTTTTTTGACGATGGTGCCGCCCGCATGCATGAAAGCAAGGCCGTCCCCTTCCAGCTTTTGCATGATGAAACCTTCTCCGCCGAAAAGGCCCACGCCAACTTTCTTTTGAAAAGCAATGCCGACAGAGATGCCTTTGGCGGCGCAAAGGAATGCGTCTTTTTGACATATTAAAGTCCCGCCAAATTCCACGAGGTCAAAAGGGATCACTTTTCCCGGGTAGGGTGCCGCGAATGATACGCACTTTTTTTCTCTTCCCTTGTTCGTAAAGGCGGTCATAAAAAGACTTTCGCCGGTCAGCACGCGCTTGCCCGCGGAAAACAGCTTCCCTTTTAAATCTTTCCCTTCTTTTCCGGAACCGTCGCCAAAAATGGTATCCATTTCAATCGATTGATCCATGAATTGCTCCGGCTTCGGCTATAATCGTTTCCTCCGGGTCAAGCTGAATTTCCACAAACTGCAAGTCATCCCCGTAGATTTTGAATTCGACTTCATGGGCGCTGCGCATAGTTTTTTCCTCCTCATTCATGATTGACCTTCATCATTTACCAATCTCCATTACACATATAAACATTCATTATTTAAGTATAGCGACTGAAACAGTAATTGCATTTCAAAAATTGCTACCTTAATCTTCAAATAATTGCTGCTTTTCTTATCAATTAAGTTACACCCGTTTACGCCTCACCCCGGCGAAGTTGCTCCCGTACCGGATTTCCGATTCTTTCTCACGGACCACAAGAACGTCAGTCCTTGCGCAGTGGCAGCAATCCTGTGCAGCTTTATTTTTAGCATCCGCGATTTGAACGGCGGAGCGCGATTTACCGCGCTCCGCCTTATGTGCTTTGGCTTTTGGATCAATTCATGGTTTCATATGTTCTGACCGTCATGAGGGTTGCCGCCTCGCGGGTCGCCATGCCGTAACCGGCAGCAGTCTGAGCCGTTGTAGTGGCCTTCGGCATAAAATTGCCGGTATCGTCGCCCTTAATGATGCTGAGCTTTGACATGTACTTAGTCCCTTCCACCGCCCAGGAGGAAATATCCTTTTGATCCGGGAAGTCCTTGATGCCCGCGACACTGTAATCTGCGTTCGGCGCAATGGCTTTGATCGCCCGAAAGAGCATCGTAGCGCATTGCTCACGGTTGATCAGCGTTTTAGGAGAGAAGGTAGTGGCCGATGTACCCGTCGTGATTCCCAGCGCATACGCCTTCAATATTTGACTGTTCGTCGTATCGGTAAACGGATTCGGCGACGCGGGAGCCGCCGTGCTTTTTGTAACCTTTGCATAAAGCAGCACGGCAAGCTCACAAAATTCTTCGCGGGTGATAGGCTTTGTCATATCGGCGCCTTTCAGGATGTCGGGAATCAAGCCCAGTTCGTTCGCCTTTTTCAGCTCAGGCTCAGCCCATGTACTTGCGTCGGAGTAAAAGCTGCCCGAGCCGATGGTCACTGTATTTGAAACGGGAGAATAGATCGGCTGAACATCCGGCCAGCCCTCGTAATAATCATAGTAAACGCGGAGCTGATAGGAATAAATATGGTTTTTAATATCAACGGAGGTCAGACTACCCTCGTCGATAGGGTCGAATGTGATTGCAAAGTTACCGGCACTGACAGGCGCTTCACCGTCTTCACCGCCGGTGTAAACGTTGATGTATCCGCCGCCGCCAAACTCACCCCAAGAGCCGTTGTCAACCTTCACCGAATAGTCCCAGAAAACGGAACCGCCGCCGGGAGCCTCACTGTCCAGATCGAGAACGCTCTGAGGGAAATATACCTGCGCTTCAAAGTAAGGGATACCATCCTCATTGTGCTTAAGCTCGATGCTCTTGATTGTAGGGACCTCAAGCGAAGAGGGAACACCTTCGGGGAGTGCGGCCAGCGCGCTCACAGGGAGCATGGTGAAAATCATAGTTAACACAAACAGCCACGTTAATAACTTTTTCTTCATAGTAATACCTCCCATTAATACTTCTTTTGTTGTAAAGTTGACGAAGTTTTGTGTGCCGCCTTGTTCAGTCAGGTTTTGCTCCTGCATCCCGATAGCGGATGATTAATTCGGCTCTGGAATTCACCTTCAGCTTCTTATAGATGCCCGTCATATGCGTGTTTGCCGTGGAATACTTGATAGCAAGCCGTTTTGCGGATTCTTTTAGGGTATAACCCTCCAGCAGAAGCAAGAAAAGCTCCTTCTCGCGCGGTGTCAATAAAACAAGTCGCTCAGATGGTTCACTGCGCTTCGGGGATATTTCCCTCTGTGACGCGTCGTCGCTTGCTCTTTCTGCCTGTGGCGCGTCTCTTTCATGCCGAGGCGTCCATTTATTCTTGAAAGCTTCAAATAATTTCACATTTCCCTTCCTCCCCCGCCTAAAGGCTTTTAATCCACAACGCCAAACTTATGGCTCTATCCTGAACCGTTTTCGCAGAAGCGTCTACTCATTAGTTCTCCTGAAATGCAAAAACAGCGTCTCATTAGTTCTAATGAGGCGCTGTTTTTGCGGTATTCCTATTATGTAATATGATCCTTGAATTTAAGCAAAAGCTCAGTCCGGCTGTTGATGCCAAGCTTCCGATAAGCTGAGGTACAATAAGTATTGACCGTGGAATAGGCGATGGGAAGTATTGCCGATATCTGTCTGAGCGTGTAACCCTGCAAAAGTAAATCACACACCTCCATCTCGCGCTTGCTGAGAGCATATGGTTTGAACAGGGCAAGTCGTCCTCCGCCAACCTCCCTATGGTTGGAGTCTAATCCCCAGGCGTTGAGGTAATCCGTACGCTCCATAATGGGTGATATAAACATAAAGGCAATCATGACAAGCACCGACACAATAGAGACTGAAACAGAGATTTCAAAGGTTCCGGCCCGGCTAATCATATTACCCACCGCTATACCCGACACGCCCCCCAAAAATCCGATAAAGAGAATGGACATTTGTACATATCGCATGCTGTCATATTTTTTTCCAATCACGCCGATGATATAATACATATTGATCATTCCAATCGTACTTCCAAGCCCCAGAAAAACGGAAAAGGGGATGGCGAGTCCGGGAGACTGCGGAGTAAAGGCATGAAACAAAAGCCCCACGGTAATGCTGGAAAAAGTGATGTTTCCAAGCCATATGAACGCTTTATTGGTAAAGGCGTAAACAAAGATATAAATCAGGCACCCTATAAGGCCGCCGATGTAATACCCGGTGAGAACGGATGGGCCTGAATTAGCCTCCGCAATGTTGAGAATTCCCTTTCCCGCGCCCTTGCACAAAATCGCGATAGCGCAGTTAAATAGGAGTGAAAGGTATATACGCCGGTGCATGACCGGTTTCTCGGCGGGTTCTGGATTGCCCGGAGCGCGGTCTTTTTCTTTTTTGAAAAACAGTACGGCACTTAAGGAACACAGAAGAAGCGCAAAGGACATAATCGGTTCCGCGAAACCGGATACGCTGTGCTCATTGGCAAGGGATATCAGCTGAATCAGCGCGTTGCTGGACACAACTGCATAAAGCTTTTCGGTGTTATTAAGCGTGAATACAAACGGGATTAAGATAGATATATTAACGCAGCCTATGGCGATGGAACCGGTTATGGCTGCAGTCATTTTAAGCCCCTCGGACTCAAATGCGTAAAACAATACCATACTCAGAATAATCAGTACCGCACCCATCCGTGCGGCTTTTACAAACCATTTCTTCCGCATGATAAAGACGAACACCGCCGAAGAGAGAAGATTTACCGCGTGCATGACGCTCCTGATCTGTGTGTCAAAAGCGGAATCCAAAACCGGCGAGGCCGTCCACCAGGTCGCAAACGCAACCACCCAGGTATAGTAAAGAATCCATATAACAAGATATGGTATGTTTTTACGTCTAAGTCCATTCGGATGGACGACATTGTCCGGATGCAATATATCTTTGATTTTCGTCAAATATGTAAACGCCATCTTTAACCTCGGCATTTATAAAGATTTTAGAACAAATTTATTATCGCATATTTCAACGCAAAAAGCTATGCATTTAATAAGAAGAGGATGGCTGAGCAGTGGTTCCAAGCAACCCATATTGAATTTGCAGGAGATAATGTTTTCCATGACTTTACCTCCCTGATTGTATGCGTTTTTCCTCGCCAGTACGCTTGCTGCCTTACGCCAATGCTCACTGTATGGCGTCGTCAACTTGAAGCCAAAGCGTCCTTTCTCGATTTCAAAAGTCAGGCCGCCCTGTTCGTTATCGTCGGTTTGTTTGCAAAGGTGGAGGTATTCTGACGAATACTTTGTCATCCTGTTATTGAGTTGGTGTTATGGGTCTGAACTTGGGCTACAAATACCCTGAATTCGATACCACACAAAAGCGGGGAAAGGTTCCTTCGCAGGAATTTGCTAAAAGTACTGAATAAATCATAACCACCCGTAAAACGGGTGGCTATGATTATTTTAGTTTTTCATTAGATTGTAAAAAATCTGGGCCATCTGAGCTCTGCTTAATATGCCGGTTGGGAGGAGTTTATCATCTGAGCCGTTCAGCACCCCTACTTTCACAAATGCCGTAACGGCATCACTGGCCCAGGATGCGATATCCGCTTTGTCGAGGAAATCCGCCGTAGTTTTCCCGGAAGCTTCTTCCGGCAGCCGATCAAGGAGCTCCAGTGCATGATAAAGCAGCGTGCACATCTCCTGCCGCGTGATCTCCCTGTCCGGCGCGAACAAATTGTTACCAATGCCGCCTGCAATACCAAGCTGTTTTGCCGCTGCAAGATATTTTGTGTAATACGTATTTCCTGCGTCCATAAAATTATCCGTCAAATTCTCAGCAGGAGATAATCCGAAGGCGCGCAGAAGCATCACAATAAACTGGCCGCGCGTCAAAGACGCATCGGGGCTGAAGCTCCCGTTCCCGGTACCTGTGGTAATACCTCTAGCTGCAATATAGTCCAAGGCGTTAGCATACCATACATCCTGCTGTACGTCGCTGAAACTCACCTTGTTATAGCCAATTACATATTCCGAAAAGTGATCCGTGTGAAAAACGACGGTTCCGTTTTCCGGATCATATGAGCAGTCCGAGACAATTTCCGGCAGACCCACCGCATTAATACGGTAAATGACGATTGCGTCAGTATCCTCTCCAATCCTCGGTGTATACGGCATCGAAAGGGTCGCATGTCCGTTCAGCTCCGAAATCGTTTGATCTCCGCTTGTTACAGTAAAACTGAACACAGGTCTGTCCCCTATGAACGCGCGGGCTGTTTCGGAAAGGGTTAAGGGATCGACTCCAGCCACCGATATTCGTACGCTGTCCCCAGCGGTTTCACTGCAAATGGTTGAAAGGGCGTTTTCATCGAAGGATACCGTGCAGAGGGACGTGTGAAGCGTAAGTGCGGAGACGCCGCTTTCCGCCGCGAAGCGGAGGGCGGATACCGGAATATCCGTGTCGATCGCTTCCGTGCCGTCAGGTGCATTCACATCTATGAAAAGCCCTGACTTCGCGGCGGCCTCCTTCGCGCCCGTCACAGCGCTTTCGACCTGAGCCGTACTCACTGTTGCTGTGACATGACCGCCTGCGTTGCCAGTGATCGACGCCGTCGTTTCGGCGGACGTCCCGCCGTTTACGGGGGATGGGGGTGCGGGCGTATGTGTTGTTGTAGACTGACCGCCATTTGCTACCGTCACAGTGAAGCTTTTGGTCAGGACGGCCCCATCGGGCAGAGTGCTCAGATTGCCCGTCCAGGCAAGGCCGTTCTTTGAAAGTGTCATCACGCTGTCTGGCGGGAATATGTAAGCGGTAACAATGGCTGTGCCTGTTCTCCCGGTGTTCAGTGTCATTTTGTCCGCGCCAATGCCGACGACGCTCTCATCGCTGGAATCGTAAACAACGTACGGCGTTCTCTGATTTTCCTCCTTGTATCCGATATCGGGCAGGACCTGCTTTGAGCTTCTTGGCGACATCGTAATACGGTCCGACAATACGGCGCCTGCGTTATCTTTCAGTACAAAACCGCTGATATTGTTTATCAGCGCCATATCGTCCGGGCTTGCGGACCGCGTAAGGTCAACCATCTCGCCGTCACCGTCCGAGCGGACGTTCAGCGTCGCGGTGTCAGTTACCGTGCCATCCCCGCTTGTTGCGCTGTCAAATGTTACCTTGCTGATATCGCCGTAAAACGTGAATGCCCTGCTCTCCCCAACTGCTATTACGCCCAGGTCCAGGAAACCGATTTCAGTACTGTTTGCCTTTGCGGAGACGACCGCATCGTCCGAAGCAATATTGCCGTTATTTGTGGCGGTTCCTTTTATTTTTACCTGATTTCTTCCGACAAACTCGGTGCTCACGTCCGTGATGTCGATTGAGCTCGCCGCGGTAACAGGGGTTTCCGCGCTGCATAGGACGACACCGTCCTCTCCGCTGACCACCGCCCGCAGACTGATATTCTTCAGGTCTTCCGGCGCCTGCCATGGCATGACGAACGCAGTCTTTGCACCGCCTTTTAGCTGTACCACATCCTGCCCGCCGACTGTCTCAGTTACACCGTCTTTCACCTGAACCAGGCTCACAGTCAGATGATCGAGGGAGGATAAGGACCGGTTACTAAGCATAAGCGTGACCGGCAGGGTTTCTCCCGACTGCGGCACAGTCAGGGACTCTATGGTGACCTCGGCATTCTTTCCTGTCACGTTGAAGTCCGTCGTCATCAGTATCCTGCCGTTCACGTTCTCAGCTGGCATCGCTTCCCCTGAGACGTCTATCACCTGGGACATGCCCTTTACATAGACAACTCTAAGATTGCCGTTGGAAAGGATCGCAATGTCAAGGTCATTGTAATTTGCGCCCTGCTCGTCAGTAAGCTGAACCTGATCCGACCACTCCGTGGGGCGGTAGCTTATAGTGACCGCATTACCATTCCCATCCGGCACCTGGGACTCGGTAAGATTACCAATGGTCTGGCGCACGGCGTAGATTTGGTGCTCGCGGAAATAATTTTCCGGATCTGCGGCCTCCGCCGAATTGGGGTCCACACCGTCCTTATAGGTGATACCGTTCTCACCCCAGACGATATAGACGTTGCCGTCGTTTGAGTCCACCATGAATTCGTCTATGGGCATATCATTCTTACGGACCTCATTGCCGTCTTCCTCTTGCACAAGATCATATTTATGCTGCACGACCACTTGGGAAGGCCGGTACACACCCTTTTGCTTGTTTACGACGAAGGCGCCCTTATCGCCATAGTACATCAGCTCATTGTTGACGAGGTATCCGATGTCGAGGCAGTGGATGTCTCCGTCCGACAGGTAGTACAGATAGACGTTGTCGTTTGACTGGTCAAAGAGCAGATTCGATAGGGTTGCCTGCGCCTCGGGGATACGGATGGACGGGAAAAATACATGGTTATTGAAATCGTAAAGCTGGATAAAAAGCTCCCTGTCCAAGGTGGTGGAAGAATCGCTGTCCGTATCCACTGCATAAGCGAACACGGCATAGCCGCCGTAGCCGATGGCGTCGCTGTCCACAATGAGGGGATCGTTATTTGGATGGTTTCTGATGGATATCTGGTCACTTTTCGGTACTCTGGACCAGAAGCCCACGCCGGCGGGGTCATCGTACGCATCGACCAGAAGGTCGCTCTCGTCCACGTCGACATATTTCGAGGCGTCGATGAAGCTCTGTCCGTAATAATTCGGCTCGCCGCCGCTTTCAAACCAGCAGTTGTTGTCAAAATCGTAGAAGCGGTAAGCAAGCGCTGTGTAAGAAGGGTTGACCACATCGCCTACCACGGCATTCTCATCACCCCCGGTACCCTTCTCGTCCGTGGAGGCGTACTGGGATTTTGTGTAGACGATCATCAGGTTCTTTTGACCCAACGATTCATCCTGCCAGTACGCGATGTAAGGATTCGTGTCGGAATAAACGTCGTCTTCGGTCTGCTTTGTGACCTCCTGCACGTCTCCGAAGGTCAGCGTGTCTTTGCTGAAAAAGCTTGCCTTGATATTGTTCTTGTTCAACGTCTGCAGAACGTCGTCGTCTCCGCTCACCAGCTCATAAGCGCTGGACCAGGCGACAAGAACGCTGTCGCCCACGTCATAGACGCATGGCAGGCTGTCCGGCGTTCCCTCGGTATCCACCTTCTGCGGTTCGCTCCATGTACTGCCGATGTTCAGAGAGTAATAGAGCTGCGTCCGGTTTCGGTCATCATGCAACGTGTCGTCATCCAGGAAGACGAGAAGCTGCCGGTCATCCCCCAGGTCGGCCAAACAGGTGTAAGGATAAGGATAGACACCGGCGAGAAGCGCCTGCTCATTGCCGGTTCTGCGGGACACGGACAGCGCCCGCGGCCGGCTCGAACCGCCGCCGCCTTGCCATGTCCCGCGGTTTTCCAGGTAATCCCTGGACATGACCTTTGCATCCGCGATACTGTCGTAGAGGTAGTCTTCGCCGCTGAACAGCGAATCTGCTCGAAGGCTACGCATGGTGCCATAATTGAATAGGTCCCAGGTCTTGTCCGCAATATGCCAGTTAAATTCAAAGCAGAGTACTTTGAGCGCGAGATCGGAGGTGAGCGTCACGGTGCCGCTACCCGATCCCATCGTGGTGAAGTCCATATTGAAAGCGGCCATGCCGGTGACGGACAGGCTCGCGACGGAAAGCGAGGCGCCCGCCGTGACTGCAATGTACGGATTCACGCTGAATTTGCCGTAGATGGTGAAATCCCTTTCGGGATTCGTGTCGCTGGCGTTTGTGAAATCAACCGAGCCGTTTTCATCCAGATAAACGTTATGATGATACCGCTCAATGGCCATCAGCGCCGTGATATTGCCACCTAAATCCAACTGCACAAACACAGTGACCCCCACGGGCGTCTGTATCTCCACTTTGGATGTGAGGCTGCCGGAAAGCGTGGCAGAAACGATCATCTCGTTGAAATAAAAGCAATTATAATTAGCGGAATTAGGGTCCTTATCCAGCGAGAGCTTTAGATAGACTGCTGTGGACATATCGAACTTCATGCTGTTTGTTAGCGAGGCGCTGGTCTTATTCTCGTCGCCATTGTCCACCGCATCTTTAGCGGTGGATGCCGCGTCGGAACCCTTTGCCGCCTCCTTGAGCGTCTCGTCCTCCTTTTTGCCCTCATCTCCGAGTTCTTTTTCCCAGGACTTGTTGAAACCGAAATTGACGATCCAGTCTTCGCCTTGCTGCGTACCATAATCGCTCATCTTGCCGGAAAGGCCTAAATTGAACGCCGTATCCAACGAGCCTACCATGTCGATGGCCCCCGTGGCCGGCGTTTTGAAGGACGTCAGCAGGGAAAAGGTGTCGAGGCTTTGGATGAAGGAAAAGCCCACGTTGTGCTCCAGATGCTCCGTTCCGTACTGGTCCTCAATTTGCAGCGTCATGTAATCGCCCGGCAATATCCCGTCGGTGAAGCTGGCCGGGTTCAGCGTGAAGGCAAAGCTTCCGTTTGACGGCGTTACGGCTATGGCATTTCCGCGCTGAGCGCCTTGTTTGGAGTAGATGCGGATATAGGCCTTGTTGGCGGACAGTCCCGGCTGCGCGCCTTTGACGTTGAACTGGAAGGTGTAAGTGGTGTCCTTATTTCCAATCGCTTTAAAATCAAGCTTACTCGTTGTTTCGATGTTTTTGCCGTTGCCGTCCCTTGACGTTACCGTCTCATAGCCTGTAAAGTTATAGGGAATAAAATCATCGTATTCCTGAAGCTTTATCGTTGAAGAAGCGTTGACATCAGCATAGCCCTTGTAATTGATGCCTTTGTAGCTGATGATAAGGGAATAGCGCTCGTTTACCCCAAAGTTTTTGCTTGTTATGGAAAAGACGCCGCTAGAATCGGTCGATGCACTGTTGGGCTCGTCCCCTCCGGATTGGTTGCCGACAAGGACTTCAGCCCCCACCACGGGCACCTCGGAGCTGGCGACAGCCGCAGCACTGGTGTTTGAAAGTACATCCCCGCCGATCATGACGATCCGGTCCGAGATGGTACCCGGTTTTCCGCCCGTCGGTTTTGGTTCGAAGCTGTAATAGATCAGGGGGTTGTCGTAATTAGCGACGTAATTATAAAAAAGGCCGTAGAGCGCTGTGCGGTTAAACAGTCCCGCATATTTCCCAAGCGCGTCGTACTCCTGTATACTGAGATTGCCGTCCCTGTCTTTGTCGCCGGTAAAATCTGCCCAACGCATCCGGTAACCGGTCGCTGGTAAGCCGCTGATCGTATAGACCTTGTTGCGCTCCATGGGCTTGATTTCCATCGGGTGATCCTTGTCGCCCGTCAATTGCGTACCGCCGGATACATAGAGGACGGCCCCCTTATCTTGGTCACCGCTTAAGGGATGTACCGCCACCGTCATTGCTGGCTCACCATACTCAACCGTCAGCTTTGTAAAGGTTTTTTCCGCCGTAAAATCCAACTCGTTTGGTATGGAGGGTTTCGTATCTACCCCGAAGACCGGCGTAATAAGGGCCGCTAAATTAGCGTCGTCAAACACAGCCTCAAGTGCGTCCGAGCCAGCGGCGTCGGTCCATCTCAGTATATTACGTTCCGTCTCGTCGCTGGTGACGGCAGCGCCGTCACAGTTAATGTTGTCGCTGGCGTAGCCCGTGACGGCGCTGCCCGCTTTGGCGTAGGCGTTGAATTTCACCGTGTCCACCATGCTGAGGCGCAGCATCTCGCCGTTGGCAAAGCTGTTTTGCGCCATGCCGCCTTTTTGAGCGTCAAAGTCTATCTTAACAAATGCGGTGCGGGCCTTGTAGACCGGCCGGACCACGACCGTGTTGTTGTCCATCAGGAATTTGCTGCGTTCGATTTTGTTTCCTGACATGTCCTTCATCCGACCGGTATAAAGTTTGCGGATGTCTAGGCTGTTCCCCTGAACATAGTAATAGCCCTGAGCGCCGATACGCTCAATCTTATAACCCCAGAGATAGACCTTGGAGGTGTCAGAGAGCTTCGTATCGGCATAATTCGGCTCGAAGTTGACCGTATCTCCGTCGTAAAAGGTTTTTTGTGTCGCCACAGTATTGCCACCGAAGGACAGTCCTCCCACAAATACCGGGGCGCTTTCCGTATATGTCCCTGTTGCCGTATAGGTCTTAGGGACAACCACCGCGTCGGCGTCTTCCGTATCCGAATCCAGAACCACCGTGACCGGAGTGTAATACAGGCTCAGATGGTCAAGATACATCTCGGCGATGCTACCGCTACTCCCGGAGGTTTTGGTATTGAAGCGAATGCTCGCCGTCGTCTTGTCCCTGTCGGTAAGCGTGTATGTACGGCTCCCGTCGGGAATATGGCCGGAAAGGTACAGCTTCGAGTCGCCGTTGATGGCGACCCAGGTGGCCTGGTCGCTGGCAGGCGGATTTGACCAGTACCAATTCATTTTATCCACCATCGTCAGATCCGTGTCAAAGGAGATGTAATTGCTGCTGTTTAGGTTAAAAACCGGAACATATGCCGTACTGTTATAGTGCTGGCCGCTGCCGCCCGAGCGGTCACTCCAGATCAGGGTTTTAACCTTGTAGTCCCCGTCGTAACTGATGTTTGAAAGCTCAAGGGCGTTATAGGAAGCCACTGTGCCGGAGGCGGCGCCATTCTGTACCGCCAGTTGGTCGGGGGCCGTAATCGTAACGAGCGTTTTTCCGGTTTCCGCGTTCGAGGCCCCGGTCCCGTTGGGGTCAAGCCTGACGTAAAACTGCATTCCGGCGCCCTTACTGCCACTCAACAGGGGCACCCGCACTTTCTGCATCTCCTGCCCGGGGACAAAGCGCAGCTCGGTCACGCCGGGATTATAATCCACGCCCGGCTTTGCCGAAACCGCCGCCGTGCCCACATAAACGGAGCCGTAGCGGTACAGCCCCGCGGTACGCTTTACGGTGGCTTCCGCGTAACCTTCGTCAGGATTGGCCGTGATCTCGCTGTCGGCCATTTCAAACAGCAGGGGTTCTTTTTTCTCGTTATCTTTGATGTTCATAAACCCGTTGATGGAATCGCCGGTGACGCCGCCAACAGGGTCAATGAGTGCGAAAAGCACCTGCTCCTCGTCCTCGGAGATGCTATCGTCTATGGTGTTGAAACGGATCTTTTTTATGTATTCGCCGTCTGCAAAGTTCAGCGTGCAGCATACTCCCGGTAGCCCCTCATACAGCACCTTCTCCTGCTCAAGGGCTTCGTTCTTCTGGGAGTTGTCCACCTCGCGCCAGTTGGGGCGTGTGGAGGTATTTCCAACGGAGGCGTCTCTCATGGCGCGAAGGCCGGTGGCCTTGGTTTCGGAGAAGGTGTCCTCGGCCGAGGACTCGCTACCAGGCGTGGCGGTGGAGATCCGGGGGTCGGGTAACACCGTGTAGACGTCGGCGTCAGCTCCGTTATCCCCCTTCCCGTCGCTGTTGGTGATACTGTCAATCAGCGGCCTGGCGTCCTCGTTTTCGGGCAGCGCTTCGTAAAATAATCCGTTTTTAACGCTCAGAGTGTAATCCTTTCCGTATTCCGCCGTCACGTCGATTGCCTTGAACGCGACGCTCGCCGCGCCAGCCGTTCCGCCTTTTCTCACCACGGCTATTTCTACATAGGACATATCCTCTGAAGTATTCATCCTGGTCGTCAGCATTTCAAACAGGCCGTTTGGATATGCGGACTCGTCCACCGCCTCCTGAAGCTGTTGACAAAGCTGAGCGTCGTCCCCGTCTTCCGCCGCTATTGCTTGAAGCGGCAGAACGCTGAGCAGCATTATAATTATCAAAATGAGCGCAGTGACTTTTTTTAAAGCTTTCATAATACACTTCCCCCGTCTCTTTATGTGCTGAAAATTTTAGCGTGTTCCCCGTTACTTTTCTTTTAACCTTTTGCCATATCCATATAAAGTACACTCGAAAATATGAGAAACGGAGAGATCCTCTCCATCCGGGAGCGAGGACCACACGCCGCAATTTGGGCAGATCTTTTCATATGCGGCATTCCCCTCGCCCGTTTTCAACCGGCAGCATAACCCAATCTCCGGAAATCCCTGTTCCGGTACGAGGCAGGTTCCGTCCGGAATACTATTTGTTTTACAACTGCCTTGCAATGCATCATATTCCTTAGCCACAAGCTCAAACTCCCTATATTATTTTTTATTTAATTGTAACAGAGTACCCACTAACAAAATCGCTAACATTCCCCCAATTTCCAGGTACATCCACAAAATTTATTGATTATTTTCTGCTCTCATACTAAAATGTAGTTATCAAAATACGGAAGGGGGTAAGATGCTTGGTCCACATATCAGCCGTC
Organism: Bacillota bacterium; assembly: GCA_036677375.1. Lineage (GTDB taxonomy): Bacteria > Bacillota > Dehalobacteriia > UBA4068 > UBA4997 > JAVBWO01. The sequence goes on from JAVBWO010000012.1 coordinate 311,471, forward strand.
CGTATCACTGCACCAAGAGCGGCATCGGGAGAGATTCTGCGTCAGGATTTGGTAGCCAGCATACTTAATAGCCATGATAAGGTCACATACATCGACGCGGGAGCAGGATTCGGCAAAACCACTTTGCTTTCTCAGGTAGCGGGCTCTGTTGAAAAGGTTGTCTGGGCCACTCTGGACGGTGAAAGCGATGTTTTTTCCATTCTGACGCTTTTGGGTGAAGCAGTCCGTCACACCTTCCCGCTTTATGAGTTCAACGCCTCTGAATATATGCCATTTGAATCAAAGGATAACTTTACAACGCTTCTGGCAGACGCCTTTATAAACAGCATCGAAAAACTGGGAAAGGATATCATGTTCTTTCTTGACGACCTTCATACTGTCGGCAGTGCGCAGGTCAGACAGCTGATAACCTGTATCTTAAAATACAAACCGGAAGACGCCCGTTTCTGCCTGAGCAGCCGTGAAGCGCCCTGGCACGATTTGATACCCCTGCTCGCAAGAGGCATGATCCGGGAGATTACGCAAAATGACCTCGCTTTCACACGTGATGAGACGGCACTGTTCTTTGGTTTCAGAGACGAATCCATCTACCGGATTACGGAGGGATGGCCGATAGCCGCTCGTTCCTTCAAGGTGCTGCTTGAAAACGGCGCATCTGTTCGTGATATTGCCTCCGGCAATATCGACGCACTGTATGTCTACCTTTTTTACGAATGTGTCAGTCGCCTTTCATCCGAAACGGTGGATTTTTTAAGGGAATCGGCCTTTTGCGATGAACTGGAACCACAGATGCTGGATATTGTTTTAGACAGAAAAAATACGAGACTTCTTCTGGACAGCCTCGTAAACAGAAACATATTTACCACTAAGACCGACAGCGGACACTTTCGTTACCACCCGCTTTTCAGGGAGTTACTGATGAAATCCGCAGCAGACGACCGGTCTGCTGCAATACAACGTAAAGCAGTCGATTATTATTTAACGCAACACCGTTATTCTGAAGCCGCCGTTTATGCTCAGCGTCTATCCGACCGGAATTTGTTAAGCCAGATTATCCTGATTTGCTACCGGGATGAAATCAATAACGGAAACTTCAGCGAACTTCGCGGTTGGTTCAACGCGCTTGATGACGGAACCGAGGGCTTAAGCCCGGAGCTGTTGGTTGCTAAAGGTGCTCTTTTGTCAACAATCGGCAACTTTACCGAAGCAGGTGCATGCCTGAACCGCGCAATTCCTCTTCTGGACAGAACAGATAACACGCTCTATATGGAGGCGATGATACATAAAGCCAGAGTACTGCGAAACTCCATCTCTTTTGAGGAGTCCAATCGGCTGCTTGACGAACTGACAGAAAAACTGGATGATCCGGCCTCTGAACTGTCTTACCGCGTTGTGATCGAAAAGATTTATAACCTGTGCTGGAATTCCCAGATAAACGACGCTTATCAACTTACGGAGCAAATGGTGCGGAAATGCGCACAGTCCGGGAATATCCGGGTGAAAGCATGGTATGAAAGATATCTGACAGTCATTCACTACGTTGCAGGACGGATGAAAGACTCGGTATACGAGTATGAAAAATCTCTCGCCATCCCTGAGGAGGAACGCAAACGTCTCGATATGCATAGCGTCGATGTCTATGTGGCAAAGTCCTATCAGATGCTCGGCAACCGCGACATGGCCGTCAGTCTGGTAACTGAGGGTGTACAGCGTCTCAGGAGCATGGGACGGTACGAGGAACTGTGGCTTGGCTATCTTTTCGCGGCGGAAATATTTTATCAGAATGCCACCATTGACAGAATGAACGGCATCGATGAGAATTTTGAAATCACCAAAAAGTTTTTCAGGCTGGCGAATGAATACGCGCCGCTGTACCGAACGTCCAGCTTTCAGACGGCATGGGCCAAGCTGCAGAGCAATATCTACGGACTTATGTTTAACAGCAAAAGCAAGGAGAAAATGATCCGGGAAATATTCGAGGAGATCCCCAATGTCGGCGATCATTTCAAAACAGTTGCCCTCGGAAGGTTATATAACTATTTCGGCAGTATCGGCGATTTTGAAAGCGCGGCAAGCTGTGCCCGGCGCTCCATAGAAATTGGAGAGCGTGCAAATGCTATGATGGTGGCGTCGATGGCCTATGGTTTTTTGGCCCGGATTGCTCTTTCAAATGGAGAAAAAGATAAAGCCCCGCACTTGGTCAGGCGGTTCCTGCAGGTTTGCGACGAAAATGGAATATACGAGTACTTCAGAATGCGAAATGCTTACGATCCTATACTGGCATTTGCCGCAGAAAATGGAATAGAGCCCTCCATAACAAAGCAGATCATGAACTTTGTGGGTTATGAGTGCAAGAAGATATTCATCACAACATTTGGTGGTTTTTCCATATACCATTATAACGACAAAGAAAAGCCAATTAAAATGCGCACAAAAAAGGGGCGTGAGCTCTTGGCGTTTCTCCTGGACGCCGGTAAAGCGGGTGTCACCAAAGAGCAGATTTACGAGGCACTTTGGTTTGAATCCGATTCCAATGATATAAAAAAACTGATCGGTGTTTATCTGGCACAGATTAAAAAGGATTTATCCTGCTTTGACAGTCCCGGTCTGATTATACGCAATGAAAACCGCTACAGCATTCTCCGTAATGAGATTGAGGTGGATGCCGACCTTTATGAGAAAGCCGCTCAGGAGTTTCGTGCAAGAAGCTGCCATGAAACGGCACATAAGCTTGTCACGCTGTATAAAGGCGAATATCTGGCAGAATTTGAAGGACACTGGGCCGTGACGAAAAGGTCAGCTTATGCCCGAATTCATGATGAGGCACTGGAATACTGCAATTCAATACGCCGACAGACTATCACTTGATTTACATTTAGATCCCCAAGGTAACGCACTTTGCTTAACCGCGCTTCATCCCGGCCCTTGATCTTTTGCCGGATCAAATGGTGCAATCCGTTTTCTTCAATGATGGAGTGGGAGAACTTTTTCAGTGTCAGATTTTTGTTCTCCATCTTAGAGCATTTCAAAAGCATAGAATGAAAGTAGCTTGTCCATCAGCAAATTATAAATACTCTTCTTTTGTCCAGAAAAGCATTTCCTTGTTCTTCGCTTTGCCCATGTTTTCATGACTCTCCATATAATCGGGTCAATTTTTTCTCCAATTTTTCTTGGCCTGCAATTTGCCGCAATCATCGGCAGTTTTGAGTTTCCACTCGGCATATTCTTCTTCTGTAATTTTGCCTTCTAATAATTCCTGCTTTTGGAGATTCCATTCTTGCAAAAACTCATCAAGTAAACGGTATTTAAAGCAAACGCCCATATGTTTATGAGAATATAACGGATCGGCAGTTTGCACTTCGCGGATATGATAAGCCGTATTAAAGATATCATAAAAAGTCCTCTGGAAACTTATCGTTTCCAGAGGACTTTTTATCTCTCTGTACATAGGGGAATGGTTACGGAGTCGTATCAAATCCGTATCAAAACCGATTTTATCCTTCAAAATAGTTTGTATTCTTAAAGCATCGTGATGTTGTTATTTATTCCCACTCAATGGTTCCCGGGGGCTTGGTGGTGATGTCATAGACCACGCGGTTCACATGCTTCACCTCATTAATGATCCGGCTGGAGATTTTCCGCAGCACATCATAAGGAATCTGAGAAAATTCCGCCGTCATGGCGTCGTCTGAGGACACGGCGCGCACGCCGATGGTATAGTCATAGGTGCGACAGTCACCTTTTACACCAACCGTGCGAATACCGGTAAACACCGTGAAATATTGCCAGATAGAGGCTGTTAACCCGGCAAATTTGATCTCTTCCCGCAAAATATAGTCGCTGTGTCGCAAGATGGTTAGCTTCTCTTCGGTGACTTCTCCGATGATGCGGATGGCGAGACCTGGACCAGGGAAGGGCTGCCGCCAGAGCATTTCCGGCGGAATGCCGATCTTTTCCCCCAGCACGCGGACTTCGTCTTTGAAAAGCATCCTGAGCGGCTCCACCAGTCCGCGAAAATCGATATTCTCCGGCAGTCCGCCCACATTATGATGGCTCTTGATGGTATCGGCCTTGCCCATACCGCTTTCAATGACATCCGGATAAATGGTACCCTGTACCATATAGTCGGCGCCGCCTAACTCATTGGCTTTCTCTTCGAAGACCCGGATAAATTCTTCACCGATGATACGTCGTTTTTGCTCCGGCTCCACCACTCCGGCCAAGCGGGCAAGAAAGCGCTCTTTGGCATCCACCATGACAATATCAAGTCCCAGCTGGTCGCGGTAGAAACCCATGACTTCTTCCACTTCACCCTGCCTCAGCAGGCCATGATCCACAAAAATGCAGGTAAGACGGTTTCCTACCGCCCGATGCGCCAAAACAGAAGCAACGGAAGAGTCCACGCCGCCGGACAAAGCGCTGATGATCCGGCTATCTCCCACTTGTTTTTTGATATCTTCCACCAAAGCATTGGCCAGGTCTTCCATACGCCAGGTACAGCTGCAGCCGCAGATCTTGGTCAGGAAATTCACGATGATATCCTGACCGTGATTGGTATGCTTCACCTCGGGATGAAACTGTACGCCGTACAGCTTTTTATCGTCGTTGGCCAAGGCGGCATAGGCGCAGTTATCTGTTTTAGCAATGCTTTTAAACCCGGCAGGCAGACTGGTCACCGTATCCCGGTGGCTCATCCAGACAGTGCCGGGGCTGGTAACGCCGGCAAACAGGGGGTGCTCCACAAATTCGGCGGTGGCATAGCCAAATTCAGCAATGTCCACCGTAGAAACATCGCCCCCCATGGCTCTGGTCAAGAGCTGCATACCATAGCAAATACCCAAAACCGGTACGCCAAGGGTAAAGACCTCCGCCGCGCAGGATTTGGCTTTGGCATTATTGACGCTATCAGGGCCGCCAGTGAAGATAATACCCTTTAAGTTACCGGCGTTGATCTTATCCAAAGAGACGTCATGGGGCAAGATCTCGCAATAGACCCCCGCCTCGCGCACGCGGCGGGCTACCAAAAGATTATATTGGCCGCCGAAATCCAAAACCACAATTTTTTCTTGGTCTAGCACTTATTTTCGCCTCGCTTTTCTTTAAACTTCACTGCCGCCCCTACAAAACCCGCAAAGAGAGGGTGCGGCTTATTGGGCCGGGATTTAAATTCCGGATGGAACTGCACCCCAACAAACCAGGGATGTCCGTCAAGCTCCATGATCTCCGCCAGACCCTTGGGCGAATGGACTCCTGTAATCTTCATACCATTTTTTTCAAACATTTGCCAATAATCATTATTGAATTCATAACGGTGGCGATGCCGTTCGTAAACTTCATCCGTCATATAGCAGCTCCGGGCAATAGAACCCGGCATAAGGCTGCAAAGGTATTTGCCCAGCCGCTGAGTGCCGCCAATCTTACCGGCCTGCTCATGGTCGGGCATAATATAAATAATAGGATTGGTGGCATTGGGACTTATCTCGCTACTGTGGGCGTCTGGCAGTTCCAATATGTTCCGGGCAAATTCCACCGCCGCCATCTGCATCCCCAAACAGATACCAAAATAAGGCACCATATTTTCTCTGGCATAGGTAATAGCGGTAATCTTTCCTTCAATGCCCCGCTCGCCAAAACCACCCGGCACCAAAATGCCGTCTACATCCTGCAAAAGATCTTTCACAGTGGCAGGGGTTACGTCTTCCGCCTGAACCCATTTGATATTTACCTTGGCGCGGTTGGCAATGCCGCCGTGCACCAAAGATTCGACAATGCTCAGATAAGCGTCGTGCAGTTCCACATATTTACCCACAATGGCGATATGACAATCGGTCACAGGATGCGTCAGACGATCTACCATGGCGGCCCATTCCCGCATATCGGGAGGTGCGGCAAAAAGACCCAGTTTGCGGCAGACAGCCCGCCCCAAACCGTTTTCCTCCAGCATCAGAGGGATCTTATAGAGGCTATCCACATTCAAGTTCTGGATGACGCAATCTCGTTCCACATTGCAAAATAAACTGATCTTCCGGCAAAGCTCCTCGGTCAGCGGACGGTCGCTGCGGCAGACAATGATATCCGGCTGAATGCCCATGCCCCGCAGTTCTTTCACACTATGCTGGGTAGGCTTGGATTTCGCTTCTCCCGCCGCGCCCAGAAAAGGAACCAAAGTAGTATGGATGCTCAAGAAATTGCCCGGTCCGATGGTCCGTTTCAGACTGCGCACCGCCTCCAAAAAAGGCTGAGATTCGATATCCCCAACGGTGCCCCCGATCTCGGTAATCAGGACGTCCGGCTTGACCTCCTCGGCCACCCGCATGACATGGGCCATGATCTCCCCGGAAATATGGGGAATGACCTGTACGGTACCGCCGTTATAAAACCCGTGGCGCTCCTTGTCCAGCACGCTGGAATAAATACGTCCGGAGGTGGTATTATGCATCTGGCCCAGAGACTCGTCGATAAATCGCTCATAGTGGCCGATGTCCAAGTCAGTCTCGGCGCCGTCGTCCGTGACATAGACCTCGCCATGCTGGTAAGGGTTCATGGTGCCGGGGTCGATATTGATATAGGGGTCCAATTTGTTGATGGAAACGCTATATCCCCGGTTTTTCAAAAGCCTGCCCAAAGCAGCGGCCACAATCCCTTTTCCCAGCGAGGAAACCACCCCGCCGGTGACAAAAACAAATTTCGTGTCGTTCTTTTTCATGGTTGTCGCCTCTCTTTCATCTGTGCCACCGTCCTGCCGAAGATTCCTTAAGAATCGCGGCAGCATGGCAGGCTATATTTTTTGCAGCAAATCAATCATGAGTTGGTTCACTAAAGCAGGATTGGCTTTCCCTTTGGTGACTTTCATGACATGTCCTACCAAGGCGCCTACCGCTTTCCCTTTACCTGCCTTAAAATCCTCCACAGCCTTGGGATTCTGGGCAATAGCTTCCTTACAGGCCGCTTCAATGGCGCCGGTATCGCTGATCTGCGCCATATTGTGTCTTGCGACAATGTCTTCGGCGCTGCCTTCTTCGTCAAACATCAGTTCCAGCACCTTAGCGGCAATGGTATGGCTGAGGATGCCTTTTTCCAGGAGTTTGACCAGGCCATAAAGCCTTTCCCCGTCTATGGGCATGTCCTCGGCATCCATCCCCCTGTCATTTAAGACGCGGCTGATATCGCCTTTCACCCAGTTGGCGGCCACCTGCGGCGAAAGCCCCAGCCGTACCGACTCGTCAAAAACAAAGGCCAGTTTCTTGGCAGCCAAAATAATATCCGCTTCTTTGTCTGTCAAGCCGAATTCCGTAAGATAGCGGCGGCGTTTGACGGTAGGCATTTCCGGCAACATGCTTTTGACCCGGGCGATCCAGGGTTCATCAATAATGATGGGCAGGATATCCGGTTCCGGGAAATACATATAATCATCGGAATCTTCTTTGCTTCTGAGCACCGAGACCTCGCCCTTGTCGTCGTCCCAATGCAAGGTATTTCTGGTGATGACGCCGCCCGCTTCCAATACTTCAATCTGGCGGCTGCTTTCCTTCTCAATAGCGCGCACCACCGAGCGGAAAGAATTTAAGTTCTTGATCTCCGTGCGCACGCCGAACTCCTGCTGCCCTTCCGGCCGCACCGAAATATTGACGTCGCAGCGCAGGGAACCTTCTTCCATGCGGCAGTCGGAAACATCGGCATAAAGCAGGATGGAACGCAGGTTATCCAAAAAAGCCGCGGCTTCCGCCGCCGAGCGCAGATCCGGCTCGGTCACGATCTCGATTAAGGGCACACCGCAGCGGTTATAGTCGATTCTGGTACCGGAAAAATCATGGATGAGTTTCCCGGCGTCTTCTTCAATATGGATACGGGTGATGCCCACCCGCCGCACATAGTCCGGCAACTCTACATCCAGATGGCCGTCCACACAAATGGGCAGATCAAACTGAGAGGTCTGGAACGCCTTGGGTAAATCGGGATAAAAATAATGTTTCCGGTCCTGACGGCAGAAATGGTTGATTCGGCAATCCAAGGCCAGGCCGGCCCGCATGCAGTATTCCACCACTTTCTGGTTCAAGCGGGGCAGCACCCCGGGCATGCCGGTACAGACCGGACAGCAGTGCGTATTCTCTTCGCCGCCGAATTGAGTGGTACAGCCGCAATAGATCTTCGTGGCGGTCTTTAATTCGGAATGCACCTCTAGACCGATGACAACTTCGTAGTTCATCATGCCAGCCCTCCTCTTACAGCGTCGCCTAAAGCTTTTTCCATGGCGTAGCCCACTTGCAGAAGGCGGCTTTCATCCAAAGGACGGCCGATCAATTGCGCGCCGATGGGTAGTCCCTTCTCATCCTTGCCGCAGGGAACAGAAAGGCCGCAAAGACCCGCGACATTAATGGAGACGGTACAGATATCCGCGGCATACATCTCCAGAGGATTGTTGACTTTTTCCCCGATCTTCCAGGCAGTATTGGGCACAACCGGCGTCAAAAGCACGTCAAAATCATGAAAGGCTTTATCGAAGCCCTGGCAGATCAAAGTGCGCACCTGCTGCGCTTTTTTATAATAAGCGTCAAAATAACCGGCGCTCAAGGCAAAGGTTCCCAGCATGATGCGGCGTTTCACTTCCGGGCCAAAACCCTGGGAACGGGACTGCCGGTACAGATCAACAAGATCTTCGTATTGCGAAGCGCGGTAACCGTATTTGATACCGTCATAACGGGCCAGGTTGGAAGAAGCTTCCGCCGAAGAAATGATATAATAGGCGGCCAAAGCATATTCCGTATGGGGCAGGGAACATTCTTCTACGATGGCACCCTGTTCTTCCATCTTTTTGGCAGCGGCTAAAACAGCGTCCCGGGTGGATGGTGCAATACCTTCGCCAAAATACTCTTTGGGCAAACCAATTTTCAGGCCTTTCATATCAGCCGCCAGGTTTTGACTGTATTTTGGCCGTTTTACATCCAAGGAAGTACCATCTAGATCATCCTTTGTGGCAATAGCCTGAAGCACCAGGGCACAGTCCTCCACATCCTTGGTTAAGGGACCTACTTGATCCAGAGAGGAAGCAAAGGCCACCACGCCAAAGCGGGAAACTAACCCATAGGTTGGCTTCAAGCCGACGACACCGCAGAAAGACGCCGGCTGCCGGATGGAACCGCCGGTATCGGTACCCAAAGTAAATATCGCCTCTTGGGCCGCTACCGCCGCAGCGGAACCACCGCTGGAACCGCCCGGTACATGATCCGGATGGTTGGGGTTCCTGGTGGCTTTAAAATAAGAATTTTCCGTGGAAGAACCCATGGCAAATTCATCCATGTTCAGCTTGCCTAATAAAACAGCGTCCGCCGCCATCAGCTCCCGGTAAACCGTGGCATTATAAGGCGGCCGGAAATTTTCCAACATGCGGGAAGCGCAGGTGGTGGCAATGCCTTCCGTTGCCATATTATCCTTCAGCGCATAAGGGATACCTGCTAGAGGCCCCAAAATTGCTCCGGCGCGGCGCTTTTTGTCCACCGCTTTGGCCTGTTCCAGGGCAAAGTCCTCTTTAACGCACAAATAGGCCTGAACCTTTGGTTCGGCCTCACTGATTCTTTGCAATATATCGGTTGTCAGCTCCACCGAGGAGATTTCCCCCGCGGCCAGCATTTGGCTCAACTGATGAGCGGTATATTCGTATAATCTCATGGCGCCCTCCCTCTACATGACCTTGGGCACCAAAAAGGCGCTCTCATCTTTTTCGGCGGCATTGGCAAGGATTTCTTCCCGCGGATACGATTCTTGCAAAACATCCTGGCGAAAACCGTTAAAAACGGGAATGGCGTGAGTGGTTGGCTCTACCCCTGTGGTATCCAGGCTACCCAGCTTGTCGGCAAAATCAATGATCGCTCCCATCTCCACAGACAACGTTTCCACCTCGCTTGGGGAAACTGCCAGCCTTGCCAGCTTGGCGATATATTCCACTTGTTCGGTACTAATTTTTCCCATAGGATACTCCTCTTTGCTTTGTTTTAATTTTTTTTATTTTTATTATTGGTTAACCTGGAAAGATTTATTGAATCTTCTCAAACCTGCTGATAATAGTCTTGGAAAGCTCCGCCATATTGACGCCCTTATCCATACTGGTTTTTTGAATCATGCGGTGAGCTTGTCCCTCGGAGATCTGCATTTTTTCCATCAGCTGCCCTTTGGCTCTGGCAATGACCTTGGTCTCCTCCAGGCTGCGGGTCAGCTCTTTCACCCGCTTTTGCAGGCGCTCAATGGTATCCCGCATGCGGCACATAACTTCCACCGCCTGAAGCAGCATTCCCCGATCAGCGCAATAGTCCACCACAATCAGCTGATCATTGGCGGCGGCAATGCTTTCTTTGTCCCGGGGAGATGCCATCATGAGAATGGCAAAACCCTCCAGGGCCGAGGCCACGGCAAGACCGCTCATATCTCCCAAATGGCTGGATAAGATCACCACATTAGGACATAAAAGTCTGACATCCTCAATACCCGTTCTTCCCTCATGGCACACGCCTAAAACGGCATAACCGGCCTGGGTGAAGATTTGATAGAGCACTTCGCCCGCTTCGGGGGGAGCAATAATAAAAACACTTTTGTCCTTCATGTTTTTCTCTCCTCCTTTGCTCTGGCACGGCGGCATGCTTGAAAACGCTTCCTCACATAAAATAGGATGAAGCTTAGGCTTTTATCAAAAGATTCCTGTTTCCAAAGAAGGGCAATGCTCTGCCGCCGCTTTTGTCAAAGCGGCGGCAGATTGCTCATACCTATACTTTATATGGTTTTTAAATAACTGTCAATCTCCCAGGGATGAACTTGCATGATATATTCTTGCCATTCGCCCTTTTTGGCCCGGATGTAGGTATTGAACAGATGATCCCCCAAGGTTTTTTTAGCCAGTTCGCTTTGTTCCAGCAGCAGCACCGCTTCATAAAGGTTGGCGGGAAGACTGCTGATGCCGGCTTTGGCCAGTTCCTCATTGGACATCTCGTAGATATTGTTGTCCACGGGAGCGGTGGGCTTCAGATTGCGTTTGATGCCGTCCAAACCGGCGGCCAGAGCCATGGCCATAACCAAATAGGGATTGCAGGCGGGATCAGGGTTTCTCAGTTCTACCCGGGTGGCATTACCGCGAGCGCAGGGAATGCGGATCAAGGGACTTCTGTTTCTGGCGGACCAAGCGATGTAGCAAGGAGCCTCATAACCGGGAACCAAACGTTTATAAGAGTTCACCAGGGGATTGGTAATGGCGGCCATGGCGGCGGCATGCTCCATCAGGCCAGCCACAAAGCTATAGGCCACGGAGCTTAAGCCCATGGGATCGCTGGGATCACAGAAGATATTTTTGCCGTCCTTGGATAAAGACATATTGCAGTGCATACCGGAACCGTTAACGCCAAAGATGGGCTTGGGCATGAAAGTGGCATGCAGGCCAAGACCGTTGGCAATGGTATAAGCAACCATCTTAAAGGTCATAATACGGTCAGCGGTGGTGAGAGCGTCTCCGAAACGGAAATCGATCTCATGCTGGCCGGGAGCGCATTCATGATGGGAAGCCTCAATCTCAAATCCCATATCTTCCAAAGCCAGGCACATATCTTTTCTGGCAATCTCGCCTTTGTCAATAGGACCGAGATCAAAGTAGCCGCCTTGGTCGTTGGCTGTCAGAACCGGCTCGCCCTTCTCGTCGGTATCCAAAAGGAAGAATTCCAATTCGGGACCCACATTGAAGGAATAGCCCATCTCTTCCGCCTCTTTCAGAACATTGGCCAAAATGTGGCGGGGATCGCCGGCAAAAGGTTTGCCGGCCGGGGTATAGACGTCGCAAATCAGCCGGGCGGTAGCGCTTTCTTGCTCTTTAGACCAGGGCAGAAGGGCAAAAGAATTCAAATCCGGCACTAAATACATATCGGATTCTTCGATGCGGGCAAAGCCGTCAATAGAAGAACCGTCAAACATAATTTCATTATCCAGCGCCTTTTCCAGTTGATTGGTAGTGATCGCCACATTTTTCAAAAAACCGAAGGTGTCGGTAAATTGCATCCGGATGAAATGGATCTCTTGTTCTTTTACGATCCTTCTGATATCGTCCTTGGTCATTTTACTCATGTTGAACTCCTCCTTATAATGTTTTTTCTATGTATCTATTAATATGATAAAAAAGAACTGCTTAAAGAAAAAACGCTCCTTACAGACAATTATGTCCGTGCGGAACGCCATTACTCCAATAACGAGATTATACCATCCCTTTTACCATGTTGCAATACCTTAAAAAAAAGTTTTTCAAGATTTTTTCTTTTTTCGTAAAATAAGGCTTTTCCTAAAGCGGGATTTGTCATATAATTAGGTATTATCATCAAGCTAAATCAAAATGCTAAAAAGAACGAAAAAACGAAAGGAGTTTATGAATATGAAAATGAAAGAAATGCTCTACGAAGGCAAGGCCAAAAGAGTATACGCCACCGAAGACCCCAAATTATGCATGATCGAGTACAAAGATGACGCTACCGCTTTTAACGGAGAGAAAAAAGGCACCATTGCCGACAAGGGTATTATCAATAACAAAATGTCCAACTATTTCTTCGCTTTCCTGGAGAAAAACGGCATTCCCACCCACTTTGTGGAACAGATCGACGACCGCCACACTGTCGTAAAAAAAGTTCAGATCGTTCCCTTAGAGGTGATCGTCAGAAATATTGCCGCCGGCAGTTTTTCCAAACGCTATGGTGTCAGCGAGGGTACCCCTTTAAAAATCTCCACCCTAGAATTTTCCTACAAAAATGACGATCTGGGCGATCCCCTCATCAATGATATGCACGCCATTGCTTTGGGTCTCGCCACCGAAGAAGAGATCAATACCATCAAAGCTATGGCCACCCGGATCAATGACTTGATGAAAAATGCCTGGGCCGATTTAGGCGTCACCTTAGTGGACTTCAAACTAGAATTCGGCCGCTTTGACGGTGAGATCCTTTTAGCCGATGAAATCTCCCCGGATACCTGCCGTTTCTGGGACTCCAAAACCGGCAAAAAACTGGATAAAGACCGCTTCCGCTTTGATTTGGGCGGCGTCGAGGAAGGCTATCAGGAAATTTTCAGCCGCCTGCATTTAAATTAAACAAAACGATGAAAAATTTTTTCGACCAAAAAAATCAATTTCATAAAATAGGCGAAGAATGCGCTGTCTTTGGCATTTATAGCCTGGACGGCGAAAACTGCGCTGCCGACGCGTATTTTGCTCTTTTGGCTATGCAGCACCGGGGACAGGAAAGCTGCGGCATCGTAGCTTCAAATCACGGCGACCTGATCATCCATAAAGATATGGGACTGGTGCAGGATGTTTTCACTCCCAAGGTGCTGGAGACCATTCAGGGCGAGCTAGCCATCGGCCACGTACGTTATTCCACCTGCGGTTCCAGCGTCAAAGAGAATGCCCAGCCCCTCACCGCCCAATACGGCGGCCGTTTTATGGCTGTCGCTCACAACGGCAACCTGACCAATGCCAAGTCTTTGCGTCAGCAGTTGGAATCGGAATATATTCTCTTTCAGACGACGGTGGATTCCGAGGCCATCGCTTATCTTTTAGCCCGGGAAGATATGAAGTCTCACAGTCTGGAACAGGCGGTAGCCACCGTCATGGATCGGCTGGAGGGTTCTTTTTCGCTGGTGGTCATGTCATCGGACAAGCTCATCGCCGTACGAGATCCCCACGGCTTCCGGCCCCTTTGCTTGGGCCGCCGGGGCAACACCTATATTGTAGCTTCGGAAACCTGTGCTTTGGATATCTTAGGCGCAGAATTTCTACGGGATATCGAGCCCGGCGAGGTACTCCTCATCGACCAATCCGGCCTGCATCAGATCTGCCACAAGCCTGCCCCTAAAAAAGGCGTCTGCATCTTCGAGTATATCTATTTCGCCCGTCCGGACAGTACCATTGACGGCGTTAATGTTCAGGTCTCAAGGGAGGTCGCCGGCAGGATTCTGGCCCGCGCCCATCCCGTGGACGCGGATATCGTCATCGGGGTTCCCGATTCCGGTATTGGGGCAGCCATCGGCTTTGCCGCCGAATCAGGCATCCCTTATGACACCGCTTTCGTCAAAAACAAGTATATCGCCCGCACCTTTATTGCCCCGGAGCAGCGTCTGCGGGAGCAAGCAGTCAGAATCAAGCTGAACCCCATCCGCCACAAGGTAGAAGGCAAGCGGGTGGTCATGGTGGACGATTCCATCGTCCGGGGCACCACTTGCAAGCGTATCGTGAAATTGTTAAAGGACGCGGGAGCCAAGGAGGTTCATGTCCGCATCGCCTCGCCTCCTTTCCGTTTTCCCTGCTACTTCGGAACGGATATTCCGGATACGCAGTATCTTACCGCCAACTTCTACGATGTGGACGGCATCCGGAAACTGATAGGAGCCGATTCATTGGGCTATCTGCCTTTGGAAGCCCTGCCTGAGATGATCGGCAGTTCCGAATTTTGTTCCGGCTGCTTCACAGGCAAATATCCTATCGCCATCCAGGATCAATCCGCTAGTAATTGCTCCTGTTAAAATCAATTTTATCTAACGAATCAAAGTAGGGAAGGTCTTAAAAGATCTTCCCTACTTTTTATAGCATAAAGACTAATAAAGAAAAGAACATAAAGATCATAAAGAACCTAAAGGTTGATACATTGATGTAGTGTACCTTAGTTCCTTTATGATCCTCCGTTCACTCCAAAAAAATCGCCAAAGCCGTACGGCTTTTTGCAGACTTGAGCGCATCATATTACCAAAAAGGTGCTGCTCTTGCTTAAGCGGTCAACCTCACCCCCATAGCGAGTGGTTATTTGTTTTCTCGATGGTAAAGAAGCCAAAAAATTTACTAAAGCAAAACTAAAAAAGCCGGGCAGTTTTTCCCGGCTTTTTCAAGAGCTATGGTGTCAGGGCTTTCATTGATCGTCAATGATCAATAATTGCCAATATTAGATTACCCCGCTTTTATTCTTGAGAGCTACACTGTTACAGCATCCAGTTTGCCGTTGTTTCTGGTAATCACATAATTCATCACTTTACCGCTGGCATTGGTAAAGGTGACTTTAATATTACCGCCATTCTCGGGTAAAGAGGTTTTCAGTAAAACAGCTTCGCCGGGCAACACCAGTTTTTCTTCATGCACAACAGCGCCGTCAGTAAAGGTACCGTTATCATAGGTGCCGCTGGTGACTTTGAGATTGGTCATATTGCTTTCGCCAAAGATGATCAGTTGGTCATCCCCGGTTAGTTTGCCCACCTCATAAACTCTGGTGTAGCTCATGGCTTCGTCTGCGCTGGCCAGCTTTACGCTAAACCCTTCCTTGGTCACGGTATTATTATCCGCAGTGCCTGTGGTGCCGTTAGTATCCGTCGTGCCGGTGATCATACCAACGCTCGTATCGGTATCCGTCGTTGTCCCCGGATTTGTTTTATTATTGCAAGCACCCAAAGCAAACACCATTGCTACAACTAAAAGTACGATAAAAAGCTTTTTCATATGCACTTACTCCTTTAACCATAATTTAGTTTCAATGATATGGCAATTATGGGGTCGTAGTGCCTGTGGTATCCGTCGTAGTATCCATCATAGTAGTATCCACCGTAGTGCCCATCGTAGTGTCTAACGTAGTACCCAGCGTGGTATCGGTATCCGTCGTCCCCGGATTTGTCTGAGTGGTGCATGCACCCAAAGCAAACACCATTGCAATGACTAAAAATACTGTAAAAATTTTTTTCATATACGCTTACTCCTTTAACCATTATTTTAGTTTTATGATGATATGGCTATTATGGCTAAAGTTTTTCGCTTTATGCATTCGCAGGCAGGCAAAACACAAAAAACTTTTATTTTTCATTCTTCTGGGCAACAGCTTTTAACTTATCCTGATAAAAAGTTTTTCATGTATCAATGCTCGCTCTGCCTCATGGTCATTCAAAACACCGCACATAAAAAAACCCCGCTTTTTTCAAAGCGGGGTTGACAATTGCTTATAAAGCTTTGACCAGCGCGTCTACCTTGTCCAGTTTCTCCCAAGGCAAATCCAGATCGTTGCGCCCGAAATGTCCGTAAGCAGCCACCTGCTGGTAAATGGGGCGGCGCAAGTTAAAATTATCAATAATCGCGGCAGGCCGCATGTCAAAATTTGCTTTTACCAAATGAACCAAAGCATCATCTGAGATCTTCCCGGTGCCGAAGGTATCCACAAAAACAGAAACCGGCTCAGCTACACCGATGGCATAAGCCAATTCGATCTCGCATTTATGAGCAAGACCCGCCGCCACAATATTCTTGGCAATGTAGCGGGCTAAGTAAGCGGCGGAACGATCCACCTTGGTGGGATCTTTACCGGAGAAGCAGCCGCCGCCGTGACGCGCCATACCACCATAAGTATCCACAATAATTTTGCGGCCGGTCAGCCCCGTATCCCCCTGGGGACCGCCGGTTACAAAACGGCCGGTGGGGTTGATATAATATTTGGTATCGGGAGTCAGCATCTCCTTGGGCAAGACGGGCAGGATTATTTTTTCCAAAACAGCTTGCCGCAAATTGGCCATGGGAATCTCGGGATGATGTTGGGTGGAAATGACAACGGTATCGATAGCCACCGGCCTGCCGTCTTCATAGACCACGCTCACCTGCGATTTGCCGTCCGGCCGCAGCCAAGGCAGTTCGCCGCTTTTACGAATCTCCGACAGCTTTTTGGTGAGCATATGCGCCAGACTGATGGGCATGGGCATATATTCCGGGGTCTCGTCACAGGCATAACCGAACATCATGCCTTGATCCCCGGCGCCGGTCAAAGCCGCCTTATCCTGTGTGCTGCCTTGTTTGATTTCCCAGGCTTCGTTTACCCCCATGGCAATATCGGCAGACTGCTCGTCGATGGCAGTCAAAACGGAGCAGGTATCGCAGTCAAAGCCATATTTGGCGCGGGTATAGCCGACGTTTCTGATGGTTTCCCTGGCGATCTTGGGAATATCCACATAGCAATTGGTGGAAATCTCGCCGCCGATCATCACCAAACCAGTGGTAACAAATGTCTCACAAGCCACCCGGGCCTGGCTGTCCTGGGCTAAAATCGCATCCAAAACGCCATCGGAAATTTGGTCGGCGATCTTATCGGGATGCCCTTCCGTTACCGATTCGGAAGTAAAGATGGTGCGCATTGTTCAAAACCCCCATTTCTAATTTTGCAAATTGAGTACCGCATCCAGAACAGCCTCAGCTGCCTGGTATTTCGTCATTTGGGGCAGGCTCTTGCAATCCGTCCTGCTGATGATGGTAAGGATATTGGTATCCACATCGAAGCCGGCGCCCGGCTTGGTCACATCGTTTGCCACAATAAGATCTAAGTTCTTCTCCGCCAGCTTCTTTTGGGCATTGGCCAGCATATCGTCGGTTTCCGCCGCAAAGCCCACCAAAATTTGCCGGGATTTTTTATTGCCCAGCTCTTTTAAGATGTCGGCATTTTCCTCTAAAAGAAGGGTGAGACCGCCGGCATTCTTTTTCAGTTTGTGTGCCGCAGCCTGCACAGGGCGGTAATCCGCCACCGCCGCCGCCTTAATCACGATATCGGCGGTATCATAGGCGTCTAAAACAGCTTGGCGCATCTCGCTCGCTGTTTCCACCCCGATTAGATTCACACCGGCAGGCGCTGTCAAATGAACCGGGCCGGATACCAAGGTTACCCGTCCACCCCGCCTTTGAGCCGCCGCCGCAATAGCATAACCCATCTTACCGCTGCTGCGGTTGGTAATGTAACGCACCGGATCAATCGCTTCCCGAGTGGGGCCGGCCGTTACTAATATGTTTTTTCCGGCAAAATCTTGCCTGGGCAAAAGTGCCGAAGTAATTTTCTCTTTAATGATCTCCATGTCCGCCAGCCTTCCCTTGCCCAGCGTACCGCAGGCCAGCATCCCTTCACCGGGCTCAATGAAAGATTGGCCCCGGGCTGCCAGTTTCGCAATATTTTCCTGGGTGACAGGGTTTTCGTACATATGGACGTTCATGGCAGGCGCCCATAAAATGGGACAAGGCGCGGCTAATATCGCCGAAGACAGAAGATCGTCGGCGATACCATGAGCCGTTTTTGCCATGATATTGGCGGTAGCAGGCAAAACAACCAAAAGATCTACATCGCTGACAGTAGAGATATGAGCAATGGGAATATTGTCGCTGGCAGCAAATTCCTCCACTGCCACATCATGCCCGGACAATGTCCGCATGGTCAAGGGCGTAATAAACCGGCAAGCCTCAGGCGTCATCAGCACCTGCACATGGCAATGGTTCTGATGGAGCCAGCTGACCACCTCGGCCGCTTTATAAGCGGCAATACCGCCTGTCACACCAAAAGCAACCTTTTTCCCGGCAAACATGGACAAGACCTCCTAAGCCTTGGGGGGATTTTTAATATGCTCCCAGTGCACCTTCCCCTGGCTGATTTCTTTTAAGGCGATGGAAACAGGATTAATGGTGCCTCCCTGCAGAAGCTCCGGACGGTTTTCCGTAATCTGGCGTGCTCTTTTAGCGCCCAAAACGATCAGTGTATACTTGGAATCCGCTTTATCCATCAATTGATCGAGAGGTGGCTTGTTCAAGATTTTGCCCCCTTTGTTTGATAAGTATTTCTTTTTGCTTTCTCCGAGAGAATGATCTCTTGGATTGCCGCCACAGCTCTTTTAATATCGTCGTTTACCACGACATAGTCATACATTGGCGCCTGCTCCATTTCCTGCTCCGCGCAGGACAGCCGGCGGACAATCACATCCGGCGCATCCGTCGCTCTGCCCCGCAGGCGCTTTTCCAACGCTTCTTTGGAAGGAGGCATGATGAAAACAGAAACGGCATCGGACACTTTTTCCAGCACCTGCCGGGCGCCTTGGGTGTCGATCTCCAAGACCACATCAATACCTGAACTTAACTTCTCTTCCACACGGTTCTTCAGTGTGCCGTAATAATTACCAAAAACATCCGCCCATTCCAGGAACTCTCCAGCGGACAGATGATCCAAAAATTCCTTTTTCGTTAAAAAGAAATAATCCACCCCATCCACTTCCCCCGGCCGGGGAGGTCTGGTGGTGGCGGAAACAGAATAGTCCATATTTTTATTTTCCCGGCGCAGGGCTGCATCGATGGTGCCCTTCCCTACGCCGGATGGACCCGAAATAACCAGCAATAAACCTCTCTTATCCACCTTATTCCTCCGTTTCGTCACTTGTAAGATCTTCCTTGCCGGCAAAACGGTGTGCAATGGTTTCCGGTTGAATCGCTGATAATACCACATGTCCGCTGTCTGTAACAATCACAGAGCGGGTCCGGCGACCATAAGTGGCATCGATTAAGACATTGCCCTCCCGGGCATCTTGAATGATCCGCTTGATGGGCGCCGACTCCGGACTAACAATAGCCACAACTCGGTTGGCTGAAACAATATTACGAAAACCAATGTTTATCAGCCTGTTTTGCAAAAGGGTACGCCTCCTTCATTGGCTTGCGGAAACCAAAACCCTAAAACTCCTTTCATTTGAATCAATAGGAGCTTGAACGAAAACTTAGGATAATTTTTCCAGCAATTGGGTTTTTTGACGGGTGCCTAAGCCTTGTACACGGCGGGCTTCGTCGATTCCGATTTCTTCCATGATTTTTTGAGCGGTGATCTTGCCAACCTGGGGCAAGGATTCCAAGAGATATTTTACACGCATTTTAGCGACGACTTCGTTTTGATCGTCTTTCAAAACGTCAGCCAGTGTTACTTTGCCGGTTTTTAGCGATTGTCTCAATTGAGTTCTTTTGCTTCTCATTTGTTGGGCCTTTTGTAACGCTTTCGCTCTTTCCTCGGTGGATAATTTCGGAATACTCATTAAACAATACACCCCCATATTTTTTTGCTTTACCAAAGGCGGCAAGCCAAAGGCAAAATTAAAATTTATTCAATATTCTGCACCTGTTCCCGGATTTTCTCCAACTCGGCTTTGACGTCGATGACGATACGGGAAAGAAGCAGATCATTGGCCTTGGAACCGATGGTGTTGATTTCCCGGTTCATTTCCTGCAATAGAAAATCCAACTTGCGTCCAGTGACCTCGTTGGTGTGATTATGCACCATTTGGGCAAACTGCTCCAAATGGCTTGCCAAACGGACAATTTCTTCATCAATGGCACATTTATCGGCGAAGAGCGCCAACTCTGTCGCCAAACGCACCGGGTCGGCCAGGATATCGCTTCCCATGAGATCCGCCAAACGTTCCTTAAGCCGCGTATGATAATTCTCCACCACCTTAGGCGCCTGGAGCTTGATCTCTTGCAGCCAAAGTACGATGTTTTCCCGCCGCGCCAATAAATCCGCCGCCAGCTTGTCCCCCTCCGCCTGCCGCATAACGGCCAGGTTTTTCAGAGCCTCTTGCAAAGCGGTTTCCAATACCGGCCACAGTTCTTCCAGATCCGCCTCCCGTTTTTCCACCGTAAAGATCCCGGGCAAAGCCGCCAGAGTGGCAAGTTCCACACGGGGCTCAATGCCGCAGGCTTCAGCAGCTTGTATCAATGAATTATGATAAGCCATACAAAGCTCCCGGTCAAGCTGTAATTCTTTATTTTCTGTATTTTTTTCTTCCAGGGTGATAAAAATATCAACTTTTCCACGGGTTAACGTGGTTTGTACCTGTTTTTTGATCTTTTCTTCCAAAGGACTGACATGTCGGGGCATACGAACCGAAATTTCCAAATAGCGGTTGTTTACAGAACGCGCTTCCGCCACCACCCGGTAGTTCTCCGTATTATGCTCTCCCCGGCCATAACCAGTCATACTGCTTATCAAAAAAAAATCCCCCCTTGCTTACCGGCTTTACATACCGTTATTCAAAAACCGCGCTTTTTTTTATTCGATATGATTTTCCTAAATCCTGCTATTTTATAAACATTTTAGCTGGTGGAATATTATTTCTGGCCCTAATTCGTGCAATTTATGATATACTGTAAATAAAATATGCCCTGGGAGGTTTTATTTTATGCCTTATGACAGCCTGGTTATGGCCGCTGCCACCACTGAGCTCGCCCGTTCCTTGGTGAGCGGACGAGTCGTCAAAATATATCAGCCAGACCATTTTACCGTTACGCTGCGGTTTCATACCGTCGAGGCCAATTTGCAGCTTTTGCTCTGCGCCCATCCCATGACAGGCCGGGCACAGCTCACCGCAACAAGCCGGGAGAACCCGGAAAACCCACCTCTTTTTTGCATGGTTTTACGCAAACATCTGGAGGGCGGCCGTCTGATCCAAGTAGAGCAGTTAGGCTGGGAGCGCATTCTGCGGTTCACCTTCAGCATTACCGATGAAACGGGCCTACCGGCGCAACGGCAACTTCTCTTAGAGATCATGGGAAAGCACAGCAACCTCATTTTAGTCGATCCCCAAGACGGCGTTATCATCGACGGCATTCGCCGTTATTCTCACAACCTTTCACGCCACCGGGAGGTCCTGCCCGGCCGCATTTATCTTCTGCCGCCGCCGCAAAACAAGCTCTCACCTGAGGATTTGACGGAAGATGCCTTTCGAGAAGCCTTACTGGCCCAGGAACTCACCCTAACGGTGCCCAAGGCTCTCACCGCCGCCATGGCCGGTATTTCGCCTTTTTTGGCCAGAGAGATCGCCGCCCGGGCAGGTCTTTCTCAGAATGACACCCTGGAATTCTTAGGCGAAACCCAATACAGCTACCTTTGGCAGGCTATACAAGGCATTCTGGCCGCCCGGCGGGACAACGAATATCAGCCGGTCCTTCTGCATCTTGCAGGCGTGCCTTATGATTTTGCCGCTTTGCCTCTGACCGGCGTAGCGCCGGAGGAACAGAGCTTCTGCGCCTCCATTTCCCAGGCTTTGGATGACTTCTACCGCATCCGGGAAGAAGCCGGCCGCCTGGAAAGCCGCCAGCGGGAACTTTTGAAGCAGGTCAACGCCGAAGTACAGCGCTTGGTGAAAAAAATCGCTTTGGAAGAAGAAGAGCTTTCTACCGCCGAAGCCGCCGAAAAATACCGGGAAGCGGGGGAGCTTCTCACCACCTATCTTTACAAAGTGGAAAAAGGCATGGAAAACATTGACCTGCCGGATTTCTGCGACCCTGATAAAATGATTCATATCCAGCTGGACGGCAGGCTCTCTCCCATGGATAATATTCGCCATTTTTTCCGCCGCTACAACAAGGCCAAAAAGTCCCGGGCTCTTATTGCTTCCCAATTGGAAAATAACCGTCAGGAATTGGCTTATGTGGAAAGCGTTTTACTGGCTCTGGAAAATTGCAGCGATATTCCTCAACTGGAGGAGATCAAAGGCGAATGGGCCGCCGCCGGTTATATCCGGCAAAGGGCGGATAAAAAAGGCAAAAAGACAACGAAAACCCCACCGGAGACCAGCCCCTACACTTATACCGTAAGCTTGGGCTATACGGTTTGGGCGGGTCGCAATAACCGGCAGAACGACCGTCTGACCCTAGGCATGGCCGCCAGGGATGATATCTGGCTCCACACCCAAAAAATTCCCGGCAGTCATGTGATCATCCGTAAAAAACCGGGACAGGACATTCCCCAACAGGTCATTGCCGAAGCCGCCGCCATTGCCGCCTGGCACAGCCGAGCCAAAAACAGCAGCCAGGTGCCGGTAGATTATACTCTGGTGTCCCAGGTGAAAAAACCAAACGGCGCCAAACCCGGCATGGTGATCTACTTTCAGCAAAAGACTCTTTACGTCACGCCCACCTTGCCCCAGTAAACATTTCTTCTGCGGTCCGGCTTAAAATGCTTCTATCCGTTTGAATCTCAGAAATGCGGGACCCTTGGTATTGTATTCTCTTTGGTATCCTGCTCCTTAGCGTTCCTTTCCTTGGTATCTTTGGCATTCCTCGCTTTGGTATCCGTCTTTTTGGTATCCTTTGCCTGGATATCCCACTCCTTGGCATTTTGTTCCCGCCATTCACTCCTTAGCTGCCTTGTTTCCCTCCGGCTTTTCCTTGCCACCAATGATTTCTCTTTCCCCATATCTTCTTTTCTTTCCCTTGTTTTTAACTTCTCTTGTTTACCTTCTTTTTCTTTTGATTTTCCTGCGATTTTCTTTCGATGATCTTCTTTCTTAGCTCCACCTTTTCCTCCGTCCAGTTTTCTGACCTTATCCCTTTTGATCAAACCCGGCAAAGCAAATCTTTTTAAGAAAATCAAAAAGCTATCCCTGATATTCATGATATTCAGAGATAGCTTTTATTCTTTTGAGAACGAGATGGGAAGGCGCAAAGACCGGCAGTAAGCCGGTTGTTAAAATGAAACCCTTGCTTGCTCCATTTCAGCGCCGATGAGTTTGGCCGCCTCGGCAGGGTTCTGATGATTCGTGATGGGACGGCCGATCACCAGATAGCTGGCGCCCGCTTCCACCGCTTCCTTGGGGGTCATGATACGGGACTGGTCGTTAACGGCAGCCCAGGCGGGCCGGATGCCGGGAGTCACGATGACGAAATCCTTGCCGCAGGCTTCCCTGATAGACACAATCTCTTTGGGAGAAGCAACGACGCCGTCCAAACCGGCTTTCTGGGCCAGTTTTGCCCAGTAAACCACCTGATCGGCAATGGGCCGCATGATACCAAGCTCCTCTTCGAATTCCGCCTGACTGATGCTGGTCAAAACCGTGACCGCCACAGCCAGGGGTTTGGGCACGCCGTTTTCCGTGGCAGCCTCTTTGGCCGCTTCTCCACAGGTCAGCATCATTTTATAACCGCCGCCGGCATGGAGCGTAAACATAAAAGCGCCCCGCCCGGTGATGACCTTGGCGGTCTGCGCCACGGTATTGGGAATATCATGAAATTTTAAATCCACAAAAACTTTGCCGCCGTTTTCCTGGATATCCCTGACGATGTCCGGCCCCTCGCTGTTATAAAGCTGCATGCCGATTTTGAAGGCGCCGATATGCGGATGGAGCTTGTCCACCAAACGCAAAGCCTCGTCCCTGGTTGGCACATCCAAAGCAACAATGATCTTTTCTTTCATAAAAAATTCCCCTCTCCCGTTCATTTTATTCTGTCTTTACCTTGCGGGTAAACGTTGAGGGCGCAAAAAGGCCCCACGCATGCCGTAGCGTCTGATGGTTTTGAACCTGCCTCAGCAGGTGGGTGTCCTCCCGCTTGCTTCCCAAGTCCCCTGAAAAATAGGGCTTTTGGTCCACAACCAGAGTGAGACTCCCTTAAATCATGTGTTGGCTCAAAACAATTCAGCACATTTACGTACACCGTCGGGCTTCTGCACCATTATTTTACCACTGGTGCCAAGTTTCTGGCAACTGTCAAAAATCACCTTTTTCGTCGAGCCGCGGCGGAACATATCATTTATCAGGTTTTTTATTTAAAAAATTTTTTACTTTTTTACTTTCTCCGGCAATTCGATCTTAATGTGAAGTTCTTTCAATTGCTCGTCCGCAACATCGCTGGGTGCATCGGTCATGGCACAGGCAGCGCTTTGGGTCTTAGGGAAAGCAATGACGTCTCTGATGCTGTCTCTGCCGGACATGAGCATGATCATGCGGTCTAAGCCGAAAGCCAGGCCGCCGTGGGGCGGCGCGCCGTATTCAAAAGCGTTTAAAAGATAGCCGAATTTGTCTTGTGCGTCTTCGGGAGTAAAATTCAGGCATTTGAACATCTGGGACTGAATCTCCCGGCTGTGGATCCGGATGCTGCCGCCGCCTAATTCCACACCGTTTAAGATCACGTCATAGGCTTTGGCACGCACCTTGCCGGGGTCGGTAAAGAGGTATTCCAGATCTTCATCCATAGGAGAGGTAAAGGGATGGTGCATGGCCACCCAGCGTTTTTCCTCCTCGGAGTATTCGAATAAGGGGAATTCAATAACCCAGGAGAAGTTGAATTCCTTGGGGTCGATGAGCCCTTCCCTTTTGGCGATCTCGCAGCGCAGATGGCCCAGGCTGTCCGCCACCACCGCCGGCTTGTCCGCCACAAACAGCAGGAGATCCCCGGCTTTTGCGCCCATTTTAGCCACGATGGCCTGCAATTGCTCTTCTGTAAAGAACTTGGTCACGGAGGATTTGACCCCCTCTTCCGTCACCTGCATCCAAGCTAAACCTTTGGCGCCGTAAATAGCGGCAAACTTGGTAAGATCGTCAATCTCTTTTCTGGAATATTTGAGACAGCCGGGAGCGCAGATCCCTTTGACCTGGCCGCCATTGGCAATGACATTGACAAACACCTGGAACCCGCTGTCTTTGACGATATCGGCGATATCCACCAAGGGGATAGCAAAACGCAAGTCAGGTTTGTCGGAACCGTAGGTGTTCATGGCCTCGGCATAGGTAAGACGCCGGAAGGGGGTGGGCACATCAATATCCATGGTTTTTTTAAAAACGTGAACAAGGAGCTTTTCCATCAAAGACAGGATGTCTTCCCGGTCCACAAAGGACATTTCAATATCCAACTGGGTAAATTCCGGCTGGCGGTCGGCACGTAGGTCTTCATCCCGGAAGCAACGGGCGATCTGGAAATATTTTTCCATGCCGGAAACCATCAGCATCTGTTTGAATAGCTGGGGTGACTGGGGCAAAGCGAAGAATTCGCCCTCATGCACCCGGCTGGGCACTAAATAATCCCTGGCGCCTTCAGGCGAGCTTTTGCACAGGATGGGCGTTTCGATCTCCAAAAAGCCATGGCTGTCCATGAATTCCCGCATGGCAAAGGCCACCTTATGCCGCAGCATCAGGTTCTTTTGCATTTCCGGGCGGCGCAGATCCAGATAACGATAACGTAAGCGCACCATTTCATCTACTTCCACACCATCTTCAATGTAGAAGGGCGGCGTTTTGGCTTTATTCAAAATACGCAATTCTTTAGCCACCACTTCCACTTCTCCGGTAGCCAGATTGGGGTTGACGGTCTCGTCGGAACGGGGCACCACTTCCCCGGTAACGGCCAACACATATTCGTTCCGCACCGAACCGGCCTTCTCGAAGGTTTCGGCGCCGCAATCAGGATTAAATACAACCTGCACCAGACCAGCCCGATCCCGCAAATCCACAAAGATCAGCCCGCCATGGTCGCGGCGGCGCTGCACCCAGCCCATGAGGGTGACAATCTTGCCGCAATCTTCTTTGCGCAAGACACCGCAGCTATGGCTTCTTTTCATTCCCTGCATCGATTCACTCATTTTTCTTTATGCCTCCTGTCCCATCTTTTCACAAATTACTTTCACGATATCCGCCAAGGGAACATCTTCCTGGGAGCTGTCGGACATATTGCGCAAAACAGCGCGCCCGGCCTCAAGCTCCGCTTCTCCCAGGATCACGGTATAAGCCACGTTAAAACGGTTGGCATATTTCATCTGTGCTTTCAGGCTCCGGCCCAAACTGTCCGTCTCCGCCTTGATCCCGGCATGACGCAGTTCCGTTAGAATACGGAAGCCCTCGGCTTGAGGCTTTTGCCCCATAACCGCCACAAAAACGTCCATAGCCTTGGGAATTTCCAGTTCAATGCCCTGCACCTTCAAGGTGGGGAAGACCCGTTCCATGCCCAAGGCAAAGCCGACGCCCGGGGTAGGCTGTCCGCCCAATTCTTCGATTAAGCCGTCATAACGGCCGCCGCCGCAAATGGCACTCTGGGCGCCGATGGCATCCACAATGATCTCAAAAGCAGTCTTGGTATAATAATCCAAGCCCCGAACCAGACGGTTATCGATTTGATATTGGATGCCCGCCGCATCCAGAAGGCGCAGCACCTCCTGGAAGTGCTCCCGGCATTCGTCGCAAAGACATTCCAGGGTAGTGGGTGCTCCGGCGCTCAATTCCTGGCAGATGGGGCTTTTGCAATCTAAGATGCGCATAGGGTTCTTTTCATAACGTCCCTGACAGGTGCCACAAAGCTCCGGCAGCTTGGGAGCCAGGAATTCCTGCAATTTCTTCCGGTGCTTCGGACGGCATTTGGGACAGCCCACGCTGTTGATATGGACTTCCAAGCCCTTTAAGCCCAGATCTCGGTAGAATTGCCAAGCCAGGCTGATGACCTCGGCGTCGGCTGTGGGCCCGGCGGCGCCGAAACATTCGATGCCGAACTGATGAAACTGCCGGAAACGTCCCGCCTGAGGTTTTTCATAACGGAACATGGGGCCAATATAGTAGTATTTGGCAGGCTGTACGCCGCCGTAAAGCTTATTTTCCACATAAGCCCGCACGGTAGAAGCGGTGCCTTCCGGACGCAAAGTCAGGCTGCGCCCGCCGAAATCTTGAAAGGTATACATTTCCTTCTGCACGATATCGGTGGTATCGCCGACGCCTCTTTTAAATAAATCAGTTTCCTCAAAAATAGGAGTTCGGATCTCCTCATAGCCAAACCGGGTGCAGATATCCCGCAAAAGGCTTTCCACATACTGCCATTTCTCAGTATCCCCCGGCAAAATATCGTTGGTACCTCTGGGTCTTGTTACCAGCATTTTTCTACCTCCTCATCTGTTTTTGGGCAAAAGAAAAAACTCTTACCCAGAGTCAAGGGACGAAAGCCGTGCTTCCGTGGTGCCACCCTTATTGGGTCAAAAAGACCCGCTTCATTTCGGATAACGGCAGTTATTAAACCACCGGGCATTCTTTGCAAATGCCGCCTCCGGGGTGTTTCCCAGCCATCTGTTGCCGGCAGCGCTTTCAGTCGCGGCGCCGCCTCCCTGTCAGGCAATGAAAATGACGGAGTCCCCCTCATCGGTTTGATTATGATTCCCAATTATTATATATAAGTTGACGCAATTTGTCAATTTTATTCAAGCCGCCATTTTCACTTCTTGCCAAATAGCACAAAATATCCTTGGGGTTATAGGTCGCGGTCAACGTACCGTCGGGCCGCACCCATTTGCTACCCGCCGCAGCGCCCAATCCGATAATGACCTGCTCCTCATCCATGACAGCGATATTGTAAAGCCCCGCCTGTCCCGGCCGGGCATATCCGACATTTTCCAAAAGGCCCAACGTATTTTTTTGACGGTATAAATAGTAAGGCCGGTAATCCGCCCGCGCCAGCGTGCTCCCGGTAAAATCCAGCATGCCGCCAACCTCCGCCGTGAACTCCTCCTGTCCAAGGTTTTCCCTTAAACGGGAGCCCCGCTTAAGAGACAGGGTGTGCACCGTCAGGTTGGCGGGATGAAGTGTTAACGCCCACTCCAAAGATTGCCGGAAATCCGCCAACCCCTCCCCCGGCAGTCCGGCAATCAAGTCCATATTGACAGCAAAGCCAAGCTCTTGTCCCCGCAGCACCTCTTTTGCCACCTGTTCTGTGGTATGCTGCCGGCCAATGCGCTCCAAGGTGGCTTGATGCTTGGTCTGCGGGTTGATGCTGACCCGTCCCACCCCGGCGGTCCGCAAGAGCCGCCATTTTTCTTCATTTAGGGTATCGGGACGCCCGGCCTCCACTGTAAACTCCCGGCAAGCCGAGAGGGGCAGTTCCCCCGTTAAAGCCCCTAAAACCTCCGCCATCTCGCCAGCTGTCAGAGAGCTGGGCGTACCGCCCCCCACATAGAGGCTGTCCACCTGCCAACCCACTTCTTGCAAGGCGGCGCCGGCGTCGGCGATCTCCTGTTTTAAAGCGGCAAGATAGGGAGCCACCAGCTTTTGATTTTTCGCCAAAGGCACCCCGGCAAAAGAGCAGTAGCTGCAACGGGTAGGACAAAAAGGGATCCCGACATAAACGCCCACCTTGCCCCGGTACGGCGTCTGCCGCCAATAAAACTCCTGTTGGGCGCCACAAGCCAGTAAAAGCGCCGCTTTTTCCGGTGCTAAGGCATAGCGGCGGCACAGCACCTCCTGGCTACCGCATCCCACGGCCCAAAGGCGGCGCATGATCTTCATGGGCCGTACCCCGGTTAAAATGCCCCAGGGCGAACCGCCGCCCCATTCTTTTTGCAGCAAGCAGTATAAAGCCAAGCGCAGGAGCCGCCGCTTCTGATGCTCCGGCTCCTCATCCGTTTGCCACGCTTCTTCCAACGTCACCGCGCTCCCGGTTTTGCTTTTGGCCGTTATGGCCAGCCCACGGGGCAGCGCCGTCTTTTCCACAACATAGCAAAAATCCCCGTCGCCAGCCTGGGCGGCGGGGTCAAAGATCCTGACGATCTCCTCGATGCAGGGCCAGAGATTTTCTCCGGCCGTATTTTCTACGCGGAAAGAAGCCATCGCTTTATCTGCAAAACGGGTTGACCTGCCGCTCATGCCCGATGGTGGTAGCGGGGCCGTGCCCGGGATAGACTTGGATATCATCGTCTAAAGACATTAACACTTCTTTTAAACTCTTGGTCATGGCCATAGAGTCGCCGCCGGCCAGATCGGTTCGGCCCATGGAACCCGCAAACAGCGTGTCCCCGGCAAACAAAAGCTTATCGCATAGCAGGCAAACACCCCCCGGCGTATGTCCCGGGGTATGCAGAACCTTGATCTTCAAATCGCCCAAGGTCAACACGTCGCCGTCGGCCAAGAGATTGGTAGCTTTGCCACAAGCGGCGGCGCTGCTGAAATGCACGGAAAGGTTCAGATCCGCTTTCCCCAAAAATGCCGCATCCGCCTGGTGGATATAAAGAGGCGCGCCCGTGGCCGCCTGGATCACCGGATTATCCCCCGCATGATCCCAATGGCCATGGGTATTCACGATCATCGCAACAGTCAAATCATTGTCTTTCAATACTTTCAGGATACGGTCGCCGTCACCCCCCGGATCAATAACCATGGCCTTTTTATGAGGTAGATCCGCCAGGATATAACAATTGGCCGCAAGCCTCCCCACCGGCAACCGAAAGAGCCAAATATCAGGGTTTTCCGTATTGATCTTCATCAACTTCTCCTCGCTTTTTTTATTGTTTTATGATATAAGCCGTTCTTATGAAACGGATTTTCATTGTCTATCTTATCATTATATTATAATTGCTTTACCGTCTTTTATTGTGAAGAACTCCTCCGTCACACCCCGCATCATTGATTACCTTGATTTACCTTGGCCTACCCTTTTTTCAACATAGATAATTGGAATTTTTCCCGCATCCCGAAGCTCCCTCCCTGTCTTAACTTTTCCAAAAGCTACCGTTCCAGAATCAAAGTCACAGGGCCATCGTTTACGATCTCCACCGCCATATCCGTCTGGAAAACTCCGGTTGCCACCTTAAGCCCCATGCCCCTTAGATACGCCACATAAGCTTCGTAGAGCGCATTCGCTACATCGGGCGCCGCCGCCTGCTGGAAACTGGGCCGGCGGCCTTTGTTGCAGTCGCCATATAAGGTGAACTGGGAGACCACCAGTGCCTCACCACCTTTTTCCAGGAGTGAAAGATTTAGCTTTCCTTGTTCATCCGCAAAAATGCGCAGATTGGCCGTTTTTTCCGCCAAGTAGGCGGCAATTTCCGGCGTATCTCCCTCTGCTACTCCCAAAAGGACTACCAAACCCGGGCCGATCTCTGCCACTTTGACGCCGTCTATGGTCACGCTGCCCCGCCCCGCCCGCTGCAATACCGCCTTCATGATCCGCCTCCATGATATCCTCTAAGATTGCCGCTATAAAAAGCCTTTAGTTATTATAAACGGTCTTTGCTATTAAAATAATTCCTTCACCTAGCCACTCTTTTACAGGACTCCTAAAAAGTCTCCGGCTTTTTACCGCAACTGTTTTCCAAAAACTTCCTTTCCTTACGGCTCCTCGTTTTGCGTAAGGTTCCCGCCTTCCGATTCCCTCGGACACGCCCTCTTCTAAGCCCCGGGGTTTATTAAATCCATCCCGGAAAGCAGATGAAAAAACTTATGATTTCCGCTCATAAACCAGCCGTTTCACATCAATGACGTCCGGCAGACGGCTCACTTTATGGATTAAATAATCCAACTGCTCGATACTGTTGATCTCCAACTTCAGATCCATAACTGCGATCTTGTCTTTACCGATCTTCATATGCACGCCGTTGATGGTGGTCTTCAATTCGTTAATCGCCATGGTAATATCCATGACCAGACGGGGACGGTCAAATGCCGTCACCTGGATCTCACCCTGGAAGATTCCCTTGCTGGTACCCCAGTCGGCCTCCACCAGCCGGTTAGGCTCGGTTTTCTCATAATAAGCCACATTGGGGCAGTTCATACGGTGAATAGATACCCCCTGTCCCCGGGTGATATAGCCAATGATGGCATCCCCCGGCAGAGGATTGCAGCAATGGGCAATGCGCACCATGACGTCGGGTTCTCCCTTGATATAAATTCCCTTGTCGCTGTGGCGCTCATCTTCGAATCGCTTGATCTCCGGCGTTTTCTCGCTGTCTGCTGCCGAATCCCTGACAAATTCCCGCCGCCAGGCAACGTCCTCACGAATCTTACTGATGATGCCAGCAGGGGTCAACGCGCCTTCCGCCACCGCCACCAGAAAATCGTCGCTGCTGAAATAGCCGGTACGTTTTACGATCTCTTCCAGATGGGAAGAACGCATAAAAGCAACCATATCAAGGTTATATTTTTTGCCTTCCCGCTCCAGGATCTCCCGGCCCCGCTCGATGACGCTCTCATCTCTTTTTTCCCGGCGGAACCATTGCCGAATCTTATTCTTGGCATGCGAAGTCTTGGCAAGTTTCAGCCAATCCCAACTGGGTCCGGTGCCTTTAGCGGTGAGAATCTCCACGATATCACCGTTATGCAGGGCATAATCCAACGTCACGATACGCTGGTTTACCTTGGCTCCTACGCATTGATGCCCCACCTGGGTGTGGACCCGGTAGGCAAAATCAATGGGCGTCGCACCTGTGGGCAGCTCGTAAACATCCCCCTTGGGCGAAAATACAAAAACGGAGTCCACAAAAAGATCGACCTTCACCGAATCCATGAATTCTCCGGCGTCCTTCATTTCGTTTTGAAACTCCAGCATTTGACGGAGCCAGGCCAGTTTATTGTCAAAATCGGCATCCGCCGATTTGCCTTCTTTATAGCGCCAGTGGGCGGCGATGCCGTATTCGGAGATACGGTGCATTTCCCAGGTACGGATCTGCACTTCAAAAGGGTCGCCGTTGGGACCGATGACCGTGGTATGGATCGATTGGTACATATTGGCCTTGGGCATGGCGATATAGTCCTTAAAGCGGCCGGGAATGGGCTTCCAGAGGGTATGTACCACGCCCAAAGCGCCGTAACAATCCTTCACGGTGTCCACGATGATCCGCATGGCGTTAATATCGAAGATCTCGTTGATCTCTTTTTTTTGCTTTTTCATTTTATTATAAATACTGTAAAAATTCTTAGGCCGCCCGCTGATGTCCGCACTGATCCCCACCGCGCGGAGCTTCTCGGACAGAAGGGTTGACAGGCTGTTGATATATTCCTCCCGCTCTACCCTTTTCATGGAGATCTTCTCCACCAGGCTGCTGTATTTCTCAGGCTCCAAATAGCGCAGAGCCAGATCCTCCAGCTCCCATTTGATCTTGGAAATCCCCAGACGGTGCGCCAGAGGCGCAAAGATCTCCATGGTTTCCTCGGCGATCTCTTTTTTTCTCATGTCGGAATGATGGCTGGATAGGGTTCGCATATTATGCAACCTGTCTGACAGTTTGATCAAAATGACCCTGATGTCCTGGGACATGGCCAAAAGCATTTTACGTAGGTTTTCGGCCTGAGCTTCCTGGCGGGAACGGTATTCCAGTTTGGACAGCTTGGTCACGCCGTCCACCAGCCTCGCCATATCGGCGCCAAACTCCCGGGCGATGTCTTCCAAGGTCACGGGGGTATCCTCCGCCACATCATGCA
This sequence comes from Bacillota bacterium, assembly GCA_036677375.1. Classification (GTDB taxonomy): domain Bacteria; phylum Bacillota; class Dehalobacteriia; order UBA4068; family UBA4997; genus JAVBWO01. The sequence continues at coordinate 344,231 of JAVBWO010000012.1, forward strand.
AAAGTCCCGCCGCAATGGTGGCGTCATCCAGCTCCAGGTCGGCCAGGATATTGGCTACCGCCAAAGGATGCATGATGTAAGGCTCACCGGAATCCCGTTTCTGCCCTTCATGGGCTTTGCAGGCCAGGAGATAAGCACGGTGCAGCATCCCCTCGTCACTGGCATTATTGTATTTTTTTACTTTGGCAATGATCTCTTCAATGGTAGGTTCCGGAATGACTGACGGCATAAATCTCCCTCCTTTGTTAAAAAATTAAGCGGGGCAACCGCAGACAGATATAAATTAGGGATTACTCGCAATCTTAACAATTAAGACGGAGAATCCCTAAAAACCTGGCTATATTATAATATCACCAAAATGCTGAAAATGCAATTTTAATCTTGCCGGCTTCACAAACATTCTGAGCGGAACTCTCCGGTCAACTAAAACCGACCATACAAGGAAAGGCAGCCCTTTTTAGGTGCTGCCCTGCCAATTCAGAATTCTGAAAGCCATGCCTTCATCTGTTAAAGAGTATAGTTGGTGGATAACCGCTGCAATTCATCCAGCAGATATTCGTTTAAGATACGGATATAGGTGCCTTTCATCCCCAGGGAACGCACCTCCACCACACCGGCGCTTTCCAGCTTCCGCAAAGCATTGACGATGACCGAACGGGTAATGCCCACTTTGTCCGCCACCTTGCTGGCCACCAAAAGACCGTTGGTATTGCCCAGCTCTTTGAAGATATGCTCCACCGCTTCCACTTCGGAATAGGAAAGAGAATTGAATGCCATGCTGACCATGGCTTTTTGCCTGGCCGATTCTTCCGCGGCATCGGCCTTGGCGCGCAAGATCTCCATGCCTACCACAGTGGTGCCATACTCCGCTAAGATCAAGTCGCCGTCGCCAAAGGTTCCGGTCTTGGATAAGATAACCGTACCCATACGCATGCCGCCGCTGGTGATGGGAACAATGGTGCAGTGCTTATCCGGCAGGAAGCAATGATCCCGGGCATTCAATACACAAGTACCGGTTTGATCGATATTGGGCGCTGTTTCCGTAAAGCTTGCCAGGAAATTGATGTACTCTTCCGGAAAAGGAGCTTCCCTCTTCACAATCTCCGCCATGGTGGGGCAATGGAAATTTTCAATAAAGGCATACCCTAAAACCCGATACTGCCTGCTTAAAATATAAACATTAGCTCCAATGGTGTCAGACAGGGTCCTCGCCATTTCCGCAAAGCTAATGGGTTGTCCTCCTGCTTTCTGGATCAGGGAATTGATATCCCTGGTCTTCTCTAATAATGTCTTCAATGTTACTCGCCTCCGTCAATATACTAGCTACGTATTCATTATATCATAATTGACACAATTGTCAAAAAATTTGTGCTAAATTATCCATAAAAAAATACGGCATATACCGTATTTTCTCATAATACTTGTTTATAGCAAACAATTATTTCGTTCTTAAGAAAGAAGGTACTTCAATATCTGGGAATTTAGGAGTTGTAAAAGCAGGCAGTTGCGCTTCTTTATCTGCTTGTTTGTTCATGGAAGATAGGAAGCCCGGCTTTTTCAAGCCGGCAGATTCAAAGCCGGTGGCAATGACGGTGACCCGGATTTCTTCTCCCAGGCTGTCGTCAATACCGGCACCCAAGATCACATTGGCGTCGGAATCCACCGCATTGTAAACCAGATCGGCGGCCTCGGTCACTTCCATCATGGTCATGGTCTCGCTGCCGGTAATATTCAGAATGATACCTTTTGCCCCGTCAATGGTGGTTTCCAAAAGCTGGCTGGAGATAGCCCGATTGGCCGCTTCGGTGGCCCGGTTATCACCGGAGGCTACCCCAATGCCCATCATGGTGGAGCCGGAATCTTTCATAATGGTCTTTACATCGGCAAAGTCCAGATTGATAACGGCAGGCTTGGAAATCAGATCGGAAATGCCCTGAACACCTTGGCGCAGGATCTCATCCGCAAAAGAAAAAGCTTCATTCATGGGGGTCTTTTTATCAATGATCTGCAATAAGCGATCATTGGGAATGACAATCAGCGCATCCACCCTTTCTTTTAACTCGCTGATGCCCGTATCGGCTTGTTGAGCCCTGCGGCGCGCTTCAAAGGTAAAGGGTTTGGTAACCACTGCAACGGTCAAAGCTCCGATCTCTCTTGCGATATCGGCTACCACAGGAGCAGCTCCGGTACCGGTACCGCCACCCATTCCAGCAGTGACAAAGATCATATCGGCGCCTACCAAAGCGGCTCTGATATCGTCGCCGCTTTCTTCAGCGGCTTTTTTGCCGATATCGGGATCGGCGCCGGCGCCCAACCCCTTGGTAATCCTGGGACCGATCTGTAACAGTTTATCCGCTTTGGAATACTGCAAGGCCTGAGCGTCGGTATTAATGGAGATAAACTCAACGCCGTCCATCATATTTTTAATCATACGGTTAACAGCATTGCTGCCACCACCACCAACACCAACCACTTTGATTTTGGCATAGTGACCGGCGCCATTATCATCAAATTCTACCATTGACCGAACCTCCTTGTTTTATCGTTTACGCATATCCCACGGATGCGTTACAATCCGGTTTAAAAGGCTTGAATTAAAAAAGCACATAAAAATACACAAAGCAACGTAATTATGTTACTTCCACATAATTTATGATTTCCCTGCTGGCAAAGGAGACCATTGAGGGAAAAGTTTGTAAAAATTTTTTAAAATTTGTCGAAATCTTTGAGTTGAAAAATCGTAATTAACAGGCTTTCAACCAAAACGCCTGTTACATTGCGCCATAATACAAAATGTCCTCCTACCGCCGTTGTCTTAAAAAAATAAAAATTTTTTATTTTCGGTATAAAATCGTCGGCTTGTCCATCAGAGAAGTATCAATATAGATAATCTTGCCTAAACGGCCCGCAGCCTCTTCGTCCGCTGTGATCTGATTGCAGATATTGAATTTGGTCATAAAATTACTGCCGTCGCCAATGCGCCATTCGATCCCATAAATATTTTGCAGGATGATCTGCTGCGTATTGGTCACATCCACCTCCGAAATAACACCGGCCGCGTCTTTTGTCATATGGGAAACCACAGACAACCCCTTGGTCAAAGCAGCAGAATTGATTTGCTGACCCGGTAGAATATTATCGGGAATATCCGCTACCCCCCCAATGGTCATTAATGCCAGCCCTTCCAGAAGCTTCTGGCGTTTCAAGACAAAGCCCTTGGCATCCACCTGCAGCACGCCGCCTTCTACCGGGACTACCGCTATAGCCACTCGCTCTTTCACCTCAATGACCACGGTAGAAGGCAGTCGGCGTCTTACCGCTACCGTGTCAACCCAGGGATCGGTAGATATGAGGTTTTGGGCCAGGGTCATATTAGCTTTGTAAATATGTTCACCTGTCTTAAGCCCCGAGTGGGAAACGATTTCTTCCGTTGTTAAAACCTTATTTCCCGTCACACTGATATGGCTGATATTAAAGAAAGCGGACTGACTGAAAAAATACCCGGCAAAAATGCATGCCAGCAAAAACAAAAGCAGCAAAAACCAACGGATACTTCCTGTCCGCCGCCGTTTTTTTCTATAACGATCCATGGAAGAAACGTTGGAAGAAATGTTAGAAGAAGCGTTGCTCATATCGTCCTCATTCTGCCCATCCGATTTTTTTCTTTTCAAAGCTGCGTTATTCTTTTCCTCCGGGAAACAGTAGGAAAGGAATGCACCGGGCGTTCCGCCGGATCAATCCCAATCAGCATGACTTTTGATTCAGGTACTTTTCCGTTCTATCACCCAATTTTTCATACCCATGCATTCCTTTTATGTCGCTCCGGAAATTGCCGGCACGCCTTCTTGATCCAAACAGCAATCCCCATACTTCCTGGAAGGGAATCCGCTCTCCTGTGCTGTCCAGCAGATGACCCAGCTCCGCATTTTATTTAATATTATACCATTAATAGCCTATTGCCGCTACTTTTTTTTATCCTCCAAAATCGTCCCCACTCTGACAATATCCGCCCCTAATTGTCCCAGGGTTAGCTCCAGATTCTGGTATCCCCTGTCGATATAGGCCACATTTTCCACAATGGTGATACCTTGCGCCGCCAACCCCGCCAAAACCAAGGCGGCGCCGGCCCGTAAATCGGTGGCGCGGACTCTGGCGCCTACCAACTGCTCTTTTCCGGCCACCACGGCGCCCCGCCCCACCAGGCGGATATCCGCACCCAGGCGGCAAAGCTCATCCACATGCTGAAAACGGTTTTCAAAAATATTTTCCACAACAACGGAGGTCCCCCTAGCTTTCGTCATTAAGGCCAGCATCTGCGGCTGCATATCGGTGGGGAATCCCGGATAAGGCATGGTCTTGATATCCACCGAATAAAGAGGGTTTTTAGCCGTCAACCGAATGTTGTTTTTTTCCACCTGAACCAAGGCGCCGGTCTGAGCTAGTTTCAACAAAACGGCGGCAATATGGTCACTTTGCACATCCCGCAAATACACATCCCCACCGGTAATGGCCGCCGCCACCAGAAGAGTTCCTGTTTCGATGCGGTCCGGCATCACCCGGTGCACGGCCCCCCTTACCTTTTCGACCCCGTGAACGGTGATGACGTCGCTGCCCGCACCGCCGATCTCCGCGCCCATTTTCTGTAAAAAGCAGATAAGATCCACCACCTCAGGCTCTCTCGCCGCGTTACGGATCACGGTGGTACCATCGGCCAGAACCGCCGCCATGATCATATTTTCGGTAGCGCCTACACTGGGAAAATCCAGGCAGATCTCGCCGCCTCTTAAATGATCCGCGTGAGCGTTGATATAGCCGCCCTGCTCCGTCACATCCGCTCCCATGGCGATGAGCCCTTGCAAATGATAATTCATGGGCCGCGTACCGATGGCACAGCCGCCAGGATAAGGCAGATTGGCTTTTTTGAACCGACCTAAAAGAGGCCCCAATACAAGATTGGAAGCCCTCATCTTCTTCATAATGCTTTCCGGCGCCCCCGGCCCTCCGGCATGGGCTGCGTTTACTACCACGGTATTCTCCATCATGGATACGTCGGCGCCATAATAACGTAATACTGCGCACATGGACAATACATCGTCCAAACAGGGCACATTGTGGATTTCACAAGTCCCCTCACTCAAGAGACAAGCTGCCAGAATAGGCAGCACTGCATTTTTTGCTCCATTAACCTTAGCTTCTCCCGCCAGGGGTATTCCTCCGGTGATGATGAATTGTTCCACGCCATGGCCTCCCCAATTGGCTATTCACCCACCACCTGCACCTCCGGCACAAGTTCTATGCCAAAGACTTGGCGCACCTGCTCCTGCACCTGACCAATTAAGGCAAGCACATCGGCGGCCGTAGCGTTCCCCAGGTTCACAATAAAATTACCATGCTTCAAGGAAACCTGAGCATCCCCTACCCGAAGGCCCTTGCAGCCTGCCGCTTCGGAAAGGCGGCCCGCATGGTCACCCGGAGGATTTTTAAATACGCTGCCGGCGGAAGGATACTCCAGAGGCTGGTTTTTGGTGCGCAACGCCAAAAGACGGCGGATCTCGCCATTGCTCCATGACGCATCTCCGGGGGTGAGCTGCAGCTCTACCCCGGTCACCACCTGTTTTCCCCTGCTGATCCCGCTGTGCCGGTAAGCAAACGCCAAAGCATTGCTGGTGAGGGTTCTTCTGTGCCCATTATATTCCACCAGCTCCACTTTGGTTACAATGTCACCGATACAGGAGCCGTAGGCCCCCGCGTTCATCATGATAGCGCCTCCTACACTCCCCGGGATACCCGCCGCCCACTCCAGGCCGGAGTAGCCCGCTTTGGCAGTAGTCTGCGCCAAAGTCGCCAGAGGCAGCCCGGCCCCCAGCCACACTTTATAATCCGGTAAAAGCTCACACCAAGCGAAAGCTTCCCCCAGCTGAATCACCACGCCGGTAATACCTGAGTCGGATACCAGAATATTGGAGCCCTTGCCGAAAACAAACCAGGGCACCTCGTGTTCCGTGCATAAAGACAGAACTAGAGCAAGTTCTTCCGTATCTGCGGGAACCGCCAGCAATTCCGCCGGGCCGCCAATACGCCAGCTGGTATATTGTTTCATGGGCGCGTTTTTAATCAAAGCACCCTTGATTTCCTTTTTTAAAGCTTGATAGATAAGATCTATGGACATTCAATCCGCCTCCCGGATCTCTTCGGCAAAAATCTGACCGCCGTGACGAATATTGCCGGCGCCCAGCACCATGACCAGATCTCCTGGCCGGACAACCTGGCGCAGGATCGCCAAAACATCTTCTTCTTTTTCACCATAGTAGACAGGTTTATTGCCCTGAGCTTTTACAGCGTCCACAATGAGCCGGGCGGAAACGCCCTCGATGGGTTTTTCAAAAGCACCGTAAATTTCATTTAAGATCACCACATCAGCATTGGCAAATGAACAGCCGAATTCCTCCGCAAATAGCATGGTGCGACTGTAGCGGTGCGGCTGGAACAATGCCACCACCCGCCGGTAAGGCAGCTTCTTTGCTGCCGCCAGCACTGCTTTGATCTCGGTGGGGTGGTGAGCGTAATCATCCACCACCGTAATACCCCGGCCCCGGCCCAAAAGCTCGAAGCGCCGCCCTGTACCGCGGAATTTGGCAAGAGCCGCGGCGATCACCTCGAATTCCAAGCCGACCTGCCGGCCCAAAGCCACCGCCGCCAAGGCATTGCTGACATTATATTCACCGGGCACCTGCAAATGCAGGGAACCTAAAAAAGCACCCCGGCAATAGACATCGGAGACGGTCCCGATTCCATCATTTTCGGCAATACGAATATTGGCCGCCGTATAATCTGCCGCGTCGTTTTTCAAAGCATAGGTGACATAACGAACAGTCAACCCTTCTTGCACTCTGGCGGCAACAGGGGGACTGTCTATATTTAAGACGGCAAAGCCTTCTGCCGGGATCTGGTTGACATATTGCCGGAAAGCAGCCTGCAAACGCTCCACTGTCACATAATAATCCAAATGATCGTCTTCTACATTGGTGACCACTGCGATCTTGGGCAGGAGACACAAAAAAGAGCCGTCGCTTTCATCGGCTTCCGCCACCAGATATTTGCCGTTGCCCCACCGGGCATTGCTGCCGATGGTAGGCAAAATACCGCCCACTACAATGGTTGGATCGGCGCCGGATTCCAAGAACATGGTGCCGATCATACCGGTGGTGGTGGTCTTGCCGTGCGCGCCGGCCACACCGATGCTGTAGCGCAGCGCCATGATGCGGGAAAGAAGCTCCGCCCTGCTTACCACCTTTATCTTTTGCTGTCTGGCGGCGATCATTTCCGGATTGTCTTCCTTGATCACGGAAGAATATACCACTAAACTAACATCGGAAGCCACTTGGGAGGCGCGGTGCCCTAACCAGATCACCGCACCCAATTGCTTCAAATCTTCCAAGACGGCGGATTCCACCGCGTCGGAACCTGTTACTGTTACGCCGAATCCTAACAAAATGCGGGCCAGCCCGCTCATACCGATACCGCCGATGCCAATAAAATGCACTTTATTGCCAATGCCTTCCAAAAAGACACATCCCTTCCTGTTTGATACGGAACGGCAATCTGCCGCTCTTTTTTATGAAAAATACCTGATGGCGTTTTCCTACTTTAAAAAAAACGAATGAAAGGAATAAAAACGTTCATGAACTTTAAGATATTTTAAATTCGTATGCCGATAAGTTCGCATACCTCCCATTCCGCCGCCGCTTTTGTTTCGTATAAAATTTTTTCGTATAAAAGCGGATTAGTCTTCATGATTTACCAATGAATGATCAGTATCTGGGCAAAAAACAAAAGATTAATTATACTTTTCTTCCGCCACCTGCCAGGCCTTGCGGACGATGATATCCAACGCCTCGCGCCGTCCCAGGAGCGCCGCGTTGTCCGCCATCCGCCGCCTCAAAGGCTCCTGTTCCAAAAGCTCATTGACCGCAAGAAACAAAGAATCTCTGCTCAGTTGATGGTTCATGATCATCCTGGCCGCACCGGACTTGGTCATAGACTGGGCATTGGCTACCTGATGATTGCCGGCGGCATAAGGATAGGGAATCAGAATGGAAGGTTTGCCCAAGGCCATTACTTCCGCTAAAAAGGAGGCGCCTGCCCGGCCGATGACAATGTCCGCCGCCGCCAAGGCATGTTCCATATCATGCACATAAGCAAACAGTTTCAGATTTTTATGTTCCAATACCCCGGCCGACGCTGCTAAAGCAGCCGTTTCGGCAAAAAGCTTCGGCCCGGTAATATGCAGAATCTGTACGTCTTTTGCCAAAAGAGGCGCCCATAACTCCGCCATCACTTTGTTCAGCATCCTGGCGCCTTGGCTGCCCCCGGTGAGCAACACTGTTTTTTTGTTGGGATTCAGCCCATAAGCGGTCATCCCCGCTTCTTTAGTGGCGTGCAAGATCTCCGGCCGCACCGGCAGACCCGTTAAGATATGACGTTTTTTATGAAATAAATAGTGTCCCGCTTCTGGGAAAGTCAGACAAATGAGATCCGCCCAAAGAGAAAGCAACCGATTGGTAATGCCCGGCAAGGCATTCTGCTCGTGAATGGCGGTAGCAATCCCGGTAAGCGCTCCTGCCAAAACCACCGGCCCGCAGACGTAACCTCCCGTACCACAGATGAGATCAGGTTCAAAGGAAGCAATGATGGTTTTAGCCTGCCCAAAGCCTTTACTGCTGGTCACAATGCTTTTTATGAATTTGCTTGGCGAAGAACGGGCAATACCGGCCACACTGATACCGGTAAATTCCCAGCCGGCCCGGACAGCCAGCTCTTTTTCCAATCCATTTTCCGCGCCGATATATAGGATTTCTGTTTGAGAATCCCATTGCTTAAAGCCTTCCGCTAAGGCCAGAGCCGGATAAATATGACCCCCGGTGCCCCCCCCCGTTACAATCACTTTCATAACATCACCTTCGCAAATTGGCATATCGTGAAACATTAAGCAAAACACCGATAGCAGCCAGGGAAATCACCAAGGAAGTGCCGCCGTAGCTGATAAAGGGCAAGGTGACCCCTGTCACCGGCAGGCATCCCAAGGCCACTCCCAGGTTAATCAGCGCCTGTATACTGACCATGGCGGTAAGCCCCAGAGCCAGAAGGCTGCCGAAATTATCGGAAGAATTCCAGGCAATGGAAAGTCCGCGCCAGGTAAAAGCCAAAAATAAGAGAAAAACGAAAATACCGCCTACCAAGCCAAGTTCCTCTGCAATAATAGAAAAAATAAAGTCGGTATGACGGTCCGGCAGGTAATACCATTTGGCACCGCCGGCTCCAAGGCCCACGCCGGTCAAACCGCCGGATCCGATGGCCACCATAGATTGAATGGTCTGATAGCCGTTGCCTTTGGGATCGGCCCAGGGATCCAAGAAAGCGGTGATCCGCCCTTGGCGGAAACCCTCCATCTGAATACCGATAACAATCAACACAATACCTAGCAGAACCAAAGCAAACATGTGCGAAAACTTATTGCCCGCGCAAAGCATCATAACCCAGGCCGTAGCGGCAATAATCACGGCTGTGCTTAAATTTTCCAGCGCCACCAAACCAAAGATGACGCCGATAATGGCCACGTAAGGGAGAAAACCTTCTTTCAGCTTATGCAATACCGGCTGTCTCTTGCTCAGAGAAGCAGCCAGAAAAATCACCAAAGCAATCTTCATGATCTCCGAAGGCTGAAACCTGGTAAAACCCAGATCGATCCAGCGTACCGCACCGCCGGCCGCTACCCCGATGATCAAAACCACCCCCACCAAAAATAAGCCGACAAATAAAATAGGAACAGCCAGCTTACGGTAATTGTGATAATCGAACTGCATCAGCACGACCATGGCACACACACCTAAAACAGCGTTGACAAGCTGCTTCTTGAGAAAGTAATAGGTATCGTTATAGGGTTTGTACTGGGCAAAATATTGGCTAGCACTGAACACCATGATAATACCAAAGGTCAAAAGAATCAAGATAATTAAAAAAGTCCAATAATCCGGATTGTGTTTTTTCAGCAGCATCCTTTTCCCTCCCCGGCAAATTTATGGACAATTTCCTTAAATAAATCGCCCCGCTCTTCAAAGTTTCGGAACATTCCCCAGCTGGCGCAAGCAGGGGATAATATAACAACATCGCCGGGAACAGCCAGGTTACGGGCCGTCTCCACTGCCTTTTTAAAATCTTCCCCTGCCGGATAAAGGGCCGTATACCCTGCCGATCTCAAGGTCTCCAGGAGTTGTTTTTCCGTGGCGCCCATAGTAACCACGGCTTTCACCCGCTCTCGGATTAAAGGCGTCAGCGGTTCAAAAGAAACATGTTTGTCATAGCCGCCTAAGATCAGGATCAGTGGTGCGTCATAAGCCAAAAGGGCTTGAATAGTGGAATCGGTATTGGTGCCCTTGGAATCGTTGATATAAAGAACACCGTCCACCTCGCCCACGATCTCCTGACGGTGCGCCACGCCGCGGAAAGTGCGAAGCCCCCGGGCGATCTCCGCTACCGGAATACCGGCAAGATAGGTCATGGCCGCCGCCGCTAAGGCATTTTCAATATTATGCCCGCCTTTTATATATATTTCCGAAACCGGCAGGATATTTACGGTTTTTTCGCCATCCTTCATGACAATATTGCCATCCGAAACGCAAAATCCTTTTGACAAAATATGACGACGGCTGAAATACACCACTTGGCTCCTGGCAAGAGAAGCCAAGGCTAAGCTGTATTCGTCATCATAATTTAAAACTAAATAATCCTTTTCCCACTGTTTTTTGAAAATATTGGCTTTTGCCGCCATATAGCCTTTCAAATCGCCATGCCGATCCAAATGATCCGGAGTGATGTTCAAAACAGCGGCGATTTCCGGCGCGAATTCTCCCGGCCGTTCCAGCTGAAAGCTGGAAATCTCAGCCACCACAAAACCGGTCGCCGAAAGGTTGGGCGCACTTGTCAAAAGCGGCACACCGATATTACCGCCCACGAAGACCTCTTTGCCCGTTTCAGACAAAATATGCCCCGTCAAAGCGGTAGTAGTGGTCTTACCGTTGGTGCCGGTGATGGCAATGAACCGCGCTTTGCTGTATTGCGCTACTAAAAACAGCTCGCCATAGATGGGCACCCCAGCCGCTTCTAAAGCCTGAGCCAAAGGAATCTCAGGGGAAATACCTGGACTGATGAAGGCCGCGTCAAAAAAAGCTGGATTTTTGGGAGCGCCTCCCAGATATAAGGTGATCCCGGCCTGCCGCCAAGCGTCTGCTTCCGGGAAATTCGCCTCCCCTTTATCGTCTGAAAGAAACACATCGGCTCCCAGCCCAGCCAAAAACTGTGCCATGGCGCTGCCGGAAAGCCCTGCGCCCATTACCAATACTTTTTTACCCATCCATTCCATGGCGTCACCCTCCCGGGAATATTTTTAAGTAAGATTTGCAAACGCTTTATAAATACAGGAAAAGCCGCCTTTGGGTCAACCAAGGCAGCCCATTTTATCATAGTATGTTTTACAATGTGGTCAGCCACAACCCCAAAAGAACGCCAACCAGGGCCCAAAACCAGAAGACCCGCACTACCTTCTGCTCCTTCCAGCCTTTCATCTCAAAATGATGGTGCAAGGGGCTCATAAGGAAGATCCTTTTCCCCGTCAGGTGGAAGCTTGCCACCTGCAGCATCACGGAAACGGCTTCCACCAGATAAATGCCGCCCATCAAGAGCAAAACAATTTCCGTCTTGGTCAGAATGGCCAAAGCCATAACGCCGCCACCCAAGGCCAGCGAGCCGGTATCCCCCATAAAGACCTTTGCCGGATATCGGTTAAAACAAAGAAAAGCCAAAAGGCCGCCGGCCAACGCCGCGGCAGCCACAGCCAGATCCCCATATGCAATGAAGGGCTGCGCCTGCGGCACACCGGCCAACAGAAGGCAGATCATCATATAAGCTAATAATACCAAAAAGGAAATACCGGTACAAAGGCCGTCCAAGCCGTCGGTAAGATTCACCGCATTGACCATTCCCACCATATAGACAGCCATCAGAATATAATAAAAACCGCCCAACTCTAGCTGATAACCGGTAACCGGGATCACCAACGCAGTCCCCCGCCCCAATACGGCGGCGGCAACATAAAGGAAAAGCAAAGCCAAAACGAACTGGCCAAGCAGTTTTTGCCGAGCCGTGAGTCCCAGAGAACGTTTCAAGAGAATAATGATCAAATCATCCACAAAACCGATAAGACCGTAGAGCAGCACCGCCGCCAGAACAAGGAACAGAGCCGGACTAGTTTCCCCCCAGATCAGCACCGAAACCACAAAGGCCAGAAGGAAAATCAAACCGCCCATCGTAGGCGTTCCGGCTTTTTTCAAGTGACCCAGAGGCCCGTCGGTACGAATAGTTTGTCCAAATTTTAAACGGCGCAGTATGGGAATGATTACCGGACCTAAAATTAGCCCTACTCCCAAAGCTGTCACAAAAGCTGCCAATGCAATCCTCATCTACGACCACTCCTGCTTCAAGTTGGCTTGCACAAAACCTGTTTTATTTTTTGCCGGTAAGGATCTCCCGTACGACTTTGCGGTCGTCAAAGGAAAGCACCTGTCCCCCCACCAGTTGATAATCTTCGTGTCCTTTCCCTGCCACCACCACAACGTCACCCGTACCGGCTAGAGCAATGGCGGCGGCAATAGCGGCGCGGCGGGAAGGTTCCACCATATAGCTTCTGGAGACTTCAGCCATGCCTTTTTCTACCTCGGCGATGATGGCGTCAGGATCTTCCGTCCGGGGATTGTCTGAAGTGATGACGGAATAATCGCTGTATTTCCCAGCGATGCGACCCATGATGGGACGCTTGGTACGGTCGCGGTCGCCGCCACAACCAAAAACGGTGATCAATTTATTTTTTGTGATGCCGCGGGCTGTCAAAAGGAGATTCTCCAGACCGTCCGGCGTATGCGCATAGTCAACGATAACGGTAAAAGGCTGCCCCTCTTCCACTCTTTCAAACCGCCCCGCCACCTGTGGGGCATTATGGATATGCTTCAAAATATCCATGAGCGGCAAGCCTTCAGCCAAAAGGGTGGCAATGGCCGCCAGGGTATTGTAAACATTGAATTTTCCCGAGAGCGGGATTTCCAAAGGATATTCTTTCCCTTGGTAAAGCAATTGGAAGGAAGTGCCTGTCGCGTTGACCTGGTAATCCACCGCCTGAAGGGTGGCGGATTTTTCCATACTGTAAGTCCAGACCGGAACCGGACAAATATCCATGAAGTACGGCGCCGCAGGATCGTCCAAATTGATGACGCCATAACGGTTCTGCTGCAAGCCACGGCCCAGGGCGGTAAAAAGCCGTCCTTTGCTTTCCCTGTAATCCTCAAAGGTACCGTGAAAATCCAGATGATCCTGGGTCAGGTTGGTAAAAACAGCTCCGTCAAAATGGATGCCTTCCACCCGCTCCTGCTTCAGGGCATGGGAAGATACTTCCATAATAACGCCGTGGCAATGGTTATCCCGCATTTTGGCCAACAAATCCGCCAAAGCGATGGGTTCTGGTGTTGTATGGCTTGAGGGCAGTTCTACATCCCCCACAAAATTATGGATGGTTCCGATCAAACCAATCTTATAGCCCTCCATCTCCCAGACTTTTTTAATCAAGTGAGTGGTGGTTGTCTTGCCGTTGGTACCGGTCACACCAATGATCCTCATGCCGCGGTCGGGAAAGCCGTTCCACAAAGAAGCCAGCAATGCGATGGCTTTTCTGGTATCGTCACAATATAAAGCAGGCACGCCCTCCGGCACAGGCGCATCCCGTCTTTCCAAAAGGAGGGCGGCGGCGCCCCGGGCCACGGCACTCTCAATATATTGGTGCCCGTCGCTCTTGCTGCCCGAAAGGGCGACAAACAGATCTTCCGGCTGCACCTGGCGGGAATCGTACTGTAAGCCTTTGACCGATATGTCCATTACTGTTTTGGGGTCAATGCCCAAATAAACCGCGATTTCCCTTAATTGCATTCCTGAATCCCTCCCGGCATATTAATGAACGACTTGCCTTGTTCCAAATCACGGCTCACTGACCGTTTCATCCGTTACCGTTTCATCGACAATACCATAACTCACGGAAACGATATCGGATTTATGCGCTTTGGTGCCGGGAATAGGAAATTGTTCCATCGCCACGCCGGCGCCGGTTGATTTTGATTTCAATCCCATGGCGGATAAAAGTTCCGCTACCTCCCGCACCCGCAAACCGGTAAGATCCGGCACAATGACAGTGTCTGATTCTGCGGTGGAGCTGCCCAGCCGCAAAAGCACGGTAGAACCGTTTTCAACATGGCTGAAGGCTGCCGGTGTCTGCGAGGTCACCACCTGCCCTTCCTGTGCAACTTGGGAGTTCAGACCGGCAATACGCAAAACTTTGGCGGCCGCCTCAGCGGTGAGATTGCTGACATCGGGAACGATAACATATTTTACCGTACTATCTTCCGCGGCAATACTTTCATCAAAATGAGCTTGTTGGGAAACAACACCAAGATAACGCAAACTATCTTCCATAATGGCCTTAAAGACGGGAGCCGCCGTCAGGCCGCCGCCGGCATTGGCCTCGGCGGGCTCGTCGATGACCACAAGACAAACCAATTCAGGATCATCCACAGGAGCCATGCCAATAAAGGAAACGATATATTTATTCTTAAGATAGCCGCCGTTTTCACTCACCTTTTGAGCCGTACCGGTTTTACCGCCCACCCGGTACCCTTCGATATAGGCCCGCCGGCCGGTACCCTTTGCCACAACTTTTTCCAGAAGATCCCGCACCGTGGCGGCAGTATCCTCAGAAACCACCCTGCGAACAATCTCAGGTGCAAAATCCTGCACGATATTGCCTTCTTTATCCAAGACCTGCCGGATGATCTGCGGCTTCATCAAGGTGCCGCCGTTGGCCACCCCCGAGACTGCCGTCACCAACTGCAGCGGCGTCACACAAACGGACTGCCCAATGGCAATGGTCGCCAGGGTATAAGGAATCAGATCCTTTTCCGGCACCATGATACCGGATGCTTCTCCCGGCAATTCGATGCCGGTCTTGGAACCAATGCCGTAAGCTTTGAGATATTTGTAATAAAGCCCTTGTTCCTTAGCTTCCAGCCGCTGCTCTAGAGTAACAAAACCGGGATTGCAGGAGTTTTGCACCACTTCTTCCAGGGTCTCGCTACCGTGAGGATTGTAGGAGCGCCAGCATTTCAGCCTCATCTTTCCAATCATAATATAGCCGGGGCAATAAAAACGATCCTCAGGATAGGTTATTTTTTCCTCCAAAGACGCCGACAGCAATAAGATTTTAAAAGTAGAGCCTGGCTCATAGACATCGGAAACCGCTTTATTGCGCACGGCTGAGCTTTCATACTGGCTGTAATTATTGGGATCAAAGGTGGGCCGGTTGGCCATGGCAAGTATCTCGCCGGTATCAGGCTTCATGATGATCACCGAAGCTCCCTTGGGAGGATTTTCGGCAGACATAACTTTATCCAGTTCCCGTTCACAGAAATATTGGATGGTTTCGTCAATGGTCAATACGATACTATTCCCGTCGGTGGGGGGATTATATTCCCGCATGGCTTGAGGAATTTCATTATTATGTGCGTCATATTCCGTTAAGATGCTGCCCCGTTGCCCGGCCAAGGTAGACTCCATCGTCAGCTCGATGCCGTCGATCCCTTGATTATCAATGCCGGCGGCGCCCAGGATATGTGCCGCCAGAGTCTCCTTAGGGTAAAAGCGCATGGTTTCTTCTACGATATCAATACCAGGCAGGTCGGCTTCTCGGATTTTTTGCGCCTGTTCAAAAGTAGCCTTCCGTTTCACCCACTGAAAACTGCGGTCGGCAGTGATCTTTTTATATACCGTGTCCTGATCGATTCCCAGCACCGAGGACAAAAAAATAGCAGTGGATTCAGCTTGCTCTGAGGTCTTTACCACCGCCGGATTGGCACTGATGGAGTCGGCGCTTAAACTGATGGCCAGCTTGGTGCCGTTTCTATCATAGATCACACCGCGGCTGGCGGCAATCGTCACTTCACGCAACCGGTATTGTTCCGCCTTTTGCTGCAATTCACTGCCTTTATATAATTGTAAATATCCCAAGCGTATGCCATAGACAACAAAGAGCAGTGAAAAGATAAGAAATACAGAAAAAATCTTCTTACGAATGGTTATTTTATTTTTCACCGCTGGCTCAACTCCCGAGAAGATGGATTATTTTACATTGGAATTGTTATTAGTATTTGTGGCATCGTTGGGATTGATGCTATTGGAAGCGGCATGCTGAGAAGCTCCATCCCGCCACACTACGATATAATCGTTAAACATTTTATTCAAGGTCGCCAAAATCGGATGCATTGTCTCCCCTTCCACTACTTCTACGGAAGCTGTCTGCGAAGAAGGTACATCGCTGTCCATAACGGAGATATTTTTCGCCGCCACAATAGCACTGGAATCCACATATTGAATATAGCCGTCTTCGGGTTTTACCATACCCAGAGATTCCGTGGCATAGGTGGAGATGCGTTCGGGTGAAGACAGCTCTTCAATTTCCAAAAGACACCGCGAATTGGTATTTTCCGTCTCCGTGATAGACTGTTTCAGCTGATTGATCTCATAACCATATGTAGTGATACGGGATTCTGTTGCAGTATACAACAGAGAAAAGGCAAAAATCACTAAAACAGCAGCTACCGTTTTCACTTGATAACGCACCTTCCGTTTTGTTTTTCGACCTGCAATGGTATACAAATTCGGCTTTGTTACGGTGTATATTCTATCTTGGCAAGCAGTTGCCTGCTTTTTCGCTGCTAACAATATATGCCACCTCCTAAAAAATTAGACTGCTAATTTTTCCGCTCCTCTGAGCTTGGCACTGCGTGCCCGGGGGTTTCTGGCCAATTCATCATCATCTGCCACAATAGGTTTTTTGTTCACCAATCTGACAGATGGTTTTTTACCACATTGACATACCGGCATCGAAGGTGGGCAGATACATCCTTTCGCCCAGGTACGAAAGGTTTCTTTCACGATCCTATCCTCCAAGGAATGGAAAGTGATGACACAGAGACGCCCGCCCGGTTTTAAAATGTGAAGGGCCCCCGCCAAACCTTCCTCCAGCACCGCCAGTTCGCGGTTCACCGCAATACGCAGGGCTTGAAAGGTTCGTTTCGCCGGGTGCTGATCTTCTTTTTTGGCAACGTGCGGCATGGCCTTTTTGATGATTGCCGTGAGCTGCCCCGTAGTCTCGATAGGAGACAACTGCCGGGCTGCTGTCATCGCTCTAGCGATGCGGCGGGAATAACGTTCCTCACCGTAACGGTAAATCAAATCCGCCAATTCTTCCTCCGGCAAACGGTTCACCAGATCCGCTGCCGTAGCTACGTTTGCGCTGCGATCCATCCGCATATCTAAAGGTGCGTCCTGCATGTAGGAGAATCCCCGCTCCCCACTGTCCAATTGGTAAGAGGAAACCCCAATATCCAGTAGAACGCCGTCTATTTCTTGTATTCCCAAGTTGCGTACGATTTGGCACATATCAGCAAAATTGCTGTGTACCAATTGCACTCTGTCACCAAAAGGCGCCAATCGCTCTTTGGCCGCAGCCAAAGCTTCCTCATCTTGATCAATACCGATCAGTCTCACGTCTGGCAAGGCTTGTAAAATAGCGGCGCTGTGACCGCCCCCGCCAAGCGTGCCGTCCACATAGATTCCCCGGGGGGAAAGAGCCAGCAAGTCCAGGGTTTGCTGCAACAAAACAGGCTCGTGTTGAAAATCCACTTTCTGCTCTTCGCCTCCCTATTAGTGTATTATACTACAACTGGTTGTATTATTCACCTATTTCCACATCAAAATCTGCTATTTCGCCAACTATTTTTTCATAATCATTGGCTGCGGCTTCACTGTAAGAATTCCAAGCGTCCTTGTCCCACATTTCCAATCGGGTCCCTACGCCAATGATGATTACGTCTTTATTCAAAGAAGCATATTGGCGCAATGTTCCCGGCACCAGTACCCGGCCCAGCTTGTCAAACTCCAATTCCGCAGCGCCGGAAAAGAACAAACGGCTGAAAGCACGGCTGGAGGAATTGGTGAAGGAAAGCTTTTTTCCTTTGAGGCAAAGATTCTGCCAATCAGCGGCGGTGTAGATAAAAAGGCAGTGGTCAGGACCTTTGGTCACGAAAAAACTGCCGCCCAGTTCCTCTCGTACTTTGGAGGGAATGCTGACACGTCCTTTTTCATCGATGGTATGTTGATATTCTCCAGTGAACATCACCATAAACCTCTGCGCCTCCGATTTTCCGCTTCATCTTTACCACTTCATCTTTACCACTTCATCCCACTTCTTACCACTTTCCCTTATTGTACCTTATAAAATTGAAATATACAAGTGCCTACTTCAAAAATCATGTTATTTTTTTCTCTTTTTTTTAGACAAAAAAACAGCCCCAAGCAGGGCTGTTATACAAAATTGATGAAAGAACACCATATGTGGTGGCACGTGTCAACACAATACATAAATAAGCAAAAAATGCTATCTCTTCTTCTTGCGGTATTGATCGTAAGCAACTATGGCAATTACCACGACAACCAGGAAAGCAACCAGTTCCACATTGAAAACATACCTAAAAGCGGTCACAACGCCGATACTGGCCAAAGTCACCAACAAGCCAGCCAAGAGCATACCGGTCAAAACGGCAGGCATAGCCAATTTAGGTCGGATGCCCAAAAGAAAGGCCAGTAAAATTCCTGTCCAGACGCCGGTACCGGGCAGCGGAATGGCAACAAAGAGCAAAAGCCCCAACGCGCCGTATTTTTCCACTTTTTGCCCTTTGTTATGGGTTCTGGCCGCCAACCTGTCCCAAATGGCCCGAACCCATTGAAAACGGTACATGATACGGTAGCCGACAGGCAAGAGAATCATGACCAGCACCGCCGCGATACCATTTCCCAACACACTGTAAAAGAACGCCAGCCAGGGCTCCATGCCCTGGGCGATACCTAATGGGATGGAAACCCGCAGTTCCGACACAGGCAGCATCGCCAGCCAAAAAATGTGTAAACCTTCCGACATGTCCTTTCCCCCTAAAGTTCCTCAGAATCACTCCTTCGGCTGCGCAGCCAGACGAAAGGCGCATTCCGCCAGCACCCGGCTGCCAATAGGCAAAGCGGCCTCGTCGATATCAAACATGGGATGATGCCAGGCATAAGGAGAACGGTTTTCCGGCAAAGAACCCAGCATGAAATAGACAGCGGGCGCTTTTTGCGCAAAATAGGCAAAATCTTCCCCCGCCAAAAGTGAATAGGGCATTTTGTGCGCCATCACCCCAGGAATATCCCGGATGACATCCTGCAATAAAGACACCATCTCCGGCGTACTGATCACCGAGGGGTAGCCGTACAGATAGTCCAATTGGTAACTGCCGCCCCAGCTCTCCGCGACCCCTTTCAGCACCTGATGCATCTTCGCCAAGGCGCCGTCTCTGGTCTCCGCCGACAGGCAGCGCAGCGTTCCGGTCATCTTAACTTCATCAGGAATGATATTTTGCGCCGTACCGCCGTGGATGGTGCAAATACTGATGACCAGAGGTTCCTGAGAATTGTTCATTCGGCTCACCAAAGCCTGGATCTGCATGACGGCTTCCGACGTCATGACTACCGGATCAATAGCGGTATGGGGGCTGGAGCCGTGACCGCCTCTACCGGTTATGGTCAAAGCAAAATCGTCGGCAATGGCCATCATGCTCCCTTCCCGCAGGCCAATGACGCCGGCAGGGAACAATGGCGAGATATGCAGTCCGAATACACCGTCTACATGAGGATTTTCCATGACTCCCTTCTCAACCATATAGCAAGCGCCGCCCGGCGGTTTTTCTTCCCTAGGCTGAAAAAAGATCTTTACTGTACCGTCAGGCGGATTTTCCGTCAAGGCCTTGGCGGCGCCCAACACGATGGCCATATGTGCGTCGTGGCCGCAAGCGTGCATCACTCCAGGGTTCTGCGAGCGGTAAGGCGCTTCGTTTTCCTCCGTAATGGGCAGAGCGTCCATTTCCGTCCGCAGCGCGGCACATTTTTTTCTGGGGTCTCCTGGAATGGTGGCCACCATGCCATAACCAAAGACCTGCTCCCGGATCTCCGTAATCCCCATTTTCCATAACTGTTCTTTGAGATAGGCAGCCGTTTTTTCTTCTTTGCCGGAAAGCTCCGGGTGCATATGAAGATATCGCCGCCAGGCTATCAGCTCTTCTTTATCAATATGCCATTCCGCCATTTTCCATACCCCCTTAAAAGCAAACCGAACAACAAAACCCGGCTCGCACCGGGTTTCATTTGATAAACGCACATTGATTCTATTGATCTATTTTGTACCGGAAGTTCCGATCCCTTCAGCGGTCTAATTCGTTTTAGAGGTTGTTCCATCATCAGTGCCGGTATCGCTCTTATCCGTGTCGGTACTGTCATCCTGGTTCTCAGACTCACTTTGTTTCTTCCACTCGTCCTCGATCTGCTGCAGTAAAGAGTCGATATTGGCTATGTTGCTGTCTCCCGCAGGCAAAAGGCTCTTATAATATTCCAAGGCAGCCTGGGCTTCCGCAATCCGGCCCTGGTAGAACATGAGTTGTGCAAAAAGCACATTATTATCATAATCAGTAGGCGCAGCTTCCAAGCCCTGACGCAGGTACTTGTTGCCATTATCGGTATCTCCGCCCGCAAGATAGCTAACGCCAACTTTCATCAACAAGTTGGCTTTGCCTTTGTCGTTTAAATTCTCCGGCGCGTTATTCAATGCATCGTTATAATATCCGGCGGATTTGTTAAAAGAAGTCTTGCTACCGGTTTTTACATTTAAGTCCGTTGACGATGCCTGCGCTTCGCCTAAGTTATAATAAAGCTCTCCTAAAGTGGAAAGAGTGGAGAAATCCTCCGGGTTATTGGCCAGTTCTGTTTCCTGACTGGAAATAGATTGTGTATAAGCGTCGATTTTCGCTTGTGTCGTATCCGTGTTGCCGCTATTTAAATGATCAGGGCTGCTCCATACCGCATAGGAAATCAGCAAACCGGCTATCAAGATGACAATGATGGAAACCATGATCCACCGTTTGGTCTTTGTAATGTGACGCATGCTTTGAATTGACATATAGATTCCTCCGTCGTACTTCTTTTAATAGAATTTCTTTGAAATAAAATATTTTATTTAAATATTATATATGTAGCCACATAAAGACATCATAGCTAAATTTTCCCCAACTGTCAACCTGTTTTACAATAAAAACACAAGTCATCCCATGTCCAATGCCATCTTTTCCCTACCTTTTTCCGTTTCTCTCAGGCCGCCGTCGGGCAAACTGCCTATCTCCTGATAGACATCCAATACACCTTAAAATGTTCCCGAATAATCGTTATCATCTTCTGCCTGCTATCTGCTATAAAAAAAAGGCCCCCGCTGCCGAAGGGCCTTGTTTGTTATTCTTTTGCCGAGCCGGTTTTCCCACCGGTCTTTTCCTTCAATGCCCCCCTGGCGTACCGCTATACCGCACAGCATCCGCCGGCTTCCCTGCCAACCCAACTGTTTTGGGATCAACTGGCGCAAAACGACTCTGTAATCGGTCTAGTGAACTACCATTTTATATCAGAATCGCAATACTTCTCTTAATTTTGATACTACCGGGCTTGGGGCCTTAGTGTCCGCAGCCGCCGCCGCAACTGCCACAGCCGCCCTCATGGCAGGAACAGGACTGTCCGCCGGCAACCCCCGCCACATTGACTTTGGTAAACAATCGCTCCTTTTGGCCGCTTTGGCACTTCGGGCACACTTGATGATCGATATTACAGAAAGAACAGCTCACGGTATATTCCGTGCCGCATTCCTTACAGCGAAACGTATAATTCGGCATAGCTCCTCCTTGTATCATGGCAAAGGTTCGCGCTTAATGATTTACTATTTTGGCTTCCCGCCTGCAATCCCGGCAGATACCGGCAAATTCCAAACGGTGGCTCTCTACGATGCCACCCGTAGCCTGAGCCGCCGCCTCAGTAAGAAAATCAGCCAAAGGCATCTCCACATCAAAGACACGTCCGCATTCTTTGCAAACAAAGTGATAATGGGGATGAGGATTACCGTCAAAGCGGCTGTATCCCTTGCCGTAACTCAGTTCCTGGATGTTGTTTTCCGACAATAGCACCTGAAGATTGCGGTAAACGGTTCCCAAGCTGATATCGGGCAGCACCTTTCGCGCTTCTTCATAGATCCAGTCAGCGGTAGGATGGCTCTTGGTACTGCACAGGATCTCTTTGATGATTCGTCTTTGTTTGGTCATGCGCTTATTTTTGCCTTTGTCTTCCGTTTGCAGATGTGATACTTTCATTTTTTACCATCCTTACCTTTAACACTTATCAAAACTTACTTAATTCAAAAACTCATTGCTCCTTTGCACAAATAAAAGATCTGATTCTTCCCCCAAGGCATCGCCGAATATTTTGTAAATACGCCGTATCATTTTTCCCAAACGATATTCGGCTGTCAGATAATCACCCACTACGGGATTCAAGCTCAAGGCCATATAAATATCTTCCAGTTCTCTTGTGTCTTCTTCAGTCTCTTCGCCCATCATGTCCATAAATTGCAGCCGCATCTGCCGCTGCCGCAAATCCCGCAGTACCCTAGAGCTACCCTCATCCTGCAGCATCCTGTTGCGGGCCGCCACATATTGGGTATATTCTTCACTTTTTTTCAACATACCGGCCAAATCCTGCACGCAATCATAAAATTGGTCTTTCACTCGTATCACCTTCTTTTGTAACCGCAACTATCCTATGGTAATGATATTCATTATCATTATAATTCAATATTTTATTCTTGTAAAGGGGTATCCTTATTGAAAATTTTGCCAACAAAATATTTAAGCCCAAAGCGTATGAGCTAACCATAAAAAGCTTAAGGATGCAAATCGTAAAAATTTGAAAATCATATAAAAGCCTCAAGCACCATATGCTCACAAGGCACCGCCTTGGCGAACAGCCGGCTCTTAAGGCATTTATTCCGATCTTAATACTCGTCGGGCAGATCTTTTAATTCCGCTAGGCTGAACACCGGCCCGTCCAAACAGACATATTTACTGCCGATATTGCAGCGGCCGCATTTGCCGATGCCGCATTTCATCCGCATCTCCAATGTGGTGATAACCTGATGATCGGCAAACCCCAGCTTGGTCAGGCCGGCCAAAGTAAATTTAATCATAATGGGCGGTCCGCAAAGCACCACCATCGTATTTTCCGGCGTAAAACCCAGGCTTTCCACGAAAGCGGGAACAAAGCCCACATTTCCTTTCCAATCGGCGTCGCCATTGTCTACCGTAATATGCACCGACGTGTCGGGTTGCTGCGGCCAATTTTCAAACAAATCTTTTTTAAAACACAGATCCGCCGGGGTTCTCGCCCCGTAAACAATATCAATCTTGCCATAATCCGCCCGGTTGGCAAACACATAACCAATGAAGGAGCGCACCGGCGCCAGGCCAATACCGCCGCCAATCAAGATGATATGTTTTCCCTTGGCGTCCTCCGTGGGAAAGGTATTGCCGTAAGGCCCGCGCAGACCAACCTGCTGCCCCGGCGTCGCCTCATGCAAAGCATCCGTCAGCATACCGCAGCGCTTAATGGCAAAATCCAGATAATCTTCCCCTTGAGCCGTAACGGAGAACATCCCTTCCCCTACCGGCAACAGAGAAAGCATCCCCAGCTGCCCCGGTGCCGGAGCAAAGGGTTTTTTGCCATCCAGGGTCTGAATACGAAAAGTTTTGATATCGGGCGTTTCCTCTATGATTGCCGCCACCTGGCAAATTTGAGGCAGCAAAGGATTCTCCCCACAGGAGCAATCATGTTTGATATCGCTACTCATGCGCGGTCACCTCCCCCGCTTGTTTGAATTGGTTCTGTCCCGTTCACCTGGTCAATAAAGAGCGTGATATCCAGATGCACCGGGCAATAAGCTACGCAGCGCCCGCAGCCGGTGCAAAGCTGTTTGCCGTAACGCTCGTAAAAATAGCAAAGCTTGTGGAGAAAGCGGTTTCTGACCCGCTCTTTTTTGGAAGGCCGGGGGTTGTGCCCTCCCGCCATCCTGGTATATTCCGAGAACATACAGGAATCCCAGCAGCGAAATTTGGTACCTTGCTCGCCGCATTGTTCTCCGTCAATATCAAAGCAATAACAGGTGGGGCAAAGATAGGTACAAGTGCCGCAGCCGATACACTTTTTCGCCACCTTATCCCAGAGGGGATGGTGAAACATTTCATGGAGCTTTTCCGGCACGCCCGTCATATCCACTTTCAACTCACAAACGGTGACGGGCACTTCCCCGCCGCCTTCCGTGAGATATTGGCTCCAGTCCGCCAGGGCCGTCTCGCCTTTTGGCGTCTGCGCCTGCACCCAATAAGCGTCTTCTGTCTCATGAAGCTGAATATCGGCTCCCAGAGCCTTCTGGGGATCAATCCCCATAGAATCGCAAAAACAGGTAGGCGCCGCTTTAGGGCAGCCAATGGCGACGGTCAAAAGATTTTCCCGCTTGCGGTGGTAAAATTCATCGGTATGTCCTTTGGTGAGGAATACGTCGTCCATTCGCTGGATGCTTGCCATATCGCAGGAGCGGATGCCGAAAACGATCTGTTTTCCCTCATCTTTTATCTCACTGAAATCGGTGATTTTTGTCCCTTCCACCCGATAGCGATACATTTTTTCCGTTTGCGGGAAAAGCATATCCTTGGGCGGCAGCTTGCTGTTGACGGCGGAAAAATCCACCGGCGTTTTTTCGCCCTGCCAGGCAGCAAACTGCGTAACCCCGTCTACAGTCACCGGCACAAAGACCCGGGCAGCCTGAGCCATCAAATCCAGTAAGGCAGGAACATTACTTTTTTGCAGTTTCATTTTTCCCTCTCCTTTACATGAATTCTTCCGGGTCATTCTGGCGATAATCGCCCAGGGGTGGCTTGGTTTCGCTGTCCAATCCAGCCTCGTATGGGCCGAAGAGCTCGCCTGCGTCCATCACCAGCTTGCGGTTTAACTCCATCAAAGGCAGATTCATCGGACAAACCCGCTCACACTCGCCGCATTCAATGCAGCGGTCGCCCACATGGTAGGCTCGGATCATGCCGTAGAATTGATTTTCACAAAGATTTTTCTGTTTACCCTGCCAGCCCGTTTTGTACTGATCCACAAAGCATTCCCGGCAATTACAGGCCGGGCAGACATTGCGGCAGGCATAGCAACGGATGCAGCGGTCAAAGGCCTTGCTGAAATAAGCGTATCGCTCATCCCCGCTCATAGCCTCGATCTCTTTCACCCGGTCAAAACGCTGCGGCATTTCTTTTGGGGGAATCTCCGAACCTAAAAGCACATCATAAACCACCGGGCTGGGGTGGGTGCAAAAACGGCACTTCTCCGCCAACTCGCCGGTTTCCAGATCTTTTTTCCCTTCACAGGGCAACCCGATCAAATAGAGATTTTCACGCTTGACCTGATTGTCCTGAATCAGGCGGTTCACCGCCCGGGCGTCGCAGCCCCGGACACAAAGGCCGATCTTTTTTTGCGGCGCGGGATCATCTAATAAATATTTGGCCAGGGTATTCAAACAATAATCATTCCAGACCAATTGGCCGGCCTCTTCCGGCTGATCGATAAAAAGCGGCGTGGTCTGATTGGCAAAACGCCCTTGTCCCCAGCCGATGATATAGCCCACTTCCCCCGATGCCAAAAGCTCCTTGGCTTTTTTACGCAGTGCTTCTTGCATTAGCGACCCTCCTGTCTGAATTTACTATTGGGGCCTAACGCTTTTACGTCATTAGAAATCTTTTCCACAGTATCCTTAAACTTCAAGGCTTCGGAACCGGAGATCCAACGGGCCTGGAAACGCCCGGGCTCAATGCCGTTGTACTCCAAAAACCGCTGCATCATCAAAAAGCGGCGGCGGGTAAAATAGTTGCCACTAACATAGTGGCAATCGCCGGGATGTCACCCGGCCACCAATACGCCGTCCACCCCTTTTTGGAAAGCGCGCAAAATAAACTGGGGATTGACCCGTCCGGAGCAAGGCACCCGAAGCACCCGGACATTGGGGGGATATTTCATGCGGTTCAAGCCGGCCAGATCCGCGCCGGTATAAGCGCACCAGTTGCAGCAGAAGGCCAAGATCTTGGGCTGCCATTCCTCTTGATTGGTCCGTCCGTTTTCGGCGGGGTTATTCAAAGTATCCTCTACAGACACAGGGCATCCACCTCCTGCAAAATCTGCTCATTGGTAAAGCCTAATAGATCAATGGCTCCGGGGCGGCAGGACACCGCGCAAGCGCCACAGCCCTGACAGAGACCGGAATTTACTTGGGCGACCTTTCGGGTCAGCTTTTCGCCGCCGGGTCCCCGATAAGGCAGATCCACCAGTTCCAGCGCTTTATAAGGGCAAACATTGACACAAAAACCGCAGCCGGAACATTTCTCCGCATCTACTTTACTGATCATGGGGTTGGTGTCCAGGCGGTCGTGGCAGAAAATACCGCAAACCTTCACCGCCGAAGCCGATGCTTGGGCGACGGTATCGGGAATATCCTTCGGCCCCTGGCTCACGCCGCAGAGAAAGACTCCCGCCGTATTGGTTTCCACCGGACGCAGCTTGGGGTGGGCCTCGGTGAGCCAGCCGTCTTTATCAGTCCCCACCGCGAAAAGCCCGGCAACCTTGCCGGCGGTAGCGGAAGGCACCATAGCGGTCTCCAACACCACGAGATCCGCCGTGATGGTCACCGGCCGCCCGATCAGGGTATCCTCACCCAAACACACTAGTTGACCGTTTTCTTCATAGATCTTGGAGATCCGTCCCCGGATATAAACGGCGCCGTCCTCCAGGGTCCGGTTGTAAAATTCCTCATAAGCCTTGCCGGGGGTGCGGACGTCCATATAAGAGACAAAACATTTGCTGTCGGCAATCTTATCCAGCACCTGATGGGCGTGCTTCGCCCCATACATACAGCAGGCGCGGGAGCAGTAGGAACGGCCTTTATGCGGGTCGCGGGAGCCTACGCACTTAATAATGAGCACCGTTTTGGGCTCTTTGCCGTCGGAGGGCCGCAGAATCTTGCCTTCAGTAGGCCCGGAAGCATTTACCATGCGCTCAAACTGCAAGCCGGTGATAACATCGGGATAGCGTCCGCCGCCATATTCCCCGTAATAACCAGCCCAGTCGATCAACTCGTAGCCGGTGGACAAAATAACGGCGCCGAAATTTTCCGTGACCAATTTGTCCTCGTCCTGGAAATTGATGCAACCCAAAGGGCAGACCTTTTCGCACACGCCGCATTTGCCTTCCAAAAGCTTTCGGCACGCCTGGTTATCAATAACCGGCTTGGCGGGCACCGCTTGCGGAAAGAGCTTATAGATGGCTTTGCGCTGGGCCATGCCTTGTTCAAAGCCGCTTACCACCTTGGTGGGACATTTGGTCTCACAGAGGCCGCAGCCGGTACATTTGCTGTAATCCACATATTTTGCTTTCTGGCGTATGGTCACCTGGAAATTGCCGATATAACCCTGTACCGATTCAATCTCACTATATGTCATTAGGGTAATGTTGGGGTGCTGTCCCGCGTCCACCATTTTGGGCGTACAGATGCAGGCGGAGCAATCCATGGTGGGAAAGGTCTTGTCCAGCATGACCATTTTGCCGCCGATGGAAGCTTCTTTTTCGACGATGGTCACCGGATACCCGGCGTCGGCGATATCCAGAGCCGCCTGGATACCCGCAATACCGCCGCCCACCACCAGCGCCCGCTTGTGAATGGGAATGGTAGAAGTAAAAAGCGGTTGATTCTTATTGACCTTGGCAACGGACATTTTCACCAGATCGATGGCTTTGACGGTAGCCGCTTCTTTCTCGTTATGGACCCAGGAGCATTGCTCCCGTAAATTGGCAATTTCCAATAAGTACGGATTCAGCCCGGTCTCCGCCAGAGCCTTGCGGAAAGTAACCTCGTGCATACGAGGTGTGCAGGCCGCCACCACCACGCCGCCTAATTGGTGTTCTTTGATGGCGGCTTGAATGTTTTTCTGCCCTGGCTCGGAGCACATATACTTATAATCCGTAGCAAAAACAACACCCGGCATGCCTTGCGCCGCCTCTACCACGGCGGCAATGTCAACGCCGGCGGCAATGTTGGTGCCGCAGTGGCAAATAAAGACCCCAATACGTTTCATACTACACCTCCCCAGCGGGTTTCGTAATGATTGATTCAATGAGAGAAACGGCCGGATGAAAATGCTTCTTCATCGCCATTTCCTCAGGCGTGGCCCCCAAGGCCACCCCCATCAATTGGGTAAAAAAGTAAACCGGCAGATCAAACCCTTCCCCATAGGTTTCATTAATCTCTTTTTGCCGCATGTCCAGGTTCAGCATGCACAAGGGACAGGCGGTCGCAATGGCTTGCGCGCCGTTGGCCTGAGCGTTTCTCAGGATACGGTAAATGAGCGGCCGTGAATCCTTGGGATTACACACCTGGTTGCTGGCGCCGCAGCATTCGGTCTTGAAGGCCCACGGCACCGGCTCGGCGCCGATGGCGGACATCAGCCGATCCATGGACATGGGGTTCTCACAATCGTCAAATTTGGCAATATCCACCGGGCGTACCAAAAGGCATCCGTAATAACAGGCAACTTTCAAACCGGAAAGCGGCTGAAAAAGCCGTTTTTGCAGCCGGGCGTAGACGGCTTCGTCGTCTAACACCTCCAGCATATTTTTGACTTCATGCGCTGCGGTATAAGGCAGATCAATGATTTCCTCTACCTTTTTCTGGTGTTGGGCAGATTCCTTGACATAGTGCTGCGCAACCTTTAGCCGGGAATAGCAAGCAGCGCAGGGCACCGCGATATCCAGCCCCATAGGCTCCGCCAAGGCCAGGTTCCGGGCCGCCAAAGCAATGGCCAGATCGTGACCGGTGGCATGGGCGGCGGTAGCGCCGCAGCAATTCCAATCGGGAATCTCGTCTAACCCTATGCCCAGACGGGCGGTGACATAACGCAGGGAATCGGTATAGGCAATCCCGGTGCCCGCCGCGGAGCAGCCGGGATAATAAGCATATCTCATTGGTTATCACCCCGTTTTCGCGTCCTTTTCAAGATTCGTCTGACCTGTCCTTGGTTCCAAACGATATGGGGCGTTATACGAATTAATTTATTAAAATACATTTTCGGCGCGGTCTTAACATCCTGAAACAGGTGTCCGGTGGTCAAATTATAAAGTCCTGCCAGCACCATCTCATGGGAGCGCCCGAAATAGTCGATATTATTCAAAAACAGCTCGTTGAAGCGGTCAATATCCTTGTCGCCAATGATCCCTTTGGCCTTGCTTTCCTGCCGTAACGCTTCCATCAGGGCAGGCAGATCAATATTGTGCGGACAGCGCGCCAGACAGGTTTGGCAGGCAGCGCAGATCCAGGGGGTACGGACATGGAGCACCTCGTCGTATAGACCCAGCTGCAGATAGCGTATGACCTGACGCGGCGCCAGATCCATGGCGTGAAACATGGGACAACCTGCCGAACATTTACCGCATTGGTAGCATTCAGACAAGCGGACACCGGAAGCCTTTTCCAGCTCCCGTATCTCAGCGGTATGCTCTTTGGCGGCAGCCGTAAGATCTACCGTTTTGTTCTGTGTTTTTTGCTCATCGGTCAGCCTGACCAAACGAACCGCCACCATGCCGCCTTCCGCCTCATGGGACGTTGCCATATGTTCTTCCCCCTTTAAGATCCCGGCTTTTTCATTCTATGCACTAATCTTAGTTGTTTTCCGTTTTATAATAACTTTCGTTGATGATAATAAAATCATTTTGGATATTTTGACAAAATTAGTCTATTTATATCCAAATTTAAGCCATCCTGTTTATTATACCAAAACTTTTATATTTGTGCACTAACAACTTTTGTATCTCATTAAGCAGCCTATTTCTTTTACAACCGGTCCAACAGCCTTGAGATCCAGCGTTTTTTGATCCGGATAGCGGTTTGAGGACACAATTCATGACAGCAAAAGCAGCGAATACATTTTGTAAGATCCACCTGCGGCCTCTTCTCCACCATGCGGATAGCGCCCGGCGGACAATTATCCCGGCAAATGCCGCAGCCGTTGCAGCTTTCTCCGCCAAATTCCGGCCATGGCCTGGTATGAGCGTCTATAAGACCCGACAAAAAGCCGGGCAGTTTGTCAAGAAAAAGATTCACCGGCTTGGTTTCCGGTAAAAGAAAAGGCGTATGCTTAAAATCAGCCAAGGAGTTTCCCAGGATCTCCGGCACTCCGGTCAAAAGGCCCTCCTCCAAAACCACCTTAAGCATGGGAACCGTCTCGGGCGAAAGCCCCATAAGGCTTGCGCCCACATAATCAACGGCAAAAGGATTGATTCCGGCCAACAATGCTCCCACGTATTTGGGAGAACCGCCGGAAGGGCCGTTGCCTTCCATGCCCCAGATACCGTCAATGATGGAATACTCCGGCGCGGCAGCCTGGCAGATATCCACCAGAAGCCTGGCAAAATCCTCATAATCCGGCATATTTAAGTGGTACTGCGCCTTGGTAGCGCCGGGAATGGTGCCATACATATTCTTGGCGGCGCCGCTATAGAGCATCATGCCGTGGGTCTTCAGCTTAGCCATGCTGATGAGACAATCCGCTTCCACCATGGCCCGCACCATGGGAAACGCCTTGCCCCTTCTTCCCGACGGCAACTCCACGTTGACGGAGGAGGTATCAAAATTCAGCCGGCAGCCCACCTCTTCCGCCATGGCTGTCATGCCGCAGATACGGTAGACCCGCTGCAGGATGGACTGGTTAAAAGGCCCGCCGGGACTGTCTCCCACCGTGACCTCACAGCCCATGGCAATGAGACGGGAGGCCACCTCGCCCACCAGAGCGGGATGGGTGGTTACCGCAGCCGACGGGTTTTTGGCTAAAAGCAAATTGACCTTCAAAAATACCCGTTGCCCGGGAGACACCGGCGGCGGCGCCAAAGCAAACAGCCGGTCCACCGCCTCTTTTACGGTATTCTTTTCATAATCGGCACTAGCCGTCAATGCTACCCGATCCATACCCCACCCCTTTGCCGTATTTCCCAAAGCCTCTTTATGAAGCCATTGTCTTTGATCCGTGCTTTTGGCATCCTTTGGCGCGCTTCCCCGTCACTTAGGCCCAGGTCTTCTCCGCATCGCATATTGGAACAGGCCTTCTTCCGTGCATCTGTCGCTCAGGCTGGCAAATTTTACCGTTGCCCCTTTCAGGCTCTGCTGCATAAGATTTTATTAGCAGAAAAAGGCAGGGAGGTCATTGCATTGAAAACTCATACCGTAGCCCAGGGAGAAACCCTTTGGCAAATCGCGAAAAAATACCATATCACTCTGGATGAATTACTGGACGCCAATCCCAATATCGAAGACCCCAACGTGATTTCTCCCGGTTTAAGGCTTATCATTCCGGATGAAATGCAAACTTGCACCTGCAGACAGTGTCCGACGTCTCCCTACTGCCGGCAGTCCGATACCGTCGAAAATTGGGAGACCATGCTGCCCCGTCCCTGTATTTACGTGGTCAAATCCGGTGACACCTTATACGACCTGGCCCAAGCGTTCGGTCTTACTTTGGCTCAGCTTTTACAAGCCAATCCACAGATCCAGGATGCAGATGAGATTATGCCTGGCGACAAAATATTTATCCCCAGGTGCCGCCTCAGACAACCCAATCAGCCCATCGTTTGCCCTTTTTGCGGCCGAACCTTTACCCCAAGATAAATTTTAAACCATATCAGGCTTAGAAACAATAAAATGAAAACCGCTTGCCGGTCTTATCCGGTTTTGATCATTTTGGGAAATTCCTCCTCTTTTTCGAATCGACTTACGCATTCCCTCCAGCCAAAGGAGAACAATTCAGGCAATATCAAAAGCCTACAATAACAAGTGCATTCTCCGGCCATGGGGAATGCGCTTGTTTTTCTTGACCTTAGTCCTCTTAGCGCTTTACCTTTATTCTTTTTAAGGTTCTTCATTGGAAGCTTCCGCCAAAAGCGCCTTCAGATCACCGCCGCTGAAATAATATTTCTCGCCGCAAAAGCGACAGACCGCTTCCGCTTCTCCCTGCTCCCGGTAAAGGCTTGCCAATTCTTCCTTCCCGATGCTCAACAGGACTTCCGCCAGACGCTCCCGGTTGCAATTGCAGGAAAAATGTAGTTCCGTTCTTTCCAGCTCTTGATAGGCTATTCCGGACAGAATATGCGCTACCATATCCTCCGGCAGCAGGCCCAGTTCCAGCATTTTACTGACAGGCGGTTGCGCCATGATGTTTTTTTCCAAAAGCTCCATGGCCTTTTTGCTTGCTCCGGGCAGCAATTCGAATAAATAACCGCCGGCGGCTCCCACGCTGCCATCGGGCAATACCTGAACGCCCAGGGCGACAGCTGCGGGAATCTGCTCCGATTCCAATAAATAGCAGGCAATATCATCGGCGATCTCGCCGGATAAAAGGCCTACACTGCCGGAATAGGGCTCTTTTAAGCCCAGGTCTTTCAAAACATACAAGGTACCGTGCTCCCCCACGCCCTTGCCCACAGGCAATTTGCCAGGAACCTCTCTTGCCAGTTCCACATGGGGCTCCGCTACATAGCCGCGCAAAGCGCCCTGGGCGTCGGCCACCACCACAAGGCTTTCCAAAGGCCCGTCGCCTTCAATCCGCAAGGTAACGGTGTCCTGTCCTTTTAAATTCAAGCCGAAAAAAGCCCCGGCCGTCAGAAGCCGCCCTAAAGCAGCCGTAGCCACCGGCCAGGTATCATGACGGCGGCGGGCTTCCTCGCACAAACCGGTGGTCAGCGCCGCCATATAACGGATCTGTCCGTCTGTGGTAATGCCCCGCAAGCAATAATCTTTCATTGCCGTACCCTCCATATAAAATCCTCAAAATTGAGAAAAGCCCAACCAGTCATACCTTGCCGGTATGCTCCTGCCTGGGCTTTTTTAATATAAAATTCCAATAAAAAGTTTTATTGCTCAGGAACCTTGTTTAAAGCGACTATGAGGGCATCCACATCAATGCCATGAGCCAAAGCCCCTTGCTCAATATTTTCAAAGTGCGCAGCCGCGCAGCCCAGGCAACCCATGCCATACTCCATAAAGACCATAGCAGTATCCGGCCATTTCTGCACTACTTCCATGATTCCCATATCTTTTGTGATCGTGGTCATTTTACACCTCCGTTTTTTAATAAAGTTTATTATACCACAAATTTCTTGTTTTCAACAAATAAAACCATAATTTTAAAAATTTTTATTTCCACACCGCCGCTGCGCGCTTTTCTCCTTATTGTTCCTTTATAAGGCAATGCCAAATATAAAAGCGGTCACTCTTGCGGCAGCAACCGGATTACGTTACATTTTCAATACAACGTTGTCTTCGCCCCATTGTTCTTTCATGGGATTGATCACATCCAAAGAAATAGACGCGGCAGGCTTCATCTCGTAGCGTCCGATATCGTTTAAATAAAAGCGCAGAGGGATACTGCCCGGATAGGCCGAAGCAAGGTTCAGAACCTCTTTTTTGCCAACCTCATTTTCCACCCGGATATAGAGCGTCGCCTGGAGGGCGGGCGCTTCCTTTTTTTCACCGCGCCTTGCTCCGTTACCATTGCCATTCTGACGGCCGCTTTCGTTTTGATGGCCGTTGCCGTTGGATTTTGGCCCGCCGTCGCCGCGGCGGGGATAACGCGGCCGCTCCGCTGCCGGTTTAGTTTTAACTTCCTGTCCCACGGGCACATCCAGCATTTCCACATCTTCCAAGGGATATACACTGTCTACCAGGAAGCTGACGCTGGTTTCTTCCAACTTCACCTTGCCGGTAGCCAAAAGCGGTACGCCAACCGCCAGATTGGCTTTGAATTCCTCATAGGCCCGAGGAAACATAACGCAGCGCACCGCACCGTAAAGATCTTCCAGGTTAAAAATAGCCATGGCGCTGCCTTGCTTGGTGATTTTTTTCTCCAGCTGGGCAATGATGCCGCCCATCTTCACCATTGCGTCAGGTTTTGCGGTAGCGATATTGCCGCTTTCATGGGTAGCGATATTTTTTAAAATATCCCGGTAGTTTTCCAAAGGATGTCCGCTGACAAAGAAACCGATCATTTCTTTTTCCATCGACAAAAGTTCCATATTGTCATATTCCGGAATATCGGGCATTTCCAATTCCGGTTCCCTGCCCGCCGTAAGGCCCACGTCAAAGAGGGAAAGCTGCATCGAATTTTTGTCCGCCATGATTTGTTTGCCAAGATCCAGGGCTTTTTCCAGGACAAAAAGCATCTGAGAGCGCTTAGCTCCCAGGGAATCCAGCGCCCCGCTTTTGATGAGGCTTTCCACCATGCGCCGGTTCAAGGACAGGCGCTGGCAAAGATCCATCAAAGAAAGGATGGGGCCGTTTTTCCTGCGCTCCTCAATAATGGTGGCCACCGCGTCGCGTCCCACATTCTTCACTGCGGCCAGCCCAAAGCGGATCTTGTCGCCCACCACGGTAAAGCTGGCATAACTTTCGTTGATGTCCGGCGGCAGGATGGAAATATTCACATGGCGGCATTCCTCGATATACTTGGGCACCTTATCCGCATTGTCCATGATGCTGGTCAAGAGGGCCGCCATATATTCCACGGGATAATTGGCCTTAAGCCAGGCCGTCTGATAGGTGATCACCGCATAAGCGGCGGAGTGGCTTTTATTAAAACCGTAACCGGAGAAATATTCCATCAAATCAAAGATCTCGTCCGCTTTCTTCTCGTCCAAGCCGTTGGCCTTAGCCCCATCCCGAAAAACGCTGCGTTTCTTGGCCAGAACTTCAGGCTTTTTCTTGCCCATGGCGCGGCGCAGCTCATCGGCTTGTCCCAAAGAGAAACCGGCAATGACGGCGGCGGTCTGCATCACCTGCTCCTGATAGAGCATTACGCCATAAGTTTCCTTCAGGATGGATTCCATCAGGGGATGAGGATATTCCACCGGTTTGCGGCCGTGCTTGCGCTCGATATAATCGTCCACCATACCGCTGCCCAAGGGCCCCGGACGGAAGAGCGCCACCAAAGCGATGATATCCTCGATGCGTTCCGGCTGCAAGCCCCGGAGGATGCCCCGCATGCCGTCGCTTTCCAGCTGGAAGACGCCGCCGCTGTCGGCTGCGGACAGCATATCATAGGTCTTTTTATCATCCATGGGGATCTTGTCGATATCAATCTTCAAATCCCGGTTCAATTTAATATTTTCCAAGCAGTCCCCGATGACGGTGAGGGTGCGCAGACCCAGCAAGTCCATCTTCAAAAGGCCTTGCTCTTCCACCTGGTCTTTTTCAAACTGGGTGGTCATGATACCTTCGCCCAGCTTTTGCACAGGCATAAAGTTCATAATCGGGGCGGGCGCAATGACCACGCCGGCAGCGTGGGTGCCGGCATGCCGGGGCATGCCTTCCAGATGCCGGGAATAATCCAAAATATCTTTGACCAGCGGATCTCTTTCATATAGCTCCCGCAGTTCCGCCGTGCTTTCCAATGCCTTATCAATGGTCATTTTAAGGTCGTCCGGGATCATCTTGGCGATCTTGTCCACCTCGCCGTAGCTGGCGCCTAAAACGCGCCCCACGTCCCGTACCACCATTTTAGGCTTCAACGTTCCAAAAGTGATGATCTGCCCTACATTTTCCGCGCCGTAATGCTGTACCAGATAGTCAATGACCTCGCCCCGGCGCACATAACAGAAGTCGGTATCGATATCGGGCATGGAGACCCGCTCGGGGTTTAAGAATCGCTCAAAGATCAGCTGATAGCGGATGGGGTCGATATTGGTGATGCCCAGCACATAGGCAACGATGCTGCCGGCGGCGGAGCCGCGCCCCGGCCCCACCAGGATGCCGTTGGTGCGGCAGAAATTCACCATATCCCATACGATGAGAAAATAGCCCGGGAAACCCATCTTGTTAATGATGTCCAGCTCATAATCCAGCCGTTCCTGCAATTCCGGCACTTTTTCGCCATAGCGTTCCAAAAGGCCCTTCTGACAAAGCTCCCGTAGGTAGGTTTCCAAGGTATGCCCCGGCGGCACCTTGCATTCCGGCAGGCTCAAAGGCGGCGGCGTCAGGTCCACATGGCAGCGGGCGGCGATCTTCACCGTATTATCCAAAGCCTCGGGATATTCTCCCAGGGCTTCTTCCATTTCTTCCCGGCTCTTCAAATAAAATTCATCGGTTGCAAAACGCATGCGGTTGGGATCGTCTATGGTCTTGCCCGTCTGCATACAAAGCAAAACGTCATGGAAGGCGCTGTCCTCTTTATTGACATAATGGATGTCGTTGGTGGCCACCAAGGGAATATCCAGCTCTTTTGCAATGGCGACCAGCTGCGGATTGGTGATATGTTGCTCTTCCAAGCCATGATTCTGCAATTCGATATAGTAATGATCCTTGCCAAAGATCTCCTGGTACTCCCGGGCGGTAGCTTTGGCGGCTTCGATCTGGCCGTCCAATAAGAATTGGGGCAGTTCCCCCGCCAGACAGGCGGAAAGGGCAATGATGCCTTCGCTGTTTTGCCGCAAGAGTTCCTTGTCTACCCGGGGTTTATAGTAAAAGCCTTCCAAAAAGGCTCTCGATACGATAATGCAGAGATTCTTATAACCGATATTATTTTCTGCCAACAGAACCAGGTGATAATAAGCTTCTTCCCGGCGCACGTCCCGGTCAAAGCGGCTCTTGGAGGCCACATAGACCTCACAGCCGATGACGGGATTGATCCCCGCCGCCTTGGCCTCTTTAAAAAAGCTGACCGCGCCGTACATGACGCCATGGTCGGTGATGGCGCAGGCGGGCATGCCCAGCTCTTTGGCCCTGGCGATCATCGTCTTCAGCCGGGCGGCACCGTCTAGAAGACTGTATTGCGTGTGATTATGCAAATGAACGAATTCTTTCATACCGGTAGGCTCCTTATATGCTGATAAGCTCCCCCGGGATGCGCGTAAGCCTCTCCCGGGAAGTTTTGATTTTAACAATATTAATAATAGATAATTTAACAATAGCTCCCTGATGATTCCTTGTTGCAAACCGGCGCATTTGCTTTGCTTCCGGATGTTTGGCTTCACTGTTTTTATGCCGGGCCGAAGCTTTTCCGCAAAAATACCGGCAATCCGGCAGAAAAGCCAAACCGCAATAAAGCTCTAATCCTCCGCCTGTTTCAGATAGCCTCTTTCCACAAAGCTGACGTATTGGTCGCCGGCAATGACGATATGATCCAGCACCCGTACGGAAACCATTTTCAAAGCGTCCACCAGGGCTTTGGTCAGAGAAAGGTCGGATGCGGTAGGCCTCAAGCTGTTGCCCGGATGATTATGCGCCAAAACAACGCTGCGGGCTTTATGCAGCAAGGCCTCCTTGACCACTTGGGCGGGATAGACCACCACTTCGCTCAAGGACCCCTCGGCCAGTTTCACCGCGTGGATCACCTGATTTTGCGCATTCAGGCACAGTAAGTAGAACATTTCCTTTTCCACTCCGATAAACAAGGGCTTCAAATAAGCCGCCATGGCCATGGTATCCAGCAAAGGTTCCTTGTGCTGCCACAAAACCTTTTCGTAATACCGGGTTACCTGGGGCAGGGAAGATAGAAGCATGGCGGCGTTGGGTCCCATGCCCGAAACGGTCAAAAGATCCTCATAACTGGCGCCAAAGACGCCCGCCAGATTGCCAAACCGTTGCAAAAGCCGGTGAGCCAGATCATTGGTATCCCGGTAAGGAATAGCATAAAAGAGCAGATATTCCAGAACCTCGTGCTCCTGAAAACTGTCCATGCCTTCCCTGCGGCACCGCTCTTTCATCCGCTGCCGGTGCCCGTCATGGCTATGTTCACTCATGGCGCGCCTCCATCTGGTTTTCCCTTTATTCTGCCTCGCCGCCGGAGTCGTCCGAGTTTTCCGTCTCGCCGCCACCGTCAGTTTCCCCGGTTTCATCCTCCGTCTGTTCCAGGATCAAGAGTTGCTCCTGTACAAAAGCCGCGGTTTCCTCAGGATCTACGATCCAATAGCTGCCGCCGCCGATGGTTTGAGGCGTACCCGGCAAAGTCATGGTAAAAAGATCTTTATCCACGTCAATACCTTTGAACATAACGCCCAAAGCCACCATCTGCTTTACGGTCATATCCGTTTCAATGGCTTCATTCAAAGCCGGAATCAGGCTGGGCAGCTTCAGCAGGCTGTCTTTAGAAAGCATCTTTTGGGCCACCGCTTTCAAGAAGTTCTGCTGCCGCCCCGTTCTAGTGATATCCCCCATGGCGTCGTGACGGAAGCGCACATAGCCCAAGGCGTCTTTGCCGTTTAGGACCTGCAGGCCCTTCTCGATATCGATCATCCCGTCATAGGTATGGTAATGCATCCGCTTGTCCACATCGATCTCAATGCCGCCCAGAATATCGACGATCTTCTCAAATCCGGCAAAATCCGTTTGTATGTAATAGTCAATGGGTACCTTCAGCAAGTTCTCCACCGTCTGCCGGGCCAAATCGACGCCGCCGATATTATAAGCCGAATTGATCTTGGCTTTGTTTTTTTTGCCGGGGATGTCTACCCTGCTATCTCTAGGCACCGAGATCATTAAGATCTTTTTTGTGTTAAGGTCACAGCTCATAAAGATCAGGCTGTCGGAACGTCCGCCGTCTCCTTCCAAGTTGTCGGAGCCGATGACCAGAATATTGACATTGTCTTTATCAATAAAATAATTTTCTTCCGAATAAGCCTCTCTGTCGGGGATGATGCTTCCTTTGCCGTTCCAGAAAGGGAAAAAATATTGATTGATACAAAAAAGTGCCGCTACCACAATCACAAGAAATAAAATCAGATTTCTGCCGGTGTGTTTTTTCTTTCCGTTATTGTCTTTCCTGTTCTTAACCGCCATACATTCGCCTTCTCTAATCAGAATTTAAGAAAGGGAGATTCCCCTTTCCCGCCCGGCGGCGCCAATAAAAAAACCCGCCATGGCTATCCTTTATCATACCATATTCCATCGGCGGGTACTATCCTAATTTTCGACAAATTGATGCTTCCCCGCCCTTTTTAAGGGTGGTAAAAGCGGATACTGCCGCCATTTCCGGAATCGATCTTTTTTTTCAGCCACTTTTTGCAAAGCTCCCGGAACCAAACCCTGGGCCAAGGCAAGAGCAGCAATAAGCCCAATAGATCCGTCAGAAATCCGGGGAACAGCAAAAACAGGCCGCCTACTAAGATCAGCACGGCCTCTACCATCTCATTGCCGGGCATGACTCCTTCCGCCAAGGCGATTTGTATCCGCTGCCAGGCCAGGAGGCCCTGTCTTTTCAAAAGCCAAGCCCCTAAAAAAGCGGTGGCCAAAAGCAAAATAAGGATGCCTCCTATTCCCAACACCCGTCCGGCGGCGATCAAAAGATAAAGCTCTATAATGGGTACCATTATCACCGGCAGCAAGTACCATAACATTCCGGTCACCCCCCAGGCACGATTTTTCGCTGGATCTGTTAGAAAAAGCGTCATCCCAAAAGTGGGAATTAAACATACAAAATCTTCATACAGTAAGGCTTTACGATGAGCTATTAAATATATATAGGTTCTTCTCTTGCCCTAACATGTATCAAACACCTGAGACATCGGTTTCGTCCCAGCTACATCTCAAAAAGCGTCTCGCAAAAACTGTGGCATTGACGCGACATGATAAACGGCGCATGCTCTTTCATCACTTTGCCCGATTCCGGCAGCTTTTCATCAATCATCCCGTTTTTTAATCAAAACCGTTCTTCCGGCGTGACATTCATCTGTCTTAGGACAACACGGCCTTCCGCCATGAAATCCAAACGGTTGATGGCAGCGCTGTCTTGTCCCAAACGCCAGATGCCGGAAAGATCCAATCCTAAAAAGGCGGCCAAAACCAGGCGGATCACACCGCCGTGGCTGACGACAGCCACCTGCCGCCCCAGACATTCCGCCACAATGCGGCGAATGGCGGCGCATACCCGGCACTGGGCGTCAGCATAGACCTCGCCTCCCGGGATCTGCAATCGGGCCGGATCGTGCCGCCAAAGATCCGCTTCCACGGGAAACCGCGTTTGGATCTCGGGCATGGTAAGCCCTTCCCAACTGCCGAAAGCGATCTCCCGCAGCTCCGGCAGAACCGCCGCTTCCAATTGATGAACGTTTCCTATGTAAGCAGCGGTCTCTTGCGCCCGCTGTAAATCGGAAGTATAAATACGGTCAATGGTTCGCCTGGCAAAATACCTGCCCAGTTCCGCTCCTTGTTTGTGACCTGTTTCGTTTAACGGGATATCGGCTTGTCCCTGAAAACGCATGGACACGTTCCATTCGGTCTGGCCGTGCCGTATCAGATAAAGAACCGTTCTATCATCGTTCAATACATTCATCTCCTAGAATTCTGCCCTGTAATTCCTGGATGCGGATGTTTTTCGCCATCAGACTCATGGCAAACCCCGCATTATGCTTTTGCAGGCGCTGATTTTCCCGAGTCAGCGCGGCTACCGCCGCGACCCGTTCCGCCTCCGACTGTTCCAGAAGGCGCATGAGCACCCGGCGCGACAGACGCAGGGTCTCCACTTTCTCCTCTAATTCCATGACCCGTTCCTGCCAGTAAAGATTTTCTTTTCTGTTCATCATGGAGCACCTCCCAAAGGTCTTATGCTCCATAGTATATTCACGCCCGCCGCCGTTTAATCATATCCGACGGTATTTTGCCAATTCCGCCACCGTCTTTTCACTGCACGTCCGGCTACCCAGGCCCTCATGATGAAAATCGGAACCGCCGGTGGCGAGAAGACCGTAGCATTGAGCCAGCGCAGCGTAATGCCGCTCCGTCGTGGCATCGTGATGGGGATGATAGACTTCGATGCCCTTTAACCCCGCTTCCTTCAGCTCCGGCAGCAAGACATCCGCCGCCGCGGTAACGGGGTGGGCAAAAACCGCAACGCCGCCGGCCCGGCAAATGAGGGCGATGGCCTCGGTGGGGGTAACCTTGTAACGGGGCACATAAGCGGCCCCGCCTTCATTCAAATAACTGTGAAAAGCATCCTGGATGGAGCTGGCATAGCCTTGCTCCACCAAGGCCATGGCAATATGGGGACGGCCCAGGGAGCCGCCTTTGGACAGCTGGCGCACCCTTTTTTCCGTAATGCTGCGGCCCGCTTGATTTAGTTTGGCAATGATCTTTTTTGCCCGCACTTCCCTGGCCTTTTGCAATGTTGCAAGAGCCGCCGCCAGCTCCTCGCTGCCGGTATCGGGCCAATAGCCTAAAATATGCACTTCACGGTTCTGCCACTGGCAGGATAGCTCAATGCCCGGCACGAAGAGAAAATCGTAGGCCGCCGCCTGCTTTTTCCCCTCCGGTAAACCGGCCAAAGTATCATGATCGGTGATGGCAACGCCAGACAAACCCTGGGAAAATGCCTGATCGACCAAAGCGGTGGGAGACAGGACTCCATCGGAAGCTATCGTATGGGTATGCATATCCACAGACATGGCGTAGCCCTCCTTTTTCAGAATTTCATTTTCAAATAAGGTTTTCCTGCAAGACTCGGTAAAAGTTTCCCCCCATAATGGCGGCGATTTCCCCTTGGCTGAAACCGTCTGCCGCCAAGGCCAGGCTTAGGTTAGAAAGATCTGCCGTACCGTTTGCCAAACCGGGAATGGGATCGGTGCCGTCAAAGTCCGAACCGATACCGATATGCTCCACACCGGCCACTTCCACACCATGGCGGATATGGGCCACCACCTGGGCCAGCCCGGCGTTTTCTGCCGCCAGGAAGGGTGCCACGAAGGTGATACCCGCCACCCCTCCGGCCTGTGCCAGCGCCCGCAGCTGCTCATCGGAAAGATTGCGGGGATGCTTAAACAAGGCGGCACAGCAGGTATGAGACACTACCGGAACCTGTTTTGTCGCAGAAAGCGCCTGCCAAAAAGTTTTTTCCGAAGCATGAGCCAAATCCAAAAGCAGGTGTTTTTCATTCATTTTCTTGATCAGCCGGCGGCCCCAGGACGTCAAACCAAAATCTTCGGCAGCCAAACAACCGGCGGCCGCCTCGTTGGCATGGTTCCAGGTAATGCCGATAAAACCGCAGCCTGCGGCTTGTGCCAGATCCAAGTTGTCCAAATCGCCTTCCAGCTGCTCCGCCCCCTCAAAGCCCATAAACAGCAGACTTTCACCGCTGGTGATTTGATTAAGCTGGTTCTTTTTGGTCAATATTGCCATACCAGGCGTGGCCGCCGCCTCACGGGCGCTGTTTTGCAGTATACTCAAGCTGCGGGCAAAGGTGCAGGGCGCCAGCATCTTATCCTGCCAGATCGCCCAAAACTGAATTACCACGCCGGCGCTTTGTAAAGCGGCAAAATCCACCTGACTCTTGCCATTGCTTGCCGCATAAGCCGCCGGATCTAATAAAGTCGCCGTATCACAATGCCCATCTACAATCATCATTTTATTCCATCCTTTCCCGATCGCCCAGGCCGGTAAAAATAAAATGGCGCAGGGCGCCCCATACCATGACGTACGAAACCCGGCCCGCGCCTTTTTAAAAGTTTTTCGACCTTTATTATTTTTATCTATATGCTTTCGTGTACCAGATTAAACGTATAAATTTCTCTGGCTTTACCATTTTCCGCCACGTCAAACACCACGGAATTCAGCTGTATATCGCCGTTGGCCACTTCAAAATGAATGGGCTGCTGGTCTAGGAAACGCTTGATAATCGGCTCCTTCTCCATGCCCAAGACAGAATCCCGGGGACCTGTCATGCCTACATCGGTCACATAGGCCGTTCCCTTGGGAAGCACACGGGCGTCATTGGTCTGAACATGGGTATGCGTGCCCAATACCGCACTAACCTTGCCGTCGGCAAACCAACCCATGGCTTGCTTCTCCGAAGTGGCTTCGCCATGAAAATCTACGATTATAATAGGTGTGATCTGCCGTACTTCTTCCACGATACGGCTGAACGCCGCAAAGGGGCAATCTCCCATAGGCTGGGGCATGTAAATACGGCCCAGAAGATTCATGACCGCTACCTTGCTCTCCCCTGCCTGGTAAATCCCAAAACCCCTGCCGGGGCTGCCGGCAGGCAGATTGGCGGGACGCACCAGCTTACTTTCACTGTCGGCAAAATGAAAAATATCACGGTTATCCCAAACATGGTTTCCCATGGTGACGGCATTCACACCCAATGGCACCATCTGCTCCCAGGCTTTTTTGTTGATCCCTTTGCCGCCGGAGCTGTTTTCCCCATTGATGATGGTAAAATCGATCTGATGTTCCCACTGAATTTTTGCCAAATAAAGCTCCAGCATTTTCCGACCGGGACGGCCGC
Organism: Bacillota bacterium; assembly: GCA_036677375.1. Lineage (GTDB taxonomy): Bacteria > Bacillota > Dehalobacteriia > UBA4068 > UBA4997 > JAVBWO01. Next base: position 387,688 of record JAVBWO010000012.1, read on the forward strand.
AGATATCTCCCACAAAGAGTATTTTCATCCTTTTCTCCCGTTTTCCTGACTTAGTCAATCCGATCCCCGCACGGCGTAAAATAGCGGCGACACTTTAGCCGCTTTTACTCAATGAAGTAGCTCAATTCCCGCACGTCATGGAAGCTCCGGCCACGGCACATCGCAACTGCTTTTGCAATTTTCTTCCTGCTTCTTAAGGCCTAACAGTTAAACAGCATGACCTGGCCTTTTTCCCGATAAGCAATGATCTGGCCCCGCGGCTTGCGGCTTTTGTTCTGCTGCCAGGAATAATCCATCATCTCATGGAACAAAGCGCCCTCTTCGGGAACGGCCTGAGGCGCCCTAAGCTGATTGGGGAAAGTTTGATGCAAAAGCTCCACTAAAAATTGCAGTTCCCCCCAAGAAAAGCTTTTAGCATCCCGGTTGACTTGCAGCAGGCAATAATTCTGCCCGGTGCTGACCTTGATATCCAAAAGCTCCGTTGCCACTTTCCTTAAAGTAAGCCAAGTAGAGAGCGCCTGCGACAGCATAGCGTCCTGTCTGATCTCGGGAGCAAAAATAATAAACCGCAGCTGAATGGCGTCCTTTTTGCTGTCGTAGCTGATTCCGCCCACCTCAGGATAATAAACCAGCATCGATACCAGGAACCCCGCCGTGTTTTCCATATCCTGCTCTTTTTTATATAAAAACATTCGTAACACACCACCTGTCTCTACTGACTTGATCCTATTGTATCATAAAAGTGCGGCAATGTAAAAAGACAAAAGGGTTCTTTTCTCTCGGTTTTAACCCTTTGCTCCTTTGTTGCATTTTCCCTCTACCGGTTAAGCCGGGCTTCCTGCTTCAGGCCCGGGCATTCTTATATGATGCTCCTTTCCCCTTGAAATCATGAAAATTCGGTCTCCATCTATCCTTCGCAGAGCCGGTTTACCCATCATTGGTACATATGCCATTCCATGCTGTTTTGCCTGCCTCCACAATCCAACCAACCTACCCATTTCAACGGCGCAGAGACGCCGCGCCAACCTACCGCTGCCAAAAAGGAGCCGCCCCGCCGGGGGTAGCTCCTTTGTTGTTTTCTTCTTTAAAACATCTTAAAAGCCTTATTTGGCAAAGTCCGAAACCCTGGTTTCGCGAATAACCACGACTTTGATCTGCCCCGGATATTCCAGCTCTGTTTCAATGCGTTTTGCAATATCGTGTACCAGACGTTCCGCAATCACGTCGGTTACTTTATCCGGTTTTACCATGACCCGGATCTCACGGCCGGCCTGAATGGCAAAGGATTTATCCACACCTTCAAAAGAATCGGCAATCTGTTCCAGATTTTCCAGCCGTTTGATATAAGATTCCAGATTTTCCCGCCGGGCACCGGGACGCGCAGCCGAAATAGCGTCTGCCGCCTGTACCAGACAAGCTTCCAAAGTAATGGTCTCTTCGTCGCCGTGGTGCGCCGCAATGGCATTGACCACTTCTGCGTTTTCGCCGTATTTCTTGGCTTGGTCGGCGCCAATGGTAACATGGGGACCTTCCACTTCATGGTCAATGGCTTTGCCGATATCATGGAGAAGACCGGCGCGTTTTGCCAAAGTCACATCCGCACCCAGTTCGGCAGCCATAATCCCTGCCAAATGAGAAACTTCGATAGAGTGCTTCAACACATTCTGTCCATAGCTGGTACGGAAATGCAGCCGTCCCAAAAGCTTCATCAATTCGGGATGGATTCCGTGGATACCGGTATCGAAAATAGCCTGTTCGCCGGCGTCCCGTATGCGCTGATCCACTTCTTTTTTTGATTTTTCCACCATTTCTTCAATACGAGCCGGGTGAATGCGGCCGTCTAAGATCAGTTTTTCCAGAGCGACCCTGGCAACTTCTCTTCTTACGGGATCAAAGCCCGAAAGGATTACCGCCTCCGGCGTATCGTCAATGATCAGATCGATGCCGGTCATGGTCTCCAGAGTGCGGATATTTCTACCTTCGCGGCCGATGATACGCCCCTTCATCTCTTCATTGGGCAGGGCAACCACTGATACGGTGGTTTCCGCCACATGATCCGCCGCCACCCGCTGAATGGCCATGGTAATGATCTCTCTGGCCTTTTTGTCCGCTTCCTCATGGGCTTGGGTTTCCAGCTCTTTGATAAGCAAAGCGGTTTCATGCTTGATTTCTTCTTCTACATTTTTCAAAAGCATTTCTTTGGCGTCTAAAGAACTGAGGCCGGATATTTTTTCCAGTTCTTCCTTCTTTTGAGCGTTCAATTCTTCTAAGTTCTGCAAGCGCTCATTGACTTCATGATCCTTTTTCGCCAGGTTTTCTTCCTTCTTCTCCAAAGTATCCAGTTTTTTATCCAGGGTCTCTTCTTTTTGAATGACGCGTCTTTCCAGCCGGGTGATCTCGTTTCTGCGTTCCTTGTTTTCCCTTTCGGCTTCCGTGTTCATACGGTGGATTTCTTCCCTAGCTTCCACCAAAGCCTCTCTTTTCCGGGATTCCGCTTCTTTTTTCGCATCATTAATAATGATGTTAGCTGCATCTTTGGCGGCTCCCATACGAGCTTCTTGCATTTTTTTGTAAATGATAAAACCCGCAAACGCTCCAACGATCAAGCCGGCAACAGCAGCAATGATATTGTAAAGCAATCCTACCCCTCCTTCTATATTTAAGGCGCCGAAGGCGCCGTAATCCCTTCTAAAATAACAAAAAAGCCGGTTAACCCGACTTTTTCAGAACACATACGGATAAAAGGATACAAACTTATTATCCTTTCTCTTAATATACAAAATCAACCAGGCATTCGCTATTTATCATTTATCACCCAGTCATGCTTTAGGTGCCTGAGGTGCTGTTGCATAATAAAAGTATATATATCAATGTATTCCCCCAAATGGGTTAACTATAAATATTTTTAATACTATCATTTTACTATTATTTCCACTCACTGTCAATAGCAAGGGTTTCCGGGATATACCCTTCCAATTAATCTTTTGCCGGTTATTCATCTTTAAATGACAAAGAATGAGATTCCCTAAGATTAGCTTCTTTAAAAATGCTTTCCAGCCGTCGGATTCCTTCCAGGATCACCCATTGGCTGAAGCCCTTATATTGCAGCTTATTAATGAGCTTTTGCAAGGCGCGTTCCCGTTTATCCGGCGGTTCTGTCAAAAGCCGGACGCCTTCTTTCTCCAGAATACCGGAAAGCAGGCTTATCTCCAATTCCCGCGGGTAATATTGTGCCATGACCTCCTCAATAACCTCTTGCGTCAGGCCTTTTTCACGCAGTTCCCGGATGACGCCGAAGCGTCCCTTGGGCAAAGCTCCCGTGCGGTAATGAATCCAGGATTCCGCAAAGACCCGGTCATCCAAAAGCCCCATGCCTTCCAGCTTGGCAATGATTTCCTCTCTACTGTTTTCGTCCACTCCCCGCTTTTTCAAAGCGTCTGCCACCTCCTGGCAGCTTCTGGGCCGGTAACTTATAAAGTGCATGGCATAAGCCAAAGGCTCCATTTTGGCGGAGCCTTTCTCTCTCACCATCTTTTAATCCTCCACCGACTTGCCGTCCACTTCGTCATTGACACCGATGGCAAGAAGGTTTATCTCACTGGACTTGCATCTGATCTTTTGCTCCACCTCCGCCGTAATCTGGGGGTTTTGCCGCAGATATTCCTTGGCATTTTCCCGGCCTTGGCCGATTCTTTCCTCATTATAGGAATACCAGGCGCCGCTTTTATTGATAATTTTCATTTCGGCGGCAATATCCAAGATATTGCCTTCCTTGGAGATGCCTTTGCCAAACATAATATCGAATTCCGCCGTTTTAAAAGGCGGCGCTACCTTGTTTTTTACCACTTTGACCTTGGTGCGGTTGCCGATGCTGTCGGTACCCTGTTTCAGGGTATCCGCCTTTCGCACATCCAAGCGGACGGAAGCGTAGAACTTCAAGGCGCGGCCGCCGGGGGTTACCTCGGGATTGCCATAGGTAACGCCGACTTTTTCCCGGATCTGATTAATAAAGACGATGGCGCATTTGGATTTCCGGATGGCTCCTGTGAGCTTCCGTAGCGCCTGGGACATCAAGCGGGCTTGCAAACCCACATACGAATCGCCCATTTCCCCTTCCAGCTCTATTCTGGGCAGCAGGGCCGCCACGGAGTCCACTACAATCAAGTCTACCGCGCCGCTTCTCACCAAAGCTTCCGCAATCTCAAGAGCCTGCTCCCCGGTATCCGGCTGGGATACCAGAAGCTCATCCAGGTTAACGCCTAAATGTCCGGCATAAACGGGATCAAGAGCATGCTCCGCGTCGATAAAGGCGGCAATGCCCCCCAATTTCTGGGCTTCCGCCGCAATATGTAAGGCAACAGTGGTTTTACCGGAAGATTCCGGCCCGAAGATCTCCACGATACGCCCGCGGGGAATACCGCCAACGCCCAAAGCAAGATCCAAGGCCAAAGAGCCGGTGGGAATCACTTCCATCTCCTGTGTCGTAGAAGAGGCACCCAGACACATGATAGCCCCCTTGCCGAATTGTTTTTCGATCTGCTGTAATGCCGCTTCCAATGCTTGCTTTTTATCCGCCATATCCTACCTCCTACTGCTCTTTTGGCTCTTTACCAAGAGCCAGATATTCCTGAGCCAGCTTGCAATAGCGTTCCGCTAAAGCAAGATTTCTTTTATAACCTTCTTCATCAACAGTACCCACGATCTTACCGGGCACTCCCATCACTAAGGAATGGGGAGGGATATTTTTTCCGGGCGGGATCACCGTACCGGCTGCTACCACCGAACCCTCGCCAATTCTGCAACCGTCCAGCAGGATGGCCCCCATCCCAATGAGGCAGGCCCTTTCCACCGTACAGGAATGAAGCAATACCTTGTGCCCGATGGTAACATCCTCGTAAATGACCACAGGAATTGCGGTCATATTATGAACCACAACGCCGTCCTGGATATTGACCCGCGGGCCGATGATAATGGGCGCGATATCTCCCCGCAATACCGCGTGATACCAAATGCCACAACCTTCGCCGATCTCGACGTCGCCAATCAAATCGGCGTCGGGCGCCACGAAAACACCGGTAGCTAACTGGGGCATAATTCCTCCATAACTTTGTATCATGATGATTCCCACCCATACATTATTTGCTTTTTTTTGCTTTTTTCCTGCTATTTTTCTTCTAATATTCCCGCCCGGTCATAAATTCTGCCATGGAACGCAAAGCCTGAAGCGGCTCCCCCTGAGGCAGGACAGCCGTTTCTTGCAGAGCCTTGTCAACATAGCGTTTGGCCAATGCCCGGCTATAATCAATACCGCCGCTTTTTTGGATCAGCGCAATGATCTCCGCAAAATGGGCTTCAACAGTTCCGATTCCCCGCAGTAACGGCAGCAAGTCATTTCTTTCAGGGCTTTTCAGGGCATAAAGCAGCGGCAAAGTAAAATTGCCCTGACGCAAGTCGCTGCCTACCGGTTTGCCAATATTTTCCTCAGATCCCACAAGATCCATAATATCGTCGGTGATCTGAAAAGCCATGCCCAGATCATAGCCGTACCGCTTTAGAGCGGCGGCTTCTTCTTCCGGCATGCCGGCGGCATAAGCCCCTGTCTCACAGCTGACGGCTAAAAGCAGCGCCGTTTTGCGCCGGGTACGGTATAGATATTGCCGCAAGCTCTGTTCAGGCTGCCATGCCATGGAGATTTGCTGAAATTCCCCCTGTACCATGCGGTCTACGATACGGTTCAAGGCCTCCACCATCCTGGCGTCGCCATAACCGTTCACCAGAGAAAGCGCCTTTGCCACCAGATAATTCCCGGTATGTATGGCGGTCTTGTTACCGAACACGGCATTGATGGTAGGGTAACCCCGGCGCAGCAAAGCGCCGTCAATGATATCGTCATGAATGAGGCTGCCGGTATGCATCAATTCCAAGGCAAGAGCCAAAGGCATCATGCACTCCCCGGAACAGCCGTTCAGGCGGCCGCATAAAAAAGCAAAGGCCGGCCGCAAACGCTTGCCCCCCGCGGCAAAGAGCATACGGGACGCGGAAAGTACTCCCTCCTCCGCAGTGGTAATGGCAAGAGGCAGCCGTTCTTCCAGCTCCCGCATATCCTGGGCAATCTCCTGCCACCATATGGTTTCCTGATGCAGCACACCAAAACTCCTCTCCGGCCTTGAATTTTTCTCTTTTTAGCTTTGCCCATTTCGCTAACAACTGACGCCGTCTTGTTCCCCACTGGAAAATTTCTCTATTTTACCTTCCGCCTGTCTTTGTTTCCCCTATCGCAATCGTATATCGTAAAATCGCGCAAATAAATCCGTCTTTGCAATCTTCGAAATGCCGGCCAGTTCCATTTTCTATGCGGTTCAGCTACTGGCACGGTGTTTGATCAAAGCTGTCTCTCTCCTTCTCCCTGCTCCGCTTTCTCCTTCGCCAGCCTGCTTATTTTCTTTTTTTAAGGGAATACCCTGCTTTGGCAGGGTATTCTTTTCTTCTCAAAAAAACATCTATATTAAAACCACTTATCTCCATAATTAAAAAAACGCATTAGGCTTTCTAACTAGTTCTCTATTAATATCTTTACCCGTCATTGCTCACCAATTCTTTTATATCAAAAGTTTCACTAACTGGACACACTTCCAAAACCTTTTGATAAAGCTCGTTCATAACATCCCGCAATCGATCGGGCAACTTCTGAACGGCACTTTCGGCTTTGCTTTTGGTTTCTTCAAGAGCATCCAGCACTTCCTCCTTAATCATACCATGCAGGACGCCAACGGCATAAGCCGCCTCTGCCAAGGCTTCTACTTCACCGGGACTGCAATCGCCCACGGAAGCTCCCATTTTGGCCGCTAACGCTGCCAGATTGCCGTATTCCTGTTCCACCAAAGCCATTATCTCCCCTGGTGAAAGTCCCGCTTTTTGGAGCTTAGCCACCCGTGCTTCATTGGCATTCTCGGTAACGGTGGCCAGTATGGACAACCATTGGGAAAATCCCGACGCTAAAAGCAGGCGAAAGGCTTTGGCAAAGAGATAATCTCCCAGCAAAATCGGGTAGCGGTAGACCGCCGCTTCTCCCTTTTCCGGAACCATATTATGAATCTGCTGGGCATAATACACCAGCTGTACCACACCGCCGCAAGAAATCCCGGCAGGGGAGTTCCCTGCCGGTATCAATACCAAAGCCGCCCAAAAGTTCCGATCCAGCCAGCTCATTTTCGGCATTTGCTGCGCTGATATATGAGACAGATAGGGCGCTAATTCTTTTTCTACGATCTTGTGTACCTGCGGTAAGGCCAGGTGATTCACAGGGCGACATCTCCTCGGAATAGGTTTAAATAAATGTTGGTTTATCGGACGCCGGCTTCCCGCAACGTTTGCAGGAGCCAGTCTTTGATCTCATCCTTCGCGATTTCCAAAACTTCGCCGGTGGCACGGATCTTTACCTCCACGATGCCTTTGGCCAGGCCTTTGCTGCCAATGGTGACACGCAGAGGATAGCCGATCAAATCGGCGTCGTTGAATTTGACTCCCGGACGCTCTTTCCTGTCGTCTAGAACCACTTCCACCCGTGCCGCCAGCAATTCCTGATATAAGCTCTCGGCTGCTTCCGTCAAGGCTTCGTCTTTATCATTGACCGGTACGATCACCACATGGTAAGGCGCTACCGCCATGGGCCAGATAATGCCGTACTCGTCGTTGGATTGCTCGATGACGGCGGCCATGGTGCGGCCTACGCCAATGCCGTAACAACCCATAATCGCAGGCTTGTCCTCGCCGTTCTCATCAGTGAAATAAGCGTCCAAGGCCTTGCTGTATTTATCCCGCAGCTTGAAGATCTGCCCGACTTCGATGCCGCGGGCGCCTAAAAGCGTACCGTCGCAATGGGGACAAGGCTCGCCGGGAGCCACTTCCCGCAAATCGGCTACTTGGTCGATGCGGTAATCGCCTCTTTGATAATTGACATTGATCAAATGGTTAGAGACCTCGTTGGCGCCGCATTCATGGTTCACCATGAGCGGCACTTCACTGTCGGCCACGATCTTCATATTGGTGACGCCGATAGGCCCGAGATAGCCCGGGAAAAGGCCTTTGGCACGGAGCGCTTCATCGGAAGCCATTTCCAGCTCGTTGCAGCCCAGGGCGTTTTGCAATTTAACTTCACTGATGCGGCGGTCGCCGCGAATCAAGACCATGACAACTTCGCCGTCGGCAGAAAAGCAGAGGGTCTTCACTACCCGCTCCGACGTTACGCCCAAAAGATTGGCCACATCCTCAATGGTAGTACAATCCGGCGTATAGACTTTCACGATCTCTTTAAATTCTTCCCCAGCCCCGGTGCCTACGGGAGGCAGGCTGGCGATTTCCACACTGGCCGCATAATTGCATTTGTCACAATAGACAATGGCGCTTTCTCCAGTATCAGCCAATGCCATGAATTCATGGCTGCCGCTGCCGCCGATGGCGCCGGTATCCGCTTCCACCGGACGGAAATTCAAACCACAGCGGGTGAAGATATTGGTATAGGCCCGGTGCATCAATTGATAGCTGACCTCAAGACCCGCTTCGTCCCGGTCAAAGGAATACATGTCTTTCATCATGAATTCCCGGCCCCGCATCAAGCCGAAACGGGGACGGCGTTCATCCCGGAATTTGGTCTGGATCTGATACAGCCTTTGGGGCAATTGTTTGTAAGAACGGATATCATTATGGAAATGATAGGTAATGATCTCTTCATGGGTAGGGCCAAGACAGAAATCACGCATATTACGGTCTTTCACACGCCACAGCTCCGCGCCGTATACGTCCCAGCGGCCGGATTGCTGCCACAGCTCCGCCGGCTGCATGGCCGGCAACAGCAGTTCCTGTCCGCCTGCGGCGTCCATTTCTTGCCGGATGATCTCCATGATCTTTTTCATGGTTCGCCAAGCCAAGGGCATATAGGTATAAACGCCGGATGCCACTTTCCTGAGCATACCGGAACGCATCATAAGCTGGTGACTGATGATTTCCGCTTCCGCAGGAACTTCACGTAAGGTAGGCGCGTACATATTACTTGCTCTCATTGGGTATCCTCCTTGACCAATCGTTGGATTTCTTTTATCAGTTCTTCCACCAGGCGGCTGTCCGGATATTTCCCAATGATCCTACCACCCGCGAAGACCAATCCTTCCCCGTTCCCCCCTGCAATACCGCAATCCGCGGCAGCCGCTTCGCCGGGGCCGTTAACGACACAGCCCATGACGGCGATCTTCAGAGGGCGATTCAAATGCATTTGCTCCACCTGCTCCTCCACCGCCGCCGCCATGGCGGGAATATCCACCTTGGTGCGGCCACAGGTCGGGCATATGATATATTCTACACCACTTGCGGCCAAATCGAAAGACTTTAATATTTCTTTTGCGACAAAAATTTCATTTACCGGATCTCCGGCCAGGGAAACCCGTATGGTATCCCCCATGCCTTGTCCCAGCATAGCGCCGATGCCTGCCGCCGACTTGATGCTGCCCCGGCGGAGCGTTCCCGCTTCCGTCACACCGATATGAAAAGGACAATCGGTCTTTTGGGCCAAAAGCCGGTAAGCCTCCAACATCATAGGGATATTGGAGGATTTTACTGAAATCTTGATATCATAAAAATGCATCTTTTCCAGCAAAGCCACCTGAGCCAAGGCGCTTTCCGCCAAGCCTTGCGCGGTGACGCCGCCGTATTTGGCAAGAAACGTTTTTTCCAAGGAACCCCCGTTAACGCCCACCCGGATGGGGATATGCTTTGCCTTGGCGGCCTCCACCACTTTGATAACCCGCTCCGGCCCGCCAATATTGCCGGGATTAAGGCGCAGCCCCGCCACACCGGCGGCAAGGGCCGCAAGAGCCAGGCGGTAATCAAAATGAATATCGGCAATGATGGGTAAAGGACTGGCTGCGATCAGCTTGGGCAGCGCTTCCGCCGCCTCATGATCGGGCACCGCCACCCGGGCGATCTGACAGCCCTCCGCCGCCAGTTGAACGATCTGCCCGGCGGTAGCCTGCCAGTCCGCCGTCGCGGTATTGGTCATGGACTGGATGCTCACCGGAGCGCCGCCGCCGATTGCCACCTCGCCGATATGGATCTGACGTGTTTTTCTCTGCTCCATCTTTTTTCCTACTTTGCGACTAATTTTGCAATATCCTGATAGGTGACCAGGATCATCAAGGCAAAGAGCGCCATCAGGCCGATAAAATGCACCATGGCTTCTTTATTAGGGTCTAAGGCTTTGCCCCGGATACCTTCGATAGCGGCAAACACCACTCTGCCGCCATCCAAAGCAGGCAGCGGCAAAAGATTAATGATGCCTAAGTTGATGCTGAGAATACCGGCGAGAGCCAAAAGGTTCATCAAACCGTTTTTGGCCACATCCCCGACAATGCTGGTCATCCCTACGGGGCCGGCCAGCTCCACCTGCATCTGGCCGGTGAACATATAGACAAAGGCCATCAATATTTGCTTGGTAAAGGAATAGGTGTTATAAAGCCCCAGCTTGATGGAGGAAAACAGGTTGGCTTTTTCAATGCTCTGCTCAATACCAAGCATGGGATAAGCCACACCCGTTTCCTTCACAGGCGTCACGGTCACACTCTTGGTCTCTTCACCCCTTTGAATGGTCATCGTAATAGCCTCTCCGGTATTCTCGCGGATATAGGTGATGGCTTCTTCCCAGGTTTTGACTTCATTTCCGTTCATCGCCAAAATCCGGTCATTGTCCTGCAAACCGGCGGTGACCGCAGGATAGCCTTCCAGGACATTCCCGATTACCGGCTGGTCTGAGGGTACGCCCAAGCCCATAAAAGCAATCACAAATAAAACAAGCGCCAGTACAAAATTCATTAATGGTCCTGCTACCAGGATAGAAATACGCCGTGGTATGGATTTTTTGGCAAAGGACCTGGGGTCGTTCTCTTCGCCGCCGTCCTCCCCGACCATTTTAACATAACCGCCAATGGGGAAAAGACGTAGGGAATATTGGGTCTCTTTTGGTCTTATCCCAAAAAGCTTGGGGCCCATTCCCAAAGCAAATTCCTCTACGCGCACATCATTGACCCGGGCCAGAATAAAATGGCCCAGCTCATGTCCAAAGATCAAAACGCCTAAAATCAAGATGGTCCAGACAATACTCATAGAATGATCTCCTTCCCGGCCGCTAAAAGAGCCGCCAAACGCCGCCCCTCCCGGTCTGCTTCCAATACCGTTTCCAGATCGGGATTTTCTATGCTATGATACCGATTCATTATCTTTTCAATCATGGCGGGAATCTCTAAAAAGCCGATGCGCCCCGCCAAAAATTCCCAAACCAAGACTTCATTGGCTCCGTTGAGCACGGCGGGCATGGTACCGCCGGCTTTTCCTGCCGCCTTGGCCAAGGCAAGACAAGGAAATTTCTCTTCATCCGCCGGCTGAAAGGTCAATTGCCCCAATTGAGCAAAATCCAGCGGCCGCACAGGATTTTTCATACGCTGGGGATAAGTCAGCGCAAACTGGATGGGCACCCGCATATCGGGATAACCCATATGCGCCAAAACCGCCCCGTCACTCATCTGCACCATAGAATGGATGATGCTCTGGGGATGTACCACTACCTGAATATCCTGGTAAGCCATTTGAAACAGCCAATGGGCTTCGATGATCTCCAAGCCCTTGTTCATCAGGGTCGCTGAATCGACGGTGATCTTTTGTCCCATATTCCAAGTGGGGTGCTTCAAAGCCATGGCAGGCGTGATGGCCGCCAGATCTTTTTGGTTCCAATCCCGAAAAGGACCGCCGGATGCCGTCAATAAAAGGGTCTTGGCTCCTCCGGCCGCAGCGGACAGACATTGAAAAATCGCCGAATGCTCGCTATCTACCGGCAAAAGCCGAACACCCTTTGCTTCAGCCAAGGCTGTCACGATATGCCCCGCCGCCACCAACACCTCTTTATTGGCCAAAGCAACGTCTTTGCCTTGGGAAAGCGCCGCAACAACCGGTAAAAGACCGGCCACTCCGGAAATACCGCCCACCACCAGATCCGCAGAGGTCAAAGTAGCTGCCGCCAGGATGCCTTCCTCCCCTGCCAAAATGGTACAGGTAGACCCGGCCAAGGCTTCTTTCAAAGCGGGATAGGCTTTGGAGTCGCCAATGGCCACCACTTCCGGCAGCCATTTTTTGGCTTGCGCAGCCAGTAAAGCAACATTATTTTGTGCAGTCAAGGCAACGACCCGGAAATCCTCCGGGAACCATTCCAGCACCTCCAGGGTCTGCGTGCCGATGGAACCGGTGCTGCCCAGGATACCTAACTTTTTCACCATTGATTTTCGCCTTTACGATGGTCTTATTTTCATATACAATTTGTGTTCCTATGATTCGAAGGTTCCTCTTTTACCGTTTTCTATCCTTGCAATATATTGATTCTTGCAATTGTTGGTTTTTTGATTGTTTTCACTCTCGGTTTGTTCCATCTCAACGCTTTTCTCTTAAAATCTTCACAACGCAAGGGCTGTTTCAATCGTTTCAACCTTTATATTTCTTCCGGGCATCCCGGATGCTTTTGAACACAACCAAGATCACCGGCCCCAAGATAAGACCCCAAACGCCTAAAAGCTGCAAGCCCACATACATAGCAGCCAAGACCAGCAACGGATGCAGATGCATGCTGTCCGCCATAATCTTAGGCTGCAGCACCTGGTGCATGACGGAAATAATGGCATAGATGATAAGCAACCCAATGGCCATGCCGTAGTTGCCCATAATGAACATGACGATGATCCAGGGGATCATGATCAGCCCTGGGCCTAAAATGGGCAAAGCATCCACCAAAGCAATCAAAAGCCCCAGGGACAGAGCATATTTGGTTCCCAAGATATAAAGGCCCGCCACCGTTATCATCGCAATGATCAGCATGACTAAGATCTGGGCCCGTAAAAATCCCATTAAGGCATTGACGGTATCGATATAGACCCGCTTGGCATATTCCTGCTTCTTCGGGAAAAACCATTTAATCAGTTTAGCAATGATGGCGTCCTTCTCCTTACTGATAAAGAAAGCGGCTAAAAGAGACACCAGTACCACCAAAAGAGCGCCCGGCGTTCCCATCAAGACAGATAAAAGGGAATTGAGGAAAACGCTGCCCCAATCTGCCAATCTGGTGCTTTGAGCATCCAGCCAATCCCGCAAGACTTCCGAATCCCAAGAACTGTTCAGCAAATTATTGTAGGCTAGGTTGATACGATCGATTAACAGGTTGACATATTGTCCCATATCAGGCAGGCTTTGAGAAAGCCGCGTAATCTCCACCACGATCCAGGAGATCAAAGCGCCCAGCAATAGCCCGATGACGGCAATAAAAAATAGCAAAGTTATCAAGACCGCCCAACCCCGTTTGAAATGCAGACGTTTTGTAAGCAGCAACACAATGGGATCAATCAGAATAGCGATCAATAACCCCAAAAGGAAGGGGCACAGCGCGGTAAGGATGGCATCCAGCACAATTTTTAAAACAGGGAAGATCTGGTAAAAAATCAAATAGAAGCTCAGACAGGCAATAAGAACAATGCCGCCCAATTTCAGCCAGTAATTCAATTTTTCATTCTCGAAGCGCTTCATGTCATCTCTCCTTGCGGTACAGCGCTACAGGATCTGTAAAATAGCTTGTGCAATAAAGTAAATGTAATACCCCATGGGTGCAACAATGATCAGGCTGTCCAATCGATCCAATAAACCGCCGTGTCCCGGCATAATATCACCGGAATCCTTGACGCCGGCCCAGCGTTTCAACCAAGACTCCAGCATATCCCCAGCCTGACTCGCCACCGAACAAATCAGGGCAATGATCATTACGGGGCCGATTGGCAAATGTAATAACCGAGCATTATAAACCAAAAGCAGTAAAACACAGGCAATGGTACCCCCTATGGCACCCTCCCAGCTTTTTTTGGGGCTGATGCGCGGCGCCAGCTTATGCTTACCAAATAGGGAACCGAAAGTAAAAGCAAAGGTATCGGTGAGCCAAGGCACCAAGAAGAAAAACCATAAGAGCCAAAGATCGATATGCCGTAACAAGATCAGATGACACAAAGAAAATCCAATATAAATAATACCGAAAAACTGAAAAATGAAATCCGTAAAATTTTTCTGCTGTATAAAAGCGATAATACCTAAAATAAAAATGCTCAGACAAATACCACCCCCCAAAAGATGGGGATGCCAAAGAGCCAAAAAAGGCAGCAACAAGGCCAGAATATAGAAAGCAACGCCGGGTGCAGCAATGTCTTTCTGCTGTCCCAAGCGGGAATATTCCCGTAAACATAAAAAGATAAAACCCATAACAGCTAAAAGCCAAGGGATCCCTCCCAGCCAGCTTAGGCCAAGAAGCAACGCAACATAGACAGCAGCACTTATGATCCGTTTGGTGAGCAATCCTGTCCCCTCCAACCATTATAGCCCGCCATAACGGCGGTGCCTGTTTTGATAAACAAAAATGGCTTTATAAAACTCAGCCGGGGTAAAATCCGGCCATTTGATCTTGGTAAAATACAATTCGCTATAGGCGCTCTGCCATAAAAGAAAATTACTGAGCCGCTCTTCGCCGGAGGTGCGGATAAAAAGATCGGGATCGGGCAAAGAACTGGTCAGAAGATGCTTGGCGACGGTTTCATCACAGATAGCCTCCGGTACAAGCTCCCCGTTTTTGACTTCCGCCGCAATTTCGCGGCAGGCATTGGTGATTTCCCAACGGCCGCCGTAATTCACCGCTATATTTAATATAATACCATGATTGCCGGAAGTTTGCACCATTGCTTCTTCCAGAGCGCGTCTGGTAGAAGCCGGCAAGGCGGATAAATCGCCGCAAGTCTGCAAAATCAGGTTCTTATTCATCATTTCCAAAAGATCTGTCTTCAAAACTTCGATAAACAGATTCATTAAAAAAGACACTTCTTCCTGAGGCCTCTTCCAATTCTCGGAAGAAAAGGCAAAAATAGTCAGTGCTTCCACGCCCAGGCCATCCGCAGCCCGGATCACCTCCCGCAGTGCCTTGACCCCGGCTTTGTGCCCCATAGTGCGGGGCAGGTGGTGATCCTGAGCCCAGCGCCCATTGCCATCCATTACAATAGCAATATGCTGTGGGATACGGTTTAAATCCAAATCTTTTACCGTGATTTCTTTGGGGAGAGCGCGGTTTTTGACTACCTCTTCCCGTTTGTTTTTATGCCACAACAAATATTTTTCCTCCTTGCAACCTCCGTTACCTACTTTTCAACTCCGCAGCCACTCATGGGGTATGCCGAATTTAAAGTAAAAAACCCCTCATACACAGAGGGGCCGGAGGGCAGAATTCCGCCATCCTATCAAATCGGAAGACCCTGCCGGATAATCTATTAAAAAGCCCGGGCAGGAGAATACTGGTAGTAGGTGACCTGCCCGGGACTTTCTAAGATACTTTAAAGCAATCGGCAATTGATCGCCGGTTCACTCCCCCTGATAAAAAGGGGGATAAGTAATTAAGCTTCGCTGATGCAACCGGTAGGGCAAACTTCGGCACATGCACCGCAATCCGTGCATTTATCAGGATCAATGCTGTAAATATCCCCTTCGCTAATCGCTTCACAGGGGCATTCCGGCAGGCAGTTCCCGCAAGCCAGGCAATCTTCAGAAATTTTATGAGCCATTCTGGCACCTCCTTTCCCTATGGTCATCTTAAAACAAAAAACAAATGCGGTAAAACAAAAACCATTTAGACTTCCATGATCTCCGCTTCTTTATGAGAGACCACTTCATCAATTTTTTTAATAAATTTATCCGTGGATTTTTGAATATCATCCAAAGCATCGTTGCACTCGTCTTCCGAGGCTTCTTTTTTCTTTTCAACAGCTTTGATGCTATCGTTGGCGTCCCGGCGGATATTCCGCACGGCCACCTTGGCCTCCTCACCCTTTTTGTTCACCGTTTTGACCAATTCTTTACGGCGTTCTTCCGTCAGTTGAGGGATGCTGATCCGGATGACGCTGCCGTCATTGTTAGGATTCACACCCAGATCAGACTTAAGGATGGCCTTTTCGATAGCGCCTATGGTGCTTTTATCCCAAGGCTGCACGATCAGAAGGCGGGCCTCCGGCGCAGAGATATTTGCCATTTGATTAATGGGAGTCATGGCGCCGTAATATTCCGCTTGAACTTTATCCAAAAGGGATACGCTGGCCCTTCCGGCCCGTACTGTGGCAAAATCCTGACGCATAACAGAGATGACCTTTTCCATTCTATCCTCGGCATCCAATAAAATCTCGTCTATCATTGCTACACCTCCCCTAAATAAGTACCAATATCCTCTCCTTGCAAGACCCGGCGGATGTTACCGGCTTCATTGATATTAAAGACAACAAGCGGAATGCCGTTATCCTTACAGAGAGAAGCGGCGGTGGAATCCATCACGCGCAACTCCTGCTTTAAGATATCCATATAGCTTAAACGGTCATACTTTTTCGCTTCCGGATGGTTTGCGGGGTCGCTGTCATAAATGCCGTCTACTTTTTTCGCCATCAGGATAATCTCCGCTTCCATCTCCGCCGCCCGCAGAGCCGCGGTGGTATCGGTGGAGAAATATGGGTTGCCTGTACCGGCGGCAAAAATAACCACGCGGCCTTTTTCCAAATGGCGGATGGCACGGCGCCTTATATAAGGCTCGGCGAACTGCCGCATTTCCACAGCCGCCTGCACCCGGGTAACCACGCCCACATTCTCCAAGGCATCCTGGAGAGCCAAAGCGTTCATCACGGTAGCAAGCATTCCCATATAGTCGGCGGTAGCCCGATCCATACCTCTGGCGCTGCCTTTGATGCCGCGCCAGAAATTGCCGCCGCCCACTACGATAGAAAGCTCAATGCCCATTTCGGTAACTTCCTTGATCTGCCCGGCAATGGAAGAAAGAGTAGCAGAATCCAATCCAAAGTCGGCCGGTCCGGCCAATGCCTCGCCGCTTAATTTCAAAACTGCCCTCTTATACTTCAAGCCAGCCATATGCAGTTACCCCCTAAATATTTGTGAATTTTCGATATGCCTATGCCAAAATCCTTCACTCTTTTTACAAGTTTTAGAGATCTCATGAAAGCCAGTGAAATCCCATAAAATCCCATGGAAAAATAAAGGTCTCCGGTTATTATTTTTTGGTCATAGCGGCTACTTCGGCGGCCAGATCACAGGATTTTTTCTCCATGCCTTCCCCAACTTCAAAACGGGAGAAACGGCGGATAGAAATGTTTTCACCGGTTTTTGCGATCTTAGCGGTAATGAGATCCGCAATGGTCATATCGTTATCCTTGATAAAGGGTTGTTCCATCAGGCAGACTTCTTTAAAATATTTATCGATCCGGCCTTCCACCATTTTATCAACGATCTTTTCCGGCTTGCCTTCGTTTAAAGCCTGAGCGCGCAAAACCTCTTTTTCATGATTGATTTGCGCTTCCGGCACTTCTTCCCTGCGGATGAACTCCGGTCTGGCCGCGGCAATTTGCATGGCCACGTCCTTGCACAAAGATCTAAACTCTTCGGTCTTGGCAACGAAGTCAGTCTCGCAGTTGATTTCCACCAAAACGCCGATACGTCCGCCGCCGTGGATATAAGCTTCCACAAGACCTTCGGCAGCAACCCGTCCCGATTTTTTCGCCGCTGCCGCCAGACCCTTTTCCCGCAGGAAGTCGATGGCCTTGTCCATGTTGCCGTCAGTTTCCGTCAAAGCTTTTTTGCAATCCATCATACCTGCTCCGGTTCTTTCACGCAATTCTTTTACCATTTCTGCACTAATCATCAGGGAGAACCTCCTCAATATTTAAATAAAAATCAATCAGTAACAAATAGAGGCAGGGGTGGCTTTAGCATCCCTACCTCATGGAACAGCTTATGCTTATTCAGCCACTTGCACTTCATCTGCTTTAGGCTCATCTGTAATTGCTGCGCCGCCTTCTTCGACAGCGGCAGCCATGGAGTTGCCTTGGTTGGCCTCGATCACGGCGTCTGCCATCTTGGCGGCCAACAGTTTTACAGCACGAATCGCATCGTCATTGCCAGGGATCGGATAGTCGATCTCATCAGGATCACAATTGGTGTCTACGATGGCAACGATAGGAATGTGCAAACGGCGTGCTTCCGCAATGGCGATCCGTTCTTTTCTGGGGTCAACCACGAAAAGGGCGCCGGGCAGGCGGCGCATATCTTTGATACCGCCCAGGAAGCGTTCTAATTTTTCTTTGGTGTTGCGCAATTCGGCAACTTCTTTTTTCGGCAACAGGTTGAAGGTGCCGTCCTCTTCCATCTTTTCCAATTCACGCAGACGGTTGATCCGCTTTTGAATGGTATTGTAGTTGGTGAGCATGCCGCCCAGCCAGCGCTCGTTTACATAGTACATGCCACAGCGGACGGCTTCTTCCTTGACGGAATCCTGCGCTTGCTTTTTGGTGCCGACAAACAAAACAGATTTGCCGCTTGCTACCACGTCTTTTACGAAATTATAGGCTTCGTCGACTTTGTGTACGGTTTTTTGCAAATCGATGATATAGATGCCGTTTCTTTCCGTAAAGATGTAACGCCCCATTTTAGGGTTCCAGCGGCGGGTTTGGTGCCCGAAGTGCACCCCTGCTTCCAGCAGTTGTTTCATAGAAATGACAGACATGTTTTTCGCTCCTTTTTTGTTTTTCCTCCGGCAATTTCATCACAGATAACGCACCGGATGGCTCCGGCACAAGCGGTATCTTATCGATTGCCGTGTGTATTGTTCACACCACATAAGAGTATATCACAAGGTATGACATATTTCAAGTATTTCCCAAGGTAATCTACATTATTCTTTGCCTCTGGTTTACCCCTTCTTGGACATATGCCAAATAAGCTGTATCATTACAATATCATCACAAGAAGCGCCGGTCAGACTGGCGCTTCTTGATACCGCATCTCTTTTGCTTTTTTTAAAATTTTTATAAAATAAACCGACTCAGGTCATCATTGGCCGCCAGATTAGCAAGGCGTCCCTCCACATAGGCCCGGTCGATCTGCACCATCTGCAGGGCTGTATCGGGAGCCTCATAGAGCAGTTCTTCCAAGAGCTTTTCCAAAATGGTATGCAGCCGCCGTGCGCCGATATTTTCCGTGGTGCTGTTGACCCGGTAGGCAATGGAGGCAATGGCGCCGATACCGTCGTCGGTAAAACGCACGCTAACGCCGTCTGTCTGCAACAGCGCCGTATACTGTTTAATAAGAGAGTTCTGCGGCTCCAGCAAAATCCTGCGAAAATCCTCTTCCGAAAGGCTTGAAAGCTCCACCCGGATAGGAAAGCGCCCTTGCAGTTCGGGAATGAGATCCGCTGGTTTTGCCGTATGGAAGGCGCCAGCCGCGATAAACAGAATATGGTCTGTTTTCACCGGGCCGTATTTGGTCATGATGGTAGAGCCTTCCACAATGGGCAGAATATCCCGCTGCACACCGCCTCTGGAAACATCGGGGCCATGCCCCCCCTCTTTGCCCGCGATCTTGTCGATCTCATCTAAAAAAACGATGCCGGCCTGCTCCGCCCGGGCAATAGCCAGAGTGGTCACCTCATCCATATCGATGAGCTTCTGGGCCTCTTCCTGAGCCAAAATCTTCCGGGCCTCGGCCACGGTGATCTTGCGCTTTTTGGTTTTTTTCGGCAAAAGGTTTCCCAGCATATCCTGAATATTAATGCCCATTTCACCCATACCGTCTCCCATCATGCCCAGAGCCTGAGACTGTTCCTCCACCTCGATTTCCACCAGATGGTCTTCCAGCTGCCCCATACCTAAAAGCTGCCGCACTTTGTCCCGGCGGCTTCTGGCCTCCTCGTGCTCCACATTGGAGGGTTCTCTTTCCTGCTGGCCGCCGCCACCGCCGAAGAAGAATTCCATCGGATTGTTGCCGCGCCTGACGATGCCGGGCATCGGCGCCAGAAGATCCAGCAAGCGGTCTTCCGCCGCCGCTTCCCCTCGCGCCTGCACCGCTTTCATTTTTTCCGCTTTTACCAGGCGGATGGCCGTCTCCGTCAGGTCCCGGATCATGGACTCCACATCACGGCCCACATACCCAACCTCGGTGAATTTTGTAGCTTCAACCTTGATAAAAGGCGCGTTGACCAGCTTTGCCAGCCGCCGGGCGATCTCGGTTTTACCGACCCCGGTAGGGCCGATCATAATGATATTTTTGGGCACGATCTCTTCCTGAATGGCCACGCCCAGCTGCTGCCGCCGGTAACGGTTCCGTAGCGCCACTGCTACCGCTTTTTTGGCATCCTTCTGGCCAATGATATACTTATCCAGTTCCGCCACGATCTGTTTGGGAGTGAGACTTTCCATGATCTGCCTCCTTTTTTATTCCGCTGTGGTTTCTACCACGATATTGCCGTTGGTGAAAATACAAATATCCGAAGCAATGAGCAGCGCTTCCTCAGCAATGCCCGCGGCGTCCATATCCGTGTGGGCAATGAGCGCCCTGGCCGCCGCCAGCGCATAAGCGCCGCCGGAACCGATGGCTGTGACATTGTCGTCCGGCTCGATGACCTCGCCGGTACCGGAAAGAACCAGCATTTGCGGGCCGGAGGCCACGATCATCATGGCTTCCAGCTGCCGCAGGATCTTATCAGTGCGCCATTCCTTGGCCAGAGCCACCGCCGCCCGAGTCAGATTGCCGCCGCATTCCTCCAATTTTGCTTCAAATTTTTCCGAAAGCGCAAAAGCATCCGCCACCGCCCCGGCAAAGCCGATGACCACCTGGCCGTGATAGATGCGTCGCACCTTGGTAGCACCTTTTTTCATGACGATGCTATTGCCCAGGGTGACTTGCCCATCCCCGGCCATGGCGACGATGCCGTCTTTTTTTACCGCTACAATGGTCGTGCCCCGCAGTTCCTGCATGGTGCCACATCCTTTCTTATGTTACCCCTCTGTCTCTTATACGCCTTTCATCAGTCATTTCCGAACTTTAGGACTTTAGCCGGGGCTTTAAACCATCCCAAACCGGAATCCCTTTTGTCCGAAAACCAATTGCCATTTTATGCTCTTGGGTGCGCTTTATCATAAACACTTTTCATATGCTGTTTGGTCACGTGGGTATAGATCTGGGTAGTAGACATATTGACATGCCCCAGAAGCTCCTGCACCGAACGAAGATCAGCGCCGTTTTCCAACAAATGGGTGGCGAAACTGTGCCGCAGGGCATGGGGGCTGATATGCTTCTGCAAGCCTGTCATTTTCACATATTTGTTGACAATATCCCGTAAGCTGCGGTCGCTCAGACGGCCGCCCCTCTGATTGAGAAAAAGCGGGCTTGCTTCGTCACTTGGTATGCCTTTTTGCCGGCGCTCCGTGAGATAAGCCTGCACAGCCGCTATGGCCGGCTCGCCGATGGGCACGATGCGTTCCTTATTGCCTTTTCCCAACACTCGAACATAACCGGCGGCAAAATTAATGCTGGAAACGTTCATTCCCACAAGTTCGCTGACCCGGAGCCCGGCGCCGTAAGCCACCTCCAGGATGGCTTCGTCCCGCCGTCCTTCCTGGCTTTCTTTCAAGGTGCAAAGCAGGGCTTCCACCTCGGGATAATAAAGGAATTTGGGCAGCTTTTTCGTTTGTTTGGGCGTACTGACCAAAGCAGGCACATTGCGGTCCACTACTTCTTCCCGCAATAAATACCGAAAGAAAGACCGCACCGAAGAAAGCTTTCGGGCAATGCTGCTTTTACTCAGTTTCTTTTTCTGCAAATATCCCATATAAAGCCGCACCATGGCATGGCTCACATCTTTTGGAGCCGGCATGGCGCCTTCGCCCGCAACCCTCAGAAAAACCAGGAATTCCTCTAAGTCATGCCGGTAATTCCGCAAGGTATAGGGGGAGCAATTCTTCTCAATTTCCATATACTTCATATATGCCATAAAAAGGCTCTCTATGTCATCCACCCTTGCACCTTCTTTGTTTTTTGACCCGGCCCGCCACAGTGAGCGTCCTCTTCATCCCTTCTGCTCTATCCGCCAATGCGGCTTTTCGCTTTGTTTCGATTCGTATATTTGACTGAAATGGTGGAACCACCTATCGTCATTATTCCTAAGCCACCCTACGCCACTTGTTTTGATCCGTTATTCTATATTCGCCTGAAACGCCGCCAAAGCAGCCAAGGCCCGTTCCGAGATCAAAAGGTTTTTTTCCCTTTTGTCTCTGATCCGTTTTTCCAAAGGCGGCAGCAGGCCAAAGGTCACATTCATAGGCTGAAAATTCGTAGCCGGCGTGGTAATGTACCGAAGCAACCCCCCCAATGCCGTATCGAAAGGCCAGACCAGCGGCGTTTTGTCATGAGCCAGCCGGGCGGCATTGATGCCGGCGGCCAGACCGGCGGCGGCGGACTCAATATAGCCTTCCACGCCGGTGATCTGCCCCGCAAAGAGAATTCGCTCTTCTCTTTTTAAGGAGAGCGTTGCCGACAGCAGCTTGGGCGATTGCAGATAGGTATTGCGGTGCATGACGCCGAAACGGAGAAATTCCCCTTGCGCCAAACCGGGAATCAGGCGAAAGATCCGCTGTTGTTCCGGCCACTTCAGCCGGGTCTGAAACCCGACTAAATTATACATGGTAGAGGCGGCGTCATCCTGACGCAGTTGTACCACGGCATAAGGCTCCTTGCCAGTTCTGGGGTCAATCAGCCCCACCGGCTTCAAAGGCCCGTAGCGCATGGTATCCACGCCCCGTCGCGCCATGGCTTCAATGGGCATACAGCCTTCAAAATCCTTTTCCGTTTCAAAGGCCCGTAAAGGCGTCAGTTCCCCTTCCGTCAACGCCCGGTAAAAGATAAAATACTCTTCTTTATTCATGGGACAGTTGATATAGTCCCCCGCCTCGCTTTCACCCCGGCCATAACGGGAAGCACGGAAAGCAACGGACATATCAAGGGAAGCGCCGCTGACGATGGGCGCCACCGCGTCATGGAAGTGTAGAAAATCCCCCGTCTTTTCCCCAATGGCCGCCGCCAAAGCATCGCTGACCAAGGGCCCGGCGGCAATGACGACAATGCCTTCCTCTGGAATCTCCCTCACCTCTTGACGGCGTATCTCGATCCCGGGATGCTCCTGTATTTTTTCTGTGACACAGCGGGCAAACCCTTCCCGATCCACCGCCAGCGCCACGCCGGCAGGGATGCGGCAGCTATCGGCGCAGGCCATAATCAGGGAATGCTGCCGCCGCATTTCTTCTTTTAAGAGGCCCACCGCATTGGCCAGGCCATCCGCCCGCAGGGAATTGCTGCAAACCAATTCGGCACAGAGATGGGTATGATGGGCTGCGCTTTGCTTTTGGGGCCTCATTTCATAGAGAATGACTTGGCAGCCGGCTTGCGCCGCCTGCCATGCCGCTTCGGAACCCGAAAGCCCCGCGCCGATTACCGTTACTTTTGGCCCTTCCTTATTCATTGGCTTTTTTCCTTCCCCGTTTCGCCTTGGGCAAACCGGCTTTGGCAGGACA
Source organism: Bacillota bacterium (assembly GCA_036677375.1). Classification (GTDB taxonomy): domain Bacteria; phylum Bacillota; class Dehalobacteriia; order UBA4068; family UBA4997; genus JAVBWO01. Next base: position 411,192 of record JAVBWO010000012.1, read on the forward strand.
TTCTTTATTGGGGCACAATTTTATGGTAACGCCGTCTTTATTGGTCTTTTCCGTCATTTGGCTGCCGCAATGAGGGCATTTTTCTTCAATGGGCTTGTCCCAAGCCACAAACTGGCATTTGGGATATTGGTCACAGCCATAGAACAGCCTGCCGCCCTTGCTTTTCCTCTGGATGATATTGCCCCCGCAGGCCAGGCATTTCACTCCCGCCTGCTTCACGATGGGCTTGGTGTTCTTGCAATCCGGGTAACCGGTGCAAGCCAAAAACTTACCGAACCGGCCCACTTTCACCGCCATGGGTTTGCCGCATTTCTCACAGACCTCGTCTGAGAGCTCCGCATCCTTTTCGCCCTCGCCCTTATGGTTGATAGGCTTGGCGTTTTTGCACTCGGGATAGCCGGAGCAGGATAGGAATTTGCCAAAACGTCCTTTTTTATAGACCATGGGTCTGCCGCATTTCTCGCAGACCTCGCCGCTTTCCTCGGGATCCAGTTCCACATGGCGCATATTGCTCTCGGCATCGGCTAAAGTTTGGGCAAAAGGCTCATAGAAGTTGGCAATGATCTGCCGCCACTCCCGATCGCCTTCTTCCACCTGGTCCAGTTCCTCTTCCATGGCCGCAGTGAATTTCACGTCAATGATATTGGGGAAGCTTTCTTTCAGAAGCTCCACCACCACCCGGCCCAGTTGGGTGGCGTAAAAATGTTTTTCCTTGCGCACCACATATTCCCGGGCTAAAATAGTGTCGATAATAGGGGCATAGGTGCTGGGGCGACCCACGCCTTTTTCTTCCAGAGCCTTGACCAGCATAGCCTCGGTATAGCGGGAAGGCGGCTGGGTAAAGTGCTGCCGAGGCTCCAGCTTCAAAAGCTCCAGGCTCTGGCCTTGGCTCAGGGCAGGTAGCAAACCGTCGTCCTCTTCCGTTGCCACTTCGTCTTTGCCTTCGATATAGACCTGCATGAAACCGGGAAACAGCACCACGTTGCCGGTGGCGCGGAAGGTGCAGTGAGCGGCTTCGATATCCACCGTGGTGACTTCCAAAACAGCGGAAGCCATCTGGCTTGCCACAAAGCGCTCCCAAATCAGCTTATACAGACGGTATTGATCATTTTTCAGATATTGTTTCAGCATAGCCGGGGATTTATGAGCCGCACTGGGACGGATGGCCTCGTGGGCATTTTGGATCTTGCCTTTGGCATGATATTCCCGAGGCGTCTCCGGTACGAATTCCTTGCCATATTTCTCCTGGATATAGGCGGCAGCCCCTTGCTGCGCCGTTTCGGAGATCCTGACGGAGTCGGTACGGATATAAGAAATGACCCCCATGACGCCGTCCTTGCCCATGTCGATGCCCTCATAAAGCTGTTGGGCGATCTGCATGGTCTTTTTGGTATCAAAGCCCAGCTTGCGTGCGGCCTCCTGCTGCAGGCTACTGGTGGTGAAGGGCGGCGCCGGGTTCTGCGTCTTTTTCTTTTTCTGAATATTGGCGACTTGATATGCCGCGCCCTCCAGAGCAGCCAGGATTTCCTTCATTTCCGCTTCGCTGCCGACTGTGGCTTTCTTATTTTCGATCTTGGCCAGCTTGGCGGCAAAGCTGCCACTTTCCGCTTTCAAATTGGCGATGAGGCTCCAGTACTCTTCCGGTACGAAAGCGTCAATTTCGTCCTCCCTGTCGCAGATCAATCCTACGGCCGCCGATTGCACCCGTCCGGCGCTTAACCCTTTCTGTACTTTTTTCCAAAGCAGCGGACTGAGCTTATAACCTACCAGCCGGTCCAGCACTCTTCTTGCCTGCTGGGCGTAAACCCTGTCCATATCGATGACACGGGGATGTTTGACACTGTTTAAGACGGTATTTTTGGTGATTTCATTGAACTCTATCCGGCATTCCTCGTCCACATCACCCAGATATTCCTTTAAGTGCCAAGCAATGGCCTCCCCTTCACGGTCGGGGTCGGAGGCTAGCAAAATTCTCTTGGCTTTTTTCGCTTCATCTTTCAAAGCGGTCAGGGTGCTGCCTTTGCCGCGGATGACGATGTACCTGGGCTCGAAACCATGTTCCACATCCACACCCAGCTCACTTTTGGGCAGGTCCCGGATATGTCCCATAGAGGCCTTCACCGTATAGCTGCTGCCTAGAAACTTACCGATCGCTTTTGCCTTCGTAGGAGACTCAACAATCACCAAAGTCTTGTTGTTCTTTTCTTTCGGTTTGTTTTTTTCTTTGGCTTTACCCTTAGGCTCCGCGCCTTCCTTCACTGCCTTTTTCGTCATAGTCCACCTCATTGTTAAGGATTGTCTAGCCGACATTGATATAATATTTGCCAGGTAACTCCTGAATCATACCCGACATCATCCACAAAAGTATTTTGGGCGCCAGTTCCTCCGGCGCCAGCTGCAATTCCTGAGCCAGCTGATCGAAATGCATAGGCGTCACCAAAAGACGGCGTACCGCCTCTTCCTCCGGACTATAGGACGCCTTGACCGGTTCCAGGAAGCCGCTGCTCTCGGCTTGGTTCTCCCATCCTGGGCTAAAATGCTTCAGAATATCCTTGGGCTCCGTCACCAAATAGGCCTGTCCCTCTTTCAGCATGTTATGAGGCCCAACGCTGGCGGGACTGAAGATCGGCCCCGGCACCGCAAAGATCTCCTTGCCTTGCTCTAATCCATAATTGACTGTAATCCCGGCGCCGCCCCGCTCCCCGGACTCCACGACCACGACGCCCGCAGCCAAGCCGCTGATGATACGGTTTCTGATGGGGAAATTGGCGCTCAAAGGCGGCATGCCTAAGGGAAATTCGCTAATGACAGCGCCTGATTCCGTGATCTGACGGTACAAAGCGGCATTCTCTTTAGGATAACAGACATCCACGCCGCAACCCAATACCGCAACCGTCTTGCCGCCTCCGGCCAGCGCTCCCTCATGGGCGGCGCTGTCAATGCCCCGGGCCATGCCGCTGACGATGACCGCTCCCTGTAAGGCCAGCCCCTCCGCCAACCATTGAGCAGCGTCTTTGCCGTAACGGGTGGCATTTCTGGTGCCCACGACGGCAAGATGCAAAAGGTCTGCTTCCGGCAGTTGCCCGCGATAAAAAAGCAGATAGGGCGGATCGTATATATGACGCAAGGCATCAGGATAAGTTTCATCCGCGAAAGAGAGAAGCTTGACGCCGGAAGCCAGAAAACGCTCATAAACCATCTCGGGGACTACTTGCCGGCAGTTTTCCAAAGGACTGCGGTTACCGCCCAGAAGCTCCGGCCATTGGGCAGGATGATCCCAAGCTGCCTTGGCGTCGCCGTAATGCGCCATGAGCCGGTGCAAATGACGGCCGCTCATACCGGGGACGGCATGCAGAGCTAGAAGATAGCTTTGATCCTGGGACAAAACAATCACTCCTTTCCGGTTGGCTTCCCCACAGTCCATTTGACCGATTCGGCGGTTTCACTGATCTGTTTTTTCCGTTATGATAGGGAGGCTTCGTTTCTATGATACGAAATCCTATGATTCTATGGATATCCTTGCGCCCATTGTCTTTATTTTTTGATGCCGCCCTTCAAGCCACTCCCCACAGCCAGGATATTCCCCTCAAAGGAATAGACCAAGGAGGCCTTCCGCCGCTGCCGTCTCAAGGCAATGTCCACAAGATCGTCCACCAGTTCATTGAAAGGTTTCCCCGCCGCTTCCCAAAGATAGAAGGAAAGGGAACCGGGGATGGTATTGATCTCATTGACAAAGATTTCTCCTGTATCATTGTCCATGATAAAATCGATGCGGCTGACGCCGGAACCGTCCACTGCCTGAAAAGCGCAAAGGGCCAGCTCCTGAATATTGGCGGCCACTTCTGCCGGCAGATCGGCCGGGATGCGCCTCGTCGCGCCGCTCATGCCCTTGCCCTTGCCGCCGCTCATATATTTATCCCCATAAGTCAGGATTTCATTACTGGTAACAGGTTCCTCACAGGGCGAGGCTTGAGCGCTGTCGCAGTCTCCCAGTACCGAGCAATTGATCTCCCGCAGCTTGACGATGCATTTTTCCACCAATAACCGCCGGGTGAAGGTAGCCGCCAGGTCTAAAGCGTCCACCATAGCTTCCCGGTCGTCCGCCCGGCTGATGCCAATGCTGGAGCCTAAATCCGCCGGTTTGACAATAACAGGGTAACCCAGCGTTTCTTCGATTTTTTCACAGATGGCTTCCCGGTATTCCTGCCATTGCCGGGCGGAAAAACTCATATAAGGCACCTGAGGCAGATTCTCCGCCTGAAAAAGCGCTTTCATGGCAATCTTATCCATGCCGCAGGCGGCGGCCAGGACGCCGGGGCCCGCATAAGGCAAGCCGGTCAATTCCAATAAGCCCTGCAAACAGCCGTCCTCGCCGTGGGCGCCGTGCATTACCGGCAGCGCCACATCCAAGGGGATTTCCGTTACCTTGTTGAAAAAGCCCTTGGCCTCTCCCAAGAGCTTATAATCGTTACAGTTAGGTGATAAAATCACCTTTTCGCACTTAGACAAAAGGACGTCTATATTTTTATAAGCTTCCAGTTCCAAAAGGGCCTCGCCTGAATACCACTGTCCCTCCTTGGAAATATAGACGGGAATGATCTCATATTTTTCTTTATCCGCCGCCGCCATCACCTGCAAGGCGGAGAGGATGGCAATCTCATGCTCCGTACTTTTACCGCCGAACATAACTCCCAAACGAATCTTTTGCAACGCATGTCCCTCCCAAGCAACATATTTTAATTTATTCTATTCATTATACGTGTCCGGCAGATCATTTTCAAATAAAACATAATCGCCGGGCGCCGCGATGGTTTGCAAATGTGTTCTGGCATCCGCCAGATCCGCCGCCACATAAGACTTCTCCTTGGGGTAAGCAGCCGCCGCCAAGCCCTCCTGCAAGGGAGCGCTGTGCTTTTTTCCCACCAGAATGATATGATCGCACACCGCCGCCGCCTTTTCAGCAAAGGCCTTGTTTTCTTCCGCCTCCTTAGCTCCCAGCTCCACCATACCCGGGGTAATGATGATCTTCTTGCCCCCCGGCATGGCCGCGAGAACCTCAAGCGCCATGGCGGCGCCCACGGGATTAGAGTTAAAGGCGTCGTCAATGATAGTAATGGCGCCGCCCCGCCTCAGCTCCAGACGGTGGGGCACCGGGTTCACCTTAAAGAGTCCCCGCGCGATCATCTGAGGTTCCATTCCCATTTCATGGGCCACGGCAAAAGCCGCCACCATATTATAGGCATGATGCCTTCCTAAAAGCCTGGTACGGCAAAGCTGTTCTTCCCCCGCCCCGTAGCACACGGTAAACTCCATCCCCTGAGGGCTGAAGGAAATATCTTTGCCCCAGTAGCCCACATCATCGCTTTCGATGCCGAAAGAGACCACCCGAGCCGCCGCGGTGGGGGCCAAAGCGCGGATATACGGGTTATCCAGATTCAAAACCGCCATGCCGTCTTGGGGCAATGACCGTATCAATTCGAACTTGGTATTGGCAATATTCTCAATGGTATAAAAAGTCTCCAAATGCTGATGACCGATGGCAGTAAGGATACCGATCTTTGGATGTACCAGCCCGCAAAGCTCAGCCACATCCCCCGGTTGCCGCGCGCCCATCTCGGTAATAAAGCATTCATGGGTCGGTTTCAGCATCTGCCGGATGGTCAGCGTAACGCCCATCGGAGTATTATAGCTCTCCGGCGTGATGAGCGTGTGATATTTTTCCGACAGAACCTGACCCAACACCACCTTGGTACTGGTTTTGCCATAACTACCGGTAATACCGATCACCGTGAGCCTGGGCATTTCCGAAATGATGCGGCGGGCGTCTTCAAAAAAGCGGTTATTGATGGACTTTTCCACCGGCCGCATGAAAAAGACTGCCTTCATCATGATGACAGGAGAGAGATAAGTCGCCAAACTCAAAATCAGTAAGACATAGATATTATTAATCAGGAATACCGCTGTCGCCGCGATCACGACCAGGCTGCAAGCCGCGGCATAAAGCCGCTTGGCTCGGGGCGTGAAGGCCAAGGCTTTTTTCTCCTGGGGCCTCCGCCAGGTTAAAAACTGGATCAGGGAGATCAGGCCGAAGCCGATGACGCCGGCTTCGGCCTGCCAATCATAAGGGAGGAAGACAGCTACAAGCAGCCAGGCCATGGGAATAAGATCCGCTTTTTTCAAATAATTCCCCAGCCGGGGCTTAAGCCAACGCCAGAAGCGATCGTTACGGTAAGAATTCTGCTGCATCATATGCAGGTGCTGCACCAGGCGGCGCCCGTTATAAGCGGCCCAGCAAAGCAAGGCCGCCGCCAAAAACCATTGGTTCATGCTAGTTTCTCCTCTCCGGTTCCAAGAAAGCGTCTACCACCCTCAGAAAGTAGGGCAAGCGCTCCAAATAGGCAAAATGCCCTGCCCCGGCCACCTTCACCAAACCGGCGTCCGGAATCTCCTGCGCCATGATCTCCCCTTGCCACAGGGGAGTGGCCGTATCTTCTTCCCCCCAAAACAGCAAAGTGGAGGATTTTATGGCAGGCAAAAGCGGCCGCAGGTCTTCGTTCACCACAGAAACGAAGCTCTGCCGCATGACGCCCTCGGCCGCCTGGTAATCAGCGGAACCCCGTTTTTGCCGCCATTTTTCCAGGATCGCTTCCCGCTTGCCGTCAAAGACAGGCAAACGCAAGATTTGTTTTGCCACCTTATAGGCGTAAACCTTACGATAATAATCAAAGCCCCGTTTGGGCTTCAAGCCGGCACAGCCGGTCAGAACCATTTTCCCCGCCAGACCCATGGCCCCCAGGCGCAGCGCCAGGCGTCCGCCGAAAGAGTGGGCAATGACAATGGGGTTACAAAGCTCCTCCGCTTCCAGGAAAGCTGCTAAAAAAGCGGCATATTCCGCCGTTCCCCAGGGAACGGGCGGCGGCTCTGAACTGCCGAAACCCGGCAGATCCACATTATAAACCGTAAAACCCTTTTGTAAATGAGCCGCCACAGGCGCAAAGGAACCGCTCTCACCGCCCCAGCCGTGGAGCAATAAGAGCGCTGGGCCCTGCCCGGCCAGCTCATAGTGAAATGTCATTCCTTCAATGACACGATCCATAGAAAACCCCCGTCATGATGATCTATCGTAATATGATACTTTCCGTAACGGTGCATGGAACCGTTCAGCCAAAACATTTTGTTCCATTCACCTTGTAATGGGGCAAAACCCATATTGCACAGGCTTTTTTATGCAACAAATCAAGATTCATTGCATCACACAACCGTTTGCCAACGCTTCCTGTATCCACTTGAACGGATCTTATTGATCGGATTGGTTCGCTTCGTATAGGAGCCGGCTTACCGTCACCAGCTGATAACCGTCGGCCTGCAATTTTTCAATGATTTCCGGCAAAGCCGCCAATGTCACCTTTCTGTTTTCATGCAGCAGAATGATATCGCCGCTTTTAACGTTTTCCGTCACCTTTTTGACTACGGTGTCCGCATCCTTGGCCTGCCAGTCCTCCGGATCCAGAGACCAGAAAACAGTAAGCATGCTTTGGGCAGTGGCAGCGGCGGCAACCCGGTCGTCAATGGAGCCATAAGGAGGCCGAAACAGCATTGGATGCTGCCCAAGAGTCTCCTGAAAAATATCCGTGGTTTTTTGAAAATCCTTGGTGATAAAATCATCTTCCTTTTTTGGCAGATTATGGTGATACCAGGAGTGACTCCCGATCTCATGACCGTCCGCCACGATAGCTTTGGCCGCTTCCGGGCTTTTTAAGACATATTGCCCCAATACAAAAAAAGTAGCCGGCACATCATATTTCGACAGAATCGCCAAATACTTTTGCGTCATAACAGAATTAGGGCCGTCGTCAAAGGTAAGAGCCACCATCTTGTCTGCCTGAGGATTCTGGCAGATCTTGCCGCTTTTGCTTTTGGAGGGATATTCCTTCTCACCGCTGGCCAAAGCCGCAACATAAGCTGTAGCGTCTGCCTGTTCTGTATCTACCGAAACCGCCGCCTCCCCGGTTCCCGGCACAAGAGCCTGGCCGGAGCCGTCGCTTCCTGCCGCCTGCTGTTGCGTTTCCGTCTTTTGGGCAGGTGTTTGACTTTCGATATTCGCCGGCTCGGCGGCGCCGTTTTCCCCGGCGGCAGATGACTTCTCCTGTTCATTATATGTGGGATTCGCTTCGGTTATTGACTTATTTTCCAACTTTGACGGCAATCCCCCACCGGATTTCTGATGATCCCAAAAGGAAGAACCGAAAAAGGCAATACAAAAGACCGCCAAAACCAGCAGAACCTTGGAAAGCAAGGTCGGTTTCCGCCTATGATATTTCTTTGGGTGATCGGTAGTCATCGCTTTGCCCCCTTTGGTTAAAGCCGTTGATCCTTCCTGTCAAGCCCCCGGTATTGCACAGCTTCGCTCAAATGCTCCAAGGTGATTCTCTCGGAAGCCGCCATATCGGCAATAGTGCGGGCTACTTTCAACACCCGGTCGTGGGAGCGGGCGGATAGATTCAATAAATGAAATGCTTTTCCTAACAATTTTTTAGCGTCCGGGGTTAAAGGGCAATATTCTTGGATCTCCTTATGGCCCATTTCACTGTTGGCATGGATAAAGGTACCCTGAAACCGGGCCTGCTGCATGCGGCGGGCTGCCAAAACCCGCTCCTTGATGATAGCAGAGCTTTCGGCGGGACGGCTGTTACTCAATGCATCGTAGGCTACCCGCGGCACCTCCACATGAAGATCCACTCTATCCAAAAGAGGCCCCGAGAGCCGGGAAAAGTAATGCTGCAACTGGGTAGGGGTACAACGGCAGGGTTTGACAGGGTCGCCGTAATAGCCGCAGGAACAGGGGTTCATCGCTCCCACCAGTTGAAAAGAAGCGGGGAAATCCATACGCCCTCCCACCCTGGTCACCGTAATGAAACGATCCTCCAAGGGCTGACGCAGAGCTTCCAGAACATTCCGGTTAAATTCGGTCATTTCATCTAAAAATAAAACGCCGTGCTGAGCCAGGCTGACCTCTCCCGGGCCAGGAATACGGCCGCCGCCAATGATACCGGCGGTGGAAGCGCCATGATGGGGCGCCCGGAACGGGCGTTTGGTAATCAAGGGTTGTCCCGGCGGTAAAAGACCCGCGACGCTGTAGATCCTGGTCACCTCCAGGCTTTCCGCTAATGTCATATCCGGCAGGATAGAGGGCAGACGCCGCGCCAGCATGGTCTTACCGGAGCCGGGAGAGCCGATGAGGATAATATTATGCCCTCCCGCCGCGGCAATCTCTAAGGCTCGTTTGACTCTCTCCTGTCCTTTTACATCCGCCATATCCGGCAAATCGGAGACGTCGGCTGCCAACAATTCCGTGACATTCCCATCCGCGGGGGAAAGCTCCGCATCCCCGCTTAAAGCTTCGCACAATTCCCGCAGAGTCGTCATGCTATAGGCCCGGATGCCACTCAGGGCAGCTTCCCGGCTGTTTTCCGGCGGCAGCATGAAACGAGTGATTTCCTGCTCCTGCAAAGCGGCGGCCATGACCATGGCGCCCCGCACTGGTCTGAGTTTCCCTTCCAAAGATAACTCGCCGGAAAAAGCAGTCTCTCCCAGCTCCGCTGTTTTTAACACCTGACCTGTGGCCAGCAGGATGCCTAAAGCAATGGGCAGATCGAAACCGGGACCCTCTTTTTTCAAATCGGCCGGCGCCAGGTTTACCGTTATACGCCTTAGAGGAAATTCATAACCGGAATTTTTGATGGCGGTACGGACTCTTTCCTTGCTTTCTTTCACAGAGGCGTCAGGCAGGCCTACGATGTCAAAGGCCGGCAGCCCCTGGCTCACGTCCACCTCTACTTGGATCAGATGCCCCTGAAGCCCCAAAATAGAACACCCGTTGACTGTTGCCAGCATGGTTTCACTTCTTTTCTTTCGGGAATATGTCGGTAATTTTGCTTCTATTATAATATATGATTTATATTTCTTCGTTACAATTTTACCTTTCCCTGCACACAATGTAAATATCCTTCTTGTGGTAAGCATAAATTATCAGGAAAAACTGAGAATTTTTAACCAAAATATTTTTTCTTTCTTGCTGTGAAATATTTTCTTTATCCTTCCCGCCCCCTTTTTCCGGTATATAATACCAGTATACAATAAAAGATAGGAAACACGGTTTTCGTGTCTCCTATCTTGATACCGTTATTCCGCGGACGGCTTCTTTTCGGTGAGATATTGTTCCAGACCCAGCCAAGCAACACCTGTGGCATTGTCTTTAGCATAGGACGGTGGCGTAAAAGAAAGGGCGGCGGCTTTTGCCATGCGGTGTCTGAGCCGTTCTGTAAGAAAGCGGCTCCCCGCCACGCCTCCCACCAGCAAAATATCGGTGAGACCGGTGCAAGTCATTGCTTGCCGCAAAGATTTTTCCAAAGTATTGGCAATGGCAGTCAGAACGCTTTGCGCAACGGCTCCCGGCGATGCTCCCGCGGCCACCAGTCGTTGCGCGGCACTTTCCGGCCCGGAAAAGGAAAAATCCATGCCGCGAACCCAGCTTTTCAGGGCAGGCCTTTCTCCCGCATAAGCCAAAGCCAGCTCATCCAAAGCCGCGCCGGCGGGAAAAGCCAGCTGCAAGGCAACACCCACCCGGTCGATGAATTGGCCGGCCGCCAGATCGGTAGAGCCACCCAACCGGTTAACATCAAAACCGCCCGGCTTTTTGGTTACCTCTAAAATCTCTGAGGTACCGCCGGAAAGATGCACCGCTAAAAAGCGTTCCTTTTCCGGCATGGCCGCCGTTTTAACGCCCGCCATGAGATGCCCCTCCTGATGGCTTACACAGTAAAAGGGCACATCCCAGGCAGCAGCCAAAATCCTGCCCCAATGTTCCCCCGCCCAAAAGACGGGCATGTAAGAATCCGCCTGGGGCCGGGGACGGCTGCTGGCGCACACCCCTTTGATATCCCGGCTGCCGCCGGCCTGCCCAAGAAGCTCCTGAAACAAAGGCGCCCCAGCCTGGATATGCTGAAAGAGGGCGGCCGATTGGGCTAAGCCCCGGCCACCCTCTTTTACTTTTAATAATTTTTCCGTCTTAGCTACCAGATGGCCCTTTTCGTCCACCAAAGCCCATGAGGTAGTATAACAGCTTGTATCAATTCCCAGGATCATCTTGTTTTCTCTCCTGCTTATAGATGCTGTCTAAAATCCCGTTGATAAAGGCCGGCGATTCGGCGCCGCCAAAGGCTTTTGCCAGCTCCACCCCTTCATTGATGACAATGGTTCCGGGAATCTCCGGCGTAAAACAAAGCTCGAAAGTAGCCAGCCGCAGGATGCTGCGATCCACATTGGCCAGACGGCAAATATCCCATTGCCGACTGAAGCGGCCAATTTTTTCGTCGATTTCCGAAAAACGGTTTTGCGTTCCTTCCACCAAAGCCAACGCAAATGCGGTATCCTCCTCATTGAGGCCGGAATCGGCCAAGGTGTTTTTCGCCACTTCAATATCGTTTTGCCCCACATCCATCTGAAATAGCATCTGGAGGGCGACTTCTCTAGCGATATGCCTGCTCAAAAGGGCTGCCTCCTACTTGTTGTTGTTTACTAGATTGCCAATGGCCTCTTTAAAATTGAACTTCTGGTCAGCCTTCTTGCCGATCTGGTACCCTAAAACCACGCAAATGGTAATAAAGACCGCTTTCCAAAAGCCGAAGGCAACTACGGCAAGACCAAAGAGCAGTCCGAAAAAGACGCCCAGGACTTTGCCGCGGTGGTTATGCCACAATTCCAGCCATATTGCACCCCAATCCATAAAGAACCCTCCTAACCCACCTTAGCTTGGCTTACTTCCGTCACCAAAACCTGAATATCGGCGACTTTTAATCCTGCCAGGTTTTCCAAATAGTGACGCACCGTATTATGAAGATTGGAAATGGTTTCAGGAATGTTCACATCTTCAATGACAGGGGTCTTAATATTGACAATGATCCCGTTCTCGGAATTTCTGATATCGGTCTTTGGTTCACCCACACCCGGAACAGATAGAGCCGCTCTTTTGATGACGCTTTCGATGGCGTTGACCGACATCTGAACATTACTGCCTTCCGCAGTGGTTACCACAGCTTGTGTTCTTTGACGATCTTTTTCGGGACGCAAGGCGCTGCCGACGATGATGACCAGGCCGACAAAGATCAGCACCACACCGCACAAAAGCATCGCCCAGCCATAGGAAGCGGGGCCGTTTAAGATCCGCGTAAATACGGATAATACCGCTTGGCGCTGCAAGCCGGCCACAATCAAGCCGACGCCGAATGCCATCACGGCCAAAGACAAAAGGAACATCAACAGACGGTCTACTATTTTCAACTGAAAGCACCTCCCCATGTTTAGGCTTGTCCTATGGGCAAGCCATAGGAACCGCGCCGATCTCCGGCGCTGGCCGCCGGAATTATTCGGCGGCAGGCTGCTCTTCTTCTGCTTGGGGGAAGATAACGCCTTGTACGTTGACATTAATCGTGTTAACCGCCAGGCCCGTCATATTCTCTACCGCTTTTTTGACGTTTTCCTGAATCTCAACGGCCACGGTGGGGATATTGGCGCCATATTCCACGACGATAGAAATGTCGATGGTGCAGGAGTTTTCCCCAACTTCAACTTTGACGCCCTTGGTTAATTGCTTGCGGCCCAATTTCTCGGCAATACCGCCGACAATCCCGCCGCTCATGCCGCCGACACCATCCACATCACTGGCAGCCAATGCGGCAATGGTAGCAACCACATCGGAAGCGATCTTAACACTGTTAGAAGTTTCAATGGTATATTCTACTTGATTTTCCATAAATCAAACACCTCCTCTAAATGGTTAGTCTTATTATAGCAAAATCAAAGGAAAATAACAATAAAGATACTATGATTATTTCTTGAGCGGCACTTTTGGGCTAACCATAAAATACCGGCGCCTTTCCATCATGTGTTTTTTAACAAACGGTTTTGTTTTGTTTCAGTAAAATTCCCCAGGCGGCGCCGCAGACATTGATTTCTTCTCAAAACACGGAATGATTCCCTTTCGGCCAATCATCAAACCAGCAATACATTTTACCAAGCTTTCTCATATCATAAGAAGCGGCACCTTGCCAACGCTGCCGTAAGACGCCGGGAAATTGCACTTCTTGACCATATGCGCATAAGATAACAACCGGCCTCTTTCCCATTTTAAGAATAGGCCGGCTGTCTTTAGCCTCAATGCGCCCGTGATGCGAATCGCAGGATCTCAGCCAAACACTGATTGGTTTGACTTATACTTTCTCCAGCATGATCACCACATTTTCAAAAGGCACTTGAGTATAGCTGGTCACCAAACGCGCCACTTGCTCAGCGTCGCCTTCGGGCAGGACGGCTTCCGCAACCCCCAGCACCACTGTGGCTTTGTTGTCCTGGAGAAAGACTACTGCTTCACCACCGTACTTGGCGGACAAAATGTTTTCTAAAAGAAGCTCCGCTTCCATGATAGAAGTGATGGCGACGATCTTCTTCTGAGCGGTATCCCGCATGACACTGCTGCTTTTTTCGTTATTCACGATGCCTTCCAGCATTTCCAGCTGCTGTCCCCGAACTTTGGAACGTTCCAGGCGATAGGAGTCAAAAAATTCATCCGCATTTGCCGCGTCTTCTTTGGAGATCTCCACCTGAGGATTGTTGGAAATAACATCCACATTGGCTTCTGCCGCCGCCTGCGCCAGTTCCCCCGCCGCCATTTCCGTATTCTCTCCGTTTACCGGCGTGCTGTCTTCCATCAGGCGGGGCACACCAAAGCTGAACACAAAGACCAGCACCAATACCGCCAGGAACAGCAAGGCTTTTTCTTGTTTTTTATCTTGAAATTGCCATTTTTTTACCGTTTTGGAGATCGTTTTTTTTCCGTCCGGCATCTCTGTTTACCTCCCTTTGGCGGCCGTCACGATGATACGGTGCGGCGAAATGCCCAATAATCCCTGCACCGCTTCGGTCAAAGCCGTTTTTATTTTTATATTATCCGCACCCTCCGCCACCACCAAAATGCCCTGGATCACGGGAGTATCTTCCCCGATGAGTACCGGCGCGTTGCCGCTGCCTGCCACTGCCAGCTTCCGGCTCTCGGTGGTTTCAGTGATAACACGGAGTGTACCGTCCGTACCCTTTTCTTCTTCCGTTTTAGAGACAGTATCGCCGTTAACGGCATATTCTCCCTGCGCGGAACCGGCATAAGTCAAGGTCACCGTTACCTGACCCACGCCCGCCATTTTGCTCAAAGCCGCGGCAATCTTGCCTTCCAAGTCTTCTTCTCCCAAAGAGGCATTAGAAGCGGCAGAGGAAGGGGTGGCGGTACCTGTGGCGGCGTTCCCCGCCGGCGCCAGACCCCCTTGCCAGGAAGATGCCAAAAACATTAAAAAAATACCGGCCACAAGCAGGATGCCTAGCTTAATCAGCATCTTTTTCTGAGCCAGGGTTATTTTCAAACCCTCTCGTTTCTCTTTTTTATCCGATTGCGTCAAGGGCTCCTCAGCCATTTTCATCATCCTTTCCGGCAATGATTATAAGATTCAGCTGCTCCTGCTTTAAAGTATAAAAGTTAATCAGAAGCTCGCTGATCTTCTCCTTCAGTACCTCTTGATCCACTTTGGCGCCACAGGAAACGGTAAGAGTCACCCGGGATAGACTGCCGTCTTCTTCCAGCTCCGTTTGGGCGGTCACATCTTCTGCTCCCGGGGCCAGACCCGCCAAGGCTGCGATCTGCCCGCCTAATGTTTCCTGATATTCCCCAATGGCATCTTGAGAAAGCTTTTCTTTTAAATCCTCGCCCGCCTGCAAAATACCTGTGCTGCTTTTCGTTTCCGACGATGTGACGGCAGGCAGGATTTTCTCTTTGGTAAAAGCATTTAAAATCGGGCTCAGGATCGCCAGAAGCAAAAGCAGACCCGTTACCACCCTGGCAAAGCGCTGCAACTCCCCTCTGGGCAGCATCATCTCAAAAAATACCGTCATTAACGCCATGATGGCGATATTGCGCACAATCTCTGAAATCACCCCATGGCTGCACCTACCTTATCATCATACTTATATTCCCCATCCCTACAATAATGCTTAAAACAAAGAAGAATAAAAGACCGCTGGCTGCCACCACACCGAAAAGAGCCATTAAGGACCCACCCAGGCCGTTTAGAGCATTGGACAGCTCTCCATCGCCCAAAGGCTCCACAAAAGCGGCGGCCAGACGGTAAATCAGCGCCATTACCAGAACCTTGACGGCAGGCAGGGCACAGATTAAAAAAATTGCGATGACGCCAAAAATACCGATGGAATTTTTTAAGATCAAGGCGGTGCTTAGCACGGTATCCAGGGCATCCGCCAGTGATTTTCCCACCACCGGGATAAAAATTCCGCTGGCCGCCTTAGCCGCCTTCACGGTCAGGCCGTCCATCACGCTGCCTGCCATTCCAGTCAGCCCCATGGCCGCCGTAAATAGAGTCAGCATCAAAGTCATGATACCCAAGGCTACATCCCGGCAAAGTTTTGAGAGCTTGTTCACATTAAAGCGGGGCGAAATATAGCTGACAATGCCCAAAATGGCGCTGAAATATACCAAAGGCAGCACCACCACCTGAATGATATTCACCGCCGCCCCCACCAAAAAAAGCAAAATGGGCTGAAAGATATTGATGGAGATAACGCCTCCCATGGCGGCCAGGATGGTCAAAAGCAGAGGAGTCAAAGAATAAAGGAAGCCGCTCATGGACTCCACCGCTTCTTTGGCGGAGCCACCCGCCAAAGTGAAGGATTGCAGCGCAATGCCAAGCAAGGCAAGGTAAACCACACCGTGGCTTAAAGTGGAGACCGCCTCCGATGCCATAGCCCCCCTGAGATTAGTCAAGATCAGGCAGGCCGCCGCTAAAACCGCCAACTGCGCCAAAATTTTGCCATTGGCAAGGACTTCACTCCAGAATAGACGTAAGAGCGCCCTGCCCATTTCGGCGGGCTTTAAGGAGACCTCGCCATCCTTGGCCTGCTGCCACAATTCCTTTAAGCTGGTAGCGCCCAGGATCTCCTTGGTATTGCCGTCCATATCCTCAATATATTGTTCCACCGCGCTGAAATCCAGGTTTCCGGCAACGGAAGACGGCTCGGCGCCGTTCTCTGTTGCCGCCAAAGCCGGGACAGCGCCGGGAAAAACTTCGTAAAAAAGGAATAAGAAAAGCAAAACGGCCACAGCCGCGGTTTTCCGCATCCCATTCCCTCCTAATATTCGGTAAATTTCCCAAACGGCAGCAACTAGTTTTACGGCATAGAATCCGGACGAACTTACCGGTTTTGCTTTCTTCGCCGTGGATATTATCGGAAGCAGTCCGCCCATTTTCTATCAAATAAAATTTTTCGATGAGACTATTTTGTAAGACACGCCTTGCTAAAAACGAGTGCCCGTTTTCCTTATCTCCTATTTTTTGCCCAAAGCGCGCTATTAACTGAATTCCCATAGCGATTTCTTTTTTCCATCAGGCAAAACCATGTCTCAGCTATCAGAACCATTTCTCAGTAAGAAAAAAATTGCTTTCTCTTGGCCGCTTTCTGTTTTCATCCCAAGTGCTAAGGCAATAACCGCAGCACAGCATCTAGGATCTCTGCCATAATCGGAATAGCCAGCATCATAATGACCACCTTGGCGGCCAGCTCCACCTTGGTGGCCAAGGCGCCTTGTCCGGCATCCCGGCAGATTTGACCGCCAAATTCCGCTATGTAGGTAATAGCGATGATTTTTAAAATGGTGCTGAGATACATGCTGTTCAGATTGACCCTGTTCGCCAATTGGCTAAAAACTTCCACCGCCTGTACCAGCTTGGGAATGAGCACGATCAGAATGATGATCCCGGCCACTAAGGTAATAACCACTGCCAGGGCGGGCATTTTGCTTTCCCGTAAAAATACTACAAGAATGGCGGTAATGATGGCTAAGGCCAATATCGGTAAAAACTGTTCCACCCTCCGCCCTCCTCCTTTTTTGTTCTTTTTCTTTCCGGCCTGACGGTTCCCGGGCCGGGAAGAGAGGCGATTACAGTTTCCTCTTAGTAGAGATTGAATACCGACTGCACTTGGGTAAATAAAGTATTGATTACCGGCAGCACCTTGATGAGCGCCACTGCCAATCCTACCACCAAAGTCAGATAAGCATATTCCTCCCGGCCCGCCTGCTTCAAGAATGTATATAGGATGGTGACCGCAATGGCCAGCCCCGTTAAAAAGAAAATGATCGATACATCGCTCATGCCAAGCCCTCCCTCCCACTAGGTCTTTCCGCTCCGCCTGCCCTCTCCCTGTTATGTCCATCCCTGCAAAATTTTTGCCTTTATCCTCACATCCGCTCTCCGCGGTATTGACAACGATCCGCCACCATCTGCAACCCTTTTGACCCCTTGCGCCTTCTCTTGGCAAGCGCTTCCGCGCCGCCCGTTCTTTATTGATAAGCCTAATTTCATTGCGGCTTTTTTATTCTGAGACTCTCTTGTTTACCGCCTCATTCTTTGTTTGTCGGACTTGCCGGTTGATCATCCCTCTTGTGCTTGTCAACCTGTTTACACCGGAAAGGTCCCTGCCCTTTTGCACCTCCCCATGCGACCGATTATCCAATCATCAGGATAACCAATCTTTTTATGTTTCCAATTTTTTATTGCCTTTCCAACGTCTTAGAATCCTTAAAGCCACATCAGAAATAAAACCAATCCCGTGCTGATTCCCAGGCCGCGCCATATCCTACCTTGACTATGGGCAGTCTGCGCGGCCTCTTTTTGCCTCTCCTCCAGTTGTTCCGCTGCCAGATGCAGCCGGCGCAACTGATCCTCCCGATGGGACAGGCCCAGTCCCTGCCCAAAGCGCCGCAATATGTCGGCATCGCCGCCGTTCATAGACAATCGGGCCAGGCAGCTCTCCAGCGCTTTGCTCCAAGCCTCCGCTGCGGTCAGGCCTTTTTCCGCGGTCAGGCAAAGGGCGGCTTTGGCAAAGACCAGCCCCACTTCGCCGTCCAGCCTTTGGCTCACCTGTGTCAGGGCGAGGGGTAAAGGAGTGGCCCCGTAATCGATCTCCGTAGCCAGAAGCTGCAGTCCGTGACAGGCTGCGCTTAAGGTTGCCGCCCGTGCCGCCAGAGCCTTGGCTACCAGATTGCCCAAAGCGCCGCAGGCCAGAATGATAATGAACCCCCCCAGCAATTTTACGAGCACGCTTCCCGCCATAGCTCCCTGCCCTCCCCGTCATAAACCGCTTCCAAGGTTCCAGGACCCCGGCGGCGGCTTAAAAAAATCACTCGCTGAAAGAATTTATTTTTTAAAAGATAGCCTGTACAAGGCCGCTCCAATAGCTCCCGGCGATCTTGCCCATGGGCGGTGGTAATGACCTTGATCCCGGCATGCAGAGCCTCTTCCAACGCCTGGCTGTCTTCCGTCCTGCCGATTTCATCCGCCACCAGAACCTGCGGCGCCATAGAGCGAATGAGAAGCATCATGCCTTCCGCTTTGGGACAGCGGTCCAGGACATCGGTACGGCTGCCGATAGGAAGCTGCGGTACCCCTTCCACACAGCCGGCGATCTCCGAACGCTCGTCCGCTACCGCTACATTCATAGGCGGCAATCCGGCCAAACCATCCGCCAGTTGCCGCACCATATCCCGGAGCACCGTGGTTTTTCCCGCCCGGGGCGGCGATGCCAGAAGGGTATGGCAAAGCTTTCCATCCTCCACGATATAAGGTAAAAATTTCGCCGCCGCTCCCGGCACCGCCCGGGCCAGGCGCAGATTGATGCTGGAAATATTTTTCATGGTGCGGATATGGCCGTTTTCCAAGACTCCCTGGCCCGCCAGACCCGCCCGGTGGCCTCCCGGCAAGGTGATATAGCCCCGGCGCAGCTCCTCTTCCATGGCGTAAAAGGAACTGCCGCTCAATAAAAGCACCATTTTTTGCAGCATATCATCACCGGCCAACACTCCTTTGGCCGGGTCTGTGGTAAGCCTGCCCCCCCGGCACAAAAAGGCGTCTCCCGTACCCCGGCAAAGCAGCACAGGCTGTCCTTTGCGTAAGCGCAATTCTTCCAAAAAATCAAGCTCTCCCGGAGGTAGCTGATTTAAAATTGTCAAAAGCTCCGGTAAAAGATAATCCTCAAGTTCCGGCGGCAGCCCCTTGATTGTCACCATTGACCCCTCCTTTTCTTCTATGGATATGAAAAAGAGGGACAAATTATGCTCCCAATGCTTTCGTAGAAACAATAATAAAAAAACACCCTGTTACAACTGTAACAGGGTGTTTGACCGTCTTTTCCATTTGATCAAGAAAAGTCTTACTCTTTTTCTTTTTCAGCTTCTTCTTCAGCTTCTTCTTCATCAGAAGAGGAGGTTTCTTCCCCATCATTGACGAATACGGTGCTTTCGCATACCGGGCAGATAACTTCGATCAATTCATCGTCATCTAAGATATCGGCATCGAAGCAGACCACTTCACCACAATTCGGGCAAGTGGCTTCCACATATTCCTCACCACAATGGCAACAGTCATCATCATCGTCTTCTTCATCGCCTAAGATCTCTTCTTCTAAGTCGGTGAGATCACTGTCCATCGCATCCACATATTCTTCCAGATCCTCCTGGGCATCGGCTAAGCCTTCCATTTCATCGGCAACCTCGTTTAAAACATCCAATACTGCCAATAAAAGTTTGCCTTCCTTGCTTTGTTCAGAGATTTCCAGTCCGTCTGCTAAACCTTGTAAATAAGCCACTCGCTCTTTCAATTCAGTCACGGGAAATACCCCCTTTCATTTTCTAAGTTCATTTATTATAGTATCGGCGTTACCGCCGATGACTATTCTATGCATTATGCCCGCTCAATATACTCGCCGGTTTTGGTATTGATGCGAATCTTGTCCCCTTCGTTGATAAAGAAAGGGACGCGGACAACAGCGCCGGTTTCCATGGTGGCGGGCTTGGTGCCGCCGGAAGCGGTATCGCCTTTGATGCCGGGTTCCGTTTCAATAACAGCCAATTCCACCTGGGCGGGGAAATCCACGCCAATGATATTGCCTTGGAAGAATAAAACGGACAGCACCATATTTTCTTTCAGATATTTGACTTCGGGACCCAGCTGATTGCTGTTTAAGGTTTTTTGATCGTAAGTTTCTTCATCCATAAAGATGAAGCTATCGTCATCCTCATTATAAAGGAATTGCATGCTCCTGCGATCCAAATGAGCTTTTGGCACTTTCTCACCGGCATCAAAGGTACGCTCCACAACGCCGCCGGTACGAACATTTTTCAGTTTGGTACGGACAAAAGCGGCCCCCTTACCGGGCTTGACATGTTGAAAGTCCACTACCATATAAGCATCTCCATCCAACTCGATGGAAACGCCGGTCCTAAAATCATTACTGGAAATCACGCAAATACCTCCCACATACCAAAATTTCTAGCATTCATATCTTTAATATTTTACCATAAAAAAACTTGCTTAAACAAGTGTTTTCTGAAATAAAAAAAGGGCTGTGAAGCCCTTTTTACTTCTTGCGAATTTCTTTGATTCTGGCTGCCTTTCCGGTGAGGTCGCGGAGATAATACAATTTAGCCCGGCGAACTTTACCGTGACGCACCACTTGAATCTTATCCAAGCTGGGCGCATGGAGAGGGAAGGTTCTTTCGACTCCGACACCGTAGCTCATCCGGCGGACAGTAAAATTCTCACGGAGGCCGGTGCCTTTTCGTTTGATGCAGACCCCTTCAAATAACTGAACCCGTTCCCTGCTACCTTCTACGACCTTAACGGAGACGCGGACGGTGTCTCCAGGACGGAATTGGGGAATATCCTGACGTAATTGCTCTTTTTCAATCATCGCAATAAAATCCATGTTTCTTCCTCCTTTCTTTCCCAAGCGTTCATACCTGCACTTTGCAGCATAGCGGACCGCCCGTTTTACACATGACTTAGGTATTATAGCACAACCGAAAAATAATAACAATATTTATTTTTCACCCAATAACCGGTCAAATATGATCGAAGCCGCGCTGCGCACCGATAAATGATTATATTCTCCTACGCCGTAGATGGGACGCAGGATATAGGAGGCGTCTGCCATCAGCTCGTCGGTGAGGCCCCACCCGGTACCCAAAAGCAAAAGATAATCGCCTCCCTCTTTTTCCATAGTCCGGCGCATCTGGTCGTAACCTACCATAGCGGGATGAGCCTTGGCGCTTGTGGCGATAAGCTTAGGCGCACCGATAGCCTGGATCACATCCTCCAGAGAAACCACCAGATGGGTGCGCTCCAAGGCCTGATGCCGGTGGAGATTGTAGCGGGCGCCGAACCCCCTTTTCCAGTGACCCAGCAAGGTGGTGATCAGCTCCCGCTGTCCTTCTGCGGGCTGTACAATGAAAAAGCCCGCCAGATCATAGGTAGCCGCCGCTCGGGAGATATCGTGCAGATCCAGGTTGGTCAGAGAAGTATTGACGATTTCTTTTTTCTTGTTATAAACCGGATAATGCAAAAGCGCTACCCATAGACGAAAAGGCTTTACCGTATCCTTTTTGATCTCCGTCAAAACAGCAACGTCTTCCGGCGTCAGCAGCGCCTTGGATAAAAGCTGCGGCCGCCGCTGATAGGTTCGGTACAAAGACTGCCGCCGCCGCCAGCGGCGGATGTCCTCATGATTGCCGGAAAGCAGCACCTGTGGTACTTCCATGCCCCAAAAGACAGGCGGCCTGGTATATTGGGGATATTCCAGCAAACCATCCTGAAAGCTCTCTTCCTCAGAGGAAGCGTCATCCCCCAAAACCCCCGGCAAAAGCCGGATGATGCTGTCCGCCATGATCATGGCGGGCAGTTCGCCGCCGGTTAAAACATAATCGCCGATGGACAGCACATCGGTGGCATAGGTATCCTCCACCCGCTGATCCACTCCTTCATAATGGCCGCAGATAAAGATGACCTGATCGGCCAAAGCCAGCTCCCGTGCTTTTTTCTGCGTAAACAGCTCCCCGGCGGGGCTGGTCATAACAATACGCACCTTTTTGTCTTTCGCCGGCTTGCAGTCCTCTATGGCGGCAAAAAGCGGCTCGGGCTTCATTACCATACCGGCGCCGCCGCCGTAAAGGCGGTCATCGGCGGTGCTGTGCTTGTCTTCGGTATAGTCCCGGATATTGGTGATATGCATCTCCACAAACCCCTTGTCGCAGGCCCGCTTGACAATGCTCTCCGACATAGGGGCAAACATGGCCGGGAAAAGGGTCAAAATATCGATCCGCATGTTTTTCTCCATTCCTTCAATCTTTGCTGTATCCTTACGGCAATCATGCCCGATTGCTTTCCCATTTTTCATTCGTACTTTTTAGCATACTTTTGATTGTTTTTTCCATTTATACAGCTTTTTATAAGCTAAAGCCCGGCATTTTTCCAACTGACCCGGCCTTCTGCCTGATCCGCTCCAGCCCCGTTCCCCCTGGAGTCACCTCATCCGTTATGCAACCGCTTCCCAAAGTTGGGCGAAAAGCTTCAGGTATTGTCTGATGCCGGTTTAATTCATTTTCCCATTTTTCATCGCCACAATCCCGTCTGAACCACAGGGCTATTCATAACATTCCAAAAGACCGGCGGGAAGCTTGACGTCCAGCCGTCTCGCCGACAAATCCGTCTTCTGGATGACATCCTTCAAAGCCGGTACCAGAAGATCTTTTTTTCCTTCCCGGGCAATAACATAAACATCGTTAGCACCGGTCTCCAGAATATCGGAAAGAGTACCCAAAAAAGCCCCCTCGCTGTAGACCGAGAGACCCAGAAGCTCAAAATAATAATATTCCCCTTCCGGCAATGGCTCCAGTTCCGCTTTGGCGATCCTGATCTCGGAAGGAAACAGGGCTATCGCGGCGTCTCTGTCGTCCACGCCGGCGAATTTTACCAACAAAATACTTTGGTGAGGCTGGACGCTCTCCACCTCGAACCAGCGCCCCGGCTTAGCAAGCCATAGGGAACGCCCTTTGGCGAAACGCTTCTCCGGTTTCTGCGTAATGACCGCCACTTTGACCATGCCCCGGACGCCATGAGCGCCCACTACTTGTCCCACTAAGATTTCCGTCACGATACCGCCCCCATCCCAATCTTACAAGAACCCCTTCCCGGTAACAAACGGGAAGAGGTTCTCATGTACAGATCTAAAACTAAACAATGTCCAAATCGGACTTTTTGCCTTCTTTGGCCGCCGCTGCTTTCAAAACGGTGCGGATTGCCTTGGCAATACGGCCTTGCTTGCCAATGACCTTGCCCATATCCTCCGGCGCGGTGCGTAGCTCCAGGTGGATGCTTTTTTCCTTCTCCACCTCGGTGACTTCTATCGCATCGGGGTTGGTCACCAAAGACCGTGCAATGTGTTCAACCAATTCTTTCATCATGTCTCCCCCTTCGTCACAGGAGTAAAAACATCCTGGCCAAGGTCGTTACCTTATTTTGCCTGCCGTTTTTCCCAGATACCGGTACGTTTCAGCAAGGAACGAACCGTATCGGAAGGTTCTGCTCCGGTAGCGATCCACTTCAGGGCTTTTTCTTCGTCGATCTTGATTTCGGCGGGATTGCTCAAAGGATTATAATAACCGATCTCTTCGATGAAACGACCATCGCGAGGATACCGGGAATCAGCCACTACCACTCTGTAAAAGGGTTGTTTTTTTGCACCCATGCGGCGCAGTCTGATACGAGTTGCCATATTGTCACCTCCTTATCTTTCTCAAAATCTAGTATAAGAATTAATTTTTTATTATCTGTCCGTATTTCTATAAGATTTCTGTCCGTCCGGTTCCCGCGCCTTTTGCCCGTATCATCATAGGATCCTTGGGAAATTGCGCTTGCCGACCATTCCGCCTTTTAAGCGGCTCGTCCGCATCCGGCCCGGGCTTTTCGTAAAAAGCGCCCGGCTCTTCTTGCAAGCCTCTTGCCATATCGGGCTTTTTACACCTTATCGAGCCTTTGATATCTTAACGCGCTTTTGGCGCCGCATCAATTTTTCCGCCTTACCGGAAGAAAGGCATTTTAGGCATCCCTTTGCCTTTTTTGCCGCCCGCCATGCCACCCATCTGCTTCATCATTTTCTTGGTCTGTTCAAATTGCTTCAGCAGCCGGTTGACGTTCTGTACCTGAGTGCCGCTGCCTTTGGCGATGCGCTGCCTTCTCGAGCCGTTGATAATCTCCGGCCTCTGGCGCTCCTCCGGCGTCATGGATTGGATAATGGCCTGTATGCGAGCCATCTCTTTTTCATCCACCTGGATGTCTTTCAGTTGTTTTCCCATACCCGGCATCATGCTCAAAATGTCCTGCATGCCGCCCATTTTTTTCATTTGCTCCATCTGATCCAGAAAATCGTCAAAGGTAAATTCCGCTTTCAGGAGCTTGGCTTCCATCTCTTTGGCTTTGGTGGAATCCACCGTGGCCTGAGCCTTTTCGATGAGGGAAAGCATATCCCCCATGCCCAAGATGCGGGAAGCCATGCGGTCGGGGTAAAAAGGCTCCATGGCTTCGGGCTTTTCCCCCATGCCCACGAATTTAATGGGCTTACCGGTAACGGCCTTAGCGGATAAAGCGGCACCGCCTCTGGTATCGCCGTCCAATTTGGTCAGCACCAGCCCATCGATGTCGAGCTGAGCGTTGAAGGCTTCCGCCACATTGATGGCGTCCTGGCCCGCCATGGCGTCGATCACCAGGAGGGTCTCGTGGGGGGCTACCGCCGCCCGGATATTTTTCAATTCGTCCATCAGGGCCTCATCGATATAGAGCCGCCCTGCGGTGTCGATGATAAGATAATCGTTGCCGTGATCCTGGGCGTGGGCATAGGCCGCCTTGGCAATCGCAACGGGGCTCACGCCGTCTCCTAAGCTGAATACGGGAATGCCCAGGCTCTCGCCCAATACCTCGAGCTGCTTGATGGCGGCGGGACGGTAAACATCCCCGGCAGCCAGAAGCGGCCGCCGGCCCTGTTTTTTCAACAGATTGCCAATCTTGGCGGCTGAGGTGGTCTTGCCGCTCCCTTGCAGCCCCACCATCATAACCACGGTGGGCGGCTTGGAAGAAACCGCGATCTTAGCCTGCTCCGGACCCATCAAAGCGGTCAGCTCTTCATTAACAATCTTAATGACCTGTTGGCCGGGGGACAGGCTTTCCAAAACCTCGCTGCCCACCGCCCGTTCTTTTACTTTCGCGATAAAATCCTTAGCCACCTTGTAGCTGACGTCCGCTTCCAAAAGAGCGACGCGGACTTCCCGCATGGCCTCGCCGACATCGGCCTCGCTGAGCTTTCCTTTGCCGGTGAGCTTTTTAAAGGTTGCCTGCAATTTATCGGCTAAGCTGCTGAATACCGCCATGTCCATTTTCTCCTTTGCCGGACATTTTTATAAGTCTTGCCCCTTTGCCTGCAATAAAGCCAGCGCGGCGTCCACCAGATCCCAGCGTTTCTCCGCCTCGGCTTGCCTTAAAAGGGCACTCATTTCGTTGATCAGTTCCCCGTTTTTCGTGAGCCGGGTCAAAAGCTGCAAGCGTTCTTCATAATGCTCCAACAGCTTCTCACAGCGCTTTAATAAATCATGAACCCCCTGGCGGCTGATATCCCAGAGGTCGGCGATCTCCCCTAAAGAAAGATCCTCGTCATAGAATAAGGTCAAAACCTCTCTTTGTTTTTCCGTCAGCAAATTGCCATACAGATCATAAAGTAAAGCCATGCGGCCCAGCTTTTCCATCCGGCACCCGCTTTCTTCCGTTAACAAGGTCTTCCCTTTTAAAAAAGTTCATTTCCTCTTGGTAAAGTTTTTTCTTTTTGCCTTGACAAGTTTTTTTCCTTGACACTCTAAAAGTATAATCGATTTCCCTAAACCTGTCAAGTAAATTTGCTTTCTTTATTCAAAAATTGCTTTGACAAAATCCCGAGGCACAAAAGGTTGCAAATCATCGATGCCTTCGCCAACGCCGATCATTCGCACCGGCAGATGCAACTCATGCTGGATGCCGATGGTAACGCCGCCCTTGGCGGTGCCGTCCAATTTAGTCAAAATGATACCGGTAAGGGGTACCACCTCGCCGAAGAGCTTGGCCTGGCTGATGGCATTTTGCCCGGTGCCTGCGTCTAAGACCAATAAAGTCTCCACATGCGCGTCGGGTGCTTCCCGTTTGATAATGCGATAAATTTTTTTCAATTCTTCCATAAGATTGGCTTTATTTTGCAGCCGCCCCGCCGTATCTACCAACAGTACGTCGCTGTGCCGGGAAAGCGCTGCTTGGCAGGCGTCAAAGACCACCGCGCCGGGGTCGGCGCCCTGGCTTTGACGAATGACGTCCACGCCGGCCCGCTCGCCCCAGACAACCAATTGCTCAATGGCCGCCGCCCGGAAGGTGTCCGCCGCCGCCAGTAATACCTTGTGTTTTTCTTCCCGCAGGTAGTGAGCCATCTTGCCGATGGTGGTGGTCTTGCCGGCGCCGTTGACGCCGACCACCAGCCAAATATTGAGCCGGTCTTTCTCGATGGCAAGCCCATGCGTGCCTTCTTCTAAAATAGCGGCGATCTCCTCCTGCAAAGCCGCCTGCAATTCGCCGGCGTCACTGATACGATCCGTCTTGACCCGCTGGCGCAGCCGGGTCACCAGATCAATGGCCGTCTCCACGCCGATATCCGCCATGATCAGTTGTTCTTCCAGCTCTTCGTACAATTCTTCATCGATCTTGCGGCCAAAATGCAATGTGCCGCCAATCTTTTCGGCAAAACCGCCCTTGGTCTTGCTTAAACCATGTTTCAATTTATCAAAAAAGCCCATGTCAATCCTCCTAGCTTGCCGCTTCCATGTCGGTGAGCTTCACCGATACCACCTTTGAAATGCCGTCTTCCTCCATGGTCACCCCCCAAAGCACCTGGGCGGCTTCCATGGTACCCTGCCGGTGGGAGATCAATAGAAATTGGGTGTTACCGGCTAATTCCCGCAAATATTCCCCAAAGCGGTCCACATTGGCCTCGTCCAAAGCAGAATCCACCTCGTCCAACACGCAGAAAGGGCTTGGACGCACCTGAAAGATGCCGAACATCAGGGCAATGCCGATTAAAGACTTCTCGCCCCCGGACAAAAGATTATAATTGGCAATGGTTTTGCCCGGCGGCGACACCGAAAGCTCCACGCCGGTTTCCAGCAGATTTTCCGGATCGGTCAGGGACAGGGAAGCCTGGCCACCGCCGAAGAGCCGGACAAAAGCCTTGTTGAATTCCTGACTAACCTTGCCAAAAGTCTCCTGGAAGCGGCGGTTCATAATATTGTCCATTTCCTTGATGACCTTATCCAAAGACTTCCGCGCCGAGAGAAGATCCGCCCGCTGCGCGGTCAGAAATTCATATCTTTCTTTGACCTCTTGGTATTCCTCGATAGCGCCCATATTCACCGCACCCAAAGCAAAAATGGCTTGCCGGAGCTCCCGCACCCGGAGGGATGCCTCACGGCGGGAAAGATCGGGCAGAATCAGAGGCGCCGCTTCTTCATAGGTAAGGCCGAAGTTTTCCCGGAGCTTCTGCATCTCATTGTCCCATTCCGTTTCCAGTTTGGCTTTTTTTATCTCCTGCTGGTGCAGGGACTCCCGCTGTTTTTCCATGGCCTGCCGCAGTTCCTTGGCTGCCTTCTCTTGTGCCGCCGCGCTCTCTTCCATGATCTGCAATTCATGGCGGTCGGTATTCAGTTGGTTCTGCCGGAGATGGTATTGTTCTTCCATTTCCTGCAGCTCGTCTTTTGCTTTATGATGATCTTCCCGGCAGAGATCCCGCTGCTTCTCAAAATGTAGCAATTGGGCTTTTTTCTCCTCGATCTCCTGGAACAGTCCGGTCTTTTCGCCTTTCAGACGTTTCAGTTCCGCTGCCAAACTCTGCCCTTCCTGCTCCAGCCTGGCCAGTTCCACTCGCAGATCGGCCACCCGCTTCTGACACTCATCCAAAGCCGCAGCGGCGGCGTCATAAGCCGCTTGATTTTCACTGATATTGTTACCGGCTTGCTCGTTGATCTCCTGCCAGTGAGACAATTCTTCTTTCAGCGCCGCCTGCCGCTTGGTAAGCTCTACGACTTCTTTTTCCTGCTCCGTCTTTTCCCAGGTCAGGCTTTCCCGCTCCTTGGCCTCGGACTGAGCGGAGGCGGTCAAGTGCTGCAAATCCTTGTCCAAGGCCAGCCGGCTCATTTCCAGCTGCCGCAGCGACTCCCGCAAGGCGGCGCGTTCTTCTTTATCGCCAGCCTCCTGCGCCTTTAGGCCATCCAGCTCCGTTTTGGCGGTCTGGGCCTTTTGGGCCAGCTCCGCCACCTGTCGCGCCAACTCCCGGATCTCCTCCTTGCGGGCCAGAAGATCTCCCTGGCGTTTCTCCCGGCTGCCGCCGCTCATAGCGCCGCCGGGATTGACCATATCCCCTTCCAGGGTCACGACTTTGCATTGATATTGCAGCTGCCGGGCGGCCTGGTTAGCCACCGGCAGAGATTCCACCACCAGCAGGTTATTCAGAAGGAATTCGGCGGCGGGCCGCACTTCCTTACTGCATTTTACCAGATCCACGCCCCGGCCGATGACGCCGGGCATGGACAATACTTTGTCCAGAGTTTCGTTGCGCCGGGCGCGGATAGCATCTAAAGGCAAGAGCGTCACCCGGCCTGCCTGGTTCTTTTTCAGATAATCAATGGCGTCCCTGGCGTCTTTTTCCGTTTTGGTCACGATATTCTGCAAAGCGCCGCCCAAAGCAGTCTCCAAAGCCGTTTCGCAGCCGGGCCGCACTTCCAGAAGCTCCGCCATAACTCCAATGATGCCGGAGGCTGCCGCCTGGCCCTTCTTGGCGGCCAGAAGCAGCGCCCGCACGCCGGGATAATAACCTTCATATTTTTCCTGCAATTCCTGCAACATTTGCAGCCGGGAATTTTGGGCGTTCCAGGAATAGCGCAGCATCACCTCGGCCTCCGCCAGCTCCTGCTGCTTACCGTCCCGTTGTTTTGTCCGTTCCTCCACCTGCTGCAATTGGATCTGCTTCTCTTTGCCGTTTTCCGCCGCCGCTTTCAGCTCACGGCTCAGGCGTTCTTTTTCCGCCGTCAGATTCTCCCCGACAGCCGCCAACCGTTTTAAATCTTCGTCGATTTTAGCCAAAGTTTGCCGGGCCGTGGCGATCAACTGATCTTGGTAGGTGATCTCGTTCTTGATCTGCGCCAGCTGATTGGCCAGATCAAAAGCCTCTTCCTTAGCGGTCGCCACTTGCTCCCCGCAATCGGCGGCTTTATTTTTGGCTACCTCCAGCGCGGCTTCCTGTTGCGTCAAAGCCGTGGCGGTTTGTTTGATTTTTCCATCCAAAGCGGCTTTGTCGGCTTCTTTTTCCGTTACCAGATCGATAAAACCGCCGTCTTTGGAAGTCAATCCCGCCATTTCCTTTTCCAGGCGGAGGATATTCTCTTCCGCCGCCTTTTTCTGTGCCAAAGCTACACCGATCCTGGCTTCCACTTTTTCCTTATCGGTAGCCAGCTGGAAAAGGGCCTGCTGCTTTTTATCCACCGTTTCTTCCCGGCGAGTGATTTCCAGGCGGATCTCCTCCGCTTGAGCCTCCGCGGCGGCAAAGCCGCTTTCCTGGGTCAAAAGCTCTTTTTCACTCTGATTCTGACTCTCTTTCAGCTGCTTCAGCTTGTTTTGATATTCTGCCAGATTCTGGGCAATGAGGCTGATTTCCAAACGGTTGGCAGCCTCGGTCATTTCCCGGCAGGAGGCGGCCTTTTCCGCCTGTTCCCCTAAAGGCCCCACCCGCGCCGCCAAGTCGCTGACGATATCCTCCACCCGCTCCAGGTTGCGCTGGGTATTGTCCAGCTTGCGCATGGCTTCCCGTTTACGGTTGCGGTAGCGGACGATGCCCGCGGCCTCCTCGATGAGGCAGCGCCGTTCTTCCGGTTTCATGCCCACCATCTCATGGATGCGTCCCTGCCCCACCATGGAAAAACTGTCGCTGGTAACGCCACAATCCACGAAAAGATTATAGATATCCTTCAAACGGCAAGTCTTGCCGTTGATGAGGTATTCGCTTTCGCCGGAACGGTAGGCCCGGCGCGCCACCGTCACCTCGGAGAATTCCAAAGGCAGACTGCCGTCACTGTTGTCGATGGTAAGAGCCACCTCCGCCATGCCGATGGCCTTCCGTTTGCCGCTGCCGGCAAAAATCACATCCTCCATCTTCTGGCCCCGGAGGGAACGGGGATTCTGCTCGCCGATGACCCAGCGCACCGCGTCCGACACATTGGACTTGCCGCTGCCGTTGGGGCCTACCACGCAGGAAATTCCTGGCTCCAATTGCAGCCGGGTTTTATCGATAAAAGACTTAAAGCCCACCAGATCGATGCTTTTTATGTACATAAAATGCCTGCTCCTCCAAAACATTTTGCCGCAGTTATTTTTGAAGCTTTACCGTAACGCAAACAATACAAAACAATGTAAAACTTTGATTGATCATTGCCTGCAATAATCTTGCCCCGCCCGTATTTAAAACGCCATAGATCATCTAAACAGTCATGCCACAAACTATTTTGACCCAGTTGACATAATATTGAACATGGTATTAAGCATAGTATGAATATGGTGTGAGTATGGTATCGAACAAGCCGTTCCGCCAAATTCAACGGCTGCCGCTATGCAAAAGATTCCGGACATATTTAGTTATTATATCATAACGTAATTGTCGGAGGCAAATCAAAAGGCATCCGCTTAAGCCGATCCCGCATAAATTCCTCTTCCTCCAGGAAAAAGCGCGGCCCGTCTTCCCCGCCCAAGCCAAGCCCGCCCTGAGCAAAGGGATATTCCCTCACTTTGATGTCGGGCCGAAGGCATTCCAATTCCGTCAGATTGCGGCGGTTCTGCCCAATGAGCTGGCTGATATGCCTGGAATCTGCATATAAAACAGGGTTTTTCAGTTCGTGCCGGGCCAAAAGAAAGACCGCTTTATCAAGCCACAAAGCCCCCGCTGCCAAATGGCCGAAGGAGGGATGGAAAGGCCCAGCCAGCACACCCTTGCCCCAGGCAATTTCATGGGTGGGCTGCAACCCTACCCGGATCACTTCCACGCCGTAATAGCGGCACAAAAGCAAAAGATCCCGGCAAATCGTCACCGCTTCTTCCAAGGTCAGGGGCCGGTAGCGGTCCGTTGCATAAAGAGCCGCCAAAGGTGTTCCTTTCAACACTAAAGTGGGATAAAGCCGTGCGGTGTCCGGCCGGTAGGCCAAAAGAGCCGCCGCATTGGCCAAAGCACGCGCCCTGTCTTCTCCCGGCAAACCGGGCATCAGTTGTACGCCCCAGTGAAAGCCGGCCTTTTTTAAAAGCGATGCCGCCTGAAAGGAATCCGCCGCCCCATGGCCCCGTCCCGCATTTTTTAAGACCTCATCCTCCAAGGACTGCACGCCAAGTTCCACCATATCCACGCCGAATTCCGCCAAAAAGTCCAGCTTTTCTCTGCTGATGGCGTCCGGGCGGGTGGAAACGCGCACACCTCTGATACGTCCCCGCTGGAGAGCCTCGGCTGTCACCTTTAGATAATAGGCCTGCTCCTCTCTGCTCAGAGCGGTAAAGCTGCCGCCGTAAAAAGCCACCTCCGGCAAAGGCTCCTGCCGCCAGGCTTCGATAGCGGCGGCGACCGCAGCCGCCGTAGGAGCGCAGGTTCCCGTTACCTGAAACTGGTCACAAAAGATACAACGGTGGGGACAGCCTTTATGGGGTATAAAAAAGGGCAGGATGTACCGGTTATTCCTGCCCATTTTTTGCACCTTTATTAATCTTTTCATTTTTTTTATTATTTTTGTAAAACATTTCGTCCTTTCGTATCTGTTTGTCTTTCAGCTTTTTTATGAAGCGTTTTATTTTTTTGAGATGCCGGAGCCTGCCGCTTTTTCCCTTTGGAAACGATGCTGCTTTTGGGAAGCTCTGCGGCTTTTTCGGCAGCTTTATCCTCCCGCACCGCTTTTTCCTTTGCAATAACCGAATTCCGCTTAGTGTCCCGGTTTTTCCAAGCGCTCGCCGCGGCAGCCTGTTCCGCTTCTTTTTTGCTGCTGCCCCAGGCGCTGGCCAATTCTTGATCCTGGTAGACAACAGCCATGCAATATTCCTTTTTGTGATCGGGACCGCGGCTGTCCAACAGGCGGTATTGCGGAGCGTCACCGCCCGCGCTTTGGGTCCATTGCTGCAAAAGCCCTTTGTAATCCTCATATTTGCCGGCATGCATATTGGCCATAGCCTCTTCCAGTCCATCCAGGACCATATGTCTGGTCGCTTCCAGACCACAGGAAAGATAAAGGGCTCCCAGCACCGCTTCAAAAGTATCGGACAGTACGGAGTCCCGCTGACCGTCACCGTTTTTTTCACTGCCTTTGCCGAGCAGCAGATAATCTCCCAGAGAGATACGACGGGCCGCCGCCGCCAAAGCTTCCTCCCGCACCAGCGCCGCCCGAATCTTGGAAAGCGTTCCCTCCTGCGCCTGGGGGTAACGGCGGTACAGTTCCTCCGCCATCAGCATATCCAAAACAGCGTCGCCCAAATATTCCAGCCGCTGATTATCGGGGCCCTGCTGGCCTTCAAAATAGGTGGGATTGGTGACCGCCTGCCGCAATAGGGTAAAATCATTCCCCAGCCAGCCGATGGATAAAGCCAGTTCCCCAATATCTTTCCGCGTTTTTGTCATATTCAAAACCCCATTTGGCGATTTAGAAAATCTTATTCTGGATATACTCAACCAAATCCCGCATATTGGCAAAACTCATGGCTTCCTCATCGGAAATATTGATTTCGAATTCTTCCTCCAAAGACATAATCAATTCCACGACGTCCAAAGAATCCACTTCCAGATCGGCAAAGGAGGTATCCATGGTCACCTCTTCGGGTTTGCGCCCCAGTTGTTCCACAACAATTCTTTTGATCTTTTCAAAAATGTCCATGCCCCAGTCTCCTTTTTATCATTTCTCAACTTTATGATATTGATTTCTTAAACCGGTTTATTCCGCCTGGCAAGCGCCGACCCTTTCGGCGATCTTGCCGACAAAATCAGCTTCCACCAGATTGGCTGCTACGGCAATGGCGTTCTTAATGGCATAAGCATTGGAACTGCCGTGGCAGACGATACTGATGCCCTTCACACCCACCAGGGGCGCGCCGCCGTACTCCGTATAATCCAGTGCCTTCTTGATATTCAATAAACCGGGCTTCACTAAAGCCGCACCGATCTTGGTGAAAAGGTTATGCTTAAATTCCCGTTTCAGCTGAGCAAACAGTACTTTACTCAAACCCTCCGCCATCTTCAGCACCACATTGCCGGTAAAGCCGTCGGTGACCATGACGTCATATTCGCCATAAGAGATATCGCGTCCCTCAATATTACCGATAAAGTTCAGTTCGCTTTCTGCTAAAAGCTTGTGAGCCGCAACCACCAGCGGCGTACCTTTGCATTCTTCCGCCCCATTGGAAAGCAAGGCGATGCGTGGATTTTCGGTATGAAAGACAGCCTTGGCGTAAACATCCCCCATCACGGCAAACTGCAACAGCTGTTCCGGTTTCAGTTCCGTGTTGGCACCGATATCTAAAACGATCTTGCCGCCGTTAAAGGTGGGGAAAACCACACAAATAGCAGGCCGCTCCACGCCTTTGATCCTTCCCAACTGCAACAGAGCCGATGCCATTTGCGCGCCGGTGGAGCCCGCCGAAACCACAGCGTCTGCCTCTCCCTCTTTGACCAGCTGGGTCGCCACCCAAATGGAGGAATCTCTTTTCTGCCGCAGATGTTCCACGGATTCATCCATGGCCATCACGGAACCGGCGGGATAGGTCCTGACATTGGCGGGATATTGAGACTGCTTGGGCAGCATCGCTTCTTTCCCTACCAAAATAATCTGCCAATCGCTATGTTCTTGCGCCGCGGCAATCGCTCCCTGCACAATCTCATTGGGTGCATGGTCGCCGCCCATGGCGTCTACAGCAATACGCACGTTTCTTTCCTCCCGCGCCTTTTTAGGCTGTCATTTTCTAAGTAAAATATTACAAAAATATTATACACACTTGTTTTACTTTATACAAGCGCAAAAAAGAGCCGCGCTGCATCTTGCGCCGCTCTTTTCTCTTTCTTCGATTTATTTTCCTTTTTTCTTCATTTTTTCTTCATTTTTTGCACTTTTCTTTTTGTTGTTTACTGATTTTTGATGCTTTTCAGATACTCTGTAACGGTCATATTATTTGAAGCATTAACCCGTGGCAATAGCAAAAGAGAATTCCCCGCTACCGCCTGATTCGGCTGCGTGGTAACGGCAATAAGATAGCCCGTATCTTTTAATGCCTGGGTGAGGGTATCGTTATGCCGGCCGTAAGGATATGCAAAATAAGTGATGGGTACGCCCAATTCCTTTTCCAGAATACTTTTGCTCAAGGCCAGATCATTGGCGACGCGCTCCCGGTATTCCCAGGGCGATTCCAAGACGCCGTTGCCGAAGTAGATCTTGTTGACCATAGCCGGGCCGGTCTCTCCTTTGGCATTGATCACTACGCTGCCGTGGCCGTCATAGGTGTGGCTGCCGAACTCAATGATGCCGCTTTGCGCCATTTCCCGCATCTGGTCAAAAGTCAGATGGGGCAGTCCGTAAGCGGAATCATCGTACTGCGATACGTCGACCGCAATTTCGGAAGAACTCACCACCACCGCTATATTGGCCTTGAGGCCGTATTGCTTCAAAATAGGGTACGCCATAGTACAATTGCTGGCATAGCCATCGTCAAAGGTAATGACCACGCTGTTGTACGGCGGCATCAGCCCCTGAGCCAAATAGTCATAAAGCTCGGACATCAGGAGCGTTTTATATCCTTTATCGTACAGCGCCTTCATTTGCGCGGCAAAAACGTCCAGCGAAATCACCGCATTGTTGCCATAGTTGACGCCGCCCTTAGCGCAGGTCTCAGCGGGAGCCAGATGATGATACATCAGGATAGTGTAACTCTTCGCCTGTTTGCCGACAATGGGCACCGGCGCCAAAGGCATGGCCGCCGCTTTGACGCTGGAGGTCTGCCCCGCCGCCCAAACGCGTTGCTGCCCGCTGAAACAGATACCGCAAAATAAAGCGGCTATGAAAAAGGCCAGTGCCGCATGAAAAAAGATTATTTTTAAATTTTTAACTTTTATCACGTTCCACTAAGCCTACCTTTCTTGATCTTCGTGTAATTTGACGCCGTTTTAGAGGCGGCTTCTTGCATACGATTTCTAAGGCAACACCGCATCATTCACCGAAAAGGCCGACAAAGCGGTGCTTTACTTAAGACAGTTCTTCGATCAGGGATGTCATTGTTATCTGTTTATCCGTATTTTTATTTTACGACACTTTACCAACAGGCGATACTCTGTACGATATTGCCCTAAATTGATAGACGCCGATATTATGTCCCGGTTCCCGGAAATCTTATCCACTTTTGATCTTGTTGCTTTTTTTGTTTATGTTCATATGACTGTTTTGTCCTTCCATAAAACGGATCACGCTGCAAAAAAGCCTCCGGCAGATACCGGAGGCTTTTCAAAGCAAATTTATTTCGCTTTGGCAGGCGCTTCCACTTTGATGGGACGGCCTTTATAATAGCCACATTCCCCACATGCATGGTGAGGCTCTTTCAAAGCATGGCATTGAGGGCAAATACTGAGACCGGGCGCAACATTGCCGGCACTCATTCCGGCACGGTGCATACGGACATTGGCTTTGGATTTTCTATTCTTAGGTACACCCATGGATTTCCACTCCTTTCTTACTCTGGTTCCTTCTGGTTTTTTAAAAGCAATAATTTCGCAAGCCGCGGGTCGATTTCCTGCTCCCCGCAGCGGCAGGCCTCGGTATTGAGATCCGCGCCGCAACCGGGGCACAGTCCCCGACAATCGGCGCTACACAGCACCTGCATCGGTAAGGAAAGATAGATCTCTTTCAAAAGATACCGGGTGATCTCGATCACATTGCCTTCAAAGAGATGTACGGTTTCCTCTTCATCGGACTCCACCACTTCCGGCTGATTGGAAAAAGTTTCTGTTACCTGCACGGAAAAAGAATGGGAAAAAGGTTTCAGACAACGGTGGCAAGTAAGCTCCAACAAACCGTCCGCCGTACCTTCCACCACAAGAAAAGCGTTCTGATGATCCACCTTGCCGCGAAAAAACAAAGGAGCAGACAAGACCAGCTCGCCATAGCCGAAGGCTGCGGCATCCACCTCTTCTGAAAGAGAAAAAGCTGCCGAACCGCCTTTGATATTTTTGACTTTACTTACATCAATCTTCACACCATTCCCGCCTTTTTGGGCAATGAATGCCGTTTTCCACACAGACCGCTTTCGCCCTTCGCGATAAATAGCGGCTTCATTATTATACAAACAGCGGTTTAATATGTCAAGTTCTTGTTATTTTGAGACAATAGCCAAGGTGTCTTTGGCAATCATCAGTTCCTCATTGGTGGGAATAATGAAAGCTTTCACCTTGGAACCGGCTTTGGTGATCTCGGTTTCTTCACCGCGCACTTCGTTGGCCGCCGCATCAAAATCCAAGCCCAGGAAGGATAGGCGCTCACAGATGGCTTTACGCAATCTGATGCTGTTCTCCCCGATACCGGCGGTAAAAACGATGGCGTCAACGCCGTTCATCTCGGCGGCATAAGCGCCGATATATTTCACGATCTGCTGCTCTAACATTTCCAAAGCCAGCTTGGCTCTTTCATTGCCTTCGTTGGCAGCTTCTTCCACATAGCGCATATCGCTGGATACGCCGGAAATGCCTAAAAGACCGCATTTCTTATTCAAATAGTTACACGCCTCCTGGGCCGACAAATTTTCCCGTTCGCAAATATAAGCCACAATGGCGGGGTCAACATCGCCGGAGCGGGTTCCCATGAGCAAGCCGGCCAGCGGGGTAAAGCCCATGCTGGTATCCATGCATTTACCGCCACAGACGGCGGAGATGCTGGAGCCGTTGCCCAAGTGGCAGGTAATGATCTTGGTTTCCAATGCCGGTTTCCCTAACAGGGCGATGGCACGTTCAGAAATATAGCGGTGAGAAGTGCCATGGAAGCCGTAACGGCGTACGCCATATTTTTCATACATATCATAACTGATGCCGTATATATAGGAGCTGGCAGGCATAGTTTGATGGAAGGAAGTATCGAAAACGCCGACCATCGGCACGCCGGGCATGGTTTCCTTGCAGGCATTGATCCCTAATAAGGCCGGAGGATTGTGCAGGGGAGCAATCTCAACTAATTTCTCAACTTCCGCGATGACGTCTTCTTTCAGCAAAACGGATTGGGCAAAGGTGCTGCCGCCATGGACGATCCGGTGTCCGACGGCGTCGATTTCTTTCATATCGGAGATGACACCGTGCTCGGGACTGGTTAAGCACCCGATCACCAGCTCAATGGCTTTGGAATGGTTTGGCATCTCAGCTTTGATCTCAACTTTTTTATCCCCTACCCTGTGGGTCAGATCGGATTCGGCCAAGCCGATTTTTTCTACCAAGCCTTTTGCCATAATGGTTTCGGTGGTCATGTCAAAAAGCTGGTACTTCAAGGAAGAGCTTCCACAGTTCAAAACCAATACTTTCATTTTTATTTACCCCCTGCGCTTTTGATTTGCATTTTAGATGATAGACCATAACCTTATATATATTATCATATTCGGCAGCTTTTTTCCAGTTTATTTTTGCTTTTCTTTCAATAATCAGCAGGCAGGTGATGTGTATGGCTCTTTGCCGCGGCTTGGCCATCTGCTTTTTTCTTTTGGCTATGATCTTTTTCCCTAAAACTGTTTTTGCTGCCGCCGGCGTCGGTCTCGGTATTTGGTGGCAGTCGGTGGTGCCTTCTCTTTTCCCCTTTTTTATGACGGCGGAGCTCTTACTGCGCACCGGCATGGCCAAAACCTTGGGCCTTTGGCTTGATCCTTTGATACGTCCCCTTTTCCGCCTGCCGGGGGCAGCCGCTTTGGCGGTGGTTATGGGCTTTGTTTCCGGGTCGCCCACAGGAGCTGCCATCACCGCCAGCTTGCGCAAAGAAGGTCTCTGCACCAAAGAAGAAGGAGACCGACTACTGGCTTTCACCAATAACGCCGGGCCTTTGTATATCCTGGCCGCCGTCGCCATCGGCATCTTGAAAGAACCGGCTTTGGGGGTATGGCTTTACCTCTCTCACTATCCCGTTAATTTTATCTTTGGCATTTTACTGCGTTTTCGGGCAAAGAAAACCCCGGCCAAACAGCAGAGCTGTTGCCGCCGGGGCATATGGCACCTGTACGATACCTGGAAGGAGGGCGTCGCTCTTCTGAAAGCCACCGAAACGCCACCCTTTGGACAACTGCTGGGCCAATCGGTGAAAAACGCCATTGTTAATATCAGCGCTATTGGCGGCTTTATGGTTTTTTTTGCCGTTTTGACCGCGCTCCTGCAAAAAATGGGATTGCTGACCGCTTTCGACCGTTTGTTTTTTGGTTTTTGTCAAATCTTTGGGTTATCCGGTGAGTTGACTCTCTCCCTCAGCAAAGGTTTTTTTGAGATGACCATCGGGGTGGCCGCCCTGCCGCAAAGCGGCGCTCCCCTTTTGGAGCAGATGGCGGCCGCGGGCATGATAATAGCCTGGAATGGGTTATCCATCCAGGCTCAGGTTATCAGTATGCTGGAAGGCACGGATTTGAGCCCCAAGCTTTATTTGATAAGCCGGGCTGTGCACAGCATCCTTGCCCTGCTGCTTTTATTATGGGCAACACCCTATATTCCTGCCAACGCCGGTAATCTGACGCCCGCCGTTCTGCCGGGAATCGGAACGCTATGGCTTGCCGCCATGGGCATTTTACTGCTCTTAGCGATTATCGGTCTATGTATGTCCACATTTATGAAAAGAAATTAGATTTTTCGTTTGAAAAATTTAATCTTTTGGTGAACGCAATTCCGCACGGCTCTTTTTAATAACGGCAAGAGCCTGTTCCATGTTCAACTCAATCTGGGACAAAACATTATCGCCATAGACTTGGATATCATGAGCGATTTCACCTGCGCGCTGCTGCGCTTTATTCAATACATTCTCCGCTTCTGCCTGAGCTTGCAGAACGATCTCATTCTCCATCACTAATTTGCCGGCTTGGAGTCTTGCATCCTCCAGCAAACGCTTGCCCTGATTTTCAATACTTTCCAATAATTTATCACTTTGATCCAATACTTGGCGGGCCTGTTTGATCTCTTCCGGCATCAGGGCGTGAATCCGGTCGATGAGTTCCAGCAATTGATCACCGTCCACCATCACTTTCCCGGTAAGCGGTACGCGGGATGCATTGGTAATATACTCCTCTATGTCTTGCAGGACATTGTTGATCTCACTTTTATCCACTGAAAAAACCCTCCTTTTGCTTCTTCTAATATTTAATCGTTCTGATATCGGTAATACAAAACGGCGGTATCGCCGTAAAAAGACTCTTTTTCTAATCGCCAGGCGGCGCCGGCAAAGCGTTCCTGGGTTTTGGCCGCGGTTTCCAAAACCACAATGGCTTCCGCCGCCAACAGGCCTTTCCGTTCCAAGAGCGGCTCGACTTTAGTGATGATCCCCCGGTTATAAGGCGGATCTAAAAAAACCAAATCAAAAGCACCGTCCAATCGCGGCAGAATATTGCTTACATCGCCTGCCAGCACCCGGGTAGACGCAGTCATGCCGCAAAGGTCAATATTCCTTTTCATGGCGGACAAAGCTTTTCGATCGTTATCGATGAGCACCGCTGCCCCGGCGCCCCGGCTCAGAGCTTCCAACGTCATGGCGCCGCTGCCGGCAAAAGCATCCAAGACCCTGGCTTGTGCAAGATAAGGCATGAGTACGCTGAAAATTGCTTCCTTCACCCGATCGGCGGTAGGTCGTGTATGGTTTCCGGCAGGAGCAAACAAGCGCCGGCCGCCGGCAGTTCCGGCAATGATCCGCATGGAATCCCTCCCCAGAGAATCGCTGCATAAAACAGGAAACGTGGGTAAAACTAATTTAAACAAACCTCAAAAAGCTTTTATAAAAAACCAAGTAAAAAACGCAATTCAATTCACGCTACGCCCGTTAAAAATTCCATCTTAACAGCCGCTATAGCACATTGAAAGAAAGGCGGCATACAACGAAAACCCATTAAATCAAAGAAAATCATAAAAAGCCATGGAAAACAAAAATAAAAAATCAGGAATTCCCATGCTCTTTATGTTTGGTTACGTTGGCGCTAATTTTGATACGGGTTGCACAATGTTCGCAAATATACCCTTTTCTTTCTTCCTTGGACATTTTATCGTATTTTTCGTAATCCTGATCCACCGGGCTGAGTATCAATTCCCGGTTGCATATCATACAAGTGACTTTCATATGCATCGCCTTTTTTATTTTAGCATAGAATTTGTACGAGCACCATAGAGTATTGATTATTCGCTTTACACAAGACTTGTTCCTGCATGATTTTACAAAAAAACACAAATAAGGAGAAGAAAAATGCATCCAGTCAAAAATGGTATTCCAGACGTTTCCAGCTATAATCTGGCGGTAGAGGCCCATCAAGCTTTGCGGGGAGACGCCAATATAGAAATACCCGGCGTTTCCGAAGAAGTGGAAAAATATACCGAAGCTACTGTGACCACCATCCGCATCCTGAATTCCGAAGGCGAAGCCCGCATGGGCAGGCCCAAAGGGAACTATATCACCATTGAGATTCCCCAAACCGAGGAAGCGGCTCTCCTTATCGACGAATTAAGCGGTATTTTAGCCAAGCATCTCGCGCCTCTTTTACCCAAGGTGGCGGTAGACGTACCCTTTTTAGTAGTTGGCTTAGGCAATCAACACGCCACGCCTGATGCCTTGGGCCCGGAAACCGTGGATTTCATCCAACCTACCCGTCATTTTTTTCTGCATGTCCGTGATTCGGTAGACGCGGGACTTCACTCTTTGGCTGCTTTTGCGCCGGGCGTCATGGGCATGACCGGCATTGAGACTGCCTCCATCATCCGGGGCATCGTGGAGCACGTGAAACCCTGCTGTCTTATTGTCATCGACGCTCTTTCCGCCGCCAGCGTTACCCGAATCGGCACCACCATCCAGATCAGCGACAGCGGCATCCGCCCAGGCTCCGGCTTGGACAATAATCGCAAAAATTTGGATCAGGCCACCATGGGCGTGCCCATTATCGCCATCGGCGCTCCCACAGTGGTGCATTCCATGGCCATCATCAAGGAATCCTTAGAATTGTTTGGAGAACAATACCCAATCATCACGCCAAAAAATCAAAAAGATGCCGTATCGCTTTTGTCCGAAAAACTGCTTTCCGTTTTTGGCGGCGATTTAGTGGTAACGCCGAAAGAAATCGATCTGTTGATTCCGCATATGGCGCGAATCATTGCCGCAGGCATCACCCGGGCGGTGCATCCTGGTGCCAATGAAGAAAACTACCGTTTATATATGCAGTAACCCAATGAACGCCAAAATCGCGGCGCTTGAGACCTGAGGCTAAACAAAAAAATTTACGAAGCGACAGCAATCCCCCCAAACCACCGGTAACGAAACTGATAAATAAAAAAGCTGCCACATAAATATCTG
The DNA here is from genome assembly GCA_036677375.1 of Bacillota bacterium. Taxonomy (GTDB): domain Bacteria; phylum Bacillota; class Dehalobacteriia; order UBA4068; family UBA4997; genus JAVBWO01. The sequence goes on from JAVBWO010000012.1 coordinate 452,806, forward strand.
AAGAACGGCCGTGTCAAGCGGCCGCTTTTTCATATTTAATACTTTATGGAGATTGAATTTTTCGAGATCAAGTGTGATTTTATAAAAGATCGTCTTGTTTTTCTGCCAATTGCATCCAAACCTCCCCCATATTATAATGGTGGTATCGATCAATGAAAATGAATGAAATACATGAAATATTACGCCATGTAAAGAAGAATTTTCACGATGGCAACCGCCGGTTGCGGCATTGATAAGCAAAGCTGCTGGCGCAACCGATGACTTTTCGTTTATGCTTAAAACAGGTCATTAACCGCCAAACAGCCAATTTTGAAATTTATCCTCTATGCACTTTATGGCTTTATTTGGAATGCAACTTAATACACTTCAAGCGAAAGGCAAGCGCAGGCGAAAGGAAGGGAATATGCGATGAATATTGAGATCGCCAACCGGTTGGTACAATTAAGAAAACAAAACAATTTATCCCAAGAGGAACTGGCCGCTAAGATCGGCATCAGCCGTCAGGCAGTTTCCAAATGGGAACGAGCGGAAGCATCGCCCGATACCGATAATTTAATTCTTTTGTCAAAATTATACAACATATCTTTAGATAATCTATTAAAAACCGAGGACGAGGCTGCCGCGGCGCCAGATGCCCAGGAAGTTTCGCCGCCCCCAGCCGGCCTGCCACAAGAAGAAATCAAAGAGGCGGAAGAACAAAAAAATAAAACGTTTTTACAGCGCCTTCCCTACCCTGCCATTATTACCATGGTTTACCTCATTTTGGGATTTGTCTACGGATTATGGCATCCCGGCTGGCTCTTATATTTGACGATTCCCATATATTATTGGTTCGCAGACGAGATGCAAAAGAAAAAATAATTGGGGCATCCTATTTTATAGTTAGGTAAGAAACCGTCCGATTAGCTCCTTACAAATATTTTAATTGTTTTTAATTTTTTATGGGCAATTTCAAAGAAAGAACCTCGGCGGATTGCCAAGGTCCTTCTTTGAAAATTTAAATCCAATCATTATTAATCACTACTGATTGCTAGATGTGGACTGGTTGGAATAAACTGTTCTAGCGGAGCTGTTGATAGCAGAGGTCTGACCTTGGGACAAAGCCTGCTCAGCAAAAGCTACCATTTTTTTGGTCATATTCCCTCCCACATAACCATTTTGACGAGAGGACAGTTGGCCCTTGTCGATCTGATCGTAGTTGGTAATACCCAGTTCGTTGGCTACTTCCATTTTGAATTGGTTCAAGGCACCGGAAGCGCTGGTTACAACAGGAGTATTGTTGGAACGGCTCATTTATTTTCACCTCCTTGTATTGAAGCTAAGCCTATTGTAGCCATTTGAGGGCTTTTTAAACCAGACAGTATTTTCCACCTCTCACAATCTCTGCACGCCTTAAAAAATATAGCATTGCCGGATTTTGCATCCGTAGCAATGCGCTTGAAAAATCTTAGAACATGATGTTTTTTATCGAAATTCTGAAATAAAGAAAATGAAAAAAGAGCCTATGTGAAGGCTCTTTTTTTATGATGGTTTTTTCACCATCTTTCATCTCATGACCACAGTTTACATACCGTCAAGCATCATGTATTTTTCATCTATCAAATCGTTCTTTACACATTGCTCCGGCGTCAAACCGCGCCATCCGCGGCCGATACATCAGCGTTTCCGGTTTTTCTGAGATTATTTCATATCACTTAATTCAGCATTTTCATTTTTTCAGCAACCGTTCTGCCCAGCTCGTTTTTGGTCAAGAAATCCGGTTCTGCCAAAAGCCGGACAGCTTCCCCGCGGGCGCTTTCCAGCATAGGCGCGTCGCGGATGATATCCGCCACCACAAGCTCTGGCAGACCGTGCTGACGGGTGCCGAAAAGCTCGCCCGGTCCTCTCAATCGCAAGTCCGCTTCGGCAATGTCAAAGCCGCCGTTGCTTTTGGTCATGATATCCATACGCTGGGCGGCAACATCGCTCGCGGCATGATGCATCAGAATACAATAGGACTGATATTTGCCTCGCCCCACTCTGCCCCGCAACTGGTGCAGCTGGGCCAAGCCAAAACGCTCCGCATCCCGGATCAGCATAATGGTGGCATTGGGCACATTGATGCCTACCTCGATGACGGTGGTGCTGACCAAGACCTGAATCTCACCCCGGTAAAAGGCTGCCATCAGCCCTTCTTTTTCCAGGCTTTTCATCCTGCCGTGCAAAAGCGCCACCGCATAGCCTTTCAGTTCCCGGCCCGTCAGGCGTTCCGCCAGCTTGACCGCAGATTGCAGATCGCTTTTTTCCGATTCCTCCACCAAAGGACAAACGATATAAGCCTGCCTTCCGGCGTTTATCTCTTTTTTAATGAAATTGAAGATCCGTTCTTCCAGTTCATAGCCTACGGCATAGGTCTTCACCTTCTGCCGGCCCGGCGGCATCTCATCGATCAAGGAAAGCTTAAGATCCCCATAAAATGTCAAAGCCAGCGTCCGGGGAATGGGGGTAGCCGTCATGACCAAAACGTCGGGATAGCCGCCCTTGGCGGAAAGCTTACTTCTTTGCAAGACGCCGAAACGATGTTGTTCGTCGGTGACGGCCAGTCCCAAAGCGGCAAATTCTACCTGTTCTTGAATTAGGGTATGGGTGCCCACCACCACATCCACTTCCCCTTTGGCGATCCGTTCCAAAGCCTCCCGGCGCTTCTTACCCAGAAGCTGCCCGGTAAAAAGGATGGCGCTGACACCAAGTTTTTCCCATAAGGGAGTCAGGCTCTCATAATGCTGCTGGGCCAGGATCTCGGTAGGCGCCATCAAGGCCCCCTGATAGCCGCTGCAATAGTTTTTGTAAAGAGCAGCTGCGGCAACAACGGTTTTGCCGCAGCCGACATCGCCTTGAATCAGCCGGGCCATGGGTTCCGGCGCTGCCATATCGGCAAAGACCTCTCCGATGACCCGACTTTGCGCAACCGTCAAAGGAAAAGACAAGGCTTCTAAGAACCGTTGCAGGATAGTGGGGTCATGGGGCCGGGCAATGCCCTCCGCCTGTGCCGGCCTGCGGCTGGACAAAACAGAGAGCTGCAGGAGCAGAAGCTCCTCATAAGCCAGACGCTGCCTGGCTTTTTCCTGCTCCGCCATATGGACAGGGAAATGCATGGCAAACATGGCCTCTTTTCTCCCCATCAAGCCATGTCTTGCCAAAATTTCCGGCGGCAGCGTTTCCGCGATAGTATCGCCGTATTTTTGCCAGATCTCCGCCACCAGCTTCCGTAGGAATTTCTGGGGTAGGCCTTCCGTACTGCGGTAAACGGCAATGATTCCGGCAAAGGAGCTGGCCCCGCCGGGTTCCGGCAATTCATAATCCAAGACATTCAACTCGGACTGCCGGTATTTGTGCTCCAGACGGCCATAAACCACGATCTCGCGGCCTGCGGCAAGCTTGGGCGCCAGATGCTTCTGGTTGAACCAGACCGCCGGCACCATGCCGCTTTCGTCCCGGATAAAAGCTTTTAAAATATGCAGCTTACGGTTGGGCTCCAGGCTTCTGGTATCCACGATGCGCCCTCGAATCACCGCCGTTTCATGAATGGAAAGATCGGCAATGGGACGGATCTTGCCCCTGTCTTCATAAGCCCTGGGATAGAATGTCAAAAGATCCTGTGTGGAAAAAAGACCCAGCCGGTTCAAAAGAGCAGCCCGCTTGGGACCAACGCCTTTTAAATATTGCAGTCCGCAATGACCGGGAACCGCCGCTTTCGGCGGCGTCCTGACGGCGGCAACCGGCGGCGGCTCGGGTAATTTCAGCAAAATAGCACGAGCCTCCGGCAGCATGGTTTCCCGTTCCAGGAGGGTGCCGTTGCGATAAGAAGCGGCAAAGCGCAAAAGCGCTTCTTTTTCCGGCGGCGGCAGTAACAACGCCTGGCCTTCCAGCCATAAAGAAAACCCGCCAAATACCGCGGCGTCATAATACCCTGTTTTGGCTTCCTTTTGCATGATTTTTTCAATGGCTGCCGGCAGCTTGTCCACGCTTTTTTTGGCCTCCTTCGCTTATTGATTCAATTACGGCTCATATGATATAAAGATACAGAATAAGACTCTGCTGACAAATAACCTATCGCGTAAGCTAATTGCGGTTCACTTATTTAAGCTCATTTTTTTTATGAAAAGAGCATTACAGCTTCCTTCACTGTAATGCTCCGGGTACTTAAGCAAAAAACAAATAAATCACTCTACCGCGAGCAGGAAATAATAAAGGTTCTGACCGCCCATTTGCAATTCGATTTCCAGATCCGGGTAAGCTTCCGCCACTTTGGCGGCGATCCTTTCGGCATCCTCTTTCGAAATATTGTCGCCATAAAGCAAAGTAATGATGCTGTCGTCGTCGCCCATCATCTTGGTCAGAAGATTTAAGACTACCTGAGGGATGTCCTTGCCTACTTCCGCTAGTTTACCGTTAAAAAGACCCAGAATATCCCCTTCCGCAATTTCGTTTCCTTCAAAAGAAGAATCTCGTACCGCGTAGGTCACTTCGCCGGATTTTACATTCCGGAGCGTTTCCTGCATGCGTTTCGCATTGTTTTCGGCGGTCTCTTCCATATCAAAAGCCAGCATAGCTGCCATGCCCTGGGTGATGAACTTAGTGGGCACAATGGAGACCTTCTTTTCCGCCAGTTTTTTGGCCTGCTCCGCGGTAAGAATGATATTGCTGTTATTGGGCAAAACCACCACTTCCTTGGCAGGCACTTTATTAATGGCGTTTAAGATATCCTCGGCGCTTGGGTTCATGCTTTGGCCGCCGTTGATAATATAAGCGGCGCCCAATTCCAAAAAGAGATTTTTGATGCCTTCGCCGGAACCCACCGTCACCACGGCGCATTTACCGGAAGCCATTTCCTCGGAATAGGCATGACCGTTCTTTTTGGTTGATGCCATTTGCGCCTCATACTGCTCCCGCATATTATCCACCTTGATGCTATGGAGGGTGCCGTATTGGATCATATGGGACATGATGGCACCTGGATCATTGGTATGGATATGGATTTTGACCATTTGAGGCGTGCCAACCGCCACTTGAGAATCCCCTTTATCGGCCAGGAAGTCCCGAACGGCATCCACCGGGATATTTTCCCCCTTAACAATGAGTTCTGTGCAATAGGGAAAGGTAATATCGGCTGTGGAAAGTCCTTCGGTCTGAATACCGCCCGATACTTCCGTTGCAGCCTGCTCCCCTTCCGTATAATGGAACTCCTCGCCCATTAAAGCGCGGAAACCCCCTTCAAAAATAACTAAAATTCCTTTGCCCCCGGCATCCACCACACCAGCCTGCTTCAAAACAGGCAGCTGTTTGGGGGTATTATCCAGAGCTACTTGCCCTTGCTCCAGGACATATTCCAATAATTCCAAAACATCGGCGCCGGCGGCAGCCCGGAAAGTGGCGGCGGCAGCCATATGCTTAAAGACCGTCAAAATCGTACCTTCCACCGGACGCATCACCGCGCGGTAAGCCAGATCCACCCCGCGCTGCATGGCAAAAGCGAAATCTCTGGCATTTAAGACCTGCTTGTCCCCTACACCCTGAGCAAACCCACGGAAAATCTGGGACAGAATGACTCCGGAATTGCCTCTGGCCCCCATCAAAGCACCGTTGGATAAAGATTGCACAACGGCAGACACACTCTTTTTACCTTGCAGATCTTTCACGGCGGAACCCATGGTCAAAGCCATATTGATACCGGTGTCGCCGTCGGGAACCGGGAAAACATTTAAGGCGTTGACCATCTCCTTGTTGATCGCAAGGAAAGCATACCCTCCGGAAAAGAACTTTTCCAGCTCTTCTGCTCTCAATTGATTCATTTTCACTTGTCGCAAGCCTCCTTAATCCACCATGCGGACATCCTGCACAATCACCTGAACCGTGGAAGGGATTATGCCGGCATTTTTTTCAACTGCATACTGAACACGCTGTACCACATTATTGGCGACCTCGGAAATCTTACAGCCGTAAATGACGACGATGTGAAGCTTAATCACAATGGCATTATCTTTGGTGATCACTTCCACACCCTTGCTTATCGATTCTTTGCCTAAAATCTTGCCTAATCCATCTTTGATGTTCTGAGAGGCCATCCCCACCACACCAAAGCATTCGGTTGCGGCAAGGCCGGCAATGGTACCCAAAACATCGTTGGCAATGACGATCTTCCCATATGAATTATTGATTTCACAGGCCATTTTTTTCACCTCCATAAAGGCTTTACTTATATTAGTATATCCTAAACGGAAAAAAATGCAAATTTTATTTTTGTCTAATCCTGTCTCTTTCTTGCCTTTTCCCTGGTTTTGCCTGCTTGCGGCAAGTTGAGATAACATGTCCTCTTGTCGGAAAATTTTCTCTCATCCTCTTGCTAAGACGGCTTTTATTTGTTATAATAACAAGTGCGTTTTATGGCAAGAAGGAGGTGTACCCCATGGCAAAATGTGAAATTTGCGGCAAAGCAATTCGTAGCAGCATGAACGTCAGCCACTCCCATATCAGAACCAAACGTGTCTTGAAGCCTAACCTGCAAAGAGTCCGGGCGATCGTTGACGGCAAACCCTGCCGCGTCGTTGCTTGCACCCGTTGTCTGCGCTCCGGCAAGGTACAACGCGCCGTTTAGTTTATTTTCCTAATGTAAGGCTCTAAACAGCCCATACTAGGCAAAACCACAGAAAATAAGGTTTTTAAAGAGATTCTGACGAAACAAAGAAAAGTGCTCCGGCACTTTTTTTGTTGTCTTTTTTAGAAACGATTCAAATCGTGTTCAAATTATGATAGTACAGGCTTTTGACTCGTTTGTTGCCGCGTTGGGCGCTGTCTTATATCACTGGAGCGCCACTGACGCACCACTGGAAAGGAAATGTGCAAAACGGACGCCAAGCCTTTAAAGCAAAGACATCGCAAGATTCCGCTCAACCCCCAAAATGGCTTGCCCATTTGCCGGAAGCATTTTTTCCGCCGGTCACCAACACCCTGGCCACACCATAAAATATAGAAGAAAGAATCAGGGGGTGGTCGCTTTGCGAAGTCAACAAGAAATTATTCAGCAAGTTGATATATACAAAGAAAAACTTTATGTTGCCATACAAGAAAAAGAGTCATACCAAAACTACATTTGTCCAGATATCGACCTGGTCATCTTTTCTTTGGTTGATAAGCTGGAAGCTCTACTTTGGGTATTAGAGCTTGATCTGCCGGAGGGAGACATCATTGATGCTCTCACCGGCTTTACCCATTGACGCTTCATCAGGCGGTCAAGCCCGCCTTTTCAAGAACGCACAGGCATAAGCCGGTGCGTTCTTTTATGTTGGAGCTTTAGCAGCGGCCTGTAAAAGTAATGCGGTTGGCGAATTTTTCAGTGCCTCTTTAAGAGGCTTGCCAGTACTATGCCCCTCTAGGGCTTGTGCATACCACGTGTTAAAGGCATGGTTTTGTTTATTTTCAGCTAGTTTTATCTTTTTTAACTGAATTTATCTTTTTTTAGCCGGACTTAACCGGCCCCGCCGCACGGCATTTTGATCTATGAAACAGATCAAAACACCCTCGACGGTCAACCGGCATCGGGAAGCCTTCTTATTGGATAATGCCGCCCCCTACCACCAGATCTCCCTGGTAAAATACCACGGACTGGCCGGGGGTCACCGCTTTTTCCGGCTTTTCAAAGACCACTTCGACAGCGCCGTCCTCCATAGGCGAGATCAAAGCAGGCGCCGCCTGGGCTTTATACCGAATCTTGGCCATCACTTCTAAAGGCGCTACAAGACGGTCAAAGGGAATAAAATTGCAGTTCTCTGCCACTAAGCGCCGGCTCAGCAAGTCCTCTTCCGTGCCCAGTACCACCTCATTGGTATCCGCCTTTAAACTGACCACATAAACGGGATGACCCAAAGCGATGCCCAGACCCTTACGCTGGCCCACGGTATAAAAAGGCAAGCCCTGGTGACGGCCTAATACATTGCCGTTTTTGTCCACGAAAGCCCCCGGCTTGGCAGAAACGCCCCAGCTTTTCAAAAAACTGCGGTAATCACCGTCTGGGATAAAGCAAATATCCTGGCTGTCCGGCTTTGCCGCCGCGGCAAGGCCCAGTTGCTGTGCTTTGGCCCGGACGACATCCTTATCATAAGTGCCCAAAGGCAGTAAAAGGCGGCCTAAAACCTCCTGAGACAAAGCATAAAGCACATAACTCTGATCCTTTCGGGCAAAACCGGCTTTATAAAGAAGAGTGCGACTGTTTTGCCGCCGGATTTGCGCGTAATGACCGGTGGCAAAATAATCAAAGCCAAGCTTCAGGCCAAAATCCCAAAGAGCGCCGAACTTGATTCGCTTATTGCAGAAAATGCAAGGGTTCGGGGTTCTGCCCTGCCGGTATTCCGCGATGAAGTTGCCGATGACCTCCTGGGTGAAGCGCTCCGTCAGAGGTACGGCATAATGGGAAATACCCAGGGCCTGGGCGGCGGCCTGAGCTTCTTTGATCACACGAGGGTTGCCGGTATCCATGGTGAGTCCCATCACCTCGTATCCTTCCTCCAGCAAAAGCGCCGCCATCACGGTGGAATCCACACCGCCGCTCATAGCAGCCATTACTCTTTGTTTAGGCAAACCCTTCTCTCCTTCCCAAGTCCCATATTTTCTTATTTTTTCCAGAAATAGCCGGTTTATGACCCTTATGGCAATTCCGGCTTTGCTTTTCCGCCCGCATTACAATCATTTCAGCCATTTTTATCAAGTATCCGCCTTATGGCCCAAACCGGAAATGTAAACGGTTCGGTTGCGCATGAAGCTGACGGCGGTCATTTATTATAGCCATATGCTAAAAAAGGGACGCCCGCTGGCGTCCCTTTCGGGCCGGTTTAATACCTTTGTTGCTTGTCTTTGCCATTTCAGGTATTCCCATGACTTTCAGCGCCAATTGATTTTCCGCTCCATCAGTACAGCGTCCATCGTGCTGAACAACCATGCTCCGCCAAGGCTAGTGCTTGCTTTGATAATTGTCGATCGCCGCTTTCAGGGCGTCTGCCGCCAAAACGGAGCAATGTATCTTATATTCCGGAATGCCGCCCAGCGCATCTACGATATCCTGAGTACTGACTTTTTTGGCTTCTTCCAAGGTCTTGCCTTTCACCATTTCCGTCAGTGCGCTACTGGAAGCGATGGCGGCGGCGCAACCATAGGTCTTGAAGCGAATGTCCCGGATGATGTTATTTTCGTCGATATCCAAATAGATAATGGTGGTATCTCCGCAACTGGGGCTTTGCACTTCGCCCATCGCGGAGGTGTGTTCCGGCTCTCCCACATTGCGGGGATTCTCAAAGTGATCCATCACTTTTTCATTATATAGATTTTGCGCCATTGTAACCCACTCCTTTTTCATCTCCTGGCGGCCTTCGTGTCTGCTTGCTTTGCTTCTTTACATTCATTCTAATATTCTAATTCCTAGTTATTAACTTGGTGTTTATATCATAACAGCTTGATTTACCCTTTGTCAATCCTTTTTCTTTCCTCTTTGATCCAAATATTCGACGATTTTTTTTTCATGTCCCCGACCGGTAGGTTGGTAATAGCGGCTCTCTTTTAATTCTTCCGGCAAATACTGCTGTTTGATCCAGCCGCCCGGGAAACTGTGGGGATATTGATAGCCCGCGCCGTGGCCGAAGTTCTTGGCCCCTTGATAACTGGCATCACGCAAATGGGTGGGAACACCGGAAAAATTCTTATTCCGTACATCCGACAAAGCGGCGTCAATACCGGCATAGGCAGCGTTGGATTTGGGCGCTGTGGCAAGATAAACCGCCGCCATGGCAATGGGAATGCGGGCCTCCGGCCAACCAACATAATGGGCGGCGTCCATAGCGGTCACTGCCACCTGTAAGGCCTGGGGATCGGCCAGTCCGACATCCTCGGCGGCGCAAATAATGATACGCCTGGCAATGAATTCCGGACTTTCCCCGGCGTCGATCATACGGGCCAGCCAATGCAAAGTGGCATCCGGGTCGGAACCCCGCATGCTTTTGATAAAAGCGGAAATCACATCGTAATGATAATCACCGTCTTTGTCGTATTTCATGGCGCGGCGCTGGATGCTCTCGGCAGCCACCTCCAAGGTGATATGGCGCCAACCGTCCGCTTCCGGAATGGTGGTAAGGACAGAGAGCTCTAAAGCATTCAGCGCAATCCTGGCATCGCCGCCGCTCATGGCGGCCAAATGCGCCAAGGCTTCCTCCGAGGCTGTGGCATGATATTTCCCCATGCCACGCTTCGTATCGGCCAGGGCCTGTTTCAGTAAAGCAATGATATCCTGTTCCGTCAAGGGTTCCAGCTTGAAGATGCGGGAGCGGGACAATAAAGCGGAATTGACTTCAAAATAAGGATTTTCCGTGGTGGCTCCCACCAAAATGATGGTGCCGTCCTCTACTGCCGGTAAAAGGGCATCCTGCTGGCTTTTATTGAAACGGTGGATCTCGTCGATAAAAAGCACGGTACGCTTGCCGTAAAGGCCCAAGTTCTCTTTGGCACCGGCAATGACCTGTCTGACATCTGCCACCCCCGCCGTTACGGCAGAAAGCTGAGTGAAATTGCTCTGTGTGCTGCCGGCGATGATCTGCGCCAAAGTGGTCTTGCCGGTGCCGGGCGGCCCGTAAAAAATGAGGGAAGAGATCTGATCCGCTTCAATGGCGCGGCGCAAGAGCTTGCCTTTTCCCACAATATGTTCCTGTCCAAAAAATTCCTGAAAGTTGCGCGGGCGCATCCTAGCGGCCAGGGGTTCCGCCTTTTTGCGGTTGGTCTCCCGGCTGGCGCTGAATAGATCCAATCAGCCCACCTCCCTTATGACTTATTATACTATCATGCTTTATATACATTGGTATGTGTTACGATCTTTTTCATTCAATCCTGTGTACGGCTTTTATCAAGACGCCCTATGCCATACCCGCGATCTGCCTGACCACATAGCCCGCCAAAAACATGCCGGCCACAGGCGGTACAAAGGCGATGCTGCCAATGGCGCGTTGGCCTTCCGGCAGTTTTTCCTTGGGCGGGATGGGCGGCTCCGTGGAATAGACCACCGGCACGCCTTTTTCGATACCAACCTGACGCAGCCTCTGCCGCATCATTCGCGCCAACGGGCAAACCTTGGTTTCCGCAATATCGCCTAAGCGCAAAAGTTCGGGATACAGCTTATTACCGGTACCCATGCTGGAAACAATGCCGATGCCGGCCTCCAGGCAATATTGGATGATAGCCACCTTACCCGTTACATCGTCAATGGCGTCCACCACCCAGTCCATACCGGAGAGAAGCGCCACCACATTATCCTCGGTAAGCCGGACGGATCGCAATTCCACCCGGCAGCCGGGATTGATCTGTGCCACCCGTTCCGCCATGACCTCCGCCTTTTGCCTGCCTACGGTGCTTGTCAAGGCGGGGATCTGCCGGTTTAAGTTGCTTAGGACAATCCTGTCAAAATCAATGAGCCGTAGGGTCGCCACGCCGGAGCGGGCCAAGGCCTCGCAAGCGGCGGCACCTACTCCTCCCAGGCCGCATACCGCCACCCTAGCCTTGTTTAAACGGGAAAGGGCTTCCTCTCCCAAAAGCAAAGCCGTACGGACAAAACGTTCCTCGATTCCGTTTATTTCGCTTGTTCCGTTTGTATCTCTCGCAGTCGTCATGGCTATAAAGTTCCCTTCCGGCGCAGATTGTCAAGATAATGCAGGTAATCCTCAGGCGGCGGCACCTGGATGGTCATAGGCTGCCCGGTCATCGGATGCTTGAAATTGACCCGGGTACAATGGAGAAGCTCTATGGGAGTAGCAGGCTTTTTCGGCCCGTACACCACATCACCCACCACAGGATGTCCGATATGCTTCATGGAAACCCTGATCTGATGGGTGCGCCCTGTCATGATCTGCGCTTCGATGAAGGCGTACTGCGGAAAATGCTCCAGCACCTTATATTTTGTCCAGGCGTTGCGGCCCTTGCCGGGCGTCACTGCCATCTTTTTCCTGTCACGAGGGTCCCGGCCGATGGAAACCTGGATCTCGCCGCCGGCTTCCGGCATATTGCCGTGAACCACCGCCACATAGAAGCGTTCCACCTGGCCGGTGGGCCAGGCCGCCGTCAGCGCCCGGTGCGCCCGGTCATGCTTGGCGATGACCAATAAACCGGAGGTATCCTTATCCAGGCGGTGCACGATACCGGGCCTCAGCTCGCCGTTGATGCCGGAAAGATTGTCACAATAATGCAGCAGGGCATTGACCAAGGTACCCTGGTAGTTGCCAACAGCCGGGTGCACCACCATGCCCCGGGGCTTATTGACAAAAAGGATATCCTCATCCTCATAGACGATATCCAAAGGAATATCCTCCGCACGAATGGCAACCGGCACCGGCGGCGGGATCAGGGCAATGATCTCATCCCCCGAAGCGATAGCCTGGCTGGCCTTGGCGCTTTTGCCGTTTATGGTGATGGCTTCCTCTTTGAGAAGGCTCTGCACTCTCGCCCGGGACAAATCAGGCCATAGGCCGGCGATAAAAATATCCGCACGCTTGGCATCCTCCCCGGCGCGGCAGGTTCTTTTGTCAAGGTCTGTCATGCTTGACCTCCCGGCTTTTTTTCTCATCAAACAGCAATAAGAGGCAAATGGCGATTACGCTCAAGACCAAAAGGCAGTCGGCTACATTAAAAATAGGGATAATGAAAATATCAATAAAATCCACTACATATCCAAAACGCAAACGGTCGATAAAATTGCCGACGGTGCCCGCCAAAAAAAAGGTCAGCGACAGACGCCACCATTTTTTTTCTTTCGGCATCTTCATCAAAAAGAAGATGACAGCCAGGAGGGCCGCCAAAGTGATCACGATAAAGAACCATCTCTGCCCCTGTAGGATACTGAAGGCAGCTCCTTCATTATGTATATAGAAAAGCTGTAGAATACCGGGGATCACCGGCACAGCTTTTCCATAGGGCAGATAAGCGGTGACAAAATACTTGCAGATCTGATCCGTGAAAAGTAAAATCAAAGCGATTATCCAGTACATACTCTTCTCCTCTGTTCTCAAATCGGATTAAGGCCGGATGGTGCGGGCATCCTCCACATATTGCACCAATTGAGCGATAAAATCGCCAATATAAGGCAGATCAAGCCCCACCAAAAACCTTAAGATATACAGTAAAACGGCAACCAGCAAGGTAAAGCCGATACCGAAGCCAAAGCCTCTGGCCAGACCGCCCATAAAATTTAAGATTACCATTTTTCTGGGCTTTCCCATCAATGCCACATAATCGGCAATATGGGAATGCTCCAGATTGGCGGAAATTTTCTCTAAACGGCGCAGATTATCCCAAGCCTGCCGGTACCATTCTTCCTTCTCCTCGCCATCGGCCAACTCTCTTAACAGAACTTCTTTTTTTGATTGAAAAGATTTCCCCGCTTCATCCCGCACCATGCCCGTATCGGTCGTGGCACTTAGGTCATGATTTTGATCTTTCGCTTTCGTCATGCGTTCTTTTCCGTCGCCACCGGGTACATCCTGCCCACAGTCACGGCTGGCTCCATCGGAATCAAAGTGCATGGTATAAGACGGCTGGTTCTCATGGTTATTTGTGGGAGACATGGGCATTCCTCCTATGGTTTCCCTTAGTATTTCCTCAAATCAATATAATATCATTATTTTATCGATTCTCTTGATTATCGGAAGCTTGAGGCCAAAAGGCTTGGCCCAATAGATTTCCCAATCATCTATGCTTGCTGGTATTCTCTATTTTACCTCTTCTCGGTCAATAACTCAATCCTTTATTGCCATAAGACTTCCTTTGCTTTCTTACGGTCTTCGACAATTTTGACTTGACCGGCTAGCTTATATTTTCAAGGGGTATTAAAAGTTTTACGCAAAAAAATAAGGACAGGGCTAGTTGCCCTGTCCTTTAAGGGGTTAGTCTTAATCACGATGTCCATTGAGGCAGTGATGCAACAATCGATTTTACCGCTAAACCCTAATGCCCAAAGCCTTCAATTTTCCACCCTGTTTGAGGAGATTCGTATACCATACTGCAATCCCAAGATTGTTCTCCGTTGTCTATGGTCACCTCTTCGTTGTACTGAAGATTCACATAAACTCTAAAGATTTCAGTATTTTTATCGGATTCTTCGATGAGCTCAATTTTTGACAGTTTTACTGACTTCAGGTTGTCAAAACTTGATTTGACTCCTATATCGGCATCAGTTAAAGGCAAGCCTATCCCTTTAAGAAACAATTCTTCGTTTGGCATATTTACTGTCAAATTGCCCAACAGCGTCTTTTTCGAGAGACAGTATTCCGCACTCTGAGCGTTTTTATTGTCCAGCGCCGTGAAATATTCCTTGATAACCTGTTCTGGTTCTAATTTGGACAGTCTTTCTTCGGTGCTATCCGCCTTAACTTTGTTCGCAATCCATTCGTTAACCGTTTTACCTGTCACACTTTCGAAGCTGTTCCCTTTCAGACTGCAAGCGTTAAAAGCACTGTGCCGCCCGGCGCTAACGAATGCGCCAATGATTTTATCGCCATTTTTAACGACGATGCCTCTGCAATTCTGTATCGGATGGAACTCTTGCGGCATACTCTCATGAATTCTATAAACTTTAACGTCAAGATCTGCGTTGTTAGAGTATTGGCTCATGTCAAGGCCGATATCCTTTGAAAGCTCGTTGTTATACGCGAAATAATATGCATTTGGATTGAAACCGGACAAAGTGCTGATATTGTTGAGCTTGTTTTTCATCTCACTGATCTGGTAATCAAGCGTCCATCCATATTCCTTAAATAGTGCCGTGTCAGTTTTACCTATATTGAAAGTAATATTTGTGTTTTCAAAAAGTGAATCAATATAGCGTGCAAAATCTGTTCCTATATCGAAAAGACCGCCGTCTTTTACGATGTAGGCTTTATCATAGAGTGTATCATAGTAAAGCCCACAGCTATATCCGCCGATCTTATTTGACAATTTAATCGTATACTGATTTGTATGATTATTTTCCAGATCATCTATCTGCTTGGAGGGTATGCTTGTTCTTATCGTTGAGTCAATGTATGCCACTACCTGGCGATCGGTTGCTTCAAACGCATTCGACGACTTAGATCCTTTGTTTTCGGAGAGGAACGAAATTTTTACGCTATGATATTCCGTGGTGTACGCCGCTTCCAATGTCCCGGGAAGAGCAGATGATAACACATTACTTGGATTGGATGGATTTGCAGGTGTCCTGTCCGTTTGCTTGCTGACAATAAGAGAAATACTGACCACGGCAACAATTACAATTGCCGTAACGTTTAGCCAAAACGCAGTTTTTTTATAATTCAACACATTTTTCACCCTTTCCTTCACTCCTGTTTCCCCAAATGCAAGTGGGCTGAGAAGTCCACTCTTTTTTACCGACAGCGTCAATAAGGAACTGGCATAGTCACCTCGGATATCAAAATCATAATGCTTCATGACGCTCTCATCCGCTGACAATTCCATATCCTTTACCATGAATGCGTAGGAAAACCATACAATGGGATTAAACCAATGTACGGATGTGACCAGAAAAGCCAAGGGTTTTATCAGATAGTCAAGGCGTCTGATATGCGTCCGTTCATGCGCTGTCACATATTCCATCTCATTTACACCAAGCCCTGTAGGAACATATATTTGGGTACGGATGAATCCCATAACAAACGGCGTTTTAATAAGGTCAGTTTCATAAATATTATCATGAACAAGAATCGCAGTCATGACCCTTCTTTTTAAACGCAGATAGCTGATAATCCCATATAATAAAAGCACAAGAACGCCCGCCATCCACAGATATGCTCCGATTTCCAACACGACTTGAACGGGATTGACGCTTTCAGCGGGGCTTACTGGTGGCAGCGATCTTTCAATAGCATTGTTTACGGCGTGGTCGACAACCGGTACTCCGCTTTGTATGGATGGGCTCTTGGAATAAACTATGTCGTGCGGTATAGTCTGCGGATGCACGGGAATGGCACTTACCGGCAATTGGATCGTAAACGGGCAAATCAGCC
The DNA here is from genome assembly GCA_036677375.1 of Bacillota bacterium. Taxonomy (GTDB): domain Bacteria; phylum Bacillota; class Dehalobacteriia; order UBA4068; family UBA4997; genus JAVBWO01. The sequence goes on from JAVBWO010000012.1 coordinate 468,864, forward strand.
GGAAAAATACCACAGCCCAAAGCACGTATGAATATATTTTGGACGTTTTTCTTAAGGCCAGCCGGATCAGCATGACGATCAGGGCGACGCAACTTGCGCTGAGACTCATGTTCAAAATCCCGATAAACAATCCGCTCATTTCGCCGCCTCCTCAATCATTTTCTTGATTTGTTCGGCATCGCTCTGCGTAAGCTTCTTATCCTGTAGAAATGCAGTAATAAAGCAGGGCAACGAGTTGCCAAAAGCCTTTTCAAGTATTTGCTCACTCTCGTATTTTTGTACCTGAATACGTTTGACAAGGGCCGTCACAACGGCACTTTCGTTTTTTAACACACCCCGCTCTGACAGCCGCTTAATGACCGAATACGTAGTGGATTTTTTCCAGCCAAATTCACTTTGACATAACCTGACAAGCTCCGTTGAGTTGACCGGTTCTTTTTCCCAGACAATACACATGAAGCGGTATTCGGCGTCGAATATTTTTAAGTTCTCCATTTTGATTCCCTCCCGTGAAGTCGAATGGCTTAGACCTTAGTATTAGTCTAATGTATTCGACCTACGCTTGTCAAGATGAAAGTTTATTCAAGCAACCTCCCTTTAACGGTTTAAACACTTGTTTGCCGCTTCGTATAGACGAAAACGCCTCTTTCCCAAAAAACTCCTTGGAAATGAGGCGTTTTCTTGCCGTATTCAGTTTGCCTATTGGGTAAGTTCACAATTTATCCTTGTGACTTTCCTCCTTTGACGCGTAAGCTTTCGGTTTTTTATCACTTTTGATATGATTATTTGACGTTGCCGGTTACCAATGCCAAGAGAGCCATGCGCACGGGCAAGCCGTTATGAGCTTGGCGGAAATAAGCGGCGCCGGCATATTCGTCCACGTCAACCGTGATCTCATTGACGCGGGGCAGGGGATGCAGGATGATGGCGCCGGGACGGAAGGTTTTTACTAAGGACCCGTCCATAATAAACTCGTCTTTAACTGCTTCATATTCTTCCAGGGAGGCAAAGCGTTCCCTCTGTACCCGGGTCATATAAAGAACATCTGCGGCTTTGCAGGCTTCCGCCAGGCTGTTGGTTTCAGTTACTTCAATGCCCTTGGCACGAAGCTTGGCGGTAATGTCGGCAGGCATGGGCAAAGCGGCGGGGGAAGCAAAGATCAGTTTGGTTTGATACATGGCCAAAAAATCTACCAAAGAGTGGACGGTGCGGCCGTTTTTCAAGTCACCGATCAAGGCAACGGTTAAGCCGTTCAAGCTGCCTTTTTCTTTGATAATGGTATAGATGTCCAAAAGGGCTTGGGTGGGATGCTGGCCAGCGCCGTCTCCCGCATTGATCACAGGATGTATGGCGGCGTCAGCGGCAATTTGCGCAGCGCCGGTCATAGGGCTTCTGCAAACGATAACATCGGCATAACCGTCGTTGACCAGCATGGTGTCATGTAAAGTCTCCCCTTTGGAGGTGGAAGAAGTCTGTGCGCCGGCCGCTTCGGCAACGGTAATCACATTGCCGCCCAAACGCAGCATGGCTGTTTCAAAAGACAGGCGTGTACGGGTGCTGGGTTCAAAGAATAAGGAGGCCATGACCTTCCCGTCCATATCATAAAGGCGTTTTTTGTCGATTAAGCATTGCTCATAGTGGGCCGCGGTATTCATAACAATTTCCAATTCTTCTTTGGTGAATTGATATGCGCTTAAAATGTCTTTGCCCAAGAAGAGATCCAATTTGTCTTGAGAAGGTTTTCCCGAGAAGTTTTTCAGCATTTGCCATTTCCCCCTTATTTTTTTGATTATTCGGAATTCAATTGTATCCAAACAGTATTCTACACTATTTCTGTATCCAATTCAACTTAAAATTTTGCAAATAGGTGAAATAAAAGCAGCTTTTTACAGCTGCCTTTACAATCGGACAAAAAATGCAAATTGTCCTTTTTTATCTTAATTTGTCTCCAGTGTATCCATCACCTTACCGCAGCGGGGACAAAGACCATGCGAATCCAAAGCTTCGCTGTACACCCAGCAGCGCTCGCATTTGGCACCGGCGGCGGCGGCGACATGGATTGCCGTCTCTTCTCCTTTCACTAATTGAAAGGAAGAAACAATACAAATGGCGGCCAGGTCATTGGCCAGAGAATTCAACAAATCATAGGCCTCTTTGCCGCAAACCATTGTCACGGCGGCATCCAGCGAGTGGCCGATGACTTTATCCTGCCGAGCTTTTTCCAAAGCGGCGGTGACCTGTTCCCGCAAAGCTAAGACCGCTTCCCATTTGCTTTCCAGAGCATCGTCAAACCAGCCTCTGTTGACGGCGGGCATATCCAAAAGCTGCACGCTTTCCGGCATACCGGAAGCCTTGGGCAGGTAAGTGTAGATCTCTTCCGAGGTATAGGCAAGAATCGGCACCAAAAGCCGCATTAAGGCATCCACCGTGTAATACATCACCGTCTGAGCAGAACGGCGGCCCAGATCACCGGGCAGTTCGGTATACATCCTGTCTTTAGTGACATCCAGGTAGAAGTTGCTCATATCCACCACGCAGAATTTATGCACATTGTGGTAAACGGTGTGGAAAGCATATTCTTCATAACCTGAAAGCACCCTTTCAGTGAGACGGGCCAGCTTGGCTAAGATATAACGGTCGATTTCCGGCATATTTTCATAGGCTACCATATCTTTTGCGGGATCGAAATCATATAAATTGCCCAAGAGGAAACGGGCGGTATTTCTAATCTTGCGGTAGGACTCGCTGACCTGTTTCATGATGGAAGGAGAAACGGCCAAGTCGTTTCTGTAATCGGCGGAGGAGACCCACAAACGCAGCACGTCGGCGCCCATCTGGTCGATGACCTTCAGGGGGTCTACCGTATTGCCGATGGACTTGGATTGCTTGACACCTTTTTCATCCACTAGGAAACCATGGGTCAGAACCGCCTTATAAGGAGCGGCGCCTTTAATGGCCACGGCGATGGACAAAGAAGAATTGAACCAGCCGCGGTGCTGGTCAGAACCTTCCAGGTACAGATCGGCGGGCCAGCTAAGATCAGACCATTGCTCCAAAACAGCCAGATGGCTGCTGCCGGAGTCGAACCAAACATCCATGATATCGGTTTCCTTGCGGAAGTGGTCATGGCCGCAGACGGGGCACACGGTGCCTTGGGGCATTAATTCGGCGGCGGGCTTGGTGAACCAGATATTGCTGCCGTGTTCTTGCACCAAGTTCGCGATATAATTAATGGTATCGTCATTGATGATTTCCTTGCCGCATTTTTCGCAGTAGAAAATGGGGATGGGCACGCCCCAGGTGCGCTGACGGGAAATACACCAGTCGCTTCTGTCCCGCACCATGTTGTAGATGCGGTCATGCCCCCAGGCGGGCACCCATTTTACTTGATCAATCTCCGCCAAAGCCTGTTGGCGGAAGCCGTTCACCGAAGCGAACCACTGCTCGGTGGCCCGGAAGATAATGGGTTTTTTGCAGCGCCAGCAGTGGGGATATTGGTGGTTCATCATCTGGAATTTCAAAAGGGCGCCGCATTCCTCTAAGGCTTTGCAGACCGCCTTATTCCCTTGGACCAGATCCATCCCGGCAAACTGCTCTCCCGCCTCGGCGGTAAAATGCCCGGTGCTGTCCACAGGAGACAGGATATCCAGATTGTAACGCATCCCAACTTCAAAGTCCTCGACGCCGTGGCCCGGGGCGGTGTGGACACAGCCGGTACCGGCATCCAAGGTGACATGCTCCCCTAAGATGACCACTGAATCCCGCTCTAAAAGCGGATGCCGGCAGGCAATGAATTCCAGGTCGTGGCCTTTATATTCCTGCAAAACCTGACAGGTTTGGGCGCCGATGGCGGCCACAAAACCGTCCAGCAATTCCTTGGCCACCACTAATTTCTGACCGTCGATCTCCGCCATGACATAGGTGTAGTCAGGATGGAGGGAAATAGCCAGGTTGGCGGGGATGGTCCAGGGCGTGGTGGTCCAGATTACAAAATAAGCGTCTTCCGGAACTACTCCTTTGCCATCTTTCACTTTAAATTTTACATAGATGGAGGCGGACTTGGCGTCGGCATATTCCACTTCCGCTTCCGCCAGAGCTGTTTCACAGTCGGCGCACCAGTAAACAGGTTTCTTTCCTTTATAAATATAACCTTTTTTGGCCATTTCACCGAAGGCACGCAATTGCACCGCTTCGTATTTGGGCATCAAAGTGATATAAGGATCTTCCCAATCCCCCCGCACGCCCAGCCGCTTGAACTGCGTTCTTTGCAGGTCGACAAATTTCAAAGCATATTCGGTGCATTTTTCCCGCAGGGTGGCTTTATCCATTTTATTGCGGTCGATGCCCAACTCCTTGATGGCCCGCAATTCGATGGGCAGCCCATGGGTATCCCAGCCGGGCACATAAGGCGCGTCAAAACCGCTCATGCTCTTATATTTGACCACCATATCCTTTAAAACCTTATTCAAGACATGGCCCATATGGATATTGCCGTTGGCATAAGGCGGGCCGTCGTGGAGGATGAATTTAGGCTTGCCGCTGTTTTTCGCCGCCACTTTGTGATAAATGTTCATCTCTTCCCAAGCCTTCAGAAACTCCGGCTCTCTTTCGGGTAAATTACCGCGCATGGGAAAATCGGTTTGCGGCAGATTCAGGCTGTTGCTATAATCCATGAAAAAGCTCCTTTCATCATGAAAACAGATTTAAATTGCTAATTATTGCCTTGCCGCCCTCCCGGCTCCTGCCGGTTTTGCGGCTCAGTGAATCTTAAGATCATGCTTAAAGCAGATGGACGGCCTTGTAAAAGTGTTTTGCAACACATGTCCTTCCATGCCGTCTGACGGCACCCATAAAAAAAATACCCCCATCCCTCTTTAGGGACGGAAGCACCGTGGTACCACCCTATTTATTCCCAACCGCTTTGATCGGTTTTTACAGCTTTTAGCCGAAGCGGGATAGGAATCACTTACCGGCAGATAACGGCTCCCGCCGGGCAGTCCTCATTAGAGCGAAGCTCTTTTCGAACCGCCAGCTCACAGGTGATTTCCTTCAAGTATTCGATACCCGGCTCCCACCTTACCCAGGCTCTCTGTAATCTCTTGCCTTGAAAGCGTCCTGCTCATCGCTTTTTCATTGTGTTTTCAGTTTTAATTTTGCCCGCCGCCCTGCTTAAAATGCACAGAAGCCTTTCCAGGCATTTACTTATAACGTATTTATATTATACCAAAGGACGGCCCTTGTCAACGGGGTCGCCCTAAAATATCGCTGCAATCAATTTCCCCAAACCTAAATCGCCAGCGCGTACAGAAGTTTGATAACCAGACGATAAACCAGCTCCAATGCCAGCAAGGCCACGATGGGGGAAAAATCAATGGAGCTCAATCTGGCAAAAGGAAGCAGGCGGCGAAAAAGATTCAGAAAAGGTTCCGTCATCTCATGGATAAAACGGAAAATAGCATTGCTCCGATTATGCGGAAACCAGGAAAGAAGTACATTGGCAATAATCATATAAAAATAGATCTGAAAAAGCATATTGACCAAACGAATTAAAAAAAGCATTCTATTACCTCGCTATTTACTTTTTGAAAAAATTGAATGCTGGAAAATCATCGCCTCCGGCAGAGGAACCGGCAGGACCTTTGCTGAAGCCGTCGTCTCCCATGATATTGCCTTCCAGATCCACCTGGTTGGAGCTGAAAACAAAGGTAGCGCCGCTGACTTTTTTGGGCACGCCGTCTAAAGCGAACACGGCGCCGGAAAGAAAATCAACCATACGCTGGGCAATGTCCTGGGGCATCTCTTCAAAATTAACGATAACCACACGGCGTTCCTTGATGTGCCTGGCAATGGTCTGCATATCATCATAGCGCTCCGCTTTAATCAAGATCATTTCCACGGCTTTATTCTGTCCCGGGATAGCAACCATTTGTCCCCGGCGGCTCTTTTTCATATCCTGTTCACGAAAGACATCCTGATATTCCTTATATTCCCGGGGCTCCGCCACTGCCTGAGCCTCAGGTCTTTGCTCCCCCATTTCCTCTTCTTCTAGAGGATGAAAGAATACATTGCTTACCTTATCCCAAAATGCCATAATAAACCTCCCCCTTTAAATCCCATTATTGGTATGCCCGCATTCCAAATATCCCTGTACCGATCCTGATAATAGTAGCACCCTCCGCAGCGGCTACCATATAATCACCGGTCATTCCCATGGATAATTCCTTCATATCGGCATAGGGCAAATCTAAAGCCGCCAATTCGTCCCGTAACTGCCTGAGCCGGCAAAATACCGGCCGGTTTTCTTCCATATCCTCCACATAAGGTGCTATGGTCATCAACCCCTTCACGGCTATATGGGGATAAGCCTCCAAAGAACGGATGAAAGCCTCTGTTTTTTCTGCCTTGAGTCCAAATTTCGTATCTTCTTCCGCAATGTTGACTTCCAGAAGGCAAGGAACCACTCTATTAATCTTAGCTGCCTGCTTTTCGATCTCCTGAGCCAGAGATTCCCGGTCCAGGGAGTGGATCATGGCAACCTTATCAATGATATATTTGACTTTATTGGTTTGCAGGTGTCCGATGAAATGCCAATTGACTTCGGGAAAACTGTCATATTTATCCAGAAGTTCCTGCACCTTATTTTCACCGAAGCAGTCCAAACCCGCGGCCAGGGCCTCTGCCATCCGGGGAGGCTTTACAGTCTTGGTCACCGCCATGATTGTAATATTTGCCGTGGCATAGGGAGTATCCTGCCTGGCTTTTAGAACATTTTCTCTGATAAAACCAATCTTTTCAGCAATAGATGACATTACGTGCCTCCAAATGTGATATTATGACAAAGAACGCGTGTCACAAGCCTGTTTCAGACGATATCGTACTTATTGTACCACAAAATTTTCTAGCTGCAAATATTTCTCTGCAATTTCCTAAAAATAAGCGGTACAGGCAAAAAAAGCGGCGCTTCAAGCGCCGCTTTTAGGTTTGACCATACAAAATAGCACTGTAACATCTAAAATTGTGATATAGCGGCGAGGATGGTTTGCGCAGGACAAGGTGGAGGATTGAGGAATCCTTTCTGTATTCTGATTGACGACAACACAATATTGTATAAACAGGATCGATGTACGCAAGGATTCGGTATTACAGTGTACTAGGAGGCTGGGCGATAAAAGGCATGCTCCACCACTTTGCCCGCCTCCAGGGAGGCGGCCACATCAATGGCCCGCTGGTTTCTGGAACCACGGAAGAAAAGGTTCAAGTCCTTCTCCTTTAAAAGAAATGGCCCGTCCATCACGATCGCCGTATCGGACAAGAGTTCCTTGACATCGGAGTTCTTTTCCGCCATCTCCAGAATTTCTTCCCAGGTATAGCCGGTATAGACAAAGATATCCTTGCCCATCTCCCGCACGCCCCGCGCCAGAAGCGCGGCGGCTTTCGGCTGAGCCAGCGGCTCGCCGCCGGAAAGCGTAATGCCCTTTAACAGAGGATGCTTGGCAATCTCTTGCAGGATATCCTCCGATTGAAACAACGTGCCTCCGGCAAAATCATGGGTCTCCGGATTCTGGCAGCCGGGACAGTGATGAGGGCAGCCTTGGAAGAACACCACAAAACGGATTCCCGGGCCGTCCACCACGCTTTCTTTCACCACGCCGGACAAACGCATCTCCATTCCCTCATCTCCTTATTTTAATGTTCGCGTATATACTTTAGGTATATGTCACAATTCTACCCGCGGCATTCTGGCGATCACGCATCTTTTAATGTTCGTGCATCATGATTTGTTATCTTACAAAATACTACCCGCGGTGCTTTTAACGTTCGCGCATATAACATTTATTTACCGCATGATATTACCTGCAGCGTTTTTAATGCTTGCGTATAGCTTTGCTTTACCCCAAGACACTACCCACAGCAGCTCTTTAATGTTCGCGCAGATAACATTTATTTACCTCCAGACAATACCCGCGGCTGCTTTTAACGTTCGCGCAGATAGCTTTGATTTGTCCCAAGACACTACCCGCGGCTGCTTTGATGCTTACGCTTCTTTTAACATTCGCACATCTCAGTTTTACTATCTTTTTATCACTACCTACATTTTTCCTAAGGTTTGCGTTTTAACGTTTGCACAGATACTTTTGATTAAAAATCCTACCAAAGCCTTTTTCGCGCCTGCATATCCGCTTTTTTATGTAATACAAATACTTCACAGCGAGAACCGGATTCACAGCATCATCCACCCTACAGGTGGGAGACCCGGCTGTGCAATTCCGCTAATTTGGCGTCATTGAAGCGATCTGTGGTGCTGAAATATCCGGTGATCCGCCGTACCCGGCTGATTTCCGTACTGCCACAGACAGGGCATTCATCCTGGTTGATGACACCCTGATGGTTACAGGAGGTACAAAAATCAATAGGGAAATTGATGCCTGCATAACCCATATCGCAGTCCTTCATGTGGCGCAGGATGGTCTCAATGGCCTCTACGTTGTTGGACAAAGGTGACGCGATCTCCACATAGCTGATATGGCCGGCGTCACAGTATTTATGATACGCCCCTTCTATCGCCACTTTATCAAAAAGGGAAATGGGATAATGCACCGGCACGTGGAAAGAATTGCTATAATATTCCCGGTCGTTAACGCCAGGAATCAGACCATATTCCTTGCGGTCTATTTTCAGAAACCGCCCGGCCAGGCCTTCGGCCGGCGTGGCCAAAAGCGTATAATTCAGGTCGTGATTCTCGGCATATTCCTTCACCCGCTTGGACATATGGGAAATAATCTCAAGTCCCAGCTTCTGCGATTCCGGGGATTCCCCGTGATGTTTGCCTGTTAAAGCCGTCAAGGTTTCCGCCAGACCGATGAAGCCGATGGAAAGGGAACCGTGCCTGATGGCCTTTTCAATGGTATCGTTGGCAGCAAGCCCTTCGGAATCCAAATAGAGCTTCTGCCCCATCAAAAAGGGCATGTCCTTGACCTTCAAGCTCGCCTGCACCCGAAAGCGGTGGAAAAGCTGCCGGGAAGTCAGATCCATTACATTATCCAGCAAGCGGTAAAAAATATCGATATCGCCCTTGGCCTGAATGGCCAACCGGGGCAGATTGATAGAAGTAAAGGAAAGATTGCCCCGTTTTTCCGTAATGGCCGGACCCTTGCGGTTGGCCATCACCCGGGTGCGGCAACCCATATAGGCCACCTCGGCGCCGTAATCCCGGTTAAAGCTTGAGTCCATGAAGCTATAAGTAGGATTCATCCGCTTGCCGGTAACCCGCATGGCCAGCTGGAACAGATCATAGTTAGGATCTCCCGGATTGAAATTGATGCCTTCCTTCAAACGGAAGATTACATTGGGGAAAATGGGGTTCTCCCCATGGCCCAACCCCTGTTCATAAGCTAAAAGCAAATTCCGGGTGACTTTACGCCCCGCCTCCGAAGTATCACAGCCCAGATTCAGGCTGGAGAAAGGCACCTGGGCCCCGGCTCTGGAATGCATGCTGTTCAAATTATAGATCAAAGCTTCCATAGCCTGGAAGACCTCATCATCGGAAGCCTCCCCGATAAAGGGGGCGATGTCCCGGTCAAAGAAAGCAAAGCTCTGGCCGCCGTGCATGTCGTTTTGGGAGCTTTGCAGGATAATCGCCGCCAAGGCGGTAGCAGAGCCTGGCCGGCGGGGCGGCCGGATATAACCGTGACCATTGTTAAAACCCCGCTGCAGCAATTCGCCCAGAGGGATCTGAACACAGGTCAGGGTCTTGGAATAAAAGTCCAGATCATGGATATGAATATCGCCGCTGCGGTGCGCCTTGGAGAACTCCTCCGGAATCAGCCGGGATAAATAATAGGTTTTGCTGGCGGCGCTGGCGATCTGTAGCATTTTCGCAGAGGGGGAATTGCTCACATTGGCGTTTTCCTTGCTGGTCTCCACCAGAATTTGCTCCACGGCATCCATCAAATCGGATCTCGCCATACGCACCCGGTTCCTGCGATCGCGGTACAAAATGTAAGCTTTGGCGGTACGGGCATGTCCATCTTCAATGAGCACCCTTTCCACCATATCCTGAACGTCTTCGACGCTGAAGATATCGGAGCCGTACTGTAGCTGCAATTCTTTCAGCACCTTAATAGTCAGTTCCATGGCCAAAGTACGGTCATTGCCACCTTCCGCCTGTGCGGCGCGAAAAATCGCGTCCGTGATCTTGCTTTCATCAAAGGCCACCAGACGGCCGTCTCTTTTGCGTATTTGATTCACCATATTCTTTCCCCCACCATTTTCAGATTATTTACCGTTCTCCCGCAGCAATAATTCTTCAATAGATCTCAGCGAAGAACCGTCGGAATTATTTCTCTCCCGCAGCATTAGCATCAGCTCGTTCATAAAAGTGCGAATATCCTCAAACTGCCGGTATACGGAGGCAAAACGTACATAAGCCACTTCGTCCACCGTACGCAGCTTCTGCATGACCAGCTCCCCGATTTCTTTTGAGGGGATCTCCCGATCCATGGTATTGCGCAGTTCCTTTTCGATGTCATTGACCATTTCTTCCAAAACGCTGAAGGGGACGGAACGTTTGTCACAGGCTTTTACCAAGCCGTTCAAAATTTTGTTGGCGTCGAAGAGCTCCCGGCGGTTGTCCCTTTTGACCACGATCAAGGGGATTTCCTCTAACCGCTCATAGGTGGTAAAGCGCTTACCGCATTGCTGGCATTCCCGGCGGCGGCGGATGCTTTTACCGTCCTCTACAGGGCGTGAATCCAAAACCTTAGAATCCTCATAACCGCAATAAGCACATTTCATGAGATCCGCTCCTTCATCATACGTATTTTAAAAATGAAAAATGCGTTTGGTGGTTTTACCAGGCCATAGTACATTTTGTGCTATTATCTTATTTTAAACCACAATATATAGTATGTCAAGTCTTTCCAGAGGGATTTACCGGTAATTATTATCATTAAATTAATAAGCCCATTTAAACAAATAAATCCGGCTTACGCCGGATTAAAAAAATATTTTTCTCAAGTGCCGCACGGGGGCTCCAATTCGTTTCGATCCAGATCAATCCAGCCTTCCTCCTCGTCAATATCGTATCGATGGGACCGGCGGTTCCTGGGACGCTGGGGTGGAATCTGATTGTTCAGCTCGACTAAGACCACATCCACGCCAATCTTTTTAATCTGCTGCCAAGCTATAATCAGCTCGTCGCCCCGGCTGAACAAGCCGAAAAAACGCCTTTCGCCCGGAAGCACCAAGGCCTTGATCTGTCCGGCGGCCAAATCAACTTCAATATCCCGCACCGGACCCAGCCTTTTGCCATCCTGTATGTTGACAATATCTTTGCTACGCAAATCCGATATCCGAAACACGAGCCATCCCTCCCCTTGTTTCTATTATATGTATAAGCTCTCCCTAATCATGCCCTTTCTGAAAAAAAAGAAGCATAATCTTTATTGTGTTCACCCGAATCAAATTTGCTGGGATATGAAAAGCCTGTACCATATAAAAAAGAACCATATCTGAGATATGGTTCTTTTTTATTCAGGCGCCGCTATTATTTGTCTTCATCCAAACTACCCAGGATTTTAAAGCGGATCTTGATCTGTTCGCTTCTGCCGTTATTGCTCATAGCGGGAACGACCTGGGTTGACACTGTGCTGGCGCCGTCCATGAAACATAAAGGCGGGAAAAGCACGCACCACCAATTTTTACCTTCTCCTTTGCCTAAAATGATACGTAACGCGTCATAGTCCCCAGCCGCCAAGAACAACTGTCCATAGGTGCGGTCGGGAAATTCATAACGCCCAAACATGCCCTTGGCGCCATAACCAGCGTCCGCCACCGTCGCCGCGGCGACGCTTTCCAAAAGTGGAATATTATCTTTCACAATGGTTTCCGCTTCTGCCTTGGTCGTCGCTTTCTCTAAGAGCGGGGTAAGCGTTTCCACCACTTTATCCCGGACAGCCAGTTTCAAAAGCTGATCTTTGGGATCGTCGCTGTTAGCGATGATATGCAGCCGTACCGGACCCGCATTGTCCTCCGCCGCCCCTTGGGTCGGCAGCGTTTCTCCCCCCGAAGTCATCAGATAGACTCCGCAAACCGCCAGAATACAGAGGGTGGCAAAGAAGATCAGCCGTTTCTTTTGATTGCTTCTTACGATTTTACCAAACATCTTTTTTCTCCTTTTTAATGCTCGTGAAGTCAGCGAAAGCTTTCCTTTTTTACGCTGCCCACGGCGGTCGATACAATTCTATTTTAACATTCTCGTTTTTAACGTTCGCGCATTTACTTTGACTTGTGCACTGCATTGTACCCGCGGACAGCTTTGTATTGATCGCTTAAATTAAATGCTCCCCTATTTTTAAGGTTCGCGTACTTACCTTTAATTTCTTTATAAGATCGTACTCGCAGATAACAGCGAGTAGCTTCCCCAAATTGAAACACTCAAACCCTTTTACTGTCTGTCCGTCTGCGCCAGCGCTTTTAAATAAATCGCCGCAGATTCATAAGAGCGCCTTTTTCCAGGCGGGAGACCTGGGCCTGGGAGATGCCGATTTCCTCGGCCACCTCCATCTGGGTCTTTCCTTCAAAAAACCGCAGATTGATGATTTTCTTTTCTCTGTCGCCCAAACGGCCCAAAGCGTCCTTGATGGCAATGCTTTGGGTCCACTGGCTTTCTCCAATGGTATCGTCCCTGACTTGATCCATCACGTAGATGGGATCACCGCCGTCATTGTAGATGGGCTCAAAGAGGGATACCGGATCGGTGATAGCGTCTAAAGCAAAAACCACTTCCTCCACCGGCAGATCCATTGCCTTGGCGATTTCGTTGACAGAGGGTTCCCGGCCGCTTTCCGAAGCTAACTTGTCCCTGGCCTGCAAGGCTTTATAAGCTACATCACGAAGGGAACGTGAAACGCGGATGCTGTTATTATCCCTCATATATCGGCGCACTTCTCCGATGATCATGGGTACAGCATAAGTTGAGAATCGGACGTTTTGACCTAAATCGAAGTTATCTACCGCCTTAATCAAACCGATACAGCCTACCTGAAACAGATCGTCCGGATTCTCTCCCCGATTGATAAAACGCTGGATCACGCTGAGCACCAAACGCAGATTGCCGCTGATGATCTCTTGTCTGGCATGGCGGTTTCCTGCCTGCATTTCCACAAACAGCCGCCGCATGATCTCATTGGATAAAACAGGCAGCTTTGCCGTATTGATCCCGCAAATTTCCACTTTGTTGCCTGCCATATTGGAAGCCCTCCCGGATCTTTTTATCATTCTTGGTCATAGGAGATTATTGCCCGGCAACAAGTTAAATATACTATAGAAGGCAAAATAAAAAATGACTTTCCTGATAAAAGAGCATTTCACGGAACAGGTTCTTTCAGTCTTCTTAAACCGGCCTATCACAAAGCGGCTGCTTTACATTGCGATCATCCGTTCCTACGTCCTCGCGCGGCTTTATGATCCGGCCCAAGCTGCGGCTGCTCGTCCTCATAGCTTTTAGGGTGTATACGTGCGCCCTTGTTACTAAGGCTATTGTTCCGTAGCTCCTCCCTAGGCTCGTTTTCTCAAAAACTCCTGTGCAGCCGTACTCTGTGCGATATGGTATCAAAAGTCCTTGCCCTCGGTTTCCGTCATTGTCTTCAGCTCTGGCACAATACTTTCCAGAAAGCCGCCGTATAGAAAAATCCGGTGATTTCTTTCCTTGCGAGCCTCGGCAGCAAGTTTGCGGTCAAGCATTTTGTTTCGGTTCTCGTACTGACGGATTTTCTGCTGTGTGCGCTTGATTTCGGCGTTGCAATCCTCAATGGTTTGGAGTAGCTTTTTGCTCCTCCTTTTCTGATTTTGGATTAAAAAAGAGCAGCCGTTTCGTAAGAAATGACTGCTCTCGTTGGTGCTATTCAGTTATTTGTTCAATAGCGATTTACTGATATAGGGTCGGGTCCGGCTCATAGAGCGCTTTTCCTTGCGCGTCGTAGATACTGGCCTCCATGCCCACCCACCAGTGGCTATCATCTATCGGTTCACCACTGTCGTTAACCTCCATACGGTCAATGATACATTAGTACAGAAGCCCGTTTCCATCCTCCATCTCTATATACAAAGTGAGTGTACTTCCAAATGGAATCTCATAGTCTTTGTCCAGCTCGTAGTAGAACGGACCTTCGGTGATGTGACCCTTCATTTGTGTTGCAGACTGCGCAGATGTCATGTTTTCCGGTCTTGCACCACTCTCATTTTGGTAATTCTCAAAGAAGTCCTCGTTATCAAGGGGTATGCTTGTCCTACTTAACTCCACGCCATCCAGCATCTCAACGAGCGTGACGCTCTTAATCTCACCTTCATCCTTGCAGCAGGCATCCACATTAATGACGCCCTCGCGATGATAGACATATACGCTGTCCTGCGTACTGCCGGTTGCGCTGCCACTCAGGTATGCACTGACATTAGGGAGATAGTCGTATCGCGGTGAGAGATCCCAGTTCAACGCCTCGGTTTGTATGACTTCACCCTCGTGGAATATAACCGTGGAGACATGTGTTTCGGCAAAAAGCGGTATCTCTATGTTTGCCGTAAATTCACCGCCATCACCTAATATCATTGAGTGCTCGACCCCATCTATAACGATGACAGCTTCGGTATTCGTTGTATACTTCTTTGGCGAAATGGCGCAGTTGAGCATCACTGTCTTAGCGTCAATATCCGCTTCACCGAATTCCCATGAGTCGGCAGATAGGAGGCTGGCCTGTTCTGCCAAAGCATAGCTGACACTTGAAGATATATTGCCAATATTGTTGTTGACGGTGGACATTTGACTGCTGAGGCCGTTTTGAAGGTTTCTTACTTGTGATTTCAGAGAAGAAATTTGGAACAGACAAACGATCACCAGCAGACAGGCGACTGCTGCGAGGATGTCCGAGATGTTTTTTTTCATGGATGTACTCCTTTCTGTTAGGCATCGATGCTCTATGCGGAGCGCATCCACATAGATAAACATAGTAAGCTTATCATGTTAAAGCGTCTTTGTCTATCTATCTGGCTAAACATTTCTGCGGCGACTTTGTAACTTTTTTACGAACACCTGCCTTGCCCATTGTTTAATCCGATGCGCTTCGCCGCTTCGCTTGCCGCCCTCCGTCGTTCTTCGCCATATGGCGCGGTCAGACGGAAAGAGAAGCGACCTTTTGCAATCAGCTTGCGCCTACCGATTTTCAGCGTTGGAAAGTCCTCACTGACCAACAGATTGTACACCCCGGCTTTGGAGAAATGGAGCGCAGCGGCAAGCTGTTTGGCGTTCAGTACATCGGGTAGATATTCAAAAGACTCTTTTTTTATTAACTACTCCTTTCCCACGTGAAAAAGCGGCAGCCACCATTTGGGCTGCTGCCGCCGGATTCTGCGTGTTCATTTGTCCAGATACTTTTGATATTCTAAGGTCACATAGTCCTCATAGGCATTTGATTCAGGCGATTCGTTTGCGTACTGCGCTGGCGGTCTGATACCCCGCCTTGTCAAAAATCTCCTGTTCCGTATAACCGTCCATGCGTAGCTTCAATATTTCCCGGTCTTTCTCTGCTCATACTTCTTTCAGCAAAAGCAGCAATCTGCATTTCAGAAAGGACGGATTGCTCAAACTCGCCCCGTGAATCGGCAACCTCAAAAATATCTCCGTCCTCGCTCTCCATCATTTCATCCAGAGAGAGGGACTTGCCGGATTTATGCTTGGTCATGTAAACGATCAACTGATCCTGCCAATCTCCTTAGGATTTAAAGGCAAATCAGGCGTTTACGTCATTGGGTTTGCCGTTTCTGTCGGATCTTTTTCCCTTTTGGGCGGTTTTGGACCGAAATATTGATACAGCGTGGCTTTCAGCATGCCGTTATACAGTTTTCGTTTTTTATCCGCTTTTCTGCCAAAGAGGTTTTCAAAATTCTCATGGGTGGTAATGATACTATAAGACCAGGTATCTAATACCTTAAAGGTCTTGCCCATCTCCCGGTAGATTTGTTCCACCTGGGTTTTATCCTCCATACGCTCGCCATAGGGAGGATTGGTGACGATAAAACCGTATTTATCTCTGCTATGCAGTTGCCGCACATCCCGCTCCTGAAAGTGGATATATTCTGCCACACCTGCCGCGGTAGCATTTTCCCGGGCGGCAGCCAGTACACGGCCGTCGTTGTCATAGCCCTGCAATAAAAAAGCCAAATCCCGCCGGATGAGGTCTTGCGCTTCTTCCCGGCTCTGACGCCACATCGTTTCCGGTACATTGGCCCAGGTCTCCGCCAAAAAACGGCGGCCGATGCCGGGAGCTTTGTTGATGCCCTTCAAGGCGGCTTCGATCAAGATCGTTCCGGAACCGCACAGGGGGTCAATCAATGGCCGGTCCTCCCGCCATGGCGTCAGATCCACCATGGCAAAGGCCAAGGTCTCCTTGATGGGAGCCATGTTCTGATTCACCCGGTAACCCCGCTTATGCAGACTGATACCGCTGGTATCCAGATAAATATGGGCCACATCCTTATAAAGAAATACATGGATGGGATATTTGTCACCGCTCTCTTCAAACCAAGTCACCTGGTATTTGGCCTTCATTTTTTCCACCACGGCCTTTTTCACAATGGCCTGGATATCGGGGGTGCTGAATAAAGCAGATTTCAATGAGGTGGCCTTCACCACCGGGAACTGGCCGTCTTTGGGCAGCCAATCCGTCCAATCAATCTTTTTGGTTTCCTCAAAAAGCTGCTCAAAGCTTGCGGCGTTGAATTCGCCCATTTTTAAAAGAACCCGCTCCGCACTGCGCAGCCACAGGTTGGCCCGGCAGATGCCGGCCTCGTCGGTGAGGAAATCCACCCTGCCGTCATTGGTTTTTTTAACCTCAAAACCCAGGTTCTTTAATTCTCTTGCCAAAACCGCTTCCACGCCAAAATTGCAGGGAGCAGTCAATTCGATTTGCCGCATGCTTTGTCCTCACTCTTCTTTGTTTGTTTGATCTTTGAACCCTCAGGCCTATGCCGGAGTTCCCTTTTCTTTCATCATCTTTATTATTTCACTGTTTTTCTTAGAAAACCTGCCTGCCCCGGGACATTATTATCATAAAAAACCCGGCGGCATAGGCGCCGCCGGGTCAATCCGGCAATCCTTGATACGCTTATGTATCAATATATCATTGATGTATCATAAGTATTATTCCATGCGGCAGATCTCTTTATGCAGACGTTTGATGATACGCTTTTCCAGTCTGGAGATATAGGATTGGGAGATGCCCAAAAGATCGGCCACCTCTTTCTGGGTTTTCTCGCCATGGCCTCCCAAACCAAAGCGCAGCTCCATAATGATCTTTTCCCTGGCGGACAGCTTGGCTAAGGCCGCCGCCAGAAGGTTTTTATCCACTTCTTCTTCGATTTCTTTATAAATGATATCGTTATCCGTGCCTAAAACATCGGAAAGCAAAAGCTCATTGCCATCCCAGTCAATATTCAAAGGCTCGTCAAAGGAGACCTCGCTCTTCATCCGGCTATTGCGGCGCAGGCACATCAGGATTTCGTTTTCAATACAGCGGGAAGCATAGGTAGCCAGCTTGATCTTTTTGCCGGGATCAAAGGTGTTCACCGCTTTGATAAGGCCGATGGTGCCGATGGAAACCAGATCCTCCAGCCCGACGCCGGTGTTTTCAAACTTGCGGGCAATATACACCACCAGGCGCAGATTCCGTTCGATCAGCGCCTCCCGTACCCTTGGATCGCCGCCTGCGAGCCTTTCTACCAGATCAGCCTCCTCCACCGCGGTAAGCGGCGGCGGCAACGCCTCGCTGGAACCGATATAGTAGGCGCTCTTTTCGATACCCAGTTTCCTGCGCAGCTTAAATAGAAAAACCTGCCACCATGCCCTTATGCGCCGTAAGCCCACTTCTTTTCCCCTCCTTCTGTTTCAGCCAGGACAACCGGATTGACAATGCCCCGGTAGCCCTTGCCGTTGCCCAGCTTATATTGATAGATGCAAACAATCAACTCTTTGGTATAGATCTTATCTTTCATTCCCAGCACCACTAAGTCGGGGGAAAACCCCAAAAGCATGCCGCCATTGCTGCCGATGGCGTGAAAAGGCACCAAACGCAGCCGCCGCTGCCAGGAAGCGCCGTGATTTACCGCCAGGATCTTGGTGACGTCGTTGCCGCCGCAGGCTTCAAATTTGGTGCGGAAGTCTTCCGGCAAGATCCTTTTCAAGGCATCGTATTCCAGAACCAGCACCGGCTTACCGGAGACAGGATCGCTCAGTTCGTTGCCAGTATCCAATAAAAGGGTACAACAAACGCTCTTGCCCTCGAACCAGATCTCGCCCTGGGTGATACAGCTGTCCTGCTGCCAATTGCGGCGCAGGTAATTGATACCCCAGCGGGCCAAGAGCAAAGCGGCGGCAACGGCAAAGACCAGGGCTACCCAAGGGATGGGCAGATTCTCCGGCAGAAGAAGCCCGGAGTTGTTCAACAAGGAAACACCTCCCAAAACCGCTCCGGCCATGGCAAAGCTGATGAGGTAAAAATAGACCACGGCTTTCACGAAACGTAAAACCGGCAGCCGTCCGAAAGCCACCAGCACCATTAAAAAAGAAAAGCCGATCTTCCCTGCAATGCCGTAAAACATCTGCCACTGCGGCACCAGAATGCCCACGCCGTAGACGGCCCCCAATAATGCGGCGGGGATCAGGCGGCGCATACGGCTGGGGAAATTGCCAAATTTAGCCGTACCCCAAAGCAATATAAAATCCAAAAAGAAATTGATGCCAAAAAGCACATCGGCATAAACAATATAATTTCCCATCTGCACCTCCACCTTTCCCTGACGGCTCCCTGTCATACCGTTTGACGGCTCTCTGGCAAATGCGCTGCGGCAATCATTTAAGCATACTAAACTATATTCTTTTTTCAGATTTGCTATGCCCATGACTTATTATAAATAAAAAATCCTGCAAAGCGTGGCGCATTGCGCCGCTTACAGGATTTTCTTTTCGTCAATTTCAATTAAAATTACTTTTTCTTTTTTTCCACCGGAGCTTTGCCAGGGAAACGGCGGGACAGGATGCCGCCGATACGGCCCGATTCCTCCGCTGTCAGGCCTGCCCAGCCCTCCTCATATACTTTATCCAAGAGCCCGATCTCCCGGGCAATCTCCATTTTACTGTCATCCCACTCCAAAGGTCGTCTCTTCATCCGGCTTTTCCGGGAACGGTCGCTTTTTTCTGTCATAATATCACCCCGGCATAGTGTGTGCCGAGAGATTTTTTTTATGCAAAGGATTCATCATGACCAACCATTGATTTTTCTTGCACAATCTTATTTTTTAGAATTAGATTTTTTTCTCCAGCCAGACGTCCTCCCCGATAGGCA
The DNA here is from genome assembly GCA_036677375.1 of Bacillota bacterium. Lineage (GTDB taxonomy): Bacteria > Bacillota > Dehalobacteriia > UBA4068 > UBA4997 > JAVBWO01. Next base: position 488,255 of record JAVBWO010000012.1, read on the forward strand.
CAGCGGAAATAGTGCCGGCGGAAAGCTCCCGCAATTCTTTTAAAAACAAAGCCGACCGGGCTTTCTCCACCGTCACCAGAACTGTCACCCGTTCCAGATACAAAGTGTTTTCCACTTGATAGCCGCCGGCGGCCAAAAAACTTTGTACCTTTCCCAAAGCACCGTAATCAAAAGAAAGACTGTAAACCTGCGCCACCAGGCGTCTGATTACCCCGGCGGCCAAAATGGCCTGGGCCGCGGTTTTTCCATAAGCCCGTACCAGCCCGCCGGCACCTAATAAGATACCGCCAAAATAACGGACGACCACCACCGCGGTATCGCTTAGATCTTCTTTTTTGATAACTTCCAAAACAGGCCGTCCCGCCGTTCCGGCAGGTTCGCCATCGTCTGTAGAACGCATGATCTCATTTTGCTCGCCGGTCTGAAAGGCATATACATGATGCGTGGCATCCCGGTGCTTAGCTTTGATCTCATTGATAAAAGCCTGCGCCGCTTCCTCCCCCGCCACCGGCGCGGCATAACCGATAAAGCGGGATTTGCGTTCGATCAATTCCGCCATACCGGCTCCCGCAACGGTTTTCTTCTCTGCCATGTCATTCATGCCGTTTCCTCCTTTGCTTTTTCATTATAGCAAAGAAGCAACAAAATCACAAGGAAGCCCAGGAGTCGCCTTCTATCTATCACAATGGAAAATCCCAAAGCCCACCCGGCCTTTTTTCCTGAACAAGCACTGACCCTCATACACAAATCAGGCAAAGCAAAAATTGCCGTTCACAGACGCACAAATCCAATCCTTATGGCGGCGACATCCCCAAACCGCAAACAGGCTGTGCGAGAAAATCGAAAAAGCATATCGAAACTTCCTTCTTTTCTTTTAGCGCCATAATGCCCCACATACAAAAAACAGGCATCCTGCTTTCGCAAAACACCTGTTCTCAGCGGCCACTTCAACAGTCCTATCAGGGATGGCAATCCGATTTATTTATCTTTGTCGGGGTCTTTGAAAACTACAATGGGAACATCCTCGGCAGCCAAATACAATTCTTCTGTTTTCTGCTGCACCTTTTGCAGCTTCTCGATGACCTCTGTTACTTCCTTGAATAAAAGATAATACATGGTTTTATAATCTGCCATTTTTCCTACATCCTTTGCTCTAATCTATAGCAAATATAGCACTTTGCTTGCCTATAATCAATATAAAATGTTATATTATAGAGCAGAGGTGCGTGGTAAATAATGTCAACCAACCGGCAAGATGAAAATATTGGCCAAAATATCAAAACTCTGCGAAACCAAGCTAACCTGACGCAAGAACAGCTCGTTGCCAAATTGCAAGTCGAAGGATGCGACATTTCCAGAGGAACCTTTGCCAAGATTGAAGCGGGAATCCGGCACGTCTATGCCAAAGAGCTAAAATGCATCAAAGAAGTGCTGGATGTAAACTATGAAGACATCCTAAAGTAAGAAACAACAGAAATGTCAAGGGCTTTGTCCCTTTGATACCCTGTACCTATATGATACTTAAACAATGGATGAGCTACCCCTTCGTCAAACCATATGGCAGACTTTCCAAAAGACTTCATCCTTGCTTTTTTTGCCAGGCGGCAAATCTGGCGCGCTCCAGAGCCTGCACCAGCAGATCCACAGGCGTAACCCGCGCTAAGATGCAGCGTATGATAAAGACCAGGGAAGGATATACCGAGCGCGCGCCCATGCGCAGACCGGCCTCCATACATAAAGCCGTGATCAAAGGAAATTGGCGGGCTAAAAGGGGCATGGGGGTATGCTCGCCGCCCGCTTTTTTAAAGAAGGGCGTAAAATTAGCCACGGGATAAACCGGGATGATCTTGACGTTTTTCGGCCGCTCCATACGGTAGGTACGGACAAAGCCGTCTAAGGCAAACTTGGTGGAGTTATACAAGGCAAAACCAGGCAGCACCATTTTCCCCAAAGCGGAAATGGTAATCATGAAGGTCAGCGGCTCTTTTCTGTTGTTTTCCGTAAGCTTTTGTAAGGTATAAATAGGCGAAAGCACATTGGTCCGGTAGATCTGCTCATTTTTCTGCCAGTCCCCTTGCCCGATCTTGCCGTAATAGGCAAACCCGGCATTGGCCACAAAAATATCAATACCGCTCATCAACTCCTGGGCCCTGGCCAGCATGGCGTCAATCTGTTTGGGGTCGGATATATCGCAGGCAATGGCCAAGACCCCGCGGTCGCCCATTTCGTCAATAATCCTTTGGGGATTGCGGGCTACACCCACCACTTGAGCCCCGGCTTTCGACAACCGTTTCAAAAGCTCCCAGCCAATGCCGGAAGAAGCGCCTGTGATCACCACTCTTTTTCCTTTTAAATCCATAAAGATTCCGCCTTTTTGATGTTTCTTGGTTCAGCCGCAGCTGCTGCCGGAAATCTGCCGTTGATTTCCGGTTTTTTTGTCTGTTTGTTTGGTGCGGCGAGCTGTTTTGTAATATCTATTATTCTACTATTATACTACCACTTTATTCCAATGAGCTAATATTTTATACGTCAGGCAACAAGAGCTACCGATCTTATGATGATTCATATGATGACAGCCTCTATTTGAAATCAACAGGATACCCGAATAAAAAGAGGACTGCCCATTTCAGGCAGCCCCCTTTTAAATAACTTATCAATATTCTTTATGCTTCAAGTACATTATTCTTTATGCTTCAAGTACATTTAAGATCAGCCGCATCAGGATCATGGCCACCTGCGCCCTGTCGGCATCGCCCTTGGGTTGGAACAAATTGTTTTCCATGCCGCGAACCAAATCGGCCATTTGTACGCTTTTTACATAATCCCTGGCCCAGTCTTCGATCCGTGCGCTGTCGGCAAAGTCGGCTGGCGCCGCTGTCTGCGGCAGCTTGATGCCGGCATAATCGCAATAACGGCTGAGAATGGCGCAAAGCTCTTCTCGTGTGATCTTCTTATCCGGACCGAAGGTGCCGTCGGAATAGCCTTTGGCAATGCCGTTCTTGGCCGCCCATTCCACATAAGCGCTGTACCATTCGCCGGCTGGCACATCGCTGAAGCTGCCGCCGGAATAAGCTGCCTCGTCCACCTTGTGCAGCCTGCCCAGGGTGGTCACAAACATGGCTCTGGTCACCGGAGCGCCGGGTTCAAAAGTGGTATCGCTGGTTCCTTTGAAAAGGCCTTTTTGTGCCACAAAGTTGACTGCGTCATAGTACCAGGCGCCTTCCGGAACATCCGAGAAAGGATTGACAACAGCGTCGGCCAGCACAAATTTCGCTTCTATAGTGGTATCCTTGGCGATATTCTTGATGGTATAGGTGGAAACCGCGCCCACGCTTTTGCCGTTTACCAGTACGTCTGAGATTTTATAGCCCGTATCCGCCTTTATGGTAAAGGTCTTGTCGGCGCCGGCCTGTACACTGATATTGCCGGAGGGCGTGATGGAACCGCCAGCGCCCGCCGTGGCCGTAATGGCATAATAGGTCAAAAGAGAACCGCCGGAAGAGTTAGCAGTGGAACGTACCGTTAGGACACCGTCTTGGATGTCAAAACCGAAGCTATCGTCCAGATCGATTACTTCCTGCAGGTAAGATGCGTACAGTTCGCCATAATCGCCTGTGCAGTTCATCCGCGTGTAGATGGGATAAGAACCCCGGACGGCAGTGGTGCCGAAGCAATCACCGTAGAAGAGATACAAGTAATCTAATTCTGGATTACCGTCTAAAACATCGGAATAGTCGTTGTAGGTGAGATCGAAATTAGGCATGGGGTCTCCCACCATGACAGTTTGATCATCAGCCTTAGCGGCAACAATGGCTTGGGCAATGGTGAAGCTTGCCGAGCCCGCCGCGACATAAGTGGTTGTTAATTCTCCATCGGTGATATCCTGGGTAGTGGAGACATAAACCGTATAGTCGCCGGCCAAAAGGCTGGGATAGCTCATATAATCATATGGCAGGCCGTTTCTGTAGATGGTGCAATCATAATCAGAGCACTCTCCCGAGAAGCCTTCGACCATTGTGCCATCCAAGGTGGTAAAAGTCCAGTTTGCCGGATCATAAGGGTTGTTTTCCCAGGGCAAGCCGCTGAATTTGTATGTCGTATCCGGTATCGCAAGACCGATTTTCACCAGGCTTACCCCCGGGGTAGCAGAACCAAAATTGAGTTCATTGTCAGCGTCCGCACCGATGGAACCTGTGGCGTTCAACTCGTTTCCATCTTCCGAATAAACGCTGGCGGTGCCTGCCACCGTCTCACCCTCCAGAAGCCAGACATAGATGCAGCCGTCTTGATCCGCGGCGGCGGTAAATTGCTTACTGCCGGGCGAATAAACCAAACTATTGCTAATGGAGATATCCATCAAAGCGCCGGGGATCAGGCCGGACAGAGTTGTGCGGTAAAGGGTATTTACATCCAGATAAGTCGGCTCAATATAGCCGTTAACAGGAGCAACCGTCCCCCTATTCACAGCGTCAAGAAGGGTTGCCTCATCTTCAATGATGCAGACTCCATCGCTGTCAAAGGAGATTGCGGCTGCCGAGATTATACCGCTATAGAAATAGAGATTACCCGCGGCACTTATGCTGCCTGCCACCGTCACCGAAGGATCGGCACTGAGACTGCGGCCATACCCGTCTAATTCTTCACCGATATAAAGATCGGTGGCGCTTGCGATGCTGCCGGCAGTTATGGTCCCGCCATAAAGATAAATGGTATCCCTGATATCTGAGAGGGTACGGATCGTACCGTCCACATCCACCTTGCCACTGTAGATCTCGATCTCGTATTGGGCGGTCATATTGCCTTTCACATGGAGCTCAATGGGATCATTGATTTCGTAAACATCATAGAGATTAAAATCGTTGCCTGATTCATCGATAACGATTCTGGTGGCACTGACAATGTTGCCAGCCTCAATCTTGCCGCCGTAAATATAGATAGTTTTAGCTTCCTGCTCGCTCAAGGTCTGAATGGTATTGGCAACTTTCACATTGCCACCGTAAATTTCGATTTCCCGTCCCGCAATGATGCTGCCGCCTACCCTCACTGTGACCAGGTTCAGCTCTTCCAGATCCGTCAGGGGTTCATTGGAATCAGCTACATACAGTGCTTTAATCTCATCCTCATCGCTGGCCGTTTTTTTGGAATGTCTGGAAGCTGAATCATTAGACGCCGTATCTAGACTACCAGTATTTATTTCGTCTTCTTCCCCGATAACCACATTACCCAATTGTATAGTTTCGCCCTCTACTTGATCCAAATGCAACTGCGCCTCGTGCCTAGCGATCAGGTCGCCGCCCACGGACAGTTCGGTGGCATTGTAATGAGCGTAGTCATCCATACAATAGATATCACAATAAATTCTACCATCATCTTCATCTTCGTAGCCGTTTACCACAATGTTGCCGTCCACCCGCACGGAACCGCCACCCTGTTCATAAGAAGATTCCGTTATAATATCACCATGCACCGTGACAAAGAGCGGGCCGCTATCGCTGTCAAAATAAACATCATCTCCCGTCGTGAGATTGCCGCCCACTTCCAGGTTGCAGCCATAGCTGTAGACCTCATCGTCTGCCGTGATATCCCCGGTCACAATAGTTGTCGTTCCGGTCTCAAGCCATAAATAGTAAGAAACATCGATCTCGGCAGCCCGAAGTATCCCGCTTTCGAGATAAATACCCTGGCTGTCACCAAAGCCGTAAAGCCCGCCGCTGCCAAGATTGAGATTGCCGAAATAAAGCAGGCCGCCGCCGAGTTGATAAAGGTTTTGGTTAACGGCCACACCGTAACTGGTAATGGGATGACCGGGATCCATGGGCCGGGCCACGGCATAGAAATCCTCCGCCTCTGCATAGCGGATAGCGAAATCACTTATGTCAATTGCTCCATCATCATTGAGATCCTCGCTGCCCCAAATGACGTAATAATCTCCATATACCCAGATATCTCCCTGGCCTGCATGGAAGACCTGATCCTCGTCCGTTATATTCCGGATGGTCACGTCATCTCTCAAGATGAAGCTGTTCCCCGAAACGCTTTCATAAAAAGTGGAGTTATCAACAAGCGGCCCAAGCTCTTCATATTCTAATACGAAAGAATTGACGGCATAGCCTTCGCGGGAGGAGTTCAGCTCAAGCTTGGTCCCGGTAAAGACCGGATCGCCGCTATTGATTGGTTTGCCGTCGGCATAGACGCTAAAGCCCGTACCCTCTATGGTAACGGTTGCTTCCGCAATAGGCTGGAGTTGCGGATAAGTACCGTCAACACAATACCAAACGGGGTCGGCCGCCACACCATAAACGTCCCAATTCATAAAATCGGCGCCGCTGTAAAAAGCCGGGGTCGTTTCCATTCCTGCGGTGATTTCGTTGACCCCCGTATCATCAAAATCAACAGAGCCGCCCGTCAAATTCATTCCGGAAAGATACCAGTCGTTGGTCAATGTTCCAAGGTTTTTGCCAACCATCTCACCGACAGTTATCCCCGTAATACTTTTGGATAAAGCAACACAACTTGTGACAGTACTGTTGTTTCCGCCTACGATGCCGCCTGCATAATAATCGTGGCTTGTGATATCTCCGACGGCATAACTGCTGCTGATGGCTCCATTATTTTCACCTACCAGACCGCCGGCAAATCCCCATTGGGAAAACACATTGCCCACAGCATAGCAATCCGCTATTTCAGTCCCGGAATCAGTTCCGCCTACCAAACCGCCGGCCAAATAAGCGGCATATACATTCCCCGTGGCATAGCTGCCAGTGATCGTTCCCTCATCTCGGCCCACCAGACCGCCGCAAATGCCAAAGCCCCCATATGCGTCACCCGTGGCATAGCTGCCGCTAATGGTTCCTAAGCTTTTCCCTACAAGCCCGCCTGTGTATTGGTTTCCGGAGACTCTTGCCGCGGCAAAACAATTTTCGATATTGCAGCTTGATTCACCGACCAGTCCCCCTGCCATTGCGCCATGACCGCTTATCACCGTGCCGGTGAAGGAACAATTGGCAATAGTCGGCGGTGTTGCACCAGTAATGGCATGAGCCACCAGGCCGCCCACATTATTATAGCCACACACAGTACCGGAGGCCTGGCAATTTTGAATAACCGTACCCTGAGCATAACCCACCAGGCTGCCTGTGCCCATCCCCCCCATTACAGAGCAATCTGTAATGGTCAGATTTCGGATCTCGGCTCCATTGGTATGACCGAAGAAACCGATATAATAGTAATCATTCCTGTATGGAACATTAAGGCCGGTTATGGCCTTGTCGTTGCCGTCAAAGACGCCTTTAAAAGCATAATACACATCCTCGTTGTCAATTTCGACGACTGTGCCGATGGGCGTCCAGCTATGAGCGGACAGGTTAATATCCTGATCCAAAATGATCTGTTCGCCGGAAAAATCTGTTGCAGCTTCTCCATTCAAGCCGTTTACCAAAACGGCCAGCCCGGCCAGATCGGCCGCATCGGTGATGTGATAGGGACTGTCTCCAGTGTGCCAGGTAATGTCGTAATTGCCCGTCGCTGTCCAAGCAGTAACGTCATTGGCCAAGGTTGTCAGATCTTTTGCCCAAACGGCATCCGTCCCATAGGTGTCGCCGTCGGCCAGGGCCACCATGGGCAATAACGCCATGATCAGGCAAATTGCGAGAAATACCAAAAGAAATCTTTTTTTCATACTCATCCCCCTCAAATTTTTAATAAATATATTTTCCGTCCTTCCTCAATCAAAGCAAACACTTATATACATGTCGGGGATGCATGAGACATCCCCGTCGGCATTTGTGTATTTCCTTCATGCGGCTTCCTTCAATCCGCTACAAAGGAGGGTTGTCCCAATGTATACAAAAAAACTTCCAAATATTAATAATATTGGCAACGATTTCATAGATTATTTATATCATATTTTTTAAAACCATTCAACCAAAATTCTTAATAAAAAATTGCATAAACCATCTTAAACAGAACAAATTTTATCTTATCGTTGACATTTTTGTTACATCCTGTCGAAACAGATCGCGTTTTGTAATTATTTTGTTGAAAAACAACTTGCTGCACCTTGGTTTTATAACACATGCGATACCATCTTCAGCAAAACGTGTCCTCGACATGGTAAAACAAAAAAGCACCGGCTATAACCGGTGTTTTTTCAGTTGAATCTATTTTGTTGATCAGCGGCATGAATGGGAGGCTTTTGGCCGCCTGATAAACTTGGCTCGGCACAATTCTTCAACAGCCCGCTATCCTAAAATGAAAAAATGATTCTTCTTCATTTTATTATTCCCGTTATTATTCCCGCTTTCCCGCCAAAGCCCTCTGGTCAAGAACTTGAGCCGTCAGGCGGATCAATTCCAAGGCGCTGTGAAAATTTTGGCGCGGCCCGCCATCTAGCCAATCGACAAAACCCTGCCAAGTAGCATTCTGACGGGCAGTCACATAAACCGTAAAGGTAAAGACCGTACCCTGCCGCTCCATGACATCCTCGTTTTGATCATCCACTTCTGCGGATTGCACTTCGGATTGTGCCATGATTGCCGGTATGAGCTGCTTTTCCTCCACAAAACTACGTTTTCGCTGAAAAGCCTGGGGGAAATCCAAGCGATCAAACATCGCCTCAATCTGTAAAAAAAAGTCGGCGATATCCGTAAAGGGCAACCCGTCTTCCGCACAGTTCAAACAGGGACAATAAACTCTGCCGCTGATCCGCCCGTTCTGGATCATGTCCACACAAACCCGTAGAGCTGTTTTCCGATGATTGATTTTCTTTTTAAGCACAGGGTTCACCTCCTGCCAGTTTCAAGATAGGCGATTCAACCCAATGAATCACGCCTGAGTGACCATATCGTTCAATCAGAAAAGAGTCGATCTAAGGAGCAAAAACGTCCCCGGTCACCGGCCTGTCCGTTTCAGCAACGGCCATCGCTCATTCCACGCTTGCAAGGTATTCGTAAGTATCGCTCAAAGGCGTGATCTCATCCAGCTCGCTTCTGACAATGATCCGGTGAGTGGAAACGCCGATAGGTTCACAGGAGGTCAAAGTCAGACAGCTGAAACCTTGGCTGTAGATTGGCCCCCAATCATCCGCCTCCACCACTTTCGTGTCTTTATATAGATAACGGTAGATATTGTTGGCATCCCGCAGATACAAATAGTCGCCTTCCGTCAGACGGTCAATATAGTAAAACAGGCCTTCATCGGTGACAACTCCGTTCTTCCTACCGTTACGGTGGGCTGCAATACTGACATTACGGTTGCCTTCTCCCGGCAATTGGGCATATTCATACAAACAGGCTCCCAAGGGCAGCATATCCTCCGCAGTACCATTCCAAACAGGTGCATCAATGGAAAGCTTGGGTATGATCAGCTGCAAATCGCCGCTTTTATATTGTTGCCGTTCCACTGTGATAAAAAGTTTATCATATGGCAGTTCGTCCTCAGATGCGTTACCGGATTCAGATTGCGGCTCTCCCATGGGTGTAGGATTCATCTTGCTCTCAAGGGTGCGGTCTGTCTCTTCCATTGGGGTTGGCGTCGCTGCTGGCCAGCTGATCCAGCCCAACTGATGTGCACCGTAACATACAAGCGCCAAAACCGGAATCAAACCAAGGATCACCCACTGCTTCTTCTGTTTTTTCATGTCCTCTTGTTCCTCCTGGATGCATGACTCCCATTCCGCAGGGGAATCAAGTGAGATACGCTCCTATCCTTCAATCAATTCCACCGGATGAACTTTATAATTCACCTTCAACTGAACAGTCCTGTGCTGACGATAAAAGCTTCTGATGATCCGTTCCACCACCATGACACTATCCTCATAATTGGCATTGGACAGCAGAACCACATACTGCGCGCCGCTATAGCGGGATATCACATCTCCTTTGCGCAGACATTCCTTTAAGGTATTCAATAAACGGTTCATGTTTTTATTTAATTCCTCTAATTGAGGAATATTGCCGGAAACCGTGGTCAGAGTCAATAAAACCAGATGGGCGCAGGTGCCCTCCCGGGCGGCCCGGCGGGCTTCCAGACGGTAGGCTTCTTTGAAGAAGCCGTAATCGCAAACAAAAGCGCCGAAAAGGTTTTCTTCTTTCAGGGTACTTTGGATGACGCTGAGATCCGTTTCCAGACTCTTGCGTTCCTTCATAATCTCTAAATAAATACTCCGAAGCTCTTTTGAAGAAACAATACCCAGATTGCGGTAAAGCAATGTCGTGGCATTTTCATAATGGTTTAAAGCCGCCGCCGTATTGCCCTGCAAGAAAAAAGCCGACACCAGCAAGGCTTGCAGATGTTCATCATAGGGATCGATCTGAGTGGCCCGCGTACAAACCTCCGCCATCTCCTGATACAGTTTGGCCTCTTTCAGCAATCCAGCAAAGGTCTTGACGCCTTCTAAATACAAAGACTGATAATGCGTGCTTAAAGGAATCACCCAAAGCTGACCCTCCAACTTCGGCAAAAAATCGCCTTGATACAAGGCGGTAGCCTGGCGATAGACATCAATTTTGGTCTCCGTTGCCAAGGCAGGGTTGGCCGCCTGCTTGCATAGCATCTCGAAGGTGTCTGCATCCACCTGGCATTCCAAGGCCGGGTTCCAGGCATAAGCGCCCTGCCGGGAAAGGATCAGCTGCGTTGCTTCTCCCGTCAGGGGTGACAACATGGACCTGATCCGGCTCAATAAGGTTTTCAGCGCGCTGATAGGGTTCTCACTGTCCTCATCCGGCCAGAGAACATTGATCAGTTCCGCTTGCGGAATAGCCCTGCCGCGAAACATCACCAGATACGATAAAAGGTTCCACATCTTACGTGAACGGTTCAGGGAATCGCTGATGACACAATCGCCGATTTCAAGGGAAAAACCACCTAAAGTCTTAACTTGTACCTTTTGTTTCATCCCTTGGGTCGCGTTGGGTATATTCTGCTTCACACCATCACCTTCTTTCGCCACATATCATTTGTAGGACGTTTTCAAAAAGGCTTTTTAAGTAATTTATAAAACAAATTGTTTTGAATCTATTCTACTCGATTGTTAAGTTTTTGTCAAAATATAACCGAAATGTAACTATTTGCCGTTATGATTAAATCAAGAAAAAGTTCTGCATTGAGATTTTCCCGCGCAAGATCTGCTACGTCAACTGCAAACTTTGAAAGAAGGATTGCATATTATGGAACAGCAAAAACTTCAAAAACGAACTTTCATTATTCAGGTCTCCAGTTGCGAACATGCTTCTTGGCAAGGAACCATCAACTGGGTAGACGGTAAAAAAACCGTCCCCTTCCGCAGTGCCCTTGAGATGATCAGACTCATGGACAGCGTCATCAGCCAAAACCAAGACGAATCACTGAAGCAAGAGTCTTTTCGCGGTACGGATTACCCGGTTTAACAACGGGGGAACCACGAGGGAACCACGAAGAACGTGAATGATTGAACAGTTGAATGATAAAAAATGATAAAATTGATTACCTATTATTTATTGTAAAGGAAAGAAAGGAGAATGCAATATGTTTATGCGCAATCGTAAAAGAAATAAATTGTTTTCATTCATCTTAACCATTTCATTTTTATTTACCATGACCACATCGGCATTGGCCAAGAATGATAAGGATGGTGGCGATCCTATAGATCCCGTCAGTACCACTATTCGGGTGCACATGAGCCAGGTGACAAAAAATCTGTCCGATGTTGATTCTATTGATGTGACAATACTTGTGGACGGCACTGAACAAACCTTCCATTTGCCTAAAGAAGCAGGCCATGGCAATTTCATAGAAAAGGAATTTACTATGGACCTTACAGGCAAAACGGTTACGTCGGTGGTCATCAATTGGGTTAATGAGACATCCACATCCCTGAGCTATCATACCAGCGATGCCACCAGCGTACTGAATATTACGCCGGATGATAGAGACCTCCAAATGCCTAACACCGGCAGCCTCACCATTACCAAGGCCATCTCCCCCAACGGTGATACCCCTTCCACAAATGGTAACTTCCATTTCACGGTTGTTGGATCTGGTTATTCCGATTCAGTCGATATTAGCGGTGCGGGCAGTGAAACCTTGACTGGCCTCACCCCTGGAAGCTATACCGTTACCGAGACTCCCGTGCCTGCCGACTATCAGGTTGTAGGCGATGCTGTTCAAACTGTTACAGTGACCGCCGGCGGGACAGCGACGGCTGCTTTCACCAACATTTACACCACGCCTACCACCGGTAGCCTCACCATTACCAAGGTTCTGACCGGTGACACGGCTCCCACAGGCAGCCAATTCACCTTCAAGGTCGAAGGTACCGGTTATTCCAAGGATGATATCACCATTACCGGCGCGGGCAGTGAGACCTTATCCGGACTCACTCCCGGAGAATATACCATCACTGAAACCGATCTGCCTGACAATTTCTCAATTGATGATAATGCAAACCTTGAACAAACCGTCACGGTAGTCGCCAATCAAACAGCAAGTGTTTCCTTTACCAACGCATATGACGCGCCTGATAATCCCTCTCCCACCGGCAGCCTCACCATTACCAAAACCCTGACCGGTGACACGGCTCCCACAGGCAGCCAATTCACCTTCAAGGTCGAAGGTACCGGTTATTCCAAGGATGATATCACCATTACCGGCGCGGGCAGTGAGACCTTATCCGGA
>JAVBWO010000013.1:0-83215 GCA_036677375.1 Bacillota bacterium
GATAATGCAAACCTTGAACAAACCGTCACGGTAGTCGCCAATCAAACAGCAAGTGTTTCCTTTACCAACGTATATGACGCGCCTGATAATCCCTCTCCCACCGGTAGCCTCACCATTACCAAGGCCCTGACCGGTGACACGGCTCCCACAGGCAGCCAATTCACCTTCAAGGTCGAAGGTACCGGTTATTCCAAGGATGATATCACCATTACCGGCGCGGGCAGCGAGACCTTGTCCGGACTGACTCCCGGCATCTATACCGTTACCGAAACCAATTTGCCCAGCCGCTTTGCCATTGACGATAACGCAAACCTCGAACAAACCGCCACGGTAGTCGCCAATCAAACAGCAAGTGTTTCCTTTACCAACGTATATGACGCGCCTGATAATCCCTCTCCCACCGGTAGCCTCACCATTACCAAGACCCTGACCGGTGACACGGCTCCTGCCAACAGTACCTTCCGTTTTATCATCGCCGGTCCCAATTTATATTCCAACACCGTTGATATCACCGGTACGGGCAGTGAGACCTTGTCCGGACTGTCTCCCGGCATCTATACCGTTACCGAAATCAACCTGCCCAGCCGCTTCTCAGTTGTAGGGCTCGCTACCCAAACCATCACGGTTGCCGGTAATGAGACTGCTGCGGTTTCCTTTACCAACAAATATACGGCGCCCGGCGGCGGCAACCCTGTCCGCTATCAGGTGACTGTTAACTATTACGAGCTGGGTACCGATAAGGTTCTGCATGCTCCCTACAGCGTCAAAATGAACTGGGGTACCGACTATGACCTGACCGACAGATCCCAAATTGATATTGATGGTTATACCTGGGACAGCGTGACCGGGGATGACATCACCGGCCAGATCAACGGCGATATTGTCATTAACGTCTATTATACCGCCAATGGAGAAGTCGAAGTGACGGAACCGGAGATTCCCTTAGGCCCCGCGCCGACGGAACCTACTGCAACAGAACCCACACAGGAAGACGGCATCATCATTTTGGATGACGATACGCCCTTAGGCGAACTGCCCAAGACCGGCACCAGCCCGGCGCCCGTTTCTCCCTTTGCCGCCAACAACGCCTGCCTGCTTCCCGATCCCATTGAGATCGCACTGAAAAAAGAAGATCCTGATGAGGAAGCCTAAAAACAACGCAGCTTAAGAAATGCGCAGGTAGTATTTACAAAGACACATGACGCCAAGAGGCCGCAAGCAAAAGCTTGCGGCCTCTTTTTATTTGAGGGGAGCGGAAGGACGGTTTCTTCTGCGCCGGTCAATCCAATTAATAAGTAAATTTAGTATTCGTACTTCTTCTCATAGGTCTTGGCATCCTTGGTCATGCTATAAGTCTTGTCCAAGGCCTTCATCTGAGAATCATAAGTGGTATCAATGACAACCCATTGCTGATTGAGGTAAACTTCATTCCAGGCGTGATATCCCACGGCATTATCGGTATAACCCTTGACCAGCTTGGCCGGTACGCCCACGCTTCTCAGCATGGCCGCCGTCAGAGAAGCATAATCATAGCAGATGCCTTTCTTGGCAGCAAAAATCGTCTCTACGTCCGGTAAATAATCCGAAGTCAGCTTATCTATCTTAGCGTGATCATAACTGAAATTGTCGACGATATATTCATAAATCACTTTTACCTTCGCGCTGTCATTTTGCATTCCCTGCGTCAGATCCTGAGCTTTTTGAATAGCTTTCATAGAGGCATTCCACTCAATGCCCTGAACCGATTGCAAAAAGGCTTTTGTGCTGTCGGTCAGGTTCACCTGCACGGTTTGGGATAAGACAGATTTGTAACGGTTGTCCGTAATATTTTCCAAAACGGACACTTGATATATACCGCTGCCCAGCTGAAGCGGGTAATTTTCCTGTTCTTCGGCAGCGCTTAAGTTATAATAGTATTTGGCGTCGCCTTTTGCGATCATGACCTTAATTTTGTGGTCGCTGTCATGTGAGTATTGCACGCCGACAATACCGCTTGCAACATCGGAAACCACGATCTGTGGCGTCACGCTCGCAGCAAAGGAAAAAGGTGCGCTGAGCAGTAAGAAGGCAAATCCTAAAATGACTGCGATTAATTTTTTCATTATTTCACTCTTCTTTCGGTAACCAGGCTGCCACTCATTTTTCATGAAAGGCCCTATGGCTTTGCGTCCCACCCTTTCGGATGGTTTGCTATTATCGTGAAAAGCATGAAATCGGGTTAAACCTTACGATTTACGGGTACCCAACAAAAAACCCCTGTTTCGGCGTTGCCAAAACAGGGGAAATACATCCCTTATAACTGGCAACCCGACGATCATGGCCTTTTAAGGCTTTAGACTCGTAGCTTTGCGTCCCCGGCTTTCACCGGGTTTGCCTTTTTCATTTTTACAACATTATTGTATAATATTTCCATGAAATATGCAAGCATTATTTGTCAAATAGCCCTTCAGCAATAACAGCATATGGAGGATCTCAAAAAAATTTGGAGTAGTGTCAATTTACCAGGTCCTAAACTAAATTTTGGAGCACGGCGCAAGGGAATCGACCCGCGGCTGCCGCCGTCAAGGAGGGATCAATCCTATCAGCATGTCGAATTTTGCATGACGCCGTCAGCTTTTGGTATCTTTCTACTGCGGCCCCTATGCCTGTCTTAGCTTTCAGCCAAATAACTGCTTCCAATCCGCCGGTAACCCTGGCACTTCTGCCGTTATCGAATCATCATTGAATCAAAGATAGAAAGCGGGTCAAAGAATATTACTGTTTTCGAGTCATGCCTGCCTGCCGTCAGGCGTCTTATGTTGTAAACTACAGAAACTATCAGTAAGGCCGAACCCCAAGAAACCAAGGTAACGATTTCCGGCAAAGCCAAGAATGTTGAAAGGATTGTCCTTCGTTTTCCCTCCTTAATTTATTGTATTCCCCTCAACAAGAAAGTTGACAAGCCTGTCATGCCGACCCCGTATTTTTCCGGTTTTCTCTCGTTGCCTCCCTTCCTATGCTTATTTGCCGAAGGGCAGCTTTGCTTCAGGGAAGAGTTCCGAAGCGGGCCAAATCTTCACACCTTTTTGTTCATCATATAAAATGATCGCCATATCCGGTGAGAATTCCGCTATCACCTGCCGGCAAATGCCGCAAGGAAAAGTATATTCCCCGCTGCTGCTGGTAACAGCCATTGCCTTGAATTTGGTTTCACCTTCGGAAACCGCCTTAAAGATCGCTGTCCGCTCGGCACAGTTGGTGGCGCCAAAGGAGGCGTTTTCGATATTGCACCCGGTAAACACCTTGCCGGATTCCGAAAGCACCGCCGCACCCACATAAAATTGGGAGAAAGGCGCATAAGCATATCTTTGCGCCTCCTGCGCCTTTTTGATCAGCATTTCATAGTTCATTCATTTTGCCCCCTTGATTTTTGTCTTTTTTCTATTATCAGGTAATACAACAGTTTTTGCAATTCTTTCTTCGTTTATTCCTTTTAATCTATGGCTATCATCTGGACGTACAATTCAATGCAATTGATGTGTAAAAATAAGGACTGAAAGCTAAAAAAGTTTCCTTTAAAAATATAAGGTAGACTTTTTAAATCGGCAAAAATGTTTTATAATAAGGCTTGAAGAATAACGCCCGGATCACGCAGGATGAAGGGACGAAGGAGCAAAAGAACGAAGGGGCAATGTATTGTTAACCAACATCTCCTTTTGTAAAATGCAAAACAAGGAGGGGAATGAATTTGATCGTAGGAACCGGAATCTATACCTTTCGCATTGCCATGGCACATTCCCTGAAAGACAAGAGACACCTGGTGAAAAGCCTTTTAGACAAGGTACGTCAGCGATATCACGCGGCGGCGGCGGAGGTGGATTGTCAGGACGTCTGGCAGCAGGCAGTAATCGGCGTCGCCGTGGTCACGAACGACAGCCGTCATGCCCAGGAAATGCTGGATCATATCACCCATTTTTTTGAGGAATTCAACAGCGAGATGGAACTGATCCGTATCGATACTGAGATTCTTTAAAGGCTTGAGATGCTTACCATTTGCTTTATATTGCTTTACATTGAAGGAGGAACTATGCACATCGTTTTATTGGAGCCGGAGATCCCGGCCAATACCGGAAATATTTCCCGCACCTGCGCCGTGACGGGTTGTTCCCTACATCTCATCGGGCCCTTGGGCTTTTCCATCGATGACAAGCATCTGAAACGGGCCGGCCTGGATTATTGGGACAAGCTGGAGCTTTATACTTACGAAAGCTGGAGTGAGTTCTCCCAACGCTGGCCGGGACAAACTATGTATTTCGCTTCGACCCATGGGGAGCGAAGCTATCATGAACCGTCTTACCGTCCCGACGATTTTCTGGTTTTCGGCAAGGAAACCGCCGGACTGCCCAAAGACCTTCTAGCGGCCAACCGGGAGAAGGTCATCCGCATCCCCATGGGGCGGGAAATCCGTTCCCTCAACCTGTCCAATTCCGTGGCGATCATATTATACGAGGCCTTGCGGCAGCAAAACTTCCCCAATCTGATTTAGGCTACTTATTTTCCGGATAAAACGGGAAAAAATGTTGACACACCCTCTTTATATAGGGTACAATATCAATTGTGCCGGGGTGTGGCTCAGCTTGGTAGAGCGCTGCGTTCGGGACGCAGAGGCCGAAGGTTCAAATCCTTTCACCCCGACCATGCGGAGTGTCCTTATAGGATCTGAGTATCCTATCAAGGACACTCTGCTTTTTTATGCTCAAAATATGTATCATGCGATTCGTGCCGGGGTGTAGCTGACCGCTACGCCCTTTCTTGTTTCCATGAGGACATCCACCTCGGGAATATCCTTCCGATCCGGCACCTCGAACACCCCGATGCAGTTGTAGTGAATGACCACCTGCTGGGTGGTGATCCCGTCCTCCTGCTTTTCAGCGTGGTACACGTCAATGTGATCGATAAGCTCCGTCACCATGCGTTGGGTAAGCGTCTGCGCTCCCGTATATCGCCGGACGGTATCGAGGAACAGGTCTGTTGTAAGCTGTTGGCCGCCGGACTTTTTAAGTTCCGCTTTCAGAGCTTTTATTTTCACAGCGTTTTCGCCCTGCTCCTGCTCATACCGTTTGGACATTTTGGAAAACCGCATATCATCGATCTTGCCGGATACGTTATCCTCATAGAGCCGTTCAAAGAGCACATCCAATTCCTTGTCCCGCGCTAGTAGGCCGTTAAGCTCCCGCTGTTTTCGATCCCGGTCATTTTGAGCCACCTTTGCGGAATGGCCCATGATGGCCTTTACAAAGTCCTCCTCGTAATCATCGGCAAACTGCGTCAGACGTTGAAGCTCCTGCATGACTACCTGCTCCAGAAAGTCCAGTCGAATGTAATGCGTGGCCGAGCATTTGCGGAGCCCTGAATTGTGATTGGCGCAACTGAAAAATTTGATATCGTGATTGCCCTGATTGAAATGAAAATTGAGGTTCGCACCGCATTCGGGGCATTTCAGCAGGCCGGAGAAAATGCTGCGCTCCTGCGTGACCGTCGTTCTTTTGTGGCGGATGCCGCTTTTCAGGCTCTGCACTTTTTCCCATGTCTCTCGGTCTATCACGGCCTCATGGACATTCAGGAAGATTGCCCGGTTTTCTTCCGAGTTTTCGATGCGCGCTTTCATTTTGTACGACTTGGAGTAGGTCTTGAAATTGATCACATCGCCGCAATACTCCTGTAATTCGAGGATTTTTCGAATGGTGGTATGGCCCCATTTCGTGGGCTCCAGCGTACTCTTTGAACCTCCGCGCCCGATGCCCTTGCTCTGCCAATAGTGGGTGGGGGCGAAAATGCCGTCCTGACCCAGTGCGGCAGCGGTTTCCGCAAGGCCATATCCATCAAGGGCCATTTGATATATCTGGCGCACTACGGCGGCGGCCTCCGGGTCGATGATCCAATGCCTGGGATCGTCTGGGTTTTTCATGTACCCATAGGGCGGCGGGGACAGCGGAATACCGGAATTGCCCTTGAGCTTGTTGACGATTCGGCGCTTCTTGGAAATATCCTTGGCGTACCACTCGTTCATAATGTTGCGGAATGGGGTAAACTCGTTATCGCCTTCCTCGCTGTCCACGCCGTCCGAGACGGCAATCAGCCGCACGTCACGCTGTGGAAAAAACTCCTCGGTGTAATAGCCGACTTTCAGATAATCACGGCCTAGCCGGGACAGGTCTTTAACGATCACGGCGGAGATATAGCCCGCTTCAATGGCTTTGATCATCTGCTGAAAGCCAGGACGATCAAGTGTGGTGCCGGTGATCCCATCGTCCACGAAAAACAAGGTTTCCGTATAACCTTTCTCTTTTGCCACCTTTTGGAGTATTCTTTTTTGATTGGTGATGCTGTTGGACTCGCAGTCCATATTATCGTCGCGGCTCAGACGGCAGTACAGAGCGGCGGTATCAGCTGTGCGTTTTCGATTGCTTGACTGTTTCAAAATAACCTCCTTCCGGCAGTCAGGCAAGCAGTATTTACACTTATATTATACCTCTGCCGACCGCCCATGTTAAGGATGTCGATGGCATTCAAGCCCGTTCTATATCTGCCCTCATGAGCTTCAGGAGGATGTCTCTGATCGTCTCGCCCGGCTTCTTGTCCGTATAAACCGGCGTGACAATAAAGGTGATTTTGCCTACCTGATAGGCGTACTGTTCTTTTCTGTTGTCCGGCATATTGCCTCCTTCCGCAGTATGGCTTATGCAATATACGTCACCGCTCCCCATGTCCCAAGGCTAATAGGGAC
The DNA here is from genome assembly GCA_036677375.1 of Bacillota bacterium. Classification (GTDB taxonomy): domain Bacteria; phylum Bacillota; class Dehalobacteriia; order UBA4068; family UBA4997; genus JAVBWO01. Next base: position 6,767 of record JAVBWO010000013.1, read on the forward strand.
TATTTTGATAATGCTGCTCGGCCTCTTCCACGCCGCGCATGTCGAAAACATAATGGAGTTCGCCCACCACGCGCCGGATGTCCTCGGGAGAAAAGCCGCAGTTTTCCATGGCGTAGATGACAGAGCCCCGGCAAGCGCCGTTGTTCCATGGTTGGGATAACAAGGCCGCGAGTTCAGGATCATATTTCATTTTGTTTTCCTCCCGGCTATAAAAGATAGGAGCGCCGCGTTCATTTTCTTGGCCTGTCATAAGACAACGATACTCGGCGCGGCGCTCCCGCGCAAAAGGATGCGGCGGCCCGGAGGGACAAGTGGCCAGCTTGTCCTACTGCGGATCATGGCCGTGGGCTGGCCCGTCCCCACTCGCGGCGCTGGTGTTGATCGCTCGTTCCCCCTTTGGGGAAGTCCCGGCGCACCCGCCGCCCGGCTCCCCGCGTTTACTCGGGGCCGCTGCTATTCAGTTGCGGAGAGGATCAAACGAGCCCCTCATATACCAAGGACAGTTTGAGGATGAAAGCGGGTGGGCTCAAAGCAACTTTTTTAAATATTTTTCCATGCTCCGCAATCCCCGTTCAATGGACTGGCGTACTGAGCTTTCATCCACACCCTCGGCCTCAGCTACTTCACGATAGCTTTTGCCAAGAATAATGCAAGCGTCAATCCGCTTCCCTTGCGCCTCGGACAGAGCATTGAGGGCGTGGCACAGGTGGCAGAATATTTCCTTGCGCTCCAAAAGCTCCTGCGGCGTTGGCTCTGAAAGGCAAGCCGAATATTCGATCCCATCATCACAATCAAGGGAATACTGCGCCTTATTGCGTGTGACGCGCCGCCGGTGGGCCGCCTCATAGAGCTTGTCCGAGCACAGAGCTTCGGCCACTTCGTCGGCAACTTGGATAAACTGATCTTCTATGTACCACGGGTAAAAATCCCGCAAATTGACCGTTACCATATGTATTCCTCCGTTCAGATTTTGGTGAATTGGGCCAGCAATCTGAGCGGAAGAGTGGCGGGGATCGGCAGCGCGGGCGCTGCCACCACAAGAAGACCATTTCTGGCCAACTTGGTTCGAAGTGGATAGACTGACATACAAAAATGCCCGTACAGCGTAAAGCCATACGGGCATATAACGTTTTGTTTCGTGATGAGTAACTTTCTATTTCATGTTTACTGCCGCAATCGTTTTGTCGAGTACCTGTGCTTTTTTTAATAATTCATTGAAATAAATTGTTAAATTGAACACAGTGATACCTCCTCGATACCGCCGTGTTCAAAAAGAGGTGACTTTAACACACCCTCCGATTCTTATTTTGAAAAAGGAAAACGGCGGCCTGAATGTTATTTCAAAACCGCCGTTTGGTTCTCAACATGCAGACAGCCGAAAAACAACGGTTTTGTTGTTATTGGCTCTGCGTCTTCGCGTCTGGCTCTTTCATCTTTATTTACTTTAGCTGATCCATACAGCTTTTTGTAACGACTGCGCGAGTGTTAATGATGGCGTTGTCACCGATTTTTAGTCGTTTACCTTTAGCATCCTGACGATAGACACATTCTGTTGTTTTACGTCGATTAAAGTTTCCTGCTTACACTTGGGACAATATAACGGAAAATTTCTCAATTCTGTATCTTTCCGTATTTTTAGCCGGGTCTTATTCCCGCATACGGGACATCGCAACCACTCCATATCGCTCACAATGCACCTCCGTCGTCCCGCCGTTGGATCAGCTTTTTGCTTTCCCAGCCCTTGCCTTTAAAGTAAATGAAGCCAACAATTGCAGGCAATATCGGTGAGAGTGCCTGTCCTAAATATACTCCTGTGAATCCGGCATTCAGAGTAAACGCCAGCAGCCAGCTTACAGGCAAACGAACGATCACAGCTTCTAAAAGCGCATTTACCAAAGCAATATTTGCCGAGCCCACCCCGATGGCAAAGGAATCGAACGTATACATGACCGCATAGATCAAACTGTTAACACCGCAGCATATTCTAAGGTACAGTACCCCATTTTTTACAACTTCCGCGCTGGTGTGGTCAAAAAGCGCAATCATTGGTTCAGCACATACTTGAACAAGAACGACGACTGCAAGAGTAACCACGAGATTCAGTACAAGACCTATTTTGACGGTTTTCCTTGCGCGATCCGCTTTTCCAGCGCCGATGTTTTGACCGACCATTGCCGTCACCGCTTGCCCAATCGCCCAGCAGGGCATTCCGGCAAAGGTGTTGATTTTCAAGCCAACACCGGACGCCGCAGCGACAAAAGTACCGAAATGATTAAGCATACCTGTAATCAAGAGATAGGCGATATTCACCACAGCCATTTGAATTGCCGTCGGTAATCCTACTTTAAGAATGACAATTAATTTATCTGTCTTTATCGCAAAATGTCTAATTTTGAAGTCGAAAACAAAATCTCTGTGGTTCAGATAGACAACGGAAATCACAAACGAGATACCTTGGGAAAAAATAGTCGCATAGGCTGCTCCCTTTGTTCCCATTTCAAGTGGCCCAACTAAAAGTAAATCCAATATAATATTAATAGTGGTGGCAGTTCCCACAAAGTAAAGTGGTGTTTTTGAGTCTCCAAAGCCTTTCATAATAGAGCATACTGTGTTATATCCAAATACAAAAACGGTCCCATAGCAAATAATTTTCATATAGTCGCATGCATCTTGCATAGCATCTGGGGGAACGTTTAGAAAATTGAAAAGCGGCCGATAAATCATTAGGCCAATAACCGTTATCACAATCGAAGCGAGTATGGCAAGTGAGAAAAGTGTGCCAATCGTTTCGCGCTGTCCATCGGTGTCGTTTGCCCCTTTAAATTGTGCAATCAGTACAGTGCCGCCCATCGTCACGCCGATGCAAATTGAGCTTATAATAAAACTAAGCATGGAAGCGTTACTAATAGCGGCAAGCCCCGTTTCTCCAACAACTCTGCCCACCACAAGCATATCGACAATGCTGTATAATGACTGCAAAAGATTTGCCAGCAATACCGGAAACGCAAAGACGATCAGTTTTTTCGGAACGCTCCCGGTAGATAGATTTTGTTCTTCTATCATTGTTTCTAATTCCTTTCAAAAAAGCAGAGGGATAACACAATGATGTGTACCCTCTGCTTTGCATGTTATATTGCCTGAAAAAGGCAAAACAAAAGGCCGCAAACAAAACATTGTCTGCGACCTAAACGTCCAATTACATTTCTATAAACCTATAAATGGGTATAGAAACCAAAAGCAGATTTTTTCTGCTTTGGAGCGTACATTTCTATAGGTTTACGTTTAGATTAGGCTCCGCACAATGTTTCATGATATAAACTTGTTTGGAGCCAAAATCAATGGAAAATTTCCCGAACAACATCGTGCTCACCTCTTATCATTTAAAATATTATAACTTATTAACGACACCATGTCAATGATCTTCGAATACGGGGCGAAATTATATACTACATATATGTAACATATTATTTCGTTCTCATGATCTCACCCGAAATGTAAAATAATAATGGGTGATATGAAAATGTACCAAGATGATCGTAAGCTTGATTTTCACGCTTTAGGCCGGGAAATCAAGCGCAAAAGAGAGGCCAAGGGCTGGACGCAAGAATATCTGGCCCAGCTTGTAGACCGCGTACCGCGCTCCATTATGTATATTGAAAATCGTGGGCAGCATCCGAGTTTGAATGTGTTTTATAAACTCGTTACTCTGCTGGACATTTCCGTAGATCAATTTTTTTATCCCGACCAACAAAACGGCGATAGCGACAGCAGAAAGCGGCTTGATATTACACTAAATTCTATGAGTGAAAAAGAGCTTATCGTTATGCAAGCGACCGCAGATGGACTGAAAAAGGCCCGCGAAACGGAGAAAGCATAGAAAATACGTGGCCTCCATTTTTGTACCAGCTTCCAGGGTTGTGCAAAACGGCAAGCAATTCCAGTGTGGCCACACTGGAGATTTTCACAGCCCCGAGGGCTACGAAAATGCTTGTTGGGGAGCCTCCCCAAACCCGGCGCTTTGGGACGAAATGTCCCAAGGCTCTGTTGTCTGCGTCACCGTCGCTAACGCTCCTGTTCCTTTATCTTTCGCTCGTCCGTCAGGCCGAGCAGATGATCGATATTCGCCTTCACCGCGACGGCCTCCCGCATTTCGCGCTGGGCGTCGCGGTATTCGGTATAGAGGGCCTTTTTCTCCGCCGCCAGTTGGCGGCGTTTTTCTTTAAGCGCATCCATTTTAGGGAGCTTCGCTCCGCTCAAAATATTGTTCATGGTCGTCCGCGCCGCTCGGTAGGTGGCAAGCTCGGCCTCATGCTCGGCCAGATATTTTTTGCTGTACCGGGCCGCCTTGTAGCCGTCGAACACGGGACGCGTTTTGGCGTAGTCCACCACGGCCCCCATGAGCTCGGCTGTTTCGGATAGAGCCGACTCGGTAGATTTGAGTTCCTCGGTGACTTTATGAAAACGGTCAACCGCCGCCTCAGTCCGAGCCGCAAGCTGACCATATTCGGTCAGTTTATGCTCCTGTAAAAATTGCAGGGCGGCGGCCATCTGTTTGAGATTATAGATTTTGGCCCACCGCTCATAGGCCGGGCCCTTGCCGGAACGCATCCGTTCCTGAATGTCGATGATAAGATTGACGCGCCGGGACTCTGCCGACTGTTTTGTCTTGAGCTCCGGCGCGGGACGCTTGCCGGCGATCACGGCCCGGATGTCCTCGGGATCGTAGCCGTCCCCGAGCGTGGAGGACCGAAGCCGGGTCGCCCGTTCCTGTCCCGGAGCCACAAAGGAGATTGCCCCGCCGCGCCCATGCCGCACCTCATAACCTGACGCCTCCATGAGCCGGAGAAAATCATCGAAATCGAAAGGGCTTTTTGCGAGGGCCTCGGCTATGGCAAGGCGCAGCCGCTCCTGATAGGATAATGGCCTGTCCGTCCCAAGCCACTGCCCATAATGCAGAAATTTCCCCTTGCTGTGCCGCGCGGGATTTTGGATATAGGACAAATCGTGCTCGATACATACCCGGTCGGAAAGCCGCCGCAGAGCAAAGGCGGAACCGATAAAATTGTGATATTTGCGGGAACAGTCGCAGGCCGTGGCGTTGTAATAAATGTGGTTGTGAGTATGACCCTTGTCGATGTGGGTACAGACGAAAAACTGATATTTGCCTTTCGTCCAGCGCATGGCCGTTTCATAACCGAGCTTGTTGGCTTCCTCCGGCGTGACCTCACCCTGGGGGAAAGCCTGCCGGATTTGGAAGAACAGAGTGCCGCGCTCCACGGCCCGGCCCGTCTCCGCCTGATACTGGCTTTTTGTGAGCAGAAATTCGGCATGAGCCGTTGCGGGATCGCAGAGGTAAGAGGAAACGGCCCCCAGCTTTTTCGGGTTCAGGCCGTAGGCGAACCGCTCCTCCATCGTCTGGACAGCGTTCTTGTCAGCCGCTTTTTTATAGGGCCTGATGTAAGTTGTAGCCGTGGGCAAACCTCCTCTCATATGGCAGGCGGCGGCTGTGTCCAGCCGCCGCGCTCAGTTTGGGACAAAAAGTCCCGAAGTCTCAGCCGGTGATAAAGCAACGCAGGGAGTAATTGAGATCATCCAGCTTGAGAATAAGCCACTCGGACAAAGCCGGAAGTCCAAAGGGAGAGACGAGAAACGCTCCCACCAGCATCCGGAATCCGGATGCTGAATCGCCGCCAATAAAATATGCGAAAAGACCGCAGACGGCGGCAATCAGAGCAAGGACACTCAACACCCCGGCGGCCAACGAGTGCAGAAAAGAAAGCATCGCCACGGTAAGAGTTAGCGCCAAAACAAAGGGGGCGGCAATTATTTTCAATAGAATTCGCATGTTGACCTCCTTAAAATCCGCTTGTTTACCTGTATATGTCAATTATAACTCCGCAAAAATCAGCGAACAAGGATGTCGATAAGCTACCAATTTTGCTTGAAATAAGCGGTTTTCTGTAGCATTAAGTAAAACGAGGTGTTATAGTAACAGTATAAATTATCCATGAAATGAGGTGTATGCTATGACAAATAATCGAGATGATTTTTCTCTATCGACAAAAGAACTTTTAGCCAATAGAGTTGGCAGGAGATGCAGTAATCCAAATTGCAGAAAATCAACTTGCGGCGCGAATGATGATCCGCAAAAATTTACTAACATAGGCGTTGCCTCACATATCTGTGCGGCGGCCAAGGGCGGCCCACGATATGATGAAAGCATGACCTCGGAAGAACGAAAGTCTTTTGAGAACGGGATATGGTTGTGCCAGTCGTGTTCAAAGCTGATAGATACTGATACAATGCGCTATTCTAAACCGGTGCTCCTTTCATGGAAAAGAATTGCCGAGGAATATGCCATTTTAGAATTGGAAACGGCTTCGCCGGTTCAAGCAGTAGAACAAGATAAGGACATCATTAAGTTCTATGTCCAATGCTTTGATAGACCTGCCTTTCAAGACCACATATGCCAAGAGGGACGAATGGAGGACTTTGATAAAGCAATTGAAGATACAATCATTGCCCTCAACACCGGTGTCCTGAGAACAAGGGATGGAGAAGTTCTAAAACAGTCAGAGGGTAAATCAGTCATTCAAAACCTTGTTTGGCGGGAAAAACTTGACGCCATCACTGATATGCTGGTTTCAATTCGCAGGCGATTGAAAATTGCGAAAGAAGAAAAAGCATACACTGCCTATGGATCAAATGGAGATGTTTTTTACTGCTTCAGTGACAGGGAACTCGGCGAGTGGTTTAATCTTACCCGCGACGAAATCTTGAAAATCCTATCTTCCATATGTAGAGAAGCCGGACTCAGAGAACTACATTTTTCAAGAAAAAGTTACAGATGGTAAAACATATTTTAAGGTGAGGATGATAATGAATGACCTCTTAAAAGCGATTCTGCCGATGGCGGAAATATTGATAATAAAACGAGATTTTGATTTGTTGAGAAAACTCGCAACTCAACTCAAAGCAGCAACCCAGACGCAGCTAATTCCCTATACAGCCTTATTTTGTCAAGAAGCACTTGAATATCTAAATAAAAAAGGCCATGCAGTTGAGCTTGAGCCTACAAGCCATTATTCAATTAAAGACATCAGACAGAAAGCAAAGTTTTTTGACTTGAGCATCAATAAGTTGCTTCAAAGTGTAGAGAATGTGGATGATCTGCAGAACGACTATTTCATCAACCTTATGCGCTATCCTCAATTGGGCTATTGGAACGTGCATGATAATCTTGGGATTTTTTACGATGATCAGAAAAATATTGTGGGCAATTCACATTATGCCTTTTATCTGTTCCAAGATGAAAAGATGATTAGCAAGCCTCGTGAGAGTATGAGTGGTCATGACATAAGCGGAGAAGAAATGCATGCTTTTGCATATGATATGGGAAGAATAATTGGGAGCATATCTATGGCATTAACTCGTATTAGCGATTTCATGGTCGCTGATGTTTGCGCGGATAATGTAACTTTGCATAGCCAAGACTTCAATACCAATCGTTGTAGTAGTACAGGAAATGAAAAATACAAAGTTGTGCGATTATTCTTGCTACATGTCCTTTCGAGTATCGGCTTTATTTTATATGTCGTGAGAAAAGCTATTATCAGAGAAAGTGGTTTGCTACTGAGACTCGAATATATCACATATCACTACGCCTTGTTGCGATTAGAGGGCATAATGACATATTGCAATAGCCATAAGGATGTTGTGAATGATTTCAAGTTAATTGATGCGCTAAACCGAATCGACTATACAAACGGAGATGGCCTCAGAAAAACTGAATTCAGAAACTGTATGATGCATTTTGGCTTGACTGATAATAACGGATGTTCCCTTATAAACGAAGATAAAGTTGATCTTTCCGTTCCATTTTGTGGTCTTGTCGAAAGTCAGTTTAATATGACGTATGAGAATTACAAATCCAAGCTCGAAGCACAACTCATTTCGCTATACGAGATAATAAAAGACTACTTAGATTTTGATCTACTGCTCTCAACGGATAATGGGTAAAACGATATGCAGGATGGCAAGCAGCGGCACCCGCTTGCCATCCTACTGTTTTATATCTCCACCAGCGCCGAAAGTTGCTTTAGCAGGTCGGACAGCGGCCTCCACAGATCGGCATAATCTTTTTGCAGGGCTTTGATTTCATTTGGATACATGCCATAGGTATTCGCGTGAACCGCCACCTGATTCAAATTATTGGAGCAGCGCCGTTGCAGGGAGACGAGCTCCCGGACGGGCTCAAGATCAACGTGGAGCACATAGCCGTTGAGGGCCATTTTTCGCATATAGGCCCCCGCGTTGCGGATGCCCGCCTCGGCCATGCGCTCGTGGATCTGCTCCAACTCCTCCGGCGTAACCATTACATGCAGGTGAACAGAGCGGCGGCGCTTTCTCGTCACCGTTCCTCGCGCTCCCGGCTGCGCTTGCGGGGCGGGTACTCCTTCACTTTATCCAGCGGCTTCTCTGGGGGCTCGGGTAGCGGAGGACAAAGGTTATCCAAAACACCGTTGATCATATTGTAATTCTGCTCGGCGGACATTTCCGCGCTTTTCATAGGATTGTATTTTTCAGACATAAAAACGCTCCTTTCCTTCATCGGTCGTCATGACCGTGTGTGGGCTTCTTTAGCGCAGGCGGGTCGATGTACCGCCGCTTGTAATCTGCGGCGCGGGCCTGCATATCGGCCTTGGCCCGGTTGACGTCGTCGAAATAATGGCCCCAGAGTAGTCACGCTTGCCGCGCTCATTAACGGTAAACTGCCATGTGACGAAAGGATTAGGGGCTTTGTGGTTTTCTCCGAGAGCGAAGCCCGCGCCGTTTTCAAAGGTAACGGCCTCTTTTATGGTATATCCGGCGTTTTTTTCCACGCTGGCCTCCTTCCAAAATGTTAGCTTTTCACCCCACAAACCGGGGCGGGACGTGAAATGATACGCCCCGCCCTGGATTAGGTATGAAAAAGCCTTGTTTCATGCGGGTTTCCGAGGGCCGGAAAGCTAACACCCGGCCCTCCGTTTTCTCATGTAATTACGTTGGCGTTTGCGCCGGGCAGCCTCGGAGCAGGCCACCGAACAATACGCCTGATTGCCCTCGGGCAAGAATTGTTTGCCGCAGACGGCGCAAACGCGGACTTCCGGGGCCGGGCCCTCCTGAGTGAGCGCTGCCTCCAATACGGGATCGGTGGGCAGGATGGCCTCCCGGAAGTAGCGGCAATAGGCCCCTGTCCAGCATTTTCCCAGCATATAGCACGGACAGTCCAGCGGCAGGCAGCCGTATTCCCGATCATAATTTGCACATAAGGACGTTACCAGCTTACGGATCGCCGTCTTTTCCTCACGGGTCAGTTCCCGGCTCATTCCTCGCCGTCCCCGTCCTCATCCAAGGGCGGCCCATCATCGTCGGTTTCACCGGCATAGTTCTCCGGTTCGGCATAGGTATCGGAATCGCCGCCGTAATCGTCCTCGGGTTCGGCCATCTGCTGCTTGGGGCGATGGATTTTGAAATACCACGCGGCCCCGCCGCCGATCAGCACCACCGCCGCCACAAGCAGAAGCATCCCGGCGTTGCCGCCGCTTTCCTGCTGTTCCGTTTCCGGCTCTGCGGCGGGCTCGGCGTCGGTATCGGCCTCAACCTCCTGTTCCGCGTCGGCGGCGGTGGTAACGATTTCCCCGGAAAGCTCCGCGAGGGCCAGCAGGTCGGCCTCGGTCACGGCGTCGAGAAAGTATACATTGTCGCTGTCCCGTTCAAGGTCGATGATCAGGTAAAAGGTGTTTCCCGCCGGGGTCGTGATCGTATAAAACTGCTTGCCGTCCTCGTCGGTGGCGGTGTCCGTCACCGTTCCGGTGCCGTCGGGCGTAAACGCATTTGACTCCTGCGTTTCTGTTTCTTCCACCTCTACGACGGTTTCTTCCTCATAGCTGCCGGTGGTTTCCTCATAAACCTCATCACTGCTGGCGTAGGCCGTGACAGATAAGCCGCACAGCAAAATGACGGCGCACAGAGACGCCGCCAGCATACGGATTTTCTTCATATTCAGTTTTCCTCCTCGTTTGCAGATTCGGGCTTTGGGACGTTTTGTCCCAAACCGCCGCCCCGGAGCTTTTCCAGCAGCAGGGGCAATTCCGTGAGCGAAACGCTCATGCCCCGCACGATGTCCACGATCTCGCTGTTTTCGGCCTCCGTCCGGCGCTGTTCCAATTCCTTCAGCTTGTCCTGCTGCTCGGAGATTTTGGTCTTGACCTTTTCAATCTCGGCCTGAATTTTTGCGCTTTTGCTTATCGCCATAAAACCCTCCTTTTACGGTAATTGCCCGTAAGCATATAGATGAGACTGCCAGTAGCTTGTATTGAGATTGGTGTAACCGATGGGATCTCCGCAGTGGAGCATCCAGCCGTCCCCAACGTAGATGCCCACATGAGAAACTCCCGGCGTGTCATATGTCCCGACGAAAAACACAAGATCGCCGGGCTGTGGTGAGGTCGTGGGCGTACAGATATTGTAAAGCCCCTGCGCTCCCAGCCGTCCCACGTCCCAGCCGCATTGATTGATGACATAGGACACGAAGCCGGAGCAGTCAAAGGAGGTGCTGGGGTTGTAGCCGCCCCAAACATAGGGATAGTCGAGATATTTCTCGGCCTCGGCAATGATGGCGGCAAAGGTTTCGTCCTCAAGGTATTCCTCGGGGATGTCGTGATCGGTATAGCCGTTCGTGATGTACTTGGCGATATACGCCGACTCTGGGAACAGGTCGGAACGGTTGCCCAGCGTCGCCATATACAGGGCGTACCGGGAAAGCTGCTCCTCGCTCATGATGTAGATCGGGACATGGGACAGATTGAAATTTTCCAGCGTGACGGTGCAAATATAGTAGTTGTAATACACGCGATAGCTGTCGGTATGTGTTTCGCCATTTTCATCCGTCCATGTGTCCGTTTCGATGTAATAGCGCCGCTCAGTCACCACAGACTCGGTGAGGATATACTGCTTTTCAAAAAGAATTCCCAGCATATCCTGCACCTCGTCAATCGTCCACGCGCCCTCATTCAGCGCCGAGAGGATGGAAATGAGCACATAGGGGTCGTGCTGGATTTCGTCGAGGTCGTAGTAATACTCGTCATAGTCATGGGTGCTTTCATAGCTGTCCAGATAATCCTGCAATTCGGCCTCCAGTCCGCAATACGCCGCCTCCGAAGCCAGAATATCTGCGTCCTCGGCCGCATAGGTGGAAGCGCCGATGGCCCCCACCAGACCGTTGCCTAGTGAGAGCATTGAGGACATGCACGACTGCAAGGTAAAAATGAGCAGCACGCAGACCAGCGCGATGAGCGCCCCCGCCGGATGCCGCCTGACAAACGCGGTGGCTTTCACCGCCAGCTTTTTCGTTGTAACCGCCGTTTTCCCGGCGGCCTTCGCGCCCTGCTTTGCCGCCTCCCGCGCCTGTTTCGTGTATTGCTTTTTCAGCCGCCGCTTTTGCCAGAAGCGGGAAACGGCGTTTTTATTCAATTCGGGATGCTCATGAGCAGCCTTGCGGAAATGGTAATCGGCGGTTGCCCGGATGTTTTTCGCCTCGGCTTTTCGGACGGTCCGGGCCGGATGGGTGCGGATACGCTTTTTCACGAAGCGCATCCCATGACGCAGGACCGACTCCCCGACAAGCTCGGTGCGGTGAGCCCCCTCGACACCGACATTTTCATGCTCCACTTCGTAGATTTTCCCATGAACGAAGCCATGTGCGCCATGCCCGGCGGCCCGGCCCACGCGCTTGATCGGGCCAGGCTTTTTAAGAGGCTTTTGCTTTGCCAGCTTTTCACGGGCGGCGTCCAGCTTTTCACCCCGCTTGTCCATGCGAAGCTTGGATTTGTTCAGCTTTTCCTGTTTGCTCTCCCGACGGAACTTGCCCTTTGGGGCTTTTTGTCCCGAGGGCCCGGCCTTATTCGCCTGTTCGCTCATGGGCCATGTCCTCCGGGCGGGTGGTGAGCAGATTGTAAATCTCTCCCTTGGGGAAGCGGTCTACGAACGGGATGGTTACATTCCCGTAGAACAGTAGGCCTTCGCCGGAATTGGAGTGCGTTATGTAGGAAAGCTGATGCTCGCTTATGCCGAGTTGCTTTGCGAGAATAGCCCGGTCGCTCTGCGCCTGTGAGAGCAGGATCATGAAATCCGTGTTATCCAGAATGTTTTCGATTTCCCGGCTGGCCAACAAATCCTTTACATTTTGTGTCAAAGCACTTGGGACGCAGCCTTTTTTACGCAGCATCTTCCAGACGGACACGAAATAGCTGGCCGTCAGCGGATCGCGCAGCAGGATATGAAACTCGTCAAAGTAGCACCACGTCGCCACGCCGTTCTGAAAATTTGCGTTGACCGCCTTTGTGACAAATTCGTTGGTGACGTGCATGGCGATCTTGCGGAGGTTCTCGCCCAGCCCTTTCAGGACGATGCATACCACGCGGGAATTGAGATCAACGTTCGTCGGATGGTTGAACAAATTGAGGGAGCCGGTGCAGTAGAGCTCCAGCGCCGTTGCAATGCGCCGGGCCTCCGGCTCTGGCTGGCGCAAAAGCTCCTCGTACAAATCCTGCAGTAGCGGCGTTTTCGCCGTGTCCAATCCCAGCGCGAGCTCCCGGTACACCAACCGCACGCAGCGGTCGATCACGGTTTTCTCCACAGGCTGCAAGCCCTCCTTGCCGCCCACGACGAGCTCGCACAGGGAGAGCAAAAAGTCCGCCTTCATGGAAAGCGGGCTCTCTTCGTCGTTCAAGTTCATTTGAAGCTCCATCGGGGAAATGTGGTGGGGGCTGTCCGGGGCAATTTCTATTACCTGACCGCCCAGCCGCCGCACAAGGGGCGCGTACTCAGCCATGGGATCGACAATGATGATGCGGTCATTTGTGGCAAGGAACACGTTGATGAGCTCCCGCTTGGCCGAAAAGCTCTTGCCGGAGCCTGTGGAGCCGAGGTAGAGCCCGTTGGCGGATTTGAGCTTTTTTCGGTCGGCCATAATGACGTTGTGGGACAGGGCGTTCATGCCGTAGTAGAGGGCCTGCCCGCCCATGCGGAGCTCACGGGTCATAAAGGGAACGAAAATTGCTGTGGAACTAGTCGTCATGCCCCGCTGGATTTCTATGCCGTTGTAGCCCAGCACCAGTGAGGACACGAAGCCCTGCTCCTGTTGCCAGTCCAGCCGTTTCAGGGCGCAGTTGTATTTCTGCGCGATACCGGAGACGGTAAACACGTCGTTTTCCAGCTGCTGGCGGGTGGGGGCGATGTTCACCACGGTAAAGGTCAGCAGAAACATTCTTTCATTCCGGGACTGCAAATCCGAAAGAAGCTCCATCGCGTCTTTGCTGAATGTAATGAGGTCAGGAGGCAGGATTTCCATGTCGTAGCCGGAGCGCACCGCTTTTTTCTGCTCCTCCACCTTCATTTTGTCGATGTCGGAGATTTTGCCTTTGATCGTCTTAATGGCCTTTAACTGATCCACTGTTTGAATATGGAGCGTCACGGTCATTTCCGCGTCCAATTCCAAAATCTCCGCCAGCAGCTTGTCCGAGAGCTCGGACGCCATGATCTGCAAATACGACGCCGCGCCCCAAAACCGTCCCACGCGGAATGTTCGGGTCTGCCGGAAGTCGAAGCTGTCCGGGGCGATATAGTCCTTCGTCCCCATGCCGGTTTTCACAATATCCGCCCACGAAAAACGGAACGGCTCCCGGCTGCCCGGATGCATCTGCCCGTGGAGCACCGCCAACCGCTCTTTCCCGTCCAGTGGAATGGAGGACACGCCCAACCGCTTGAAGTTGCCCGTCACGTCGGCCTCCACGCGCTCCAGCCGGGGCCGGGCGGCGGTGATCCCCTCGGCGGGGACGCCGAAGGTGATGTACTTGGAACGTTCGATGCCGTTATTGCTTTTGGCAATTTGATTTTTCAGCATCCCCACAAACTCGCCCCTGATACTGTCGTACTCGTCCTCGGCCATGGGGATATTCACCTCATACCGGCTGCCGGAGCGGGAACGGCGGTTGACAAAGGACATCTGGAACGGCAGGGCACTGTCAAAATAATTGAGAAACGAGCTCCAGCCGCCGAAAATGGCGGTCTGATCTTCGGTGGACGCCACGGAATAATTGATGTCCTCATATTCCACCATTTTTGTGTAGAGATTGCCGGGTAACTGGCATACGCCGTCCGGATGCATTGCCACATAGGGGATGGTCTGTTGGGCTGACAGCGCCGCCCGTTTTTTACCGGCCCTTGCCGGGCCGCACTTTTTTGTTTGCGTTTTTTGCAATACGGGTTTCCTCCTTTCCCGCGAAGGGGGCGTAAATATTTTCCGTCCGATAGGGCCTCACGCCGGGCCGCAGGAAACGGGCCCGGATGATGTTGCCCACCACCTTTTCAAAGGGCAGCCCATCTCGTTCGTACATCGCCATTAAAAACGCGGGGAGCATGATGCCCAGCATTAGAAACAGGGCCCCGCTGCCGCCGAGGGCGCTGCGGGTGAGCAAGTAGGCCGGGATACCAATGGCGGCCCCGCCGCCGAAACAAATAAGCTGGCGCTTCGTCAGGTTAAACGCCAGCTTCGTCTTGATTTTGGATAAATCATTTGGTACATTCACATAGGGCATAGATCAGCCTCCTCCTGTTTGGGACAAAACGTCCCAAAGCCCTGAACGGTGCTCTCCACCTCGTTGCCCCACACGTCCCAGCCGGGCGGTATCTGCCGGGCGAACAATTCCAAGCGGGGCAGGTCGCCCATAAGAGCGACGATTTTCTCCCGTGCCTCATCCGGTTTCTTGCTGTGAGCCTCCACTGGGGAAATGATGAACTGGTGGACATTGGCCGCCTGCCGTTTTGGATGGCCCCGCGTTGCCAGCAGGCAGATTTCCGCGTTGCCCCGCGTCCAGAAGCCGAGGCCGTAAAACCAGCTATCCGCTTTTCTGTTCTTTTTTAACCATACGAAAGCGACGGACTTATACTGAAAGCCCCATGCTTTGATAAGCCGTAGGGCCTCGGGAAGCTGGGGAAACGTGGTCCATAAAAAAAGTACGCTGTCCGGGGCCGCAAGATCGGCAACGGGTAATGCGCACAATTCCTCAATCCCCATCGTGGGGTAATGGTTTTCCGCCGCGCCCTGTACACCCTTTTGCGAGTAGCGCCACGGGGGATCGGCGTAAATAATTGAATATTTTTTGCTCAGGAATTCTCCTACCTTTCTCACAGTTTAATAGTTTGCGTTAATGTACAAAATCCAGTAGAATAATGGTATTCCATTACGAAAGAAGGGGGAAACAATGGCCAAGAATCGTAGTAAGAAGCAAACGGATAGTCCCCGGCCTTCTCAGTCTACTGTTATTGATCCATCTGTTCACAGCCTTGAATGCAGCAAGCTGCGAGATGCCATCGTAGAAGCCAACCAAATCATTAAAGATAAGGAAGCCGAGATAGAGAAAAAGAAAATTGAAAACGATTATCTGACTATGCCGCTAATACTTTTATTAAAAGCAATTTTTGGTGCCGGCATTTTTCTTTTAGCAATATTTATCATCGTAGGTATCGTATTCTCCTATACATTATTCGATTTTCCAAAGGATGTTTTACAGACCTCATTAACATCCGTATTTTGGTTTGCCTTCATATCAGCCATTATCACTTTCGGAGTAATCAATCACAAACACAAGAAGAAACAGCCGCTAAACTTGACAGCAATAAAGATTGTATATGGGGCGTTGCTATTGTTTGGCGGAGTTCCATATGTGTGGGCTCTTTTTCTAAATCAACAATTGGTTTCTGCAATTGCAATCGTCGTTATAAGTGTACTGCTGTTGGTATTCTGCTACTTAGCAATAAGGACTCTTAAGCAGGAAACGGATCGATCTTTTTTGGTTTCCTACTTTTCAGCAATTGTGTCTATCGCCGCACTCGCCGTTTCAGCGGTTGCGCTATTTATATCACAACAATAAATTAAAAATATCACTCCTCCTCGGATGTTGCGTTGTATATTCTGTTTTTTGCCAGCGTGTAAAACTTTGGCGCGTTTTCAAAGCAGATGAAGCGGCGGCCTGTGTTGAGCGCGGCCACGGCGGTTGTACCGGAACCGGCACAGCAGTCGGCCACCACCTCGCCCTCTCGGGTATAGGTTTTGATGAAATATTCGCAGAGCTCCACCGGCTTCTGTGTGGGATGAATGCTACCCGTAACCGTGGGCACGAAAAGCACGTTGCAGGGATAGCGCCGCCCGTCGCTGGATTCGGAGCCGCTCCGCTCAAACTTGCCGTAGTTAGGGCTGGTGCCGCTGAGGGAGTGAATTTTTCGGTAAGGTGTGCCGTAGGTAAACTGCGGATAATAGTCCGGGGCTTTCCGGTAGAACACCAGAATGTTCTCGGACTTTTTCAGCGGGGCGCGGTTGGCGTTGAGAAAGCCGGTGCCGCGCTCCTTATACCATATCCACTCATAGCGGAGCATTTCGAGGTTGGACGCGCCCAGCACCTTGTCATAGGGGCACTGCGCGAACAGCAGCACCGCGCCCTCCGGCTTCACCGTCCAGCGCACCGCCTCCCAAAACTCGATCAAAGGTAACGGCACATCCCAATAGTTGCGCGTCGTGCCGTAGGGCGGATCGGTCAGCAGCATATCCACCGAATGGCGGGGCAGAGATTTCAGCCCCTCGATCCCGTCCATAAGGAAAATGCCGTTCGGTTCTAATACCCGCCCGTCCGGGGCCTTTGGGACGTTTTGTCTCAAGGTGATGTTATCTGTCATGAGTTGTGTTTCCTATCTGTGCGCTTTAGCGCCAAGTATGATACAATTCAAATAAAGGGGGCGATTTTTTGCAGTATGAAATTACAATGGATTTGTGCAGAGATTATAGCGAGTTAGTACAAAGTTGGATGAGGCAACAGGAAATACAATCCGATAAAATAGGTGAGGATTTGTGGTACGAATTCTTTAATCTGCAAAAGAAGAAGATCAAGCCCCAAAAACGAAAGGTATGGTTTTCAAACGAATTTTCATGCCAGGCAGATTTTCAAAACGGGCTGAAAATACTTGTACATAAATTTGAAATTGGCGATGATGTCTCCTTAAATTTAAGCAAGGATGCACACTGTGCCTCTGAATTCGATGCGCTACTGTATGACTGGGGAATTTACCATTTTCATTTAGGAGAAACGATTGATAGAAAAACTGGACGTATAACTCGGACTGGGCCTATTTTGTTTGCCAAGGTTGATGATAGAAATGTCTATTGCATTGACGTATACTTTCACGGAAAAGGTGTTGCTTCGCCTTGGTCGAAGCAAGAAATGGTGAAGATTCTACATAACAACTGGCCCGAAACGATCAAGAAATATAGGCTTCCAGAAGGGATTCAACTATATCCTACAAGTGTTGAGCTACCTACAGATCAGGAATATTCCTTGCTACGGAATAGCGGAATTACCACACCGATTTTCGTTGATAAAGGCATAGCCTATTTTTCGCCTGGTGGTGGGTATATGTCTACCGGACATAGCTATGAGGTGGTTTCTATATGCCAGAAAATTCATAATACCTTGAAACTCAATGAAATTTATATAAAAGAAAATATCACCTCTCTTGTAAAAAATATTGAGCGCGTTGCTGGAGAGCTACCTGAATGCCAATTGCATTTAAAGCTATTGGTGCAGAACGGCGAATTCTGTGTTGTTGATTTACATTCAATGGTCAAATTAGTTCCAATCAAGTTCTAATGAACGCCGAACACGCTATTTGCCAGCGAGCCAGTTTTGAACAGCATAAAGCAGAGCAAGACCGTGTACCCGACGCACCCCCATATCGCGCCGATGGGATCGTCGCCCACGGCGATGCCCTGAACGAGCACCGCGTAGATTGCCACACAGACGAGGATCAGCAGACCTTGAAAGCCAACGGCGAACAGGGATTTGAAATAGTTCTGGCCCATACTTCCGATTTCCCGGTTTGTCAGCGTGGCAAACGGAATGGGCGCTAAGCTGGTCAGTAAATAGATTTGCAGCATTCGCCCGTACACGATAACGAAAATAACGATGTTCAGCGCCCACATGGTGATGCCGATGAAGGAGGACTGGAGCCATAATCCCAGCAGGGGGCCCAATTCCATTTCCTCCAGCGTGTCCATCATCCCCGGCGTGATGTCGGTGGAGCCTTGGATCAGCCCCGCAGAGCTGTTGATGACGCTCTGCGTCACGTCGAACACCGCGTTTACGATGTTGAACGTGTTGGAGAGGATGAGGATGGCCGCCGCCGTTTTGAACATCCATTTGAAAAATATCCAGTAGTCCAGATCGTGCAGATTATTCTTTTCGATAATGAGCTCAATGAGCTCGTAGGTTGCGACAAAGGTCAGAATCAACCCGGCAATCGGCAGTACCACCGTCTCGGAAAGCTGCCGTATGAGGGAGAAAACTCCGGCGTTCCATGCCGCCGGAGTCGTCCCCACTTGCACCGCAATCTCTCCGACTCGGGTATTGACCGTATCAAAAAGCCCGTCGAGGTTGCCCATGATCCCCTCGATCAGAAGCTCCTTTAGCCAGTCCGTGATCCAGTCGGTGAGAATTCCCATAGGCCGCCGCCCTTAAAACAGCGTTGACAACAGGGGGATCAGCGTGAGGCCGAGCACGATGATACCGCCGCCCGCCATGAGCTGTTTTATCCCTTGCGATTTCGCTCCTGGGTTATCCGATCCGTACCCCTCCAGAAGGTTGACCACGCCCCACACCGCGAGGCCCGCGCCCAGCGCGACGACAAGGGTTTGCAGGGTATCCACTGCGGAAGAAAAGAACTCCATATATACCTCCGTTTCTCCGGGGTCATGCCCCGGCCATGAAAAAAGCCGCCCTTTTCAGGCGGCATCCTTTGGGACAAAACGTCCCGAACCTTATACAAAAGCGTCGGGGTCGTCGAGATCGTCATAGTTGAGAATGTCCTCGTCCTCGTCTATGAGCGCCTCGTCCGGCACCGTTGCTTCGTACACCTCACAGAGCTCCTCCGGCTCCGGCGTCCTGCGCCGGGTGATGAGCTTTTCAAGATTAAAAGTATTGCGTTTATCTGCCTCAGCCGTGTACTTGTAATTTGGGTGCTTTTTCAGATCAAACTTTGGGGATAAGAAGGGGCGCAGGCCGCGAAGCTGCAAAATGCATTTATTCCCGTCCATGGTAATGAGCTCGTCCGGAGCCATGAGCTCACGGCCCAAACGCTGCACGTTCTGACCGTAGCTTTCGGATTGCCCCCGCGTCCGGCTCTCCGTCTGTATGGATATCGTCGCCTTGCCCAGCGCCTCTGAAAGCTCTTTGATCGTGGTGTGTTCCCGCCCGCCGAGGAAGATCACGCTGTCCATATTGCCGAGAATCGTCTCGGCGTTGTCCTTGTAAATCGCTTTACACTGGCTTTGCGCCTGATACAGCAGACACAGGCTGACTTCGCGGGAACGGATGACGGCCACCAGCTTTTCCAGATTGGGCACCTGCCCGGTATTCGCCGCCTCATCCCACAGCACCCGCACATGATGGGGCAGACGGCCTCCGTGTACATTGTCGGCCCGTTCGCACAAAAGATTGAACATTTGAGAGAAAGCCAGAGCGACGATGAAGTTGTAGGTCTGATCCGTATCGGAAATGATGAAGAACGTCGCCGTTTTCCGGTCGCCCATGCGGTCGAGTTCAAGCTCGTCATAGCTCATGATCTCCCGAAGTTGGGGGATGTCAAAGGCGGCCAGCCGAGCGCCGCAGGAAATTAAGATCGATTTTGCTGTCTTGCCGCTTGCCAAGCGGTATTTCACATATTGCTTGACCGCAAAACAATCCGGCTTGCGTTTTTGCAGCCCTTTGAACATATAGTCCACGGCGTTCATAAACGCCTCGTCGTCTTCTCTCACCTCCATGCCGCTGATCATATCCACCAGCGTATTGATGTTTCTGTCCTTCTCCGGACCCTCGAAAATAATGTAGGCAAGCAGAGCGCAGTACAAAAGCGTCTCGGCTTTCGACCAGAACGGATCGGCCTCCTTGCCGTCGCCCCGCGTGTTGGCAATCAGGGTATTGACAAACTTGAGAATATTGGCCTCGTTTTTGATATACGACAAGGGATTATAATGCATTGACTTGGAGAAATCGATGCTGTTGAACACCTTGATCTTGTATCCCTGCCGCTGCAAAAAGCTGCCCACCTGGGCCAGCACCCCGCCCTTCGGATCGACTACGACATATGAGGAATGCGCCTGCAAAAGCTGGGGCGTCAGCCAGAACCGGGTTTTGCCCGAGCCGGAAGAACCGATGACGCAGCAGTTGAGATTCCGGGCGTTGGCCGGATTTTTCGGGCGGGTATTCATGGTGAGAAACTCCGTGCCGGTCAGGATGACGTTGTTTTTGAACACGGGATCGGCAAAGGGTTTGATGTCCTTTTCCGTACCCCACCGGGCCGAGCCGTACTCCAGATCACGCCGGAATTTCTTGGCGTTCCTGCTTTTATAATAAATGAACAGCCGGAACAGGGTAGCTCCCGCGATCCCGATAAGCCAGTCAAAGGCATTGGCCCCCGGCGCGAGTGTCCCGAACGCCGGGCCGACGGTTTTTATCATACCAAGCAGCTTTTCTCCGAAACCGGCTCCCGCCGCCAGCCGATAGGCCGTCCCAAACTTCAAAAATGCCCACAGAATGAACAGATAAGGCAAATTGGGCAGTACATATTTTTTTATTTTATCTGTCCTCACGCGCCGCCTCCTTTACCCGTTCCCGCTTGCGGGGCTGTTCTTTTGCAAGCTCCTCCGAGGCCCGTTTGAGCTGTTCGCGGATGGGGACGCGCCGGGATTTGGACTTGTTCAGCACTCGCCTTGAATATTCGGAAAAGCAGGCGGTAATGGCGTCAGCCTGTCCCGCCTTGAAAAACAGCAGATATTTATCCGGCCCGGCCTTGTAAAAGGAATAATCCACGTTCCATTTCCGGGCCACCCGGTCAAACAGTTTTGTATCGCCGGAAAGCTCGATACTGTTCGTGGCCGCGCCGTGGGCCATGAGCTTCTTGACACTTTGCTTTCCATGGGGTGTCAGTTTGGCCCGGTGCGCTTTTTGGATCTTCCGTCCAATCGTGCCCAGCACATACGCCAGCCCACGCGCCGTCAGTTTGCTGGCCTTTACGGAAATTGCAATGGTGCGCCGGGATACGTCCTCTTCTATCAGCTAAAACCACCTCCTCGGGACATTTTGTCTCAAAGGGGCCCTATCGCTCCTCATGGCTTGCGGTGGAACGGCCCATTTCCGCTTTGTCGGCGCTTTTGTCTATAATATCCTTGTATGCCGCCATTCTCTCCCGGATATTGAGCTCGGGATACGCAAAAACGCGGCATTCGTCGGGAATGTCCTCCCGCCCGGAATAGACCTCAGTGAAGCCGCCCGTGTAGAGCACATACCCGTCCCCTGTGAAATGACCGCTTTCCTCCAGCGCTACGTCGCGCCCATATGCCGCGTAGTCGATGTAATTGCGCAGGTGCTCCGGCACCTCCAGCGCGTCCATGTCCTCAATGTAGATGCGCCCGAGCTCCTCCTCGTCACGGACACCGGGATAAAAGTCATAGCAGTCGAGGTTTTGAGCGAGGTTGATGAGCTCTTCCAAGCTGCCGGTGTGATCTCCGTATTCCACGGCGGAGGCAAAACGCTCCATGTCGCCAGAATCCAATTCTTCCAGCAGGGATGCCAGATAATTGAGCTCGTCGATGCTTTCATATTCGCCGAGGCAATCATACAGGCCGGGAATGTCCGTTTCGTAGTCGGTAATGAAAATCTCCTCATACCGAACGCCGTCCACGCCGATTCGTTTCAAAAGTGCCTGCACATCCTCGGTGGACGTGGGCAGCTTCAGGTATTCGCCCACCAGAGCGCCCTCGTTATATTTGCCGAGGTTGGTGACGTAGGCTTCAAGCATGGCCGCGCCCCTGGCCCTTGACGGTGAGGATGCCCTCCAGCGTTGTCGCGGTGATGCCCAGCCGCTGGGCTACGGCGATGTCGTTTTTCATGGATTCGGTGACGGTGTGTCCGCACACCACCAGCACATGGGAGCGCCGAAGCAGGTCGCGGCCCATGTCTATGCCGTTTTTATGCTCCTCCGGGATGGCGTCGTTCAAAATAAGGGGAAGATACAGCGCCGGGCAGATAGGCGAAAATCCTGCCTCGTACACGGCCCGGCAGTACCGCGCCGCCTGCTCCTCAGTTTCGCCGTACCATGCGGCGGTGATATACGCAAGGGGTCTTTTCAATGTAAAACCTCCGTTTCGTTATTGCTGGCAGCCTCGGGACTTTTTGTCCCGAGGCTGACCCGATATTACTTCTCCAAATCAGTCTTTTTCTCGGGCTTGGAGAGCTCGGGCGGCTGCTTGGATTTCCAATCGTCCAGCAGGGCCATGATCTGAACCTTCATTTCCCGAGGGGTTTTCTCCTTGCCGAAATATTTGTTCAGTTCAGCGGTGGAAATAATCACCTTGTCTACCTCCTTTTTTTCCTGGCTTAAAATACCGTCGATCACATCGCCGTTGAGCTTGCTTTCCTTGTCCAACTCCCGGAGTTTCTGCGCTTGGGATAGAGACGGCGAGGACTGCTGCCCTTCGATGGAAACGGCGATATACCTCTGATTTTTGGGCTTGATGAACGAGATTTCCACGGCGGGGGTAAAGGACAGTTTTTTCTCGTCCACCATTTTTTGCAGGTCGGGGACAAGTTCGGTCAGCCGGATATACCGTTGCACCTGCTTGTAATTCATGTTGTTGCGCTCCCCGACAACCTCTGTGGAGCGTTTGCCGATGTCTTTCTGATCGGACTCGCCCATAAGCGCGACGCCCTGATGCTTGATGGCCTCCACCTGCATTTTCAGGGACTGCGCTTTTTCGGTGGGCAAAATCTCTGTGCGCTGCCGGAGATTATCATCCGTCATGGCGAGAACGGCCTCGTCGTCGGTCATGTTGCGGACGATACATGGCATATTTGCGTACCCGGCAAGTTCACTGGCCTTCTGGCGGCGATGGCCCGCGATGATCTCATAGCCACCATCTGCACGGGGGCGTACCAATGCGGGCTGATTTACGCCGCCCGTCTTGACGCTCTCCATAAGGGAACGCATTTCGGCGTCATCCCGGACGCCGAACGGATGGTTTTTGAAAGCGTGGAGCTCGGAAAGATTGAGATACACGATCTGCTCCGGCTCCTCGGATCGGGTGGCGTCGCGGGGAACGGGCGGATGTTCCGGTTCCGAAGCCGGAGGGGCCTCTTTGACGGGAGCCGTTTTTTCAGTGGTTTTCCTGCTTTGGGACGTTTTGTCCCGCTTGGGCGGCGTAGCCTTGGCTGGGGTCGTCTTGTCAGCCTTGGACGGTCGGCCCCTGCGGGGTTTTGCCGCCTCCTTCGGTTTCTCGGGTTCCGGGGTAGGCACACCCTTTTCCGGCTTATCCGCTTTATCGGTGCCGGGCCCTTCAGCCGCAGCCGCAGCAAAGGGAACGACATTATCTTCGGAACCGTGTAGGGGCTCGCTCGTTTCATGCAGGGCGGCGCGTTTCTCCTGCTCCAGCGTGACCGCTTTTTTGGCGGTCAATTCTGGTTCGGGAACCGGGCCGGACATATCCGGCGCGGCGGCCTCGGGCGCGATATGCTCCTCGGGGCCCGTAGGCTGTTTGTTGTCTGCCATTCAGTTTTTCCTCCTTTTCATGGCATAAGAAAAGACCAAACCTCTCGGCTTGGCCTCGGGAAAATGTTTTCCTCCTCTCAATGCGTCATTTTATATGAAAACGCCGCCCATAGTCTCCTTTGGACGGCGTAAATACATTAAATTACAAAAAGAAGTGTAGAAATCTGTCTATTTATGGTATACAATAACTATCGTATGGATCTACTCTTACTGCTGAGGATGGTGTAAAAATATGTCAGTTGTTCTCAAGTCTGCCGTTGTGCATATATTAGATGCTTCCGCAGGACTTCCTGTTATATCTAAAAATACAATTTCCCTTGATAAAGAAGTTGCAGAGTATATCGCTTGCGTAATAGACAAGTCTTTTTACAGCGATGATGCAAAGGAATGTGTTTTTAGATCAGAGCAAACTGTTTGGAATCAATGCCAGAATGTCTCTTGGAATGTAATTACTATCTCTCAGAGTATTGCGCAAGAGATGTTCAATATAATGCGTCGAAATAGAGAAATCCCCGCAGCAGATGTAATCATGGGAATTTCAGAAATTGATGGGGTTGATTACTTTTATGCATTAAAGTTTGATTACCGAGAGGCCTTTACCCATCTTGTCGAAACCCAAAACGATAACGCGAGTGTCGGTATAATCCGATATAAAACGCTACTGCCTCTCCAAGCCACAAAGGTAACTGAAGGCTTTTTTATCAACACAAAAGCATCTGTTGTGAAAATTTTAGAACGAAAATTTACCATAGATGGAATAAAGGATTTTTATATTTCAACTCAGATTTTAGCATGTTCTGAAAACAAAACGCCAAGGCAAAAGGCAACTAAAATTATGAAAGTTGCTGAAAAAGTTGCTGAACTTTATTATGATGCAGATGATGCAATTGACGCACATATATCTTCTACTATGTTTGATGAACTTCAGCAAGAGCAGCCCCTACTAGTAAATAGTCTCGGCCAAAAATTTTTTGTAAACAATCCTGCCGCTCAAACGGAATTCTTTGAAAGGCTGGCCGCGGTAGATATTACAAAAGATGATGAATTGTCTTTATCAGAAAAATTCCAAAAAAAGTTTGAAAAACAAGCTATCCGCACATCAAGCGGCGTTGAAATCAAAATTCCCACTCAAGTATATTCCAACTTGGATGAAATTGAGTTTATTAACAATCCGGATGGAACTGTATCTCTCCTTATCAAAAACATACAGATTTAGATTCTTAACTCACATAGAAGTAACTTTGTAGGAGGCTTACGGATGTCGACAAAAAATATTTATTTATTTAAGGTAGTTATTCGCGACACGCAGACCAATACAGAAGTCCCTGTTAATGCATTTAAAGGATTATTTAGTGAGGTATTTAACAGAGAATGTCGTAACAACGCTCTAAAGCTTACATACCAAGATGCAGAGCCGATGATGTTGGATATTATTGAAGATACTGATGAATACTTATTTGCAAGACTCAATCGTAAGCGCCCGAATAACAGTATGCAAAAAAGAAACTATAATACATATGAGACAACAGACGTTCTGCCGCCAGATGAAGTTGATAGTAATGGCGTGGAATGGTTTACCTATTGCATTTTAGGCTATAGCCATGGTATTCTATCGCTTGTCAACTCAAAGGGAGCTCCAAATGAGGGTTCATTAGCGAGAGTTTTTGCGCTGTATAACCATCGATTTTCGCTCGAAACAGAAGGAATTCCTAATCAAGATCTGATTAATGAACTTTTAAACGGACGCTCTCCTGAAATAAATAAAGTGCAAGTTGACATTGCACAGCCTAATGCGCAGATATTACAAGAATTATTTGGATTTAATGATGCCCAAGTATTACAGGCAGTAGGGCAGAATGCATCCAGTTTGGTTTTTGAGGTTAAACCAGATTTTCGTGGGAGTCTCGTAAGTGATCCCGGATTGATTTCACGGCTCGTAAGAGCTTTTCAGCATAATCACGGCAGATATAATTCTGTAGTATTATCGGGAAAACCCGTAGCAGGAAGTCGCCAACGTCAGTACGATTTGTACGAAGAATATTTCAAATATCCCATAGCTATAAATGAATACAGGCAGGAGGGTGGCCATAAAGTAGAGGTAGAAAAAGAAATAATTCTTCGTGACTACAAAGGAAACATGATGAATGTTTATAACCAATATAAAGAGATTGTTTTAGCTGTAAGCAATCGTGAATAAGTCATTGTGACAAACGTCGGGTTAAAGTAAGGAGGCGAAACATCATAAAGAAGTGTATTCGGGTATTGATCAATGTTTTGCCTTTAATTTTGTCTGTTATTGGATGCGTATCCGCAATATTAGCTAAAAAACCTTGGCTTATTGTGTCTACAGAATCATCTTTTCATTTTAGTTTAATTACAGTCAATGCGCTTTTTGGCGGATTCCTTTATACCAATTATTCTCTGCTCATCGGGTTACTCGACAATTGTATAATTGAAAAAATAAAGAATACTGATATTATCAGAAAAAGAAACTCGCATATTTTGAAAGGTATCATATATGCAACAATTTCTGTAGTTGCGGGTTTGTATTTGGTGCTTTTCAATACATATGGTTCCCTTATGCAAAAAGTATTGTATTCTTTTGCCTTGAACGTAGAAATTGTATTCATGGCTTTTTTAATTATATACTTTTTGTTGTCTTTACGTGAGATGAGCATATTAATCAATAATATTCACAACTCGCAAGGTAAAAAAACTGATGACGAGATAAAAAAACTTAAAGAGCAGATCAGGAACAATGCTAAGAAATAGCCCAATAAATGAAAACGTCGCCCATAGTCTATTTGGGCAACGTCTGCACTTCAAATTGAAATTTTTGTGTAAATACTACTTGCCGATTGCCTGCAAACCATTGATATTACTCAATTTCTCCAAGTCCTATAATTTCACTCCGACCATCAAAAAGACCGTCGACTTAAGTCGACGGTCTTTTGTTTTGCCTATATTCATGCGGGGTTAAAAACAAGTCCTATACTTAAGGTTTCCCTAATGGAAAAATAATATTTTTTAAAATTATTTAATTAAAACCATGCTATGATATAAAGAAGGTAAATAAAGATTATTATGAGGGCAGCCGAAAAAATGATAACATATTCTAAAGCCAACTTTTTGGGTATGAGGATTGCTGCGTCTGAGCGCCCTGCTGTTGGGGTTGCTGCGGATGGGTCATATTGGGCTGTTGCCCCTGAAGCATTTGATTCAACATATCGAAATGATGCTGTTCCTCTTGTTTCATAGGTTCCCGAAACGTACTTCTCGGTTGCCAGTAAATCGCTGCAAAGAACTTTGAAGCCGCCATCCCATAGTAGACAAGCGCTGTAGCATATCCAGCAGGATGAACAGCATCATGGCGAACAGCTTTTTAATTATATGAACAGCCATAGCATATACAGTGTGCAATAGCATCGTAAAATATACCGGAAGCCGATTGCAATCAGCAATCGGCTTCCGGTATATTTTACGGTATGTCTTCTTCTAGATAGAAAAAAGCAGAAAAACCATGGCATAATTTCCACGATGCGCTATAATAGATTCATAAGTTCTCTATGCTCCGATCCTATCTTTGAATTGCAACAGACGAGGAGAAATGAGTCATGCCTTGGTGCCCAAACTGTAAAACAGAATACCGGGACGGCTTTTTGCAATGCGCCGATTGCGGTGCAGACCTGGTCAATGAACCGCCGCAGGGAAGCAACGACCCTAAGTCCATACCCCTTAACACTCCCATATCCCCTGTTTTTTTGCTGTCGGTTTCCGATGAAATACAAGCCAAACTCATTGAGAATTTACTTAAGGAATCCAATATTCCATTCTTTGTTCAAAACAAGGGATGCGGCGCCTATCTCAAAGTCTATATGGGTTATTCGGCTTTCGGAACGGACATCTATGTGGATCAATACAACTACCATAGAGCTAAGGAACTCGTTGACGCCTATCTTACCCAATCAGTGAATGATGATAATGAATGCGAATCTTCAGACGATATGGCTGGTCACTCTCCCGTCATTCGAAAAACAGTCATGACGATTATGATCGTTATCATACTTCTGAGCTCCGCCATTGGCCTGGTTGTCTCTCTGATCAGTCCATTATTGGAGTAGAATGACCTATATTAAAAATGCCCATCACCAGTAGGATGATATGGAATTCAGTTTGCTTGGGTACGCTTCTCTTGGATAGGGTTCTTCTCCCGCAAATTTCAAACCAAGCACCAAAAAAGGCGCTCCCTAAGGCGCCTTTTTCATTGCGTATATCATGCTTTATGATACTTTATCATGTTTTATTCATAGACCAGACTGTCTAAAAGTTCCTCCAGACTGTCCAATGCGGAGATCAACTCTGCCTCGCTGGCAAATTCGATGCCGCCTTCTTGCAGTTTTTGCTGCCAATCCTCCGGCAGCTGACGCACATCTAAGTTGATGGTCTGCAAAAGCGGCCCGTCTGTGCCGATGGGCCCGGCAAAAATAGCGATGCCGCTTTCCACTGAAGCAATCCGCCGGTAAACTTCATCATTGGGGCAAAGTCCATCGTCATCCCGTCTCAGGATGATTTTTTCAGGATTGCTGCTGTCCACCTGCCAGCCCATAGCTTCCAGGTCTTCCACACTTTTTCCCGGATAGACCACCGATAAATCGATCTCTTTTGTCACCAGATGGCGGCAGCCCCGGTAATAAATCTCTTGCCGGGCGGCGGAAAATTGCTCCGGCTCCCATAAAACAGGCGCGGCATCCATCGGTTCCTCTTCCGGGGAAGGCGCCTGGGCCACGTTGGGATCCAAAAAATCAAATACCCAATAACTTAGGGCAAAGGTGCCCGCAAATAAAATACACATCAAAAATACCGTGGTGGCAAGATTTCTTTTCATCAGGTACATCCCCTGCCTTTCTCTACCTAATTATGACCCAAAGCAGGGGAAATATACCTATTGTATCAGATTGTATCAGAAAGCTTTGGAAAATCCCGTGAAATTTTATCGGGTTGACATGATATTCTTCCATGATCGGATTGACTCCTGTCCGAACCTAAACTCCATGAATTCTGATGATCCTCTTTCATTTCTCACATTGGTGACAACATATGTTATGCAAAAAAAAGTTTTTTGTCACATCATAATAAGATCTTTCATATACTATTAGCGACATTATCCAGGAAAGGAATGAGCATTTTGCCGGAACATTATCCCTTCCAATTAAAGCCGCTGCCTTACCCTTATGATGCTTTGGAACCTCATATCGATACAGAAACGGTCACCATCCATCATGATAAACATCTCAAAGCTTATGTGGACAATCTGAACAAGGCATTGGCGCCTTATCCCGATTATCACAACTGGCCTTTAGAAAAACTCCTTTGCAACCTCCTTCTTTTGCCAAAGTCTATCCAAACGGCGGTCAAAAACAACGCTGGAGGCGTCTACAACCATAACCTGTATTTTTACGGTATGAGCGGAACCAAAAATCAACAGCCCCAAGGAGAATTGCGGGATTTACTGGTGAACACTTTTGGTTCCTATGAAAAATGGCAGTCGCTTTTTCGGGAAGCGGCTCTGGCCGTGTTCGGCTCCGGTTGGACCTGGCTTGTCTTGGATCAGTTGGGCAATTTAAAGATTGCTAATACGGCAAATCAGGATACGCCGCTCCCCAGAGGGCTTTGTCCCGTCTTGCTCGTAGATGTCTGGGAACATGCTTATTATTTAAAATATCAAAACCGGCGGGGCAACTATCTCGATAACTGGTTTCCGCTCATTGATTGGCATCAGGCAGAGAAGAATTACCGCCGCTGTATCACGGAAAAGCACCACCGCGCCCAGCTTTACTAGTACACTGTAACATCTAAAATTGTGATATATTAGGGATGATGTTCTGCGCAGGACAAGGCGGAGGATTGAGAAATCCTTTCTGTATTCTGATTGACGACAACACATTATTGAACAAAACAGACGCCGATGTATACAAGGATAAGCTATTACAATGCACTAGGACTATATCCAAAATTCAGAATTAAACAGAAAAAATTGGTGGAATCGTGTGCTGCGCAAAAATCAAGGGATCTCGGATACCTGCAAGCACACGTAACAAAAAAGCTCTCCGGCCATTTGACCGGAGAGCTTTTGCATGCTTTTGCTAATTATTTGCTGATTTTTTTATTTTTAGGGAACTTTCCGTGCATTTCAGACAACCGTATTACTAATAACTGTCAAAAAACCGTAATTGTTTGCCTGCTCAACTAAATGTTCAATGGATTGCCGCGCCGATTCTAGGAAAAGATGCCATTGATCTGCCGTAGCATCATAAAGCAGGACTTCGGCATACCCTGCCAAATCTTCCGACGGATAGGAATGAATCAGACTGTAAATATCGAAACGCTGCAAGGTGTTGCCGTTCATATCCAGGAATGTGTGCTGAGCATTTTTGTAATAAGCGCCAGGGGTGTCCAGATTGACCTGCCAGGAGTAATGGGCGGGCGCCTCCATCTCATTACCCTTGTTTTCTAAAAACACAGCATAAACGGCCTGTATATAAGCATTGCCTTTCATTTGCTGTATCACACCGCCCATGGTCATATGATATTCCTGCTGCAATACCTTCACTTTAACGCCATTAATCCATAAAGGCGTCGTATTCACCGTCACGGTGGAACGGTTATAATCGATATGGCAGCCAAAGGTTTCCGCAAGAAATCGCAATGGCACCATGGTGCGGTTATTCTTGATGTATGGGTCGACGTCAAGCAGCATCGTCTTACCGTTTTTCACCGCAGTTTTGCTGCCGATGATCAGGGTAACCTGCATGTCGTCTTTTGTAATGGTAATATTGGAATTCGCCCAATTCACCTTGGCGCCTAAATTTTCACAGACAACACGCAAAGGAATCATGGTACGGTTGTTTATGACTACGGGAGCCGCATCCGAAACCAGGACGGCGCCGTCAATTTTGATCTGAATATTTGCCGCGTTAGCAGGCTGAGCCGCAAAGACCAGTAGTAAGATAAGACAAATCCTCAAGAAAGATTTTCTCAACATTAACAGCCTCTTTCATGTAATAACATTCTGATGTTAAGTATAGCAAAACCTGGAAAATATTGCAAACAGCCGCCACCTGGCAAAATTTATAAAGCATTTTTATAAAATTCTTTCATAAAAGATGATTCCCAATAACTAGCGGCTTTCATTTGATATTGATTGTGCTATAATAAGCTTTTGGAAAGGAGGTGCCTTGTCATAGATCCTATTAAAAACGACAGTAAATACGATACATATCAAAATCATTCCAATCACGCGTCCGTCAGCGGGCAAATGCCGCATCAGGATAGGTCTTGCTCGAATGCGCCTTCTCTTGAACCGGGGATGTCCGACGAGGAATTTATCCGCGCCTGGAATGCTTTCTTTGCGAAACCGGAGAATACTGCCACGGCACAAACCATGGTCAGTGATGACAAGAACAGTGAGGAACGGTCAATCATTTGGGAAACTTCCAAAGAGGCAAAATCTACTATCCAGCCGAAAAAACACCGGATCGTCAGAAAAATTTTAGCCTCTCTTATTCTATTGACGATTCTTTATTGTGTTGCGGTTTTTTCTAACCTGCCTTTTATTGCCAAATGGCGTACGATTTATATTGAAACGGCGATGGGCACCATGAACCACCAGTGGCTTGCCACCGCTTTTATTCCGGACAGCGTCATTGATAAGGTCATGCTTGACCGCAGCAATATGGAAGAAAATCAAAGTGGACTGGAAAGCAACTGGTCCATCTCCAGTTTCTCGAAAAACAACCTTTATCTGCCCTGGAAGAAAGAAAAAAAGGTGTTCGCTAAAATCTATCACGAAATCGATCAGGAGACCTTTCATGACTATATCAAGGAACATTCGGATGAGATCCTGAATACGGATGATTATATGGTCATTGATCAAGCCGGCCTTGAGGACGACGGAACCACCATTCAAACGGTTTACGGAGATCAAGTGCTGGCAATTGATACGGAAAACGCCATAACTATTATAAAAGTCATCGGCGACGGCTATGTGGGAAGGCTTGCCATCGTTAAAGACCCGTCTAGGGTCGGTGTTGGCTTAAGTAGCGACTTTGGCGAAAAGGGTGCTCTCATCGAGGACATCGCCCAAGATAATAATGCTATCCTGGCCATCAATGCCAGCGGCTTTTACGATCCTTCGGGCCATGGCGACGGCGGCAGAGTCTTTGGTTTAGTCATGCAAGGCGGTAAAATTTTAAACCAGGCCTTGGGCGGTACCGATAAAGTGGTTGGATTCAACAGAAAAAATAAACTAATGATCGGTAATAGCGAATTGGCAACATCGCTTCGGGATGCGGTAGAATTTAAACCTGCCCTGATCATCAATAACGAAGTCCTGGTCACTGGAACTGCCGGATGGGGGATCCAACCCCGCTCAGTCATCGGTCAGACAAAAAATGGCGAGGTTCTCCTTCTCGTCGTCGACGGGCGCGCGCCCGGTTATTCCATCGGCTGTACCATCGGGGAAGCGGCACAGATTATGAAACGTTATGGTGCGGTCCAGGCGATTAACCTTGACGGCGGTTCTTCCAGCATCATGTACTATAACGGGCGAGAAATCACAAAGCCCTCCGCGGCAAACAAAACCAAAGGTCGTAATATTCCTGACGGCTTTGTAGTCTGCAACAGATAGGACCAGGTAATCTTCTCGCCAAACATAAGACAAGCCTAATTTCAACCGCACATCAGTCAATATTTCCTCAAGCTCCAAAAATAAAACAGCCCTTTCGGTATGCTTTCACGCAAACTTAAAAGGGCTGTTCAATTTGTTATCATGCGAGTAACCGTGTATTCACTTTCAAGACCTGGGCTTGATTTGGGGAAACCGTTTTTGTGAAATGTCTCTGTCATCGCAGTAAGCTCACGCCTACTTTTCGCTTTTTAATCCTGCGCCGCAAAGGGGAAGCAGGGAATCTCCCATTAATTGATGTGTGGATCGATATGCAAGATAGGCGGCATAGATTGCCGCCGTAGTATGTTCCACAAAAAAACCGCTCTTTGCCAGCTCTTCCCGGGCAGGCAGAATACTGCTCTCCGGCACAAGAATGACTTCACGCTCACCTTGATAACCGCCGCTGAGGATTTCAGCTCCCCGCATAGGCTTACCAATGGCAATGCCCTCCGCATAGGTAGGCTCCGGCTTGACAATTCTCGGGACGCCTTCGGCGCCATACAAAGGCGCGCATTTTTCACTCTGCACCATAAAAATTTTGGGAAGTTTTTGAATCAATCCGGCTTCGTACAATTCTTCTAAGGCAAATTGGCACCCCAGTAACAGCGTACCGTTGCCAACCGGAATAAAAAGATGGTCCGGGATACGTCCCAGCTGCTCAAAAACTTCATAAATATAGGTTTTGGTACCCTGATAAAATATCGGGTTATACACATGACTGGCGTAGTAGATCTTATTGTCAAGGGCTTTTTTTTGGCAAGCATCCGCCGTTTCATCTCTTGTACCGTCAAAAACCGTTACTTTGGCGCCATGGGATTCGATCATGGTGATTTTCTTAGGAGATGTACCCTTTGGCACATAGATTTCACATGCAATCTTGGCTCTCGCGCAATAAGCAGCCACCGAGTTGCCTGCATTACCGCTGCTGTCCTGCAGCACCTTTTTGACACCGGCGCTCTTGCATAACCAAATCAGAACTGCCGCGCCCCTATCCTTAAAAGACAGCGTCGGCATAGCGTAGTCCAGCTTCAAATAAAGGCCTTCACGGTAAGGCACTGTGGCGGTCATACCTTCCCCTAGCGTGATGCCCTTCCAAAGATCGTTTGTGAGCGGCATAAACGCTCGGTAGCGAAAGATGTTGAACTGACTTTTATCAACAAATCGAAGGTCAAATATAGGTGGTGTAAAATCCAAACGATAAAGCCCTCCACATCTGCAACGGTAATCCAAAGTATCCCAAGGAGCTGTTTTTCCGCAAGCAGTGCAGACAAATTGCATCATCATTACTCCCCCCAGCATGTAAATTTATTTCAGCAATTTCCTGTTTTGCAGCGGAGGTCGCCTTAATCTCAACTAAACCAATATCGTCATTCACATCTACACATCGCCATTTTCTTCGATTTTCGCATCTTCATAAGGAGCTAATAATCTTCTTCTGATTTCAGCTACCGTCTCTTGCAACTCGCCAATATAATTTTTGTAGTTATTATAGGATGGTTGAATATTCTCTTTACAATATTTAAAAAGAATATAATTCAAATCACCATTGGCCTTAATATCAGATTCCTGCATTTGTTCAATCACCAAGTCGCATCTTGGTCTTTCACTTTGTTTAATGTAAGGCATCTATTGATCTCCTTTCCAATTTGTCATTTAAAGCTTCAGAAATTTCCCTATAATTATAGTAATTATAACAACTTTCAGTTTTACTTGATAAGCTGCACGGGATTTGATTTACGCAAATTAAAATATTTACACCCTTAATCGTAAAGTAAATCATCAGCAGATAAAAAGCCTTTTCAGTATGGTTATCACATATTGAAAAGGCTTTTTTAAACATTTTATCGCAGCAGCGCCTTCGATAGTATGAAAGGCGGCACAGATTAAACCCATCATCCGCGCCGCTTTGGCTTACCGTTAAAATCCGAAACAATACCTTTTATTCCCACTATTCCATCTCATCTAAGATGCTGTCTGGAATATTGGCATTGTGATAGACGTTCTGCACGTCATCGTTATCTTCTAGGGCCTCTACCAAACGCATGACCTTTTGGGCCTGGTCAACGTCCTCAATCTCAATGGTGTTTTCCGGCAGCATGGTGATCTCCGCTTCCACTGTGGCAAAGCCCGCAGCTTCCAGCTTGCCCTTTACTTCTTCCAGCATATCGGGAGCTACGATGATCTCCGCCTCTTCTTCGTCGCTGGCGAAATCCTCCGCACCGGCATCCAAAGCGGCCATCATCAATTCGTCTTCGTCCACGCCTTCCAGAACCACCGTCATGCGGCCTTTCCGGTTGAACATATAAGCGACACAGCCCGTTTCACCCAAGTTGCCGTTATTGCGGGAAAACAGGTAGCGGATCTCGCTGGCAGTCCGGTTCCGATTATCGGTCAGGATCTCGCACAGCACCGCAATGCCTCCCGCAGCATAGCCCTCATAAAATATCTCGTCATAACCGCCGCCATCGGTATTTCCGGCAGCCTTCTGAATGGAACGGTTGATATTATCCACCGGCATATTGTTGGCTTTTGCCTTTTGAATGCAAAGTTTCAAACGGAAATTGCCGTCAGGATCGGGTCCGCCTTGGCGAACCGCCACAAAGATTTCTTTGGCAATCTTGGTGAAGATCTTACCACGGATCTCATCCTGTTTTCCTTTGCGTCTTTTGATATTGGCCCATTTCGAGTGACCGGACATGGTATTTCCTCCCTGCTTCCTGATTTACTGTATCATTTTATTGATTTTTTGATTATTTGACGGCTTCTGCCAAAGAAACCAATTGAATCTCCCCGGCAGCCGCCATTTTATCATCTTTCAAAGTCAAGGCTCCAAGGATCCCCGGAATGCTTGTGGCAAATTCCGCAGCTCCCGGCAGATCCGCCACACCTTGGATCCGGTTGGCGGTGGCTGTGGCCACCGCATCCGCCAAAGCGGCATTGGCGCCTAAGATCACAGCCGCGTCCGCCTTGCCGTAACTGAAGGAAGGCCCCACCATGCCGGAGGAGGTGCAAACCCCCAGGGGCAGCAGATTCCGGCTGATCTTTAATCCCAAACGTCCGGTAAAAGGCGAATGATCCCCGGCATAAATGCCGATGATCTTTTCCGACTCTCCCGCAAGATAGATATCGCCGCCGTTTTCCACCACCACATCCCGCGCATATTGTCCGAGCCATTGACCCACCCGCGCGGCAATGGCTCCTGCTACCGCCGCCATGGGACCGACTCCCGCCATACTCGCCGCCCAGGCCATTTCCCGGGCCAGCAAAGGAGCCCCTTCGCCAACGGCATGGGGTGCGTGGGTGGTTAAAAAATCAGTGTCGCCGGCAATATATTGCCCCAGCTCCCGGCGCAAATCGGCAACCAAATGGTAGACTGTGTCCGTCATGCCCTCCCGCCACAACCGGTCGGGAAGGCCAATGGCCAGATCCGTTTCCCCACAGCATACTACACGGAAGGAGAGGCCTCCGCTATAAAGCCTGCGGTAATTGCGCGGTTCATACATGGCTCTACGATTTGAACTGCACCGCTCCGAAGGAGCAGGCCTTGAGACACATGTGACATAAAATGCATTTTTCGCCGTCGAAGGCTACCGTCTTATCCCCATCATTGATAAAAAAGGCTCCCGTGGGGCAGATACCGGTGCAGGCGCCACAATGGGTGCAAGCATCTTTATTCCAGGAAAGGCGTTCCTCCATATCCGCGATGGTAACGCCAATCTTGGAGAGATATTCCAAAGCGGCGTTGTAATCCTCTTCCTTACCGGAAACTTCCAAAACCAGATAGCCCTGCTTGCTGTAGTCCATCTCCGCCTTGATAATATTGCAGATCAGGTGGAAATCCTGCCCCAGCCGATAGATGATGGGCTGATCCACCGTTTCAGAAGTATAATACAAAACCCATTTTTTTTCAGTCATGGCTTATCTCCTCTTTCTCTACCGTTGGCAGGGTCGC
The DNA here is from genome assembly GCA_036677375.1 of Bacillota bacterium. Classification (GTDB taxonomy): domain Bacteria; phylum Bacillota; class Dehalobacteriia; order UBA4068; family UBA4997; genus JAVBWO01. The sequence continues at coordinate 43,135 of JAVBWO010000013.1, forward strand.
CACCGGTTCGGCGATCCGGAAGTCGCCTTTTACAATCCAGGTTTTTAAAGTCTCAGCGATCTCTTTGGCCATTCTATAGCTGGACAAGGGCGCCGTCTTAATGGTTTTACCGTTCCATGCGATGCTGCCCGTTTTCAACTGCGCATAGTTCACATAAGTCAGGCAGCCGGGCTCCGCATTGGGATAGGCTGCCCCATAATCTACCAACGGCGCTTGGATATCCTCATCCCGCACGGTGGTAGCATAAAGCATATCCTCGTCTAAAATGGGGATCGGTACGCCAATGCCAACCGCCATGCTGCAGCCATAACCGGTTATGCTGGCGCCACGCAGGAAGCGGCCGTTCATTTGCTTCAGATCGCCTACCACAGCCAAGGTGCCGGCGCCGCCCATGGGAATGCCCCGTTCGTTTCTGGGCTCGGTGGGACAGTGCTGGGTGCCGGGCCAGGCCACATAGCCGACACCACCGCCCAAGAAGATCCTGGTACCAATACCGATGGTACGGTAATAAGGATCGTTCAACAAAGGCGAAAGCTGTCCGGCGCTGGAATAATTGGCATTGGCAAAATGAGGCTTCAAAACGCCCATATAAGTATAAATGGTCTTATCCGTGCTGTTGGTGCCGACATTATAATTTTGATAGGCATTGCGGGGGCTGAACAAAAAGGCATCCCGCAGATCGGCCAAAGTAAGTTCCTTCTCTAATTTCTTTAAAGGATAACAGTCGGTACCGTAAGCGGTGGTCAGGAAATGAAGCTTACGGCCGGAGACCAGATCTTCGATCACATGGCCGCCACCGTATTTGAAAGAGCCGGGATGGGGATGATTCAAGGAATCGCCTTCCGCTACCTCCGTCGCTCCGATATAGCCGTCGACAGCGGCAATGCCGCCGTATAAGGGCACGTCGTTCAACCACATTTTCTGCATTTTCATTTTCGGCTTGGTATGTCCAAAATTTAAAAAAGCACCGGAAGAACACATGACGCCAAAAGTGCCCGTGGTGACCACATCCACTTTCGCTGCCGCTTTTTTCAAGCCTTCCTCAGCGGCAATGGCGATGACATCCTCCGCCGTTACCACCACGGCTTTGCCCTTTTTGATCTTTTCGTTTATTTCTTCATAGCTTTTCAGCATGGGACCGTTCCCTCCAATTCGTCATTTGTTCAACGTGTTTAACTTATTTAGCGGCTCCAGAATGATCTTATGCTCCACCAGCCGCAATTCTCTGATTCTGGCACTCACAAATTGCTTTTCGCCAAATATATTTTCCAGCACGATCTCATCTTCGCCGGGCAACAATCGGTCTACCCCTTCCAAAAGCAGGCGTTCTTCGCCGCTTTTTTCATCATACAGATAAGCGTTGGCTTCACACATGATGATCACCTTCCCATATTTCCCTAATATCGTTTAGAAGCCTGTCCACCTGATGGGGCAAAGGCTCCGTATGTTCTCCGGCAATGATGATTCCCGCCCGGTTTACCGGCAGCAAAACTTTTTTGGCCGCGGATGAGGCAATGGCGGCAGCCGCAGGCGGGGTCAACTCTCCCAAAAACGCATTGGCCGCAAGGATGGCCACCGAACCCGCGATAATATCCACCCGGGAAGTCATGAAAATGATGGCATTCTCGCCGCTGGCACAATCATTAGCGCCTGCTTTCAGCATATTGGCTGTGGCTAAGGCATTGGTGCCTAAGGCAATAATTTCCAGCGAGCTTTTGAATTCTTCCCGCAAACGCTGGATGATATATTTGCCAATGCCGCCGCCCTGGCCGTCAATGACTGCTATTTTCATGCTTTTTCTCCTTTAAATTCCTCCATGTCCACTGTCCCTTGCATGATTCAGTACCTGTTATTATAACAAATTGCTTCTATATAGTAAAGGGGAGGGCAGAAATTCCTTATACACCGCCCTCTCGCATATCTTATTATTTTTTCTAATTCCAATCGAAATAGGTATCGGGAACAGGTCCGACAATGATACTCTCGACCAAGGGGATGGAATTGTTCACCTCCATCACATTTTTGCTGAAGGGCATCACGATTTCCAGCTTAACATCGGTCTGTAAAGTGATGCTGTGTTTGCTTTGATTGAAGCCTACCGAAATGAATTCGTCGGCAACAGAAACGTTCACGTAACCAATGGGTTGGATTGTTACCGAAAGGTTTGGTCCGATATTGGCAAAGATCGTCAGACCGCTCAAGAGGCCGGCGGGGATCGTAACTCCCTCGGCGGAAAGATCTTCCAAATCACCTTCCACTTCCAGGGTGATGCTGCTGATTAATTGGTTGATCTTGACGGTATTGGGCTGCAAAAAAGCCACTTTGTCATCTTTATCCTTTTCCACCGTCATCAGATCCTCATAACGGATGCCTTGGCTGAGCTGATTGTTGACAGCTCGGTTCACGATACGGGTGACAACCAGGTGGGCCCTGGTTTGGGCTACCGTTTCTACAATGGGAGCAATCTTTTGATTAATGACGACCAAAAAGAAGACCAATAAGAAAAAGAGCAAGAGAACAAAAAACACTCTTCCGCCCCTTCTTCTTCCGAAACCGCGCATGTTGTCACCTCCTCCCCCCAGTATATGTAAAATCGGAATTAAGTGTTACAATTAAAAAATTTTTGAAACATTGTTTTCACCAATTAAGTCTAAAGGGAAAAGCTCCCAGCAGGAGACAGATAAAAATATGTACGGATACGGGGGAATTGTGCTATAATAAAGTTTGATTTATTGTTAATCTGAAATCAATGGAGGTACGCACCATGAATAATCCTCCCGAAAGACCGCCCAGAAGGCCAATCAGAAGGAGAAAACGTAGAATAAAGGTATTGCCTACCGTCTTATTGATATTGTTGGTCATTTTTCTCATTACGGCTGTCTGTACCTTATTTTATGTGGGTAGAATGATGAAAGAACTGCCGGAATGGGGCAGCACCGATCTGGAAACGGAGCAGACCAGCTTTCTCTATGACAGAAACGGCGAATACTTCGGTGAACTACACAAAGGCGAGAATCGGACTTCAGTGGCTCTTTCCGATATGCCGCCCTACTTAATCGACTGTTTCCTCTCTACGGAGGATACCAGATTTTACAAGCACTTCGGCGTCGATGTCTGGCGCATCTTCGGTGCTTTCGTAGCCGATTTGAAAGCAGGGAGCGTCGTGCAGGGGGCCAGCACCATCACCATGCAGCTGGCCAGAAACGCCATATTGGAGACACAGGAAAAAGAGCTGAACCGTAAAGTCAAAGAAGCTCTTTTGGCTATTGAACTGGAAAAACATTTCACCAAGGATGAAATCCTGGAGATGTATTTAAATCAGATCTATTTCGGTCACGGCTGCTACGGCGTGCAAGCCGCCAGTCAGCTTTTCTTCGGCAAAGATGTCAAGGATATCACTTTACAGGAAGCGGCCGTTTTGACCGGCGTTATCCGGAATTGGACGCTCTACTCTCCCTTGAAACACCCAGATAATGCTCTGAAAGTAAGAAACCAAGTTCTCACCAACTTGACTGACTATGACGATTCTTATCAAGCAGAAGCCACTGCCGCCATCGCCACCGATCTGGTTTTAGCCGACCAGACTACAAACAGCGGCGAAGACAGTGAAAGTACCACCAGCAGTGAATCCTATGCCTGGTTCACGGATTATGTCATCGATCAGACGGAAGATATTCTGGAAGGTCTTGGCTTGGATGGTTCTCAGGTCTACACCGGGGGCTTGAAGATCTATACCACCATGGAGCCAGAGGTACAGAGCTACATGGAGGAACTTTACAGCAATGCCGATCTTTTCCCCGAAAGCAGCACGGCGGATCAGGTACAAAGTGCTATGGTGGTCATGAATCACAGTGACGGTGATATTTTGGGTCTTATCGGAGGCCGCACCCACGAAACAAAGCGGGCTTTCAACCGGGCCACCGATATGCGGCGGCAGCCCGGTTCCGTCTTTAAACCCATCGCCGTCTATGCCGCGGCATTAGAAGCAGGCTACAGCCCTGCCAGCGTTGCCAACGATGTCTTAACTGTCTTCGGCAAAAATTATAAACCAAGCAACTATGACGGTAAGTTCCGCGGCGTCATTTCTATGCGCACCGCTATTCAATATTCCATCAATATCCCTGCGGTAAAATTCCTGCAAAAGATCGGCGTGGAAACCGGTTATAACATGGCGCAAAAATTAGGAGTCCAACTGGATGGCGATAACGACAAGAACCTTGCCATCGCTTTAGGCGGCTTGACCCAAGGGGCAACTCCCGTAGAGATTGCGGCGGCTTACGGCACTTTTGCCAATAGCGGTATCTATAATCAGCCCCGGGCCATCTTAAAAATTGAAGACAGAAAGGGAAAAGTAATCTACGAAACCACGCCTTCCCAAACCGTTGCGATGAGCGAAGAAACCGCCTACCTGATGACCAATATGCTGGAAACCGTTACACAGGCCGGAACAGGTACCAATGCCAAAATGAACCGGCCGGTAGCTTCGAAAACAGGTACCACCCAGTTGCCGGACACGGCGGCCTTTAAAAATGTCAAAGGAAATAAAGACGCCTGGTTCGCGGCTTATACTCCGGAACTGGTTGGCGTTGTCTGGATGGGATATGACAAGGATGTGGACAGTGCGGGAAAACCGCAGTATTTAAAACAGATCTACGGTGGAAAATATCCGGCGCAGCTTTGGAAAAAAGTGATGACCAAAGCATTAGAGGATGTCAAGGTCACTTCCTTCAAGAAGCCTTCGGGTATTATTTCCGTTGCCATTGATACCAAATCGGGTCTCTTGCCCGGCGACCGAACCCCTACCGAATTCATTAAGCAAGAGGTCTTCACCAAAAAGAATATTCCCACAGAGAAATCCAATATTTGGCGGCAGGTGGAAATTTGTAGTGAGAGCGGCAAACTGACTACGGAATACTGCCCCAATCCTGTGGTTAAGATACTTTTCACACCGCCGACGGAAAGCAACAAAATCATAGGCACAGGCGCCGATAAAGACTTACAGGTTCCTACCACCACCTGCACTCTGCATACCAGTATTCAGGCCAATACCGTGGCAGTCAAGATCTGCACGGATCCCCGTCATAACGGCAAGCTGGTTTTAGCCAATCCCGGCGGCTGCCCGGAAGACAAGGTGGTAACCCGCTATTTCGCACCGGGAAGCGTACCCACAGAATATTGCGACCTGGCAGATCATAAGTCCAACACCCCGACAACGTCGGATAACGACGATACCGGAGATGACGATAACGCGGGGAGTGATGATACCCTGACGACGCCCACCGGCTTATCCGGCAGTGCCAGCGCTTCCGGCCAAAAATACACGGTGAAGCTTACCTGGGCAGACAGTTCGAATTCTCCTAATACACTTTATGAGATCGAACGTTGGGAAGATGCCGATATGTCTAAAAAGAAATCCGTCAAAACCTATTTCCGCAGCTGGGAGGATAAAGGATTGAGCGGTGAAACCACTTACAGCTACCGGGTCCGGGCGGTTAATGAGAATACCAGCGCTACCAGCTCCTGGACCTCTACCTTCAGCATCACCCCCGGTGAATAGCAAAGCTAACGTGTCTGCTTTTCTTTTTTCAAAACAAAAAATGAATTATACAAAAGCAGGATGCAGCTCAAAATGAACTGCATCCTGCTTTTTATGATTATTACAACTTAATAGAAATTCTTTGAGACGTTACTTTTCAAAATAAGTGATGCCAACTAAGCCCGGCCCACCGTAGGTTCCCACGGTGATGCCCAGCTCCCAGATATCATAACACGCCTGCGGCACCTTGTCCTTTAACTGTTCGACAAAGCTGGTAAGAATCGCGGGATGACGGGAGTGCCCCACAAAGATCTTTCTGCCATAATCGATCTTGCTTTTGGCCACTTCATCATAGACCCATCGCAAAGCATTTTTTGAACCTTTTGCCAAATGAACCAAAATCACCCGTCCTTCCTGGATTATTACCACCGGGCGGATATGCAGGATACTGCCTACCATCGCCTTGGTGGCGGAAAGACGGCCGCCCATCTTCACATATTTCAAAGTCTCCAAAATGGCAAAAAGTTTCTGCTTCGATTGCAGGGAACGCAATTCTTCCGCAATCTCTTCTGCCAACATGCCGGCATCCCGCATTTTAATGGCTTCATAGACCTGGGCGGCAATGCCTAAAGTGGCGCTTTGGGAATCTACCAGATAAATCTTATCGCTTTTCAGGTATTCCTTGGCCATAACGGCGCTTTGATAGGTGCCGCTCAGCTGACTGGCGAGAAAGATTCCCAGCACCTCATCTCCTGAATCCAGCGCCTGCCGGAATCCGTCGATAAATACTCCCACCGGTACCTGGCTGGTGGTGGGCAGCTTTTCCGCCGAAATTAATTTAGTATAAAACTCATCTAAAGACAAATTAACGCCATCTTTGTATTCTTCATCGCCGAAGCGCACTGTCAGTGGCAAAATATGAATTTTTAACTGTTCTTGCATGCTGCGGGGGATATCTCCTGTGCTGTCCGTAAAAATCTGAATCGCCATGTCATGCGCTCCCTCATTTATTCTTTTTTTCCACAATAGTTTTATTTTACCACAAATGTTTCAAAGAAGTACACTTTTAGCGAAATTTTATAGATCAAGCTCCAAAATAGTGACTCCTATGCCCCCATCATAATAACCGCCGGGTTTGGCATCTTTAATCAGACGGTGTCTCTGAAAATAGGGCTGAAGACCCTGACGTAGCGCTCCTGTGCCTTTGCCGTGAATGACCCGCACTTCTTTGAGACCGGCGATAAACGCGTCGTCCAGGTATTTATCTAAAGCCGCAACGGCTTCGTCCACCATCATGCCGCGCAGGTCTACCTCGGATGAGATATGCTTGGCCTTTTCCACCTTCATCCTTTGGGTGGAGCGCACCTCCGCTTTCTTCTCATATTCTTGATCAATGCGCAGGTCGGAAAGCTTTAAGGTCACTTTCATAACCCCAATCTGCACCAAAACTTCCTCATTGGCATTGGGCGGGCTTAAGACCTGACCCACCTGTTTCAGCTTGGGTACTTCCACCATCTGGCCCGGCTTGACGCTGTGAGGAGCAAGCCCGGCATATTTTTCCTCAGGGGCGTCCTGCCAGAGTTTGTCTTCCAGTTTTTTCAAGTTCTTTCTGGCTTCCTGTACCTCCTTGGCATTAACGGAAGCCTGGGAAAGAGCGCTTTCCATCTGACGGTACAACGCCTCGCTCTCGGTTCTGGCAGCTTGAACAATTTTAAGGCTTTCTTCCTGAGCTTTCAGTAAGACGGCTGCTTCCTTGTTGTGCAGCTCCACCTCCAGCGCTTTCAGCCGCCGCTCCAGCTCCATCTCCCTAGCATGGGCCAGCTCTGCCGCTTTCAGCTCTTCCGCCGCCTGACGGCGGTCATTTTCCAGGTTGGTGATCATATCCGCCACCAAGGTCTCGTCCGGCGTCAATAAAGCCGCCGCCTTATCGATGATAGGATCTGACATGCCCAAGCGGCGGGCAATCTCAAAGGCATTGCTCTTGCCCGGTACGCCCATTAAAAGTTTATAAGTAGGACGCAGTGTTGCCACGTCAAATTCCACGCTGGCATTGGTAAAACCTGAACGGTTATAGGCAAAAGCTTTCAGCTCGCTGTAGTGAGTGGTAGCCACTACTTTGGCCCGGACATTGTAAAGATGCTCCAAGATGGACATGGCCAAAGCCGCACCTTCCGTAGGATCAGTTCCAGCGCCCAATTCATCCAGCAAGACCAGGGAATCCGGCCCCGCCGCCGCCAGAATATCCACAATATTCACCATATGGGAGGAGAAAGTGCTCAGAGATTGCTCGATGCTCTGCTCATCGCCGATATCGGCAAAAATATTTTGGTAATAAGCCACTTCGCTGCCTTTTTCCGCCGGGATATGCAATCCTGAGAGAGCCATGAGGGTCAGAAGCCCCACCGTTTTCAAGGTCACCGTTTTCCCACCGGTATTGGGGCCGGTGATTACCATGGCGTAAAGATTTCCCGGCAGGCGGATATCCACCGGAACGGCTTTGCCGCTGATTAGGGGGTGCCTGGCTTGCTTCAGATCAATAACGCCCTTGTCGTTGATCTTAGCGGAGGCCCCGTCCATGGCCTGGGACAAGCGCCCCTTGGCAAAGATAAAATCCAGGCGCGCCAAAACTTCTAGCGTCACCTCGAGGTCGTCCAGAAAGCCCACCACCACCATGGTCAGGGCCTTTAAAATGGCGGCGATCTCTTCTTCTTCTTCCAACCGCAATGAGGAAAGCTCGTTGTTAGCTTCCATGACGCCCATAGGCTCCACAAAAAGCGTGGCGCCGCTGGCACTCATGTCATGGACCATCCCCGGCACCTGGCTGCGGTATTCCTGTTTCACCGGCACCACGTAACGGTCGCCGCGAATAGTAACGATAGGGTCTTGCAGGTACTTCGCCGTATGGGGATTGCGGATAAAGTTCTCCAGCCGCTCCTTAATGCGATCCTGATTCTGCTTAATCTTGCGCCGCAGGGAATATAAGCGCTCGCTGGCGGAATCGGCGATCATCCCTTCGGGAGTAATGGCCTTTTCCAAAGCGCTCTCGATGGTCTTATAGATGCCCAGTGTCTTCACCAAGCCGCCGCAGATGGGATAATTGCCTTTCATCTGGCTGAAAAATTCCCGGGTCTGTCGAGCCGCCCGGCAGGTATCGCAGATATCCACCAGTTCGGTAATATTTAAAACGCCGCCCAGTCCCGCCCGCTTCAAGGGCTCCCGGATATCCCGGACGCCGCCTAAACTGAAGAGAGGATAAAAACGCAAAATCTCCCGGGCTTCCTCCGTTTCATCCATCAATGCCGCCGCCGCTGCCGCGTCGGGCGCCGGTTGGCAGGCATAAACCAGCTCGCGCCCCATGGCAAAGGAGGCCTTGGCCGCCAAGAGCTCGATGATTTTATCATATTCCAGCTTGTGCCAGTTTTTATTTTCCATTCTCTAAAACCCCCTATTCTACTCCCCGGTAATAATGGCCTTTGGTCAATTTTCCAGGACTTAAGGAGATCAGCTCCGCTTTGGCTTTTTCACTGTCAATTTCTTTCCCTACCCAGGCCAAAGCCAAAGCCCGGCGGTAAATGCCGGTAATTTTTTCCACGGACTGCCCGGGATAAAAGCGCAGATCCAGCCGAATCCTGCCAACGTCCGCCCGGATGAAGCGGGGCAGATCGTCGATCAAGCAAAGATGATGCGGATTGAAAAGATGCATGCGGCAATGCTTGTCGGCAAAAACCGGGAAGCGGTAGCCCTTCTCATCCTGCATCATAAAGCCGCTATCCCGCAGGCAAGGCCGGCTGCAGTCCTTTTCATGGGCGCAGCCGCCCGCCAAAGCGCCGATGGGGCAATGGGCGCTGACCATCAACTGGATATTGCCATGAACCAAAGCCTCTTTCCGCCAGCTTCCCGCCAGGCTTTCGATCTCGTTCCAATTCAACTCCGGGGACAAGGTAAGAGAAGTCATGCCCCGTTCCTGCCAGGCCATCCCGGCCTGGCTGTTGAAAATATTCAAACCAAGGTCGCCCCAAAGCTCTTTGGACCAGCCGGCTTCCTCAGCCAAGCGGTGACCCCAGACATTGCCGCAGACCAAAGCCTCTACCGGCCAAACTTTTAATTCTTCTATCTTCTGCCGCCAATAAGACAGCTCTTTTTCTGAAGCAATCTGCGGCAGCACATAGGCCAGGCGGCACTTTTGAGCCAGAGCCGCCGTAGCCTCTTGCCGCCAGGGATTGATCCCCTGCCATTCATCGCCGCCAATATAGATCATCTGTGCGCCGCCCGCCGCGGCCCGCTCTCCCGCGGCCGCGTCATTAACATAAACCGCAAGCTGTGGCTCCGACTGCTGTTTTTTCGGAGGATCGGGCTTCCAATATTGGCAGAGCGCCGCCATCCGCCGATAATCCGCCAGCATCAAATCCTCCAAAGCGGATATGGCTTCCCGCCGGGCATTATTTAGTACGCTGGCCGGCAGCATGACGCCTTCGTCCATCCTGATCTTGAGATCCGCCAGATACCAGCCGCTGCCGCCTAAGCGCCCCAGCTGTTTTTCGATATACTCCCGATCCGCCGGATGCTTTTCGGCCAAGGGCGGACAAAAGTCGCTTTCATAAACCGCTTCCAGGCCTTGAGCATTTCCCGCCCGTAATACCAGCGGCTTGCCCAAGAAAGCTTCTAGGGTAAAGAAAAGGGGCAAAAGCTCCTGTGCCTCATAACGGGCCTTGGCTTCCTCCATCAGGAGCACGTCATAGGTCTTAAAAACCCGGTCTCCCGGATACGCCTTGCCCATACCGTTGATCCAGACTGCTTGTCCCGCCTGTGCTTGGGTAATTTCCTTGCCGGTTTGAGTAACGTCCTTACCGGCCCCGCCTGGATTTCCGGTATTTTCCTGGATACTGGTAACGGTAAAGCCCAGGCGGCCGCCTTTGGTCACCCAGATCTCGATACCGTCTCCCAAAGCCAGCGGAGCCTCCAGTTTTAATAAGAGGGAACCGTCGGCTCTTTGTTTTTCCACCCGTCCCAGACGGCTGCCCCGGTTGTTGGGACGTTGGTAACTCATGAGGTCTTTGCCTTCCCGTCCCAAAAGGTAACCGGTGGTGAATTCCCGGTTAAAGGCTTGCTCCAGACTCTTTTTATCCTGCACTGAGGGCTGGAATTCCCCAATTTCCGTCAGCCGGACCAGGCCCCTTTGATAGACGTCCGTCACAGCAGCCACATATTCCGGCCGCTTCATGCGTCCCTCAATCTTCCAGGAAGCGGCTCCCGCCGCCCAAAGCTCCGGCAGAAGGTCATAGCTTTGAAAATCCTTGGGGGAAAGCAAATGACCCTTGGCCAGTTCTTTCCCTTCCCGGTCTAAAAAAGTATACGGTAAACGGCAAGGCTGGGCGCAGCGCCCCCGGTTGCCGCTCCTGCCCCCTACCATGCTGCTGAACAGGCATTGCCCGGAATAGCAGATGCAAAGGGCTCCGTGAACGAAGATTTCACATTCGATGGGGGATTTTTGGCAGATGACCGTCATATCTGCCAAGGAAGTCTCCCGCGCCAAAATGACACGGGAAAGCCCCCAACCGGCGGCGCCTATGACTCCGGCGCTGTTGTGCAAAGACATCTGGGTACTACCGCTTATGGGAAGACCGGGCAGCTGCCGCCGCACTAAGGAAATGAGGCCCCAATCCTGCAAGATGACGCCGTCCACACCCTGCCGGTACAAAGTGGCAATATATTGGCAAGCGACGGCCATCTCATCTTCTTTGATGAGGGTATTGACCGTGACATATACTTTTACACCACGCAAATGCGCGTAACGAATGGCCTCCGCCATGGCGTCCTCATCCAAATTGGAGGCATAGGCCCGGGCGCTGAACTGCCGCCCGCCCACATAGATGGCGTCGGCTTTAGCGGCTACCGCCGCTAAAAAGGCTTCCTTGCTCCCGGCGGGAGCCAGGATCTCCGGTTTTTTCACGTTGTTTCCTCCTGTCGGCCTGCCACACCCGCGGTCTGCCGATGTTTTTTCCGCTCTTTATGATTAATTTCACGATTCTCTTGATGATTTTCTTGATAACCTTATTGTCCGTTCAGCCTGCCACGCCCCGCGAGCCGCCGATATATTTCATCCTTCATGATTCGTTCATAATCTTCTTCATGATATTATTGTCCGTTATTTCCGAGAAATACAGGGATGCCCTGCCAAATAAAAACGCAGCGGCATATCCTGCCCCTGGGAGATGCCCACTCTGCCAGTAGTTATAACCTCGCCCGGCTGAAAGCCGTCATCCGCGAAATAAAGGGTTCCCTCTATGGCACTGGTATTGTTATCCGCCATGGTGATGCCCATGGCTCGACAGAGATTGCCCGGACCCGCCGCCAGCTTGTGCCAGGAAACGTCCTGGCCTCTATGCTCTTGCATCTCATCCAAGCCCGCCAACGGTTCCAAGGCCCGCAGCAGCACCGCCGCCGGGATATCCTCCCGGTCTGTGGTTACATTATAACATAAATGGATGCCATAACTCACATAAACATAGTGCCGGCCGGCGGTACCGAACATAGCATCGTTGCGCCTGGTACGCTTTTTGGCGGAATGGCAGGCGGGATCGTCTTTGCCCAGATAGGCTTCCGTCTCCACGATCCGTCCTACCAATAACCCTGTGGCGCTTTGACGGCACAAAAGCTTGCCTAGTAATTCCCGAGCCACCAGCATGGTGTCTTTCGCAAAAAAATCATAATCCAGCCGGTTTGCTTCCATTAGCTGTTCCGGTAGCTGTTCCGGTAGCTGTTCCGGTAGCTGTTCCGGTAGCTGTTCCGGTTTGAGCAATTGCCCTGTTTCTATCGGCCGCTTCAGGTCTGCCACATTCTCCGGTTTTGCCGCTTTCTCGCTGCTTACCACTTCCGTCCTCCCCTTTATCTATAGCCGGATATTGTTATGCCGCAATAAAAAGCCCATGACACACCGGCATCCGCGGCAAAAATCGTGCCGCTCCCGGCTTGAGCATGGGCTTTCATAGAATTCTTCTACCAAGAGCCCTAAACAGGGTCCTTTTTTTAATATTTACTGGTCAGATCGTCGATCTCCCGCATCATTCGCTCGTAGCGTTCCTCGGCTTTCACCTTATCGTCGGCAAATTGCAGCGCCGTCAGGACAGCCAGCTTAATGGGGCCGCAAGAAGGACAGGATAAGCGGATGCTTTTCATTTTCTCATTGACTAGAGAGGCGATATGCTCCAGATGCTCCGGGGAATCTTCGCCCCGCAGATGATATTCATTGCCGTCGATCCGCACCGTCACACGGTTTTTATCCTCTTCCATAGATACTACCCCCTTCCCGGAAGTGAAAATCTTTTCCTTCATGAATCTATCATTTATATTTCGCCCTTAGCGTAATTGTACCTGCAATTTTTCCCCTAATTCCGACAAAATATTTTTAAAGTAGCCGTTGACCTCATCGTCGGTCAGGGTACGCTCGGGCGCCTGGAAAGTCAATCCATAAGCCAGGCTGCGAAAGCCGTCTGTCACCTGCGCCCCTTGATACACGTCAAATAGCTCCACTTTGGTGAGATATTTACCGCCGGCCTCGGTAATGGTCTTTTCAATGAGAGCGGCGGGAATGTCCACCTTAGCCACCAAAGCGATATCCCTGGTGGTAGCGGGGAATTTAGGCAGGGAGCAGACTTCTTTCTTATTCTTCCTGGCCGCAAAGAGTTTATTAAGCTCCAGTTGGAGGACACAGGCTCTGCCGCTCAGATCATAATTTTTGGCGACCTGGGGATGCATCTCACCCAAAAAGCCCGCTTCTTTCCCACCCACCATAATTTTGGCGGCGCGGCCGGGATGCAGGAAGGGATAAGCGGAGGTGGCTTCTACCCACCAGTATTCCACACCGCAGCGGGAAAGCAGACTCTCAAAGATGCCTTTGAGATAGAAGAAATCCATTTCCGTGCCGCCGCAGTACCAACCGCTGCAATCCTTCCCCATGACCAAGGCGCCCAGATAAAGCGGCTCTTCCGGTAACCCTTCGTTTTGGGGCAGGAAAACATGGCCCTGCTCAAACAGGGCCAGATCCAGATTGCGCCGGCTATTGTTACGGGCGGCGGTCTGAAGAAGACCCGGCAATAAAGAGGTGCGCATGATGCTCTGCTCCTCATTTAAGGGATTCATGATGGGAATCACCTGCCGCCAGGGATGATTGGGCGGCAAAAGCAGCAAATCGGCGTCTTTCGGACTGATAAAGCTATAGGTGATGACCTGCCGTAGACCTAAAGCGGCGCAAGTATCGGTGATTTTCTCATAAAAAACTTGTTCTTCCGTTTTACGGCCTTCGGTCATCTCGCCGTAAGGCAGGGAAACGGGAATATGCTCAAAGCCCAAAAGGCGGGCCACTTCTTCCACCAGATCGATCTCGCCGGTGATATCCTGCCGGTAACTGGGGATATCCACCAGGTAGCCGTTGTCTTTTTTCATCATGGCAAAACCCAAAGAAGCGATGGCATCCGTCATGGCCTTCTCCGTCCAATCGGTACCCAAAACGGCGTTGACTTTGGCGGGACGCAGCATGACCTGCATTTTTTTGGTTTCGCCCTCATAGGTGTCCAACATACCGGAGAGGGCTTCGGCGCCGCATAGCTCCACCATTAATTGGACGGCCCGGCGGGAAGCGACATCCAGGTTGAAAAGATCCACGCCTTTTTCAAAGCGGAGGGACGCTTCGGAACGCAGTCCCAGCTGGCGGCTGGTATGGCGAATAGAGACCCGGTCAAAGGCGGCGGATTCCAGTAAGATATTGCTAGTATCCCCGGTTACTTCGCTGTTTAAACCACCCATGACGCCACCGATGCAGATGGGCTTTTCGCCGTCGCAGATTAAAATGGCGCGTTCCGGCAAAAGCCGTTCCTGGCGGTCCAAAGTAACCATTTTCTCACCAGGCTGCGCCGGGCGAACCAGGATCTCATGATTGGCCAAAGTATCGTAGTCAAAGGTGTGGAGTGGCTGGCCATATTCCATTAAAACGAAGTTACTGATGTCCACCACATTATTAATGGGCCGCATGCCGGCGGTACGCAGAAAATGCTGCATCCACAAAGGCGAAGGGCCGATTTTGACATTTTTCACCAGCCGGGCGGTATAACGGGGGCATAAAACGGCATCCGCGACGGCAATCTTGGCCAGATCGGCGATTTTTTCCGTTGTTTCGGGGTAAGTGATCTCCGGCAGGGAGAAAGTTCCTCCGGTCACCGCCGCCACTTCTCGCGCCACATTGATGATGCTCAGGCAGTCGGCGCGGTTGGGGGTAAGATCCAACTCCAAAACGGCGTCGTCTAACATGAGAAGTTCCACGATATCCGTCCCTACCGGGGTCTCCTGGGGCAAAATATAAATGCCGGATTTACCTTCGGCGGAATCATCCAGATTCAGCTCGGCCAAAGAGCAGAGCATGCCAAAGGATTCCACGCCGCGGAGCTTGCCTTTGCTAATCTTGCCGCCGGGCAGATGGGCGCCCAGCATGGCCACGATAACCTTTTGCCCTTCCGCTACATTAGGCGCGCCGCAGACGATCTGCAGCGGTTCGCCCGTTCCTACGTCCACCCGGCAGACATGAAGCCGGTCGGCGTCCGGATGCTGTTCCACCCTTAAGACATGCCCGGCCACTAAACCGTCAATGCCTTTCCAGGGACGGCTCACCACGTCTACCGTGATCCCCGCCATGGTCAGTTTTTCTCCCAATTCTTCCGGAGAGATGGTAATATTCACATATTTTTGCAGCCATTTATAAGAAACCTGCATGGTCGAAATCCTCCTTAATTAAGTGCGAAAACCGCTGCAAAGCAGCCGCCGCCGAAGTGCTAGAATTGCGCTAAAAAGCGCAGGTCGTTTTCAAAAAGCAGCCGCATATCGTCGATGCCGTATTTTAGCATGGCGATACGCTCCACACCCATGCCAAAAGCGAAGCCGGTAACCTCTTCCGGGTCATATTTGGCCATTGAAAGCACCCTTGGGTGCACCATGCCGGAGCCCAAGATCTCGATCCAGCCGGTATCCTTGCACAGCCGGCATCCTTTGCCGCCGCACATCATGCAGGAAATATCCACCTCGGCGCTGGGCTCCGTAAACGGGAAGTAGCTGGGACGCAGCCGGATCTCGCGCTCGGGGCCGAACATCTGGCGGGCAAAATTCAAAAGGGTGCCCTTGAGGTCGGAAAGAGAAATGTTTTTATCCACCACCAGACCTTCTACCTGGTGGAACATGGGGGAATGGGTGGAGTCGTCGTCCCGGCGGTAAACCACGCCGGGGCAAATGATCTTCACCGGCAGCTTGGGCCACATGGCGTCCATGGTACGGGCCTGTACCGGGGAAGTGTGCGTGCGCAGCAAAGTGCTCTCGCTGATATAGAAAGAATCCTGCATCTCCCGGGCGGGATGGTCGGCGGGCAGATTCAGGCGTTCGAAATTAAAATAATCCAGCTCTACCTGGGGTCCATCGGCAATTTGATATCCCATGCCCAAGAAGATATCTTTGATCTCGTCGATGACCATGGTCAGGGGATGCTTGCCACCGGTTAAGATGGCGCGGCCGGGCAAAGTCACATCCAGGCGCTCCATTTTCAGTTTTTGCACCATGGCGGCTGTTTCCAGTTCGCCGAGGCGCTCCGTAATCATATTTTCAATGGCGTCCCGCACCTCGTTTACTTTTTGACCCATGGCAGGCCGCTCCTGGGCGGACAGGCTGCCCATGCTCCGGGCGATCTGGGTCAGTTCGCCTTTTTTACCCAGATACTTGATGCGCAGTTCCTGCACCATATCGGTGAGGGACGCTTCTTCAAGCTCGCGCTCCACCATTTCGCGGATCTCTTGCAGTTTCTTTAACATCTGGCTTCCTCCTGTTATCCATGCTTTTTTCCCTGCTGTTTCAAATGCTATTTCTACATTTCATTTCTACATTTTTCTTTTATATTTTGCTTCTATATTTTAACCGTCTTGCTTTCCCATGCCGTTTTGGCGTACTCTTTCCTGTTTTGCAGGGCGAAGAGCATGCTTTTTGTTTCAAAAGCCGGTGTCATAAACAAAAAAATCATCCATCCCCGCTAAGGGACGGATGACTCCGTGGTACCACCCTAATCAGCCACGGCAAGGCCATGGCTACTCCCGGTTTGTAACGGGGAACTGCCCCGGCCAACCCTACTTTAGATCTCACGACATCCTTTCACACCCAGACATTACGTCTGATATCCGGAAATTGATGGATAACCTTTGATCCATGTTCAGGCAGCAACTCGCAGGTGAACTTCCGCAGTCTCTTTGCTATGGCGCTTTCAGTCGGCGACGCCACTCCCTGTCAGCAAAAAATCAGCGTACTCTCCCGGTCATCGTCTTTGGTTCTTGCTTTATTGCACTTGAAATCTACGATAATAAATATAAGCGGTCACAGAACCGGTATTTTCAAACAACCTCCAGAGCAGGTCTACGGAAATTGGCATCACACCACGTCCTTTCCCCTGATTCGGGAATTGCTTTTTTCATATTATAACATAGGGCAAAGTCATTTACAAGGTCAGACTGTGTGAAACCTGTAATTTTAAGAATTGTTTTTTCAATTCTAATTTCTGCCAATACCGGAAAAAAATAAAATACCTGCCGCCACCGCCACATTGAGAGAGTCCACGCCTTGTGCCATGGGGATGGCCACTTTCTGATGCTCGGCTTGCCGCCAGAAGGCGGAAGGGCCGCTTGCTTCACTGCCCAAAAGCCAGGCCACAGGTCTGCTGGTTTTGATCTTGTCAAAGGGTGTGCCTCCGGCATCCGCCAGAAGGACAGCATAATCATGTGCCGCCAAAGCGGCGGCCGCCTCTTCATGACTGCCTTTGGCACAGGGCAGATAATAGAGGGCGCCCATGGCTGAGCGCACCACTTTAGGGCTGTAAAGGTCAACGGAGCCGGGCAGCACCAGAACGCCTCCGGCGCCCGCCGCCCAGGCGGTACGCAGAATGGTGCCTACATTACCAGGATCCTGGATACCGTCTAAAAGCACCACCATTTTCTTTTGCCGGGTCACGGTTTCCGGTTTCTGCCAACGCTGCTTTGCAACTAGCGCCAGGCCTTGCGGCGTCTTGGTGTCGGAAATGGCCTCCATGAGATGTTCCGGCACCAAAAAGATCGGCTTCTTTTCCAAGGCGGCATGCTCCAGCAAAGCGTCGCTGCTCTTCCAGGAAGCGAAGACATAAAGGATCTCCAAGCCGCTTGCCAAGGCTTCCCGGCAATTGTTGTCGCCCTCCACCAGAAAAAGGCCGGATTCGTCCCGGTATTTTTTGTTTTTCAAAGCGCTGGCCTGTTTGACATATTGGTTCTGCCGGGATGTGATCTCCTGCATCGCCATGTCATCCCAAACCCCCTTTCCGTTTCCTGCTGTCTTTTAATCTGCTTGCCTTTCGCTTACCGTACGGTTTTTTGCCGGCCCGCTCCTACCAGGCTCTTACCATGCGGGCTTGTCGGAAAACCCAATTTTACCATCAGACTGTTTTAAAACAAGCCGGACCGGGCGGCGAAACGGCTCGTACACTGTAACATCTAAATTGGTGATGTAGCGGCAAGGGTGTTTTGCGCAGGACAAGGCGGAGGATTGAGGAATACTTTTTGTATTCTGATTGACGACAACGCCGTATGGCACAAAACAGGCCGCCGATGTACACAAGGATTCGGTGTTACAGTGTACGAGCTAGGGAGCGTACTAAAACGTACGTGACCAACGCAAGACATCTCGACAACGCCGTATGGCGAAGTTTATGGAAAGTTTGACGAAAAAAATGACCGGGAAAAAAGCCCCGGTCATCGTTTCATTATTTCTCCAAAGCAGCTTTGGCAACCGCCACAAACTGAGTGAAAGCCGGCATATCGTTAACGGCCAATTCGGCCAGGATTTTCCGATTCACATCAACATTGGCTTTGTGCAGACCATCCATCAAACGGCTGTAGGAAATGTCGTTCATACGGGCGGCAGCGTTGATTCTGGTGATCCACAGTTTGCGGAAGTCACCTTTTTTCTTTCTTCTGTGGGCGAAGGAATAATTCATGGAACGCAGCACTTGCTGGTTTGCCACCCGGAACAATTTAGAATTGGAAGCACGGTAGCCTTTGGCGAGCTTTAATATTTTATTGTGACGGCGATGCTTTGCAAGGCCTCTTTTTACTCTGGTCATGAAACGTTACCTCTCTTTCATTCTATAGATAGGGAAGAATACTTTTGATACGGAAGAAATCCGAACGGGATACCAAGCCGGATTTACGGAGATTGCGTTTCCGTTTTCTGGTCTTCTTCGCCAAGATATGGCTCTTATAGGCTTTGCTCCGCTTAATTTTACCGGTGCCGGTGGCTTTGAATCTCTTCGCGGCGCCCCGATGGCTTTTCATTTTAGGCATAGGTTTGTCCTCCTCTTTTATCAACTTTGTTTCGGTGTTAAAATCATGATCATGTTGCGGCCTTCCAGCTTGGGATATCTTTCCACTGCGGAAACTTCGACAAGCCGTTCTTCCATGCGTTTGCACAAAGCAAACCCCAGCTCGGAGTGGGTGATCTCCCGGCCCCGGAACATGATGGTCACTTTCAGCTTGTCGCCGGACCGTAAGAACTTCTCGCCGTTTTTGGCTTTGGTCTCAAAATCATGATCCTCTATGTTCAGGCGAAGCTTGACTTCCTTCACATTGACGACCTTTTGATTTTTCCGAGCATCTTTGTCCCGTTTGATCTGGTCGTAGCGGTACCGGCCATAATCCATCATCTTGCAGACCGGCGGCTTGGCGGTAGGAGAAATCTCCACCAGATCCAGGTTTTTCTCAGTAGCCATGGCCAAAGCATCGGCAATGGGCATGACGCCCAATTGCTCGTTGCCTTCGTCGCCCACTAGGCGCACTTCCGGCACACGAATCTCTTCGTTAATCCGCAGTTCTTTAAATATATTAGACACCTCCTGAAAAGAAAAAGCGGGCGCATTCGCACCCGCTTATAAGACAGGAAAACCCTGTCAAGCTAACCATATAAACCCGGCAACTTAAGTCGCGCAAGGTGAGAAGCGGATGACTTCTGCTTTGCTTTTTTACATTTACTAAAAAAGTATATCATTCGGGGCAAAAATTGTCAACGGTTTTCTTAATAAGCTTTGTTTTTAATTTCTTCTAACAAATCCGTGATGAGTTTTTCGACCTTGCGGGCGCCCACGTCGCCTTCGCCCCGTTTGCGGACTGCGACGGTGCCTTCCGCCATTTCCTTATCCCCCACCACCAGCATATAATTGATCTTCTGGCCTTGCGCTTCTCTGATCTTGTAGCCGATCTTTTCATTGCGGGCATCCACTTCCGCCCGGATGCCGGCGGCTTTCAGCTGCTCTGTGACAGCCTCGGCGTAGGCCTTCTGGCTGTCGGTGATGTTCATCACCCGTACCTGAACCGGGGAAATCCACAGGGGAAAAGCTCCCGCAAAATGCTCGGTGATGATGCCGATGAACCGTTCGATGCTGCCAAAAAGCGCCCGGTGGATCATGACGGGGCGGTGCTTGGCGCCGTCTTCTCCGACATAGGTGAGGTCGAATTTTTCCGGCATCTGGAAGTCCAGCTGAATGGTGCCGCATTGCCAGATGCGTCCCAGGCTGTCTTCGATCTTAAAGTCGATCTTGGGACCGTAGAAAGCGCCATCTCCTTCGTTGATCTTATATGGCCGACCCATTTCATCCAAAGCGTCACACAAGGCCTTGGTAGCGATATTCCATATGGCGTCGTCCCCCATGGCCTTTTCCGGCTTGGTGGAAACTTCCAGCCAATAATTGAAACCGAAAGGTTTATATAAAATATCGGTTAGCTGCACTACCCCTCTGATCTCATCCTGGATCTGGGAAGGCAGCATAAAGATATGAGCGTCGTCCTGAGTAAAGCAGCGCACCCGCATGAGGCCGTGGAGCACGCCGGACATCTCGTGACGGTGTACCAGGCCGAGCTCGGACATTCGGATGGGCAGCTCCCGGTAGCTGTGCATCTGCGTCCGGTATACCAACATGCCGCCGGGGCAGTTCATGGGCTTGATGCAGTAATTTTCCTCATCGATGGTGGTATAATACATATTTTCCTTATAATGATCCCAGTGACCGGAACGCTCCCACAGCTGCTGATTCAACATGATGGGCGTTTTGATCTCCTGATAACCCCATTTGCCATGCTCTTCCCGCCAGAAATTTTCCAGCTCGTTTCGGATGATCATACCTTTGGGCAGGAAGAAGGGGAAGCCGGGGCCTTCGTCCATGATGGTGAAGAGACCCAATTCCGCGCCTATTTTACGATGGTCGCGCTTCTTGGCTTCTTCCAGACGGAAGAGGTAATCGTCCAGCATTTCCTTTTTGGGGAACGTAATGGCATAGATGCGCTGAAGCATCTTGTTTTTCTCACTGCCCCGCCAGTATGCCCCGGCCAGGCTCAAGAGCTTCACTGCCTTGATGCGTTCGGAAGAAGGAATATGCGGCCCGGCGCAGAGATCCAGAAAATCCCCCACCTGATAGGTGCTGATGACGGCATCGTCCGCCAAGCCTTCGATAAGCTCCACTTTATAAATCTCTTTTCGGTTGCCGAAGGTTTTCAAAGCGTCCTCCCGACAGACCTCGGACCGCTGAAATTCCGCCTTGCTTTGGGCGATCCTGAGCATTTCCTTTTCAATGGCTAAGAGATCTTCCGGCGTAAAAACATGCTCGGAGTCAAAGTCATAATAAAAACCTTCCTTGATGGCGGGACCGATACCGAACTTGGTGCCGGGGAACAGGTGCTGCACCGCGTCGGCCATGATATGGGCCGAAGAATGCCAGAAAACGTGTTTGCCGTCCTCGTCGTCAAAGGTCAGGATGGCAAGCGCGGCATCCCCGTTTAAAGGGGTAGCCAGATCCACCACCTTGCCGTTGACCTTGGCGGCCAAGGCCGCTTTGGCCAGACCCTGGCTGATGCTTTTCGCCACCTCCAAAGGCGTGACGCCTGCGTCGAATTGTTTTTTACTGCCGTCCGGCAGGGTTATCATCATACTCATTTTTCTTCCTCCTTGCTTTCTAACAAAACTATCTTAATTTCTATCAATACAATTTTTAACTTCCTAGACCATCGCGTCCTCCCCCAAACCTTAAACCGCGTTTCTTTTGAGGGTTTTAGGCCAACCAAAACTAGATTTTTTTTGATCTGCGGTGGCCTTGCCCGAGATAGGCCAAACCGGCTTTTCTTCTCTATACGCAGCGGCCTTGCCCGGAATGAGCAAAATAAAAAAAGCCTGTTCCTCCCGGTAAGGGACGAAAGGCTTTCCGTGGTTCCACCCTTATGAAAGGCAAATATGCCTTCCACTCAATACCTGTAACGCAGGCTTGCGGTTCTGTTCTACACCATTCTCCCTTGTATCAAGATATGGCCTTTTACAAATCGGCCCACGCTTGAATCGGGAAACACTTTTTTCAAAGCGGTTCGAACAGACAGCTCCAGGGTGGTATGGTTCGGTTTCCTTTGGAACGGCGCTTTCAGCCAAGACGCCCTCTCTCTGGCAAATTCCGCCGAAATAGTCCCTATCATTGCTTTTTTATTATATTAATGCTAATTATAATTGACCTATTCTTCCTTGTCAAGCAGGGTATGACAAATTTCACAGCCGGGGCAAAACTCCACCTTGCCTTCAAAAATATCATGGAGCATCAGTACCGACGGCGGCTCCACCATTTGCCGGATATGCAAAAGCAGCCGGCTGGGGGAAAGAACCAGAACCGTGCTGACCAAAAGATCATCCTGGCGAACTTTTTCACTATCCCTGAGCGGCAAGATCTCGCAAAAACCCTGCGGCACCAAATTATTTTTTGCTTCGTCAAACAGCAAGAAATTGCCGTCCGCCTGAAGGATGACATGTAAAAGGCCCATTTTTGGCGCCTGCCGTCCGGCAAAAAGCTGTAAGGCATGAATAAAATCGTGATATTCCCGGCCCCAAAGGTACTCTTCCGCCACTGCCTGCGCCGCGCCAGCAAGTCCCGACCAAAGCTCGGGCAGACGGAAGCGGATAAACCCGTCCAGATTCAACTGACTTTCCTCAAAAAAATAAGGCAAAAGCCGCTGTTTCACCACTCTGCCATAGTTTTCCCAACGCAGCCATGCCCTGGTATCCCGGGGCCAGGAAAGCATGGAAGCAGCATGCTCCACCAGATCCGCCAAGGTATCTTCGGGCAGCTCCTTTAAGTGACGTTTCAGCATACCGGCTAAAAGACGCCGGCATTTATATTCCAGGATATAGGCCGCCGTTGCCTCCGCCGCACCGAAACGATCCGCGGCGTCTAAGGCCAGGGCTCCCCGTTCCCCACTGCTGGGGCTGATTCCGCGTTCGGCTAATCGCCGGCAATAATCTTCACAGGCGAAACGGTCGCCCACATGCATCATAAGGGACATGGGAAAACTCCTTTCTTTTTGCCGTGTTCCTTATGATAGTGTATGCCGTTTCGCCGGGGATATACCGTTGTCCGGCATTCCCAACACCGTCACCTGTTTTTCCCTATTTGCTATCTGATTTCCGATAGGGCTACCGCCTGCATTCCATTTTGGGCTTTGCCTCTATTCGCCGATGATCTTTACCAGAACCCGTTTGGGCCGTTTGCCGTCAAATTCCCCGTAGAAGATCTGTTCCCAGGGGCCGAGGTCCAGTCTGCCTTCGGTGACGGCCACCACCACTTCCCGTCCCATGATGCTGCGTTTCAGATGGGCGTCGGCATTATCCTCATAGCCGTTATGGGCATATTGGCTATAGGGTATTTCCGGCGCCAGCTTTTCCAGCCAATTATCCATATCCTGATGCAGGCCGCTCTCATCATCATTGATGAAAACACTGGCGGTGATATGCATGGCATTACAGAGCGCCAAACCTTCCCGGATGCCGCTTTCTTTCAAGCACGCCGCCACCTCTCCGGTAATATTGATGAACTGACGCCTTTTTAGGGTATGAAACAGTAATTCTTTGCGGTACGTTTTCATAAAATCACCTCCTGATCATTCTGAATCATTCTGATAAAATTTTACCATAAATACGATCAAATATGTTATACTATAGCACAGGAAAAGAGGCAGGTGATGACATGACGCAAGAAACTCCAACGAAAAAAACAAATACGGCGCAGCAAGTTTCCATATGGAAGCTTTTTACCATATTTGCCAAAATCGGCTGTTTCACATTCGGCGGCGGGTTGGTCATGCTGCCCTTTATGGAGCGGGAAATCGTGGAAAAAAGAGACTGGATGCAAAAAGAGGATTTTATTGATATGCTGGCGGTTACCAATTCCGTGCCCGGCGCCTTTGCCATCAACGCTTCTATTTTTATTGGCTACCGCTTAAAAAAAATTCCCGGCGCCGTGGCGGCCGCTTTCGGCACCGTGATGCCTTCCTTTCTCGTCATCGTTTTATTTGCCGCTTTGATTTCCCAGCACCGGAACAGCGCTGTCATGCAGAATTTTTTCCTGGGCGTTCGTCCGGCAGTGGCTGCACTGATCTTTGCTGCTGCCTTTAGAATGGGACGCTCCACCTTGAAGAAGAAAAGCGATCTTATCATGATGGCAGCGGCTTTGGCTTTGGCCCTGGCTACTTCCCTGCATCCAGCTTTGCTCATTTTAGCCGGCGCACTGGCCGGGATAGTCATCAACAGCCTTGCTTTACAAAATAGAAAGTCCGGTAAAACCGGTTGATACTAAATAAAAACGGCCATTGGATACTCCAATTACCCGGATAAAGTAATTAAACCAGAGCAAGAAAACGCAAGTAAATAATACAAAAAACAGGGAGGAACCCTATGCTTTGGGAGCTTTTCAGCACCTTTGTCTTTATCGGTTTTTTCAGTTTCGGCGGTGGTTATGCCATGATCCCGCTGATTCAAAAAGAGGTGGTCATCAACCACCCCTGGTTGACTATGGGACAATTCACCGACATTGTGGCAGT
Organism: Bacillota bacterium; assembly: GCA_036677375.1. GTDB lineage: Bacteria > Bacillota > Dehalobacteriia > UBA4068 > UBA4997 > JAVBWO01. The sequence continues at coordinate 67,615 of JAVBWO010000013.1, forward strand.
AGCGGAAAGCACACCCGGACCCCTGGCAGTCAATACGGCTACTTATGTAGGATACCAGTCCTCCGGGCTTTTAGGCGCGGCTATCGCTACCTTAGGCCTGATGCTTCCTGCCTTTATTCTTATTATCTCTTTGGCAACGATTCTCATGCGAAATCAGGATAAGTCCCTTTTACAATCGGCTCTTTTAGGATTAAGACCGGTGGTAGTTGCTTTAATCGCCAGCTCTGCTATTTCCCTGGGCATGGGCAATATTACAGACCTCCTCGGCGTCTTTTTAGCTGTCACTGCTTTTGTTCTGGCCGCCTTTACCAAGGTTCATCCTGTTTTTATCATTTTGGGATTTGGTCTTTTAGGCATCCTCATCGGCTAAAAATAATATTCCGCGAACTTATTGACATTCCAACAACTTTATCATATAATATGTCATGTGCTTGGGGGCATAGCTCAGCTGGGAGAGCGCTTGAATGGCATTCAAGAGGTCAGGAGTTCGATCCTCCTTGTCTCCACCAAAGAAAAGGCCAGTTATCAACAAAGATAGCTGGCTTTTTCTTTTATTTCTCAGACATTTATTTGTGACGGTAAAACACGAGAAAACACGTAAAAAAATAGCCGGTAAGTTACACGTAAGTTACAAATTCAGTATGCCGGCGCCCTATTTTTTCAGACAAAACAACCCCGTCCAGATCTCTCCGGGCGGGGTAGCAAATCCGAATACCATGACGGTTGGCTTTCTTTTGCAAGGGGATAGGAGGGGGCTTAATAACATAATATGAAGCTTAATATGCCCTTAGTTACCCCTCTATGAATTAACCTAATTTTTACTCGATATACTTTATATTGATTATTCCACGACATTTGGGGAAATTTGAACAGCCCCAGAACTCTTTGCTGGCGTTAACCCCTTTGGTTGCCTTACGCTTCACCATGGGCGCACCGCACCTGGGACATCTTGGCACATCTGTACAATCTGAAGAATCTGACGCGTCTTGTTGCGGTATCTCTGCCTCTAGGGATTCCTCCTGCGCCGGTTGGATTAATTTACGGTATTTTTCTAAGTAATCTGTCTTACAAACATGATGGTTTGCCAAAAAATAATTGGCCAATTGTTCCATTTCGCTTTCGCTACCAGCAGCAGCTTCATATGCTTTATTTTCTTTTCGTATGTATTCGATCAGTTGATCTGCACGAATGACTTGCTGCTTAATCTCTTTTGAAGCATATTTGGCATTCAATACGGTTTTGGGATTGGCCAATACAACAACAGAGCTGTAATTTTCATAAAAGTTACGCTCAAAGAAAGCCTTGGTCAAAAAGTTCCCACGTTCCGCACTTCGCATCTGCTTAATAAGCTCCAAATGCCTTCTGCCCTGAGTAACAGGAGAATAAATTCCTTCCTTTCTGTTCCCGATCACACGAACGAAGTCGCCCGTGTTGTTGATGGTAATATTGCCGTATAAGTTCTTGCACTCAACAACAAATTGACGCTTTCTTGTGATAATAAGAAAATCAATTTGCGCGGAAAGACCTTCATATTCCAAATACAAATCATGCAGCACAAACATAGGGATGTGACTGTTTTTCAATTCAAATAGGATCTTATCTTCGCCTATTATCCCTGCTTTAATTGATACAATATCGTTTTCTATTAGGGCTTTCACTTTCGGATCCGTCACCGTAACCAGAAGCTGTTCCAGCTCCTCCAATTGCACCTTTGCGCTGCTATTCTCTTTTAAAATCACAGGTTCTTTGATTTTATCAAAAAGTCCCATCATTTTCTCCTGTATGTGTTTATATTTTTACGTTGCCACGGCCTAGGGATATTCATAAATGTGCAGTTTAATGACCTCGAAGGCTTGGCATGTTCTAACATAATGGGAAGTTATAATCGTAAAACTTATCTATTATGAATTATTTGAGCAATTTCTTCTGAAATCTCTTCAATAGTATTAACAGCTGTATTCCTCGCAACTTTATCTGCAAGTGAGGGACTGTAATCGACAACTTCTTGCTTTGTAATATTATGCCAAATTGGTAGCAGTACTTGCTCTCCAGATACGGCTCTAGTAATCAAACCATCCAATTCATAATTAGGCCATCCCTTTTTTATAAAATCTCGAGAGATTACAATAATGCCAAAATTACTCTTTGCTAGTCCAGCGTCGATTTTTCGTCTTAGGCTGTCACCAATTTTTAATTCAAACTCATCATACCAAACAGACAGCCCCTTGCTTTTTAGTGAAACCGCAAGCGGTCTGGCAACACTTTCTTTATCTTCTGATGCATGCGAAATAAAAACATCATAATCTCTTTCATAATCAATACCATCTACTGGTGGTGTGTTATCTCCTAAATATAATGATGGAACTGATGCTAATGGAGTTTGTTTAGCTTGTGGTAAAATACCGGGCAAAACACATACCGCAGATTTTACTTTTCCAGCATAGCCGCCCAAATCAACAACTACATACCAGTGAGCACTATTCGGCAAAGTCACTTTATAAGGCGATTTTTTTACATAACCACCTATAAATTGATGGCGACGTCCATTTTTAAAATTCGAATAATTTGAGCTATCCATAATGCGCACATTGGCTGCATAGCCTAATGTTACTTCTACAATTTTACCTCGTTCGACATTTCCAAGATCATAAAATTGATATTGCATGTTTACCTTTCCTTTCGATTTTGAAATAGTGCTATGTGAGGTATAACTTTAGCCAGCCTTCTCATTATTCCGCTTACCTGTCTGTGTGTAATACCATCTCGCGCAAGGCGATCGACTCACAACGCGGGCTATACAAAACGTCGTAATGGAAAGTCTGTCTGCTTGCATATCAATCAACCAAAAATTTCGCTCTCCAGTTCTTGATAAACAGCCATATCATAAGTAATAAGCTTTGAGATTGTATCACGCATAATCATCTCTCCACTGTTCCCGCATGCAGTAATATTTAAGAGCTTTTTTATCTCTGTACATATATCATTACTAGCAGATTTCACATCATCTGTGGCATTTCCCCGTTCTTTACTTGATTGCATTTTTTGATTTTTTATGTTTTTAACATCTTCAGCTTTATCAACTTGTCCAGCGTCAATACACCATTTCTGTAGAACTTCATCATCTAGTAAATAACATTCAATATGCCGTCTGCTTAAAACTTTAATACCTTGCTCTCTTAGATCATTAATTTCTTCAGGGCTACGATCATCTCTGTCAATAAGTCGTATAATTTTTGAATACGGAGATAATTTCGAGATAAAATCTATAACTTCATTTTTTTGCTCAATTTCATTACAACTGCCCAAAGAGTAAAACATAACATTAGGATGTTTACTTCTAAAAATAGAGGTATAGCACCTAGCATCGAAGTCCTTACGTTTTTTCCCTCTTGTACTCCCCTCACAAAAGACGATGATTTCCGGTGAAAGGTATGGCGCATAGTCATCCAATGTTATTTCCACCATTTTACTCCAGATAGTATCATCACAAGCCGAAGGTTCAATCTGAACAATATCATCAAAATCATATCCGTCAAAATTTAAAAACACAACTTCACCCGGATGCAATTCGAGCAATCTCTTGGCTTCTTTTAGCATCCCAAACGAATGTGTTGCAATCCAAAGTTGGGATTCATTTGGTACTAACTGAAAAAGTTCCGACAAGAGGGATGCTTGGAGTTTTGTGTGGATATGAGTTTCTGGTTCGTCGATACAAAAAACGGTGTTTCTATAAAATTCACTTTTTACAACCATATCCAGCAACAAATCAAAGGCTGCCTTCTCGCCACCTGAAAGCTTTTCGTATCCATATCTTTCGGTAATGCCTTTACGAAAATAAAATTCGGCCTTTTCTGTAACCATTCCGATTTCAGTAAGTGTCAGATCAGAAAATAAGCGCCGAAGCGGCTCTCGAATTTTTCCAATAAGCTCTTCTCTAAGTGTTTTTATATCTATCCTATCATATTTTTCGTCATACACCTTTGATAAGGTTTCAGACACTAAACGCTGATAATTCTCATCAACTGTTGAATCGTTTTGAATCATCATCTTCTGATCCGGTCTATCAAGTGGTGATTGAAGTTTTTGGAGTGCAGTTACGCTAATTTGAGGAGAATTTCTATACGCTGTTCTGAAATAAAAAAAATTGTGAAAATCTTTGTAAGTAAAAAGCGAGATGTCTTCGTGAAAAGTAATATTGACCAATTCGTGTGCTGGACGCCTTTCAGTCCTTTCTTTTTTACAGTAGTCCTCATCTACTCCATTGCCATACCCTTTACTCAGATGCCATGTTTTAAATGCATCAAACAGCGAACTCTTTCCACAACCATTTGGTCCCACTAATACGATGAGTTTCGCTGTATCAGGAAGATTATCTATAGTCAAATCAGTAAAGCGTTTGAACTTTTCTATATGTATGTTCTTAATCTTCATGAAGTTACCTCCCCAACTTCCCATTCTTGCTATTACATGAACCTTTTTGAGCTTCCGATTATTCGCTTATATAAATCTGATTTAGCTTCCCATTGTGGTCATTATCTTATAATTTATATAAATAGTTTTAAAATTCAAATTTTTATTTATATCTACAGCATAATACTTTTTCCACCATTTGGCAATTATTATGACGAAAAAAGAATCGGTACCGACATTTCTGTCAGTACCGGTTCCTTGTGCTATATATCATCTACTCTGTTCAATCCGATTGATTCTTAGGTGCGCCTGCTCTGCGGAGGCTTCCACCGCCTTGATCCGTTCGCCATGCTCATTTAGCTTTGTATCGATCTTATCAATATCGGCGCTGATCCCCACAATGACGTCCAGCTTGGCGTTTATCGTGCCCCGCCACTCGGCATCATTGGCAATCCGCTTGTCCCGGCCAGAGAGCCACCCTGCCAGGCCCACAAAGCAGCCGATCAGGGCAATCAATACACTCATTAGCTCTGCCGTCATGTATCATCACCCCTGACTGTTAAATTTATCATGGTACCGCTTCAACATGACGGCGAAAGCTTCCCGGGTCATAGGATCTTGCCACTTGCAGTCACCGTCGGCATCGCCTTTGATGATCCCGTTTTCAGTCGCCCATTCCGTGGCGTCCTCCGCCCAGCTGGACGGCGTACTTTTTTCTGCGGTTTTTGCCAATTTCTTTACCTCCCCTACTGTGTTTTCAATGCCCAAGAAAGCGGCGATGTCGTCCGTTCTCCCGGCTTTGTAATACTGCTTCTGCAACTCAATATGCAGGTGCGGACCCGTGCTGTTTCCGGTGTTGCCCATGGTGCCGATTGCCTGTCCAGCCGTGACGGTATCGCCTACAACCACTTTCAGGCTACCTTTGGTCATGTGGGCATACACCAGAGATCTGCCGTCCGACATAGTAACAACAGCATAATAAGCAAAGCCATCTTATCCATGGTCTGCTGCATTTGCTGGATCTGCTGAAATAGCGTTCCATTTTGAGATACACGTTCTGTGACCTTCTGTTTACCCTCGAAGTCCATCAGATCTAAGGCTGCAAGCGCCATATCGGCCTGGGCCGGGTTAAAGAATCCCATACTGTACAATTCTTTGGCCAACTCGTTCTGTGCTGCACGGGAGAAGGGATTGCTTTTCTGCGGCTTGATCTTAATATCAAATATCGGCACACGGGAGGCAGGTTCTTCTCCTTGATATGCGGCCGGCAGCGGTTGTTCTACGATACCGGCATTAGAATACTCAATGAACCGGGTATCACCCTGCGGCCCTTCAATGCGAAAACAGCGTGTCTCGTCATAGAACTGTCTTATCAACTCAATGCACAAGCCAACCAGCTTTGTATGGACGCGATAGGAACCCTTTATCATGTCACGAGACAGCTTATTGCCGCTCTCTTGGAGGGCTGCAATCGCTGCGGCAGCTGTGACGCCACCGGAGGTGCTGCCCTGGCTAAAATCACGGTTACCGGAAGTCTCTTTCAGTTCGTCGATCTTCATTTGCAGGTGGTTAACAATAAACCCGTCCAGCGGGGAAACGGCTATTTCTTTGATATTATCATCATTCAGGGAACCGGCAACATGTATGAAGTCCTTTGACCAATCGGCATACTCTTTTTCATTTATCCCGCCGTTATCCTTAATAAACCAGCGTTTTTTACCGGCCATTAAAGCGTTCTTCATAATGATCTGATTTAGCTTATCGATATACATTTGCGGCTCGCGCATGATGTCAATGTACCCAAAGCCGGTAGGCGTGCCCTCTTCCGGGAACAACACGTCAAAATATACCGGATACTGCCCATGGTTGTACCAACCTGTCTCGGCATATTGCGGATCATTCTCGGAAGCATAGAGAAGATTATCTCCCACGAATTTGCAGTAATGCAGGAGAGTCTTGCCGTTTGAAGCCTTAACCTTGTAATACCAATCCACCACAAGGCTTTTACCCTTGTTCTCTCGATCTCTATCACTCTGCCGTCCGGCGCTAGGATCTTGTACCGCCCTTTGAGGGGTGTAAGCGGCGGCGCGGCGGTTATGAAACGGTCCTTGACCCAGCCATGCCCTACCCCTCCTGGGTTGGTCGTCGCCCGGATGTACACCCTCGTCCCGGGCCCGCCGGGACGGTTGCGAGAGAACATATAGCTGTATTCCTCCCATGTAAAGTGGGTCAGTTCGTCGAATCCGATGAAATCGTACCGCTTCCCTTGGTAGTTGGTGCGGTCTTGGGTGCGGTGCATCGAGCCAAAATAGATCTTGGCGCCGGCAGGAAATGTCCAGCAGTGGTCGTTGCCGTTATATTTTGCCCTCGGATAGGCCCGTTTGTATATCTGCATGGAGCGATCGATCAGCTCCGTGAGCTGCGGGAAGGTCTTACGCAGAAGCAGCCCCGAATAATACGAGATATGTACCTGTCTCAATGCCTCCGCCAGCAGAGCGTCGCTCTTGCCGCCTCCGGCAGCGCCGCCGTATAACGCTTCATATTCCGGCCGGCGCATAAAGGCGGCTTGCTTGGGCTGCGGCGACCAGATGATATTATTCATTGGCATCACCGCCATTAGGCCCAGAGGGCAACGCGTCGACCTCGGGCAATATAATGACTCCTGTTTCGGCATGATCCCCAGGCGCTCTGTTATTCCCGGCCTTATCACCCAGCATCCCCAAGTGTTTCATGAGTAGCTCCAATGCCTTGACTTTATCGACCATTTTCACTTCGCGCTCTACGATATTCCCTTCTTTGGTGGGGATCGTCTTCACTTTGATTGAGGCGATTGCCGCCGTATCGTCCCGCGAAGCATTGTCTTTGATCGTGGCGTTTAAGGCGTCCACAACATCGGGAGGGTTGAGCCGGGCGATCCTGGCCAGTTCAATCAGAACGAGATCCGCATTGATACCGGTTCGCTTGGACCGTTCGGCCATAGCGGTCTCTATATATACGCGGATTGCAGGTTTTGATAAGTTCTCGCCTCCGATCGCTCTCGCGCTCTCCACGCTATAACCGGCGCGAATGGCCGCCTGCGTGGCGTTAGCCACCGTCCTTGGTTTTGAACATGCCATAGAACCAGACAGGTTCTCCTCTGTTTACCTTGGCAGGGATATGTTTCAAACCAGGATCTAAGCCGTATTCAAAATCAAAAACATCGTTCTCGTACACCGTATGAGCCTGGATGATGCTAACCTCCCCGCTGCGGTAGGCAAGATCAATGAGGCCCTTATATCCCAGCTGGAATTGGCATTCCAGGATGCCTTTATTCTTATACGGGATCAACCAGGCTTGTCCCAGGGGCGTATTGGGCTCCAGGCCCAGCTGCGCTGCCGTCATCATAGCGCCTAAAAAACTCTGGGGCGTGGTATGGGCCAACTGCGGATTGGCTGAAAGGGCCGACAAGGTGATCCTGGTGAACCGTTCCGGCGTGATCACGGAAGGCAGGGCCTTGGCGATCTCCTTTTCCATGGACTTAATATAATCTTGCATGGTCTTAGGCGGCTTCTTCTCCGTCATGGCCTTATTGGCTTCCGCTGCTTTTTGAATGGTGTTCATGCCTCTTTCCTCTCTTTCACTTCGAATTTCCTGAAGCTCGCGACATTGTAATAATCCTCTAATCCGATGCCGGGGTTCTCCTTAGCAAAGGCCTTCACATTAAAGTTGCTCCGGGTCTGTTTCTTCCAACGTACCAGGTAATTTCCACATTGGCCCAGCTCTTCTTTTCCCAGGTCTGCCTTCAGTTGCTGCTCGCAAAGCTCTTTTCTCTGCTCCAGATCCTTCATACAATCCTTGATCTCCAGGTACTCCCGGATCACCTTCTCCCGGCCGAACAGCTCCACCGGCGTCAGATTATCAATGCTGTCGGCATAAATGGTTGCCAAAGCCTCCGACGTGGCCGGCAGGCCGTCCACAGGCGGCGGCGCGTCCTCTTCCACATAGCGCCAGAACTCTTTTTCTGCCTTCATGAGCGCGGTGATCTCCGCCTCGTCCCGCTCGATAGTGAACCATTTGAAACCCTGATTGAGAATCACGACAGCAAGATACCAACGGTCGGCACCGGTGACGGCCATATAGTGAACACACTGGCAGTAATAGTTTTCCGGGTATTCGCCGTTTTTGAACCGTTTCAGGTTCAGAATGCTGGTAGTCTTACATTCAAGCCCGGCATTCTCACCGACGATCCAGCGGTCGATATTGGCATGGGCGAAAGGATAAGCCGGGTTTCGTAACATGGCCGTTTTACGGCGGCACTTCTTGCCTGTAGCTTCTGTGAACCGCTCCGCCACATATGGCTCCAGATCCCTGCCCTGCCGCATGGCCTCGTTATCCGGTTTCTCCGGCAACCGGCCGGTCTTGTCCGCCCATACCACATAGGGGGTAGACCAAGGGTTTAACCCCATAATAGCCGCTGCGTCTGAACCGCCTATCGACCCGCGCCGAAGTTGCAGCCATTCCCCGCGTTCCATCATCATGGTTCTTCTTCCCTGTTCTCATCCCAATATGTTTCCCACCGGTCCTCAGGCTCACCCTTCTCCTCCTGGCACATCATGCAGCCGGTACATTCCCCGCCGTATTTACAAGCTAAAGCCATCTTGACACTTCCTCTCATACCAGCTATACTGATGTTGGATTGTTTTACAGCTGCTCCGGCAGCCCGCCGCCTATGTCTGCGCCAACAGATTGGGCGGCTTTTTCTATTTCCATACAAATGAATTTCTTAGGATTCATATACTCACCCCCACCAGGAAACCCACGATAAAGCATGTCCACCCTGCCAGGGTCATGATAAATCTTATGTCCGATTCCCGCCGCAAGGCTCTCATGCGGCTCCTGATTGTTTGTTTGACCTCCAGTTCCGTCATGGCGCGGCCTCCTCTCTCCCATGCTTCGATTGCTCTCTCCAAAGCTATCAACCGCTTCGCTGCAAGTTCTGTGTAGTCTTCCCTTGGCACGATCTGTTTGCCAATATCGGTAAATATTTCTCGTTTCAAGCCGGTCAAGATATCGGCTGATTCAAGGTTGTCCACTTCCCGGGATCACCGTCCTTTTTGATCTAAAATCCCTCGGGGTGTAAAGAGCCTAACCGGCTAGCCGGTCCCTCGCTTTCCACGCCTCCCATTGTTCGCGGATGATAATGGTTTTCGTTCTCACGCTGGAGTTGTCTACAATGCCGGGCAACTTCCCCTGTTCTATTAGAGCTGTTACGCGCAGCGGGGATATCCCCAGCTCTTTGGCAACTTCGGTTCGCGGTATAGTGCAGCGCATTACGGTACCTCCTTTCTATGCCGATTTGTCTCGATTGGTACACTTTGTGAACATAGATGCAAAAAAAATGTCCATAAACGCATCCTGTGTAATTTCTAATACTTCAACGGGTTGGCGGATTTCTCCATTGCTGGGTTCTTGAATGCCATTAATAATCCTAGATGCCTTATTTCGTTTCCACCCCATGGCTTTCGCAAAATCACCAATAGTTTTATATTGCGAAAGAATTACACCGCGTAACGTGAGCAGATTATTCATTGTGTATCACCTCCTTGGTTTACTTTGTGAACAATTTTATAATAGCATTTCCCCTCCAACCTGTCAATCACTTTGTGTACTTTTTAAATATAATTTTAAAAAACCGTTGATTTTGTGAACTTTTTATGCAATAATCCATTTATACGAATTAATTGCGTTTAAGGAGAATTGAAAATGGCTTTAAAAATAGTTTCTAATTTTCCAGAAAGATTGAGAGAAGCACTAAAGGATACCCAAGCTAATATTCTTGCCGAGAAAATTGGCCTATCAAAGCAAGCTATCTCAATGTATATATCTGGTAAACGCAATCCCAAAAGACCTACAATTGAGGCTATATCAAGGGCACTAAATGTAAATCCTGCATGGTTGCTCGGATATGATGTTCCTAAAATTTTAGAGCCAAAGCTCCCCTCCAATGCTATCCCAGTAGGCCAAATGGTAAATATTCCTATCGTAGGCCGGGTCGCCGCCGGCCGAGGATGCTATGCGGAAGAGGATGTTGAAGGTTATGAGCCTGTGAGTCAGGATTGGCTTTTGCCTGGAGAAAGATATATTTTTCTTCGAGTAAAAGGTGATTCCATGTGTCCCAAATTTATTGAAAATGACCTGCTTTTGGTTCAGTGTCAAACATCGGTAGATTCCGGAAGTATTGCGGTGGTGACCATTGATGAGGAAGACGGCGTAGTAAAGAAGGTCAACTATGGGCCGAATTGGATAGAGATGGTCAGCGAAAATCCGTATTACCCGCCGCGCCGCTTTGAGGGCGCGGAAGTATTGAGGATAAAAGTTGTCGGATTGGTTAAGAAAATGATCAGAGAAGCTTAATAAAAAAGGCCCCTCCGGCATGCGATATCGGAGGGGCTTAAACCTAGAAATGCTTTATTATCAGAATGGATATATAGCCTATTACCTATTAAGTACCCCTTCGTGTCGAGTAATTATCAAAGGAGTTTACATATGAACCAAAATGAAGAAGCTATCGTAAGCACTTATAATTCTTTTAAGGTACTTTTTCAAGATTACATGAAGCAAGAAGCAGCTAAAAATCAGGTATCAAAATTGAAGCTTCTCTTCAAAAAAGTTGACCAAAACAAATCGGCGAATAATTTCCCCAGTCTTTTAGCCAAATCCAAAGACGCCTTAAATGTTCTGCAAAAAAAGTCTGGTGCCCAGTTAGACACGGATTTTAGCGCGTTGAAAACCTCGCTTATCAAGTGTATGACTACATTCAACAATCTGCTCGCAGCCCAAATCCATCTTAATAAAAGAATGGATTCCAAGGCACAGGGTAAAAAGTATCCTTGGAATGAATATTCGGTAGACCTGAAGAAATTCCAGGATTACAGGCGCGACTTAGAAAACATGTTGCCTGAATTAAGCAAGTTATATAAAACAGCTCTCGGTAATTAATAAAAGATTTTTAGAGATCTGGAATCTCGCGGATTATTTTGAGGTCTCAGAGGCTTTTATGAGACAAGCTATGCTTTATTATTAGAAAGGGTAAGTGCCGCACCCCGCGAGGGATACGCCAATTGAAATTGCCCAACAAATGCCACTTTTTGCCCATGGTTGCGCCTCACATAGGTACGAAATGAAATAATGAAATAAATAATAAAAAAGAGGTTATGCCAAATGGATAATACTCAATTAGAACTGCAAAAAATCTTATTGTATACGACAGAAGACAGCCGAATAAACGTAGAAGTATATTTTGAAGATGAAACCTTTTGGTTAACCCAAAAAGCAATGGCGGAATTATTTGATACAACAAAACAAAATATCGGTCAGCATTTGAATAATATTTTTGAAGATAACGAACTGGAGGAAAAATCAGTTGTAAAGAAATTCTTTACAACTGCTTCTGATGGCAAAAATTATAATACAACGTTCTATAATCTTGATGCCATTATTGCCATCGGCTACCGGGTAAATTCCAAAAGTGCAACCCAGTTCCGCCGCTGGGCTACAGAAACCTTAAAGGAGTATATAATTAAAGGCTTTGTGCTCAATGACGAAATGATGAAAAACGGCAGACCTTTTGGCAAGGATTACTTTGATGAGCTGTTGGAACGCATAAAGGAAATCCGTGCCAGCGAGCGCCGCTTTTACCAAAAAATTACCGACATCTATGCACAATGCAGTTATGATTATGACCAGCAAAGCGATATAACAGATAAGTTCTTCAAAACTGTTCAAAATAAATTATTGTTTGCTGCTACGGGGCATACTGCTCCTGAATTAATCGTAGGAAGAGCAGATAGTACAAAAGATCATATGGGGTTAACAACCTGGAAGAATGCCCCTGATGGAAAGATCTTAAAATCCGATGTTTCTATTTCCAAGAACTATCTTGAAAAAGAAGAACTACAGCACTTAAATGATATTGTTAATATGTATCTAGATTATGCGGAAAACCAAGCCAAACGAAATAGACTGATGTCCATGCAAGATTGGGTAAATAAACTAGATGCCTTTTTGCAATTTAATGAATATGAACTACTGAATTATCCTGGGAACGTGTCTAGAAAGGTTGCGGATGAGCTAGCAAACAAAGAATATGAAAAATATCGTGTCAAACAAGACAAAAATTATATTTCAGACTTCGACAAGGCTACTCAAAAATATCTTAAGAGTTAAAGCAGTATTACCTTCTGCAATTGATTTCTAAACTTCGAGGTCACCGCATCTCACATGTGTGCTTGATTAAGCCTTAAAAGCATCAAGGCGCTAGAAAAAGAATAAAACAGCTTAAAAAATAAAAAAGCCCCTCCGGTACGGCTATACCGAAGAAACTTAAATCTAGAAAGGGGACCTTTAGGTGTGGGAAAAAGAGGAGTTAAAGCAGAGAGCAAGATCTGTGTTGAAAAAAATTTATTGGAAGGCACTATTAGTCAGCTTCATAATTTTCTTGGCAACACCTTCCATCACAATCAAGGATAATAATACCGTTTATAATTATTATGAAAAACTCTTAAATTGGTTTCATCTAGATGTTTTTTCAGATTATAAAACATATACTGTTGTTCTAACCGTTGCTCTTATTTTTACATGTTTATTCCGAGTATTTCTAGGATTTCATCTAGAAGTTGGTGGGAAAAGATACTTTGTTAAGTTGGCTCAATATAAAGACAACAGCAAATGTTTCCGCTTTGCATTTACAAGCCAGCATTATCAAGCAATAACATTCACCATGCTTCTCAGAATCGTTAAACTTTTCCTTTGGTTTTTATTGCTACTCATACCAGGTGTTATCAAAAAATATGCATATAGAATGGTACCCTATATTCTAGCGGACAATCCAAATATCGGATGCAAGAAAGCAATTGAACTCAGCAGCAAAATGACAGAAGGACACAAAATGGATATGTTCATTTTAGACTTATCATTTCTTGGATGGGTCTTACTGGGTTTACTAGCTTTTTTAGTTGGGGCAATATTCGTACTGCCTTATATGGATGCAACTTATGCTGAATTATATTTAGTATTGCGTAGAAATGCATTAGAAAACAAATTCTGCAGCTATGAAGATCTTCTATTAGACCCTACAGATCCACACGAGAACGACAATCCAAATAGCGATCCTGTATTTGAATAATAAATAAAAAAGCCCCTCCTTCTGTTCGCACCAGAAGAAGAGGCCATGATAAGGAGTGCACTGGTATACACCCTACACACAGGATAAGTATACCAAAAACACTCCTAAAACACAAGAAAAAGGAGTGTTTTTTATTATGGCAGCAAAGACAGAGAAAGAGAAAAAGGCCCCCAAGCGTGCCAATGGCATGGGCAGTATCACCTATCTTGGCAAAACCCGCCGTAAGCCGTGGGCGGTACGGGTGACTGATGAGATTGACAGGAGAACAGGCAGACAAAAACAACGGTACATTGGTTATTATGAAACGGAAACGGAAGCTAAAAAGGCCCTCGGGGCGCACTATGCCAACCCTGTGCCGAAAAAATCAAATATCACCTTGAAACAGCTTTATGAAGAATGGCGGCCCGTGTATTATAAACGGATATCCAAATCAACACAAAATTGTTATAATGCCGCTTGGGCCGTTTTTGCGCCCTATTATAATGTGCAATTTAAAGAAATCAGAACCAACCATATCGAGGATCTAATTGCCAATTGGGAGAAAAGCAAGAGCTCCAAAGAAAAGGCGAAGGCCCTATACTCCCTGCTGTGTAATTACGCTCAGGAAAACGATATTATCAATAAAAACTATGCAGAGCATATTTATTTGGGCAAAGAAGAAAAAAGCGAAAAAGAAGTTTTCACGGATCTGGAAGTACAAGAAATGAAGAAGAAGGTTAAAACGGTACCTAATCTTGATTTGATTTTAATCATGGTTTATACAAGCTGGCGTATCAGTGAATTTTTGGCGCTTACTCCTTTTTCTATCGATTTAAAGGCGCAGACCATGACCGGCGGCATGAAAACAGAGGCCGGGAAAAACAGGGTAAACCCCATTCATCCTGATATTTTAAAATATGTTACCAAGCGGTATAATAAAAACGCCGCCGCCTTCGTGGTCGATGAAGAAGGAAAGCCGTATACGGCTAAGCGCTTCCGGGAAACCATCTATTATCCGGCACTAGAACAAGCCGGAATAAAAAGCCGAACCCCCCACTCTACACGTCACACCTATGCAACCAGACTCCAGCAGGCGGGAGTTGACCCGGAGACGATCAAATATTTGATGGGGCATACGAAATATTCTTTCACTGTAGACACTTATATTCATCATCCAAGTATCGAAAAGCTGGCAACCGCCGTCAATAAGCTTTAATAATAAGTTACACGGTAAGCGATATTGCCATATTTACCAGCGCATATGTTTTGCATGGCATTCAAGAGGTCAGGAGTTCGATCCTCCTTGTCTCCACCATCTTACGAAGAAGCATCATACAAGGGAAAAGCACTGAAAACATTACGTTTTCAGTGCTTTTCCCTTGTTTTTTGTTCAAATTTCGTTTCATGCCCTTTTGAAAGCCGCGCGTCAAAAGTAGAATCTGAGTGAAATGAAAAAAATTTCGGCGGCTCCGTCACCGTCTCCCTTCCTTATGCGCTCAAGGTGGGGGAAGTCGCGAATACGTAACTGTCTGGTACCTGGCCGGTGACGATACCATGACGGAGATCATTTTCCTATTGGAGCTTAGCCACTTCAAGCTGTTTCTTGACGCTTTTTCCGACATTACTTCGTTTTCGAGTCGCTCGTTTTCCGTTTTCCCCAGTCGGATAGGCAATACTATAAAAATCAAGGTAGTTTATACCTTAATTTTTATTTAAAGCTACAGATTAAAGCTATAGATTTTTGTTTTCTTCTCTTGAAAAAAATTCTTTTGTACTTTGACGGACTTTAGGAAACAGTACTAACAGGGCAATAAGGTTTGGAACAGTTAAAAGCGCAAGAGCAATATCCTGTATCGTCCAAACAACCTCTATGGTTAGCACCGCGCCTATAACGCAAAATATTGGGAAAAAATATTTGAATTTATCTGCAATCTCGTAACCGCATACATAATTTAGCGCAACGAATCCGAAATACCACTGAACCATCAAACTGCTTACACAGAACAACAATAAGCAAAAGATTGTAACATATTTCAAAGGTTGCCACAC
>JAVBWO010000014.1:0-6159 GCA_036677375.1 Bacillota bacterium
CTTGCCCTCTGCGTGATACTGGTGGTGCTGATCGGGCAGCGGTTCCAGACACCCAATCCGGTGGATGCGCCCCTCCCGTCCCAAAGCTCCGAGGTGAGCGATGTGACGGTAGACCCGTCCGGGCCGGACAGCACAGAGAAAGAAAAAGAGGTCACCGTAACTCCGCCCGATACCACCCAGCCGGTGAGCACCGACAACGGCGCGGTTTCCAGCGGCACGGAGCAGACCATTCAGGGCGATGTGAGCAAGCCGGAATATACCGAGGAACAGCTTCAAGACCCCACACAGAAGCCCAACGGCGAAAAGGTCACCGAGCCTCCCGCGGCAGTCGACCATGACAAGGTGGAACAGCCGAAGGAAACCCCGAAACAGGAATCCTCCTCTAAACCCAGCAATGGCGGAAACAGCATTCCTGGCTTTGATAACGTGCCAAACTTGGGCGAAAATCAAGTGATTGAGGGAAAAAGCGATGGCGACATCAACAAGCAAGTCGGTACGATGGACTAAAACTTAATACAATATATCCCAAGAGCACGGTTGAAAAATACCGTGCTTTTATTTTGCAAAAACACAGGAGGGCAAAATGAAAAAATTACTTTTGAGAGCCCTGCCGCTGTTCCTCGTTTTGTGTCTGCTCTGCCCGATGACTGCGCTTGCCGACACCGGCGGCAGCGGAAACATTGACGGCGGTGGCGGCGGGATGGGTCAGGGAACCAGCACCAATTCATGGAGTCCCGGTAATGAAGGTGTACGTGTCACGGTGGTTCGCGCAAGCGACCATGCGGTAGTTACTACTCCCATTGATTTAAGCAATAAGTCCCCATCATCTTCGATTTATCATTTCGGAAAGGTCAGCAAAATACAGTACAACAATGGCAGGAACTTGCAAGCTGTCCAAGGCGGTTATACCACCATAAAACCACCTCAGGCAATTCCAAAAGTTATCAGTACCAATGGCAGCAATAATATTGATGCACTCAAGAAATACTTTTGCTCTGAGTTTTTGGTGCAACTCATCGCAAATCACACTGGCATGGACTACGATGTTCTGATTGGCGGTGAGTACAAGTTGCTCCTTGAACCCTTTGCCTTTTATAAATTTGAGGGCAATATGTTTGCCACCACCGCTACTGAAGCGGCGCTCTATGATGAGCAGACCAGCGGCCTGTTAAGGCGGCGCATGGTATCCCTAACCCACAAGAATCTGCCGCTGGCCATGTTCCTGGAGGTAAGCGATCTCGGCTATCCCGCATGGGGAGGCAGCAAAACCAGCGCCGCCACCAATGCGGATATCAAGTCCAGCCTTGGGCTTGGCATCGTCCGCTTTGAGGAAAAGCCGGAGGAACCGCAGATTGACGCCTACGATTATGAGTACCGGGTCAACACCGACGTCATCACGGCGGTGCGCATCAGCGGTGGCCAGTCCGACCCTGACAGCCCCACCCGTGTCAGCTTCAACATTGGCGGCCAGACCTACAACGTGGGCAATGTTTATTACCCTGAAGGCGACAGCCAGCTTGCGTGGGTGAAATGGAGAACCCCTGATACCGAGCAGAACATGACCATTGAAGTGACGGTGTCCGGCCCCGGCAGCACGGCGAAAACGACCCTCAACGTAAAAATCGTTGACCTTGATAAGAACCCGCCGCCCAATCCCGTAGCCGATGACCGCAATGACAGCTTCTCCCGCACTTCTGTTCCAAGCAGAGCGGTGAAAAGCACGGCAAGCTGGAGTGTCTGGCGCCCGTGGTGGCAGGAATATTGGGTATGGCATGGGGATGATGAGGACGGATACTGGTGTGACCATGGATGGTGGGAATTTGATCTGGATCGCTACAGCGCCAGTCTAACCGCAGCCATGAGCATCCAGTGCGATGATAAAAATCCCACCGCCAGCGGAAGAGTTATGAAGTCAGGATACGGTATCAACCAGACCGTCACCGGGAGTGTCAGCTCCAGCCAAAGCTCGGCGGTTACCCAGCCGCAGAATGCGGTCAGCTATTTCCCTGAATTCGGCTACGAAGCCTACTGGCGGCTCTTGGATCGTATGGGATCGGGGCGGTTTGAATTTCAGAAAAATCCCTATTCCACCTACAAGAATCGGACTCATTTCAGCCCCATCTGGATGCTGGACGGCGCCTATACCGTCAACACATGGCTCATAGATGCGTGGACGCCCGATGGGATGCTGTCCGCCAACCTGACCGACAGCCTGACTATCCGCGGCAATCTGTGGCAGGATTGGCACGCCGGTCCCATCCAGCCGTAAAGGAGGGACGAGGATGGCATATGAACGCATTGAGGCTCCAAAAGGCAGCGTGTACCACTACACAAAAACGGATCGGCTGGAGGCAATTCTCAAGGATGGCCGCATCCGGCGGTTCGGAGATCGGGAGTGCTGGTTCTGCACCTCTCTTGCAGATACCCTGCGGCTTATGGAAATGACCGTCATGCAGGAGGGGCATCCTTACGTGGATGTGCAGGGCTTCTGGCGGAAATACCCCGCTTTTGTGCCGGAGGATTATGTGATTCTCCAGCTGGAGCCGCGCTATCAGAACGGCGATTGGGTGCGCTGGAATCAGGAGCTGCCGCCCGGCTGTTCCGCTGAGCTCCTTGCACAAGCGAAGGAATTCAGTGCGCTGAAAAAAGGATTTCGGGGCGACCTGAAGTTTTACCAAAACCCGCAAGTGCTTGCGGTAGCTCCGCTTTTGGAGGAACAGACTCCGGGCATGGACATGACCATGCAGCTATAAAAACAGAAAAAGAACAAGGCGGCGGGAGCGATCCTGCGGCCTTGTTCCTCATTTCGGAAAGGTGGTCTTTATGAAAAGATATAAAAAAATCGCGCTGGCACTCACGCTCGTTCTCATGGTAAGCCTGCTGTTTGGCACAACCGCTTTTGCGGCAAACGGCGACGTGGCCGGGGCGATTGAGGGAACGTGGAACGATGCCTCCGGGCAAATCAAGACGGTGGTCAACAAGGTGGTGTTCCCTGCAATCGACTTGATTCTGGCGGTGTTTTTCTTTGCCAAACTTGGGATGGCGTACTTCGATTATCGCAAACATGGGCAGTTTGAGTGGGCGGCGCCCGCCATTCTGTTCGCCTGCTTGGTGTTCACTCTCACGGCGCCGACCTATATCTGGACTATACTCGGGATGTGACTGTAAAACAAAAAGTAGGCAACCCGAGCCTGATAGCAAGGTTTGCCCATATTTTCATAGTAATCGTGATTAGTTTTGGTAGAACCGATTTAGTCTCAATAAGCTGTCTGCTCATTTGGTTCATACAGAATATTTGTTAAACAAAATAGGCAATAATGCTTTACTCCATTGATTTGATCAGAACAACCTTTTCCCATCTGAAATATCAATATCGAGCTCTTTTGCCACACTGTTTTGCTTAAATGGATTTATTTTTTCCACTACACCGTCACGTTTGAAAAGTGAGCCTGTATTCTTGAACCAAAAGGTTACATCTGCTGTTACGCATTGTTCACGGATATTAAGTACCCAATCATAATCGCACATACGGGCTTCTCGTCCTGTTTCGCCGCCAACGGTAACATGGTCTATGCCATCAAGATATGGTGTTAAATCTATCGCTTCTAAAAGTGGGGCGCAGGCAATAAAGCGCCGCTTTATCGGATAGGATAAAAAGAGCGGAAGCCTGTAATCGGCGAGTGTTTGATTTTCGGCAGTACAGCCAATATTCACATTGTCATAGCCTGTACCCCAATCAGACGGAAGCGATTGGGGGAAACGGTCAATTCGCTTTGTTAAAATCAAGAAATCAATATCTGTTCTTTCCTTGATGATAGCCCAAATGTCTTTACGCCACTCGTCTGCTTCTGGCAGGAAAAAGTCAGTCGCAAAACAGGTTGGAAGAATTTTGTTGCCTTTGATATTGTATTCTCCCTTTGCATTTTTCCTTGCGGGCCAATCAAATTTATCTGTTTTTTGTATTGTGCTTTGACCATAGCGTTTTGCATACGGCCCATAAAAATAGCAATTTGTACAGCCATCACTTATCTTGTAACAGCCTGTCCATGGCTCCCAGTTCATAGTATTCCTCCTCTTGGATGGGTGAAGCCGATGATGGCAGAAACGCACCGCTTGTCAAGTGCAGCGTTTGAACGTCACCGTCTGTGCCTTCATGGAGATCTTATCCACCTCATAGCCGTAGACGGGCAGCTCCTTCTTGAAGGTTAAAAAGGCGTGGTCGATGGGAAAGCCCAGAATCTGTTCAATCTCGGCATAGGTCAGCGCGAAGCTGTTCTCCGTGCGTTGACCTATCGCCTTCCAAAGCGGCTCATATTTACTCATTGTCCGTCTCCTCCAATCTTGTTTGGAATAAAATAGCGGCTTTGGTTTACCAAAGCCGCCGTGTATCACATACTAAAGCCTAACGCATACTGTTTTACAACCTCAAGAGGGAACATTGTGCGTGTAGCAACTTCTTCTGCCGACATGCCTTGATTAAAAAAGCGTTTGATAACCGTGGTCATATCCTCTGCAATTTCTACAATGTGCTTGTCGGGGTCATATACCCGAATATCACGCTGCCCCCACGGGTATTCTTTGATTTCGTGTACCCACTGCAAACTGGATATGCTTTTTAGTTTGGCGTATACCTTGTCTAAATCTTCCACTTCAAAATAAACTTGAAAGTTGTGCGATTGCTCTTTCACGCTATCGACTGATATGCCAACGAGTTCGGCATATCCTTGTTGCAGAGAAAACCCCTCAAAGGTCACATGTACGCCAATATCCATTACCGCGTTTTGATGAAGCACCTTTTCATAAAAATGTTTCGATGCGGCTATATCCTTAACCGCTAAAAGACAACCTTGATATTTCATTTTTCAATCCCCCTTTGAGGATAGTGTATCGTATATCTCTGTGCCGTCATAGTAAAAATCCGACATTGTTTTCAGATACTTTTGTGGGGTAACGCCACTGATAGCCTTGAAATCTTTATCAAAATGGGCTTGGTCGAAATATCCAGCTTGTTGCGACAATGCCGCAAAAAAGCAAGGCGATTTTTGAATGTGCTTTAATACATAATTAAAGCGAGTTAAGCGTATAAAGTCCTTAACATTCATCCCAATTTGCACAAGAAACAAGCGGTTTAGCTGTCGCCCACTATAATGGGATTGTCTGGCAACTTCTTTCACTTGTATTTGTCCATAATTATCAGAAATCACTTTGGTTGCCAACACCAAAGAGTCCGAAACAACATGCTTTTCCATGCGTCGGTATAAAATTTCCTCACAAGTATTCACCAAATCGGATACAGTTTTTGATGCTACAAAAGCCTGATGCAGCGAATAAAACAGCTCATTGTCAATATCCTCAAGCGTCAGTCGTTTATCTGCAAACTCCGCTTGGCTTTGACGAGTAATTTGATACAAACCATAGGGAGAAAGTTGTACAAGCAATAGGACATGATAACTATTTGGTTCCATTCCTAACAATACCGGGGTTAAAGATGCTCCCCACAGTTCAGCAATGACTGCGTTTCCGTCAAAAGCAAGCGACAATGTTCCGCAAGCGTTAGGCATAAGCGTATATTGTGCGGTAAATGTATTATTCGATGGAAATACGACGTTGTAATATTGAATATATTTTCTCAGCCCCACATGCGAGGGGAATATATTGAATTGCTTGTTATCTTTTATAATCAAATTATTCCCCCTCATCTTCAAAGTAAAGTTTTCATTATGTTTATCCGCCTAATGCGAATCAAGCAAATATAAATACACCCCTTCGGGGCAAATTTTTCCTCACTACCGTTTCAAAAAAGTTTTACTCGGTAAATATATAAAATAAGTTTACCATAGCAAAATGGAAGTTTCAATTAATTAAATATAGACAACAGGGAGGGGTTCGGTGCTATGAAAATTAAAATCCGTTCACCGTCTATATGCAAGCATTGACTGGACTATTCTTGGCATGTAGACAAAGCAAGAGCCGTTGCGTCAAGTAAGATGCAACGGCTCAAATTCGTGATAAGTCAGATTTTATTGTGTAGGTGAAGTTAAACCACTAACAGAGGGTGTGCTCATACCCTTACACAATGTTTTCACCCAAAATAATTTTTGGCATAGTGGTTAAGCATCTGTTCCATCGCTTGTAAAAATGCTCTAACCCTAACTTTGA
>JAVBWO010000015.1:0-48540 GCA_036677375.1 Bacillota bacterium
CTGCCAAGAAAGTCGGCCTTCTTTTATTAATAAAGGCATACCTAATTCCATAAGCCAAGATGAGGGAGAACGCGAAGCGCTAAGAAAAAACAAAGCAAAAAGCCTTGGCGGGCAGTATTAACACTGCCTTCCAAGGCTTTTTCATATCTTTTTCTATTCTATGATTGGCGCCGTTTTCAGCGCCGCTATTTTTATCCGAACAAGGTCAGGAAAACGCCGGCTGCCACCGCCGTGCCGATAACCCCTGCTACATTTGGCCCCATGGCATGCATCAGCAGGAAGTTCTTGGGGTTTTCCTTTTGTCCCATCTTCTGCACCACCCGGGCCGCCATGGGAACCGCCGAGACGCCGGCCAAACCAATCAATGGATTCACCGGAGTTTTAGACAATTTGTTCATCAGTTTAGCCACCAATACCCCGCCGACTCCGGCAAAGGAAAAGGCCACCACGCCTAAGACAAAGATTGACATCGTACGGGTAGTCAGGAATGCTTGGCCGTCGGCCGTTGCTCCCACGCTCACGCCCAGGAATATGGTTACGATATTGATCAACGCATTCTGCGCCGTATCCGAAAGACGATCCACTACGCCACTTTCCCGGAACAGATTTCCCAGCATCAGCATACCGATTAATGGCGTTGCCGAAGGCAGGATCAAGGATACGATAATGGTATTCACAATGGGGAACAGAATCTTCGTGATCTTGCTCACCGGCTTCAGCTGGGTCATTTCGATCTGCCGCTCTTTTCGTGTGGTCAAAAGTTTTCCCACCGGCGGCAGGATCACCGGCACCATCGCCATGTAGGAATATGCCGCCAGCGCAATCGGCCCTAAAAGCTTTGGCGCCAGCCGGGTCGCAAGATAAATCGCTGTGGGTCCGTCAGCTCCGCCGATAATTCCGATGGACGCCGCTTCTCCCAAAGAAAAACTGATTCCGGGAATCCAAATATGCAGCATGATGGCGCCCCAGAAAGTCAGGAAGACGCCCAGCTGCGCCGCCGCCCCTAAAAGCAATGCCTTGGGATTGGCAATCAGCGGGCCGAAATCTGTCATGGCCCCGATTCCCAGAAAGATCAAAGGCGGAAAGATCCCTAAATGGTCCCCTTGGAATAGGTAATATAATAAGCCGCCTACCTGGTCTAATATGGGCATGCCGTCGGCGCCCATTTGATAAGTGGGCTCCGCCATCACTCCCGACATGGGGATATTGACTAAAAGCATCCCAAAGGCGATAGGCACCAGCAAAAGCGGCTCGAATCCCCGCTTGATAGCAAGATACAAAAAGATCAACGCCACCAAGATCATAACGCCCTGCCGCCACGTCATGGCGGCAAAGCCGGTACCCCTGATAAACTCTAGTATAACGCTCCCGATCTCACTCACATGATCACCTCTTTTTAACGCTCGCGCATCTTCTTAACGTTCGCGCAAATATATAGGTACTAAATCATCCATATCTGCCGCGGACATCTTTATGTCCGCGCAATTTTAATGCTTGCGCAGGTACATGAATACTAAAATCACCCATATCTACCGCAGCCGTCTTTCTGCCGACGTAGTTTATACGTTCGCTCAATTACATTAGCATGCTGCCGCTATGATTACCCGCGTCTTTTTTGGCCCTCGTACAACTACATTTTAACGTTCGCGCAAATATATAGGTACTAAGTCATCCTATCTGCCGCGGACATCTTTCTGTCCGCGCATCCTCTTAACCTTCGCGCAGCTGCATTAGCATAATACCACAATCCTGCCCGCACAATTTTGACGTTTGCGCAGGTATAGAGTGATTATTCAAGCTTCTTGCCGCCAACAGCTTGCTACTTGCACAAATCTTGTGACATTGCAACGCCCTCCCAGGGCGTTCATCCACTCATAAAACGCCTCTGCGCGGATCGTTTTTTACATTGATTTATTGATTATTTATTAATCCATTGATATCCGCTTTCTTGATACCTACATCTTGAACAGAGGATCGCCGCTTTGCACCGTGGCGCCCGTCTGCACATAAATGACCTTGACCACGCCGTCCTCCGGCGCTACGATCTCATTTTCCATCTTCATCGCTTCCAGGATCAGGATGACTTCTCCTGCTTTGACACTCTTCCCTGCCTGTGCATTGATCCGCAAGATTGTCCCCGGCAATGGGCTCGTCACATCTCCGGCGCCTGCCGCCGCTTTCGGTGCTGCCGTAGGTGCTGGCGCCGCCTTAGGCTCAGGTACTGCCGCCGGCGCTGCCGCTGCTTTGGGCGCGGGCGCTGCCGTAGGCGTCGCCGCCTGGGCCCCAACTCCTAATTCCTCTATCTCTACCTGGTAACTTTCCCCATTGACGATTACATTAAATTGCCGCATCCTATTTTCCTCCTTCGGTATATCTTTGCTGCGTTCTCACCAGCTCCTGCAGGCCGGATTCCCTCCAACCCCCGCTTCGCCTGATGGATGTATATCGAAAGCTTCCCGCCGGACGTCCCGTTGCTATCACCAGTGCCGCCGTGATCGCTGCTACCGTGGCGCCGCTGATCCCAGAGACCACCGCCTCTTTCGGCGCTGCCGCCGTCTCAGACGCTTCCGCCTTTTGTTCCCGCTTCTGTTTTCCCTTGCTTTCAAACTTCGCTACCAGCGCATTCAACAGCCATGTGGTAAAGGATAAGATGATCAATACCGAAAATACCACGCCCATCCCAATGATCGTTGTGTTAATGCCCTCGCTTACCATTTCATGCATCTTTTTCGCCTCCTCCTACAGGGGGATATTCCCATGCTTCCGCCCCGGCCGGCTTTCCTTTTTGCTCAAGAGCGATTCCAATGACCGGATCAGATAATACCGGCTCTCTTCCGGCGCAATCACCATATCTACGTACCCCCGGGCCGCCGCGCAGTAAGGATTGGCGAACCGTTCCTCATATTCCGCGATCTTTTCCGCCCGCTTCGCCGCCGGTTCCGCCGCCTCGTTGATCTCCTTACGGAACACGATATTGGCTGCGCCCGCAGCTCCCATCACCGCGATCTCCGCCGTCGGCCACGCGATGGCCGCGTCCGCCCCCAGCGCCTTGGCGCACATGGCAAGATATGCCCCACCGTAAGCTTTCTTCGTTAATAAGGTCAGCTTTGGCACCACTGCTTCCGAATAGGCGTACAAAAGCTTCGCCCCGTGCCGGATGATGCCCCCGTGTTCCTGCGCCACCCCGGGCAAATATCCTGGGGTATCTACCACTGTTAAAAGCGGCACATTGAAGGCGTCGCAGAACCGGATGAACCGCGACCCCTTGTCCGACGCGTCTATATCCAGGCAGCCTGCCATCACCTTGGGCTGATTGGCAATGACTCCCACCGGAATCCCGTTCAAACGGATGAATCCCGTCACCATGTTTTGTGCATGGTAGGGCTGCACTTCAAAAAAGTCATGGTTGTCCGCAATGGCGGTTATAATATCTTTCACATCATAAGGATGCCGTTCGTCATCGGGAATAATGCTCCGCAGGCTTGCTTCCAGGCGCTCCGGCGGATCGCTGCAAAGCGCTGCCGGCGCCTGCTCCAGGTTATTGGAACCGATAAAGCTCAAGAGCCGCCGTACCTGCCCGAAGCATTCTTCTTCATTGCCCGCGTAAAAATGCGCGTTACCGGAGGTGGCGTTGTGGGTCATAGCGCCGCCCAATTCCTCCGCCGTTACTTCTTCTCCCGTTACCCCTTTGATCACCTGGGGCCCCGTGATAAACATCTGGCTCTTATCCACCATAAAGACAAAATCGGTCAGCGCCGGGGAATAGACCGCCCCGCCGGCGCACGGTCCCATGATCAGCGATAATTGCGGGATCACCCCCGACGCCAGCGTATTCCGCTTGAAGATCTTGCCATAGCCATCCAGAGCGTCTACGCCTTCCTGAATCCGTGCGCCGCCGGAATCGTTGATCCCGATCAACGGCGCTCCCGTTTGCAGCGCCAGATCCATTACTTTACAGATCTTCGCCGCGTGCATTTCGCCCAAGGAACCGCCCAATACCGTGAAATCCTGGGCGAATACGTACACCAGACGGCCTTCCACCGTGCCGTAGCCCGTTACCACGCCGTCTGTGGGCACTTCCATCCCCATCAGCCCGAATTCCACCCCGCGCTGCACCACATATCGGTCCAGCTCTACGAAGCTCCCTTCGTCCAATAGCTTCCCGATTCGTTCCCGGGCGGTCAGCTTCCCTTCGCCGTGCTGCTTCGCGATCTTCTTCTCTCCGCCCCCTGCCAGCACTTTCCCTTCCCGCTCTTCCATTACTTTGATCTTCTCTTCGACTAACATGCCCTGCCTCCTTTACAATAGGGTTCTGCCCAAACTTTAAAATAAATTTTATATATTTTCGTTATTTATAAACAAATTTTAATTTTTTCTGAATTTTATATTTTTGCATTCCAAATTTATTCCATTTTATACGATACCACTTTCCCGGCCAGTTATCAACCAATATATCATTTTAATTCAATTAAACTTAATAATAATCAAAAATATATTTGATAAAATTCAATTGACTTTGTCGGCCGCTTATTATAGAATATTTAAGTATCCTTTATGCGCCTGTAGCTCAGTGGATAGAGCACCGGCCTCCGGAGCCGGGTGCGCAGGTTCAACTCCTGTCAGGCGTACCATATAAGAACGCTAATATTGATACAGTAAGTGTCAACATTAGCGTTCTTATCTTATGCCCGAAAAGCCTGTAAATAGGGTATTTTCGGCACTTTTATGTGTTCTTGGCTCCGCTGTTTGAGTGCTTATCATCAACGCATTTCACCAAAACGGCGCTGTCCTCTATACCCGCGCTTACGAATACCCGAAATAGTTTCACTTTTTCAGAGGGTTTCACTTTCGATGTTGAGGGGTTCATACCAGTGATTTCGGCGCAACCCTTAACCATCAAGGTTCAAAAACTCCCGCGCCTCGCTGCTTGTCAAGGCAAAGTTGACTTTGAATAATTAAAACCACCGTTTCTTGAGCATTACTCTACGTTAGTAGTAGATGGATATGTGATGTGATATAAATAGAGATATCCATAGTCGTTTGTAACTGCCCAGATAACAACTCGATCATTATCAAACCAGCTAACAGCAGCCTCATGTCGCACTTCATATCCTTCGCGGTCAAGTAGTGTGAATGTCTGCATTTTCAAATCCAAAACGCCGATTTGGGAAATGCCCAATCCTGTGGTATCATTGTTGTATGTTACAAACGCAATTTTGTCGCCATCGCTGTTTGGAATTGTACGTGTGTTTTTATCGGTAGGATATGTATAGCCTGCGATCAATGTCTGCACCCCTGTTTTGAAATCAAGCGAATACACGCGCTCGTCCTCAGAGACAAACACACCAAATCTACCCCCGCTTGACCTTACGCCCCAAGTGCTATCATGGGCTCCAAACAAAGGTACATTTTGAAGTATCACTCGCTCATTTCCGGTAGACAGCGATTTGGTATAATAGGTGTACTGATAGGCGGCATCCATCGTGTAATAACAAATCGTATCGGAATCAACGAACCAACTGCCGTCAATATCTTTTCCGGTAAATGAATCTACTGTCATTAGAGCTTTTTCCTCTATGTCGCAGTACCATATCGTTTTACCATGATCGGTCGCCAATAATGCCTTTTGCATATTCGGAGAAAATTCGGTGTTGATGATGCTCAATTTCTCTGTTCCGCAGTCTGCAAACGGGTCAGTCACAGATCCTGTTTTAAGGTCATAGAAAAGAATGCACTCTCTGTATTTGTCTTGTCGGCCGCTGGAAAGAGTCAGCAGTACAATATCTGCTCGGCCACGGATAGGCGTTACCGTCCAGTAAGCATCATCTGCCGGTTCCTTGTATGTACCGTATGTACCGACACTATTTTCATGGACGCACCAATCAAAACAAATGTTATAGGCCGTGCCGTTCCAAATATACTGAGTTTCTTCTCGCCTTGTATCCAATAAAATCAACTCGTCATTTTCAACGGCATAGAAGCTGACGCTGGTTCGCATTTCATCATTATACAGATAGATGATGCCATTTCCAAAGTCAAAATCACCATCGATCCGTACATATTCGACACTCGCGGTATCTTCGATATCTGAACTGTAGATGCCCTCCACATCGTTAACCTGCTGAGGTTCATCCTCAACAGGAAAAACTACCTCGGGCGTTGAAATATGAAAAAACTCGAAGACCATTTCTCTGAAATCTGCACTAACAGCAAGAGCTGTGCTGAATGTCATGAACGATAGTAATGCAATAAGACATATACAAGCCGCTACCGTATGTGTTTTCCAAAAGCGAAGTAATTTTCCGTTTTCACTGTTTACCTTTTTGCATGGAGTTGCTTCTTCGATGTATTTCTCGTCCACTTGGCCGAGGACGTTCATGATCCGCTTTTCTTCTTTCATATAGTGACACCCTCTTTCTCCAAAACCCGTTTTAGCTCCTTCCTTGCCCGAAGTAATGTCATTTTTACCTTGCTTTCGCTGAAGCTGTAATCTGCTGCGATCTCCTTGACAGAGCTTAGATACCAGTACCGCCGCATAAAAACCTTTCTTGTTTCCGTCGGCAGGGCGGCGAGGAATCGATTGAAAATATCGACCAAAGCCGCATCCTCTATGGCCTTATCCACGCTGCCGGCGGCAGGGATACAGTCTTGCAGTTCGTCCAGCACCAACGGCACTTGCCCGGAGCCGCGCTTTTCGGTGGCGTATTGCTCGTATCTGTTCAATGAGAGGTTGCGAGTGATTTTTCCGAGAAATGTTGACAGCCGATTAGGACGCTGCGGAGGAATTGCTCCCCACGCCCTCATGTATGTATCGTTGACACATTCCTCAGAGTCCTCGTTGCTGTGCAGAATGTTGAAAGCAATGGTATGACAATACCTGCTGTACTTGTTCGCAGTTTCCGATATGGCAGCTTCGGAGCGCGCCCAATATAGATCAATAATCTGCCCATCGTCCATGTGATTTCTCCTTTCTTGCGGTGTTAAGGCCTTTCACCTATATACACCGGAAAAATCCTGCTGCGTCACAAGTTTTTGGAAAATAATTCTGCCGTCCATGGCAGATTTTTCGTCGCTATATGAATGAGAACTACCTGTAAAATTATAGCACATATTTTTGAACTTTTCGCGTTAGGTTGCCCGAATGTACTTTTGCCGCTTTTTGCCGTTCCTCACTGTATGGCGCTGTCAATCGGAAGCAGAAACGCCCCTTGACGATTTCAAAGCTCATATAGCCTTGCTCCGCGTCCACGTCGATCTGGCTTGCAGAGGCCGGGGAAGCGGTGAGCGTATGCGGTCAGACGGTTTTTGAAGTCGATGTTGTTGGGGAAAACGGCTTTTTCGGGCAGAGAATACACGGACGATATGTACAAAAAAAGAGGCGGAGTACTTAACGCTCCACCTCAATCTCTCTGCCGCTTTTAAACTTGAACACGATCCTGCCGTCTCGGAATACCGTCGCCCGGTCGAAAATCGCAATCCACAGCCTTTCGTCCCATTCTTCGAGGACGAGGGGCTGTTTCTTTAATGCCTCGATGAAAAGCCGAAGCTCGCGGTCTTGTTCGTGCTTCCGCTCTTTCTCAGCGGTCACCTCCGCAAGCCGCGCCGTTGCTTTCTCATATCGGGCAAGCAGCCCGTTGTACCTCTTTGTGTATTCCTCCTGCGACTGTGCCGTGGAAGCATTCTCCTTGACACAGGTCTTGACCAGCTCCGACACGACTGTGATTTCCTCGTTCAAGTTGTCGAGCTCTGCGTCCAGCGCCGTAGTGTCAGAAAGCACTCGCCGCATCAAAGCACAGTCCGAGATAACACTCTCGCGGTCTGCCATCAAGCGATTGTAGGCTATCAGGAACTTTCGCTGGATGGTTTCCATGTCCAGATAAGGTGTGGTGCATTTCGTCTCGCCCTTGAACTTGCTGTTGCAGCGCCAGATCACCTTGCGGTACGGGTCGTTTGAGTGCCAGACCTTTTGACCGAAGAAGCCACCGCAGTCGCCGCATACCAGCTTCGACGAGAACACGCTGTTACCGCTATAGGCTCTGCCAAGCGTCCTGCGTCGAGCTATTTCCGCCTGCACCATGTCCCACTCCAGTGGCTTAATGATGGCGGCATGACTTTGCTCCACGTAGTATTGCGGCACCTCGCCTTCATTGACCTTCATCTTTTTGGTGAGGAAGTCGGTCGTGAACTTCTTCTGCAGCCGCGCATCGCCCTTGTACTTCTCGTTTGAGAGAATGCTGTCCACAGTGGTCTGACTCCATTTTTGCTTGCCGGATGGCGTCGGAATGCCTTGCTGTTCCAAGTATCGGCAGATGCCGGCGGGTGTTCTGCCCTCAAGAAAGAGTTTGTAGATGAGCCGGACAATGGCGGCTTCTTCTTCATTTATCACGGGTGTTCCGTCCTCTCCTTTTTCGTAACCGAGAAACTGCTTGTACGGCATACTGACCTTTCCGTCAGCAAAACGTTTCCGTTGGCCCCATGTGACGTTCTCAGAAATGCTCCGGCTTTCCTCTTGTGCCAGTGAACTCATTATGGTGATGAGCAGCTCGCCCTTGCTGTCAAAGGTGAAAATATTCTCTTTTTCGAAGTAAATCTCTGTGCCGTGCTCTTTCAGCTTGCGAACGGTCGTAAGACTGTCCACGGTGTTGCGGGCAAAACGGCTGACTGATTTCGTGACGATGAGGTCAATCTTCCCAGCGAGGGCATCCCTGACCATCTGTTTGAAACCATCGCGGTGCTTGGTGTTAGTCGCCGAAATTCCTTCATCCGTATAGACACCAACAAAATCCCAATCCTCACGGGATTGAATGTAATGGGTGTAATAATCCACCTGTGCCTCATAGCTGGTTTGCTGTTCCTCGCTGTCAGTAGACACGCGGGCGTAGCCTGCCACCTTGCGTCTCGCCACCGAAGCCGTCGGCAGAGCCGTGAATCGGTTCTTGGTAGCTGGTATCATCGTTATTGCTCTTGGCATTTCTTTTCACTCCTTTTCCTCGTTTTCTCTGCCGCAGCCTGCCGCATTTCGGGTGTCCAGCTCTCGGAGCGTGAACGGTCTTGCCATGTGGCATTTTCCGTGTGCCCATCCGTGAAGGTGAACTCCAGCGTGTTATTCGGCAGCGCCGTTATAAAGACGATACGGTCCGCAAATATACCCTCGTCAAAGGAATCGCAGTCGAGCATTTCGGTGGTCACGGTTTTCAGCGTTTCCTCCGGTATTTGCTTGGAAGCGCAGTATTTCTTGCCTTTGGTGTTGTAGGTGGCGCAAACCCACACGATACCGGTGTGCGTAGTCTTGCGACGATAATTCTTCCCGCAGATGCCGCAGCGTATCTTGCCGGTGAACGCCGTAGCCGAACCGGGCTTTACCTGTACGCTCTCCGCTCGTCGCACCAGTTCCCGCTGAACCGCATCGAAAGTCTCCCGGTCGATGATTGGCTCATGAGCGTCCTGAACATGGTACATAGGAAGTTCGCCGTGGTTTGTGCGAGTCTGCTTTGCCAGATGGTCGGTGCGGAACGTCTTCTGCAGAAGCAGGTCACCAGCGTATTTTTCATTTCGGAGCATCTTTCTGATGGTGTCTTGGTGCCAGCTCTTTTCAAAGCGTGTAGGAATCCCCAGCTCATTGAGCTGGTTTGCAATCGCTTGTCTACCAAGCCCCTCAAGATACCACTTGAACACAAGTCGTACCGTTTCTGCTTCTTCGGGAACTATCTCGAAAACACCGTTTTTTGCCCGGTAACCGAGAATCGTACAGTCCCAAGGCTTACCTTCCTCGAAGTTTCGCTTAATGCGCCATTTCTGATTTTCACTTGCTGACAGGCTTTCCTCCTGCGCGTAGGACGCGAGAATGGTTATCATCAGTTCGCCCTCGGCGCTCATTGTGTGGATGTTCTGTTCCTCGAAAAAAACGTCCACCTCCAGCAGTTTCAGTTCTCGCACGGTTTCCAGTAAAATGACCGTGTTTCGAGCGAAGCGGGAGATGGACTTGGTAAGTATCAGATCGATGCGTCCGACGCGGCAATCGGCAAGCAGCCTTTGAAATTCATCGCGGCTCTCTTTGGTGCCGGTCATCGCCTCATCAGCGTACACACCGGCATATTCCCAGTCGCCGTGCTTCTGTAAGGTGATGGCCGGAGCTAAAGGCACAAAGGTTAAATTTGAGTTTGACGGAAATGCTTTCACTTCCGGCAGCTCGGTTTTTCACGTCATCAACGACCAGAACAACAGAAACATCATCGTTGGTGAAACAAAAGACTTCTTTTTAGGCGACAATATTAGAAGAGAATTTGAACTTCAAAAACTTCTTGCTGATGCCCGAGTTTCAATCATCAGCGAAATTGTATCCAAGTTGAAATCCAATCATGGCATTTCAGCGATGAGCAATCCCTTGTTAACGCTTATTACAGATACTGAGATAGCTGAAATCGTAAAAGACATCGTTAATAGCAAATCTAAGGGCGCTAAATATGAAACCGAAGTCATATTTACAAAATTTGCGGCAATTCCGCTGGTCAATCAAAATGTAAGTGAAGAGCAACAGGCAAAACTTATGTTCTTAAAATCCGACTATGCGGCAAAGGATTCTACTATTCAGCAAATTGAACAACTGGCAAAGAAGGCAGTCATGGCTAATCCTCAAATACATGAGGTAGAAGAAAACTCTGAAGCTATCCGTATTCTTGACCGTTTTCACAAAGACCAGTGCATTGTTTGTGACTCGAACGACATCGACTGGGCGGCACTGCTGTCAGCAAAGACAGATAACCGAAAAAAGGTTATCGAGGCTTTGGACAAAGATGTTCAGGCGTTAATACATAAAATTATCGATTTAGTTCCTGACAACGACCCTTTCAACATCAAGACACTGCTAATGGATGCTGTTAGCATCGGCGACAAGAGCAAAATTGATGATTTAGTAACTGACTTTAATGCTATCAAGAAGATATTTGAACGGCAGGTTATGAATGAACTTGCTACAGTCTTTATAGGAAGCGACTTGCCTGCCAAAATGGAGGAGTATCAAAAACTGCTCGATGAAAAGCCCGAAATCACAGAAGAGGATATGCTCTACATAGAAGAAATTATTAGTAACAGTATGAACAAAAAACTCTCGTTACAGCGTGACGAAAAGAAAAACTTGAAAATCACTTTGTCCGACAGTGAATTTTTGGGCAAGGCAAGAGATGAACTGCCTTTAAGCACAGGAGAACAGAACTTTTTATCGCTAACATTTGAATTTTTAAAGGCAAAAAACTCACCGTGTCCAATTGTTATCATTGATGACCCGATTTCGAGTTTTGACTCAATATACAAGAATAAAGTTGCCTATGCCATTGTCAAGATGCTCCACCACAAGAAACGCATTGTTTTAACCCACAACACTGATTTGCTCCGTTTACTCGACGGGCAATACAAGAGGTGCTACAAGCTGTATTTGCTTAATAACACAGAGGGAGAAGAGAATGGATTTATTCCGCTGAATAATAAAGAACAAGAGATGTTGATTAGCCTCGAAAAGCTACTTGTCGCATTCCGTGGGGCAATCCTCGACCATATCAAGGATGTAAACCTCTTCTTGATTTCGATGATTCCTTTTATGCGCGGTTATGCCAATGTCATAAACAATGAAACCCTCACTGACCGTCTGACGCAGGTAATGCACGGCTATAAGAATGAGAAAGTTGACATTGCTAAAGCCTACATAGAGTTGTTTGGAAACAAAGATGGGAAAATCCCCGAAACCTATGAGGTATCAGTCCCAGACATTCTGGCGAAGACTGTGGACGGCGTGAACATACTCGATAACTCGCAGTATCCGTTACTTGATAAGACTTTACGGCATTCGTTCACCTATCTGTTTTTGCGGTTGCTGGTGGAAAAGAAACTGGTCGAGAAATTCAACATTGACACGAGCCAGTATAAGCAGTTAGGGCAGATAATTAGCGCAGCATATCCAGACGAAACCGACATCACCCAGATTCGCAATCGTATCAGGCTCACATCAAAGAAGACGCTTATAAATGAGTTTAATCACTTTGAGGGAAACCTGAGCATTTTCCAGCCAGCGATTGACATTACCGACCACGCCCTTGGTAAAGAAAGGACCGATGTAGTAACATTCGTAAGCAGCTTATAAATCATGTTTTATATTGCTGTTGGCAGTAGAAGTGTACATCTTTTAACAAACCGAAGTCCTATACTACGTGTAATGGCTATGTGGAATACCCGCGCTTGCGATTGATACTTGCGCTTGCGATTACTAAACTTGCGCTTTCGATTGCCCGCAAATAGTTTCACTGTATCAATATTATCAGCCTTTGCCAGAAAAAGCCTGCAAAAAAGATTTATGGCCTAAAAATCCAGAGTCTATGCGGCTTGTGAGGGCTTCTACACAAAAAAGTAGAAGCCCTCATTTCTTTGATTTATCAGCCATTCTGCTTCACTCTGGCGGGAGTTGAACGCACAAGCGGGCAAAACAACAGAAATAACCCAAAAAACCGACAATCAATACGAAAACAGAACGGCGCCCTTTTTGAAACGGCAGAAATGCCTTTTGAAAAGTGGCGCCCTTTTTATATAAATGCCGGAAACCCTTGATATCACTGTGGTGCCCTTTTTGATGATCATAAATGCTCTCATTTTTGCCGAGGTTTTAGCGATAAAACCCCGGCTTTTTTTCGTCCAAAATTAAATCAGGAACGAGGTAATCCATATGAACGAAAAATACTACAAAGAGCGGACCCCAATCCTCACCAAAAACGGCATTGAGGCGGCGCCCCCTGAAAAGAACAGGTTTCCGATCCTGCTGAATGGTCGTTCAGCATGCTGTGCCACCTTTAAACATATTAAAGCAGCGGTTCTCATCTTGTTATTAGTAAAATAGTACTCCCATTTATTAGTGATTATATTCCGCAGCCATTGCATCCGCTTTTGTTCTATGAACCGTACCTTTTGGATGCTGTGGCGGGGCGTAAATCGAATACAGTTTCAAGGGCCTGTTGCCGGTATTAATCAGATTATGCCATGTTCCGGCAGGTATGATAATCGCATAACCGTCGGCGACTCTTCGTTGAAAATCAAGGTTATCTTTGCTGTACCCCATCTTTACGAGTCCTTGGCCTTGTTCAACCCGTAGAAACTGGTCAAGGTTGGGGTGGTTTTCCAACCCAATATCCTCCCCGACTTTGATGCTCATCAGGGTAAGTTGCAGATGTTCTCCCGTCCACAGCGCGGTGCGGAATGTATTGTTTTGCTTGGTAGCCTGGTCGATATTTATGACAAACGGTTCTGGGCCATAATCCGAAAAAACCATATTGTTGTTCATATTGTCAGGCCAAGGGCATCTTCTATTCAAATTGCTCAGCTCCTTTCACATGCCTACATGTCATCATATGATCTTCAATTTACATATGTGTGTTAACGAAAAACAGCCCGTTCAAAAGTGATACAGGCAGTATTCCTATGTCAAGTTCAAACACATATTCGCAGAGAATATAATGTATTGTATTTGAATAATTATATAAGGAGAATTATGCATGAATGAACATGAGATCTTCATAAATATGATAAATGACAACCTGAAGGAAATGGGCGACACAATCGACTGCCTGTATACGACCTCGAACTCCTGCGTCAAGAACAAGCTGTTAAATCGCCTACGGAGAAATATGTCCAATATTGCTATGTTGACACAAGGATTACAAAATGGTGCCCGTATGAACAACCCTCAGCCCAGTGCCGACAGATTATTTACATTGGAAGATCTGTCAAGGTATAACGGCAGGAATGGCAATCCGGCGTATGTGGCGGTGAACGGTGTCGTATATGATGTAACAAACAATGCGGCCTGGGACGGAGCAACCCACTTTGGGCTGACGGCGGGTACCGGCGTGACGAGCCAGTTTGCATCATGCCACGCCGGTCAGCCAATTCTCAGCAAATTGAAGGTGGTTGGGAAGATGACAGGATGAATCAAACAAGCAACAGCTGTCCCAATTTCTCGACGAGGTTGGAGACGGCCTCCGCACTTGTTCAGAAGGCCATAGACGCCGTCAGACAGAAAAATATCCCAAAGAGAAATCTGATCTGGCTGGAACTGACCGGATGTTCTGGAAACATCATCTCTCTTCTCGACGGGGCAAATCCGGATTTCAAAAGTCTGGCCTCTCAAATGGTAAATTTCATATACGACAACAGTCTGATGGCCGCCGAGGGCGAAGCCGCTTTCGGCGGCAAGGCCAAATCCGGCGGAATGCGTCGGGATACAAAGCCTGCTTGACAGAAAAGTGATCAAGCTGCCAGGTTGCCCATGCCATCCGGACTGGTTTATGGGAACACTGGCCTATCTCATGCTGTTTGGCGAGCCTGAATTAGACTCAAGACAAAGACCGCTTATGTTCTATAGCACTCTGATTCATGATATCTGTCCCCGAAGGCCATACTTTGATCAAGGCATATTTGCGTCGAAGCTGGGCGAGAAAACCTGTATGTTCAAGCTTGGGTGCAGAGGGCCGGTCACGAGGGTTGACTGCCCGATCAGGAAGTGGAACGACCGTGTGAACTGGCCCATCGGTGACGACAGCCCCTGCATCGGCTGTGCCATGTTCGGATTTCCCGATAAAATGGAGCCATTTATCAGCTACGACACAACATAAAAGAGGTGAACAAAACGAAGAGAGTGGTCATCAACCCCGTTACCCGCATCAGCGGGTTTATGGAAATCGACGCCGATATTGATAATAACATTGTGACGGACGCGCGGACGGAGGGTCTGCTTTTCAGGGGCTTTGAGAAAATGCTGGAAGGCAGGAATCCTTTTGACGCCGTGTATTTCACGCAGCGGATCTGCGGGATCTGCTCCACGGCTCACTCCATAGCTTCCACGCTGGCTTTGGAAGCTGCGCTGGGCGTCGCAGTCTCTCAGCAGGGCAGATATCTGCGGGACATCATTCACGGGTGCGAGTTCCTTCAAAATCACATCCGGCACTTTTATCAATACACCGCGCCCGACTTCATCAAGCTTCCGGAAGGCACTGTTTGAAACGGACCACAATGACTTCAGGCTGCCGAAGGAAAAAAACGATAGGATTGTACAGCACTATTTTGATTCTCTTGAATACAGCAGAAACGCGCATGAAATGCTGGCGATTTTAGGCGGGAAAGCGCCTCACAATCATGGAGTCTTTCTAGGCGGAATCACCACACAGGCTACCCCGGAGAAAATAGCGCGGCTGCGTTCTCTGCTTCTGAATATTAGGCAGTTTATCTGCGACAGTATGATCCCGGACGCCTATACTGTTGCGGAATACTATCAGGAATATTTTGAAATCGGACGAGGCTACGGGAATCTTTTCACCTTCGGCTGCTTCGATGGATATGGAAAGCTGGGCACGCTGTATGTCAATCCCTCGACATATAATGACGGCAGAATCATGGAGCTGAATCCCGGAGAAATCACCGAAAATATTAACTCATCATAGTACACGGCGAAATCAGAGACCTATACGCCTTTTCAGACGATTCCCGAACCCAATATAAAAAAGAGTGACTCCTATTCCTGGGTGAAAGCACCGCGATACAGGGGGCTTCCTTACGAGGTCGGGCCGCTGGCAAGAATGTGGCTTTGCGGCGAGTACCGAAATGGGATCTCCACCATGGACCGGACTCTGGCCAGAGTCCTGGAAGCAAAAAAGGTTGCAAATATCATGCTGTGCTTACTTGACAATCTCATTCCCGGTGTAGATGTTCAAAAGGAATATGAAGTCCCGCAGAGCGCCTATGGAGCCGGTCTGATCGACACCACGCGCGGCGCTTTGGGACATTGGATCAGAATCGAAAATCAGGTAATTTCCCTTTATCAGATTATCACGCCGTCCGCCTGGAACCTTTCCACCAGAGACCGGGACAATTTACCGGGTCCGGGAGAAAAGGCGATGATCGGCACGACAATCAGAAATCCCGACGCGCCGGTGGAGCTTGGGAGAATCATCCGCTCGTTTGACCCCTGCGTTTCCTGCGCCACACACGTCTATTCAAAGGGGAATCTCATCAAGACCATGCAGGTGGTGCCATGAGACGGGTCCTGGTCATCGGAATCGGCAGCCTCGTCATGAGGGACGATGGAATCGGATCGCGGGTCGTGGAGGCCATTGCAGACAGCTTGTGGGAACATGATATTCCCTCCTTAGTTGGAGAGACGGATTTTCAGTGCTGCTTTGATGAAATAAGGCCGAATGATCTTGTGATTATTATCGACGCCATGGCCCAGGGTAAAGAACCGGGAAGCATGGATGTTATTCTTTTAAGCGACACTCTGAAAGATCTCGGCAAGCTCCGGACGCAGCATGAATTCAGCCTCTTCGACCTGATCGAGCTGCACGCTCCTCAGACGCCGGGTTATTTGATCGGAATTGAAGCGGCTGAGATCGGTTTTGGGTTTGACCTCAGCGCGCCGCTCAAGGAGCGCTTCGAGCAAATTTGTAACGATGTACTAAGCGAGGTTATAAGCATAAAGGAGGAAGCGGAAGATGCATGACACGCACCTGATTGAAAAAATATATCAGTCCATCGCTGTCCTTTGCAGGCAGAACGGAATTGTCAAGGTAAACGAACTGGAGATCGAGGTTGACGAGGGCAGCCATATTGAGGGAGCGCATATGTTATCACATCTAATTGATCGGGACAGCGCGATGTTCGGCGACTGGACCACCGTCCATGTCCAGCATAAGCCGTATGAAAAGCTGACCGCAATCATTAAAAGCATAGGCGGCGATGGTTGTGAATGATGCAAAACGGTATTTGATTACATTGACCGGAATTGTGCAGGGGGTCGGGTTTCGACCCTTTGTTTACAGAACGGCAAACCGGCTTGGGCTTAAGGGATGGGTGGAGAATCAGGGTTCCAGAGTCCTGATCGATGTCGAAGGTGGCGAAGAGAGCATCTGTTCCTTTGCCCATGCGCTACAAATAGAATCCCCGGACAATGCCCGGATTGCCGAACTCCGTATGATTCCGCAGCCATTTTTCGGCTATCCCGATTTTTCCATCCGAACAAGCACAGCGGAACTTAACACCGCAAATTTTCTGCCCGCAGATATCGCGGTGTGCGAAAGCTGCATGAAGGAGTTCAACACGCCCGGCGACAAGCGGTATCAATACCCATTTATCAGCTGCACCGATTGCGGACCGAGGTATTCCATTATCGGCAGCCTGCCGTATGACCGAGAAAACACAGCTATGTCCGAATTTGAAATGTGCAAGCCATGCAGGGCGGAGTACAGCAGCCCGGGCGACCGGCGGTTTCACGCACAAACCGATTGCTGTCCGGACTGCGGACCCGTTTTGAAGCTCCTGGACACCCATGGAAACGACGTGGATTCGTTAGAACCCGCGGAAACTGCAAGGGGTCTGATTCGCAAAGGGAAAATTCTCGCTGTGAAAGGGATTGGTGGGTACCACCTCTGCTGCAACGCGGAAGACCCAGCGGCTGTGCAAAGACTCCGAAAGCTGAAACATAGGCCGCAGAAGCCGCTGGCCATTATGGCACGCAGCATCGAAGCGGCATATAAAATCTGCGACGTAACCGATCGGGAGAAAGCAATTCTGACGGGAAACCGAAAACCGATCCTGCTGCTCAACAAGAGAATTCCGGAGTATCTGCCGGAAGATATCGCACCGAAACAGAAAAGGCTTGGAGTCATGCTCCCTTATGCGCCGCTTCAACTTCTGCTTTTTGCGGATGATCTCAATTTTCTTGTCATGACCAGCGGAAATATCAGCGGCATGCCCATCTGTTATCAGGACGATGCCGCAATCAAAACCCTTGGAACCGTCGCGGAGTATTTCCTCACACACAACCGCGAGATTAAGATTCCGGTGGACGACGCTGTTGTAAAAGTTGTGGACGATCATGAGGTGCTTGTCCGGTGCGGGCGCGGGTATGCGCCTTTGTCGATTCCTTTGGAATCGACAAAGGAGATTTTGGCGTTCGGAGCAGAGCAAAAAAGTACCGTCTGCATTTCCGGAAACGGCTTTGCCACCGTCAGCCAGTATAGCGGGGACCTGAACGAGTATCAAACTTATCAGGTGTTTGAACATCAGATCGAGCATTTCAAAGGCCTGTTTCACTTTTGTCCGGAGATTCTTGCGCATGACCTGAACTCGGATTCTCTTACCACACGCTATGCAAAAAAGCTGGTTGGGCAGAAAATCGCAGTCCAGCACCACCACGCGCATATGGCGGGCTGCATGGCGGAAAACAAATTGACGCACGATGCGATCGGCGTGATCTACGACGGAACGGGCCTTGGCACGGACGGCGCAATATGGGGCGGAGAGCTTTTGACAGGTTCCTTATCCGGATTTACAAGGGCAGGGCATTTGGAATATATAACGCTTCAGGGCGGCGACAGTGCGGTAAAGGAGCCGTGGAGGTGCGCGGCCTGTTATCTTTTCGCCCTTGGGTTTGATCCCCATGAGTTTTTGTCGCAAGTAGATTCCGCCTCTTTGAATGTGGTTCAGAAAGCCTTGCACAGCAAAATCCTATGCTTTGATTCGTCCAGCATGGGAAGGCTGTTTGACTGCGTTGCGGCGCTGTGCGGCTTTCAGGGGGAAATTACCTATGATGCTCAGGCGGCGATCGAATTAGAAAACCTGTCCGAAGCGAATGTCCTTGCCTATTATCAGTATCGTATTGAGAATACCGAGTGTAGCCTCATTCTTGGGTATGAAGAAATGTTAAATGGAATCCTCCGCGATCTTCAAAATCAGGTGACGAAATCCATCATATCCTCCAAATTTCATAACACCGTCATAGAAGCGACCACAGATTGTGTTTGCAGAATCCGTGAAAAAACCGGGCTGGAGGATGTTGTCCTGAGCGGCGGCGTTTTTGAAAATACCTATCTGCTTGAACGGCTTATTTTGAGGCTTATGGATTTAAACTTTAAGGTATATTACAACCAGCTGACCCCGACAAACGACGGCGGTATTTCTTTTGGACAGGCGGCGGCAGCCTGCGCAATTTTAAAGGAGAATGACAATGTGTCTTGCTATTCCGGCCAAAGTAATCAACATGAATGACTCCCATGCCGAGGTTGATATCATGGGAGTCCGAAAAAATGTCAACATTTTGCTGGTGGATGATTTGAATGTTGGTGATAAGGTCATGGTACATGCGGGATTTGCCATCAGCAAAATTGAAGACGAGTATTTTCGCTTTCTGGAAGACACCCTTCAGGAAATGCTGGGCGGTTCATCATGACAAAGGAAGAAAAACGACTGATCGGAAAAGTGGTTGCACAGATCAACGAATCCGTTCAAAGCAACATTCGTATCATGGAGGTCTGCGGCACGCATACGCATCAAATCGCAAGGTTTGGAATCAGAAAGCTCCTCACGCCCAAAATTCACCTTGTCTCAGGCCCGGGCTGCCCGGTTTGCGTGACAGATCCGGGCTATATTGACGCGCTGATCACACTTTTAAAGCGCGAGAATGTTGCGGTAGCCACGTTTGGTGACCTTCTGAGAGTCCGCGGCTCATCCGGTAGCCTGGAAGAACAGAAATCTCTTGGGCAAAAGGTTATTACGGTTTACTCTCCGGAAGACGTACTGGATTTGGCAAAAAAAAACACAGACCAAAATATTGTATTCGCGGCGGTTGGCTTTGAAACGACGGCTCCTCTCTACGCGGCACTGATTCAGAGAGCGCAAAAAGATAAAATCAATAATTTTTTTCTTCTGACTTCGCTGAAGCGGATGGAGCCGGCAATCCGCTTCATCCTGGGGGAAAGCGGAGTTCATATAGACGGAATGCTCTGCCCGGGGCATGTCGCCGCGATCACCGGTATCGGGCCTTTCCTGCCGGTTACCGTCGAATATCATATTCCAGCGGTGATCTGCGGGTTTGAGGCGATGGACCTGATTGCCTCTATCGGCATTCTGTGCAGACAAATCACCGGTGAAATCCCCGTTCAGTTTATGAATACATACAAAAGATGTGTCGGCGATGCAGGAAATCCGTTTGCCCTTCGTCTGATGAATGAAGTCTTCCGGGTAGCCAACGTGAGCTGGAGAGGAATTGGAATCATCGGAGACTCCGGGCTCATTCTGAACCATCGTTACGAGAAATACGACGCGTCTAGGAGATTCGGCCTGAAAACGGATTCGGCCCCCGCTGCCTTTCCCGACGGATGCGAATGCGGGAAAGTCCTGATCGGGGAGAAAACGCCGGACATGTGTGTGAACTTTGGACGCCTGTGTACTTCTGACCATCCGATCGGGCCGTGCATGATATCCTCAGAGGGAGCTTGCGCCGCGTATTATAGATTTGGAGGCGGTAACATTTGAATGAAAAAATTACGCTCCGGCACGGTGACGGAGGTCTTCATACAAGCAGGCTGATTCACGATGTTTTCTATAAGCATTTTGATAACGAGATTCTTACCGGATATCAGGACGCTGCCATTTTTGCAATGGAAGCCGGGCGGCTGGCGTTTACGACGGACGGCTTCGTGGTAAAACCGATCTTTTTCCCTGGCGGAGATATCGGAAAGCTTGCCGTATCCGGAACCATCAATGATCTGACTGCGGCGGGAGCAATTCCCATCTACCTGAGCGCAGGTTTTGTGATAGAGGAAGGTTTTGAGATTGAGAAACTCGATCAAATCGCCGCGTCCATGAGCGAAACCTGCAAAATGGCCGGAGTGAAGATTGTGACGGGAGATACGAAGGTTGTTGAAAAGGGCTTGGTTGACGGAGTATATATCAACACTTCCGGAATTGGAAAAGTGCATGAGTGCTTTCATCCCAGACAAATAGCCTCCGGCGATGAAATCATACTGACAGGGTCGATCGCGGAACACGGCACGGCAATCCTGCTGGAACGATATGATCTCGGGCTGCAAAGCGATATTAAAAGCGACTGCAGACCATTATCTGAAATTATTCCGGCGCTCGGCGATTTTCTCAAGCATGTAAAACTGATGCGGGACCCAACGCGGGGTGGCTTGGCCACCGCGCTCTGCGAAATATCCGAAAGCCATCATATCGGTGCTTTGATCGAAGAAGAGAAATTGCAGATCCGTCCGGCTGTCGGCGCTGTCCATGAGCTTTTAGGTACAGATCCCCTGTATTTCGCCAGTGAGGGAAGGATGATTCTTGTCATTGAAAAAGGTTATGGCATGGAAATCGCGAATCTATTGAAAAGCATTGAGAGCTACCGTGATACAGCAATAATCGGAACCTTTGACAATGCGTACAGCAAAGTCTGCCTCCGGACAGCTTTGGGAGGCGAGCGAATTCTTAGTATGCTGGAAAACCAAATGATATCCAGAATCTGTTGAGTGCAGATCCTATTTTAAAAGGAGGAAAATCCTATGGCATGTTTTCTGGCTCCGGCAGTGGAAGCCGTTGTTGTGACCATTATTAAGAAGAGTGTAAGAAAAAAAGAAGCAGAACAAATCAAATTGAGATCCCATGTTGAGATGCCAGATGATCAACCTCTAACGGGCATTTCTTGGAGCCAAAAATTAAGCTGGCTGACAAATCTTCTGTGGGGCGGCGTTTTTCTGCTGGCAATTGAGCATATCTGGCATGGAGAAGTCGTTCCATGGCCGCCATTTTTAACCGCAATGAATCATCCGGAGGACATTGCGCCCATGCTGCATGAAATC
The DNA here is from genome assembly GCA_036677375.1 of Bacillota bacterium. GTDB lineage: Bacteria > Bacillota > Dehalobacteriia > UBA4068 > UBA4997 > JAVBWO01. Next base: position 21,669 of record JAVBWO010000015.1, read on the forward strand.
GCGACGGTTGGGGTTTCCATGGCGGTGTTTGTGACTGCAATATGGGGCATCATGATACTTGTTGCAGATCGTATCTATAAAAGGACCTTCGTTTTGAAGCAAGCGGTACGGGAGGAATAGAAAATGTGTTTATTGATTACAGTGTTGGCGGCAGTCATTGCTACGATTGCCTGGTATGTGAAAATACCCAATAGCCCAAACAAAGTCGGCTCACTTTGTCTGATCTACTGGGGCGCTTCGCTGATGTGGCTGGTAGACGCTTTCTTCTGTCTTACTAAAGGTGAACCATTTTTGGATATCAGCTTCAACGACGCTCTGTTAGGCTTTACCGTTGTTCTTTGCGGTTTGACCGCTTGGGTCGTTATTCTTCTGCATAAGGATTCTGTAAAAGTTAAATTAGATAAGTAAGTTTAAACTCTACAACTCAATTTCCTTTTGTCTGCTTGTTTTCATAACAAACCAAACTTTTCACATTTATTTATATATAACATTTTTATTCGCAAAAGAATGTGGCGGATTCAGCCTTGTATGGCAATCGAAAGGAATGTTAATCAGCATATGAGATTCAGGAATAATTATAAGTCATATTTGTTAGTTATTGGGCTTGGCTTGGTTGCGGGATTACTCACTACATTGATGAATATGTTTCCCTATGATACATTATGGAGTTTGAGTTCCATCGCAAGCGCATTCGGGTTTTGGATTATTACAACGACCTTGGTTTTATATTACAGCAGTTCAAACATAAATGCAGCTATTAATGTATTTTTATACTTGGCAAGCATGAATTTCAGCTTTTATTTTTCGCAAGGCATTCTCGGACTATTTCTTCTTCAATTTTATAATGTGGACGGGTTTATGAATTGGGCGCTGTTAAATCATTTTAACATTTTGGCATTGGGTTGTGCAGCAGTCAGCTTTGTACTCTATTACTGGAATAAAAACAATATCATCAGCAATGTTTTATACGCATTACCGATATGTGGATTAGGTGCTGAAACAATAGGGGTAATTTTTCATTTATTCAAAACGCATACTTATTTGTTTCAGTTGCTTATGGATCTTGTGGGGCTGGTATTACTAACGTGTTTGTTTTATAAAAAGACAAACAATAAACCCATTTTTATAGCTACCGCTATTTTGGGGAGCATTATTGGCCCATTCTTGTATTACATCCTGTTTATTTTGTAAGCTTATCATAGGAATTAGAATCATTTCATGTATTGGAACAAGCAATCAAATATCTCTAAAATTTACTTACATATACGGTTAAACGTACGGTTAAACGCCGTTTCCAGTAAACGCACCTCGTAAAATGGGGTGCGTTTGTTTTCATACTCTCGATCAATGATAATGCTATGGATAGCTTTCATGAAAAAATGCCCCGTTTCATATGTCGTAGCGTCCAAGCATTGGTTTCTAATACACTGTATGTACAACTAAAATTGTGATATAGCGGCGAGGATGTTTTGCGCAGGACAAGGCGGCGGATTGAGCAATACTTATGTATTGCCATTGACGACAATACAATATTGCATAAAACGGACCACCGATGTACAAAAAAATTAGGTGTTATAGTTTACTAGTCCGGCGCGGTATTGCTTTCTTTGACCGCCGGCAAGTTCTTCGCGTATTGATCTTGCAGCTGATTTTTCCGTTTTTATCGAAGATTTTTTATGAAATTTTACATCCCACCGATTAAAAAAGAAGCAAAATCCTACATCTCGCCCGCCATTTTTAACCTGTTGCCGCCGGAATAAAACCGGATAGCCGAAAGCCCTTTCATCACCTTTCCAAAACCGCTATAATGGTTTTAGAGCGGAGGAGGTGATTGGTTGAAGATCCGCATTGAATTAGTCAATGATCTGGCTGAGGATGAGGTGCTCATTCGCTGCAAACGGGTAGATGAAAAAATACAGAAAATACAGCAGTATCTGTTGGCGCAATCCCTGCTGGGTTCCGAAATTACTTTTTATAAACAAAACCAGGAATTTTACTTTCCGCTGGAAGACATTTTGTTTTTTGAGACCGAAGGGGAACATATTTACGCTCATACCGCCCATGACGCCTACCGCATCAAATACCGCCTGTACGAATTGGAAGATATCCTCCCCCGTTACTTTGTACGGGCGGCCAAATCCACTATCGTCAACATCATGCAGATCTATTCCATTACCAGAAACCTCACCGCTTCCAGCTTGATTCAGTTCAATAACAGTCACAAACAAGTATACGTGTCGCGGTATTATTATCATGAACTACGGCAGCGCGTAAATGAAAGGAGTATTTATGAAAAATAGAAATTGGTTTTGGGGCATCTTCTTTATCCTGGCAGCCGTCTTTGTCATTGCCAGCCAAACGGGAGCTTTCGGGCAAATAGGAATCATGACCATACTGGCGACGGTTTTGCTCATCACGCTCATGATTCAAAGCATCTTCAAAAGGAACTTTTTTGGGGGCTTTCTGTCTTTGGCTTTGCTTTATATCATTTACCGGCAGCCCCTCCATTTGATCGCTATTTCGCCGTGGCTACTGATCTTAGCCGCCATCTTTGCCAGTATCGGCTTCAGCTTCTTTTTCCGTTCTCACCCACATAAAATGTTTCATTGTCACAGCGATTGTGAACGCTTTACCGAGACGGTTGAGAACATAGACGATAATAATCCCTATGCCAAGGTCTCCTTCGGCGCCTCCAGCAAATATCTGCATGCGGATTGCCTGCAAAGCGGCCAGTTTTTCGTTTCTTTCGGCGCTTTGGAAATCTTCTTTGACCAGGCGCAGCTTAGCCCGGAAGGAGCCGAGATCTTTCTTGATTGCAGCTTTGGAGCCATCAAATTATATATTCCCAAACACTGGCAGGTCATCGACCATCTGCACACCAGTTTGGGCGGCATAGACAATGACATACGCCTGACTCATCCAGACGAAAACGCGCCGCAGCTGACCTTAAAGGGTAATGTACAGCTGGGCGGCGTGGAAGTTCATTATATATAAATCAGTCAAAAGTTGTAGTCTGACATAAAGCTTTCCCGCGCCGTCCGGCACACTCTCGTTCAATTTCAATCTTTTCTCAAAACAAGTCAAATGCGTCAACGGCATTGACTTGTTTTTTGATGGCCCGCTTACCAACCAATTGCTGCACAAACTAATGCTTCGGATGAAGCCATTGCTTTGCCCTTAGGACTTTTTTTGCCCAGATCTCCGAGAACACACAGTTGTATACGGATTGCCCCCTTGCTAAGCTTTTCAATCAGATCAGTGAATGCTTTTGGCCTTTTGCTACTTACACCTGAGGAATCATAAAATTTTATCAATTCCTGTGCTTTATGTTATAATGAAAATAAGCGGTTGAGATTCCAAGAATGCGGAGATGAATCATGTGAAACAGCCATGCGAAAATCAGCGGGAACCAATGTTTTCTTCCAATCCCCAACCTTCCCTTCCCTGTCCTGACAATCGCTACAGTGATCTGAGGGCTAACTGCGCAAACTGTTTCGGTTTATGCTGCGTGGCGCTGTATTTCTTTGCTGCGGACGGCTTTCCGGCGGATAAAGAAGCGGGCAAACCCTGTCCCAACCTGCGGGCCGACTATCGCTGCAAAGTGCACAACAGACTGCGGGAAAAAGGACTGAAAGGTTGTGCCGCTTATGATTGCTTAGGGGCGGGACAGAAAGTCTCTCAATTCACCTTCGGCGGACACGATTGGCGGCAGTCTCCGGCATCCGCCAAATCTATGTTCGAAGCCTTCCTGGTCATGCACCAGCTTCATGAGTTGCTCTGGTATCTGACGGAAGCCATGATTTTGCCACAAGCCTGTTCTATCCGTGATAAGCTCGGCACCATGCGAAAAGAAACGGAACGCCTTACGCTCCTTGATGCCGAATCTCTGATCCATTGCAACGTAGCATCCTATCGGCAGAAAGTAAACACCCTCCTCCTGCAAACCGGCAAACTGGTGCGCGCCAGCTTTTTCCCCGGGCACAGTAGTGCTTGTGGAAAACGAAAGACGCCGGGGCCGGGAGCCGACCTCTGCGGAACCGATTTGAGAAGGACCGATCTCAGAGGGGCAAATTTAAGAGGTGCTTTCCTGATTGCTGCCAACCTGCGGGGAACCGACCTAAGCGGAGCCGATCTTATCGGCGCTGATCTTCGGGATGCCAATATCAGCGGAGCCAACCTTAGCAAAAGTATCTTTCTCACACAAAGCCAGATCAATGTGGCAAAGGGAGACGCCGGCACCAAGTTGCCGCCTTCACTCCTGCCTCCGTCGCACTGGCCTGCCACCAAAGCGTAATTAAGAGAATCACCTGTCACAATTCGCCGTCAACCGTAGCAATGTACGGCCGGCGGCTAAACATACGCTGTCAAAGGGCGTGCTTGTTTTCATTCTACAACCGGTTATTCGTTCTATACTGCTTCCGTAAAAGATAAACAAATAGTAAGCCACACCGGTGCCAACGCCAGACCCCAATTTAGTATGTTTCAGTAAAATCCTCCGACGGTAGCCTCTTGCTTTTTCCTATCTTGTTTTACTTTTGCACTTTTGCACTTTTGCACTTTTGCGTCATGTCATTGTTAGGTCAGGGAAGCGGTGATTCCCTGACCTTTTTATTTATATTCAAGTTTTGGCAAATAAAGGAACCTTGAATTGAGACAGCAGCCGCATCAAAACTGCACAGACCAAAACAAAACGGCTCCGGTCGCCGCAAACAAAGTGCTTCAACCTGGTCTTTTTGCAATAATTCTTTAATTTTGATATACTATTATTGATATAACTAAAAAACAGAACCCTATTTTTGTGAAGAAAGGAGTTGAAAAATATGGCAAATAAGCTGGAAAAGAAGAAGGAAATCGAGGTTGGGATCGGCTTTGCTACAGGCCGCAAAAGTTTCCAAAAAGTGTTAAAAACCCATGTATATAGCTGGAAAGAAGGTGGGTTAACCGCAGAGGAGAGCGTTCGCTTAAACCTTTTTGTCGCCTATGATCTGAAATATTCCAACACCAGGGCCACCGATTATACCAATGTAGGCAAAGAAGTGATCGGTCTGGTAGACGATATTTACTTTATCGGCAGGACGTCGATTCAAAAAGAAATCGACTATTTAGTGGGGGAAAATATCATTGACAAAAAGGAAGCCAAGTTGTTTTTCGGAAGCGGCTACGCCGGTAAACGCAACGCAGTGCTTTATGGTGCCATGAAAAATCACATCGACTATCTGGTCTTCTTAGACGATGACGAATACCCCATGGCGGTAACCAATACGCGCTCCACTGCCGTGTGGGGCGGCCAGCAGGTCTTGTTGACACACTTGAGACACATCAAACAAGCGGACATTACCAACGGATACCATTGCGGCTACATCTCCCCCATTCCTTATTTGAAGTTCAATGAAACCTTGACTGAAACAGATTTTCGTTCTTTCATCGAAGCCATCAGCAATGATATCGTGAATTGGGATACCATCCGCAATGCGATGGATAACGGCGGTGTCACTTATGCCGACACCAAGATATTAACCAGCGATACCGCCCAAGAAGTGCCCGAGGTCAATCATGCCAAATTTATTTCAGGTTCCAATTTATGCATCAATCTCACCAATCCAAGCCGCGTACAGCCCTTTTACAACCCGCCGGGGGCAAGGGGAGAAGACACTTTTTTAAGCACCTGCCTCCAAGAGCGTAAAGTATTGCGGGTGCCTTGCTACGCATTCCATGACGGCTTTTCTACTTATCATCACCTCATGGACGGCGTACTGCCCATTCGGCTTCAATATATCCAAGCAAACTCAGATCAGGTCACTACACGCTTCTATCAGGCCTGTATCGGCTGGATTCGGTACAAGCCCCTTTTGCTTTATATTACGCAAAGAGAAAATTATCAAGAAAAGATCGCCGAGATGAAAGAGAAATTGGATACCACGCTGCCGAAAATTTGCGCTTATTTCGGACGGGAGGACTTCAAGAATATTGCAATGGAGCTTGAACGCTACCATAAAAATGTGGAAAAACATTACCGGCAATTTCAAGAAACGCAACAGGCCTGGACGAAGATTCAGCAATTTCTGACAGAACAGGACTCCAATGCTTGAAATATTAGCAAAAGGAGCAGCTTTTTTACTGATTCCCTGTCTTATGTCTTCTTTGACCGGATCAGATTTCTTTTTAGTTTAAAAAGGTTTTGATATGCTTTGATTCTCCGGTCAGTGCTTCTTTTCGGTCTCCCAATCACACATCAGAACAATTTTTATCATGTCGCTTCGTATAATTTTTCCGCTTTAAGCAATACTATAAAAAGCGAATTTTAAAAAAGAGGTGGAAGCATGGACGATATGAAAAATTATAGACCGGCTGATCTTGATGAAGAGGATATGCAGTCGGTACGGGAGATCGAACAGAAGCTGAAACAAAAGATCAATCGCGATATCGTTTTTGTAGGCTATGAGAAAAATGACTCCGGCTATGAAAATCACGCAAAGCATATCCAATCTCTCCCCGGGCAAGGAAAAGAAATGAACATTGATACCATCACGGAATTTCAGGAACCGTAAGCCCATTATTTTAAAGAAGGGGTCTCCAGTATGGATCGCCCCGGCAAAATGGACATTGCAAGAAAAGGCCTCCTGTCGTAGGATAGAAACTACGATAGGAGGCCTTTCACACAGCCTGACACCGCTCGAAAAACGGCGGCAGGCTGCGTGATTTCATGATATTATTCTGCAACAGGCTCTTTTTACCTGTGTCCGTTCGCCATGGGGCGGTCTATAGAGAGAATCCCTTCTCATTTGGTTCCTCTTATCCTTACAACATTATAGCATTGCAATAGACACGATCAAAGCACCGAAAACAATAGAGACCATGGAAAGCAGCTTGATCAGAATATTGATGGAGGGACCGGACGTATCCTTGAAGGGATCGCCCACGGTATCCCCCACCACTGCGGCATTATGGGCGGTGGAATGCTTGCCGCCAAGATTGCCGGCTTCAATATACTTTTTAGCATTATCCCAAGCGCCGCCGGCATTGGCCATCATGACAGCCAGGATGAAGCCGGTCACGGTAGCTCCCGCCAGCATCCCCACCACTCCGTTCACGCCAAGGAAGAGCCCGGTGAGAATGGGCGCGGTAATGGCCACCACGGTGGGAAGAATCATCTCTTTCTGCGCTGCCCGTGTACAGATATCCACACACCGGGCATAATCCGGCTCGGCTTTGCCTTCCATCAGGCCCGTGATCTCCGCAAATTGTCTGCGCACTTCAATGACGATACTCTGTGCCGCGCGGCCCACAGCGTTCATGGTAAAGGAAGAGAACAGGAAGGGCAGCATGCCGCCAATAAACAATCCCACCAGGACCGGCGGATTGGTGATGCTAATATTGAAAACATAATCTGGGTTGATGCGGTGAATCTCGTCGATATAAGCCGCAATGAGCGCTAGAGCCGTCAAAGCGGCGGAACCAATGGCGAAACCCTTGCCTGTAGCGGCGGTGGTATTGCCCAAGGAATCCAAAGCGTCCGTCCGTTCCCGCACCTCGGGAGCCATATGACACATTTCTGCAATGCCGCCGGCATTGTCAGCCACAGGGCCGTAAGCGTCAGTGGCGAGAGTAATGCCAAGGGTAGAGAGCATCCCCACGGCGGAAAGGCCGATCCCGTAGATCCCCGCGTTAAAGCTTTCAGCGCCCCCTGCAATATAATAGCTGATGAGAACCGAGATACCTACAATCACCACCGGCGCTACGGTAGAAAGCATCCCCAGGGAAAGTCCGCCGATCATAATGGTGGCCGGTCCGGTGGTAGCGGTATTGGCCAGTTTTTGCGTAGGCCGGTAAGTGTCGGATGTAAAGTATTCGGTGAAGAAACCGATGAGTACGCCGGCTAAAAGACCCGAAATCACGGCGCCGTAGATGCCGATCTTATCCGGGCCAAGGATAAAATAGATCAGGGGAAAGGCTGCGACGGCAATGATTCCGGCGGCGACCCAGGTCCCCCGGCGCAAAGCTTTGAGCAATGCCTTCTGTTCGGCTTTTTCACCGGATTTGACAAAGAAAGTACCGATAATGGATGCGATCATGCCGATGGCCGCCATGACCATGGGAATGGTGACGCCGGAAAAACCGTATCCGGCTGCCACTGCCAAAGCCGAGGTGGAAACGATGGAGCCCACATAAGACTCATACAGGTCGGCGCCCATGCCGGCCACATCGCCCACATTGTCACCTACATTGTCCGCAATAACGGCGGGATTGCGGGGATCATCCTCGGGAATACCGGATTCCACTTTTCCTACAAGATCGGCGCCCACATCGGCCGCCTTGGTATAAATGCCGCCGCCCACGCGGGCAAAGAGCGCCATGGAAGATGCGCCCATGCCGAAAGTGAGCATGGCGGAGGTGATCTTTTCGATCAAGACTGCGTTATCCACAATTACTTCAACCGTGGAATACCAGAATTTTAAGAAATAAAACCAAATGGAAAGGTCCAAAAGCCCCAGCCCAACCACGATAAAACCCATAACCGCGCCGGAGGAAAAGGCCACACGCAATCCGCTGTTCAAGCTCTTGGAGGCGGCGTTGGCCGTCCGCGCATTGGCGGAAGTGGCAATGCTCATGCCGATAAAACCCGACAAGCCGGAGAAAAAGCCGCCGGTGAGAAAGGCAAAGGGTACAAAGGGGGTCAGATAGCCAAGGAGGCTTAAAATCCCAAGGAGCACAAACATCACCACAAAAAAGATAGATACCGTGGTATATTGACGTTTCAGATAAGCCTTAGCGCCCTTGCGAACGGCTGCGGATATCTTGGACATCTGTATGGACCCTTCCGAAAAGCCCAAGACCTTGCGCGCAAGATAAAACGCGAAAAGCAAAGCAATCACGGCGCATATAGGCGCCAGAATGATCATATCCAACACAATCTCTTCCTTTCACTATTTCATTTTTATTATTCTTTATTGTTTATACTCCTTTATTGTTTTTACGACTTCGTCCATTCCATTCATCTTCTCATTATGTTTTGCATTGCCCGACGCCGGTTGATTGCCGCCACTGTGCAATCATTTACAATGATATGCCGATAGTCATAAAAAGTTGCAGTTTTTCTATATGTGTACCTTTGAGAAATTGCTAATTGCATTCGCAAGTTGCACATATATTCGGTGTCAAAACAGATGTTCTGCCACATCTGCGTGGTATTTATCATCATACTTAAAATAATTCCAATTCATCTTATCCCTTTGATCTTATCCCTAACAATTGATGCAGGTGAACCTGAGCTTAACTCTCGGGCGGTACCCATTATTAGCACGCCTGCTTCCACAGTGATACGGTCAAAGAACGTCCAAGGACAATGCAATTGAACTTCAAATCCACGTCATGCCGCGCCATATGCCTGCCTTCAATATTAATCGTTTGACCCTGGAGTAATATGGCTGTCTCAAAGTTATAAAGAAAAGATCACCTGGCAGAACTTGTTTTTATTTTTGCACAACACCCCACTTTACGGCCTGATCGGCATACGCACCCATCTTTTAAATTGTACACTATGATTACAGTTTTTGTAAAATAAAGAATACTCCGCGGAATCTGTTCAAAGAAAACTTTATTTATCGCTGCCGCTATCCGGGCGCCGCTTTTTGCCGTTTCACCACAGATCCTTACGAATCTTACAAAACGGGCATCCCACCTTTGCCACTTTCCAGTACACTCCTATCTTTTCTTTTAATCAAGTTACGCCGCCGCTAAACGCGCACAGCCATAACCGCCCATCAAACGGCTGGCCCTTATTGGGCAGGCTCCGCCTGTTCAACAGAGTGAATTCACAATCTAAAAAGAGGGCAAAAAAATTTTATATTATTTTTTAACATTGAGGACCGGCGTCTAAGAAACAACAAGACACAGTCAAATCACGCCATCAAAGCAGGCTGTCGTCGATCTCGTCCAAAATGCGGCGGCGGGCTTCAATGCCTGGAATCCTGCTTCTGGCATCCTCGATCAAAGCAAAATCCAGATCGGCGGTATAAGCACCTTCCTCACCGCAGCCACGGGCCAGAATATCGCCCCAGGGCGATACGATGAGGGAACCGCCGTCATATTTGCCGCTTTCGTCCCGTCCGGTGCGGTTGGCGGCCAAAACAAAAACCTGATTTTCCACGGCCCGCGCCTGCACTAAAACCAACCAGTTTTCCAGCCTGGCCAAAGGCCATTGCGCAGGCAGCACTAAAAATCTGGCGCCCCGCAAGACCAGGTTGCGGGCCAGCTCAGGGAAACGCAGATCATAGCAGATCATCATACCCGCTTTACCCCAGGGGGTCTCTATCAAAGCCCAGTCATTGCCGGCTGCAAAATACTTCTCCTCTTCCAAACCATAAGGAAAGAGATGGATCTTACGGTATTTGGCCACGATATCGCCTTGGGCATTGATTACCACCATGGTATTGTAGTAATTCCCTTCTTTTTTCTCCGCAATGGTACCGCCGAAGATAAAAAGACGATGTTTCTTGGCCAGCTTCTGTAATAGGCGCACGCTACTGCCCCGCATGTTCTGAGCCAGCTCCGGCAAACCTGTCAGTTGGTAGCCGCAATTCCAAAGTTCCGGCAGCACGACCATTGCCGCACCGTTTGCCACAGCCTTCTCAATATATTCCTCCGCCAAGGCTTCGTTAATGGCTACCTCGCCCGGCTTGATGTCAAATTGAATGACGCTTGCTCTCATGTTCTCCTCCGTAATTCATGGTCTTTCCGATATCAGGCGCCGCCTTATGAGCCACCCCTTAGTATCCCCGAATGATCTCCAGGCAATGCGGCAGGGATTCCACCTTGGGAAAAGGAGCCACCGGCTCCCCTTCCTCGAAATCCCAGTGATCGCTGATCTTGACATAAATACAATTCAATCCGGCGGCATAGGCGGTATTCATATCCCACAGGATACTGTTCCCCACCGACCAGCTACCGGCAGGATCCAAAGCATATTCCTGAATCAGCCGGCGGAAGCTCTCTTCCGTCTTCTGCCATACCACATGGATACCGCTGAAAAAGTCCGCCAGACCGCTGTCATAAATACGCTGCCGCTGGCCGGTCTCGTCTCCCTTGGTCAATAAGATCAACGGAAAATCTCTTTCTAAAGCGGTGAGAAGCTCCACCGCTCCCGGGATGGGCTGCGGCTTTTGGCGAAAGACCCACCAGCCCATATCCTCCATTGCCCAGGCCAGTTCCTCCTCTACCGCCACACCGAAGCGCCCGCAGTAATATTCGTAAGTTTGCCGCAAGGCTTGGGGAAAGCATTCCCGGGCATAGCCGCCCCTGGCTTTGACATTGGCAATGTCAAACTGGTTTAAGACCTGTTGCAGCTCCGGTTCGTAAAGGTTATGCTCACGCATAGCCTTTTCAAAATTGGTTTTGGCTACGTTAAATACGGTATTATTATAAACCAGTGTATCATCAAAATCAAAAATGATGCCTTTTGTCATACATTATCCCTCAAAATTTTTAACCAACCGGATATCCTGTTCTACCTCCAGTCTGCAAACCGTACAGGCTTCCACCAAACGGGAGGTGGTCCGCTGGCCCACTACTTCCTCCAGCTGATTCAAGGTTAGGTTGGAGGTAACAATGACAGGCAATTGCTGATTGATGCGGTAGTTCACAAGAGAAAACAGTTTATCCTGTGTCCATTGGCTGAAATTATGCGCGCCCAGATCATCCAAAACCAGTACCGCCGCAGTTTTGGCCCGCCGGATCATGGCGGCCTCACTGCCCTCGCCTAATGTGCCGTAACTTGCCCGAATCTCATCCAAAAAATCCGGTACCACCAAAAAAAGTACGTCAATACAGCGTTCGATCAATTCATTGGCGCAGGCTGCGGCTAAGTGAGTCTTGCCGCTGCCTACCGGCCCGGTGAAAAAAAGACCTTTCATCCGTCTTTTCCCTTCCACCATGGCGGCGACAAAACGCATGCCCTGTTCGCGGCTTTCAGCCGCCAGCCTTTCAAAACTGGCGCCGCCCGCCGTCTTACGATAGCCGGGATAATAGCGCAGATCAAAGTTGGCAAAAGTCTTCTCCAACAAAAGCGGCGCCAGATGGGATCTGGCAATGCGCCGTTTGCGCATTTGCTGCAAAAAGCAGACGCAGGGCACTGCTTCCCCCCGCTCATTGGGGACAATGCCGGAACCGCCGCAATAAGGGCAGAGACCGTCCGCATTGGTCTCCGCCGTCTCATCAGGCACAAGATTCAAATGAATAAGCGCATCGATGGAATTCATCATAACTGTCTGCTCCCTCTTTTGGATAACCGAAAATCTTATAATATAACAGCCAAAACCGATCATAGCAGACCAGATCAGTGGTGACCGTGCAATCGTATTCTTGCCTTACCCGGATAACAGGAGGCCCGGCGTACAACGCTTCTTTCTTTTGACCGGAAAATGTCTAGCAAATCAAGCGGTTCGCCAAACGGCCTCCCCCGCCCTTCGGGGGCAAGGACTCCCGGTTCAATGGCTTACCTTACCCGGAAAAACCCGCCGGGCTAACGGTTCAGCAAGGTATCATAATCATTGCCGGAACTTTTTTTCTTAGGCGCGCCCGACTTGCCATGTCCGGTATTTTTGCTTTCTGCCATGGCCGCCTCCAGGGTTCGGATGCCTTTTTTATACCAGCTTTCCAGGATGCGGCCGATATAGGCAAAATTACAATTGCCGTAAAGCACCGCCCGCTTCAGGGCTTCCTGAAGCAATGGCGCCGACCAGCCATCCTGCTCCAGCCAAGCGGTAATCTTTTCTCCTTCCACCGGTGAAAGGGGACGTCCCAGCTCGCGTTCAAAAGCCATACAAACCTGAGCCAACGCGGCGCTGGGTTTCCCAGGCGCCGGAACTTTCGGTTCCCCAATCATCCCCTGCTTGGGGCAAGCATTCAGAAAGGCCCATAATTCCTTCATTTTATCCTGGCATGCTTCCAGGCTATAACTAGCCTGGCCTTCCGTTACGGTGAGAAACCCTTTTTCCAATAAAAGTTGGATCTCGTTTTGCGCCAGATCTTCATCACCTTCCAAATAATCAATGATATCCTGGCAGCTAAAGCAAGGGGCGGATTTTGGATGCCCGGCAAGAATATGTAACAGCGCAATACATTCCTGGGCATTCAGCCCAAAATCTTTATAATGGCGCAGAATAAGATTGGGCACCATAGTCTGATCCGTTAGGATGGCGTTGAAAAACCGTTTATTAATATCAACTTTTTTCTTTTTGTTTGAAGCGATCATGCCAAACCCCCATTATTTTCTCCAAAAACCCGCCATAAACAGTACCAGCACAGTATAGATCTCCAAACGGCCTAACAGCATGAGCAGCGTAAAAACGATCTTAGCTGCCTGAGGGATGGCAGCATAATTGCCTACCGGTCCTATCGTCCCTAAACCAGGGCCGATATTGCCCAAAGCAGTGGCAGCAGCGCTAACTGATTCTAAAAAAGGCATGCCGCAAGCACTGAAAAGCAGTGCGCCCGCAAAAAACAGAATGATATACAAGGCAAAAAACTGTAATACGGCAGATACGGCTTCCTGTGAAAGGGGCCGTCCGTTGATACGGACCCGGCGCACCACCTTGGAATGGAGCACCAGCTCCAGCTCGGCAAAAATATTCTTGAACAAAACCACCCAGCGGCTCATTTTAATGGCGCCGGCGGTGGAACCCTGACACCCACCGCAAAACATGAGAAGAAAAATAACCAAAAATGCCAAAGGCGGCCACAGATTGTAGTCCGTTGTAGTAAATCCCGTGGTAGTGATTACAGACACCACCTGGAAGATGGACTGCCGGAAAACGTATTCCAGGCTGGCGCCGGGGAAAACGTTTTGTTGCAGCAGATTAACGCAAATCAAAACAGAAGTTACCAAAATCACCAGCATATAAACGCGAAATTCCGTGCTTTTAAAAAACAGGTTCCGTTTCTGTACCAATAAAAGATAATAAAAAGCAAGATTGGCCCCGCAGAGGATCATAAAGACGATGGTAACCCATTGCAGGTAAGGACTGTTGTTATAAAAACCCATGCTGGCATTTTTACTGGAAAAACCGCCGGTGGAAACCGTCCCGAAGGTATGGATCAAAGAATCGTAAAAAGACATGCCGCCCAGCCGCAAAAGGAGCACCATCAAGGCCGTTATGCCAAAATAAGTAAGCCACAGCGCTCTGGCCGTATCGCTCATCCGAGGGCTGATGCGGTCTGCCAGACTACCGCCGGAATATTCCGCCCGGATCAGCATGCTGCCGCCGGCGGTACCCCCCGGGCCCACTGCCGCTAAAGCCACAAAGAGCACCACGATGCCCAGGCCCCCCAGCCAGTGGGTGAGGCTTCGCCACATCAGGATTCCTTTGGGCACGATCTCCACATTGGTTAAAATGCTGGCGCCGGTGGTGGTGAAACCGGACATGGTCTCAAAAATAGCGTTGATCGGGCTCGCCATGGTGCCGGAGAACAAATAAGGCAAACTGCCGAAAATGGTTGCGACAATCCAACCCAAAGTCACAATGGCAAAACCTTCCCGCTGGCGCAGAGAGTCCGCCGGATGAGGACGGCAAATCAATAAAAGAAAAACCCCGGCACAGACGGCAATGCCGATGGAACCGGCAAAAGCCGGTATAATATGTTCCTGATAATAAATGGCCCAAAGCATTGGAAAAACCATAGCGATCCCCAAGAGCACCATAATTTTCCCCAAGAAACTCCCCACCAATTGGATACGCATTTCTCAATCCTCGTTATATTTTATTTGGTCAGAAAATCTTCCACCTGGCGGATGGTATGGGGCAAAGCAAACACAATAACACGATCCCCCGCCAGAATCACATCCTGCCCGGTGGGAACGATGACATTTTTCCCCCGCACCATGATACCGATGATGGCGTGGGGCGGGAAAGCCAATTGCTGCAAGGTCTTGCCCACCACTTTAGCATTGGCAGGTATGACCAGTTCCGCCATTTGCGCCCGCTCTTCATCAAAGATGGTCAGGGAGATAATGCTGCCTTTGCCGATAAATTTTAAAATATTGGCGACCATAAGGTTCCGGGGACTTACCGCACGGTCGATGCCCACTTTTTCCACCATATTGACAAAATCGGAACGACGGATCTGGGAAATGGTCTTTTGCGCTCCCAAGTATTTAGCCAGGATGCAGGCCAAGAGATTTTCTTTGTCATCGTCGGTCACGGCAATGAATAAATCCATACCGCCGACATTTTCATCTTCCATCAAAGACAGGTCCGTTCCGCTGCCGTTAATGAGCAAGGTATGGTTCAGGCTCTCCGCCAGCTCGTCACAGCACAAAGGATCGCTCTCGATGAGCTTTACGTTGAGGCGGCGCTTATTTTTTTCCAGCATGGTAGCCAGATAATACCCCAAAAGGCCACCGCCTAAAATGGTAATATTGTTGATATGACTGCGGGGGATTCCCAGATAAGACTCTAAATCCACCATATCCTTGCTGGCGGCCAGGATAAAGACGCGGTCGCCGGACAGGAGACGGTCTTTGCCGCAGGGAATAATCACCGCGTCATCCCGGATAATAGCCACGATGACACAGGGATACGGAAATTCCAGTTCTAAAAGGGTATACCCAATGACGGGTGAATTATATTTCAGCTCCAGTTCCAATAGCTGTACCCGACCATCGGCATAATAAGAGACGTTGTAGGCCTCCGGGAAGGTAATGAGTTTTACGATCTCCTGGGCGGTGACACGCTCAGGATTGATAATAAGATCAATGCCCAGCCCCGTTTGGCGGCTGGAAGAATCAAGAGGCGCATAGCCGGGGTCGCGTACCCGCGCCACGGTTCTTTTCACCCCTAAAGATTTAGCGATGAAGCATGCCACCATATTCAGTTCGTCCATCTCCGTGACGGCAACCAAAAGATCGGCCTGGCCAACGCCTGCTTCCTCCAAGATTTTTATTTGAGCGCCGTTGCCTTCTATGACATGGACGTCAAGGTGTTCTTCCAGATTTTCCAGACGGCTGCCGTCTAAGTCGATGACGGTAACCTCATGGCGCTCCTCCGATAAAGTTGCGGCAATACTATAGCCTACCTTGCCTGCGCCAATTATGATACATTTCACTATGCATGCCTCCAAAGATCAACATATTCCTGACCAAAACCATGTGCTGAAGGGGATTCACCGCATCCTTCAAGATCCGTTTGCCACGCGCTATTTGCGTCCTGCCGCCTTGTTTTCCCCAATACGGGGATACCAGGGAAACCAACTTGTCCGGCACAGATGGAACCAAAACACAAACAAATGAACAAAAAACCTGGACACAACGGGACAAAGGAATCAATCTAGAGTTCTACATAAGCCGGGATGAATCCTACCGCCCTTGCCATAAAATAAAAACGCATTTCCAAGAAATGCGGAGTTGTATTCACCATCATTATTATATCATATTTGCAGAACCCTGTCCGATAATTTTTACTGCAACAGAGAGGCGGTCATTGGCCGCCTCTCCTCAATATTTTTGATTACCTATAATCCAAAAAAACGGCTATTGCAGCTTTTTCAGGAACCGGGCCATCCGCTCCGCCGCTTTTTCCAGATTGGCCATGGAGGTGGCATAGGAACAGCGCAGGAACCCTTCGCCGGCCGGGCCGAAGGCCGTACCGGGAACCGTGATGACCTGCTCTTCGGCAAGGAGTCTGCTGGAGAACTCTTCTGAGGTCAGCCCCGTGCTTTGAATAGAAGGAAAAGCATAGAAAGCGCCCTGAGGCTCGCAGATAGCAAGCCCCATATCGCGGAAAGCCTGCACAATATATTGACGCCGGGCGTTATATTCCGCCACCATGGCGTCAATAGAAGCCTGTCCGTGGGTGAATCCCTCAATGGCCGCCCACTGGCTGGTGGTGGAAGCGCAGACCACAGAGAACATCTGCATCTTGGTAAACAGTTTCAACAGTTCTTTGGGCGCGCCGAGATAGCCCAGCCGCCAACCAGTCATGGCAAACAGCTTGGAAGCGCCGGAAATCAAAATGGTGCGCTCTTTCATGCCCGGCAGGGAGGCAATGGAAAAATGCTTGCCGGAATAAGTTAATTCGGCGTAGATCTCATCGGAGAGAACCAAAAGATTATGTTTGATACAAATCTTAGCAATGGCCTCCAGGTCTTCCTTGCCCATGACCACCCCAGTGGGATTGCTGGGGAAATTTAAGACCAGCATTTTGGTTTTCGGCGTGACGGCCGCTTCGATCATATCCGCAGTTACCCGAAAACCGGTCGTCATGGTAGTCACGATGGGAACCGTAACGCCGCCGCACAAAGCAACGCAGGAACGGTAGGATAAGAAAGCCGGTTCCGGCAAGAGGACTTCGTCACCCGCTTCCAGAACGGTGCGAAAGGCCAGATCCAAGCCTTGGCTGGCGCCGGCTGTAATCATCAATTCGCTTTCGGGATCATAATGCAAATCAAATTTTTCCAAATAAGTGGCAATGGCTTGGCGCAGGGGGGCAACCCCGATGTTGGAGCTATAGCCGGTCTTTCCTTCTTGCAGGGATTCCCAGGCGGCTTCCCGAATATTCATGGGCGTAACAAAATCGGGCTCGCCGATGCCTAAAGAGACGGGATCCTCCAAAGTGCTGGCAATATCGAATAATTTACGCACTGCGGAAGGCGGTACCTGGCGGATGGCTTTTGTAGCAAAATCAGCAGGATTATAAGACATAATTAAATTACCTCCAATTCAAAGTCTGCTTTGAATTTAAATAATAAAAAAAATTATACACAAAACTCCGGCAATATTCAAGACATTATGACCTTTTTATGCAGGGATTTTTTTGTTAAAAATAAGAACTGAAATATTTCATATTGACTTAAAGGCAAAAAAGTGGGTATAATACTTTCGTCAGCCTGCGGGACGTAGCGCAGCTTGGTAGCGCACCTGATTTGGGATCAGGTGGTCGCAGGTTCAAATCCTGTCGTCCCGACCAATTTAATATATTGATACTGGGGTGTAGCCAAGCGGTAAGGCAACGGTCTCTGAAATCGTCATTCGATGGTTCGAACCCATCCACCCCAGCCATAAACATAAAAAGAACTGCCCAAGAGGCAGTTCTTTTTTCATGTTGGCATTTTCATGTTCGCGCAGTGATAAAAGAATCCGTCGCAATTCTTCCCGCGGCCGGAATCGCTGCTTCTCATATCTGTGCTCTTCCTGTCCGCGCAGTCATAAATATTTCGGTCTCGATCTTTTCGCGGCTGCATAATCGCTTTTCATGTTCGCGCGGTGATAAAAGAATCCGGTCGCAATTCTTCCCGCGGCTTTTCACGCTCGCGCAATAACCGAAAACTACGCCATCATTCTTCCCATATCCCAGAGATTTCCACATGGATCACGGCTTGCTTTAAGAGGAAATGCTCTTCATTCTCAATGCTTAGCGTTTGATGGGAGCGGGATATTCCTCCCCAAAGGTCTCCACAGTGATGCTTTCAATGGTCTCGTCGGTTAAGGGCTTGTCCTGACGGTTGCGATCCACCAGAGAAATACGCACCGCTTCCTCCATTCCTTCCGTCACCACGCCGAAAGTGGCGTATTGCCCGTCCAAAAAGGGCGTATCCGCTACGGTAATAAAAAACTGGCTGCCGGCGGAGTCGGGATTCTGTGCCCTGGCCATGGAAAAGACGCCTTTTTGATGCTTCAAGCTGTTGGCATGACCGTTCTGGCTGAATTCGCCCCGGATGCAATAGCCGGGACCGCCCATACCGGTGCCGGTGGGATCGCCGCCCTGGATCATAAAATCAGGAATGACCCGGTGGAAGATGACGCCGTTATAAAAACCGTTTTGGGCGAGATGGATAAAATTGTTCACAGTATTGGGCGCTACATCGGGACGCAACTCGCCTTTGATGATACCGCCGGAAGCCATTTTAATGGTCACAACAGGATTTGTCATGGTGTTTCCTCCCTTTTTTCTTTTTATTCCCTACCAAATCATAATCGCCCTTGAAGCAGGCTGATACCGGCTGTCAATGGGAAAGGCTATATCCGGCCTAGAGCGGGATCGATCCGGATATAATCCGGCAACCCGTCTTTCATGGGAACATGTACTTCACCTATAATGAGGGGACGTGCATAACGGATAAAATCTTCATTAACGTAATTGCCTTGGGGGTTGATCCATTCCAAGGGTACTTTTTTCTCCACATTGGCCACCGACGCTAAGGAAGTCTTGCCGGGGATGCAGCAATAAGGACTGTCGCTCACCCGGTCTAGGGTAACCATGATGCCCGATTCCCCCGCCAAAGCGAAATCCACTCCCTGATAACCGGCGAGGAATGCTTCGTCGGCATCGGTCTTGGAAGCAAAATGCATGGCGGAACGCTGGGCCGTCCCCAGAGTATTACAGCGAGCCTTAATGCCCAACTTCTGCTCCACCAGATTTTTTAGCACCTCACCCGCGCCGGAAAGCTGTGCATGACCGAAAGCATCTATATTGCCGCCGGCGGCGATATAATTGCCCCGGCCATCATTGATGCCTTCCGAAGCCACCACATATACCGTTCCCAATTCTTTATAGACCCTCTCCACATCGGCGAGGAAATTCTCCACGGAGAAAGGGACCTCCGGCAAATAGACCAGATGGGGCGCATCCTCCGGACGCCTTTTGGCCAGTGCTCCCGCCGCTGTCAGCCAACCGGCGTTACGTCCCATGGCTTCAAGGATAGTAACCTTATTCTTGGTGGAAACGCTTTGCAGGTCAATGCCGGTCTCCAAGACCGTGGCTGCCAGATATTTGGCTGCACTGCCGAAGCCGGGGCAGTGGTCCGTGACAGGAAGGTCATTGTCCACTGTTTTGGGAATGCCGATGACATACATCTCATATCCCGCCGCCTCAGCGGCCAACTGGGTTTTATGGGCGGTATCCATGGAGTCATTGCCGCCATTATAGAAAAAATAACGGATATCGTGTTTCTTACAGATGGCGACCAATCTTTCCTGATCGCTCTGGGTGACTTTATAACGGCAGGAAAAGATCCCCGCTCCGGGCGTATGCCTTAAGCCTTGCAGCACTTGCGGCTCCTGATAGCCGAAATCAATGAGATTCTCTTCCAGCACCCCTTTGATACCATGCAGACCAGCATAGATCTTGCCGCCCGGCGCTTTTTCCAGCCAGCGGTTTACCACCCCGGCCACGCTGTTATTGATAACCGCCGTCGGCCCGCCGGATTGGGCAATGATGGCATTACCTCCCATAGCTTCATCTCCTTTTTTTCACTCATAATCAATAAGTATCATACCAAATTTTGATCGGAAAAGTCAAAGTAGAAATTGCTTTTCACCTTATACATTATTTTTGTATGATGTCTAAAAAATTTTGCATACAGCCTGGTCGAACCCATCCAGTTACTGTCAAATTCTGAATAGTTGCATTATTTGGCTGTTTAATGTATTCTTTTGTCCTTTTTCTACAAAATCACTAGTCTTTTATTGCAAAAAAGTAAAGAGCTTACTATAATATTACTGTGTAGCAAGTGTAGCCCCCACATTTCAAAAGGAGGTCTAATATGCCAGAGCAAAAAACAGATGAGCAGAAGTATTTTTTGCTGGAAGAATTCATCAACCAGCAAGAAGACAAAAGTACCGCTTTGATCAGTACACTGCACTATGCCCAAGAGCTTTTTGACTATCTGCCTACGGAGGTGCAGCTTTTTGTATCCCGCAAGCTTGGTATTTCGGCAGCTAAGGTTTATGGTGTCGTCAGTTTCTATTCTTTCTTCACCACAAAACCGCGTGGAAAATACAAGATCAATGTTTGTCTGGGTACAGCTTGCTTTGTCAAAGGTTCCGAAAAGTTATTCGACGAATTGAAAAAACAACTGGGTATTGCAGAAGGAGAAGTCACGTCTGACGGTTTGTTTTCCCTCCATCCCGTTCGCTGTATCGGCTGCTGCGGCCTAGCTCCCGCCGTGATGATCAACGGCGAGGTATTCGGACGTCTGACCATTGCCGATATTCCCCGCATCATCAATACATACCGGGATATGGAAGTTTAGAGAAAAAAGGAGGAATCCCTTTGCCTATCCAGTCTATCGCCGATTTAAATCAATATAAAGAGCAATACGCGGCCCAAACACCTCAAAAGCAATATACTGTCTTGGTAGGTCTTGCCACCTGCGGCATCGCCTCGGGCGCTAAGGATACTTTCAACGCTTTTGATGAAAGCATCAAGCTCCTGAAATTACAAAAGAAAGTCGACCTCAAAAGAACCGGCTGTATCGGTCTCTGCTATGCGGAGCCTACCGTCGAGATCATCGACCAGGCAGGCAACCACACCATTTATGAGGAAGTCACGGTAAACCGCGCCAAAGAGATTGCCGAAAAACACTTGAAGGGCGGCCATATCATTGACGAATTTGTGGTCGCTCCCGACATGCAGCGTATCTCCTTACATGAGGACATACCCCTTACCGCCAAGCAGATCCGTATCGCCCTTAGAAACTGCGGTCTGATCGATCCGGAAAATATCAATGACTACATTGCAAGAGACGGTTATGCCGCTTTGGCAAAATGTCTCTTTACCATGCAGCCCGCCGACGTCATTCAAAGCGTCAAAACCTCCGGCCTGCGCGGCCGCGGGGGTGGTGGCTTCCCCACCGGCGTCAAGTGGGAATTTGTCGCCAAAGAAAAGGGACCTGTCAAACATATCATTTGCAATGCCGATGAGGGTGACCCCGGCGCTTTCATGGACCGCAGCATCTTGGAGGGCGACCCCCACTCAGTCTTGGAAGCCATGGCCATCGCGGGCTATGCTACCGGCGCCAATCACGGTTATATTTATATCCGGGCGGAATATCCCCTGGCGGTGACCCGTCTGAATATTGCCATTGCCCAAGCCACTGAATTGGGTTTGTTTGGCGATCATATCATGGGCACGGATTTCAGCTTCAGCATCAGCATCAAGCTGGGCGCCGGCGCTTTTGTTTGCGGTGAGGAAATGGCACTGATCCACTCTATTGAAGGCAACCGCGGCGAGCCTTCCATCAAACCGCCTTTCCCTGCGCAAAAAGGCCTTTTTGGTGAGCCTACCTGTGTCAATAACGTGGAGACCTTCGCCAATGTCTGCGCCATCATCATGAAAGGCGCCGACTGGTTTGCGCAGATCGGCACTGCCAAAAGCCACGGCACCAAGGTTTTCGCTCTGGCCGGTAAAATCAATAAAGTTGGTCTTATCGAAGTCCCCATGGGCATTACTTTAAAGGATGTCATCTACGAGATCGGCGGTGGCATCAAGAACGGCAAACGCTTCAAGGCCATCCAGACCGGGGGGCCTTCCGGCGGCGTCGTTCCTTATACTATGATGGATATCGAGATCGATTATGACAGCCTGACCGCCATTGGCTCCATGATGGGCTCCGGTGGTATGATCGTCATGGATGAGGACAACTGCATGGTCAATATCGCTAAATTCTATCTGGAATTTACCGTGGATGAATCCTGCGGACGCTGTACACCTTGCCGCATCGGCAACAAACGCCTTTATGAAATCCTAGAAAAAGTCACCAAAGGAGAAGGCACTGAGGAAGATCTGCACCGCATGAAAGCCTTGGGGCAAGTCATCAAAGATGCTTCTCTCTGC
Source organism: Bacillota bacterium (assembly GCA_036677375.1). Taxonomy (GTDB): domain Bacteria; phylum Bacillota; class Dehalobacteriia; order UBA4068; family UBA4997; genus JAVBWO01. The sequence goes on from JAVBWO010000015.1 coordinate 44,273, forward strand.
GGCCTGGGCCAGACATCTCCCAATCCCGTTTTAAGCACCATGCACTTCTTCGAGGACGAATACATCGCCCATGTCAAGGATAAGACCTGTCCCGCTATGGTTTGCCGCGACTTGATCCGCTATTATATTATGCCGGACAAATGTACTGGCTGTACTTTATGCGCTCATATTTGCCCCGCCGGATGTATCCAAGGCAACCGCAAAGAACCGCACACCATCCATCAGGATAATTGTATTAAATGCGGCTCTTGCTTTGACCGTTGCCGTTTTGGTGCAATCATAAAAAAATAAAGGAGGCCGAGGCCATGATTGACGTGACGATCAACAATTTTACTGTTTCCGTACCCGAAGGCTCGACCATCCTGGATGCCGCCAATAAAGCCAATATCCATATTCCCACTCTTTGCCATCTGCACATCGACAATGCCGGATATGTAAACCAATGTGCATCCTGCCGTGTCTGCATGGTAGAGGTGGTAGGGCGCCGCAATTTAGCACCTGCCTGCTCCACACCGGTCAGCCAGGGCATGGTCGTAAAAACAGCTACGCCCCGGGCCACTGCCGCCCGTAAAGTAGTGGTAGAGCTGCTTTTGTCCGACCATCCCACCGACTGCCTGCAATGCCCTAAAAACACCCGCTGCGAGCTGCAAAGCATTGCTGCCGAGCTGGGCATCCGGGAAGTGGAATACCAAGGCGAGAAGAAGAATCTGCCCATTGACCGATCCAGCCGTTCTTTCAGCCGCGACCCCAATAAATGCATCATGTGCCGCCGCTGCGAGACGATGTGCAATACCATTCAGACGGTAGGCATCTATTCCGCTATCAACCGTGGCTTCCATGCGGTGGTTAGTCCCGCTTTCGAGCGCTCCATGACAGAGACCCCCTGTACTTTCTGCGGGCAATGCGTTTCGGTCTGCCCCACCGCCGCCTTGACGGAAAACGACTGCAGCCGCCGGGTGCTGGAAGCCTTGAACGATCCCGACAAATATGTCATCGTGCAGACCGCTCCCGCCATCCGGGTCGCTTTGGGTGAAGAATTTGATCTGCCGCCCGGCACCAAGGTGACGGGACGCATGGTCACCGCCCTGCGGCAAATGGGCTTCGATAAAGTGTACGACACCGATTTCGCGGCGGATTTGACCATCATGGAAGAAGCGCACGAACTAATTGACCGCATCCAAAACGGCGGCAGGCTGCCCATCCTCACCAGCTGCTGCCCCGCCTGGGTCAAATTTATCGAGCATTTCTTCCCGGATCTTTTGGACGTACCATCCTCCTGCAAATCGCCCCATGAGATGATGGGCGCTATTACCAAGACCTATATGGCACAAAAATTAGGCATCGATCCTAAGAAGATCTTTATGGTCTCCATTATGCCTTGCCTGGCTAAAAAATATGAATCAGCGCGGCCCGAGCTTTTCAACGAACAGTTGGCCAACGTAGATGCCGTATTATCCACCAGGGAATTGGCTCAGATGATCCGGGAAGCCGGCATCAACTTTGCCGATTTGCATAAAGAAGAATTCGATCAACCCCTGGGCGAATCCACCGGGGCGGCGGTCATCTTCGGCACCACCGGCGGCGTGATCGAAGCCGCCGTCCGTACCGCTTACGAATGGATCACTAAAAAACCTCTGGAAGAAATCGATTTCCATCAGCTGCGCGGTCTGTCCGGCATCCGGGAAGCCACTGTCAGGATCGGCGATATGGATCTTAAGATCGGCATCGCCAATGGTTTAGGCAATGCCAGGAAGCTTCTGGAAAAGATCAGAAGCGGCGAGGTGCAATACCACGCCATCGAGATCATGGCTTGTCCCGGCGGCTGCATCAACGGCGGCGGTCAGCCCTACCACAACCATGACTGGAGCGTAGTGGAACAACGGGCACGGGCTATCTATAAAGAAGATATCAAGATGCCTTTACGGAAATCCCACGAAAATCCCGCTATCGTCAAGTTGTATAACGAATTCTTGGGCGAACCGGGCAGCAAAAAAGCGCACGAACTTCTGCATACCCACTATACCGCCAGATAACCGTCTAAACGGATGTAAAAAACATTTTTAAAATCGCCAATCAGATAATCAACCGAACAAAAGAATGAAACATATCAGAAAGGACTGGTTTGCCGGATCCCGCAAACCAGTCCTTTTTATGTCCGCCCTCACCACTTGACAGCATTCCCGCAAGCTTCATCCATTCGGTAAAAACCTTTCCATGCAACCTTGCCGATGATCTTCCGCCGTTAAGAATATTTCAACCAGATTGCCACAGCGCATTCACTTCAGTACAAACCGCTTTTTGCTTCATGACACAGAATAATACAGTAATAATACATTGTATTTATGTATGAAATAGAATAAAATAAATATATATTAAAATTATGTTAAAATATGGAAGATCGGCAACATGGCGACACGCATCATGTATCGCTTCAGTCCGTATCAATCCGGAATGTAAAAATAAAAAGGAGCAAACAAGTATCGTATGCAAAAGCAAATACCCGCAACCAACTTAAAAAGCAGGGGCCGGGCCGGATTTACTCTGACCGAAATGATTGTTGTTATCGGCATCATCGGCATCCTTGCAGCTATTTTGATTCCCAATGTTTTGGCCGCCGTCAGCCGGGCCCAAAAAGCGGTAGACGCCAAAAATCTGCAAACCTTGAACCAAGCAACCGCTTTTTATGCGACAGCCCAGGAAAAAAAGCTCACCGAGGTCTTCGCGGAAATTCCCTCCGATACCGACAAAATGAACCTCTTATTAACCGCAAAATACATAACCGCCATTCCAACGCCCCGGCAAAATAATACCGCTTTTGTTTTTGAACAGGGAACGGGACAATGGGTTTTTTCCGGTAATGTGATATATCAAAGCGATTTTGCCACCATGGATAAGATCAGCGTGCTGATGGGCACTTGGGCCAGCACAGACGGGGAACTGACCACCACCCAAAACGGTGAAAGCAAGGCGCTTCTTACCGGCAGTAAATCGGAGAATTATACCATAAAGGTCAATGCCACCTATTTGTCCGGATCGGCAACCCAATCCGGTTACGGTATCTATTACAGAGCCACCGACAGCGCCCAGATCTCCGGCTATTGTTTCCAGTTTGACCCGGGAGCCGGCAATCGGTTTACGGTGCGCAAGGTTAACAATGGATCGGAAGCAAATGCTTTTCAGTCGGTGGCCATGGCAGCGGATTTTAACATGAAGGCTGATCACGATATTGAGATTACAGTAAAAGGAACCGCACATACAGTTAAAGTGGATGGCAATACGATCATGGCCTTTACTGACAGCACCTTTCAAGAAGGCTATGTCGGCCTCAGGACCTGGAACAATTCCAAAGTGGAATTCAACAGCGCCACTGTTACTAAAAAATAGTACTGCTATCAAAAATAATCCGACTTACCCATTGCCTAATTTCCTTATTTTTCCGTTGCCTCTCCGGTCATATCACTATAAAATAAAAGTGTTTGCGATTCTTGTTTTCATAAAGGGGGTCATCTTATGGAATATACTTTCATGAAAGATCTGCCTACCGCCCAAGAAGTCCTGGAACTGAAAGAAGAAGCCGGCTGGATTCTTACCGATCCGGCTTGTACCCAAGCCGGTCTGGACAACTCCCTCTTCGGCGTCAGCATCCGCTTAGACGGACGGGACGGAAAGGTGGTGGGCATGGCGCGGGTGGTGGGAGACGGGCACACCGTTTTTTATATCCAGGATGTCATCGTGCGCCCTCCTTACCAACGGCAAGGGCTGGCTACGCAAATGCTCAAAGCCATTATGGAATATCTGGAGACTACAGCCTGTCCCGGAGCCATTGTGGGGTTGATGTCAGCTCCCGGCAAAGAGCCTCTGTACGAGAGGTTCGGTTTCTGGACCCGGCCGGTGGGCCACCACGGCCACGGCATGATGCAGTATTGGAAATTGGATTATAAATAATTTTATCTTAGCCGCTCCCGCCCCTACAGCAAGTTACGCCCATTTTCCCGCTTTTGCTCATAGGGGGTCAGGCTTAAGCAATGGCCTAATTCTTTAGCCACTTACCGCTTTTTAACAGCATCGGGGTTACATCTTTGTGCTTTCACCTCGGTTCACGGCTGCAATCTCCACAAGCCGCAACCCATATGAAACTTAATCTAAGACAAGCACACCGCAAAAAGGACGCCACATCGAAAATGTGGCGTCCTTTTAAAGTCTTTTTATATCGGGAGCGGAACTGCGGACTGCACAAAAACGCTCCCGCTTATAGTTTGTCAACTTGA